>JAXLYN010000047.1:0-70899 GCA_046351435.1 Polyangiaceae bacterium
GATCCTCTTTGCAGCGGATGCAGAGCGTGGTCTCCGGCCGCGCCTCGAGACGCTTGACGCTGATCCGCTCGCCGCAGTCGTCACACACGCCGAAGTTGCCGCCGTCGATCTTCTCCAGCGCCTTCTGGATCTTGTCGAGGAACACCTTCTCACGGCCGCGAAGGCGGAACGTGAACGACTGGAGGTACTCGCTGGAGGCCAAGTCCATTTCGTCCGGAAGGTCGTTGGCATCGAGCGTCATGTCTTCGTCCAAGGTCTGCTGGGCCTTGCGAATGATCTCCATGCGCTTGGATTCCAGCATGTCCTTGAACTTCTTCAGCTGCGCTTTCGTCAGCTTGTCCCCGCCTGCCGGTGCTGCTTTCTCGCTGGACTTGGTTGCCATTTGGCGCTCCGAGAGCCCTCGAACCTAAGACGCCGCTTTCTCGTCGTCAATCGCTCGCGGCAAGGGCGCCGGGCGCACGAAATGCTCGCGGAGCGGCGGGAGGTTTTCTCGTGTTTTCGCTATGCTTCCCCGATGCTCCGCTTCGACGAAAACCGTCCTTCGGACGCGCCCAAGGACGCCGCGACGGTCCTCCCGGTTCGGAGTCGGCAGGGCGAGATCGAGCTTTTCTGCGTGGAGCGGCACCGGGCCTCGGGATTCCTCGGCGGCGCCGTCGTGTTCCCGGGCGGCAAGCTCTCGGCAGCCGATCGCGCCGGCGAGTGGCAGGCCCACACGACGGGTCTCGGCGCGCGCGAGCTCGCCGTCGCCGAAGATCCGGACACGTGCCGTGCATTTGCCGTCGCGGCGCTCCGCGAGCTGTTCGAAGAAGCCGGGATCTTGCCCGTAGCGGGCGCTCCCCTCGACGACGCGCGGGTCGAGGCGCTCCGGATGGAGCTGACGCGGCGGAGCGAAGCCTCCGGCGACGACGCTCGCGCGTTCTTCGAGCTCTGCCGCGACGAACGGCTCGCGCTCGACACTTCGGCGCTCACCACCTTCGCGCGTTGGATCACGCCCAAGGCCGAGTCCCGCCGCTACGACACTCGCTTCTACCTGCTCGCGTGCCCGACGGCGCAGAGCGGGCGTCACGACGAGCACGAGACCACGTCGAGCTTCTGGGCGACCCCTCGCGAGCTCCTCCGGCGCTGGAGTGCCGAGGAGATCTTCCTGGCACCGCCGACGCTGCGCAGCATCGAGCTCTTCGCCGGAGCGCACGACATCGAGTCTGCGCGCGTCCTCGCCCGCGGCCAGTCGCTCACGCCGCTGTGCCCGTTCTTCGTGCAACACGAAGGGGCGAGCGTGCTCGCGCTGCCGGGGGACCCGCTCTACTTCGAAGCTGCGCCCGCGCCCGCGGATCCAGCGGCTCCGACGCGCTTCGTGCTCGAGGGCAGCCGCTTCGTGCCGCAGCGCGTGACCCGCGAGGGATGAGCCGTCAGCGCCCTTCGCGGTAGGCCCGCACCGCGTTCACGATGGAGTCGGCGAGCTTCTGCCGGTAGTCGCCGGTGTTGAGACGCGCTTCTTCGGCGGGGTTCGAAATGAAGCTCGTCTCGAACAGCACCGCCGGCATGCGCGCCCCCGCGAGCACGTAGAAGCCGGCACGCTTCACGCCGCCGTCCTGCTCACCCGGATAAGCTGGCGCGAGGGATGCGCCCGCAGCCTTCTGCAAGAGCTCGGCGAGTCGCACCGAACGCGACACCGCGCTCTGGTCGAGCACGCGGCTCATGGCGTTGGCGAGTTCTGCGGCGGCGGCCGCCGAGGCAGCGTTTTCGCGTGCCGCGATGGACGCGGCCAGTGCGTCGCGCGAATCGTCGAGCACGAAGGTCATGAAGCCGCGGGCGCTCGGGTCCTCGCTGGCGTTGCAGTGGATCGACACGAACAGGTCGGCCTGGAACGCGTTGGCGCGCTGAGTGCGTTCGTCGAGCGCGACGAAGTCGTCGGAGTCGCGGGTCAAGAGGGTCGAGACGCCGAGCTCACGCGCGAGCAGAGGCGCGGCGCGATGCGCGATGTCGAGCGTCACGTCTTTTTCGCGGAGGCCCGCCGGCCCCGTGGCACCGGGATCGTGACCGCCGTGCCCGGGGTCGATGACCACGCGCCGGACGTTGCGCGTCGTCTGCCCTTCGGCGACGGGCTCGGCTTTGGGGGCTTCGTTCGAGACGTCGATCACCAGCCGGAAAGGTTCAGGCAAATAGAAAACCTTTCGGTACGCCGGCGACGCCAGGTCGAGCACGACCCGCGTCCCCTTCCCGCGCTTGCCGAGGCGCACCTTCTCCACCAAACCGCCGACGGTGTACTCGAGCGGCCCTTTGTAGCCGGCTTCGTCGATGTCGACGTAGAGCCGCGGTCCCCGTTCGTTGCCCTGCGCGGGAATGAACCCGACGTCGAAGACCGTCGGGTGGGTCACGAACACCACGACGCGCGCGGCGTCGCGCGCCCCGTAGCGCTGGATGTTGGTGATTCGAGCAGGGCCTTTCGGGCGTTCCTTGGTCAGGGTCGGCACGACCACGGGGCCGTCGGCATCCGGCTTCGAGCTGACTGGCGCCGCTCGCCCGGCGTCCCGGGCTCCACCGTCCTCGGCGGACACTTCGCGATCGATCTCCGCGAGCACGTTGGGAAGCGGCCGGAACGCTGCGAGCGAAGCCAGCACGCGGTCGGCACGCTCGCGACATGGGCCAACCTCGGCAGCGGAGCGCACGCGATAGACCTGACGGTAGGTCTCCGCCGGCTCCGTCTTGAGCTCGCCCTGGAGCAGCGAGCGGTCGAGTCTTGCGAGGCACGCGCCCGCGCCTGGTTTGTCGTCGACGCTGCGATAGAGCTCGAGCGCTTCGAGCGCGTCGGTCTCACGGTGTTCCATGCGCCAGAGCCGCACGCGGAGCTCGGCGGCGTGACGCAGGAGCTCCACGGCCGCGTCGCCGCTTGCCTTCGCAGCCTCCACGGCGAGCGCGTCCGCGCGCGCCACGGCGTCGGCGCGGCTCGCGAGCACGGAGTCGCTCGGCGGCGTGGCGGATGGCGCACCTCTCGAGCCCTGCGCCGCGGTGCCACGCGAGCTGCACGCGACCGCGAAGGCCGAAAGGAGGAGGAACGCCACGGGCAAGACCCGCATGGGACTAGAGTTGCCCGACAAGTCGCCCGCGGGCCAATACTCGGGCAGAGCACCCCGGTTTTCTCCTGGGAATTCGCGGCTCCGTGGATTGCGAGGGGGGGGGCCCGGGTGCTAGCCTTGTCGCGCACGCTCCGAAGGTAACGCCATGGCGAACCAGAATCCGAGCACCGCGGCACGGGCCATCGACGCAACCGAAGCAGACGAGCTCGCGGATCAGTTCAAGCCGATGTGGGAGGACGGCGAAGACGACGCCCCCACGGCCATCGACGTTCCACCGCTGGACGCAGCGCCCGCACCGGCACCGGCACCCAAGATCGTCGGGATGCCAGTGGTCGCAGCGGGCTCGTCGCCCCCGCCGGCACCGGAGCCCGAACCCGCTCCCCCCGCGCCCGCCGCTCTCGATCCGAAGAAGACGATGATCGGTGGAGTCGCGCCCGCGTTCCAGTCACCGCCTGCAACTCCTGCCGCGGCTCCGACGCCAGCACCGACACCCGCACCGTTGCCCGGTGGAGGTCACAAGACGCTCGTGCTCGGCAGCGTCGATGAAGAAGCTGCGCCTCACGCTCCAGCTGCGGCAGCGCCCGCGCCCGAGCCCTCACCGGCTCCGGCCGCGCCTCCGCCTGACGCCGCGCCGGCACCCGCACCGGTGGCGGCCGCACCTTCGCCCGAGGCGCCCGCGCCTGCGCCCGTCGCTGCCGTCGCTCCCGCGCCCGTCGCCGTCGCGCCCGCTCCGATGCCAGTCGCCGCGCAGCCGCCCGTGCGGGCCATGCCGGCGACCCGAACCCAGGCGGACGACTACGAACCTCCGGTCACGCCCGCCATCAAGAAGAGCTACGTGGTCGCCGGCGTCCTGGGATTCGCGGTGCTTCTCCTCGTCATCGTCGGCGTGAAGGCGCTCGCCGGTGGCTCGAGCGAGGAGTCGAAACCGGCCGAGCGCACGAGCTCGGTCCCGGCCGCCGAGACCAAGACCACCGCGACACCAGAAAAGAAGGTCGAATCGCCGCCGCCAACTTCGGAGCCGGTCGCCGAGAAGCCCAGCGCCCCCGAACCGAAGGCGGCAGCTCCGAAGCCCGAGCCCGAAGCCCCAGCGGCGAAGCCCAAGCCCACGGGCGGCGCGAAGCCCACGGTGAAACCCACCGGCGGCGGCAAGCCCGTTGGTCAGAAGCCGAGCGGCGGGACTATAGTTCGGGACACGCCCTTCTGAACCACCCGGCTTCGCTCACGACGAGTCACGATGAACCGATTTGCTATCGCCCTGGCTACGCTGCTCAGCTTCGCTGGCCCTCTCGTGCCCGCCATCGCATCGGCGCAAGACGACGCCGCGATTCAGATGGCGCGAGAGCGGTTCCAAGAGGGCGTCAAGTTCTACGACGCAAAGCAATACGACAAGGCGCGCGCAGCGTTCCTACAAGCTTACGCGCTGAAGCGACACCCCGCAGTCCTCCTGAACCTCGCGCAGAGCGAGCTTCGTTCGTCGCGCGAGGCCGATGCGGCCAAGCACTTCGCCCAGTATCTTCGCGAGAACAAAGAGGCGAGCGCGATGGAGCGCCAGGAAGCCGAGAAAGGCCTCTCGACGGCCAAGGCGAGCGTGGGCGAAATCGCCGTCAACGTGTCCACCGAGGGCGCTGACGTATACGTGGACGGGAACCTCGAAGGCCGTTCGCCGCTGCCCGGCCCGGTGTATCTGAAGCCAGGCTCCCACAACGTGGAGGCGCGCAAGGACGGAAAGTCGGCGCCGTCGGCGGTCACCGCCATCGCGGGTCAAACCGGCTCGGTGGAGCTGAACCTCGGAGCTGGCTCCGCGGCAGGCCCCCTCCCCGTGGCCCCGGTGGGCGGCGGAGAACCTCCGGGCGGCACCGCCGCACCGCCGACGGGCGAAGGCCCCGCGTCCGGCGCCGGCAGCGGCAGCGGCCCCGGACCGGGCCCCGGTGTGGGTCCGGACAAGGGCGGCGACAAGCCGAGCTTCCTCGGCTGGGCCAAAGACAACAAGGTCGCCTGGATCGGCGGCGGCATCACCGTGCTCGGCCTGGCCGGCGGCGTCGGCTTCGCGCTCGCTTCCAAGCAGAGCTACGACGACGCCGAGAGCATCCGTCAGCAGATCATCCAGAAGGGCAACCAGACGGGTGTGTCGGGTCCGTGCGGTCCGCCGCCCAAAGCCGTCCCCGGCGTGGTGAACTTCGCGGATGCCTGTCAGCGCTACGACAGCCGCGTGAGCGACGGTGACTCGCAGAAGACCTTGGCCACCGTGAGCTTCGTCGTCGCAGGTGTCGCCGCCGCGGGCACCGTCATCTACTACTTCATCGACACCGGCTCGAACAAGGCGACCATCGGCGGCAAGGCCGCGCGCTCGCGCAGCGCCAAAAAGGATCGCGGCATCCGAGCGAGCGTGGTCCCCTTCGTGGGTCCGAGTGAACGAGGGCTCGGGGTCATCGGGCAGTTCTGATTCGCCCCGCCCGCCCGGGTCAGCCCGTCTCGCGCATCAACCACGATCGAAAAGTGGAGCGTGCAACGCCGACGTCGCGGGCCGCTCGCGCGGTGTTCCCGGAGTGACGCTCGAGCAAGGTGCGGGCCTCGTCCGAGGTGAGCGCCGAACGGCGCGTGGACTTCACCGGACTTCGGAGCTCGACGTGGCATGCGTCGATCAGCGGCCCATCGGTGGCGACGGCGGCGCGATAGAGCACGGCACCGAGCTCACGAACGTTCCCGGGAAACGAGTGCGAAACCAGCTTGGCGATGGCCGCGCTCGACAGGTGCTTCGGGCCGACCTCGGGCCGGAAGCGCGCCAGCAAGGCCTGGCTCAGCATCGGCACGTCGGAGCGCCGCTGCCGGAGCGGCGGCAGCTCGATCACCACCATCCCCAGCCGATGCAACAGATCGGCGCGGAACCGCTTGAGCGCCACCCAGTCTTCGAGCGGCGCCCAGGTGGCCGAGAGGATGCGGACATCCACCCGGACGGCCTCGGTGCTCCCCACCGGTCGTACGAGCCCGTCCTCCACGACGCGGAGCAACTTGATCTGGATGCTCCCGGGGAGCTCCGCGACCTCGTCCAGGAACAGTGTGCCTTCTTGGGCTTGTTCGAAGGCGCCAGCCCGAGTCGCCACCGCGCCGGTGAAGGCCCCGCGCCGGTGGCCGAACAGCTCTGCGTCAGCGAGCGATTCGGGCAGAGCTCCCACGTTGAGCGGCACGTAGGCGCCCTTGCGTCCGCTCAAGCGATGCAGAGCCTGAGCCACCAGGTCTTTTCCGGTGCCGGACTCGCCCCGAATCAGCACCGGCGCCTTCAGACGCGCATGCCTCCTCACCTGCTCGGCCACGCGCTGCATGACGGGTGACGCGCCGACGAGCCCCGGAATGCTCTCCGCAGCGATCTCCGAGTCCATCGTACGCGCCTCCCGCACGACGACGGTCGTGCGTCCGATGACGAAGGTCGCTGCTCGCCCGCTGAGCGTGGCGCGCTGCACCCTCGCAGCACCCACGTAGACGCCGTTCTTGGACCCGATGTCTTCGACCACGACCCCGCTCGCGGTCGCGACGATTCGGCAGTGGCGCGCGCTGACCGTGGGATCGGCGATGCAAACGTCGGCAGCGCGACCGGCGCCCAGCACGAGCGCCCGTGCAGGCTCGAGCTCGGCAACCAGCGAGCCGTCCAGCGTGCCGATCTCGAGGCGCCACGGTCCCGGGACATGCTGGAGCGTGACTTCGTGTGTCTCCTCTTCGCGCGCATTCGGTTCGAGCGTCATCGTGGCCGGTCATCGGCGCGCGGGTCGTCCGAGTTGCGTCTCCCGGTGCCCGCGCAGTGGACGCTGATGCGCCGCTTTTCCCGGGAAAATACCAGGGTTCGGCCCCGCCGCCGAAACCGTTCCACGCCGCCTCGAGGCCCGCCCGAGGAGATGCTGTCCGTGTCCACCTGCACCGTGCTAACAAGGCGCCCAACATGTCGTGGCTTCGCCTCCTTGCTCTTCCCCTGTGCGTCGCCCTGCTCGCGCGAAGCGCGGGCGCACAAGAGCCCGCCGCCGAGCCCGAAGACGGTGAAGAAGCGGGTGACCCCGACGCGCCGGCACCGGCCCCAGAGCCACAGCCGAAGCGCGGGATCACCGAACCCGAAGACGACGACGGCCCCGAGCCGCCGCTGGTAGTCCCGGCGCCGGATCTTCTGAGTGGTCACCTATCGCTCTCCCCGTCGGTCGGGGTGGCGCTGCCGTTCGGCGCGCTCGAGGTCGACGCGCCCCAAACCGATGCCATGGGCGCGGGTTGGGCGTTCGGGCTCGAGGCGGCATACGGCTTGAGCCGCACGGTCGCCGTCGGCGCCTGGGGGCAGCACCTGCGCCTGGGCGAAGGCGATCAATGCCGCGGCTGCGACACCCAGAGCACTGCCTTCGGCGCCTTCGTCCGCTACCACCTGGTTCAAGGCGTCCGCTTCGATCCTTGGATGAGCGCCGGCCTCGGCTATCGGATGACCAAGATCTCCGGCGGCACCCAAGACGTCACGTACAGCGGGATCGAGTGGCTTCGCTTGGCCGTCGGTGGAGACTGGTACGCCTTCGACAAGGTCGGCTTCGGCCCCTATCTCGAGCTCGACATGGGCTACTTCTCCGACCGCTCGGCGGGCGAGTTCGGCAAGGCGGCGCAACACTGGACCTTCCTCACGGGCGCTCGCGTGACGCTCGATCTCCCTGGGAAGTGAAGGGAATCGCCCGGCGGGGCCAGGCTCCCGCCCTCGGCGAACCTCGCACGTGCGAGAGCGCCAGCGCGTGCTCGAGCACCGATCCGTCGTGAGCGGCCGAGCGGAAGCGACCTCGCGGCGCAAGCGACCTCGCGGCGCAAGCGACCTCGCAGCGCAAGCGAGCTCGCGGCGCAAGCGGCCGAGCGCAAGCGACCTCGCAGCGCAAGCGACCTCGCAGCGCAAGCGACCTCGCGGCGCAAGCGACCTCGCAGCGCAAGCGGCCGAGCGCAAGCGACCTCGCAGCGCAAGCGGCCGAGCGCAAGCGACCTCGCAGCGCAAGCGACCTCGCAGCGCAAGCGACCTCGCAGCGCAAGCGACCTCGCGGCGTAAGCGACCTCGCAGCGCAAGCGACCTCGCGGCGCAAGCGACCTCGCAGCGCAAGCGACCTCGCGGCAAGCGACCTCGTGGCAGAAGCGACCTCGCGGCGCAAGCGACCTCGCCGAGGGCCGAGGTCGCCGCGCTACCCGCCGAGGCTCGCCGCCGAGATCTCAGCCCACTGCGATGCCGAGGGACTTCCGGAGCTGCGCGTAGTGCTCGCTGACACTGAAGAGCAGCAGGTCCTTCATCTTCTCCTGCGGCGTGAGATCACCCGGCAAAGACGGCTCCGCGCCGATGATCTTCTTGGCGATCTCGAGATCGGCGCACACCAGCAGCCCGGCGCGGCAAGCCGTCTGCTCGACCGCCTGGTTCCAGCGCTTGATGTTCGCCTTGGCGCCTTCCTCGATGAACTTCTTCACCACGATGCGCAGGCCCTCGAGCTGCACCGGTTGCATGTGCTTGGCGAGCTCTTGAGCCGTGGCGCGGATCTGCGTCTGCATGTCCGCGGGCATGGGCGTGTTGGGCGCCGCGATCATCACGCCGGCGAACAACATGATGGTGAGCTCCGCCTGCGTCGGGAAGAGCGTACGGATGTAGTGCTCGCCGCGGTAGTACGAGAGGTGCTTGCCGCAGATGAACGTCAACTCTTGGGGCTGGAAGCCCGTGAGCACGGTCTGACCTGCGAGCGACGCGGGTGGCAACGAAGGCACCGCGACGATGGACCCTGGCACGTCGTTGCGCACGTAGAGGTCGGGCGCCGGAACGCCGAGCACTTGCGCCGCCCAACCGAAAGTCTTGGCGAACGTCACGGTCGACGTGGCCGGGTCCTGCTTGAAGCGCTTGTCGAGGGTCGGGAGCTTCCCTTGCGATTGGAGCTGCGCGATCTTCGCCTGAAGCGCTGACGGAGCGATCATCTCCATGATCTTGGAGACGTAGATGTTCTCGTCGGGGTGGAAGAGGTGCTTGACCCAAAGCTCGTTGGAGAGGCGGCCCTTCACCTGAAGCATGCCCTGGGGCCGGTAGTCCTCGAAGAACTGCTTCTCCTCGCCATCGATCTTCTTCATGAAGGCCATGGCGGCGGCGAGGCACCAAGCCTCGTCGTACGAGTGCTTCTGCAGATACAGCCGATAGAGCGACCGATACGGATCCACCTTGAGCGGGTCGGTCTCGAGGATGTGCCGTTGCTCGGCGATGGCCTCGTCGAAGCGCTCGTTGACCTCGTAGAGCTCCGCGAGGATCTGGTGCTGCATGATGTCATCGGGCTTGATGGTCGTCGCCATCTTGAACGCCTCGATGGCCTCTTCACCGCGCTGGAGACGATCGCGATAGATCAAGCCGAGCTGGTGCCACAGCGTGTGTTCGAGATCGGTGTTCCCGCGCCCCGCGATGCGATGAAGCATCTTGCGGTACGAGCGCTCGAGCTGCTTCCAATTCTTCTCTTGGGTGAGGATCTTGTTGATGCGCTCGAAGGCCTGGAGATAGCCGGGGTTCAGGTCGAGTGACTCGTTGAACAGTTCCACCGCGCGATCCAGTTCGTTGAGCTTGTCGCGGTAGATCTGCGCCATCGTGTAGAAGTAGCGGCTCTTGATCTCCGGCTTTTCCTCGATGGAGGCGATGGACTGGAGTGTGTCGATCATCTTCTGCCACTCGGACGCCTCGCCGTAGAGCTGCAGGAGCTTGTGCAAGAGCACGTGGTCTTGCGGCTTGAGCTCCTGGGCCTCCTCCAGCGCCTCGATGGCCTTCTGCGGGTTCTTTTCCTTCTCGTGCCAGAGATCGCCGATCTCGTTCAGGAGCTTGTAGCGCTCCTCGCCGTCGTAGACGCTATCGAGGATTTGGCGCTTGTAGGCGGCCACCTGCTTCCAGTCGTTGGCCCCGCCGTAGACCTCGATCAAAGCTTCGAGGGTCGGCCGGTGCTCGCCGTTCAGGGCCAGCGCCTTCTCGTAGTTGTTGATGGCCTGCTTCGCCTGGTGCTGTTCGCGCTTGATGTTGCCGAGGCGATAGTAGACGTCGGTGCGCTGTTCGACGTCGTCTTCGCCGAGCGCCGTGAGCACCTTCTGATAGTTGGTGAGCGCCGTCGGCCAGTCCTTGAGCTCGTAGCCCATGTCGGCGATGCCACGAATCGCCTCTTGGTCCGTCAGGTCGAGCTGGTTCGAGGTCTGGTAGGCCTTGAGCGCGCGGTCGTAGTTGCCGAGGGCCGCGTGGACCTTGCCGAGCAGCTTGAAAAGCGTGTGCTGCTCGTGCCGTTCGCGGTTCTTGCTCTTCTTGACGAGCATCTCGGCCAAGGGCTCGGCCTCGGTCCAGCGACCGACGACGGCGTATTCCTGCACCAACGGCAGCGCGGCCTCTTCGCAGTCCTCGTCGCACTGCATCGCGAGCTCGTAGGCCAAGATGGCCTGCTCGTGCTCGTTCAGCATTTCGTCGCGGAGCTTGCCGAGCTCGACCAAGAGCTTCGCTCGGGCGCGAGGCGCCTGGGTGTTCAGCTGCTCTTGCTCTAGGTAACGGGCAGCGCGGTCCCAGTCCTGCTCGTCGACCGCGATGATGCGGAGCGCGGCCAGGGTCGGCAGGTGGGTCGGATCGAGATCGAGAGCCATCTCGAAGCGCTCCTGTGCCTGACCGCGGTCCCCGAGCTTCTCGTCGAGGGCCTTGCCGATGCGGTAGTACATCTCGACGCGCTGGGTGCCGTCGGACGTGAGGTCCGCGACCCGCGTCATCGACTCGATGCTGCGCGCCGCGTCCCCCTGTTTCTCGTAGAGCTTGGCGAGGGCGTCGAGCGCCAGGATGTTGTTCTCGTCGATGTCGACGATGTTCTGGTAGGCGTCGATGGCGCGGTCGACGTCCCCGACCTCTTGCGCGTACACCTCGGCCATCGCGCCGTAGAGCTCCACCTTGGTGGTCTGGTCCGCCGCCTCGCTGATGTGGCGCTCGTAGGTGTTGATCAAGTCGAGCCACTGCTTGAGCCGGCGGTAGCAGCGCTCGAGACCCACGTAGGCAGGCTCGCAACCGGGATCGATCTCGATGGCTTGCTCGAGTCGCTGTGCAGCGAGGTCCGCCTTCAGGAACTGCTCTTCCTGGATCTGGGCCAGCTTCAAGAGCACGTCCACGCGCTCGCGCTCGGTCTCGACCACGTCGAGCTGCCGCTCGAGGATCTCCACCATGTCCGGCCAGTCCTGGAGGGCCTGGTAGATGCGCTCGAGGCCGCGCAGCGCGAAGATGCTGGAGCCGTCGAGCTCGAGCACCTCGCGGTACACCTTGCCCGCTCGTTCGAAGTCACCGAGCGCGGTCTCGTACAAGCCACCGAGGCGCATCTTGTGCTGCGCGATCTGATCGGTGTCGGTCAGCGCCTGGACCTTGCTGGTCAGGATCTGCACGAGGTCGGCGTGGTTGCCGCGCTGGTCGTAGATGCGCTCGAGCGCCTCGAGGGCAGGCAGATAGAGCGTGTCGACGTCGAGCGCCCGCCGGTAGAACGTGATGCCCTGATCGGCCTGGTTCATGTGCTTCTCGAGCAGGTCGCCGAGATCACACAGAATGACCTTCTTGTCGTCGTTGGCGACGGCGACATCCAAGGCGCGCGTGAGCGTCTCGCCCATCTTCTGCCATTGGGCGCCGAGCCGGTAGATGGCGGCCATCTGACGCAGGACCTGAACGTTGTTCGGGTCGAGCTGCATGACCTGCGCGTAGTAGGGCTGCGCGTATTCGGGATGGCCGAGGTCTTCGCCGTACCACTTGCCGAGGCGGAGGCAGAGCTGGATCTTCTTCCGCGGATCCTCCTCTTCCTTCAGCCAGGCGTTGGCGGTGTTGATGAGCTCACCCCAGCGGCCCGTGGCCGCTGCCATCTTCTCCAGGTACTTGACGCTCTCGTCGTCGCCGTAGTCCTCGGCGAAGGCGTTGACCAAGGCGTCGAAGGCCTGGTTCTTGTCGTCGAGCTTCTCCTCGAACACGCGGGCGATGCGCCGGAGAAGGTCGTTCTTCTCCTCGACCGTCTCCCGAGTCTCGAGCCGGTTCAGGTACAGCTCGACCAGCTGTTCGAAACGCGACGCCGCGGTGTGCAAGCGCTCGAGTGATTCGAAAGCCTCGTCGTGCGCGGGCTCGATGGTGAGGATGCGCTCGAAGGCCGGAGTGGCCTTGTCGTAGTCGTTGACCTCTTTCTTCCAGATCTGCGTGACTTCGAGCAGCTCACGCACCTTCTCGGCGGGCTCCGACAGCGCCTCGGCGCGACGCAGCTTCACGTCGACGACTTCGACCCAGCGCTCGTCACCGCGGTAGATGCGCTCGAGCTCCGCCATCGCCTCGAAGTCGCCCGGGTCCACCTCGAGCAGGTTGCGCCAGGCTTCGGCGGCCTCGAACGGCTGCTCGAGAACTTGGCCATAGGTCTTGCCGAGCTCGCGGTAGATGGCGACGAGCTCCACCGGATCGAGCAACGCAGCCGCCCGGTCGATGGTCGCATGTAGCCCTCCGACCAGCTCCCGCGGGTCTTGGCGCACGCGCCAGATCTGAGCGATGGCGCGCAACGCCGCGATGTTCGAGAAATCGATGTCGAGAACGCGTTGCCAGGTTTCGAGCGCCTCGTCGTCGCGCCCGAGCTGCTCGGAGAACAGGCGTGCGCGCCGCGTGAGGATGTTCACGCGCTCTTCGTCGCTCTCCGCGATGTCGAAGTGGCGCTCCAACATGTCGGTGAGCTCGGCCCACTTGCCTTGCTGCTCGTACAGACCCGCCAACGCCCAGAGCGCCTCCGGATCCTCACCGCGCAGGTCGAGCACGCGCTTCCAACCGTCGATGGCTTCTTCGATCTTCCCGAGCCGATCCGACGCGAGGCGCGCGAGCTTCGCGCGGATTTCGGCCTCTTGCACGTCACCGGCCGAGTTTTCGAGCTCGCGCCGGTAGACGCCGTCGAGCTCGACCCATTGCTCGGTCTGCTCGTAGATGCGACCGAGCGCCTGGATGGCGTCTTCGTTGGCAGGCTCGAGCTCGTCGAAGATGCGACGGAAGGCGCGGATGGCGTCCTGCACCTGCCCGAGCTTCTCTTCGTACACCTGCCCGAGGCGCGTGTTGAGCTCCACCTTGTCGCGCGGTTCCTCGGCAGCCTGCGCGCGCTGCTCGAGTACACCGGCGAGCTCCGGCCACTGTTCGAGGGACGAATAGATGCGGTCGAGGTTCGCCAGAGCGTCGATCTCGGACGGAACCACCGTGAGCACGTAGCGATACGTCTCCTCGGCCTTGGCGACGTCGGCGAGCTCTTCCTCGAAGACACGAGCGAGCCGTTTCCCGATGGCGGCCTGGGTGGGGGCTTCCATGCCCTCGATGCCGAGCACGTCGGCGTAGGCGTTGGCGAGCTGCTCCCAGCCACCGTCGATCATGCCGGCGAGCCGCTCGATCTCTTCACCCGTGCGCTCCTCGAGCGGGCGCTCCTTGATGGCTCGAACGTGCACTTCGAAGGCACGCACGGGGTCCATCAGGCGCTCCTCCGCATCTTCGGCGATGCGGTGGTACATCGCGATTCGGTCGTCGGCCGCGCTGATGTGCACGAGCTCGGCCTCGCGGACCCGGATGAGCTTCTCCCACTCGCCGGACTGCTGGTAGAGCGGTTCGAGGATCTCGGCCACCTCCAGCTGCTTCACGCCGGACTCGAACAGACCTTCGAGCGCAGCCAGGGTGTCGGCGTGTTCCGGAGCGGCGTTGATGACCTCGCGGTAGGCCTCGATGGCCTTGTCGAGGTCGCCGAGTCGGAGCTGGTAGACCTGACCCAGGCGATACTTGAACTCGAGGATCTCGTCGGGGCTCTGCCCGATGTCGGCCTCGCGCTTCAGCACGTCGGCCAAGTCGGTCCAGCGCTCGCTCTGGCTGAAGAGCCGATCGAGGGCGCGCACCGCGCTCTGGTTCTCGGGGTCGGCCTCCAGCACGCGGCGGTAACGTTCCACGGCGCTCTCGAGGTTCTCGAGCTGCACTTCGTAGACCTGCGCCACGCGCAAGCCGAGCTCCACCACGCGCTCGGGCTGCTCCCCGAGCTTCGCCAGCTCGGCGTCGTAGAGCTGGGCCACCGCCGGCCACTTCTCGATGAGATTGGCCAGGCGTTCCAGCGAAGCCAGAGACTCTTCGTTCTGCGAGTCGGCCTGTACCGCCCGGGCGTAGGTCTCGAAGGCGTGGCTCGGATCGGCGAGGCTCTCTTCGTAGAGCCGCGCGATGCGGTGCAAGAGCTCCACGCGCGCGTAGGGCTCCTCGGCGTGGCGCACCTGCACTTCGAGCACGCTGACCAGGCGCTGCCACTCGCCCATGGCGTCGTACACCGGCTCGAGCACGCTGGCGGCGGCGAGGGCGGAGCGCGGCCCATCCTTGATGCCTTCGAGGGCAGCCAAGGTCGGCTGATGATCGGGCTGGATGTTGAGGATGTCGCGGTAGAGCTCCACGGCGCGCTCGACGTCCGAGAGGTGCTTCTCGAAGAGCTCCGCGATCCGATACTGGAAGCTCACGGCTTCGGCGGCGTCCTGGGTGAGCTCGGCCTCGTGCTGGAGCACGCTGAGGAGCTCGGGCCAATTCTGCGCCGTCTGGTAGAGCACGTCCAAGCGGCCGAGCGCGGTGAGGTCGTCCGGGTCGAGCTCGAGCACGCGTTGATACGTGTCGATGGCGCGGCTCACGTCGGCGAGCTCGCGCTCGTGGACGGCACCGACCTGGTAGTAGATCATCTTCTTTTCGTCCGTATCGAGGACGAGATCCACCTTCTTGCCGTAGACCCCGAGCAGGTCTTCCCAGCGGGAAAGGCCGAGGTAGAGGTTGATCAACGCGTCGATGCTCTTCAGGTCTTCGGGATCGATCTCGAGGACCTTCAGGTACACGTTGATGGCGGCTTCTTTCCGCTCGAGCACTTCTTCTTCGATGCCCGCGGCCTGGTAGAGCGCGGACTTCTGCTCGTCGGAGTCCTCGAGGATGGTCGCCTTGCGCTGGAGGATCAGCGACATGTCGGCGTAGCGCTCGGTGGACTGGAACAGCGTCTGGAGCGACTCGGCCGCGGCCAGGTTCATGGCGTCGATCTTGAGCACTTGCCGATAGAGCTCGATGGCGCGATCGATGTTGCCCACGTCGTTCTCGAACACGCGTGCCGCGAAGGTGTAGAGCTGGCTCGCGAGCTCCGGATCCTGCTGCTCGGCCGCGAGGCGTTCGAAGACCTGTGCGAGGTCCTGGAAGCGACCCGTGACCCGCGCCAGTCGATCGAGACCCTGCTGCGTTCCCTCGTGCGAGGGGTCGGCCGCGAGGGCGCGGGACAGGGTGTCGAACGCCGCGTTGACGTCACCCGCCGCGTCTTCGTAGAGGCTCGCGATCTGGTGCAACAGGTCGACCTTGCGCGAAGCGTCTTCGGCGCGCCGCACCTGCACTTCGTGGACGCCGATGAGCTTCTGGAAGTCCCCTTGCTGCCGGTAGAGCGGCTCGAGGATTTCGGCGATGGCGAGCTCGTGTTCCTGCGTCTGACCGAGGCGTTCGAGCGCGGTCATCGCGGACTCGTTGTTCGGCTCGCGCTCGAGCACCTGCCGGTAACCCTCGATGGCCGACTCGACGTCGCTCATCCGCGACTCGCGCAAGGCCGCGAGGCGCAGCATCAAGGACTGCTGCGTCGCCTCGTCCGCGCTGAGATTGAGCTGCGTGTCGAGGTTCTCGGCGAGCTCCGCCCACATGCTCTGGCGGGTGAACAAGCCGTCGAGCGCAGCCAGGGCCACGTGGCTCGCCGGATCGAGAGCCAGGACTTCGCGATAGGCCGCGATGGCTTCGGCTGGACGTCCCAGTTTCTCTTCGTAGACGGCGGCCATCTGGGCGTAGAGCGACTCGCGCTCGGCGCCGTCGGCAGCGAGATCGATGCGACGGCGGAACACGCCGACGAGATCCTCCCAGTGCCCCGTGCCGCGGTAGAGCGCGTCCATGGCCGCGAGGGCCTCGGCGTCGCTCGGATCGAGCGCCAGAACCTTGTCGTAGCTCTGGGCGGCGTCGGTGACGAGCTGGAGCTGCTCTTGGATGGACGCGAGGCGCATCCAGTAGTCCCGCGCCAGCGCCGGGTCGTCGAGACCGGAGCCGATCTCCTGGTAGATGCGGATCACGTCCGCCCAGGCCCCGGACTGCTCGGCGAGCTGCTCGAGCTCGAGACGCGTGTCGGGCAGAGCCGGATCTTCTTTCAGCGCTCGCGCCTGGGCGTCGATGGCTCGCGGCAGGGCATTTTGCTGCGAAGCCGCGACGGACGCGATCTTGCGGAGGAGGCTCACCCGGCGCTCACGGTCGGAGTCGGACGCCGCCAGGATCTCGAGAGCCGCGATGAGCTTCTCCCAGTCCTCGCGCACCTCGTAGATGGTCTCGAGGATCGCCGCGGCCTCCGAGCGCAGGTTCGCGTCGGACAGCATCTGCTCGAGCGCCAGGCGCGCGCCCTCGTGATCCTGGTTCATGAACAGGATCTCGCGGTAGTTGGTCAGCGCTCCAGCCGCGTCGGACAAGTGCTCCGCCTGGGTCTGAGCCAAACGGAACTTGAGGTCGACCAGTTGGGCTTCCGTCGCATCCAGGTCGATGCGCCGGCGCAAGACGTCGGCGTAGCTCTCCCAAGCGGACGTCTCCCGATACAAGCGATCGAGCGCTTCGAGCGCGACGCCGTCGGCCGGATCGTCCTCGAGCACCGCCTGGTAGGTCGAGATGGCAGCGCCGGCATCCCCGAGCTGCCCTTCGTGGAGGCGTGCGATCTCGTAGAGGATGGGCTTCTTGGTCTCGGTGTCGTACGCGAGCTCGCGCTTCCGCGCGTAGACGTCGAGCAGGTCGCGCCAGCGCTCGGTCTGCCGGTAGAGCTTTTCGAGGGCCTCGAGCGCCACCGCGTTCTCGGGCTCGGCCTCGTACACGGCACGGTATTCCGCCAGCGCGTCGTCGATCCGGCCGACCTCGTCGACCAAGATGCGGCCGAGTCGGAGGCGCAGGGCGTTGGCGCCGAGCGCGTCGCCCTCACCCTCCGCGCGCGTCACGGCGGTGCGGTACGCCTGCACGACCTCGTCCCAACGCGCGGTCTGCTGCGCAGCGCGCTCCACGTCGACCTGGCTCTGCTCGTCGCTGGGCGCGATCTCGAAGGCGGCCAGATAGCGCTCGAAGGCCTTGGCCTTGTCGTGGATGCGGGTCTCGTAGAGCTGCGCCACCTCGCGCAACAGCGTGAGACGTTCCGCGGGGTCGTCGACGTGACCGAGCTTCACCTCGATGGCGCTGGATAGCCCCTTCGGGTTGTTCGCCTGCACGTAGAGCGGGATCAGGCGCTCGGCCGCTTCGCGGTGCGTCGGCTCGATGGACAGGATCTTCTCGTAGGCCTTGGCGGAGCGATCGGGCTTGCCCTTCTGGGTCATCCAGAGCTCGGCGATCTTCAGCAGCATGCCGATGCGCTGCTCGTTGGTCTCGGCCTTGGCTTCGTTGCTCTCGAGGACGCGGATGAACTCGTCCCACTTGCCGGTGTCGGCGTAGAAGACCTCGAGGTCGTCCCAGCGACCGAGCGTGACGTAGCGCTTCTTGAGCTGCTCTTGCGCGCGCCGATCGTCGGGCTGCAGGGTGAGGAGCTGGCGGTAGGCTTCCACGGCGCGCACGTCGTCCTTGAGACGATCACCGGCGACCTGGCCCAGCTTGTTCAGCACGTTGATCTTGGCGGTCGTGTCGTAAGTGATCTGCGCTTGCTTTTCCAGGACGTCGGCCAGCTTCTCGTAGTCGCGTGCGCGCTCGTAGAGCTGCGCCAAGGCGTCGATGGCGTCGGCGTCTTCGGCGTCGTTTTCCAGGACGACGGCCCAGAGGTCGATGCAGACCTCGGGCTTCTTCACGCGTTCGGTGGCGAGCTGGGCGATCTCTTTGAACGCGGCGCTGCGCACTGGGCCGGCTTCGTACTGTTTGGCCTCGTTGATCTTGAGCTGGATGAGCTTCTCCCAGTCCCTGCGCTTTTCGTACATCTGGCGCAGGTAGTCGATGGCAGCCGGATTCGCGGGCTCCACCTCGAGCACGTGCTCGTAGGTGCGCACGGCTTCGGCCTGGTTGACGAACTTGTTCACGTACAGATCGGCGGCGCGCAAGTAGAGCTCGACGCGCTCGGCCGGATCGGTGACCTCGTCGGCGAGAGCGACCAAGGTCTTCACGTATTCGTGGAACTTCTTGCCCGCCTCTTGCTCTTCGAGCTGCGCGCGGAGCTGAGCGATCTTGGCCTCGTCTCCGCCCGCGGGTGGAGCCGCCGACGGCGCGGCAGACGCGCTCGCTGCGGGTGCGGGGGCGGGCGCGACTTCGGCGGCTGCCGGAGCGGCCGGCTCGACCTCGACGTCGACCTCGGCGGGCGCGGCGGCCGCCGCAGGCGCTGCGGCGCTGGAGCCGAGCTTCTCGCCGATCTGAGCTTCGAACGCGACCAGCGAGGGGTGTTCGGGATCCACGGCGGCGAGCCTCGCGAAGAAGCCGCGCGCTCGGATCATGTCCCCCAGCTCGCGCCACGCGATGGTCGCGGCTTGTGCGAGAAGGTACGCCGCATCGGGCGTCGTGCCGAGGCTGCTCACGAGCTCGTCGGCGACTCGGACCACCTCGCCCCAGTTCCCGTCGCGGGTCCCCCGCAGATCCTTGAAGAACGCGAACGCAGCCTCGTGGGTCGGGTCGAGGCGCAAGGCCTCGTCGAGCAGAGGCTCGGCCGCCTCCACGTTCTGGTGGCGAAGCGCCCAGCGCACGCCGAAGCGGAACGCGAGATCGGCTCGGACCTTGGCGTCGGCGATGGCGTCGAGCACCTCGCGCTGCGACTTCACTACTGCGTCGGGGCGGTTGCCTTCGACCAGGAGGCCCTCGTAGAGCGCTCCCACGACCACGCTGCTGGGATCGGACGAGTAGGCGCGACCCAGAATCGCTTCCACTTCGTCGGGCGCGTAGCGTCGCGCGATGCGCGCGGCGCGAAGCAGCGCGTCCGACTTGCCCGAGGGCGCGTCCGCATCCTGCACGCTGCGCAGGACGAGGCCGATGCGCTCTTGCCAGTCTTCGGTCCCCACCATCACGTCGTCCAGCAGCTGCCCGACGTCCCCCGGCTGTCCGTCGGCCATGGCGCGCGCGTAGGCGTCTGCCGCGCGCTCGTAGTCGGCGAGGTCGCAATACACGTCGCCGAGCTCGCGGTAGAGCAATGGGGCCTGGGCTTCGCTCGAGTTCTTCAGCTGAAGCTCGAGGAGCTTCTGCACCATGTTGAGCTTGCCGAGCTCCCAATAGATGCGTCGCGCTTCCGCCAGCGCCTCCCCGAGCGCGGGGTTCAGCTTGAACGCGTCCTGGAAGTGCTTCAGCGCTTTGACGCTCTGAAGGAACTGCGAGTGCAACAGGCGCCCCAGGCGGAGGTGCAGCTCCGCTTTGGCAACGGGGTCTTGTGCGCTCGCGATCGCTTGCTCGAGCGCCTCGGAGAGGCCGACCCAGTCGTGGTGACGCTCGAGATGGTTCAGACGCTGCTCTAGATCCATGCTTCCTCGAACAACAGATGCGCGGGAGCCCAGCCGCCGTCCGAAGACGGTTGGCATGGCTCCACGGAGTTCATCGCATCATCGAAATCCAACACCCCCCGGTGCAGAGCACACTGCCGAGCGCGAGTCGTGCTTCGTACGGCTCGTCGCGAAGGCCCCAAGGTCAGTTGACCTTTCCGCCGAGCTTCTGGATGAGCGTATTGCTCGTCTCGCACTGCTCCTTGTACTTCGAAGCGTTGGCGCTGCGGCACGCGCGCTTCACGAAGGAGCTGAGCAAGCGAACCGCCTTCTCTTTCTGGGGCGGATCCATCACGGCGTAAGTGCTGCCCAGGTTGAAGGCGATTTCGGGATGGGAATCGCCAGCGACCTCTTCGGCCTTTTCCATGGCGGCCACCATGCCCGCCTTGTCGCCCGAGGCTTGCGCCACCTGGAATCGGAGCACGTACATGCCGTAGAGGTGGTTGTTGTTCTTCTCACCCGGCGGAACGATGCGGGTGCCCTCTTTCAGCACACCTTCCGCTTCCTTGTAGAAGCGCATGGTGATGTAGAGCTCGGCGAGGGGCGGGTAGAAGTAGGGCGTCGTGGCGTCGTGCTCGACGGCCTTGGTGTAGTTGTCGAGCGCGCCCTGCTCGTCGTTGGTCCAGAGGCTCGCCTCGCCCAGGAAGTGGTAGCACTCGGCGAAATTCGGGTCCTTCTCGATGCACTTCTTGAGAGGCTCCTTGGCCTCCTCGTACTTGTCGGGGTTCCCCGCCGCCGCCATCTTCACCAGCGCATACCCGCGCTTGTAGTAGTAGTTGGCGAAGGAGGGCGCGATGCTCGAAGCACGGGAGAGCGTGGAGGCGAGCTTCTCCCAGTCCTCCTTCTTCTCGTACGCCTTCGCGAGCTTCCACATGATCTTGTGGTTCGTCGGGTCGAGCTGGATCGCCTGCTCGTACTTCCCGATGGCGCCCTCGGTGTTCACCTTGATGGCTTGGTCACCCTCGTTGGCGAGGTTGATGGCTTCGATGTGATCGCGACTGCACGCAGGTGCAGCCAGGAGCACCCCGGCCAGGACGGTAACCTTCGAGACATTCGCCAGTTTCATCGTGCGCTCACCCTCTGTTCTCGTGCCTTCCGACGGGTGGAATCCGTGCGGTCGAACCGCGCTCATTCGAGTCGATACTCCAAGCCCGAGACCCGTCTCCCGGGAAGGAGACGGCCTCTGCCCCAACGCCTGAGGCAACCGCGCCAAAATGCGGTGCACGAGCATAGGCAGACGGGCGGAACGAAGTAAAGGCGGTTCGTGGCAGGATCTCTCCGAGATTCCTTCAGGTTTTCCACCCTCGACGCGCGCTCGGAGACGCGCGCCCCGGGCAGCCTGACCGGGCAGCTCCCACCCCACCGACGTCAGGGTCGAGCGCGAAGGCCGCGCCCGACTACCCACACCGCCCCCGCTCCGCGCACGACCGAGACAAAACACGAAAGGCGCGGCGTCCCGGGGACGCACGCGCCTTTCGCTCTGGAACCGGCTCGAGAATCAGCCGGGGCTGAACATGATCGGGTAGACCACGGTCACGATGCCGCCTTCCGGCTGCGGGAACGAGAGACCGTAGTACGCGCTGATCACACAGCCGACCACGCCGCTATCCGGAATGTCCGACCCGCCGTTCCCCACGTTGGACACCGAGCCGTCACGACCGATCACGAAGCGCACCGAGACGCGCCCTTCGAGGTTCGGGTTACGGGACAGCCCCTGCTCGTAACACATGCGGAAGCGGCCGTAGTTCTGGCGGACGATGCGCTGGATGACTTCCGGAGGGAGACGACCGCTGACGGTCGTCGCGCCCATGCGGACCTTCGGGGCGCGCGTGGCATGCGAGCCACCGAGGCGACCGTGACCGGAGCCGAAACCCTGGCCCGTGCCGGTGCCCGCGCCATGACCCAAGGTACCGATGGACCCGAGGCCGATGCCCTCGCCGCGACCACCGCCACCTTCGCCGATGCCGGACAGACCCAAGCCGCCAGCGCCGAAGGCATCACCGATTTCGTCACCCCACATGTTGCCGCGAGCCGAGACGTCGTCTTGGCCGAGCGACGTGTCGCGACCCCACGGGGCCGTCGGCGCGTTCGGGTCGCCCGCTGCGCCCGTGTTCAAGAGGCCGATCATGCCGAACTCTTGCGCTTCGCGCAGAGCGGCCTGGCGAGCGATGTGCGGATCCGGGTTGTCCTTCGGCCCCTGCACCGCGTAGCGCTTGTTGGTGGCCTTGGACGTCGGGTTGCCCATGGAGCCTTCTTCGCCCTTGGCTCGGGTGCCCGTACCGCCTTCCTTGTTGTCCGCCTTGTCTTCGGTGACCTGCTCGGTCTCCTTCTCCTCCATCTCACGCTCGGCAGCACTCTTCAGGTACTGCTGGATGAGATAGAGCTGGTCCTTGTCGATGCCTTCGTCATCGGTCAGACCGAGCGGCGGCACGAAGAACGCCATGGCCGCGATGAGCCCAGCGTGCGCCAGGAACGACAGGGCGAAGTAGACGAACACCGTCCAGTCGATGCCCGCACCGATGCCGTGCTTGATGGGCTTGCCGGCGTTCACCGCCGCCACCTGGAACACGAACTGGTCGAGCTCGACGCGCGCCCGCGCTCCACCACCGAGCGGGAACTGGTGACCACCGCTGACCTCGGCGCTCGGCTGCGCCTTGGTGCGCGCCTCGTCCAACGTCATGCGAGGCTGGCCCGGGATCTCGATGAAGCCCTTGGCACCCGGCGGGATCACCACCGAGAGCGAGGCCCGGTCGCCGACCACCACGGGCATACGAGTGGTGCCGAGCTTCTCCGCCGGGATGAAGAAGTCGCAGCCGAAGTTCTTGCTGTGCTCTTCACCGACGTAGAACGTGCGCGGCGGCGTCAGGTGCGCGACGTGAAGCACGTTCGTGCCCCACATCACCATCACTTCGACCGACTGCAGGTGCGGAACCTCGACCTCTTCCGCGGGCACGTCGGGACCGCTCTTGATCAGCGTGTACGTGTACGTTCCGGGCGGCGCGTCGTCGGGAACGCGCATGGCCTCGAGGCGCGCCTGCTGCTGCGCTCCGCTGGCGAACGGGTTCAGCGCCGCGGCGCCCACGTCGAAAGGATTCGCCGTGCCGACCGCGAACGGGCTCGACGCCGCTGCTGCCGCAAACGGATTCGAACCGCCGAAAGGATTGGCGCCGCCGACGGGATTTGCGCCCGGAGCTTGCTGGGGCGCAGCCGCCGCGGGAGCCGCCATGGCTGGTGCCGCTGCGGCTTGCACCTCGGCACCCGCAGCCTCGGCGCGCTCCAGCATGATGCGCGTGCCGCCCACCTGGACCTGATCGCCCACGTGCAGCTTGCACTTGTTCACCCGGGCGCCGTTCACCAGTGTGCCAGGCTCGTTGCCGAGATCGATGAGTGTGATGTCCTCTGGACTTCCCACCTCGATGACGGCGTGCATGCGCGACGCGAGCTCATCGTCCACACGAAGGTGGCTCTTCGGATCCTTACCTACCTTGACGATGTCCTGCGCGATGGTCTCCCGGCGCTGGAGCACATCCCCTTGGTAGAGCGCGAACGTGAGTACAGCCTTTGCCATGCTTCTGACTTCCCTGGTTGTCCCGAGCAACGGCTCACGCCGTCACCAGGCCGACATCAAATGTTCTCGACGGACTTCAGCATTTCCGGCACGAACGACGTGCGCGGACGGATCAGCGTGGTGCGAGCCGCGCGCGGACGGACGCGAATCGTCGCATCGCTGGGACCAAAGCCGCCAGCATTCAGCGGATCGTCGTCGAACGTATAACCGTAACCGTCGTCGCTCTTGCCTTCCTTGGCCGCGGCCTTGCCTTGCGCGAAAGCCGAGGGAGTGAACGCAAACGCTGCGACAGCCACGAGAACTGCGCCGAACCCAACCCGAACTGAGCGAGCCATTGTTCTACCCTCCACGGAAAATTCCGTTAGAATTACAGTGTGATTGTACTTCGGCCCAGCAGTCAACGTCAACGGTCTCGCGGGGGCCTTCCGCACTTGGCTCTCGGGGTGGGTACTGAATTGCACCACGCCGATGAGACATCGACCCTTGGGGGAAGTTCCATCCGAGCCAGAATTCCTTCCCTGGAGCTTGGAGTCCCAGCCGCGGCCCCGCTTGGGTCCCTCCTGCGGGGCCGCGGGTCCGGAATGAAAACGGCCCACCCCGGCCGTTGGCCAGGGCGAGCCGCTCCCGGGACACCCGGTCGTATCACTTCTTCTCGCCACCCGCGGGAGGTGCAGCGCCACCGCTCGCGTCAGCCGGAGGCGGCGGGGGCGGAGGCGCATTCTTCGCGGCCTCGCCCTCCTTGATGAACTTGACGGTGTCCTCGATGTCCTGCGCGCGCTCCTTGGCGCGCTTCACGGCATCGGCGAACTCGGGCGCACTGCCCGCCTTCTCGATGAACTGCTTGTAGGTCGCGGCCGCCTTCTCGAACGCGGGGATCGCTTCCTTCTCGGAGCCGCTCTTCGTCTTGTACTCGTGGGCGAGGATCGCCTCGTTGTAGTAGGTCTCGGCGCGGCTGCCGTCGATCTTCTTGGCTTCGTCGAGCTCGGCCTGCGCTTTGGCGATGGCCGACTGATCGCCGGGCTTGATCTGGCCGCGAATGGCGAGGGCGAGGCCGAGGTGCGCTTCGTACTCCTTGGGTCGGAGCTTGATCGCGTCTCGGTACGCCTTCTCCGCCTCCTCGAAGCCACGGAAGCCGAGGTTCACCGCGGCGTAGTTCATGTGCGCTTCGAAGAACTTCGAGTCGAGCTTGCGCGCCATGGCGAAGCTCTTCACCGCGCCGTTGAAGTTCCTGAGCTCGACCTGGATCAAGCCCGCGGTGTTGTGGAGCGGCGCGTAGTTCGGGTTCTTGCGCACGCCCTGGGAAGCGACCAGCGCCGCCAAGTCGAGCTGCTGCTGGTTCACGTCCTTCGCCTTCGTGCTGGCGGCGACGAGACCGCGGCGCTTGCGTCCGCCCTTGGCGGCTTCGGCGTCGGCTTTGGCCTTGGCCTGCTCGAGGTAGAAGATCGCGAGCTGGTTGAACGCGGCCATGTACGAGTCGTCGATGGCCAGCGCGCGCTGAAGGTTCTTCTTCGCGCGCTCCATGTCGTTCTTGCCGTCCTGGTCCGACGAGTCGCCGTTGCGCTCGAGCTGGAGCGCCGCGAGGCTGACGAGGCCTTCGACGTTCTGGAACTTCGCGTCGCGAATGATCTGGTCGAGCTTGGAGATCGTGCCGTTCAGGTCCTTCGACTTTTCGAAGTCGTAGAGCGCGAGCTGGGCTTTGGCGCGGTGGAAGTTCGAGTCGGCCCGCGAGGCTGCCTCGAACTGCGATCGCGCGTCGCTGTCCTTGTCGCAGCGCTGATAGGCGAGGCCCGCGTTGTAGAGCGCCTCGGGCAAGGGCTTGCCGGTGGCACTCTGCTGAGCCTTGTTGGCGTCGAGGAACATCTCGGCGGTGGAGGTGCAGGCCCCTTCCGCCCAGTCGCCCTTCTTGTCGTGGTCGGCGAAAGAGTCCAGCGCTCGGTCGAAGCCTTGCGCTGCCTCCTTCGAGACAGCGGTCTTGCCCATGCTCTTCTTGCCGCTGTCTTGGCCCGGCGTGAGAGCGCCCTTGCCGCTCCCGCCGCCACCGCCGCAACCCACGGCACCGAGCAAGATCCCCGCAACAGCGAACGTGGTGACGCGCATCGTCGTCTTCTCCTTGGCGCTCATCACTTCTTCCCGCCCTTCTTGTCGTCTTTCTTGGGCTCGTCCGTAGCCTTCTTGGGCGCCGGCGGCTCCGGCGGCGGCGCCACCGTGACCAGCGGCTCTCCGCCGATGCGGAGCGGGAAGGCCTGCTCGTTCAAGACGCTGTTCACGCGAGTCGGCGAACCACGGAACTCGTCGATGAGGTGGTATTCGGTCTTGTAGGTCTTCGCGAGCCACTTCTCGCACTCGCGGCTGTACTCGTCGAAGTACTGGTACTTCACGGAGTAGCCGAGGCACGTCTCGAAGGCGCCCTTGGCCGTCTGCTTCTGCGGCTCGGAGGCGTCGTCGAGAGCGCCGTAGTACGCGGTTCGAAGCTCGTAGTCCTTCTTGATCGAATCGGGGATGGGAGCTGCGCGGAACTCGTCCACGAAGGTGCCCCACATGTTTCCGACCTGGGCACCCGCCGAGATCACCCAGCGCGGCGGCGGAACGGGCTGAAGGTCGACGATCTTCTTGTATTCCTTGGTGGCCTCGTCGATGAGGGGCTTCTTCTTGCCGATCCAGTCCTTGACCTTGGTGTTGATGTGCTTCAGCACCTCGTCCTTGGTCGCGGTGCCGTTGAACGCCGGGAACTTGACCGCATCCACCTTCGACTTCTTCTGCTCGGCGAAATAGAAGAGCGACTCGCCCACGGCCTCGAGGGCGCGGCCGAGACGGCGCTGCTTGTCGCCTTCGCCCTTCTCGATCTCGGCGACCGCCTTGCTGGGCTCGGCCCAGAGCTTGACCACGGCGCCGTATTCGTTCGACGCGTTCTTCTTCGACTCCTTCAGCGCGCGACCCATGAGTGCATGGGCTTGGACGCGCACGTCGAGGGCGGCCTTGGCATCGATCTGTCGCATGGCGCCGCCGAGGCGCTTGGCGACGTTGCCCCAGTCCTTCTTTTCACCGTAGTGAGCGGCGATGGCGAAGGCGATCTGGGCGACCTGCTCGGGCTTGCGCGCACCGAAGTAGCGGTTGAACTTGTCGGCGTCGTCGATGGCTTTGTCGTCCTGGCCGAGACCGAGGCGGAGCACCACGGCGTCGCTCAGGGCCTTGTCGGCCTCTTCACCGCACTTCTTGAGCTTGCCGCAGGTTTGCTCGACATAGCGCTCGAAGAAGTCCGCGGCGCGGTCGTAGACGGCGATGGCCTGGTAGTTGCCGCCGATCTCGTAGGTGGCCTTCTGGGCCAGATCGGACTTGTCCATGCCGTACTTGGGATCGAGCAAGATGAGGCGCGCCTGGATCGACTTGGCGAGCAGGCGACCGGCCTGGTAGGCGCGCGCCATGTTGTAGACGATCTCGCTGGCCTTCTCGCACTGCTTGGGCTTCTCGCCCTTGCTCATCGGGCCTTCGCAGTAGCCGCGCCACATCTCGAGGTAGGCGTCGGCGCCCTTCTTGTAGTTGTCGACGGCTTCCTTGCTGTTGCCCTTGTCGAGCTGCGAGTCGGCGAGCTCGACGGTCTTCTGGGCGCGGAGGCGCTGGATGTCGAACTGGATGCGGGTCAGAAGCTCGCAGTTGTCCTTGTTGTCGTCGTACTTCTTGCCCTCGCAGTAGAGCTTGAGGAACTGCGGGACGTCCTTGCCCATGTCGTCGAAGCAGGTCGGGCGCGGCGGGTCGGCTCGCCCGCCGAGCACGTTGAGCGCTTCGAGGTAGAGGTTCGCGGCGTAGATGCCCGAATCGTGCCCCGAGTGGTTCAGCGCCACGTCGCGGAAAGCGAGCGCCGCTTCCTCCCAGTGCTGGGCCTCGTAGTAGGTACGAGCGCGGGCGAACTTGACCTCGACGTACTGATCTTCGGCCGTCTTGTCGCCCTTGGGCGGCGTGATGTAGCAGACGTAGCGATTGAAGGCCGTGATCATGCCCTTCTGGAGGTCGGTGAAGGGCTTCGGCTTGAACTTCTCCCACTCACCCTTCTTCGCCTCACGGTCCTTCGAGTCCGCACCGGTCGGGCCGAGGCCCTTGCCCTTGCGGTCCGACTGACCCTTGTACATGGCGTCGTACATCTTCTGGTAGCAGAGCACCGAGGCGTAGGCGGCTTCGGCGGCGCTCTCGCCCTTCGGGTCCTCGGCGACCACCGAGTCGAAGGCCGGACCGCACTCCTCCCAGCGCTGCTGGAAGTAGAGGAGGTCCGCCATCGCGTACTTGATCTTGTAGAGGGTGGGCCAGTCGCTCTTCACGATGCGCGGGAACTCGAACTTGCTGAACTCCTCGCGGTTGAAGTTCTCGGCGACCTTTTTGTAGAGGTAGGCCGCGAGATCCATCGTCTTCTTGTCGCCGGTGCCGCGCACGCCGCCCGAACCGACGGCTTCGAGGTGCCAGGCCATGGCGCTTTCGGCGAGCAGCTCGGCCGTGCGGTTCGCGCATTCGAGCTTCTTGTCCGCCGGGTAGCTCTCCTTGGCGTACGAAGCGCGCATCGCGAGCTGGGTCTCGAGCTCCTTCTTGATGCCCTCTTTGTCCGACGACTTCATGGCCTGGGTGGCCACGGTGATCTGCGTCTGGTAGTGGCAGCTGCGAACGCCGCGGTCCCGGCTCATGAGGTCGCGGTAGAGCGTGATGCCTTCCTTGTAGTGGCCGGTGTCGAGGTAGGCGAGACCGAGCTCGTTCAGCATGTCGATGGTCTTCGACTGCTCACCACCCTTGTCACCCGAGAGCGGCTTGAAGAAGTTGAAGGCCTTGTCGGGCTGGCCGCTGGCCGCGTAGACCGGGATCATGTCGCGGCGGGCGCTCTTGGCGAGCTGCGCGGCGTTGGGAAGGGCCGAGTACTGGTCGCCGTACTCGATGACCTTCTTGAACTCGTTCATCGCGTCGGCGTAGTCGTTCTTGTTCCAGTGCACGTAGCCCAGCTTGTAGCGGGCGAAGCCGTACACCTTGTTGTCTGGCGCCGGGTACTTGATCACTTCCTTGTAAGCCGCCGCGGCGAGATCCCACTTGCTGGGGTCGCCCTGGGCTTCCTGGAAGAAGAGCTCGCCGAACGCCAGGTACGCGTTGGGGATGTACGGCGACTTCGGCGCCTTCTCGATGAGCTCGTAGTAGACCTTGCGTGCGTTGGTGAGGTCGCCGGCCTGCTCGTGCTCGTAGGCGAGGTAGTAGAGCACCTCGTCGAGCTTCGAGTAGTTCGGGTACGCGGTCTTCATCAAGGTGTAGTACTTGATGGCGCTCTTGCGCGCGGCCTCGACGATCTTCTTGGCCGCCGCCGCGTCGGAGCGCGCCTTGGAGGCGGCGCCCGGGTTCTTCTTCTTGAGATCCTGGCTCTTGATGTCGGCTTCCGTCTTGTCGCGGAGCGCGGCGCTCTCGAGCTCGACGTAGCCTTCCGCCACGCGCCGGATCAGCTGGGGCCGGTCCGCCGACTTCTTCGGCGTGTTCTTGTAGAGCCGCTCGAGGCCCTGGATCTCGGTGATGAGCAGGGCGCGGGAGCGAGCCTGCAGGCGGGACTTGCGCGTGTCGCGCTGACCCGCCGCCATGGCCTCGGTCGGGTTCGTCGGCTTGGCGTTGGTCGCGTCCTTGCGCTCGCGGGGAGGCGGCGCGCTCTTGAACGCTGCGGGACGCTTGCCACCGACCTGGAACTTGCTCGGGCCACCCGGACACTCGCTCAAGGCCTTCTGGGCGTCGGAGCCGACGCAGGAGCTCGACAGTCCGTCGGCCGCCGACGAAGTCGCCGGTGAGCCCAAGAAGGCTCCGAAAGCGACTACGAGAACGGACAACGCTTTAAGGGATTTCATCTGGATTACCTCCCACATGCCGACTCGACCACCTGGCGGTAGAAGCCGAGCTCGTCGCGCCAATACTCACCGTCGAAGGGCCAGAGCACGTGCTCTTCGTCCGGTTTGACGACGCCGTAGATCTTCGATTCAGCCTTGCTGACCTGGCCCTTGCTGATCTTCTCGTCCAGCAAGTTGCGTTGGGCAGCCGTGATGTCGATGAGGATCTTCTCACCGTTTCGGAGGTGTTCGTTCAGCTCGTCGACGTTGCGCTGGTAGCGCAGGAGCGCGAGCTCACCGGCCTGACGGACGGCGAGATCACGCGCGATCTTGAGTGAGTCCTCGACCTGCTTGCCGACCGCGGAGCCGCGGAACGCCGGCGGCGACTTGCGGTAGCGGTCCATCTCGTCGTCGAGGATGCGCACGTACTCGAGATTGCGGAGGAGCTGGCGGTCGGAGAGGGCGTTCTCGACGATGGGCTTGATCTTGGGATCGAGGCTCGCCTTGCCCTCACGGACTTCTTTCAGGAACTTGAAGAACGGCTCTTCCTGGTTCTCGCCCTTGAAGCGCTTGAGGACCTTCTCGAGCTCGTCGCGAATCGGGACGTACTTCTTGTTGAAGCGCGCGACGACGATGGTGGCGCCCTCGTAGTTGCAGTTGGCGAAGTAGATGACCGCCTTGAGAACTTCCGCCTCGGGGTAGAACGAGTTGGGGAAGTACGGCGACTGGATGGTGTGGATGTTGCCGAGGGCGTGCGGGTAGTCGCCGGCCATGAAGTAGGCCCAGGACTGCTCGAACAGCGCGTCGAGCCAGTACTCGCTCGCCGGTTGGATCTGGTTCCAGTACTTGACGGCTGCGCTGAGCTTCTTCTCGTCGACCTGCGGCGTGTTGCTCTCGGGGTCGAGCTTGATCGACGCCGAGTAGTACGTGCGCGCCATGGAGAGGTAGGCGAGGTCGCGCAGGCGGTCTTCGTCTTCGACGCCTTCGGCGCCCTCGTCGATGACCTTCTCGATGCGCTGGAACGACTGCACCGCCGGCACGCTCTTGCGCAGCTGCACGTAGCTGATGCCCGTGAAGAACTGGCTCTTCACGTAGTACTCGCTCTTGCGATCGACCTTCTGGAAGAGGCGGATGGCCTCTTCGTACTGGCGGTTTCGGTACTTGTAGCGGCCCAGCATGTAGTTGAGCTGCCAGAACAGATCGCGCTGCTGCTCGTTGTCGAAGCGCGCGACCTGATCGTCGCTGTACTTACCGACGCGCTCGATGATGTCCGCCGGCTCGGGGAGCTGCGTGGCGAGCTTGGCCAGCCAGAGCAACGTCTCCTTGAACTTGAGGTGGTTCTTGTTGTCGGCGATCTGACTGAAGAGCGCGTAGCTCGCCTGGTAGAACTTCAGGCGATAGAGCGAGATCGCGAGGTAGTACTGCGCGAGCTGCTTGTTGCCGGCGTCGTCGCCCGTCTCGCCGTTCACCACGCGGAACAGCGCCTGCGCGGCCTCGTTCCAGCGTTCGCGATCGAAGAGCTTCTTCGCCGCCGCCGCTTCTTCGGTCATCTGCCCGGCGACGACCGGCCCCTGCTCCTTGCCCTCTTGGCCCTCGTCCAGGTCGATGTCGACGCCGCCTTTGCCGTCGCCCTTCTTGGCGTCGCCCTTGCCGTCGCCCTTCTTGGCGTCGCCTTTGCCGTCGCCCTTCTTGGCGTCGGCTTTCGCGTCGCCCTTCTTGGCATCGGCTTTCGCGTCGCCTTTGCCGTCGCCCTTCTTCGGCTCGGCCTTCGCGTCGCCTTTCGCGACGGGCTTCGCCGGAGCTTTGGGCGCGGCTGGCTTCTTCGGAGCCTTGGAGGCCTCCTCGTCGAGATCGATCACTTCTTGCGCGACCGCATCAGTGCTGTTCAGGATGCCCAGTGCGGCGGTGGCCACGATGCACGTGGCGACAAGGCGCTTTCGGAACATGGATCCTCGCTTTTATTGGGGGCTTCGGGCGCTCGGGTAGCTTGCGCGCCGGCGGCTCTCCTCCGAGCCACCAGGGATCGGCATCGAAAAGTTCAATGAGAACCGATAGATACCACGCGCGGCCGGGCTGATGTTAGGTGGCCGGGTGGAGCGTTGTCAAGCGTCACCACAGGGAATTTCCGACGACGGCTCATGGCTACCGAGAATGAGACGGAGCACCCGCGCTGCATGGCTCACCGCCGGCCGCTCGACGCCCCGGCGGACCTCCCTCGGACACGGTTGCGCGGCCATGCTTTGGCTTCCTTTCGCGTTGACGGATCGATCCGCGCTCGACTAGCGTTTCGCGAGCCGCACGCTTGGGTGTGGTGCGTCGACAAAGCTAGAAGAGACGCCCGCTTCGCCGCGGTGCGTTCAGGTGCGAGCAGACATGAAACGTCCGATTCCGGCTATTTGGCTCTTCCTGGCTACGACCCTCGGCCTCGGCGCTCTCGCCTGCGAGCCCGGCGGCGTCGGCGACCCCTGCACTCCGGAAGACGAATACCAGACGAACTTCGGCGGCTACGACGAAGCCGAGGTGAACGTCGAGAGCCGCTCGTTCCAATGCGAGACGCGCCTGTGCCTGGTGAACCACTTCCGCGGGCGCGTCAGCTGCCCGTACGGCCAGTCCGAGTCGGTCGTCCCAAAGAACGATCTCTGCCAAGACTGCACAGGGAACGCCGCACCGACTGATCCGAAACGCTGCCGCGTGCCCGGCACCAGCGGCGCGAACCCGGGCGACTCCATCGATGTTCCGGTGCCGGCGCAGCTCGTGTCGCGCTCGGCCGCCGCATCGCCGGAGCATGGCGACACCAAAGACGCCGTCTACTGTTCCTGCCGCTGCGACGGGCCCGATCCCAACGCGCGCTACTGCGAGTGCCCGAGCGGCTTCACCTGCGAGAAGCTCATCGACGACCTGGGCCTCGGCTCCGCTCAGCTCGCCGGCAGCTACTGCATCAAGAACGGCACGAAGTACTCGCCGACCCAGGGCGGCGCCGAGTGCAACGGGACGCTTCAGAACTGTGGCAACAAGGGGAACAACCCGTAGTCCGGGCCCCGATCGCCAAGCCCTCGGCAAGCGAGCCGAGCACGCCGTCGTCGAATATCTGCGCGCGCGTGGATTCGAGATCGTAGCTACCAACTTGCGCGTCGGGCGCCTCGAGCTCGACATCGTCGCGCGCGACGGTCGCGTGATCGTCGTGGTCGAGGTGCGGTCGCGCGGAAGCACCGCGTGGACGACCGGGCTCGGCAGCATCGACTCGAAGAAGCGCGAGCGCGTGCGGCGCGCCGGCGAGCGCCTGTGGCGCGATCGTTACAAGCGCGATGCGAGCGTCGATCGCATGCGCTTCGACGTGGCGAGCGTGAGCTTCGAAGGCGACGCGGCAGAGGTCGAATACGTCGTCGCTGCGTTCTGAGCCTGGCTCAGTCCAGCGTGCTCTGCATCTCCGCGCGGAGCTTCTTCAACATCTCGAGGTCGGCCGCTTCGGCCTTGCCGTCGAGCTTCGCGATGGCGTCGTCGAGCAGGGCGATCTCGTCTTCTTGGCGCTTGCGCCAGGACACCACCATGTCGTTGAACGCTTCGAAGAAGTCGACGAGCTCGTCCCCTTTGCGGAGCTTGCCGGGGATCTTGAGCTTGCCCTCGCCCACCTCGCGGATCTGCCGCTTCATCTTGTAGATGGGGCCCGCCACCTTGTGGGTCACCATGATGCCGGCGAAACCGATGCCCACCACGAGCAACGCGAGGAGCGCCGTCAGCGACGTGAGCATGGTCTTCTGCTGGCGCGCGATGTCCGCCGACTGCTGCTTGAGCGCGGCGGCCTGGCCTTCGAGCTGCTCTTGCTGCTTCTTCAGGCGGTCGTCCTGGGCTTGGGCGTCGGTCTTGAACGCTTCGAGCAGGGCGGGGTTGTCCTGATAGACCTCGTCCTTGACGATGTTCATCTGGACGACGGCACTCACCTTGCGGCTCTCTTCCACCACCTTCTGGCCGAACGAGACTACCTGCTCGCCCTTGCTGACGGTGGAGTGGCTCTGGGCCAGCACCTCGCCGCTCGTGCGCCACAAGATGAAGCCGAGCGAGCCGCTCAGCACGAGGGCGATGACGACCAGGTAGGCCGTGTACTTGAGCTGGAAGCGCGTATCGAGGAGGTAGTTCCGGAGCCTGCGCTGGTGGCGCCCTCCCGCCGCTCTAGCCGGTGCGGTTGCCGCGTCTGCCATGGTCATTTCCTCGATGCGTTACGACACGGAGCGGACCCCGAATCGTCATGGTAGGGCGCCGGCGGGAGAACCGGCAAGAATGGGTCCCGGCGCACGCCGGCTGCCCCCCGTTGCGCCAAAGTCACTGGATCCGCTCCAGGCTCTGGGAGAACTTCTGGATCGCGCGTTCCACCGCCATTTTTATGAGATCGTCTTCGGCCGAGGAGTCCTTGTCGCTCACCCCCTCCTGAGTCAGCCGAATGGGGATCGAGCCCTTCAGGGCTTTGCCCGGATAGGTGAAGATGGCCACCTCCACCTTGATCTGCAGGGTTCCCCCCGAATACTTGGGTTCGAGGACTTTCGGCGAGAGGTAAAACGCCCGCAAGCTCTTGAACTTGGAGATGCGCGTCTTGGCCTGGGTCGAGGTCTCGTCCGCGGGCGCAACGACGAAGCCGTCTTCGCCGCCGGCGGCCTTCACCATGGCCGAACGCACGAGCTTGACCACGCCGTCGCCGCTGCGGCCCGTCTTGTCGGTGGGCTTCGCGATGGCGAGGTAGACCTTGGTCTTTTCGGTGATGGCGGGCTCGCTGGCGCCCTTCAAGATGGCGAGCGCCTTCTTGATCGAGGACTTCACCGTACCGTTGCTCTCGTCTTCGAGCCGCTTCTCCAGGCAGTCTTCGCCACCCTTCTTCAACTTGCCGAGGGCGGCTGCCGCCGCGGCGCGAACCGTGATGTTCGAATCCTCGAGGCCCGAACAGAGTGGCTCGATGGCGCGCTGACTCTTGGACGCACCGAGCGAAAGCGCCGCCTGAGTGCGCACGCGGAAGTCGTCGCTCTCCTTCAGCTGCCCCGCAGCACGGTCGACCGCAGCGTCGTCCGCCCGCGCTGCGAAAGAAAATGCCATCGACGCAACGGCAACGAGCACAGCGACGATGCGGCGAACCGCCATGGGCCTCTGCCGGCAGACTAGCACGACAGTCGTCTCGCTCGTGTGGAGCATCTTGGGCGCTTCGCGTCCTTTCTCGTAAGACGGTTCGCAGGCGGAAGGCTTCAATCCAGGATATGCTCCGGCTCCTACATCGTACCTCATGCGCGTACCCGCCGCGCTCCGAGCGCTCCTTCTCTGCCTGACCCTTTCGACCGCGAGCACGCTCGCCGGGGCGGTGAAGGTGCAGGTGCGAGGCTCGACGCAGATCGAGGCGCGCGCGACGGCTCGGGATTCGAAGCTCGAGCTCCGCGGCAGCATCCGCGACGACACCTCGCGCCCGCTGGGCCAGGCCCGCATCCGCGTGCGCGCTGCGCGTGATCGCGTCGCGCTCGGTCGACCCGAGGGCTGCGCCACGACCGCGCCCTCGCACGTGCACGCGGGCAATGACGAGCTGTTGGTCGACGCGGATTCTGCCGGCGCGTTCTGTCTGGCTTTCCCCGGCCTCGACCCGCGCGTCGCCATCCACTTGAGCTTCGACGGCGACCGCTTCCACGAAAAGGCCGAGAGCACGGTCGACGTCGATTCGTCCCGCAAGGTCCTCTCGCTCGGCTTCTCCCCGGCCCCTCAGACGCTGCCGCTCGAACGGGAATCCCACTCGGTCTGGGTCGACACCCGGGTCGAGTCGCGCGGGGACGCGAGCGACGGGCCTCTCCAGCTGCGGCTCTTGCTCGAAGAGCGCGACGGCCGGAAGCGCGAGCTGTCGCGCGCGGCGGTGCGCGCGGGGGAACGCGCGGAGCTCGGCGTATCGAGCTCGAGCCTCGGCGACCCCGGCCCCGCGAACCTGGTCATCGAGTTCGCCGGCAGCGATACGGTGCAGCCTGCGCGGCGCTCGGCGCCGATCCTGCGCACGGTGACGGTGGCGCTGTCGATCCCCGGAAGCGTCGCCCCGGCGCATCCGGAAGACGGGCTCGAGGTAGACGTGGCGGTGGGCTCGGCCCGCGGCGCCGTGCCCAACGGTGCGGTCGAGCTGCTCGTGGGTGGAGAGCGTCGGCACCGGACGTGGCAGCGGGCGCGGCCCACTTGGCCGCCCTCTTTCCGCTGCCTGCGACCGGCAGCGTGCCGGTCACCGTCCGCTACCTGCCCGAAGCACCGTGGTGGATCCCCGGCGAGAGCTTGAGCTTCGAGACCCCGGTCTCGCCGCCGAGCCCGTGGCGCCGCGTGCCCTGGGTGATCGCGGCGCTGCTGGTCGCGGCGTGGGTCGTGCGTACATGGTGGCGCCCGCCGCGGAGCGAGCGCCCAGACAAGGAGCGGGCGAGTCTTCCACCGGGACGCCCGTCGCTCGACGTCATCGAGATGGGACCCGACAACTCCGGCTGGCGCGGACGCGTGATCGACGCTCACGAAGGCACACCCATCGAAAACGCGAGCCTCACCATCCTGCTCCCGACGTTCGGAAACGAGGGGGTTGCTGCCCGCTGCCTCACGGATGCCGAGGGCCGCTTCGAGCTCCCGGCGGCCGAACGCGTAGAAGGTGCTCGCATGCAGATCGCGGCGCGCTGGCACTCGACCATGACGAAGGACCTACCGCCCGCCGGCTACTTGCAGGTGAGCCTGCTCTCGCGACGCCGGGCCCTCCTGGCACGGCTCGTCGACTGGGCGACCCGGATGGGCAAGCCGTGGAGCATCCCGGGCGAGGCCACTCCCGGCCACGTCGCAACCGTCGCAGCCGAGCGCCGCGCCGACGACGTGGTGCTCTGGGCGGACGCTGTCGAGCAGGCTGCCTTCGGCCCGGAGCCACCCGACGCCGCGACCGAAGAGCGCGTCGCCGCCCAAGAACCCGCGTGGAGAAGCCCGGAACAAGCGGCCGTTGACGGACGAAAGCGCCCCTCCCTATAGTCCGCCGCCACCTTCAAAGAGGCACGCGCCACCGATGGAAATCGTCTACGTCCTCGTGGGGATCGTCGCGCTCGTCGCCGTCTACTTCCTCTTTCTCCGTAAGCCTGCCGAAAAGGCACTGCCGCCCGCCGCGGAAAAGCGCGAGCTGCCGGAGAAGAAGGAAGAGGCGAAGACACGCGAAGAACCCAAGCCCAAAGCGGCCCCGGCCGAAGAGAAGCCCAAGGCCAAAGAGGTCCCTTCCAAGGCTCCGCCCGCTGCCGCAGCGGCCCCAGCGGCGGCTCCGCCCGCCACCGAAGCTGCCGAGCCCGCGCGGCCTCCGCAGCCGTCGCGACCGAGCCTGAGTCATGTTCGAGACATCGCCGGCCTGCGGCGCGGTCTCGCCAAGTCGCGCAGCGAGGAAGGCTTCTTCGGCAAGCTGAAGGCGCTCATCAGCGGCAAGAAGGAGCTGAGCCCCGCCATCGCCGAAGAGATCGAAGAGATCTTGCTGTCGTCGGACGTCGGCGTCACGACGACACAAGCCATGCTCGGGCGGATCAAAGAGACGCTCAGCAAGGCAGACCTGCTCGACTCGAACAAGGTGTGGGAAGCGCTGCGCGACGAAGCCAAGCGCATCCTCGACGTCGACGGCAAAGCGGGCGCGTTTCCGCTGCGGGGTACGCCGACCGTGGTGCTGATGGTCGGAGTGAACGGCGCGGGCAAGACCACGACGATCGGCAAGCTTGCGACCAAGCTCCAGGCCGAAGGCAAGAAGGTCGTGCTCGCTGCGGGCGACACGTTCCGCGCAGCTGCAGTCCAACAGCTCGTCGTGTGGGGAGAGCGCGTGGGCTGCGAAGTGGTGCGCGGCAAGGACGGAGCGGATCCCGGCAGCGTGGTGTTCGACGCCATCAAGAAGGCGGAAGAGACAGGAGCCGACGTCGTGCTCGCCGACACCGCCGGGCGGCTCCACACCAAGACCAACCTGATGGCGGAGATGAAGAAGATCGCCAAGACCGCGGACAAGGCGCTGGCGGGGGCTCCCCACGAAGTGCTCTTGGTGGTCGACGCCACCAACGGTCAGAACGCCCTGGCCCAGGCCAAGGAGTTCAAGGAGCAGCTCGAGCTGACCGGAATCGTGCTGACGAAGCTCGACGGAACGGCCAAGGGCGGCGTCATCTTGGGGATCTGCGACACCTTCGCGGTGCCGGTCCGGTTCGTGGGGCTGGGCGAGCGCCCAGACGACCTCCGGGATTTCTCGCCGGACGAGTTCGTGGAGGCCTTGCTCGGCCAGGACAGCGAGGCCAACGCCGCCTGACAGGCCGCGGTCGAGGCCACGGGAGGTCCACGTCGCGCGGGACGGGCGCGACGGATTTCTTCTTGTGTTTTCGTGGTTGATCGCAAAAAAGAGCGCGTGATATAGTCGCGCGGCACTCGGGCGCGGTGGAATTCGCCAATTATTTTGGGTAGTTGCAGAGCTTGTTGTAGCGGTAGTCTCCGCAGCGGTCGTGGTTCACGGAAAGCGGAAGAGGCATCGATGAAGAAAACGCGCGTCGGGCTCCTCGTTGCGGCTGCGCTCTGCGCAATGCCCGCGGGCGCCTGGGCTCAGGGCAAGAAGCCCGCTGCTGGCGACAAGCCAGCCGCCGAAGCCGGCAAAGAAGCCGGCAAAGAAGCCGGCAAAGAAGCTGGCAAAGACGGCGCCAAAGCGGGTGAAGGCACTGAAGTCGCAGGCGAGGGTGGAGAGGTCGCCGGTGAAGGCGGCGAAGAGCCGGGCGGAGAAGAGCCCGGCGGCGACACGGGAAGCGACCTGGGAGACATCTGCAAGATCGACCCGGCGGCGTGCCCCAAGCTCGACATGAACAAGGAAGCGGCCAAGCCGCTCAAAGAGCAGATCTACGCCGTGCAGCAGATCTTCGCGCTGCGCGTGCGCCGCTTCGAGGTGAATCCGTACTGGCAGGTCAGCTTGAACGACCAGTTCGTGAGCCACCCCGGCCCCGGCATCGCGCTCAACTACTACATCACCAACGTCTTGGCGGTGGGAGCGAACTTCAACTACTACCAGCCGTTCAACGTCGACAGCGACTTCAACGCGCAGGTCCGCCGCTCGGCCCGCGTCGGTGTGCCGCTCACCGAGTACAACTGGGGCGCGGCGCTGAACTTCACCTACGTGCCCGCGTACGGCAAGTTCGCCGGCTTCGGCGACTTCATCTTCCACTACGACGCCTACGTGGTCGGCGGAGTGGGCGCCATCAGCACGCGGCCCATCGCGGTGATCGACCCCGACAACCGCAACTTCGAGTGGGAGAACCGCATCGCCTTCAACGCGGGTCTCGGCCTCCGCATCTTCTTCAATCGCTGGTTTGCCGCGACGATGGAGGTCCGTGACTACATCTTCAACGACAAGCTCGAGAACACCGAGATCCCCTCACCCAAGCGGCTCAGCAAGACAAGGCCAACTGGTACGGCGATTCGAAGCTGACGAACGCGGTGCAGGCTCAGGTGGGCGTGTCGATCTTCATTCCGTTCTCCTTCGACTACAGGTTGCCGAAGTGATGCGCGCGGAAGGACCGATGGGAAGCACCATGAAGACGACGGCAACCCTCAAGAAGCTCTTCTTCGGCATCAGCGCGCTCGTCGCGACGTCGGTGGTGACCGAAGAGTCCCGTGCCCAGGAAATCCTGCTCACGGGTCCACTCGCTGGCGCGCCGGCGGTGCGCCAGCTTCGCCTCTACCGCGAGAAGCGCATCGAGGTCGCCCCGGCCGCATCGTTCACGCTGCTCGACGAGTACCAGCGCGAGATCATGTTCGGCGCGCGCTTGAACTACAACCTCACCGACTGGCTCGCCATCGGCGCGTTCGGGGCGTTCGGCGCGATCAAGATCCCGACCGGCTTGAGCGACAAGATCCAGGACGTGAACGCGACCCGGCGTCGCGCCGACCCGGCCGGCACTACGACCGACCGCCGCCTCACGGCCGTGAACCTGGGCGAAGATTTCAAGAAGCAGCTCGGTTCCATGGACTGGGTGCTCGCGCCGCAGCTCACGGGCGTGCCGTTCCGCGGCAAGCTCGCCCTGTTCCAGAACATCTACGTGGACTCGGACCTCTACTTCTTCGCGGGCCCCGCCTTCATCGGCGTGAGCGAGCGCAAGGACTGTGCGAACGATTGCGGTCGCCAGTTCGACAAGGCGAGCCGCGTCGCGGTGGCACCCACCTTCGGTCTCGGCTTCACGTTCTACACGAACAAGTGGAACGCCATCGGCTTCGAGTGGCGCGCTCTGCCCTTCGCCTGGAACACCGGCGGCTTCGACACCAAGGGCGGCGGCAAGGACGCCGAGTTCCCCGACAACAAGATCGACGACAAGGACCGTCAGTTCCGCTTCAATCAGATGATGACGATCTCCTACAACTTCTACTTCCCGCAGCAGTACCGCGTCAGCGAGTGAAGAGAAGTCGGGGCGACGACGAGGCGCGGGTGGCCTAGCCCCCGCGCCTTTCGTCCATTCAGGGTGACGGCGCTTGCGCGCGGCGGTCGGCGCTCGCGCGACGCGGCGCTCGGCGCTCACGGCGGTCGGCGTACGCGCGGCGGTCGGCGCTCGCGCGACGGCCGTGACTCCCGGTCCGAGCAAGCTCGGGCGCCAGTGGGCCTGCGCGCGGCGCTCGGCGCTCACGGCGGTCGGCGCACGCGCGGCGGTCGGCGGCTCGCGCGGGGTCGCGCTCGCGCGACGACGGGGCTCGCGCGCCGCTCACGGCGGTCGGCGGGCGCCGTCGCGCTCGCGCGACGACGGGGCTCGCGCGGTGGGAGCGGCTCGCGCAAGCAGGCCCGCGCGGCGGTCGGCGCTCGCGCGACGACGGCGGCTCGCGGCGCCCGGCTCCCGCGCGACGGTCGCTCCTTCTCGGCCCGCGGCGAGGCGCGCTTCGGCGGTGAAGGGCTCGCGCGGTGGGAGCGGCTCGCGCGGTGGGAGCAGCTCGCGCAAGAGGGGCGCGCGCGGCGAGGCGCGCTTCGGCGGTCGAAGGGCTCGCGCGGCGGGGCGGGCTCCAGCGCAGAGGGCAGCTCGCGCGGCGGAGCGGGCTCCAGCGCAGGGGGCAGCGCGCGGCGGGCGGGCCCGCGCGAAACAGGCAGGCGGCTCAGCTTCGCGCGACGACGTCGCCCGCGAGCTCGTAGTCGGGCGGCAGCGACTTCGAGCAGGCGTCGCGAAGGTCTTCCGGGATGCTCCACTTGCGATCGAGCAGGCCCTGAGCGATGCGGTTCTTCACTCGCAGCGACTCCTCTTCTTCGAGCGCGGCCACCAGGGCGGGGACGCTCTCCTCCATGCCGACTGCGAAGAGCGTGGTGACCGCGGCGAAGCGCGCGGGCTCACCGGCGTCGGTCAGAAACGGCTCCACCGCCACGCGCACGTCTTCGGTGTGGAACTCCTCGAGCGTGCGAATCAGCTGGATCTTCGGCTCGGCGTTGCGCATGTATTCGGTGTCGAATTGATCCAAGATGGTGAGCAGCTCTTCGACGAAGCTCTCCGGCGGCACGATGTCGCGCAACGTCTTGAGCGGCCAAGTCAGGCTTTCGGCCTTCTTGCAGTAGTCACGGATGGGGTCGATGGCCGCTTCGCCCGCGGCGATGATGCCGCGCGCAGCGGCCTCTTTCTCCTCCTGGTCCGTGATGGACGGCTCCATGGAGAAATCGAAACGACGGAGCAGCGCCTTCGCGCTGTCGGCCGTGCCCATGCGCGCGAGCTCTTCGATCGCCTCTTGGCGGTCGTAGTTCTGCGCGAGCTTCTGGGCGGCGAGCTTCCCGAGGCGAGCGATCTCTTTGTCGCCCTTCTTGTCGGGTTTCGCTGCGGGGCTATCGCCCTTCTTCTCCCCTTTTCCTTTGCTGAAGAAATCGAACAAGCCCATCGATCACCTCGGACCGCTTCGCGCGGGACGGGTCCGGCTTATAGCCCCATTCGCCGAGCCGAGCGAGGTCGGTTGGGGGCGACGGCGCACAATGGCCGCAGCCCGGCAAAAACTCCGAGCCCAGGCGGTTCAGGGCTGCGGAGGCGGCGGGGGCGCTCCCCCACCCTCGAATGCTGCGGGGTTCGCGGCGGGCACGCTCGGACGCCCTTCGTCATCGGTGGTGTCCTCGGGCACGCCCATGAGCGCATTCAAGAGCGAGTTGATGCGGAAGACCAAGCCACCGAGATCCGGGTGCTCGATCTGGAACCGCAGGTCGGTCTTGCCGTTGATGATGGCGAGGATGCCCTCTTCGAGCTCGGAGACCGGGTGCTCGTAGTAGTTGCCGAGCAGCGCGCCACCGACACCCACGAGCAAGAGACCGAGCGCGGTCACTCCGAAGACGGGCCAGAGCAGGCCCGACAAGCTCCCGACCAGCGAGGCCGGGACCGCCGCGGTCAGCACCGCGCGCTTGTCGTCGCCGAAGCCGACGAGCGGCGTCGACCCGAACATGAAGCCGCCCGTGGCCGTGTCGGTCACGGTCAGGCCGGAGCTGTCGATGGCTTTCTGCGCGGTGTCTTTCGCCGAGCCGGAGCGAACCGCGTCCACGAGACCCGCGGCCCCACCGCTCGAAGCCACGAGCTCGAGAGCCTGTCCCGGAACGCTCAGGGCCAAGAACTGCCCGCTCGTGAGCTCGCTCGTGCGCGAGAGCCGGTCGTCGTTCAGCGGCGTGCCGAGGACGAGCGCGCCGATGACAGCGCCATCGTCGCCGCGGATCGGCGCATAGGAAGCCAGCATTTGCTCCTGCCGCTCGCGGTTCAGCCAGACGTCGCTCGAAGTGTTCCCGGTCGTGAGCGCCTTGGCCAGCGACGGGTAGGCTTCGCCCATCTTGTCGCCGCGCATCAGAGCCGAGCCATTCCTGCCGATGGCCACACCCTGCTTGTCGACGAATAGGACGACGCTCGGCGCCATCTTCGTGAAGGCAGCGTCAGCCACCGCTTCGTCGCGGATCTTGTTGGCGGCCGCCGTGGCTGCCTGCTGGCGAGCCTCGACCGTGCCGGCGGCGTAGACGCCCTTGGCCGTGTCGGTGGTGGTGCGTGAGTCGAGCCAGCGCTCTGTGCGCGCCCCGTCCAGCGCGAGCTGTGCCGCTGCTGCCCGGAGGGCTTGCGAGACCTCGGTCTTGCGCTTGCCCGGGTTGGCGACGACGTCGCCGAGCGAAGCTGCCAAGAGCACGTAGCTCAGGATCCCGACAATCAAGACGATTCCGGCGTTGACGACGATGATCTTCCACCGCATGGTGTGTTCCTTCGCGGCCCGAGCGCGAGCTCCCCGAAGCTCGATGCCCCAGCTTCCTCACGCAAAGCGCGGCGCGAGGCTAACATCCCCACGGCCGACGTTGAAAGCCATGAACGTGCTCGCCCTGGTCGACGACCCGATTTTCGCGGCGCACGAGGCCCCAGCCGGCCACCCCGAGCGCCCCGAACGCCTGGACGCCGCCCGGGCGGGACTGGCCCGGGCCCACCTCGCCCTCCCCCTCCGGCAGCTCGCCGGTCGGGACGCGACGGACGAGGAGCTCGGGCGAGTCCACACCGCCGGCTACGTGGAACGCCTCGGCCGAGCGGCCGGTAGCTCAGGGTACTTCGACGCCGACACGTTCTACGCCGAGGGCTCGGTCGAGGCGGCGCGGCGGGCGGCGGGTGGCAGCCTGGCCCTCGTCGACAGCCTCCTCGGCGGCGAGGCCGGCTATGGCCTGGCGCTCGTTCGCCCTCCGGGCCACCACGCCCGGCCGGACTGCGCCATGGGCTTCTGCTTGGTGAACAACGCCGCCGTGGCCGCGGCCCATGCCCGCGCCAACGGGGCCGAGCGCGTGGTCGTCATCGATTGGGACGTCCACCACGGCAACGGAACGCAGGAGATCTTCTTCGCCGATCCCAGCGTCCTCTACGTCTCCCTCCACCAGTATCCGTTCTATCCGGGAACGGGGGCTGCCGACGAGGTCGGAACCGGCGAAGGCGCGGGCTTCAACGTGAACGTGCCCCTGTCCCATGGCGCGGACGAGAGCGTCTACCTCACGGCCTTCGACCGCATCCTCTGCCCCATCTTGCAGGAGTTCGACCCGGATCTGACGCTCATCAGCGCGGGCTTCGACGCCCATCGGCGCGACCCGCTCGGCGCCATGTCGCTCAGCGACGAAGCATACGGGCACATGCTCGGCCGCATCGCGGGCGCGCTGCCCCGCGGAGCTCTCGGGCGCCTCGCGATCCTGCTCGAGGGGGGCTACGACCTCCGGGCGCTGTCGGACTCACTGGCGGCGACCCTCTCGGCGCTCGAAGACACCCACGACCCCGTGTCCCCGGCGAAGTGGGCGCGGCACGCCGCGGAGCTCGAGCGGGTGGCGACCCAACAAAGCAATTCTGGCGTCTCGGTTGAGGCGCTCTCCGAGGCAAGCGGGCTTGCCGACCCCGGTCCGTGGTCCACCTCCCCCGCGCGTTTCGCCTCGGCGGCTCGCATGTCCAGAAGTGGACATGGTGGGTGTAGCTCAGTGGTAGAGCACTGGATTGTGGCTCCAGGTGTCGCGGGTTCAATTCCCGTCACTCACCCCGAATTCGAAGCGCCGTGAGAGCCCAGCCGCCTTCACGGCTGGCGCGCCGTGATATCAGCGAGCCATGGCTGTCCGCTCCTGCTCCCTCGACACGCTCGCCATCCACGCTGCGCAAGAACCCGATCCTTCCCACGCCGCGGTGATGCAGCCCATCGTGCTCTCGAGCACCTTCGCGCAGGCCGAGCCCGGCAAGCCGAAGCGTTTCGAGTACTCGCGCAGCGGCAATCCCACCCGGGAGGCCCTCGAAGCGCCTCGCCGCCCTCGAAGGCGGCCGGCGTGGGTTCGCCTTCGCGAGCGGCAGCGCCGCCACGCTGACGCTCTTGCACACGCTGTCCCCGGGGATCACGTGGTGTGCGGCGACGACGTCTACGGTGGCACGTTCCGCCTGTTCGACAAGGTGATGAAGCCCATGAACATCACCACGACCTTCGTCGACATGCGCGATCCGAGCCGGGTTTCCGCGGCGATCGGCGACAAGACTCGGCTGGTTTGGCTCGAAACGCCGACGAACCCGCTGCTCAAGCTCTTCGACATCGAGAAGGTGGCGGCCATCGCCAAGGCCCGATCGCTTCCGCTCGTGGTGGACAACACGTTCGCTTCACCGGTGCTCCAGCGACCGCTCGAGCTCGGCGCCACCGTGGTCATGCACTCGACGACGAAGTACATCAACGGCCACTCCGACGTGGTCGGTGGCGCGCTCGTCACCAGCGACGACGCCCTGGGGGAACGCATCGCGTTCCTCCAGAACGCCATCGGCGCAGTGCCGAGCCCCATGGACTGCTACCTGGTGCTCCGCGGCCTGAAGACGTTGCCCGTGCGCATGCGGCAGCACGTGAAGAGCGCTTCGGAGCTGGCGCGCCGCCTCACGGAGGAGAAGCAGGTGCGGGTCGTGCATTACCCCGGCCTCGCCTCGCACCCCGACCACGCGCTCTGCCAGAAGCAGATGGCGGCCGGCGGCGGCATGATCAGCCTCGAGCTCGAGGGCGGGGTGGACGAGTCTCGCCGCTTCCTCAGCGCACTCCGCGTCTTCACCTTGGCGGAGAGCCTCGGAGGCGTGGAGTCGCTCGCCGAGCATCCAGCCATCATGACCCACGCGTCCATCCCCCCGGAGGTGCGTCGGGCCGTGGGCATCAGCGACAGCCTGGTGCGGCTGTCGGTGGGGCTCGAGGACGTCGAGGACCTGTGGAACGACCTGAAAACGGGCCTCGAAGCCATGCGCTGAACGGGCCACGCGGCCGGCAGCGGGCGGCGCGGGTCGGCTCTGGTTTGCTCGTGGCGGTTTTTCTGCGCTAAAACGGGTACGGCATCGGAAGGACGAACATGAAGCTTCGAGTCATTGGCTTTTTGGGTGTCGCGGCCCTCGGATGCAGCGATCCGGCCGCGCCGCCGGCTGTCGGTGGGGCAACGGTGAATCTCAGCACACTGAATCCACCGGTGGCGGGCAAGCAGTGCCCGGGCAGCGGAGATCCCATCTACCTCGGCCAGAACGGCATCGGACCGACGGGCACGGCCAAGGGTCGCCCCTTCACCGACGACGAAGGCGCGAGCGTGTCGTGCTCGATTGGCAGCGGAAGCAACATCAAGTTCAGCGGTCTGATCCAGAAGGGCGGCGGCTTCTTCCAGGTGTCGGGCAGCGTGCAGAAGGGCGGAACGGGCAACGCCGTGGTGAGCGTCTACGACCCCGGCTCCACCGACATCCTCACCAGCCCGAATGACCAGCTTTGTACGGTCTCCGTGGCGGACAAGCCCCTGGTCGTGGGCGAAGAGGCGATCTGGGCTTCGTACACGTGCCCTGCGCTCGCATCGAGCGACAACCTCTCGGTGGCGTGCTCGGTGGACACGGGCTGGTTCTTCTTCGATCACTGCAAGTGAGCCAAGCGCTCTGGAGCGCGTCGGGCCAGCTTCCGCGCTCCGCCTGCGAGGCCGAGGCGCTCAGCGAGGCCGGGGCGCTCAGCGAAGTTGAGGCGCTCAGCGAGGCCGAGGCGCTCAGCGAAGCCGAGGCGCTCAGCCACGCCGAGGCGCTCAGCCACGCCGAGGCGCTCAGCCAGGCCGAGGCGCTCAGCCTTCGCTGCTGGTCGAGCCGTCGGAAGGAGAAACGTCGGCGGCGCTCGTGGGCGCCGGATCCGCGACGATGGCCACCTGACCGGTGTCTTCGTCGCCCGTGACCGGCGTGGGCGGGAGCTCGAGCTTGGGGGCGGTGGATTGCTCGATTCGCACGATCACCGCGGTGATGTTGTCTTCGCCACCGTGCTCGTTGGCGAGCGCCACGAGCCGGCGGCAGGCTTCGCCGAGGTCGGCCGAGCCACCGATGACGCCGAGGATCTCGCCGTCGTCGATCATGCCGGAGAGCCCGTCGGAACACAGCACGTACAGGTCGCCGACTTCGGCGTCGTCACTCTGGAGGTCGACCGTGACGTGATCCTGCATCCCTAGCGCGCGGGTGATGACGTTCTTCGGGAGCTCGCTGCGCTGCTCCTCGGTGAGCTCGGGCATCGCGAGGAGGTAGTCATTGACGAGCGAGTGGTCGCGAGTGAGCTGGGTGATTTGACCGTGACGCACGCGGTAGGCGCGGCTGTCGCCCACGTGGCCGATGAACATCTTGCCCTTGGTCGAGCTGAACAACGCTCCCACGATGGTCGTGCCCATGCCGTGGCACTCGCGGGACCTGAGGCTGCGTTCGATGATCTGGCGGTTCGCGATCCGAATCCCGGTGAGCAGGCGGTTCTCTTCTTCGGACAGACGCGAATCGAAGTGGAAGGGCCAGGTGACGTCCTCGGCGGCGGTCGCGCGGAAGAACTCCACCATGGAGTCGGTGGCGAGCCGGCTCGCGACGTCGCCCGCGCGATGACCGCCCATGCCGTCGGCGACCACGTAGAGCTCCTGATCGTTGAGGATGGCGAAGCTGTCTTCGTTGTGGTCGCGCTGCAGCCCCACGTCGCTGATCCCGGCCGCCACTGCGCGGAGCGTCACCATATTTCCCGGAGAAATCTTCACGTTGCCCGCCGGCATTGTCAAGCACACCCGCCACTCAGCATGACCGGCCCGCTCAGACCGCGAGAATTTCCTTTTCTTTGCCCGCGATGATCTGGTCCACGGCGACCGTCGCGTCGTGCACGATCTCTTCGGCCTTCTTCTTGCCGCGTTCGACCTCGTCTTCGCTCGACTCGCCCGACTCCTTCAGCTCGTTCAGCATGTCGAGGGCCTCGTGGCGGGTCTTCCGAATGGCAACCTTGGTTTCCTCGCCGTGCTTCTTTGCCACCTTCACCAGGTCTTTGCGCCGCTCCTCGCTGAGCGGGGGGATCGGGATTCGGATCAGATCGCTGTCGGTCTGGGGGTTCAGGCCGAGGTCGGACTCGCGCAAAGCCTTCTCGATGGCGTGGGCCTGGGACTTGTCCCAGGGCTTCACCGTGATGAGCCGGGGCTCCGGCACGCTGACGGTCGCCATCTGGGCGATGGGCGTGCTCTGACCGTAGTACTCCACCCGGAGGGAATCGAGCATGCCCGCGTGAGCGCGACCCGTGCGGAGCTTCGAGAGCTCGCGCTTCAGGGCTTCTTTCGCCTTCTCGATGCCGGAGCGAAGCTCCGCCAGGGTATCTTCGATCATGCCCATGGTTCATTGACCTCTCGGAACGGCGCGCCTGCATATAACACCCAGGGGGCGCCACCGCGAGGGCGATTCCGGGCCTGCGCTGGCCCTCGGGGCCGAACGCACGAAGGCGCGTGAAACCAGCCTCGAATCCGCGCTAGCATTGCTTTCGCCATGTCTCGGAGTCGCCACCTGCTCGGCGCCGCGCTCGTCACGTTCAGCCTCGCTCACGCCTGCAAGAAGGAGGAGCCGCCCCCCGCCTACCCAGGCGCAGGCGCTCCTGCCCCGTACCCCGCGCCGACGTATCCGACGGGACCGGGCCCGACTCCCGCGCCCACCGCGCCAGCACCCGCGCCGACTCCCGGTCCGACCGCGCCGACTCCCGCGCCCACGGCTACGACGCCGTCGGGGCCGCCCGCGGCCATGGGCTTGCCTTGCACCTCCGACGCCGACTTCATCTGCCCCTTCGCGCACTGCTTGAACGGGCGCTGCGGCGGCTGCCAGTCTCAAGCCGAATGCAAGCCGGGCGCCACCTGCGCGAGCACTCCACTCGGCATGAGCTGCGTGCCGGGTGGCTCGCCTGCGCCCGCACCGACGCCGTCGGCGACGACACCGCCGGCCCCTCCGCCTTCCGCGACGACGCCGCCGGCACAGCCCCCGCCGCCGCCGGCGGACGCTTTCGCCGAGGCCCGGCAGCGCTGCCTCAAGCGAACCAACGAGTACCGGGCCACCAAGCAGCTGCCCGCGCTCAGCCTGAAGGGGGACACGACGTGCAGCGATGGGCAGGCGCAGAGCGACGCCATGAGCAAGACGCCGCACGGAGCGTTCGGCAAGTGCGCGGAGGCTGCGCAGAACGAGTGTCCGGGCTGGAAGGGCGCGCCGGCTTCGGTCACCGACGCGTGCATCAAGGCCATGTTCGACGAAGGCCCGGGCACGGGCCCACAACACGGACACCACAACAACATCATGGATGCGGGCTACAAGGAGCTCGCCTGCGGCTTCTTCGTCGCGAGCGACGGCAGCGTCTGGTTGGTCCAGGACTTCTACCGCTGAGCGGCTCGCTCAGGGCTTCTTGGGAGGCTTCTTCGGGGCGGACGCCGATGGCGCCGGCGCGGCAGCGTCCGTGCCGGCATCCCAGAAGGCCTTCTCGGCATCGTCGAGCGTCTTCTGATTCTGTCCTTCGACGACGGCGGCTGCACTGGCGGCAGTCTGCGTCACGGCCAGGTTCGCCTGACGCGTGACGTGCGCGGTGTAGAGTCCGAGCCCGCCCATGGCGAGCGCGAGACCCACGAGCACGCCCGCGAGGAGCTTGCCTTTGCCGCCCTGGGGTTGCATGGCCTCGAGTTCGAGCTCGAGCTGGCTCGGTTGCGTGGGGCGCACGGCGTAGCTGACCTGTTCGCGGCTCGTTTGGGACCACTGGGTCAGCTGTTGGAGGGCCAGGGCGGCCTCGCGCGCGGTCTGGAAGCGCTGGTCCGGCACGCGGGCACAAGCGCGAGCGAACCAGGCATCGAACTCGCGTGGCACGCTGGAATTCACCTTGGTCGGCACCGGCATGGGCGCGGAGCAGACCTTGAGCACCACTTCGCCGATGACCTCTCCGCCGAACGGAGGGCTGCCGCAGAGCGCCGCGAAGGCGCAGGCACCGAGGGACCAAACGTCGGACGGCGGCCCCACCGGGAAAGACGACGTGAGTCCCTCCGGGCTCATGTAGTGCGGCGTGCCGAGCAGCGCACCCGCCTCGGTGGCGCCGCTCACCTTGCTGTCCTCGTGCACCAGCTTCGCGATGCCGAAGTCCACGACCTTGACGGTGTAGCCGAGCTTGCCCGCCTCGGGATCACGCGCCAGGAAGATGTTGTCGGGCTTGAGATCGCGGTGGACGATGCCCGCATCGTGAGCGGCTTCGAGGGCACGCGCGACCTGCGTCACGATGGTGGTGACCTCGGGCAAGAGCAGCGGCCCGCGTGAGCGGATGGCGCGTTCGAGCGGCTCTCCCTCCAAGTACTCCATCACGATGTACGGGTGGCCGTCGTCGGTGACGCCGTGATCGTGGACCTTCACCGCGTGGCGGCTGTTGATGCGAGCGGCGGCTTTGGCTTCGATCTCGAACCGACGTCGAGCCTCCGAGCTCTTGGCGAGCTTCGGGTGCACGAACTTGATGGCCACCGGGTGGCCGAGCGAGATGTGACGGCCCTTCCAGACCGAGCCCATGCCTCCCTGTCCGAGGAGCAGCTCCACCGTGTAGCGGCCGCCGACGACGGTTCCCTCGAGGTTCGGGGGCGGTGACGTGGTCATGGAGGGAAGGGAGCGAGAACGAAGGGAAGAAAAGCCTGGTCTCTTCGCATAGCTTACGCTAACCCGCTCTGCGGGTGCCACCCCGACCGCGCATGCGATTTCGAGTCGTTTCGTGGAACATCCACAAGGGGATCGGGGGTCTCGACCGCCGCTACCGCATCGAGCGCATCAGCGAGCTACTCTCCTCGTTCGAGGTGGACTTCGCGCTCTTGCAGGAGGTAGCGAGCGACTTGCCGCGGGCGGGGCACCACGCGCAGGTGGAGCTCCTCGCGGAGGCGCTCGGGCTCGCTCACACTGGCTACTTCCCCCAGCACGCCTTCGTGCGAGGGGGCTACGGCAACGCGATCCTGAGCCGCCACCCCCTGACGGACCTACACGAGATCGACCTCACCATCGGCACGCGCAAGAAGCGCGGAGCGCTCCTCGCGCGAGCGCGCATGCGTCACGGGCGCCACACTCGCTCGCTGCTCTTCTGCTCGCTGCACCTCGGCCTCGCGGGCTCCGAGCGTGGAGAACAGCTCGGCCGGTTCCTCGCCTCGGAGCCGTTCCGCGGGCTGCACCGGCGAACGCCCATCGTGCTCGGCGGAGATTTGAACGATCTGTATGGGACGCTGGGGCCGCGCTTCCTCGAGCCCGAGGGCTTTCGGCGTGCGGGTGGGCTCGTGAACACCTTCCCGGCGTGGCTCCCGCTGCGCCCGCTCGACGGCGTGTTCGTGCGCGGCGACGCCCGCGTGGTCGGCGCCGGCGCACCGAGCCGCGGGCTCGCGCGAGTAGCGTCCGACCACCTCCCCGTCGTGGTCGACGTCGAGCTCCGGGGGCGCGGCCGATGAAAGACGCGCCGGCCGGCATTCTTCCGGGAGACCGGGTCGGCGAGAAGTACCGCGTCGAGCGTGTGCTCGGCCGCGGCGGCATGGGTGTCGTGGTGCGGGCCAGCCACGAAGAGCTCGGGCACCTCGTGGCGATCAAGGTGCTCCGCGAGGGCGTGCTGGACGGTGACGAGGCAGTTTTGCGCTTCATGCGCGAAGCGCGCGCTCTCGCCAAGCTCGGGGGCGATCACGTCGTGCGCGTGTCGGACGTGGGCCGGCTGGAAAACGGCACTCCCTACATGGTGATGGAGTACCTCGACGGGCGCGACCTTTCGCAGATCCTCGAAGCGCAAGGTCCGCTCTCGCCCGAAGACGTGACGAGCTACCTCGTGCAAGCGTGCGCGGGCCTCGCCGAAGCGCACCGCTCGGGTCTCGTGCACCGCGACCTGAAGCCCGCCAACCTTTTCGTCGCCGAGCGCTCGGACGGCACGAAGCAGATCAAGGTGCTCGACTTCGGCATCGCCAAGTCCATCGGCAGCACGCGTCTCACTGCCGATTCCATGGTGCTCGGCTCGCCGCGCTACATGTCTCCCGAGCAGCTGCGCTCGCCGCGCGACGTGGACGCGCGCACCGACATCTGGGCGCTCGGAGCCATCGCCTATCGCCTGCTCACCAATCGCCCTGCCTTCGACGTGAAGGGAATCGAAGAGTTGGTGGACGCGATGCAGAACGACCGTCGTCCCCGCTTGGGCGAGCTCCGGACCGGGCTACCGCCGGCGCTGGTGGAGGCGGTGGAACGCTGCCTGAAGATCGAGCGGAACGAGCGCTTCGGCAGCGTCGCCGAACTCGCGGCCGCACTCGCGGAAGCGGGTGGCGCTGCCGACCGCGAGCTCGCCGCGCGCATCGCACGCGCGTCGGCCCCGCCTCCGAAACCCGAAGCTCCGCCGGCCCAAGTCACGGTGCCGTTCGCCAAACCGCCGGCGACACCCAAACCGATCCTCGAACCCACGCTCGACGACCCCGCGCCCGGAAGTGCACCTTCCGCGGCTCGGCGACCGCCGCCGAGCCTCGCTCCAGGTGCCGAACCGAAAGCGAAGCGAAGCACGCCACGCTGGGCGCTCTTGCTCGTGGCCGGCGTGCTGGTCGTGGTGGCGCTCCTCGTGGCGCTGTTGAGCGGCAGGTTGGGCGCTTTCAGCGGCTACTTCGCGGGGTCGGAGCGCTCGACTCGCAAGGCGAGCTACGACCCTCGACGCGTCGATCCCGTTCGGGAGCTCGACGCAGCCGCCCGCATCGCGCGCGAGGTGGAGCCCTCTTGTGAGTTGATCCGCATCGAAGCCGAAGCCGTTCGCTTCGGCAGCGTCGACGTCACGAGCGACGGATTGGTCTACTATGCGTTCCAGTACGGACTCGACGGCGGCGAGTCTGGCTGGGTCGAGATCACGGCGGAGAGCGACGGCTTCAGCGTGATCCGCCACGGCATGCCGCCACGCGGGAAGCCCGTCGAGCCGCCGCGCTGCAGCCTGGAGCAGGCCGGCGCCAACCTCGTGCGCTCCGGCGTGCCCCAGGATCTGGGCTTGCGCTTCACCTACGGAGGAGCGGTCGCCGCGTCGCGTTGGCGCGTCGAGGCCCAAGACCGTGCGGAGCTCACCCGGGAGGTCGACGCCACGACCTGTGCGGTGGTGCCCGTCGCCCGCTGATTCTGACGGTTGATCGCGGGCGGCCTTCAGGCTACGGGAGGGCCGGGAGGTCACCGGCGCTCATGCCCAAACCGACGCTCGTACGCGACATCATGACCCGCGAGGTCGTCACCCTCTTCGAAGAGGACAACCTGCTCGGCGTCGAGGAAGGCATGCAGCATTTTCGCTTCCGCCACCTGCCGGTGGTGGACGACGGGAAGCTGGTCGGGCTCATCACCCACCGCGACCTGTTGCGCGTCGCGGCGAGCGTGGCGGAACCCGGCGGACCGCAGCGCACGCAGAGCATAAAAGAACGGCTCTTCGCCCGCGACGTCATGTCTCGAGAGCTCGTGACGGTGCGCGAAGACACGCCCATCGCGGACGCCGGCCTCCTGATGTGGAACAGCAAGCTCGGATGCCTGCCCGTCGTCACCGACGCGGGCGCGCTGGTCGGGATCGTCACGGAAGCCGACTTCGTGAAGCTCGCGCTCAAGCTGCTCGAAAGCGCTTGAGCCGGGAAAGCCGGGCGCCGGCCCGGGAGCTCGGCTATCCTAGCGCCCATGCGGCGGCTCCTCGCGCTTCTCACGCTCGTTCCCATTGCTTCTCTACTCGGCCCAGCTTGCTCGGCCTCGGACTCGAGCGGTGGACCGGGAGGCACCAGCGGCGGCGGAGGCATGGGTGCCAGCGGCGGCGCCGACTCGTCGGTCTGCGGCCTCTGCATCGGCAAGCAGTACACGCCGTGCGTGAACGGCCAGCCTGGAACGCCCGAGACTTGCAAGGACACCTGCACGAGCGGCGTGGGCTGCACGCTGTGCGCGCCGAACTCGAACGTGTGCTCGGGCAACGAGGTCCACAAGTGCGCGGCCGACGGCATGAGCGTCGGCGAGCTCGTCGAGGTCTGTGACGCGGCAGCCGGGCTCGCCTGCTCGAACGGCAAGTGCGGGACCGCGTGTGAGCTCGCCAACGACACGCCGAGCAACGTCGGCTGCGAGTTCTGGGCCGTGGACCTCGATCAGCAGGACGGCGGCGGCAACGACCCGGCGAGCATGCCGTGGGGCGTCGTGCTCTCCAACGCAGGCCAGAGCCAGGCCAACGTGACCATCGAGCTGAACGAGGCCCCGCAAGGCCAGCCGGCGCAGCTCAAGGTGGTGAAGCAGGTTTCCATCGCAGCCGGTGCGCTCGAGAAGATCGTGCTCCCGACCCGCGAACTCGACTGCGGCACGAAGCCCAACGACTACGCTTCGCCGGGCACGTGTTTGTCCTCCCAGGCGTTCCGCATCACGTCGAGCTATCCCATCATCGTCTACCAGTTCAACGTGTTCGAAAACGCGTTCTCGAACGACGCTTCGTTGCTCCTCCCGTCGAGCGCGCTCGGCAAGTGGCACCGCATCATCAACTGGGGCGCGGGGCACCCGATGCCCATCAACTTCCCCGGCCTCGGTCTGATCGTGGATCGCTCCTACGTGACCATCGTGGGCACCAAGCCGGGCACGACCGTCAAGGTGCGGCCGAGCTGGCGCATCAAGGGCAATCCGCCCATCGCTGCCACGCAGCCGGGCGGCGAGATCGTGGCGAACCTCGGCCCGTTCGACGTCCTGAACCTCGAGACCGACGACGCGACCCTGACCGACGATCCCAAGACCATGGCGGACCTGAGCGGTACGGTGGTGGAGTCGGATCAGCCCGTGGCCGTGTTCTCCGGGGTCGAGACGACGTCGGCGCCGGGCTCGTTCCAGGTTCCGACGCCACCCGGTTGGTCGAGCGGCGACACCTGCTGCCTCGACCACCTCGAAGAGCAGATGTTCCCGGTGGAATCCGTCGGCACTCAATATGTCATCGCTCGAAGCCCGGTGCGTTCCACGGGCTCGTTCCAAGAGCCCGACGTGATCCGTTTCTTGGGCGTCGCGGAGACGGCCAACGTGAAGACCTCCCTGCCCTCGCCCTACGATTCGTTCACGCTCCAGCCCGGCGAGGTGGTCACCACGTGGACGCAGAAGGACATCACCGTGGTGAGCGACAAGCCGGTGATGGTGGGTCAAATCCTGGTGAGCAACCAGTACGTGGACGGCGGCTACATCGGCGATCCGTCCCTCACCGTGTTCCCCCCGGTGGAGCAGTACCGAACCGAATACGTGTTCCTGACACCGGGATCGTGGGTCCAGAACTACGTGGTGATCACCGCAGAGGTCGGCGCGCAGGTCATCATCGACGGCTCCGCCACCGACACCTGCCCGAAGCAGGCCGCCGGCACGGTGAACAGCGTCAACTACGAGTCCCGTCGCTGCAAGCTGAACGAAGGCGTCCACTACCTCACGGGCGACAAGCCCTTCGGCATCGTCGCCTACGGCTACGGCGCGGCTGGCTCCTACGCGTTCGCGGGTGGAGCCAACGTGAAGAAGATCTACGACCCGCCGCCCATCAAGTGAGGGCCGCGGGCCAAGCTCGGCATGCTCTTCGGCCACGACGGTTCGGAGATGCGCAGCGTGAACCCGAGCCCGAGCACCAAGAGGAACGTGTCGAACTGGTGACCGCGGCCGTCGAGGCTGTGGCGTTCCCGAATGGCCGCCCCGGTGAAGTCCGCGGTCAGCCCTAGGGCCACGCGGGACGAAGTCGGCAGATCGAGGCCGAGCCAGACGCTACCGACCGGCCCCCATTGGCCGAATCCGCTCTCTTCGGGGTCGACGGTATAGACGTGACCCGGGCCGATGCCTCCACCGAGGCGGAGGACACGCGCCGGCAAGCGATGATCGATGAAGAGCGCGCCGTAGTAGAGGCCCTGCGGCGTGTCGTGCCACTCGCCTTCGTAGTGGTTGGCCGGAGCGTGCACCAGCCGCGCCAGACCACCCAGGGTGACGTCGCGGCCGAGGCGGGCGGCCACTGCGAGCGCCAGCGTGGCGGCTGCACCCTCGGGCTCGAGCTTGGAGGTCTGCGAGTCGTCGGAGGTCGGGTGATAGCGAGTGCTCGCGCGCACGTACGCCGTACCGACGTCCAGGCGCAGAAACCACGAGTCGCTCGACAGGATCACGTCGGGATCCTCGGCCGGGGGAGCCGGTTCGGCGGCTCGGGCTGGCTGCAGCCAGAAGAGCGCGAGCGCCGCCGACAACACCGTCGCGTGTTTCATGGCGCCCCTGGCGACGTCGAGGCGTAGTCGAGCCCACCGAACGTCTTGAAACCGCCGGCGTAGCCGCGATTGGCGGCGAATGCTCCGGGGGCTTCGTTGTCTCGTACCGTGAGATAGATCGCCGGCTGCGCGCCGATGGGCGCCGCTCCGTCGATGTTCAGATCGACGGGCTTGCCGGCGGCGGTGCGGAACTTGGCGCGGTTCGCCGGCAAGGAGAAGTCGAGGAAGATCCCGGGGGCGAGCCAGAACTCGGCCGCTTCGCCCTGATACTTCGAGGCGCCCCAATCGGTTCCGAAGAGGCCCCAGCGACTGGCGGTCACGTCGAGCGTCGCCTGGTTCAGCGTCACCTGGTTGAGCTGAGACGCGCCGTCGACGTAGAGGTGTGCCTTCCCGGCGAGGGTGTCCACGCTGAAGAGGATGTGATGCCACGCGGTCGTGTCGACGATGGGGTCCGACTGGAGATCGCAAGCGATGCCGCCGTTCGTTTGACGCCAGGCGATGCGAAAGCGGTTGTCCGCGGTCCATTCCAGCTGGTTCGGCTGATTCGATCCCGCTCCTTCGGGGCCGATGCAGTAGAGCGTGCTGAGACCCGAGCGCCTGAACCACATCGAACCGCTGACCTTGGTCGTGTCGGTGGTGTTGTCGAACGGGTTCACGCTGTCCAGGTAGTCCTCGATGCCATCGAATACGACTCCCCTCGGCAAGAAGGCGGTTGCGCCTCCGTTCGTAGCGACGCCCGCTGCGCCGCCTCCGGAGCTCCCCCCACCGCTGCCTCCGCTGCCGCCGCCCGGGAACCCGCTCCCGCCGGCCGTTCCGGCCTGCCCCGCGCCGCCGCCGGTCGCAGGCGGCTCCGCCTCCGCGATCTCGAAGCACGCCGTGCAGACCAGGCAGGCAATGAGGGCCGCGCGTCGCATGATTCACGGGCCGCAGAGGAGCTTCGCGGATCGCACCGAGATGATCGACGTGTTTTCGGTCCAGAACACGGCGTCGTTCACCAGGCCGACTGGCGCTGCCTCCGTCGCCATGGTGTCGGCGAGCAGCTTGGGCTTGGTGAGCGCGAAGCCGAGCACGCGGGGTTTTCCGTCGCGCGAGAAGCGGTAGAAGAGCACCCGACTGCCATCCGCCGAGATGCCCGAAGCCGCGACGTCGGCGGCGTCGTAGTTCGCACGCTCGAGGCGCGGGATGTCGCTGGCTTTGCTCAGCTGAGCGATGGGTGTGTACTTGGACTTGTCGCCGAGGGTCGGGTAGGCGGTTGCCGGGAATACCCCCGAATACAGCGTCCCGCTCAGCGGCGAGAGCGTGAGCCGTCCAGGGAAGATCACGGCGCCAGCATTGGAGGCGGTGGGCGTGGCCGCGAAGAGGTTGTTCACGTCGCCGGCACCGGCCGCGAAGTCGAGCTTGGCGGAGCCGAACTTCGTCGGGTCGGCACCGAAGTGGAAGCTCGAGTCCTCCATGCCGACGAGCCACACTGGACCCGCCTTCAGCAGTGCCTTGACCTTGTGCGCGGGGGTGTCGCCTACCGCGCTTCCCGACTCGAGCGGGTGGAACGAGCTGCCGTCCACGAAGTACGCGGTGCGAATCCCCGCGTTCTCGCACGTGATGGCGTATTCGGTGGCGAGAGGCTTGTCTTGGAAGGCAGCGCCGTGTTCGTAGCCGGATCCAAAGCAGTCCGGGGGCGTCGGCACCCCGCTCGAAGTGGGCGCCGCAGCCGTCACGTCTTTGCCGTTCAGCGGGTACTCGAGGCGGGTCACGCCGGTATTGGACATGCCGACCACGACCAACTTGTTCCCTGCGGCGAACCCGCCGCGCACGTTGAAGAACGAGGGGAAAGGAGCGAAGTTCGCCGGGCGCGGCTTGGTGTCGTTGGCATCCCACGGGCGCACCGCGAGCCAGTGCGAATCGTCGGCCTTCTTGTAGCCGATCGTGACGTAGAGCGTACTGTCCGCATCGACGGAGCGGACCAGTCGCAGACTCTTGGCGTCGACGACGGCGTCGGATGGGAAGTCACTCGGCACGAACACGTCGAGCTCGCTCGACTCTTTGCAGCTGAAGAGCTCGCTGCCGTCGCTGGCATCGCCGCCGTCTTGGGGCACGCCGGCGCTGCCGCCGCTGCCACCCGCGACTCCGCCGGCGCCGGCGGCTCCCCCCACGCCGCCCGCTCCACCCGACGCCTGTGCCGGTGCGTCCTCGAAATCGTCGAGCCCGAGCAAACTCGAGCAGCCGACACCCAAGAGCGCGACGAGGGGGAATAGTCCGCGCGTTCCCATCTCAGAACGCTCCTTTCACGACCAGGCCGGCGTGACGTGCATCGGCGTACGGAATGAGCTGTGGAGCTCGAGGCGCTCGCGTCCGAACCGACGTCGCGGCACGCTCCCGATTCGACGGGGCCGTCAGGATCAGGACGACGCCCGTCCCGAGCGCGGCCACTCCGACGCCCACGCCGATGGTGGAGATCAACGCCTTGCTCTTGGCGGAGTCGATCTCGTCCCGACCGCGGGCGGTGCACTGTTTCTGTGGGCAGAGCGTCGGATCGTCTTCCGCGTCGCTGGCCTGCTGGCTCGCGGCATAGCCAAAGTAGCCTCCCGCCAAGAGGCCCACCGCGCCCACGCCAGTGAGCACGTAGCCGATGGTGCGGGTGGAGCCGCCTCCGTCATCACTCTTCACGCGAGCTTCCGGCGCGACAGCGGCAGTGCTCTTGTTGCCAGCGGGCTCGACGGCTGCAGGCGCGTCGGGGCCTTTCTCGAGATTGGGAATGAGGAGCGTGGCGCTCTCGCCGTCTTTCCCCACCTTCACTTTGCCGGTCCACGGCTTGTAGCCGGGAGCGCTGGCCTCCACCACGTAGTCACCCGGATCCACCGGGGCCGCGGTTCCGAGAGCGTCGACGCTGATGGAGATCCCGCCACGCTTCACGACGAGTCCGTCCACGGCCTTCGGCGGCGCCTGGATCGTGAGTCGTGAGAGCTTGGGTTCGATGGCGTTGGCGCGTTCGGTGGCGGCCGTCTCCTGACTCGAGCGCGACATGTTGCGGGCCAGCGCTTCCGCTTCCTTGTAGTTCGCCCAGGCCGTCGCGGTCTTGCCCATGGCTTCGTGGCACTTGCCGAGATTGATCAGCGTGCCCGGCGAGGGATCTTGCTTCTGGCTCGCTTCGAACTTCTGACAAGCGCCTTCGTGGTTGCCGGCGTCGGCGAGCTTGCGACCCTCTTGGAACAAGGCCTCGGCGAGCGCCTTGTCGCCGGCCTCCGCCCGTGGGGCCCAAGCTGCCAGCGCGGACGCGAGCGCCAGTGGGGCGAGCGCCCTTCGAAATGGTCTAACGATAGTCTTCCGCATTCGGCTTCTTCTCTGGCTCGGGCTTCTTCTCCGGCTCCGGCTTCTTCTCTGGCTCGGGCTTCTTCTCCGGCTCCGGCTTCTTCTCCGGCTCGACGACCTTCTTGTCCGGCTGAGCCGTCTTCTCGGGCTCACCCTTCTTGACGGGCTCCGTCTTCTTGTCGATGCGCGCGCCGACACTCGGTGAAACCTCGGGCACGCTCGCACTCGGCACGGCCACGTTCGGAACCTCGGGCGCGGCCGATGTCGAGGTAACCGCCGACGGAGTGGCGACCGGTCCGGTCGACGCGGCCGTCGTGCTCGGAGCCGGCTCGGCCCGCGCGCGGAGCCCCGCGACCGCCAACGCCCCGAGGCCGAGCAAGACGACACCGACCACGGCGAAGCCGACGATCCAAGGCTTCGCGGACTTCGTGCTGGGCGGCAGCGTGCCCGCGCCCGCCATGTTGGTGTTCCCAGCGACGGCGGCGACGGTCGCAGGCCGAGTAGCGAGCTGGCTCCCGCCGAGCGCCGAGCTCTGCATGCCGGTTCCGAAGCCGGGTGCTAGGCCCGCCGAGCGGGCGACGCGCTCGATGATGGGCTGACTTCGCGCCGGCGCCCACGGCGAGAGCGCAACCACGAACTCCGCCACGCTCTGGAACCTCTGCTGGATGTCCCGCGCGTAGGCGCGTTCGACGACCCGAGTGAGCTCCACCGGCAGATCCGGCCGCAATTCCTGGAGCGGTGTGGGGACGCCGGTGGCGATCTCCACGCACAGCGCCGCGAAGCTCTCGGCGACGAACGGTTGGCGCCCGCTCAAGAGCTCGTAGAGTGTGATGCCGAGCGCGTAGATGTCCGTCCGATGATCCACTGATTTCGACTGGCGGATCTGTTCCGGAGACATGTAGAGGGCCGAGCCCATGGTCGCGCTCGTGCGAGTCAGGCCGTCCGCGGCGCCCTCGCTCACGACCTTCGAGATCCCGAAATCGAGGAGCTTCACCAGCGGCGTGCCGTCATGGTGGCGCGTGATGAACAAGTTTGCGGGCTTGACGTCGCGATGGACGATGCCGAGCGAGTGCGCTTCGGCGAGGGCGTCGGCGGCCTGCACCACGTAGTCCACCGCCTCTTCGACCGTCGGGTAGCGCCCCTCGGACAGCCCCTGGGATGCGTCGTGACCGTCCAGGAACTCCATCACCAGGTAGGGCGCTCCGGTCTCCAGCGTGCCGACGTCGGACACCCGCGCGACGTGGGCGCTCTTGATTCGTACCGCTGCCCGCGCCTCGCGCAGGAAGCGCTCTGCCGCCTCCGGATGGGTCGCGTATTCCGGCAGCAGGAACTTCAGCGCCACTCGTTCTTCGAGGGTGGTGTGTCGTGCCTGGACCACGACCCCCATGCCGCCTCGACCGATGATGCGTTCGACGCGGTACTTCCCGGCCAGGATGGTGCCGGGGGCGATGTCGGAGGATTCCACGCCGTAGAACACTAAGGACCCGAACTCGAATGATTGCCGGTCCGGCGCAGGGGTCGCAAGCCACGGCCACAAATTGCCGCGTTTCCCGGAGCTCAGCGGGGCGGGCTGAAGGTCACGTCGGCTTTGATGCTGCCTTCCCGCTCGGCCTCGAAGGTCGAGGCCTGAATGCGGGCCTTCACGCAGGAGACGAGCTCGCCCGAGAGCGACTCCGGCGCGCTGGCCTCCACGGTGCTCACCGCGCCCCCCGCCTGCACTTGGATTGAAAGGCTCAGCTTGCCCTGAGCAGCGGGGTTTGCGGCGAGCGCGAGCACATAGCAACGCCGGAAGCTCGGGCGCAGCCCATCGAGCAGAACGTCGGCGTGGCTGATGCCGCTCGAGCTGCTCACGTTGTCCAGCGTTGCGCGGACGGTGCGCGCGCGTGGCTCGACGGAGGAGGCCGACGCAGCAGCGCTGGGCGTGAGCTCCGCGGAAGCCTTGGCCGAACCGAGGGTCGGCGTCGGGTCGCCCGGGCGGTCGCACGCGACGACGACCACCGCGCCCAAAACGAGCTCCCCCGCCGACCGCAGCGCTCCACGTCGCATCGCGGCTCGAATCTACGACGAGGCGGCACTGGGGTAGGCGCTACTCGAACTGGCTTCCGCCTTGTCTTCGACCTTGCTACAAGCCGTGGGTCTCGACGCGCCTCTGGAACGTGGTGCGCTCGGCTTCCACTCATGAGCATTCCGTGCAGCTCGATGGCCGCGAGGTCGCCGTGGACGGTGCTGTCCTGGATCACGATACGACTGCCCCCGTGCGCCTCGAGACCCACCCCGCCCGCGCGGATGGTGACGCGCGAGAGCCGGACAGTGCAGCCACCGTGAGCCTCGACGCCGTTGCCCGCAGTCTCGATGACCCGATCGGCGATCGTCACCGACTCTCCTCCGTGACACTCCACGACCGCGCCAGCCGAGCCGCCCACGGAGACCTTCGCTTCCGAGTGGGCCGACGCGCCCCCCGACGCCGACGTCTTCGCCGACGCGCTCGGAGGCCCAGCCTGCGCGTGGACGCTGCACGCGGCGGTCGGTGCAGCCACGACGAGCGCCATGGCGAGGGTCAACCAGTTGATGTTCGACGGCATGCTGAGAGCCCTTCCAATTTCCGTGCCCCCCGCGGACTCGACGCGGATCTCGCGGAAAGAAGCGGCGCGCGCCGCAGACGGCCGCCTCCACCCCACCACGCGGCAGGCGGCGCCCCACCAGCGTCCAGGCGTCAGCTCCCGACCAGCGAGGGCAGCTTCTCGCGCAGCCGTTCCGCTAGCGCGTCGAAGTCGTACTTCTCGGGACGGTGACCGCCCGGAAGGCAAGCGATGTCGAATGCCGCGGAGCCCGCAGCGTCGAGCTTGGCTTGGGGCAAGTCCAGGAGCTTGCCGAGGCTTCGCAGGTTCTTGAGCTCCTCGGTGTTCACGACGCCGTCGATGCGCGCCAGCCAGTTCGCGATGGCGTAAGTGACCGCGCGCTGCCAGCCGCTCATGCCCGAGACATCGAGGGTAGCGAGGTCGACGCCACCTTTGGCCGCCGCCTCCACGCTCTCGAAGTCGCCGTCGCTCAAGCCGCACGCCTTCGCGGCCCGCTTGAGACCCTCGGTCTCGGTCTTCTTCATCCAGCCATCGGCCCAGGCCACGGCAGCGATGGCCACGAACGATTCGCGCGGAAGCGTCAACGACATGCGGCCGAAGCTATCACCCTTCCACCCGAACGACTACGGCACGCCGGGAGCACTAGGAAACCTGCGGGAGCGCAAAACGCCAGCCCAACGACGTGGGCCGACGCGACGCGAACCGACGCGGGAGTAGGCCGACACGAAGCGACGTGACCCGATACGACACGCGCCGCCGCGACGCGGCCCGACAGGACGCGGCCCGACAGGACGCGAGCCGAGCGACGCGACCCGACACGGCTCGAGCACCGCACCGAGCGCGCGTTGGCTGACGAGCGGCGAGACCGAGCGGACGGAATGGCACTGCTCGCGCGGGGAACAGGTGTGTGCCGAATCCAGTCATCGTCGAGCACGCGAGTGCGCTACCCGAGACGCCGGTCGGTCCGAGTGGATGGGGCGCAAACATCGCGGACGCGGGCATCGTGCGCTCGCGCTATCCATTCTGGAGAGCGGACAAGCAGTGAACCGGAACTGCACACGTTAGCGCCCCGACTCGAGCCCAGGGCGGAGCACCCGTGCGTATCTTCAAGACAGTTTTGGTCGTCGAGGACGAGACGCGACTTCGCGTCAACATGGCCGCGGGTCTGCGCAAGCTCGACGGCATCGAAGTGATCATCGCGAGCTCGGTCCGGGAAGCCATCACCATGCTCGACGAGCAGCCGCTCGACCTTCTGATCTCGGACATCGATCTGCCGGACGGGCTCGGCGTGCAGCTCATCGGCGAACTGACCAAGCGGGGCTGCCGCTGTCCTATCCTCTTCGTCACGGGCTACCGCACCGCGTACGGCAGCCTGATCCCCCCCCACGCCAGCGTGGAAGTGTTGGAAAAGCCGCTCAGTCTCCAAACCCTGCGCGAAGCCGTCCAGCGCCGGCTGGGCGAAGCGCCGGTCTCGTCCCCGTTCAGCGTCGCCGACTACGTGCAGCTCGCGTGCAACGGTGGCCACTCCGTCGCGATCGAAGTCAGCGGCGGCACGTTCGGCGGCGAGGTGGAGATCGTCCGAGGCGAGCTCTGGTCGGCCCGCGACGAGGAGGGCGAAGGAGTCTTGGCGCTCCGCCGCCTCGCCTTCCGCTCCGACGCCAAGATCGTGTGCAGCGTGATCGTAGCCCCGCGCAGCGAGCGAACCATCCACGACGCCTGGGAGGGCGTGCTCATGGACTGCGCGCGCATGGAGGACGAGACGCGGAGCGGCAGGTTCGCGACCGAGTTCGCCTCCGAAGTCACGCTCCCTTCGTTCACCCTACCCGACGAACTCGATGACGGCTCAGACGAATTCTCGCGTGTGTACGACGAGGCCATCCTGGCTCTGATGGAGAAGAGCTACGCCCGCGCCGTCGACGCCTTCCTGCGCGCCCGCGCCCTTCGCCCCGAGGACCGCATGGTCCACGCGAACCTCATCCGGCTCCGAGAGCTCGGCTACTTCGACGGGGATTAGGCGGGCGTCACGAAGCACGAAGCACCTCGGAGGTTCCGAAGCGGCACTCTTGACCACGGTCAAGGAGCGGACGCCGAGAGCAGCTCAATATCGAGCCCAGGCCCATGGCACCTCCCCAACAAGCCGTCGCGATTCTCACCTGCGGCGCGGATCCTGGAGAGCGGCGGTGCCGCTTCACGCAGCCGAGCGTGACCTGCCGTGACGCACGGCAATCGATCCGACGCGCATGCGCGCCGTGACCCGCGTGCGCAAGGGAGGCAAAACGAAAAACGCCGGCTGAGCTTCGGGGCCCAACCGGCGGAATTCGCACTCAGACTTTCGGAGCGGGAGAAGGGATTTGAACCCTCGACGTCCACCTTGGCAAGGAGCCGAAGAGGGTGACGGGCCGTGTCGACCCGTTACAAATCCGCGAGGTTACGTGACCACGCGTGCCTGGGCGTTCCGTCCCGTTTCGAAAGGTGGGTGTGCATCGGGGTGTGCATCGGGGTGTGTGGGAACGCGGGAGCTACCGGCGCTCCGCGTCATGTCACCTCCTGGAACCTTGCGCCTTGGCACCCAACCGCCTCCATCGCCGACCTGACTCTCTCGGACACGATGAGGCCGACAAGCCAGCCCGCGAGGCGAAACACGTTGGCGTCAGGCGGGATGGAAGCGCGCGACAGCTTGAGCTTCGAGACCATTCGAAACTGACCCACGAGGTCGGACCGATGGTCAGACTTCGTCCACTTCAAGTACTCCGAACGACCCTCGTCGATGCACTCGATCACCCGCAGCACGTTGACAACCTGGAAGGACTCGCTCTGACCAGCGACTGAACGGGCAACCGTTGTATGTCCCTCCCTGCAACTGCCGCAATCGCCTCGGCAGTCCTCGAACGGGCGATCGGAACACCGAAGCTGGTGATACAGAAGTCTAGGGCCATGCCCTTCTGCGCGACAACAGCCACGAGGCCACCGTTCGGGTAGTGCAAGCCGTCGGCAAGCGGAGGCTCGTCGCCGTTCGGAGAACAGACCTCATCGAGGTTCCATCTTCCGGGAACCGTGACGTCGTCACTCAGCTTGAAAAACCGCATGTGCGCTATTTGCCCGTGATCAGCTTGTTGAGAAGACTGCCGCGAGTCGCGGTTTCCTTCCTGAGCGCCTTGGCTTGCGCGTGCCTGACGAGCGGCGCTTATCCGGCAATCGAAGGGACTGACGTAGTCAGGTGCACTTCGGGAGGGGGAAGCCGCCATCGTCCGGCGCGCAGACCCCAGAACAGCAATCGCTTCCCTTCTGACAATAGCTGCCTTTGCCCCAACAACACTTTCCGCCCGCGCAAGCAGGGGTGCCGAGAGCGCTCGCGGGGCAACAGTCCGCGGTCGTGGAGCAGACCTGTCCGATCGCCCGGCAGCAGACCAGGGCGCCGCCCGATCCTCCACAGGTCGAAAGCGGGTCGCAGCAATTGGTGCCGAGACAGGAAGTCCCGTTGGCGAAGCAGCACTTGCCGTTTGCGCAATTGCCCGAGCAGCATTCGCTCGGCGACGTGCATGCTGCGCCACCGGCTCCGCAGCAAGCTCCGTTCTGCCCACATTGTCCTGAGCAGCACTCCCAGGACGCGCCGCACTTCTGCCCGAGCCCGAAGCAGCACTTCGAGCCGCTGCAAGTTGAGCCGCTGCAGCACTCGGCGCTCGAACCACACGTGTACGACAGCTCTGTGCAAGCAATGCACTTGCCGCTCTCGCAGCGACCAGAGCAGCAGTCTTTGGCATACAGGCAGCTCGCGCCGTCGAGTTGACAGGGGAGGCATTTCTGTTTGTAGCAGCTGAGTTTGGACGCCTTGCAGCAATCCGAGTTGGACGTGCAACTCGCTGATGCTGCGCCACACGCGGCGCAGACGCCGTTCGAGCAACTCTCGCTGCAGCAGTCCGTGTACGCCTGACAGCTCGCGCCGCCTGGTGCGCACGCAGTCGCGCCGTCGGACACGTCCGGCGCCGCGTCGCTCGCTTGCCCGCCAGTTCCAGCCGTCGAGCCGCCAGTTCCGCCCACTCCGCCCGAGCTGGCGTCGGGCGCGCCGCCTGAGCTGGCGTCGGAGCCCCCACCGCTTCCGCTCAATGCACCCGTGCCCCCCGCACCGCCATTACCCGCCGAGGCGTCGCCGCCGGCAGAGCCTCCGCTGCCGGCAGAGCCTGCGCTGCCAGCAGAGCCTCCGCCGCTGCCGGCAGAGCCTCCGCTGCCGGCGGCTCCGGAAGTGCCACCGTCGCCCGAGACGTTACCGGTGCCATTGCCGCCGCTGGAGTTCGCGGCGGAGCCAGCGGAACCACCGGTGCTCGCGACCGTCGAATCGTCGCCCGAGCAAGACATGATCGCGAGCGAACCTACGAGTGCCGCACCCAAGCAGTGTCGTGCCCACGCCCGTCTCATGGTCGCTCCTCCCATGCGCAAGGTGCCCGCGAGAAGACTAACATGTGTCACCGTCTGCGTATCTGTTGAAAGCCGCGCTCTGGTCGCATTCCCGGTCCCGTCATCCCCGATCTGAGGTTGGGCCTCGGCGCCGCGAGCACGCCGACAACTCGGCCCTCTGCCGACTCTCGCTCTTCGAACTTTTGACGGGCGCTGGCGGCGACCCTAGGGCGACCGGTCCTTGGCGTCGCCGTTCAGCCCACCGCGCTTCGTGAGAGACCAGGACGCGCTCGAAGCCGGCCTCGTCGGCATCAAGCTCGCGGCCTGCCCGCACTGCCGGCAGGTCGGTACGCTGATCGGCCACGGGGTGCTCCGGGGGTACGCTGAGCGCAGCTCCGCGAGCGTGGTGCGCGGCAGGCGGATCCTCTGCTCGAATCGAGGCCGGCGGCCCGGGTGCGGTCGGACCTTCTCGGTGTTGCTCTCGACGGTGGTTCCGGGCTTCGTGGTTCGCACCCTCACGCTCTGGTGCTTCGCGAAGGCGGTGCTGAGCGGCCTGTCGCGCCGGTCAGCGTGGCTCTGCGAGGCCGGCGCCTCGCTGGCGCTCTCGAGCGGCTACCGCCTCTGGCGCCGGCTGAGCGCTGCACAGAGCGCCTTGCGGAGCCGCCTCTGGCGCGAGGCTCCTGCTCCGTCGAGCAGCGCCCACGAGCCCCTGGCGCAGCTCGTCGCGCACCTGGCCATGGTGGTCGGCGCCGGCCAGGACGACGCGGACCTGTTCGAGGCCTTCCAGCGCGGGCTCGGGCTGCCGCTCTTCGCTCGGTAGCGGCGCAGCGAGCTCGCAGCGATCAGGTGTCGATCACCGCGCTGGGCTCGTAGGGCGCCGTGCAGGTCGCGTCGCGGCACGCCGCCCACACGAGACGGCAATCCGGGCCGAAACAACGACGCCCTACTGCTCGGGAGCGGGCGCGACGTGCGCCCTGAAAGGACCCCCAATGAAACGAGTCAGCAGCTACCTGAAGATGCGGGTGCTCGGCGCCATCGAGTCGGCGCCGGGCAACAGCATCGTGGCGCGCATCCGCCACGTCAGCGGTCAGGTGTTCCTCGACGAGGACGGCCAGCGCTTCCAATTCACCTGGCGCACCATCCAGACCTGGTACTCCCGCTACAAGAAGGACGGCACGACCACGGTGCTGCCCAAGCCCCGCTCCGACAAGGGCAAGACGCGCAAGACAGCGCCGGAGGAAGTGCTCGAAGCCATCGAGCAGGTGCGCGGCTCGTTCCGCGGCCGGCACAACGTGACCGCGATCTACCGCGCTTGCATCGAGCGCGGCCTGCTCCAGCGCGAGCGCATCGCCCCGAACACCTTTCGGCGCGTGGTCAAGGCCCACGAGCTCTTGAAACCCGACACGGAGGTCGAGAACAAGCGCCGCTTGGCCTTCGCCAAGGCCCACGCCAACGAGCTCTGGCAGGCCGACACCCTGTTTGGTCCCTACGTCCAGCACGGCGCCGGCAAGGTGCAGACCAAGCTCATCGCCTTCCTCGACGATGCGAGCCGGGTCTGCTGCCACGGCGAGTTCTTTCTCCTCGAGAACACCGAGACGTTGCTGAGCGCCTTCAAGACCGCCCTCTACAAGCGTGGCGTCTGCGAGTGCCTCTACGTCGACAACGGCAGCATCTACTCCTCGCAGGAGATCACGCAGGTCTGCCAGCGCCTCGGCGCCATTCTGTGTCACACGCCCGTGCGCGACGGAGCCGCCAAGGGCAAGATCGAGCGATTCTTCCGCACCGTCCGCATGAGCTTCCTCAGCCGGCAGCTCGACCTTTCCAGCCTCGAGGCCCTGAACCGAGCCTTCATCGCCTGGGTCGAAGACGAGTACCACCAGACCGAGCACAGCTCCCTCGGCATGCGCCCCATCGACCGTTTCGGCCTCGACCTGTCGCGCGTGCGCTTTCTGCCGCCCAGCTACGTGAGCGACGAGCTGTTCTTCGTCGAGCAGGATCGCACGGTGCTCGCCGACAACACCTTCTCGCTCAAGAACACCCGCTTCGAGGCGCCGCGCGACCTGCGCAATCGCAAGATCCAGGTCCGCTTCGACCGCTTGCACTTCGAGCGCGCCATCGTGTACTTCAAGGGCGAGCGCATGGGCGAAGCGCGCCCCGTCGACTTCGTTGCCAATGACCGGAAGCCCTCGAAGAAGGCTCTCGCGAACGCTTCGACGCCGAAGCGTGAGGGTGAGGTGCAGTCGTGATCCGCGCCCACTTCGGTCTCGCGAAAGACCCGTTTTCCGCGGAAAACCTCGCGCTCCTGCCGCATCAGCGGGACGTGCTCGACACGCTGCGCGTCCACTGCCAGCAGGGAGGCCTCTGCGTGATCGTCGGCGAGCCCGGCACCGGCAAGAGCGTCGTCAAGCACGCCCTCTGCCAGCACGACCCCAAGCGTCTCATGACGCCGGTCGTCAACCGCACGCTGCACACCTACCACAGCACGCTGCGCATCCTGTGCGAGGCGTTTCAGATCGAAGCCGATGGCGCCGACTTCCGCTGCGAGAAGCGCCTCATCGAGGAGGCGCGCCGGCTCAACTCCGCGGGCAAGATGCTCGCGCCCATCATCGACGACGCACACTTGATGGAGGTCTCCGCGCTGCGGCGCATCTGGAATTCCCCCGGTTCCGTGGACAGCATGACTATGCCGCAAGTGCAGTGGGTTGTGTTGCCTGATTCTCGAAGTCGATGGGGCTGACGTAGCCGAGGGTCGAATGACGACGACGGCGATTGTAGAAGGCCTCGATGTACTCGAAGACGGCCGCCCTCGCCTGCGCGCGTGTGGTGAATCGAGTTCGGTGGACGAGCTCAATCTTCAGCGTGGCGAAGAAGCTCTCGGCCACCGCGTTGTCCCAACAGTCGCCTTTGCGGCTCATGCTGCACACGAGGCCGCGCTGGCGCAGGGCGCGCTGGTAGTCGGCGCTCGCGTACTGGCAGCCCCGGTCGGAGTGATGCAGCAGGCCCGCTTCGGGACGGCGGTGCTTCAGCGCCATGTCCAGCGCGTTCAGCGTGAGGTCGCGCGTCAGCCGCTCACCCATCGCCCAGCCCACCACGCGGCGCGAGAAGAGGTCGAGAATTGCGGCGAGGTAGAGCCAGCCCTCCTCGGTCGCGACGTAGGTGATGTCCGTGACCCAGGCCTCGTTGGGCGCGCTCGCGGTGAAGTCGCGCTCGAGCAGGTTCGGTGCGACCGGCAGCGCGTGCTCGGAGTCCGTCGTCGCACGGAACTTGCGGCGAAGCCGGACTTTGATGCCGTTTTCACGCATCACGCGCTCGACTCGCTTGCGCCCGATGTCCTGCCCACGCGCCACGAGCTCGGCATGCACGCGGGGACTGCCGTACGTCCCGCGGCTCTCACGGTGGATGGCCGCCGCTTCGACGGCGAGCCGCTCGTTCGCGATGGCGCGTCGAGACTTCGGCCGCTTCAGCCAAGCGTAGAAACCGCTCCGCGAGACGAGCAGCACGTGGCACATGAGGCTCACGGGGAAGTTCGCCTTCTCCTCGAGGATGAACTCGAATCTCATGAGTTCTCCTTCGCGAAGAAGGCCGTCGCTTTTTTTAGGATTTCGCGCTCCATCTGCAGGCGCTTGTTCTCGCGTCGAAGGCGTTGCAGCTCGGCGCGTTCGTCCTCGGTCACCGCGCCCTGCTGGCCGCTCGAGGGCGCAGCGCGCTTCACCCAATCACGAAGCGCGGTTTCGGTGAGGTCGAGGTCCTGTGCCACCTGCGCGATGGTCCGGTCGCCTGCACGACAGAGACGAACGGCCTCTGCTTTAAACTCCGGCGTGAAGTGCCGTCGCTTCCGCTTCTTCTTCTCCATGGATCACTCCTGGCGCATTGTCGCGCCTTCTGGGGTGTCCACAAGACCGGGGGAACTTCAATCCGCCTGCTCTTCGAAGACTTCCCCAAGAACCACTGCCTCGTCTTGGTCGCCCAGCCCGAGCTGCTCAGCCGCCTGACGCTCACCGTCAACGAAGACATCAAGAACCGCGTCACCTACTCGGTCTTGATGCAGAAGCTCGCCCCCGACAGCGTGGCCGAATTCGTCCGCGCCGAGCTCGACAAGGTGGCGCTCGCGCACTCGACCTTCACCGACGACGCGCTCAGCCTCATCGTCCGCTCCTCCGAAGGCGTCCTTCGGCGCGCGCGAAACCTCTGCCTCAGTGCCCTGCTCGAGACGGTGCGCGACCGCACCAAAACCGTCGACCTCAAGCAGGTCAACCGCGTCCTCCTCCAACCCCACTGGCGCAAGGAGGTCGATCTGCCCCAGTAGAAGACGCGCCGCGCGACCAGCGCCGTCGTAGTGCTGACCCGCGCTACGACGGCGTCGGCCGCCTGGCTCTCGGCGACCTGCGACCGTTTCGGTCGCGAATTGCGATGGCAGCGCGGACTTTCCCGGAAATCTCTACGAGGTCAGTCTTGGAACTTCGTACGACGTCAATTCGGCCGGTAACACCTGGTCGCACCGCTGAACCAGCACAAAGGGGTACAACGACTCAGCCCGGTGGGTTTCAACCTCCCGCAAGCTCATACGACCGACGACCGGGTGAGGTCAAACAGGTCAGCGTCCGCCTGCTCCAGCTTGTCCTCAAAACGGCTCCAGCCGATACTTCTGATCTCCCGTTCCTCTCTGTCGGTGATTGGCAATAGCCAGGCGAAAACGGTTGACGGTTGGGTGGAATCACACGTTGCCAACGCCGCCGGGAAGACCACGGGAAGTGACACATACAGATGGCAGCAGGACGACCCTCGGACAATCGGATGACCCAGAGGAAACACCTCGCCTCTGAGTAGCGCTCGATGCGTTCTCACCACCGACTCTGCAACGTGGAAGAGCAGTTTCGAGAAGTCGTCCCTTCCAGAACCCGTCTGTACTGAAAACAGCAACTCCTGTCGGACGCTTCGTCCCCTAGGCATGTCCAATACGTGTTGGCTTACGCCGAGTGTTGCGTAGGTCACCGTTCCATCGAGAGGCTGGTTTCCGAAGAGAACGACTTGAACCCCGGCAGGCTCACCCGTTGGGCTCCAGCCTTGAATCATGGGACCGAGAGCCCCCTCAAGATGGCGGTCGATGGGAGCTGTCATTCGGCTGGCTTCGCTCCCCGACTTCTGTTGCAAGTCGGACACTCCAGTCGTGTGCCACTGTTGTAGTCATCCAGCACTTGCTGTCGGGTCTTCCCAGTCTGATCTCGGGTACTCCATGGCGGCTGGTGATCAACATCCCAGTCACGAGGTGCCTCCCGTGTTCCCTGGCCCGGCGGCACCTTCACTTCCTTGCCACAAGTCGGGCAGGCCTTTCCCCCAGTAGGTCCGTCAGCAGCCGTATCCCAGGCATCCTGCACGGTGCCCTTTCGGAAGCTGCCCGGTCTCTTCGTTACGTCGGCCTTTGCAGCACTCGCCCCGGCCCCCTGCGCGGGCGTGGATGTCACCCTCGGAGGCTGCATCGCTTGAATTGAGAGCGCGTACGGGAAGGCATACGGTGACAGCGCAGCCGTTCCGATAACGCCGATGTGGTTCGCCACCACCGCAGCATCATTGTTCCCGGTTCCGGCCTGAAGCGAGACGATCAGCGGCGCGAACGGTGTCGTGAACGTCATCGTCGCAAGCCCAGCCGCAGCCTTCT
>JAXLYN010000048.1:0-68929 GCA_046351435.1 Polyangiaceae bacterium
CACGGAGTGAAAATGAACATCCCGCCGGCTGTTTCGAAGCCAGGAAGAGCCGCGAGGCGCCGACGGCCGTCCACGGCCGACGGCCGTCCACGGAGTGAAAATCAACACGGAGTGAGAATCAACATCCCGCACGGCCGGGGAGTGAAAATCAGAGAATCAACCCCGAGAATGAAGCCTCCACCGCGTGAGCGACGAACCTCAATCATAGTACTCGTGGCCGAGGTGCGTGATCGCTTCCTCACCCTTCATCCAGCGCAGCGTGTTCTTGAGCTTCATCAGCTGGATGAAGAGGTCGTGCTCGGGGTAGAGGCCGGGAGCGACCATCGGGCTCTTCCAGTAGAACGAGAGCCACTCTTGCACGCCGCGGAAGCTGGCGCGTTTCGCGAGATCCATGAAGAGCGCGAGGTCGAGCACGATGGGAGCCGCCAAGATCGAATCGCGACACAGGAAGTCGACCTTGATTTGCATCGGGTAGCCGAGCCAACCGAAGATGTCGAGGTTGTCCCAGCCTTCTTTGGCGTCGCCGCGCGGCGGGTAGTAGTTGATGCGCACGACGTGGTGAACGTCGCCGTACAGGTTCGGGTACGTCGCGGGCTGGAGAATCGTGTCGAGCACGCCGAGCTTGCTCACCTCTTTGGTCTTGAAGTTCTCCGGGTCGTCGAGCACCTCGCCGTCGCGATTGCCCAAGATGTTGGTGGAGAACCAGCCCGAGAGCCCGAGCATTCGCGCCTTGAGTCCCGGCGCGAGGATGGTCTTCATCAGCGTCTGGCCGGTCTTGAAATCCTTGCCGGCGAGCGGCGTGTGGGTCTCCCGCGCCAGCTCGTAGGCGGCCGGGAAATCGACGGTCAGGTTCGGCGCGCCGTTGGCGAACGGCACGCCCTCTTTGAGGCAGGCCCAGGCGTAGATCTGCGAGTTCGAGATGGAGGGGTCGCCATCGAGGAGCCCTTTCTCGAAGGCCTGGATGGACTGATGGACTGCGGTGGGTTCGATGTAGATTTCGGTCGAGCCACACCACACCGTGACTGCGCGACTACAGCCGCTGTCCTTCAAGAACGCCCGGATGTCGGCGCGAACCGCTTCCACCAGCTCGGCCTTGTTCGCGCCCTTCTTCGTGTGAGTTCCGTTCAGACGCTTCACGTATTCGGGATAGAAGACGCCGGGCATCGGTCGAATCGCCTCGAGCTCGGAGCGAATCGGATCGAGGTGCCGACTCTCGAGCACCCGGGCGTGCGCCGCCGACTCGTAGGCGTTGTCGGGGAAGATGTCCCAGCCGCCGAACACCAACTGATCCAGGCCGGCTAGCGGCGCAAACTCGCGGATCTTGGGCGAGCGGTTGTCGGTGCGCTTGCCCAGGCGGATGCTGCCCAGCTGGGTGAGGGAGCCCACCGGTTCGGCGAGCCCCTTCCGCGCGAGGAGACAGCCGGCGATGAACGTGGTGGCGACGGCACCCATCCCTGGCAGTAGGACTCCGAGTTTCCCGTCGGCCTTCTCGATCTGTTGCGGCTGCTTCATGCGTGGCGTGACTAGCAAGGCGCGTGCCCGTATGCAATCGTGCGCCGGCAATGGCAGTCGCTCGCACCGCCGTTCTCCTCGTGGCTGGGATCGGATCGCGTCTCCGGCCGCTGACCGACGACCGGCCCAAGGCGCTCGTCGATATCGGTGGCGAGACCATCCTCGGCCGTGCAGTGCGTCTGCTCGGCGAGCACGGGGTGAAACGCTTGGTGCTCGCGACGGGCTACCGAGAAGACGCCGTGCGAGCGGCGCTCGCGGGGAGCCGACTCGAGGTCGTGCTGTGCCGGAACGAGCGCTTCGACTCCACGCAAAACTCCGTGTCGCTCGCGCTCTGCCGGGAGGCCGTCGGCCGAGAGTCGTTCTACAAGCTCGACGGTGACGTGGTCTTTCGCCCCGAGGTGCTCTCTCGCCTGGATGGCGCCGCCGGTGACATCGCGGTCGCCGTCGATCGAACGCGTCGCACGGACGCCGAAGCAATGAAGTTCGTTCTCGCGCCAGATGCGCGCATCCAAGCCTTCGGCAAAGGACTCGGTCTCGAGATCTCCGCCGGCGAGAGCATTGGCATCGAACGCGTCGCGGAGGGCGCCGTTGTGCCCCTCTTCGATGCGCTGTCGCAACCCGAAAACGCCGCCCTCTACTACGAGGACGTGTACTCGAAGCTCATCGCCGGCGGCGTGCTCGACGCGCGCGCCGTCGACGTCGGCGACCTGCCGTGGACCGAGGTGGACGATCCAACCGACCTCGAGCGCGCCCGCCACCTCTTCGACTGACGGCGCCGAGGTGCCCGGAGGCGGCGCGGCCACGGGCCGTGCGGCAACGCCTGCGATCGACGAGTCACGGTGTGTGGTTCGATTGCTTCACGTCACCGGCGGCGGGCGGCGGGCGTGTCCGCCGCTACGCAGGGGGACAATCCGCGGCTGGCCCGCGTACTTGGGAGGGGCGACGGGCTAGCTGGTGGGCCGAGGTGCGTAAGCTATGACGCACCCCAGCACCTGGCACCCCGCTTGCTGAAAGGACAGTCAGCCGCGAAAGGACCTGAGCGACGGAGCGAGCTGCGGCGAGAACCGCCGAGAAACTTTCTTGAAATCGCGAAGAGCTCGCGCCGGACCGGGTAGGTGGTGCCGGAGGGTCAGGTGTTGCGAAAACGCCACACTGTGCCCTCCCTACGACACCCGGGCGCACCTGTAACCCCGTGAGAACGAAAAGGATTTGCCCGATTTGTGCAGTGCGTGGTACTCCCCGCGCGCTTCCTTCCCCACGCCCCTGGCGTGACGAACGTGTGCTGAAAGCGAGACCATCCCGATGAGTGACCGACGAGTGACGCGAGCCGTGATCCTGGCAGCTGGCACGGGCTCTCGACTGGGTGAGGGTGGGGACCCGACGCCCAAGCCTCTTCGACCGGCGGCGGGGGTTCCGCTGCTCGTGCGGGTGCTCCGCACACTCGAGCACGCGGGGATCCGCGAGGCCGTCGTCATCCTTGGCCACGAGGGAGAGCGGGTGCGCCGCGCTCTCGTCGCCGAACCGAGCCTCGGTCTCGAGCTCCTATTCGTGAACAACGAACGCTACCTGGCGAAGAACGGCGTGTCCTTGCTCGCCGCCCAGGACTTCATCGATCGCGAGTGCGTGCTGACGATGTCCGACCACCTCTACTCGCCGGAGCTCGTCCGGCGCCTGCTCGCGGCCGAGCTGCCGCGGGGCGCGTGCGCGCTCGGCGTGGACTACGACATCGAGCGCTGCTTCGACCTGGACGACGCCACCAAGGTGGCGGTTGGTGCAGGCAAGATCACGAACATCGGCAAGGAGCTCGAGCGCTACGACGCCATCGACACCGGTGTGTTCCGTATCGGCCCGGAGCTCGTGGCCGAGCTCGCGCGCTTGGACGATCAGCAGGGCGACTGCTCGCTCTCCGATGGCGTGCGAGCGCTGGCGGCGCGCGGCGCCTTCCACGCGGTCGACGTGGGTGACGTGCGTTGGATCGACGTCGACACGCCGGCGGCGCTCGAGCGCGCCGAGGCCATGTTGCGCGTCTTCGGCGACCACTTGGGCGACGAGCCGGGCGCGGGCGCACCGGCCGTGATCGATGCCGACGGCATGGAGCTCTTCGCGCCGACTTGGGTGCGGGCGGCCAAGCCCTACAACGAGGACCATTTCGCCGTCGCGGAGAAGACCGGGGTGGCGCGGCTGATGAGCAACGAGAGCCCGTTCGCGCCGAGCCAGCGCGTCATCGACGCCATCGTGCAGGCGGCGCTCCGCGGTCACCAGTATCCGGCGGGTGGACCCGAGCTCCGCGAGAAGCTCGGCTCGCGCGAGGGGCTCGGCGGCGAACACGTGCTGCTCGGCGCCGGTTCCACCGAGCTCATCGACGTGGTGATTCGCACGTTCGTGGCGGCCGGTGAAGAAGTGCTGCTCAGCGTGCCGACGTTCAGCATGTACGAGGCGCGCACGCGCGTCTCGGGCGGTATCCCGGTGCTCGTGCCGATGACGGAAGAGCACGAGCACGACATGATGGGCATGCTGCGCGCGGTGACCGAACGCACCAAGGTCATCTTCCTCTGTACGCCCAACAACCCCACGGGCAATCGCATCGCGGAAGTCGACATGCGCCGCCTGCTCCGGCTGGGGCTACCGACCGTGATCGACGAAGCGTACTTCGAGCTGGGTGAGGGCGCCTCACTCTCCCACCTGATCGCCGAGTACCCCAACGCCATCGTGCTCCGCACCTTCTCCAAGGCGTTCGGGCTCGCGGGTCTCCGTGTCGGCTATGCCCTGGCGCACCCCACGGTGATCAAGCTCCTGTCGCGGGTGAAGGTCCCCTGGAACCTACCTGCCGTCGCCATCGCTGCGGCGAGCGCGGCGCTCGACGACGTCGCCGAGCAGGAGGCGCGCATCCACGAGCTCAAGAGCGCGCGCGCCGAGCTGGGCCGGGCGCTCTCGAAGATCCCCGGTGTGGTCGCGATCCCCAGCGAGGGCAACTTCATCCTGGTGGACGTTTCCCACGCCCGCATGGCGGTGGATCGGCTGGTGCAGTCGCTGCTGGCCGAGGGAGTCTTGATCCGCTCGCTGGGCTCACATCACGCCGACAAGAGCTACGTCCGCGTCACCATCGGGACGCGAGAACAGAACGCGCGGTGCGCGGCTGCGTTCGAGCGAGTGCTCGGGCGCCGCGTGCCCCGCGAGGTGCAGGTGCCGGCCTACGTCGGTGGCGACGCGGAGTGAGTGAACCATGACCATGAGCTCTCTCGAAGTGACCAGCGACCGGACGCTCAGTCCGGCGGTGGCTCCCGCGCTGGAAGCAGCGCCGCGGGGTGGGTTCTGGGCGGGGTACTTCAAGTCGCTGAAGCCGCTCGCTGTCGAAGAGCCGGTCGACGTCTGGATTCATCGTCCGCTGGCGTATCTCTTGGCGAAGGCGCTCTACCCGACGCCGGTCTCGCCGAACCTCGTGACGCTGGTGTCGATCCTGTTCGGCATCGTGGGCGCCTACTGCATGTTCGCGAGCTTCTCGCATCACATGCTCCTCGGTGGCCTCGCCATCTTCACGTCTGCGGTGTTCGATTGCGCCGACGGACAGCTGGCGCGCATGCGCGGGACCTCGAGCGCATTCGGCCGCATGCTGGACGGCGTCGCGGACCTGGTGGTGAGCGTCGCGGCAGTGGGCGGTGGCATCTGGGTCATCGCCCACAAGTTCACGTCTCCGCTCTGGGTGCTCGCGCTCGTTTTGGCCCTGTGTGTCGCCACGGCCGTCACGGGCTCGTTCCACACGGGCATGTACGACCAGTACAAGAACGTCTACCTGCGCTTCACCAGCCCGACCTTCAAGGAAGGGGAGGACTACGAGAGCGCCGTCGAACGCCATCGCACGCAGCCGCGCAGTTCGTGGCTCGTCGACTCGCTGGCCTGGCCGATCTACCTCTTCTACGTCCGCAGCCAGACCAACTACGTGCGCGCATTCGATCCGCACACCAGCGCGCGCCTCGCTCTGTTCGGACCCTTCGACGCCGCGCGTGCCGCCATCTACGAGAAACACTGCGGCGGCCTCATGCGCATCTGGCGCAGCCACTTCGGCTTCGGCTCGTTGGTGTTCGGCATCGCGTTCTTCTCGGCTCTGGACTTGCTCGAGTACTACATGCTTTTCCGGTTGCTCGGCCTGAACGCTCTGTTCTACGGCTACATGCGGCCGAAGCAGCGGGCCGCGTCCAAGGCTGCGTTCGCCGAGATGGGCCTCTCCCTGCCCGACCAGGCTGCTTGAGCGCCTAGCGCCGCGGCCGGCGCTTTGCCGCGAGATTCTGTCGCCCCATCCCGTCCGCTCGGATAAGCTTCGCTGCCGTGCGCCGATTGGGCCAATTCATGGGGTTCGTGCTCGCGCTGGCGGCTTGCCGCGAGGCGGTGGCCCTGACCTGGCCCAACGCAGCCGAGGCCATCGAGAAGCAGCTCGACAAGCCCGACGCGGGCGCTCGCCGGCGCGCTGCTCGCCGCTTGGGAGAGCTGCCGCCAGCCCAACAGAAGCGGCTCGTGCTCAAGGTGCTCTCGGATCCGGACGCGGAGGTGCGCCTCGCGGGCGCGGAGCTCGCCATCGAGCAGCGGATGCGGGGCACCGGCGAGCTCGTGGTTTCGTGGCTGAACGATCCCGAGCGCCGCGTGCGGCTTTCGGCTGCCGAGCTCCTACGCATCGACCCGGTGAGTCGAGCCGTGGCGCCGCTCGGGCGTGTGCTCGGCGATCCCGACGCCGCGGTGCGCTCGGCTGCTGCAGCAGCCCTCGGGGCCTCGGGGTCGAAAGACGCGGTCCTACCGCTGCTCGGTCACCTCGACGATTCGGTGCCCGGTGTGCGCAGCGCCATCGCTCGCTCGTTGGCGAAGCTTCGGGATCCGCGCGCCGTCGTGCCCCTCATCGGGAAGATCCAGGACTCGCGGCCGGCCGTGCGCCGAACCGTTGCGCGTGCGCTGGGTGACCTCGCCGACCCGCGCGCGGCGAGCGCGCTCGTCCTGGCGCTGCGAGACGGTGACGAGGGCGTGCGGGTGTCGGCCGTCGAGGCATTGGGCGTGCTCCGAGATCGCGAGTCGACGTTGGCCATCACGGCGCTCGCGGCCAGTGAGACCTCGCCGGGCGTACGGGCAGCGGTGGTAGGGGCGCTCGGCCGCATTGGCACCACCGAGGCGCTCGACGCGCTGATTCGCTTGCTCGAGTCCGAAACGAGCGCGGATACGCTCCTGCTCCTGCGCAAGGCGCTGGCGCGCGCCGGTGCGCCTGCGCGCGAGCGACTCGAGCGTTGCCTGTCCGGGCAACCTGCCGAGACCCTCGCCAACAACTGCGCCTTGGTGCTCGCCGACATGCGCGCGTCGAAGAGCGCGCCGACCGTGGTGGCGGCGCTGCGACGCGGCATCGTGGGGCGCGAAGCTGGTCTCACCGCGCTTCGAACCCTGGCAGACAAGTCGAGCTTGCCGAGCGTTCTCGAATACCTCGCGGATTCGAACCCGGCGGTCCGTCGTGCTGCCATCGATACTGCAGTCGCGTTGCTCGATCCGAAGCAGCCCGACGGACGGGCGGTGGACCCCATCGCGCAAGCGTTGGAGAAGGCGCGCTCCAGCAAGGCGGAACGCGCAGCGTTGGCGCGGCTGCTCGGTCGTACCGGCTCCGGGCGGGCCGTGAAGGCGCTCCGCCCGCTGGCCCAGGCCTCGGATCAGGTCGAGCTCCGGATCGCGGCCCTCGAAGCGCTGGGGATGCTGCCTCCCGCGGGCCAGGACGAGATCCTGCTCGCGGCCCTCGACGCGGAAGAGGCCAACGTGCGGCTCGCCGCTGCGGTGGCGCTCGGTCGGGCCGCATCGGGAGCCGCCGCGCGCACCATCCTCGATCGCCTGGAGCGTTCGGCGGAGCAGGACCGGGGCGCGCTCGGCGTGGCGCTCGCTGGGGCGCTGAGCCGCGGGCGTGACCCAGCGCTGCTCGAACGCGCCACGAAAATCATGACGGCGAGCCGCGGCGGTCAGCGCGACGCATTGATCGAAGCCATCGCACGCTTCCCCGGCAAAGACTCGGTGCGCGCGCTCACCGAGCACGCTGCGCGGAGCGGCGAGGTTGCCGATCGCACCAAAGTCGCGGAGGTCGTGGCGGGGCGCAAGGACGCCCTGTCGCTCCTCCGCGAGCTCGCCAAAGACGCTGACGGTTCGGTGCGTGCCAACGCCGTGTGGTCGCTCGGCGCAACCGCGGGCGCGACCGATCGCGCCGCCATCGAGGCAGCGCTGGATGATCGCGACGTGGCCGTGGCCGGTAACGCAGCGGCGGCGCTCGGGCGTTTGTCGCAGCGCACCGGCTCGAACGTCACCGAAGCTCTGTGCAAGCGCCTCTCGGACCGGCGAAGCTACGTCCGGGCCAACGCCCTCGCCGCACTGCGAGTGGCTGGGGCGCGCTGCGCACGCGCCGAGGAACGCACCCTGCTCGGTGAGGATCGTTCCGAACTCGTGCGGCGAGCAGCGGCGCTGTTGATCGCGAGCGTTCCTTCGTCGGACGGCGCTCGCGACGCCTCACTGCTCGAGGCCTGCGCCGGCGAAGACACCGACAGTTCGGTGGCCGCGGCCTGCGCTGCCGAGCCGAGTCCGCTCGCCAAGACGACCGACCGCGTGATGGTCTATGTAGTGCCGGTGGGCGAGAGCGCCCCCGTGCCACGAACGCCGTTCGCGCTCGTGCGCGCGGATGGCCTGATGCGCCTCGGGCTCGCCGACCGCCGCGGCGCGGTGACCGAGGTGCGTGCGCCCTCCGGCGAAGTGTGGCTCACCGTGCCGGCACCGCTCGCACGTTGAGGCGAACTTCGTTCGACGGCCCGCTCCAGGCGTGTGGGGGCTCGTGCCCGCCGTGCCGGGCGCGCGGGGGCATCGCCGCCACGCACCGATCACCCATCCGAGCGTCGTCGATCGGGTGCGACGCGCGGCCTAGGAGTGGTCGGGGCTCTCGAGGGAGAACTCAACCGCCGCCGGCGGCGCACTTCATGGCGCACTGCAGGTCGCCCGGCGCGCAACCGCAGCCACCGCTCGCGGGCTTCGGCTTCGGCTTGTCACCGGTCGCCGCGGGCTTCTCGCCGCCCGGCTTCGGGCTTCCACCCGGGGCGGGTTTGGCCACGCCGCCACCGGACGCCACCTTCTTCGGCGGCGCTTTCTTGTCTTCCTCGGACGTACCCGTCGACGGCGGCTTGGCCGCAGAGGTGTCTTCCGGTGCCGGTGTGGGAGTGGGCGTGGGTGTCGGAGTCGGTGCCGGCGCAGCGACCGTCGGTGCAGGCGGAGGGGGCGAGCCCTTGCCGACGACCACGATGGCGCCGGCGATGGCGATGGCCGCGACTGCGATGCCCGCTCCGATGAAGATGCCCGCTTTGCTCTTGCTCGGCTGCGCAGAGGGCATGGCGATCTGCGCTTCGACTCCACCACCTAGCGGTGGGGCCAAGCCCAGGGGCGGAGCCATGCCGAGCGGGGAGGGAGCGAGCGGCGCGATGGGAGCCGCGGGTGCGTCTGCCGCCGCAGTCAGGGCCTTCAAATCGATGAGGCCAGAGTCTTCTTTGGTGCCGCCGCTCGGCGCTTTCGCCGCGGTTGCGCCGCCGCCGGTCGGGGCCGGCGCCGCGCTCGTCAATGCGCTCAGCGAGAACAGCACGCTGCTCTCGTTGCGCGCACCCGTGCCGCCCGCCATGGCAGGCGCAGCGGGCTCGCGCGCGCTCGTCGTCACGTCGGATTCGCCGCCCGCGGACTCGACGGCGCCGAAGAGATCCGCCGTCGAGCCTCGGCCGCCGCCGGAACGCGCAGCCGCGCGGAGCCCGCTCGGCGACTCGACCGCCGGCTTGGCTTCCCACGGCGGCGGCTCCGCGCTCGCGACGGGCTCGGGTGCGGGCGCTGCGGGCGCAGCGTGTCCGTGAAGCGCGTCCACGATCGCCGGCACCTGACCCACTGGCTGCCAATCGGCCATACCGTCTGCCCACACGAACGTCTCGGCCGTGATCGTGCCCGCGTTGTATTGGGCGACGATCTCCGCCAGGCTGAGCGTGCGCTGATCGTTGTCGCCGAAGTCGACGGAGTACTCTCCGCCACTGGGCGCAACACCGGGATCGGACACCTGCGGTGCTTCGACCTGCGACGCGCCGCCGTCGCCGGCGTAAACGCTCGGTGGATTGACCTTGCCGTCAATGACGATGGTCGTTCCGCATTTTCTGCAGCGGATCTTGGCGAGCTTGTCTTGGACCTTCTCGTCGGCAATCGAGTACTTGGCCGCACAAGCGGGACACGAGATCTTCACGATGCACCTAACTCCGTCGCCCGCCGCCTTTGGGCGAGCCAATCGCTTTTCCCAGATATTATCAGGAGATACGTCCGGGTTCACATTTCGGTCTAAAAACCCGGTGGCTCGGCCGGTTTTATCACGGTCCGTCGCCGTCGTCCCGTCGCGGAAAGCAGCATTCTCGGCTACCATCGTCCGTCCTTCGGGCCTGGGGTATCGCCCCTCCGGGCGGGCAGGCCCCGACCGTGTTCCGACAGCGGCCCGACCCAAAGCTTGGGAGCGGGCGCGACCCCGCGAAATCTGAGAGGAGATTCAGCATGCAGAGCGCAGGCAACGGGGGCAACATCGCGAGCCGCGGTGTCCTGCCGCCCCTCGAGCCCACCCCCCCTGTCGATCGCGTTTTGGTGGAGGAGCGCGCGGCGGCTCTGGGCAAGCGCAGCATCAAGAAGTCGGCCAAGGTCGCAGGGTTGAAGCTCTCCATCTCGATGATGGACCTGACGACGCTGGAGGGGGCCGACTCCCCGGGTAAGGTCAAGGCGCTGTGCCAGAAGGCGCGCTTTCCGGCTCCGGGGAACCCCGACATCCCCTCGTGTGCGGCGGTGTGCGTCTACCCGACGCTGGTGCCGATCGCCAAGCGGGCGCTCGAGGGGTCCGGCGTGAAGGTGGCGAGTGTGGCCACTGCCTTTCCGAGCGGGCTCTCGCCCCTCAGCGTGAAGCTCGATGACACCCGTCGGGCCGTGGAATTCGGAGCCGACGAGATCGACATGGTGATCGATCGAGGCGCCTTCTTGTCGGGGCAGTACGAGCGCGTGTTCGACGAGATCGCCCAGGTCAAAGAGGCATGCGGCGAAACGCATCTCAAAGTGATCCTCGAGACCGGCGAGCTCGGAAGTTACGACAACGTGCGGCGGGCCAGCGAGCTCGCCATGCAGGCGGGCACCGACTTCATCAAGACCAGCACCGGGAAGATCCAGCCCGCGGCGACGCCGGCCGTGACGCTGGTCATGCTCGAGGCCATCCGTGACTTCTACTTCGCTACCGGTCGCCGCATCGGCATGAAGCCGGCTGGAGGCATTCGCACCGCGAAGCAGGCGCTCCACTATCTGGTGCTGGTGAAGGAGACCTTGGGGGATGCCTGGCTGACGCCGGACTTGTTCCGCCTCGGCGCGAGCACGCTCTTGAACGACGTGCTCATGCAGCTGGAGAAGGAAGCGAGCGGCGCCTACCAAGGCCCAGACTATTTCTCGAAGGACTGAGGAAGCGAGGCACCTTGACCATCAAATTGGTAGAGCAGAAAACCAGCAGCGGCGCCGACCGTCGGCGCGGCGAACGCCGCCTCGAGTTCTCCCACGCGTGGGACTACGCGCCCGCTCCCGAAGCCACCGACCACGTGCGGATCGCCCCGCGCTACGAGCTCTACATCGACGGCAAGTGGCAGGCGCCGGCCAAGGGAAAGTACTTCGACACCATCAGCCCATCGACCGAGACGAAGCTCTCGGAGGTGGCGGAAGCCGGTCCGGAAGATGTCGACCGCGCGGTGCAGGCCGCGCGCCGCGCGTACGAATCGGTGTGGTCTCGGATGAAGCCGCTCGAGCGCGGCAAGTACATCTACCGGATCGCGCGCATCCTGCAGGAGCGGAGCCGCGAGCTCGCCGTGGTGGAGAGCCTCGACGGCGGCAAGCCCATCAAGGAGAGCCGCGATTTCGACGTGCCGACGGCCGCCGCGCATTTCTTCTACTACGCGGGCTGGGCCGACAAGCTCGCGTATGCGTTCCCGGGCCGAACGCTGCGCTCGTTGGGGGTCGCAGGTCAGGTCATCCCGTGGAACTTCCCGCTCCTAATGGCGGCGTGGAAGATCGCACCCGCGCTGGCCGCGGGGAACACGGTGGTGATCAAACCGGCGGAGACCACGCCGCTCTCGGCGTTGTTCTTGGCGGACATCCTGCGCGAAGCCGAGCTCCCGGACGGGGTCGTGAACATCGTGACCGGAGCGGGCGCGACCGGGGCGGCCATCGTCGCGCACCCGGACGTGAACAAGGTCGCTTTCACCGGGTCGACCGACGTCGGCAAGCGGATCCAGCGCGCCCTCGCCGGCAGCAAGAAGAAGCTCACGCTGGAGCTCGGCGGCAAGGCAGCCAACATCGTCTTCGCCGACGCGCCCATCGACCAGGCCGTCGAAGGCATCGTCAACGGCATCTTCTTCAACCAGGGGCACGTGTGCTGCGCAGGTTCCCGTCTGCTGGTGGAAGAGAGCATCCACGATCTGGTGATCCGGAAGCTCCGCGATCGCATGAGCACGTTGATCGTCGGCGACCCGCTCGACAAAAACACCGACGTCGGCGCCATCAATTCGCGCATGCAGCTCGACAAGATCCGGGAGCTCTGCGCGGCGGGTGAGGCCGAAGGCGCCGAGCGCTGGTGCCCGAGCTCCAGCTTGCCGGAGAAGGGCTACTTTTTCCCACCGACGCTGTTCACCGGGGTCGCCCAGAGTCACCGAATCGCGCGCGAAGAGATCTTCGGACCCGTGTTGGCGACGCTCACCTTCCGCACCGAAGAAGAAGCCGTGGAGAAAGCCAACAACACCTTCTACGGGCTTTCGGCCGGCGTCTGGAGCAACAAGGGTGCGCGCCTCTTCAAGATCGCGACCCAGCTCGAGGCCGGCGTGGTCTGGGGCAACACCTACAACAAGTTCGATCCGAGCTCGCCGTTCGGCGGCTACAAAGAGAGCGGCTTCGGACGAGAAGGCGGCAAGCAGGGGCTCGCGGCCTACCTCCACGTGGAAGCATGACCATGAACGACCGACGAAAAACGGGTTCCGAGCGACGCCGTCCGGGCGTGGACTACGAGCCGGGCAGCGAGCTCGCGGCGAGCGCCGACCCGGTCGCGCGCCTCTCGGTGAGGAAGACCTGGAAGCTCTACGTCAACGGCGCGTTCGTGCGCAGCGAGAGTGGCCGCTACCTCGTGACCGCCGACGGCGTCGACAACTACCCCTGGTCGTCGCGCAAAGACGGTCGCGACGCGGTGACCGCGGCCCAGGGTGCACAGCGCAGCTGGGCGGGAAAGACCGCCTACAATCGCGGGCAGATCCTGTATCGCCTCGGCGAGGTGATGGAGGGCCGCCGCGCCGAGCTCAGCGAGAGCTTGAGTCGCGGCGGCACCGCGGACGCCGACCGCGAGGTCGACGCCGCCATCGACCGCGTGGTGAGCTACGCCGGCTGGAGCGACAAGTACCAATCCTTGTTCGCCAGCAGCAACCCCGTGTCCGGACCGCACTTCGGATTCAGCATCCCCGACGCCATGGGCGTGGTGGCGGTCGCCGCGCCGGATAGGCCGAGCCTGCTCGGCCTGGTCGGCAGCGTGTGCCCCATCATCGTGTCGGGCAACACTGCGGTGGTGCTGGTGAGCGAGCCGGATCCGCTGACGGCGCTGCTCTGGGCGGAATGTCTCGCGACGAGCGATCTGCCGAACGGCGTGGTCAATCTCTTGAGCGGCAAGCGCGCCGAGGTGCTGCCGCACCTCGCCAAACACATGGGCGTGCGTGCCCTCGACCTCTGGAGCTTGCCCGAAGACGTGGCCACTCAGATCGAGACGCTCGCCGCCGACAACGTGAAACGTGTGTCACGCCGGGAGTGGGACGCCGAGGGCTGGTTCGACGAGAGCCGTGGAGTCTCGCCCGGCAACATCGAGCGCTTCGTCGAGACGAAGACCGTGTGGCACCCCATGGGAGCGTGAGCCCCGCTCCCTACCGACGGTACGCAGAAGTCATCGTGAGCTCTTGCGCACGCGCGGATCAGGGCGCGTTGCCCGCGGCGTACAGCACCAGCGCGAGAGCCTCCAGGCGCTCGACCAGCGCGGTGTTCGCGCCGCCGTCGTAGGCCAGGGCCTTCTCGAGCTCCGACTTGGCGCCGACCAGGTCGCCCTTCTCGAGGAGCTTCGAGGCTTTCTGGGCGCAGAGCTTCGCGCCGCCCGAGCGGCAGAGCACGTCCAGCGGCTTCTTCAGATCGACGGCCGGCGGCGCCTCGGACTTGCGGGCGACCACCTCTTCCATGCGGCGCGCCCCTCGCGTCATCGCCAGGTCGTAGCGCACGCGGAGCTCGCGGTCGGTCAAGACCCGGTAGGCCTCCGCTCCACGCTGGAAGATGCGCCGCACCTTGCGCTGGACGTTTTCGTCTTCTTCTCGATAGAGGTCGGGATGGAAGGCGAGCGCGAAGTGGCGGAAGGCCTCGCGTAGCGCTTCGTCGTCGCAGATCTCGAGCACTCCGAGGATCTCGTAGTACGTCGAGTCGTCGAGGACTTCGTCCCAGTCGAGGAGACGCTCGAGCGAAGCGCGATCGGTCATGACATCATCGGCATCGCCGCGTTACGCGCGGCCATGTCACCCACGTTGCCCATGTCGGGAACAGCGACCAATCGCACGGTGACGCGCGCTTCGTGACCCGTGGCGGTGTCGACCGCCCGCACGTTCAGAATCCCGTCGGTATCCAGCGCGAATACCACGTCGATCTTCACCTGCCCACGCGGAGCGGGACGCAGGCCGGAGAGCTCGACCTCGCCGAGTAGCGTGTTCTCACGGAATTGCTTGGACTCGCCCTGCGCTACCCGCACGCGGACGTTCGTTTGGTTGTCGGCGGCGGTCACGAAGGTGCGAGTCCGCTCGCACGGCACCGGCGAGTTCCGCGCGATGACCGCGTCGCAGTAGCCCTGCACCGTCTCCACGGCCAGCGTGAGCGGCGTGACGTCCACGAGCAGCGGCGTGCCCGGCCCTTCCGGCATCTGCTGGATCACGGGCGCGGCCACTCCCGCGGCGACGCCAACGGGCGCGCCCCAGGCAGGCGCCGCTTCGCCTGCGCCCGGGAACGGAGGTGGAGCGCCGAAGGGCGAAGGCTGCGTACCGAAGGGGGAAGGCGCGCCGAACGGCGGAGGTTGCGCGCCGAACGGCGAGGCCTGCTGCTGCTCGGCGGGCGGCTGCGCGCCGAACGGCGGCGGCGCGCCGAACGGCGGTGGTGCGCCGAACGGCGACGGCTGGCCGAGGAATGCCGGCGGATCCGTGCCGAACGGCGCCGTGGTCTTCGGATTCGGCATGGGCGGCGGCTGCTGAGGCGGCGGCCCAGCGGCGAGCGCGTTCATGGCGGGCGATACCAGCGTGTTCACTGCGCCGAAGGGTCCGGCTGGCGGCGGGCCTGCGCCGGGTGCGACGGGCATCGGCTGCGTGTGCGGAACGCCGGGGACGTGAGGCGCAGGCGAGGTGGGCGTGCTGAGCGAGCCCGGGAGCCCAGCCGGAGCGGTCATGGATCCGGGACTCCCGCGCACGGGAGGTGGTGGTGGATGCGCGGGCAGTTGCAGCGTGCCGCCGAGCGGCGCACGGGCGTGGGGAGCCGTCGCCGTGTCCAGCGTCGGATCCATCGTCATGTCTTCGTCGTCCGGGATGCTCGGCAGCGGTAGCGCTTGCTCGTCGATGCTCGAACGCGAGCCCATGCGCTTGCGGTGCACCTCCGTCACTTCGTCGGTGGACTGAGGTCCTGCCATCCGGCGCAGCTGCGCGGTCGTTGGTGCTTGGAGCGCGCTCGGATCTTCGTATTTGATCTCGTCGTCGCTCAGCCGATATTGAACGCTCTCGTCCTTGATCTTCGGTTCCGCGGGCACCTGCGGCGCGGTTTGCCGCGCCTTCTGGGGCGTGCTGGCGTAGCGCGCCAGGAAGCTCGCGATGTGGCCGGCTTCCGCCGTCGGATCCTCGAGGCCCGGCAGTTGGATCGGGGCGCGATCGGGGGGGACGATCTGACTCGGGCCGTCGGAGCCGATGCCCGGATCGGTCATCATGCGGGCGCGCGCCGCCTCGGCTTCGGCGCCGGCGCTGGCCAGCGTTCCAGCTTGGGCCCGCGCTCGCGCCGCCTCGGGGCCGAGCCCGGGTCCAGTCGGGTAGCGACCCTTCGCGCCCAGCCCCGCCACCGTGCCGGGCGGCTCCGTGCCGGGGGGAGGCGCGAGCCCGGGACCGGTGGGAACTCGCGGTCGACCTTCGCCAGGAACCACGACGCGTTGTCCCGCTCCGACCGGCAACTGGCGCGCGCCCGAGTCGGCTTGCACGCCCGGATTCGTCGGCATGCGACTGCGACCGCCGTAGGGCTCGGTGCCGGGCTCGACCGACGCGGGCGGCTTCGCGCCGGGCGGCAGCGTCTCGCGTTTGCGGGCGATGGGGCCCCGTGCGGCGGGCGCTGGCGCCGCCGGGATCTCGCGCCGCCGCTCTTGAGTTCCTGTGAGGGCTGCGGACTGGATGGCCGCGCCGATGGCGACCACCTCGTCCGGGCTGATGTGTCCGAGCACCGGACGCTTGAAGAAGGTTTCGACGCGCTGCCGCACCAGGGGGATGCGTGTCGAGCCGCCGACCAGCAAGATTTGATCGAAATCGGCCACACTGAGTCGCGCGATCCCGAGCGCCTCGCGGCACACCTCGAACGTGCGGTCCGCGATGGGTCCCACCACACCTTCGAATTCGGCCCGGGTCATGCGGAAGTCGAGATCCAGCGCCTTGCCGCCCGCCCCGTGGCTGATCTCGGCCAAGCGCAGCGTGACGTCGTTCTCGCGCGAGAGACGGATCTTGAGCTCCTCCGCGGCCGCGCGCAGGCGCTCGAACGCTTGCGGATCGGTGCGCGGGTCGGACTTGTGCTTCTGCAGAAATGCCGCGGCCATGCGCTCGGCCAGCGCGACGTCGATGTCGTCGCCTCCGAGGAACGTGTTGCCCGCAGTGGCCAGGACCTCGAACACGTTCTCGCTGAGGTCGAGCAGCGTGACGTCGAACGTGCCGCCGCCGAAGTCGTAGACCGCGATGCGCTCGTTGGTGGAACGCCCGTAGCCGTAGGCCAACGCCGCGGCCGTGGGCTCGTTCAGGATGCGCATGACCTCGAGCCCCGCGACGCGCCCTGCGACCTTGGTGGCCGCACGCTGCAAGTCGTTGAAGTTCGCGGGGACGGTGATCACCGCCTTTTCCACCGGGCCGCCGAGTGCCGCCTCCGCCACCGCTTTGGCGCGTCGGAGGACGAAGGCGCTGATCTCGGGCAGGGTGTAGGACTGGCCACGCGCGACCACCAACGCCGCTTGGCCCGGCCCCTCGCGCATCTCGAACGGAAAGCGCTCGCGGGCCTTCCTGACCTCTTCACTGTCCCAGCTGCGGCCGATGAGTCGCTTGATCGAATAGACGGTGTTGGCGGCGTCGACGAGGCGTCGCTCTTTCGCCGCCTTGCCCACGAGCACGTTGCCGCTCGGGTGGAACGAGACGACGGAGGGGATCAGCCGGCTGCCGTGTTCGTCGGCAAGGGCCGATGCGTGTCCATCCTTGACCACGCCGACCACCGTGTTGGTGGTCCCGAGGTCGATTCCGACTACCGTCATGCTGCGCGTTCTCCGTGCTCGTTCTGGGGCGATCTGCGGTCCGGGCGGGTCGAGGGGCTCGCAGGCTCGACTATGGCGTCGAGCGCCGCATCGTACCAGCGTTCCACCTGGCGTCTGAACGGCCACATCCAGCCGTAGTCCGGCCCGGTGAAACGCCGCACGATTTCCCGGCGAAGCTCCGGGTTGCGCGCGGCTGCGATGCCCTGGAGCTCGGCCGTCGCCCGCAGCGTCTCCTCGTAGGCCTCCCACTCGATGCGCGCGCGCCCGTAGGCGAGGCCGAGGGGGAAGAGGGGTACGAGGTAGAGAAACGCCATGCCGACCGAGCCGTATCGGCGGCGCTGCCGGAGGTGCACGCGCTCGTGGCGTAGGAGGATCACGCGGTCGACGTCGGCCATGCGCTCCCAGGATTCGGGCACGTAGAGCCGGTCGCCGATCACGGTGTGGTAGTGCGACAGGTACTCACGCTGACCGCCGAGCGTGACCAAGCGGAGGAAGCGGTCGATCAGGTGGCTGAGCCGGTCCCCGCGCTTCTCGACGATCCGGAAGCGTGGAAATTCCTCGCGGATCTCCGCGATGAACCGGGTCGATTGCTCCACCTTGGCCATCCTAAATCAACGACCCGTCATCGGCGACAAGAACGGGCGTGCGGCCCGCCCCTGCTCGCGCTCTCAGCCGAGCACGTCGCCCTCCACCAGGGCGCGACCGTTGACGAGCTCCGCACTCGCCAGCTCCTTCTTGCCCTCGAGCTGCGCGCGCAGGATTTCGACGCTCCCTGACGCGGTGGCGACCAGGATCTCGCGGCCGATCCCCAGGCGCACCCGGCCGGGGTCGCCGGGGGCGTTCTGATCCCCCACGCGAGCCCGGGTGACTCTGACGAGCTTGCCGCGGACGCGGGTGTGAGCCCCGGGCCGCGGCGCCATGCCGCGGACCAGATCCACGATGGACTTCGCGGGCCGACCCCAGTCGATGCGCGCGTCGTCCTTCTCGATGGGGGGTGCGTAGGTTGCCGCCGCGGCGTCTTGAGGCGACGCACGGAGCTCACCCGTCGCGACCCGCGGAACGTCCTCTCGGACCATCAGCGCCGCCAGCTCGCCGATGCGCTCGGCGAGCTCGCCGGCCGTTTCGTCGGGCCCGATGTCGAGGCTCCTCCGAAAAAACACCGGCCCCGTGTCGAGCCCGGCGTCCATCTGCATCAGGCTCACACCGGTCGTGGTCTCCCCTCGCGCGACCGCCCATTGGATCGGCGCCGCGCCGCGGTAGGCGGGCAGAAGCGATGCGTGGAGATTCAGGCAGCCGAGCCGCGGTGCCTCGAGCACGCTCTCGGGCAGGATGCGCCCGTACGCGATGACCAAGGCGAGGTCGGGCGAGAGCTCGCGGAGGAAAGCGTCGAGCCCGGTCTTCACCTTGGTGGGCTGGTGCACGGGCAAGCCGAGCTCGAGCGCCACCTTCTTGACGGGGGGCGCGGTCAGCTCGAGACCGCGCCCCGCCGGACGATCGGGCTGGCAAATCACCTGAAGAACTTCGCCGATTTCCCCGAGCGCTCGCAGCGCGGGGACGGCGATGGCTGGGGTTCCGAAAAAGACGGTTCGAAGCCGCGGCATGGGAGCGAGGTCGCAGCATAGACGCGTTCGATGGCCGTGCTTAGCTTGACCCGCGTCCCCGAACGTTCCAAAAGCCGGGGAGGTCCGGAACCTCGGGCCGAAAGGTATCCAATGAGTGAGAAGAAGAAGCCCGCGTCCGCCGCCCCCCAGAACGACGAGGAAGTGCGCTTCGGCGACGAGCTTGCCGTCCTGCCCATCCGCAACGCGGTCTTGTTTCCCGGCGCGGTTGCGCCATTCGACGTAGGCCGCGAAAAGAGCGTCGCGCTCGTCGAGGACGTCCACAACCTGCCGTCGCCGGTCATCGCGATTTTCGCCCAGCGCGATCCGTCCACCGACGATCCGGGTGCCGACGACCTCTACCCCGTTGGCTGCGCCGCCCGGGTGCTGAAGGCGTTGAAGCACTCGAGCGGGAACTACTCGCTGATTCTCCAGGGCCTGACCCGGATCCGGCTCGACGGCCTCACTCAGTCGAGCCCGTACCTGAAGGCGAAGATCGCCAAGGTGGAAGCTCCCACCGTCGAAGACGTCGAGGCCGAGGCGCTCGCCATGAGCCTACGCGACGTCGCCAAGCAGGTGATCCAGCTCATGCCCGAGCTGCCGCGGGAAGCGGGCTCGCTCATCGATTCCATCCAGGCACCCGGCGCGCTGGCCGACCTCGTGGCGGCGAACCTGGACGCTCCGGTGGAAGAGAAAGCGCAGCTCATCGAGACCATCGAGGTCAAGGAACGCATCCGCAAGGTGCTCCGACTCCTGACCCGACAGCTCGAGATCCTGAAGATGCGCGAGCGCATCAACTCCCAGATCAAAGAGGAGATGGGGAAGAACCAGCGCGAATACGTGCTGCGCCAACAGCTCAAGGCCATCAAGGAAGAGCTCGGCGAGGACGACGGCGATCAGGGTGACCTCGACGGGCTCGAGGAGCGGATCGCCAAGGCCAACCTGCCGAGCGAAGCCGACAGCGTGGCGCGCAAGCAGCTCAAGCGACTGCGCTCGATGCAGGTGGGCAGCGCCGAGTACACCGTGGTGCGAACGTACCTCGACTGGATCCTCGATCTGCCCTGGACGCATCAGACCGAGGACAACATGGAGATCGCCGAGGTTCGCAAGGTCCTCGACGAAGACCACTACGGTCTCGAGAAGGTGAAGAAGCGCATCGTCGAATACCTCGCCGTGCGCAAGCTGAAGAAGGACAAGAAAGGCCCGATCCTCTGTTTGATCGGCCCCCCCGGCGTGGGCAAGACGAGCCTCGGGCGCAGCATCGCGCGGGCGCTGGGCCGCAAGTTCGTGCGTGTCTCGCTCGGCGGCGTCCACGACGAGGCAGCCATTCGAGGCCACCGCCGCACCTACGTCGGCGCGCTTCCCGGCCAGATCATCCAAGGCATGAAGAAGGCCTCCACCGTGAACCCCGTGTTCATGATGGACGAGGTCGACAAAATCGGACACGACTTCCGCGGCGATCCCAGCGCCGCGCTACTCGAGGTGCTGGATCCAGAGCAGAACAACACGTTCGCGGATCACTACCTCGAGATCCCCTACGACCTCTCCAACGTCATGTTCGTCGCCACCGCCAACGTGGCGGACCCCATCCCCCCTCCGCTGCGCGACCGCATGGAGATCCTCGAGATCCCCGGCTACACGCGGCGCGAGAAGCTCGCCATCGCTCGTCAGCACCTGATCCCGAAGCAGCTCGAAGAGCACGGGCTCAAGTCGGAGCAGCTCCAAATCACCGACGAGGCGGTCGAGGAGATCATCGAGCACTACACGCGGGAAGCCGGCGTGCGTTCGCTCGAGCGTCAGGTGGCGAGCGTCATCCGTGGCGTGGCGGTCAAGGTGGCCGAAGGCGACAACACTCCGCGCGTCATCAAGACCGAAGACGAGCTCCGTGAGTACCTCGGGCCCATCAAGTACACGAGCGAGGTGGCCGAGCGCACGGAGGAGACCGGAGTCGCCACGGGCCTCGCCTGGACCAGCGTCGGCGGCGAGATCCTCTTCATCGAGGCGACCCGCATGTTCGGCTCCGGCAAGCTCCAGCTCACCGGCCAGCTCGGCGACGTGATGAAAGAGAGCGCCCACGCGGCGCTGTCCTACGTGCGCACCAACGCCGAGAAGTACGGGATCCCGAAGGACTTCTTGGAAAAGAGCGACATCCACATCCACATTCCGGCCGGCGCCATGCCGAAGGACGGCCCGTCCGCGGGCATCACCATGTTTACCGCACTGGTCAGCCTGCTCACCGGCATCCGCGTGCGTCACGACGTGGCGATGACCGGTGAGATTTCGCTGCGCGGGCGGGTGTTGCCCATCGGCGGCGTGAAAGAGAAGACCCTCGCGGCCCACCGCGCCGGCATCAAGCGCGTGCTGATGCCCGAGCGGAACAAGGCGGACCTCGAGGAGGTGCCGAAGGAAGTCCGGGACGAGCTCGAGTTCGTGATCGTCAACAAGCTCGACGAGGTCTTGGCGGCGGCGCTCGAGAGCATGCCGCAGCCGAGCCAGGCCTACCTCGACGCGGTTGCGGCCGGCAAAGAGGCTCAGCCCACCTCGAACTGAGCTGCCTCCGCTCGGGGTAGCAGCGCGGGGCCGTGCCAATTACCGCTCCGGCCCCGCGATTGGGTCGCCGCGTCGTGACCGCTGAGGTACTCTCCTCCGGTCGGCGGCCGCGGGCTCCGCCGACCGGAGGACCCGATGCGGATGGGAAAGGCGTTGTCGTTCACGCTGGCGTGTGCCGGCCTCTTGACCGCGAGCCGGGTCGAAGCGGCCACCGGCACTTGCGACTCGAATCCACCCACGAGCTCCAACGCCTGCATCGCCGCGATCCAGAGCGCGGGCGGCGTGGTGAACGACATCTTCAAGGACAAGAACGGGCTCACCGGGCCCCAGCTGCCGCTCTTTGCCAAGTACTTCAACAACTGGCCGGGCTGCGACACGACGTCTTGGGCCGGCTGCGCGGGCGAGTCGACGCCCCCCTACGATTGCCCCAGCAAGTACACCTGCAACTCGGCGGTGACGAACACGGTGGCGAACGCCACCAAGTACCTCGAGAAGCTCGACCACCTCTGGTGGCACCCGTGCCGCCTGATCGATCACACGCTGGTCAACGGCTGCCCGAACCGCGCGACCAGCAATTGCGTCGCCGATGGCGTGACCACCGGGTACTTCCCCTGGGAGGGCCTGGTGTTCGACCTCGGGGGCCCGTCCAACAAGGTGGCGATCTTCGCCCAGAACGATCACGGACCCCAGCCGTGCGAGTCGGTGGAGTACACCATCTATCTGACGGACAACCCGCTGGCGAAGGAGGCCATCGAAGATCCCGCCACGACCGGCACCGACCCGCAGAAGTGGAACCGCGCGGTGCTCCAGCAAATCTTCACCCACGGCTGGTTCACCACGCGCCCGCCGTCCCCCGGCAACGCCACCTTTGCTGCTTGCGGCGACACGGCCAACTACGCGGTCGAAGACGACTCGTTCGTGCAGGTCCACGGGCTGCCGTGCGGGATCACGTTCCGCTACGCGAGCATCGTCGCCGGCTACGACGGCAAGGAGTTTCCGGCTTGTTCGTACCACTCGCAGGAGGGCGAGGTCGACGCGGTGGCGGGCCTCACCGAGAGCGGGAGCGCGGTCTGCCCCGACGCCGACAAAGACGGCTTCATGGACTGCAATTGTCCAGGCGCGCTGACGCCTTGCGATTGCAACGACGCAGACGGCGCAGTCCACCCCGGCGCGCCCGAAGCCTGCGACACGGCGACGGACCTCGACTGCGACGGCAAGCTCGGCGCTTGCCCGACGGGCCTCTTCTGCAACTCGAGCATCTGTGTGCCCGCGTGCAAGGCAGGGGAGCTCGGCAATTGCCCCATCGGCTCCACCTGTCAGGGCACGGACCAGGGCGCGTTGTGCGTCCCGGACGATTGCACGACGGGCGGTTGTCCGCCCGGCTCGGTGTGCGACGCGACGACCAAGAAGTGCAAACCGGCCTGTGACGGCGTGGTCTGCCCATACGGCCAGTCGTGCAAAGACGGGAAGTGCGTCGACCTCTGCGCCGGCGTCCAATGCCCTCCGCCTTCCCAGTGTTCCCTCGGGGAGTGCAAGGCTCCGTGCAATTGCTACGCGGGCGACATCGGTTGCGGCAACGGTGAGGTCTGCGACAAGACCGGGAGCAACACCTGCGTGCCGCCGAGCTGCAAGGGCGTGAGCTGCTCCGCCGGTCAGCACTGCGACGCCGCTGGCAACTGCGTGGGTTTGTGCGACGGCGTCACGTGTCCAGCAGGGCAGAAGTGCGTAGCGCCCACCGGCTGCGTCGGCCTGTGTGACGGCGTGACCTGCGGCAGCGGTCAGGAGTGCGATCCGAAGACCGGAAGCTGCGTCGACAAGCAGTGCCCCTCGATTTGTCTGCCGCCCACCGTGTGCGTCGGCGGACAGTGCGTGGCGCCCGACGGCGGAGGCGGCACGGGCGGCGGCGGCAACGATGCGGGCCCGGACGGTTCGTCCGGGACGGGCGGCACGCCGCCCAAGGGTGGTACCACCGACGCGGGAGACGACGGCGGTTGCGGCTGCCGCGCTCCGCTCGGCGCGCCCACTTCACCCGTCTTCGTCCTGGCGGCGCTCGGTGCCTTGGGGCTGCTCTTCCGCCGGCGCAGCCCGCGCTGAGCGCGTGAGGTCGGCGGTCGCGGGTGAGCACGCTCTTCGGCTTCGTCCTCGTGCTCACCGCGGCAGTGCTCCACGCGACGTGGAACGCGTGGGTGAAGGTCGCGACTGACCGTTTCGTCACGTTCGCCGTGGTGAGCGCCACTGGTGCGCTCCTCTACTTGCCCATTGCGCTTTGGGAGGGGTCGCCCGGCGCATCGGCGATCCGCTTCCTCGTCGCCTCCGGCGTCATCCATGTCTTCTACTTCTCGTTCCTGCTCTTCGCCTACGCCCACGGCGACCTCGGACAGGTCTATCCCATCGCTCGAGGTGTGGGCCCCATGGTCGTCGCGGTCTTCACCGTAGTCACCGGACTCGAGCGGCTGTCCCTCGCCGCGCTCGGGGGTGCGAGCCTGGTTTCAGTGGGAGTCATGGCGCTTTCGTCGGGCGCAGCCCAGCCGGCGGCCCGGCGAGCCGTCCGCCTCGCGCTCGCCACCGGGCTCTTCATCGGCGCTTACACCCTCGCCGACGGCTTCGGCGTGCGCGCGGCCCGAAGCGAGCTCGGCTACATCGCCTGGTTGCACGTCGCGATCGGGCTCCCGTTCGCGAGCGTGGTGCTGGTACAGCGTCGCCGGACCCTGCGCGCCTTCCTCGCTCAGCACGGCCTGCGAGCGGCGGGGGCCGGGTGCCTCGCCACGCTGGCCTACTCACTGGTGATCTGGGCCATGAAGAGCTCGAAGCTGGCGGGTGTCGCTGCGCTCCGCGAGGTGAGCGTGCTGATCGCGGTCTGGATCGGCACGGCAAAGCTCGGCGAACCGTTCGGCGCGCGTCGAGCTGTGGCCGCCGGCGTCGTAGTCAGCGGCATCGCGGTTCTCGCGTTCTCCCGCTGAGTTACCGGCCCGAGTTCGTCGCTCGGGGAGGAGGGCCGGCCATCCTGCGTAGAACGCTCGCGAATGCCCATCGCGGGGCTCGGAAACTGGCGTGACTCAGTTTCACACACGAACGCGTGACGCGGCGATTACTCTTCGCGCGAATATCCGTGGATCCGTTGCTGGGCACGCGAGCTGCACTCGGAGTACCCATGCGCTGCCTCCTAGCCGCAGGTCTCGTCCTCGCCGCAGCTCTTGCTTCTGCCTGTACCGTGGGAGAGCGCACTCCACGCCCGCCCGCCCACGGCGCAGCGCCGCCGGTTGCGCCCGGACCGCAGTCCGGCGGCCCGTTGCCCGGAGGGGTCTACTCGGTTCACCAGACTGTCGCAGTGGACACCTGCCATCCGTCCCACTCGTTGCCTCCGCAGGTGAGCGTGCTGAAGCGCAGCGAGAACGGCGTGGGGCACCTGATCGTGCCGGTGCCCTCCTTCGGCTTGAACGGCAGGAGCATCGAGCGCATCTCGGTGCACCCGCAGGGCTTCAAGGGCAGCGGCATGGCGCACCCCAAAGTCTGCCCCGGAATGCAGCAGACCTACGAACAGGAACTCGTCGACGTCACGCCGACCAGCTTTCGCATCGAGATCGAGTACGATGTCGCGGACGCGTGGGATTGCCCGAACGCCCGCTCCGGTCCCATGTGTCGCACCCGTCTCTCGTACGAGTACAGACTCGTGCAGGCGGCTTGCCCGGCGCACTGCGACGCGCGGGTCGCAGGCCAGCGCGACGAGCAAGTTCCGCCCGAACCCGTTCAGCAGAGCTGCGTTTGTCCGTGAGCTTCTACTCTGCGAGCTCCCCACCGCGACACTCGTAGGCGCGGACCGCTACCTGGCCCGCACGCCACTCTGCGACGAGCAGACTCGAGCCCGTCCACACGGCGTGCAGCGCTTTGCCGAAGCGCTCGGGCAAGAGCGGACCGAGGCCTTCGAAGGGGGGGCCGAGGTCGAAGCTGAGCGGCGGTTGTCCTGGGACTCGAAGCCGCGGACGCCCGAGCTCGCAGCTCACGGTCGCTTGGCCGACCTCCAGCGGACGTTCGTCGCTGTCCAATCCGCCGATGCGCACACCGCGCCTGCCGGATGCGCAGTCGAGCACGAAGACTGCGTCGTCGCCCAGGCGCAGCGCTCCCTGGGGAGCACAGCCGCTCGCAAGGCTCTTCACGCCCACGTAGAAGGGGGAGAGCTGGCGCATGAACGCCGTGACACGCGGCGTGCCGTTCTGCTCGCTGCAGAACGCGTAGTGCGAGCGCTCTCCGACGAGCGTGAATCCCGCCAGCCCCCCGGAGCAGGGAAGCGGCACGCTCATGGGCAGGCCGCGGAGCTCGGGCCCCGTGCTGAGGAGCTCGCGAAATCGGAATGCCGCGCAGCTTCGATCGGGCGCGTCAGCGCACGGTTCATCACGCACGCGCATGAGCACCATGGCCTCGGCCTTGTCGGAGATGGAAAACGCGATGTGGCGACCTCCCGCCTCGGTGGCACCGACGGACGCCTCGCCGAGTGGGAGCAGCGCGGCGAAGCTCCGCGTTTTCGAGTCGCCGAGCACGCCGTGGGCGGCGGTGGCGCTCTCGCTGCGCTCGGTCCAGGCGAACCCGACCTGGCTCCCCGAGCTCGCCCCCGCGACCTCGAGAACCGCGTGCTTCTCGCTCCCTGCCACGACGAGCGGAGCGCCCCGAGGCTGGCCGCGCGAATCCAGAAACGACACCGATAGCCCCGTGCGGGGGTTCCCCGCCGCGAGCACCGCGCCGTCTTCCGCGGCCACGAGCGCGAAGGACGCGCTGCTCCGCGCCTCGAACCCGAGCGCCGGTCGCGAGGCGACGTTCGTCGGCGCGACCGGCGCCGACGGCGCAGAGGGCGGGCTTGGTTTGTCCCTGCAGCTCGTGAGCGCGAGCAGAGCGAGCCAAGAGAATCGCTTCAGCGATCGCCCCAAAGCCGAATCCCGCCGCGCAGACCTTGGACGTTTTCGAAGCGCACCACGTTCTCGGGCAGCGTCAGCTCGAGTTTCTTCAGGTTGCCTCCGCCGAGGTAGAGGACGTCGTAGTTGAAGATGGGCGCGAGCTGTTCGAGCATCTCGCCCACGCGCGTGCTCCAGCGCTTCCGGCCGATGCGCACCAGCTCTTTCTCCGAAACCCGTTCTTCGTAGGTCTGCCCTTTCTTGAACGGGTGGTGACCGAGCTCGAGGTTCGGCAACAGATGCCCGTTGACGAAGAGCGCGGAACCGACGCCCGTGCCCAGCGTGAGCACCATCTCGACGCCGTCACCGCGGACGACACCGTAGCCTTGGAGATCCGCGTCGTTGATCACGCGCGTGGGACACCCCGCGAGCTCGGCGACTTCGGTTTCGAAGGCGTGCCCTTCCCACGACTTCGTCCCGAGGTTCGGCGCAGTGCGCACGACCCCGTGGCGGACTACGCCAGGGAAGCCGACGCTCACCCGTTCGAACGGACGATGGCGGTCGAGCATCTTCGCGAACACCGCGAGCACCTTGGCCGGGGTCGAAGGTCGCGGCGTGAGCTCGCGGGTGCGCTCGGTGAGGGGATGTCCCTCCGCGTCGAGCACCATCATCTTGATGCCCGTGCCGCCGATGTCGACGGAGAGCGTGCGAAGCGTGCGCTGGGCCATGGCGAAATGGTTTCGCTGCATGCTAGCCGGCTTTCGCAGCCCGATGACGGGCGAAGCGTGGCTGGCGGCCGGAGCCAGGATGGGAATGCGCTCGGCGAGCGTAAGGGAGAGCACGAGCCGCCTCATGAGAGTCGTCCTGGTTGCAGCTCCGCCTCGGGCCTTCTACCGTTTGGGCCCCTTGGCTCACGCGCGTGCTTGCTTGCTGGCACTCGGCCTGACGGCCTGTGCCGAGCCCGACCCGGTGCCCCTCCCGGTCGCCGCCGGCGCGACGAGCGCGCCCGCGTCACCGTCGGCGGACGCGAGCAGTGAGCCGGCAGCGCCCGAGTCGGGCGACTGTGCCCGCCGAATCGCGGCCGCGGAAGCGCTCGAGGCAGAGCCAGGGGCGCCCGGCTTCGAGGCGCGTCGAGTGGAGATCCTGGGTCGCGCCAAGGCCGAGCCCGTGGTGTTCCGCCGTCCGCCGCAGCCTGTTGCCGACCCGGGCCCCGAAGTGAAGAGTCTGCGCCTCGCGCTGTCCACGAGCCCGTCGCCAGGGTTCTCCCTCATGGGGCTATACAAGACGGTGCGCAACCGACCGGAAGTCGCTCGGGCGCTCCTGCTCTCGGAGGGCTATCTCTTCACGGACGTTCCCGACCTTGCGGCGGCCTTCGTGGATCTAGTGGAGCTCCACCACTTGTTCGCCGAAAAGGAGATCGTCATCCAGCGGGGGAGCCAGATGCTGCACGCCCGAAAGGGCAGTCAGTTCTGGTTCGAGTACACCGACGGACCCGAGCGTGGGCAGCGCGCGCGACTGCTCCTGCTCGATCGCGTATGGGCCGCCGGCACCGATCCCGGGCCGCCGCTCCACGTCGACTTGCGCAAAGTGGCGCTCGAAGCGGGGATGGAGCGGGTGCGCATCCGTCGCTTCGTCAAGGACCAGCTCCTGGTGGACGCGCGCCACGGAAACGTCTGGGTGCCGACGCTGCTTCGCTCGAGCGACGGCGGCAGCGCGCGCCTCGAATGCGAGGCGATCCCCGCCGAACAGAGCGCCGAGGTGGCGGCTGCGAAACAACTCGCGCGGCGCCGGTCCGACGTGCTCGCCGCGCTTCGCACGGCCATCGTCACCATGGTGGGAGAGGCGTTGCCCTTCGACGAGCCGCGCACCGAAGAAGGGCAACAGGACGGCAACCTGCGCCCGGCGTGGCGCTGGGCCTACACCCACGGGTGGGATTCCTACACGTTCAACGACGACACCTACCTCGTGTTCGACGCCAAAGGTCGGCCGAAGATCCCGCAAGTCTGCATCGACTTCGTCACCGACACCATGGAGCGCGCAAGCGGAACGTGGTGGGGCAGTCAGAGCTCGGAGCGCCAGCGGATCCGCGGCAATTTGGATTTCGACGACGTCGGCATCGAGAATCGGCGCAGCGTCGACGTCTTCATCCGCTTCGCCGAAGATCACCCCGAGTGGTTCGACGTCTACGAGCTCGCTGACGCCGAGCGCATTCGCTTCTTCGAACGCGGGCCGTTCTTCGGGCATTTGTCCGAGCACGCCGACCGCTACCTCGCCGGCGACGTAGTGGCCATTCACGGGCCACGGAGTGACGGGGAGAATCACTGGCATTCGTTCTTCGTGTACGACACGGACCCCGTCTCCGGTCTCCCAACGTTGCTCGCCAGCAACGCCGGCAAGCCCCGCATTCGGTCCTGGGAAGGCGAGATGCGTGCGGCCCCGCGGCGCAGCATCAAGACCCGCATCCGCCCGCGCCTCGATTGGCTCGAATCGGTGATTCCGAAGCGACCCGAAGTGAGCGTGGTCGAGCCCCCGCCGCTGATCTCCGCGCCCATCTGACCGACCCATGCGCCTCCGACTGCTGACCGTGCTCTTCGTCGCCAGCGCTTGCGGCGCGCCTCCGGTCGGAGCTCCACACCCGACCCCGCGCACCACGGCGGCGGAGCCGGCGCCCGAGCCTTCGCCGCCGCGGGACGACGGACGTCTGCCGGCGACGGTGCGACCGACGCGCTACTTCCTCGAGCTCAACGTCGACCCGAAGGAGAAGACGTTCGCAGGTCGCGTGCGCATCGGGATCGATGTGCTCACCCCCACCGCCGAAGTCGTGCTCCACGCCAAGGGACCGAAGATCCTGACGGCCGCGGTGAGCACGCCCCGCGACAAACTCTGGGCCAGAAGCACCGTGCGCAAAGCGGCCCACGGAAAACAGGAGGCCGAGGAGCTCGTCTTGAGTTTCTCGCGCCCGCTCGAGCCGGGTCCGGCGGAGATCGACCTGCAATACGAAGCGCCGTTCGCGCCGGAGCTCGGGGGTCTCTATCGCGTCGAATCCCGGGGACAGGCATTCGCGTTCACGCAGTTCGAACCCAACGACGCGCGGCGCGCTTTCCCCTGCTTCGACGAGCCCGGGTTCAAGGTTCCGTTCCGGATTTCGGTGACCGTGCCGGAAGGGAACTTGGTCGTCGCCAACACCCGCGAGCTCCGTCGTCGCGAGACGCCGTCGACGGGGCTCGTGAGCTACGAATTCGAGCCGACAGCGCCGCTGCCCACGTATCTGGTGGCCGTGGCCGTCGGCCCCTTCGAGCTCCTCGAGGGACCGCGCAGTCCGGTGCCCATCCGCGTGGTGACCGTGCCGGGCAAGAGCCGCCTCGGCAAGCTCGCGCTGGCCACGGCCGAGGAGACGCTGGGCGCCCTCGCCGACTACTTCGGCATCGCGTACCCGTATTCGAAGCTCGATCTGGTCGCGGTGCCCGAATTTTCGGCTGGCGCCATGGAGAACGCGGGACTCGTCACGTTTCGGGAGGAACGCGTGCTCCTCGACGAAGACAAGGCTTCGCTGGAATCGCGTCGCGGCCTGCTCGAGCTCATGGCCCACGAGCTCGCGCACCAGTGGTTCGGCAACCTGGTGACCATGAAGTGGTGGGACGACATTTGGCTGAACGAGGGGTTCGCCAATTGGATGGGAGACCACGTGGTCGAGCGGGCCAGGCCGGCCTGGGGCATCGGCGCGGAGCGCGTGCAGGCCAAAGACTGGGTGATGCGGCTCGACATGCTCGACAGCGCGCGCCGGGTGCGACAGCGCGTGCGCGGTTCGAGCGAAGCACTCGAAGCCTTCGACGGGATCACGTACGTGAAAGGGGCGAGCGCGATCACTCAGCTCGAGAGCTACCTCGGTCCCGCGACGTTCCAGCGTGGCATCCGGGATTACGTGCGCGCTCACGCCCACAAGAACGCTTCGAGCTCCGACCTCACCGACGCGCTCGCGCGCGCGAGCGGCAAGGACGTGGCCGGCGTGCTCGGGAGCTTCGTCGATCAGACCGGCGTACCGCTCGTCGAGGCGACGACCCGCTGCGCCAAGGGGCATCTCGACGTGAAGCTTTCTCAGCGCGAGTATCGGCCCTTCGGCAGAGCGCCCCGCGAGCGCCGCTGGTCGATTCCGGTCTGCCTCGGCGCGCCGGAGCTCGACGGCGGCGAGCTCTGCACGTTGCTCCGCGAGCCCACCGCGACGCTCGAGCGCGACGTTCCGCGCTGCCCCCGCCGCATCTTCCCCAACGCGGGGGAACGTGGCTACTACCGCTATCGGCTCGGCGAGACGGAGCTCTTGGCGCTGGCGCGGGATGCGAGCCTCACTCGCGCCGAGCGCGTGGGGCTCATCGGCGCCTGGGCGCTGGTGCGGGCGGGGATCTCGCGCTCGAGCGCTACTTCGAAGCGCTGAGTCTGGCCCTCGCACTGGCACGAGACGACCACGTGCTCTGGGAGCTCGGCGACGCCGCGCTGCGCGAAGTCGAGCGCGCGCTCCTCCCCAGGCTCGGCCTGCCGCATTCACTCGGCGTGTGGCCGAGCTTTCGTTTCGCCGTCGGCGAAGCGGCTCGGCTTCGAGGCGCAACCGGGAGAGAGCGAGGAGACTCGCCTCACGCGCAAGACAGTCCTGCTCCTGGCGGGTGACCTGGCGGACGATGCGCCGGTCCGCAACCAAGCTCGCGCGCTGGTCGACCGCTGGCTCGACGGCAAGGGCGACGTCGACCGCGACCTCTTGGCCGTGGCGCTGCCGCTCTCGGCCCGCGGCGGCGACCGAGCCTTGTTCGACCGATTCTTGGCCAAGCTCGAGGCGGCTGCCGAACCCGAAGAGCGCACCCTCGCCATCGCGGGCATCGCCGCCTTCGACGCGCCGGAGCTCCTGGAACGCGTGTTCGGGCTCGTGCTCAGCGGCACACTCAAGAGCTCGGATCTGCGCTACGTGTTCCCGCCGCTCTTCGCGCGGCCGGCGACGGCCGAGCTGACGTTCCGGATGATTTTGCGCAGGTACGCCGAGCTCGAGAAGAAGCTGCCGGCCTTCGTCCTCGGCAGGCTGCCGTCGGTGCTCTCGAGCCTGTGCGACGACGCGTTGGTCGACGAGGGCGCAGCCTTCTTCCGGCCACGCGCGGCGCGGGTGGAGGGCGCGGACAAACACCTGACCCAGGCCGTCGAGGCGGGTAAGCTCTGCGCCGCCCTCGCCCGCGGCCAGGCCGAAGCGAGCGCACGCATGTTCGGAGGCAAGCGGTGACCAAAGAGCGCATCAAGTTTCCCGTCCGCATCGGGCTCCTCGGGTGTGGAACCGTCGGCGGCGGCGTCATCCGTCTGATCCAGGAGAACCAAGCGTACTTGGAATCGCGGGTCGGGGCGCCGCTCGAGATCCAGCACGTGCTCGTGCGCGATCCGGAGAAGGACCGCGTCGCCGAGTGCCGGCGCGAGTGGATCACCACCGAGCCCGACGTGGTGCTCGGCAAGGACATCGACGTCCTGGTCGAGGTCATGGGCGGCGAAGAGCCGGCGAAAGGGCTCATCGAGCGCGCCATCCGCGATGGGAAGGGCGTCGTCACCGCCAACAAGCTGCTGCTCGCCAAACACGGGCCCAGCCTCTTGGACCAAGCCTCGGCTGCGGGCGTCGACTTGGCGTTCGAGGCCTCGGTGGGCGGCGGGATCCCCATCATCCGCACGCTTCGCGAGGCGCTCACCAGCGACTGGGTCGAGAGCGTCCACGGCATCCTGAACGGCACGTGCAACTACATCCTGACGCGCATGCGTGACGCGAAGGTGAGCTTCGAGGTCGCGCTGGGCGAGGCGCAGCAGAAGGGCTACGCCGAGGCCGACCCGAGCCTCGACGTGGATGGGCACGACGCCGCGCAGAAGCTGTGCGTGATCAGCATGCTGGCGTTCGGCGCACGCGTGCGCGAGGCCGACGTGCCGGTGGAGGGGATCCGGACCATCGATCAGCTCGACTTCCGCTTCGCGGAGCGCTTCGGGTACACCATCAAACACTTGGTGATCGGTCGTGACCAGGGAGAGAGCATCGCGCTTCGGGTTCACCCGGCGCTGATCCCCAAGGGCAGCGTGCTCGCCAACATCGACGGCGTGTTGAACGGCGTCTTGGTCGTGGGGCGCGGCCTCGGCCCATGCCTCTTGGTGGGTCGCGGCGCGGGTGACATGCCCACCGCGGTGAGCGTCGTCGCCGACATCGTCGACGTGGCCCGCTCCAAGATCGAAGGCGAGCCGGGGCTGTCCACGCGCGGCATCCAGATGAAGGAGAGAGCGCTCTCGCCCCTGGCCGAGGTCGAGTCACGCTTCTATTTGCGCTTCGACGTGGAAGATCGGCCGGGGGTGCTCGGGCGCATCGCCACGGGGCTCGGGGAAGCAGGCGTGAGCATCGAGCAGATGGTGCAGGAGGGCAGAGCGCAGGAAACCAGCGGCGCCGTGCCGGTCCTCATCATCACCCATGCCTGCCGCGAAGGCTCGGTGCGCGCGGCCCTCGACGCCATCGGCCGAGAGGCCTTCATGCGGGGCAAGCCGCGTTTGCTTCGAATCGAGGACGTGTGACGCACTCGGACGCGCCCCTCGGTGTCTTCGATTCCGGGCTCGGCGGGCTCACGGTGGTGCACGCGCTGACGGAGGCGCTGCCCGACGAGCACATCGTCTACCTGGGCGACACCGCACGCGTCCCATACGGCACGCGCTCGGCCGAGACCGTCGTGCGCTACGCACGTGGCTGCGCGAAAGTACTCACCGAGCGCGGTGTCAAAGCGCTGGTCATCGCCTGCAACACGGTGAGCGCCGTGGCCCTCGAAATCCTGCGAGCCGAGCTCGACCTGCCGGTGATCGGCGTGGTCGAACCGGGGGCGCGTGCCGCGGCCGAAGCGGCCGAGCGAGAAGCGAGTCTGCGGCGGGAGCCGGTCAAGATCGGCGTGCTCGGTACACCGGGTACCATTGCGAGCGGCGCCTATCCACGCGCGGTGAGCCAGATCTCGACTCGCCTCGAAGTCGTGGGGCAGGCCGCACCGCTGCTGGTCCCGCTGGTGGAAGAGGGGTGGCTCGAGGGCCAGGTGCCGGAGCTCGCAGTGCGCCGCTACCTCGAGCCGCTGCTGGCGCGCGGCGCGGGTGTCATCGTGCTCGGTTGCACGCACTATCCGCTCCTCGCGCCGGTGATTCGCTCGGTTGCGGCGGAGCTCGCGGGTCGTGACGTGCCCATCGTCGACAGCGCGCTCGCCACCGCCAAGGACGTGGTGACCTTCGTCGAGCAAGGGCGCGTGCCGCGGGCCGCCGCGGATTCCCGTCACGCTTCGCGGCTCGAAGTGCTCGTTACCGATCGTCCGGGCTCGTTCTTGGACGTCGCGACCCGCTTTTTGGGCGAACGGGTCCCGGACGTCGAGCAGATCGACTTGGCCTGAAAGCCTGCCGTTCCGCCCGCCCCGGCTGACGCTCGGGGGGCGCCGGTGCTAAGAAGGCCCGGTTCCGTCGCGCTTCCAGGTGACCGTGAGCTCCTTCTCCCGTCGCTCCAGCTTGCTGCTCTGCTTCGCGCTCGCCGGCTGCAGCCGCGCGTCGGCGAACAAGCCGGAGCCTGCGCCGGCAGGCAGCGGCAGCGCGCGGCGCGACGCTGCACCTCCGCTCCTCGCGCGAGGCTACGTGGTGAGCGAGAAGTCGTTGAACGTCACCGTACCCACAGTGGGCACGCTCGCCTCCAACGAATCGGTCAAGATCGTGAGCGAGATCTCGCGCCGGCTCTTGAAGATCCATGTGAGCGAGGGCGCCCAGGTGAAGAAGGGCGCGCTGCTCTTCAGTCTGGATGCTGCCGATGCGAGCGCGAGTCTCCGGCGCCTCGAGGTGCGGAAGAAGCTCCTCGTGTCCAACGAAGGCAGGAGCAAGCAGCTTCTCGCCCAGAACCTCTTGAGTCAGGCGGAGTACGACCGCCAAAAGAGCGAGCTCGACGAGCTCGGGGCGGAGATCGCCGCGACCGGCGTGACCCTGGCCAAGAGCCGGATCCGCGCGCCCTTCGGCGGAAAAATCGGCCTCCGGCGCGTGAGCGCCGGCGCGTGGGTGACGCCCGACACGGTGCTCACCACGCTCCAAGACACTTCGAAGTTGAAGGTCGATTTCTCGCTCCCCGAGCGTTACGCGCCGTTCGTGCGCGTCGGGCACAAGTTCTCGTTCCAGGTCACGGGGAACCCTCAGCGCTTCAGCGGCGAGGTGAGCGCCATCGAGCCCGAAGTCGACCGTTCGACGCGCAGCGTGACGTTGCGCGGGGTCACCGACAACAGCGGTGACGTGCTCCTGCCGGGCGCCTTTGCCAACGTGGAAGTGCCGCTCGGCGACGCGAAGCGGGTCTTGCTGGTGCCGGCGGAAGCCCTGGTGCCGAGTCCGACGGGGCAGAGCCTCTGGCTACTCCGCGACGGCAAGGCGAGTCTCGTATCGGTCGAAATCGGTGAGCGCACGGCGAGCGAGGTCGAGGTGGTCCGGGGCGTAGCGAGCGGCGACACCGTCCTCGTCACCAACCTCCTCCGATTGCGCAACGGTGCCGCCGTGACGCTCGAGAAGTGAGGCGAAGGTGAACGCAGCCGAGCTCAGTCTGCGACGCCCCGTCCTGGCTCTGGTGGCCTCGCTGGTGCTCTTGCTGCTCGGAATCGTGGGGTTCCGCTTCCTGGGAGTCCGTGAGTACCCAGCGGTGGACCCGCCGGTGGTCACCATCACCACCAACTACCCAGGGGCGAGTCCCGACGTCATCGATTCCCAGATCACCGAGCCGCTCGAGCAAGCGGTCAACGGCGTGAGCGGGGTACGCAACATCTCGAGCACGTCTCGCGAGAGCCAGAGCTTCATCCGCGTCGAATTCGCCATCGGCGCCGACGTAGACGCGGCCGCCAACGACATCCGTGACAAGGTCGCTGGCGCCGTGCGTCGTCTGCCCGCCGACGTGGATCCGCCCATCGTCGAGAAGGCCGACGCCGACGCCTCGCCCGTCGTGTTCATGACGGTATCGAGCGAAGTGAAGAGCATCCTCGACGTGAACTTCCTGGCGGACACGCTGATCAAAGAACGGATGCAGACCATCCCGGGCGTGAGCACCGTGCGCATCTTCGGCGAGAAACGCTACGCCATGCGGCTGGCGATGGACGCGGAGCGCATGGCCGCCCATCGCGTCACGCCCGCCGACGTGCAAGAGGCTCTGCGCCGCGAGAACGTGGATCTGCCGGCCGGTCGCACCGAGGGCAGCGCGGTGGAGATCGGGCTCCGCGCCGTGGGCAGGCTGTCGACGCCTGCCGAGTTCGACCGCATGGTGATTCGCCGCGAAAACGGCCGCCAACTCGAGTTCCGCGACATCGGCCGCGCCCTGCTCGCGGCCGAAAACCAACGTACGGGCGTGAAGCAGAACGGCGTCCCCATGGTGGGCGTCGCCATCGTTCCGCAGCCCAACACCAACGCCATCGAGATCGCCGACGAGTTCTATCGCCGCTTCGAGCAGGTGAAGAAGTCGATCCCTCCGGAGTACAAGGTCGAGATCGGCTACGACTTCACCAAATACGTGCGTCGCTCGATCCTCGAGGTGGAGGAGGCGCTGGCGACTGCGTTCCTGTTGGTCGGCGCCGTGATTTTCCTGTTCCTCCGGAGCTTCCGTTCGACGCTGGTGCCGGTGGTCGCGATTCCGGTGAGCATCATCTCGACGTTCTTCGTGATGTATCTCGCGGGCTTCTCAGTGAACATCCTCACGCTGGTGGCGCTCGTGCTCGCCATCGGGCTCGTGGTCGACGACGCCATCGTGGTCTTGGAGAACATCTACTCCAAGATCGAGCTCGGGATGTCGCCCCTCGACGCCGCGCTGGCGGGTTCGAAGGAGATCTATTTCGCGGTCATCTCGACCACCATCACGCTGGCCGCGGTCTTCTTGCCCATCGTGTTCTTGGAGGGGCTGACGGGTAGGCTGTTTCGCGAGTTCGCCGTGGTGGTCGCGGGTTCCGTGCTGATTTCGGCGTTCGTCGCGCTCACGCTTTCGCCGGTGATGTGCCGCTACGTGCTGCGGCACCAAGCGAAGCCCAGCTGGTTCTACCGGGTCACGGAGCCGTTCTTCGCAGGACTCCAGCACGCCTACCGGCGCTCGCTCGCCGGGTTTTTGCGCGTGCGCTGGTTGGCGTTGCCCATCGTGCTCGGGGTCCTCGCTGGAGCGTTCTTCGTGGGCCGCGGCTTGAAGAGCGAGCTCGCGCCGCTGGAAGATCGCTCGAACATTCGCGTCGGCGTCCGCGCGGCCGAAGGGACCACCTTCGAGTACACCGAGGCTCAGCTCGACAAACTCGCGGCGGTGGTCACCGATGCGGTACCCGAGCTCTCCCGCACCTACTCCATCACTGCGGTGTTCGGCGGCCCCGTCAACACCGGCGTGCAGAACGTGTATCTGAAGGAGCCGGACGAACGCAGTCGCACCCAGGAGCAGGTGTTTCAGTCGCTCTCGGCGAAGCTCAACGGATTCACCGAGCTTCGGACCTTTCCGGCCCAACCCCCCACCATCGGCAGTCGCTTTGCCGGGCTCCCGCTGCAATACGTCATCCAGGCGCCCAACCTCGATGCCTTGGCGGACGTGCTCCCGAAGTTCTTGGAGCAGGCCGGCAAGAGCCCGATCTTGCGCTTCGTGGACGCGGATTTGAAGTTCAACCGGCCCGAGGGCGTGATCCGGATCGATCGCGCCAAGGCCACCGAGCTCGGCATCAGCGTGGCGGACATCGCGCGGGCACTCGACCTGTCCTACGGCGGGCGCCGCTACGGTTACTTCGTGATGGGGGGCCGGCAGTACCAGGTGATCGGCGAGCTCGAGCGGGCCGACCGCACGACGCCTTCCGCCGTGCGCCACCTCTCAGTGCGCACGCCCGGGGGTCAGATGGTGCCCCTCGACAACCTGGTGAGCGTGGCCGAGAGCACGTCGCCCGCCGCCATCTACCGCTTCGACCGCTACGTTTCGGCAACGGTCTCGGCGGGCATCGCGCCAGGCTACGCGCTCGGCGACGGCGTTTCCGCCATGAACGAAGCCGCCAAGAGCACCCTCGATGGCAGCTTTCGCACGGCGCTCGCCGGTGAGGCGCGCGACTTCTCGGAGAGCGCGAGCAGCCTCTACTTCGCGTTCGGCATGGCGCTGGTACTCATCTACCTCGTGCTGGCGGCACAGTTCGAGAGCTTCATCGACCCTTTCATCATCTTGTTCACCGTACCGATGAGCTTGCTCGGCGCGTTGGTCAGCTTGTGGTGGAGCGGCCAGACGCTGAACATCTTCAGTCAGATCGGCATCATCATGCTGATCGGCATCGTGACCAAGAACGGCATCTTGATCGTGGAGTTCGCGAACCAGCAGAAGGAGCGAGGCAAGGCGCCGCTCGAGGCGGTGCTCGAGGCGTCGACCGCTCGCTTCCGCCCCATCTTGATGACCACGCTCACGACGATCCTCGGGATCTTGCCGGTCGCGCTCTCCCTCGGGAGCGCCTCGGGCAGCCGCCAAAGCCTGGGCGTAGCGGTGGTCGGTGGCCTCGTGGTCTCGACGCTTTTGACGCTGTTCGTCGTGCCGGCGGTCTACGCGCTCTTGTCGCGAACGCGCGCGCGGGGCTCGGAGCACGCCGCGGCGCCGAGTCCGAGCCCCGCGGAGTGAGCCGCCGAGCTCAGTCCGCGCCGATGGCCTGCCCGGGCTCGCTGGCGCAGAAGTAGAGCACCGCCATGCGCACGGCCACGCCCGACTCGACCTGATTCAGGATCACGCTGCGGCTTCCGTCGGCCACGTCGTCGTTGATCTCGACGCCCCGGTTCATGGGTCCCGGGTGCATCACGATGGCGTCGGGTCGGGCCAACGCGAGGCGCTTCTGGTTCAGACCGTAGTAGCGGGCATATTCGCGGAGCGTGGGCAGAAGGGCCGAACCGAGCCGCTCCTGCTGGATGCGCAGCATCATCACCACGTCGGCCCCCTCGAGGGCTGGCTCGATGCGGTCGAAGCACTTGGCGCCGAGGCTCTCGCGGTCGTGCGGCAGGAGCGTGCGGGGCCCGGCGAAACGCACTTCGGCGCCGAGCACCGACAAGAGGAGCGCGTTGGAGCGCGCGACGCGGCTGTGCTGGACATCGCCGCAGATGGCCACCGTGAGGCCCTCGATACGTCCCAGCGCGCGCCGCATGGTGAACGCGTCGAGCAAGGCCTGGGTCGGGTGCTCGTGCATGCCGTCGCCGCCGTTCACCACCGACGCACGCGTGCGTGCCTTGATGTAGTCGGCGGCGCCCGAGGCCACGTGGCGCACGACGATCACGTCGGCGTGCATGGCGTCGAGGGTGGCGACCGTGTCCTTCAGCGTTTCGCCTTTGGAGGTGCTCGAGGCGGAGCCGCCGATGTTCACGACGTCGGCGCCGAGCCGCTTGCCCGCGAGCTCGAACGAAGTGCGGGTGCGCGTCGACGCTTCGAAGAAGGCGTTGATGACGGTCTTGCCGCGCAGTGTCGGGACCTTGCGCACCGGCCGGCGTGTCACTTCCAAGAACGCATCCGCAGTGTCGAGCACACGGAGCGCCATGGCGCGATCGAGGTCGTGGACGCTGGTCAGGTGCCGGAGTCGCGTGTGGGTCATGGCGTGGGCGGAACGGATGGGCTCTGTTTGGGCGAGACGATCGCGCGAATGCCGCCGAGGCTCGTCCAACACGTCGATGCGGTCATCGGGGCCGACCTCGGCGATGCCGCCACGTAGTCGGGTTGGATCGAGGCTCGCGACCGCCGCGGTCGACCAGGGCGGCGAGCTCGATGCGGCTCGGCCGGCCGTAGTCCATCAGCGCGTCGATGCCCGCGCGTATCGTGCGCCCGGTGAACACCACGTCGTCGACCAGCACGCGTTTCCCCTCGAGCGAGCACGGGATCCTGCTCGGGCCGATGCGGGGGTTCGGCAGCGCCGTGGCCGCGTCGTCGCGGTAGAGCGTGATGTCCACGCTGCCAACGGGCACCTCTCGGCCTTCGAGCTCGCGGATCCAGCGGGCGATCTCCCGGGCGAGGGGTTCGCCGCCGCGCCGGACGCCGATCAGGACCAAGCCCTCCGCTCCCCGCTGCCGTTCGACGATCTGGCCAGCAACGCGGCGAAGCCCGCGGGAGACGGCGTCGAAGTCGAGCAGCTCGCGCATGGCGGTTGCGACTAGCTAGCATGACCCGCCGGACCTGGAAACCGGGAGTTCCTCCCGCGCTTTTGGCCAGGGAGCGGCGCGCAAACTAGTTGAGCATGCGCCCGTCGGGGCCAGACTGGTCGTCGTCCTTGCCGCCTTCGATTACGCGGAGTCCGGAGCGCGCTACGCGCTTCTTGCGATCCACACTCTCTTTCTTCGCTTCGCGCTCGAGGCGCGCCAGGCGCAGCTTGAGCCAGAAGCGGCGTGCGGGTGAGGGCGTACCTCCACCGAAGAGCCAGCCCGAGGCCATGCCGCCGAACGGAGCCAAGAGGCCGCAGGTGGGGCGCTCGAGCGTCACGACGTAGAGCAGGCTCACGCCCACCACGAACAGGATGAGCCCGCGCGTGCTCACTGGCAGCACGAAGAACAAGCGCACGGTCTGGCCGCGGAAGGTGAGCGCCCAGGCGATGCTGATGGCCTCGACGGCGGGCAGAGCTCCGAACCAGTACTCGCCGATGAGTCGATCGGAGAGCGAGCGCGGCAAGAGGACACCGACGAAGAGCTGGAGACCGTACGCGAGGAGCGAAGACAAGATCAGAAAACGGATGAGCCGCGGGCCGCCCCACTGCTGTTCGAGCGTTGGCGTGAGGAAATAGAAACCGAACAGCAGAAACAGGATCGCGCCCACGCTCGGCACGTGGAGCAGGGGAGCGGTGACCAGGCGCCAGAGCTGTCCCTTCAAGATGAGCTCGGTGTTGCCCGCGAAGAACAGGAAGACTCGCTCGGAGACGCCGCCCCAGTTCAGACCGATGGCGAAGGCGAGCCAAATCCCGAACAGCGTCAGCATCACGCCCCAGAGCGCGCGACCAGGGCGCGGCAATCCGGGCATCATCGCGGCTTGGTCTCGACTCATGCGCGTAGGCTCGAACACGTACTCCCGGGCACGAGGTCGGGCAAGCGACTCACGGCGGGATCTCGACCAGCGGGTCGCAGGCTGCTGCGACGACGGCGCCCGCGACCGCCTTCCGATAGCAGGTCGTGCCCCAGCGCGGCGTGGGGGCGGATGCTTCGTAGGCCTTGACGTCGAACGTGTAGAGCACGGCCGGCTCGAGGCCCGTGAACTCCACGTTGCCGGTGCACGGCGCGGGCGGCTCTGGAGTCCCGAGGTCGCTGCGCTCGACGGTGAACGCCGCGACCTGCCCGCCGCCCTCGCCACACTCGAGGTCACCGAGCGCGTCGGCGAGGCTCACTCGCACGCCGGTATCGGTCGGCGGTGCCAGGCTCTCGAGCGGCGCGCAGCCACGGACGAAGCGTGTCAGATAGTAGGCGGCGGTGACGGGGCCGTCGGCGGGGTTCTCGGCGCCGTTTCGACCGCAGCTCGTGGTCCAGCGCGGCGCGACGTACGCACCGGTCGCTGCGTCGACCAGCTGACGAGCTCCGGGGCCGAGGGCCGTGAGATCCCGCCGATCGTAGGCGTCGATCTCGGCATCGTAGCGGTGCCCGGGGATCACGAAGGAAAAGGCCGTCGCGGTCTCGCAGCGAGCCGGTCGGAACACGTCTCCTTCCCGCACGACGCTGGACGGGAGCGCGAACGGGGTTTGGGGCTCGTCCGCGGTGCCGAGGTCGAACAGCGTCACGACGTAACCGCGCATCGCGCCCGGTGCGTCGACGCAGGCCACGTCTCCAGTGAAGTCTTGGGGCGAGACCGCCACCAGCGTCGGGGTGGTGGGCGCCGTGCCCCCGCTCGACGTCGTGCAACCCACGAGGGTGCTCAGACCAACGAGGGCAAGGATGGCGCCGCGCAACATGCGGCGCCTCTTAGAGCACTGCCTCGGGGGTCGAGCAAGCGGAGAGCAGTGCTGGCCGACAGGGGAGCGGGGTTTTCGCGCTCGTTGCCTCCACCTACGGCTCCGCCGGACGAGCGTCGGCGCTCTCCAGCGGAAGGAACGAGCGCTTTTCGCTGGAGGGGGCGATGCCGACGAGCTGCTCGTCTTCCAGCCGGAACCGCGACGAGCCGCCGGAGATCTGCGCTTCGGGTTCGGGAAAGTCGCCGGGTTGGCACCTGCGCCCGAGCACCATCGATGGGCGGTGGACCTCCACGGCCGCCACGCCGTTCTTGCGCCCATAGCGCACCCGGACGCGAACGCTTCCACGCGCACGGCACTCGAAGCGCCGGCCGTCTTTCAGCGTGAAGCTCTCTTTGCGCTCGACCAGCTCTTCCCCCTGCGAGCTGCCGCGCGTGAGCGTGAGCGTGCTCCGCTGGCGGATCTCGAAGAGCTGGATCTTGTTTTGGGCGGGCAGCGCGCCGTGCTCTTCTTCCAACGCGCGCCAGCGGCGCGACACGCCCAGGATCTCGCCTTCGGCGTCGAGCTTCGGTGGCGGAGCCTCCGAACGCGTCGCCCGCCCGGCGCAGCCTGCGACCAGCACGAGCGCGACGAGCACGAGCTCACTCCGGAGCTGCATCGGCGGCATCGGTGTCCGGCGCATCGCCGGCCGCGTCGGGAGTGGTGTCGGGCGAGACGTCCGGCGTGGCGTCGGGCACCTCCACCGGCTTGTAGAGGAACTCGCAGGCCTGCGCGCCCTCGGGTTCGGTCACGACGTCGCAGATTTCCGTGTGGTACGTCTTGGTCGGGAACGCCGCGCAATCCGCCACGGTCTTGGCGCCGTTCTTGGCGCACTCTCCCGCGGCCTGGATGGCTTCGACGCAGTCCCTCACCCGAGGCGCCCCCGGCCGCTCGCCTGCGGCGAGCCCGTGCAGGCACTGGTCTCGGTAGAAGCGCTTGCAGGTGTCGACGTCGTCCACGAGCCCGCAATACTTCCCGGCCTCACAGCGCGCCTCCTCGATGTCGCGGCATTCGTCGACGCCTACGGCATCGGTGCCGCAGCCTGCGGCGTGCACCACGAAGAACGAGAGGAGCGCCGACGCGAGGCCGGATGCCACTACGCGGGTTCTGCTCATCGGGTCGGGCGCTATCACGTCCTCCACGCCCCAGACCAGTTTCTGGCCGGAGTTGGCCCGCGGCGCGCCCGAGCGGCAAGCTCGGCTCGTGGCCCCCCGCGCGATGGTTCTCTGTGCAGGGCTCGGGACCCGACTGCGTCCCCTGACGCTCGAGCTCCCGAAGCCCATGGTCCCCGTCGGGGATCGACCGCTCTTCGCCCACATCGCGGCCGCCCTCCAGGGCGCCGGCTTCTCCGAGCTGGTCATCAACACGCACCACCTGCCCGAGGCTTTCACCAATGTCGGCGAGGAGTTCGGCATCGAGCTTCAGGCCGTGCACGAGCCCGTCATCCGCGGCACGGCCGGGGGCGTCGCCGGAGTGCGCGAGCGATTCGGCGCTCCTCCCGTGCTCGTGTGGAACGGAGACATTTGGGTGGAGCCGCCCATCACCGAGCTCCTCGCGGCAGCCGGCGATGGGCTCGCACTCGCGGTTCGCGTGCGCCCGCGCGGTCAAGGCACGGTCGGTCTCGACGCCAACGGACACGTCGTGCGCCTGCGTGGCGAATCGTTCGACGACGAGCACTCGGGCGGAGACTACGTGGGCGTCCTGGCGCTCGGCGCTCGTGTGCTCGCAGCACTACCCAGCGAAGGCTGCCTGATCGGCGACGTGGCCCTACCCGAGCTCCGCGCCGGGCGCGGGGTGCGCTCGGTGGCGATCCAGGGCGACTTTCACGACGCCGGCGGGCCCGACGAATACCTCGAGTTGAATCTCCGCTGGCTCGCTGGCCGAAGCCATTGGTGCGGTCCCGGAGCCGAAGTGGGCAGCGGAGTGGAGCTCGACCGCGTGCTGCTCGGCGCGGGCGCGCGCGTCGTCGGGCAGGGCCGCCTGAGCCGAGTCGTCGCTTGGCCCGGAGCCGTCGTCGAAGCCCCGCTCGCCGACGCCATCGTCACCGGCGGCGGTCGCGTCGTCCGCGTTCACTCGAGGTAGAGCTCGAAGGCGAGGGGAGAGCCACCCGCGATCAGGACGTGGCCGGTCGGCGCGAGCAAGGAGGTTGCGTGCGAGCGCGGCTCCCGCAGCGGTAGCTCGGCCGCGGCGCCGGCGGCGATGCGAAACGCGCGGGTTTCGCCGGTCGGCGCCGTGCCTACGACGAGCGCCCCCTGGGCCTCGGCATAAGCGTCCGCTCGTTCGAGATCGACCGAGTCCCCCGCCGGCTCGGGCGCGCAGCTCGCAGCGCAGCCCACGTCGACGTTGACCGTCGCGGCCGGTGCGCCCTGGCTTCGGCCGCCCACGCGCAAGAGATGGGTCGCGTCCACGGCGGCGACGCCGGCGCCGCTGGTGGTGTCTGGAGCGAGGGGCAGCGCAGTGAACGCGCTGCTTCCTTCGGCGAGGAGCTCTCCGCCGGGTGACGTCGTCGAACCGCCGCCGATCACCACCAGCCCGCGTCCCGTGAGCCACGTCGCGGCGGCGCCGGCGCGCGCGGCGGAGAGCGTCGCATACCCGAGCTCGCCGTCCGCCGCGATCACCAGCACCGCCGCCGACGGGCCGGCCGCGCGGGTCCCGCCGACCACGTACACCGAGCCGTCGGGCGCAGCGATGGCTTTGCCCCCGCAACGTCCCCCCAAGAGTCGAGCCCTTTGGGGCGCTCGACGGTCCCGCTGTCACCGACGATGGGATCGAACCAGAAGCCGAAGTCATCGCCGATCGCCAGCGTGAGCGATTCGTTCACGACCGCCAGCGACTTCACGTCACAGCTGGATTTCCCGCAGGCGATGCTGTCGGGCGGGGCGATGGGGAGCCAAGCGCCGAAGTCGTAGCCGTCGATGGCGATTCGATCGCCTTCGCCTCGGGCAAAGAGCGCATAGCGCGAGCTCACCAGCGCGCTGGTCGGGAAATCGCCGAGCGCCCGGGGCGCCTCGCCTGGCGGCCTCGCCCAAGTCGCGGAGCGTGAGACGAACAGCCGGAGGCTCGTGCCTGCGAAGCCGAGCGGGTCCAGCTCGAGCGAGCGAGCGCGCACGCGCGCCACGCCGCCGTCGTCGAAACCCGTGACCTCGTAGCGGCCGGGATTGCCTCCGCCCAAAGAGAAGCTGGAAAGGGGGCCCGCCTTCTCCGCGACTTTCTTCGGATCCTGGTTGCCGACGCGCTTCTCGACGACGGTCCGGGTGACGACCGGAGAGACCGTGAACGGATCGAGCTCGAGGCCGCTCGTCAATCGCGCGCGACCGGGCTCGAGCGGCTCCTCACCACAGGCGATGGCGGCGAACGCGAGGACGAGCGGCGTCCATCCGGGCCGCGAGGGTCGTTTTCGCATGGCGGGGGCTCGAGGCGGCGCATCCTACGCCACGCCACCGGGTTCGACTACGGCTCCGCTCGGGATCGGCGTAGAACGTCCGCGTGCTCCGAGCGCTCGTCGTCGATTTGCCTCGAGATCCGCTGGCGATCGCCCGCCGGCTGGCGGGGCGACCCGGCTTGTCGCTCCTCCTCGACGATGCCGGCGGGACCTCCTACGTCGCGGTCGAGCCCGACGAGACTTCGAGGGAGCTCGATCCGGAGCCCGAGCGTCCCCTCGCGCCCGGTCCGAACGATCTCTTCCGCGCACCACGCTGGATCGGGATGATTCCCTACGAAGCCCGCCGCGAGCTCGAGCGTCGGGACGTTCGCACCGACCCACGGCTGGCCCCCCAGCTCACGACGCCGCTCTGGCAGCGCTACGCGGCGGTGGTGGAGGTTGGGCGCGAGGTGCGCGTGATCGGGGAGGACGCTGGCCGGGTCGCGGCTCTGGCTCGGAGCCTCTCGCGCGCGGCGCCGCCCTGCGAGGGCAGCGTGGTTTCGCTCACGCACGCCGAACCCGACCGAGTGCACGCCGAACGCGTGCGCGCGGCGCTCGAGCACATCGCGAAAGGCGATGTGTACGTGATCAACATTGCACGCAAATTCAGCTTTCGCGTGACGGGCGGAGCGCTGCCTCTCCTCGAGCGCCTGCGCCTGCGCGCGCGCTCGCGCTACTCCGCCGCGCTGGACTGGCAAGAGCTCCGCGTCGCCTGCGCGTCGCCCGAGCTCCTGCTCCGAAGCGGGCCGTCGGGGCGCATCGAGACCTCGCCCATCAAGGGCACGCGCCCGCGCGGATTGGACGCCGAGTCCGATCGGAGGCTCGCTTCCGAGCTCGAACGCGATCCGAAGGAAGGCGCGGAGCTCGCCATGGTGATCGACGTCGAGCGCAACGACCTCGGCCGGGTGGCTCGCGCCGGGAGCGTGCGCCTGCTCGGTTCCCCCGAGGTCGTGACTCTCCCCAGCGTTCACCATCGCGTGGCGAGCGTCGTCGGTGAGCTCCGTTCCGGCGTGTCGCGCGCCGAGCTGCTGCGAGCCGTCGTGCCGAGTGGTTCGGTGACCGGAGCGCCGAAGGTGCGTGCCATGGAGCTCGTGCGCGAGATCGAAGCGGATCGTCGTGGCCTCTACACCGGGGGCATCGGCCTCGTGCGTCACGACGGCAGCCTGGAGCTCGCCATGGCGATCCGGCTCCTGGGGGTCGTGGGCGACGAGGGCGAGTACTTCGCCGGCGGTGGCATCGTCGCAGACAGCGATCCCCGGCGTGAGACCGAGGAAACGCGCTGGAAGGCCCGCTCGGTGCTTTGAACATGACGCGCGTGCGCCCGGACGCGGACGGGATTTCTGCGCTGAAAACTGGGCAGCATCGCGACAGAAGCCGTAGGTCGGAAGGGCCCAAGGAGCGATCCGTCCATGGAGTCGGTCAACGTCCGAAACCTCGAGCAGATCCAGGAAGAAGATCCGAAGCGCCGGTCGTCGCGCGTCGCGGTCCTGCTGCTCTCGTCCATCGGCGGCGCTGCCATCGTGATGGCGGGGGTAATGAGCGCCAAGCGCGCGGGGCCGGCCACGGAGAACACCAACGATCCGCTCGGCGCCTTGGTCGCCCAGGCGAAGTCGAGCGCCAGCGTGCCCGCCGACAAGTTGGACGGCACGCAGGTCACGTTTCCGGAGATCCTGAGTGATCAGGGCAAGGCCACGACCGCCCTCGCAGCCGTCAAGGACGAGCGCGGCAACTTGGTGAAACAGCCCGAAGAGCTGGTCTTGCCGCCGGGCTCACCCACCGAGCCGCCACCTGCGGCCGACAAGCTCCCCGTGGTGCCGTTGCCTGCGGGCTCCTTGCTCTCGCAGACCAGCGTCACTTCGCAACCGCGCGACCAGCTCACCCAGCTCGCGGCCAGCGCGAGCAAGGTCGAGGAGAGCGCTACCGCTGCGCCGCCGGGAGTCGAGGGCGGCTTTCAGATCCAGGTCGCGAGCTTCCGCATCGCGTCGGAGGCCGACGCGTTCGCTGCCGATCTCAGGAAGCGCGGTCACCGCGCGTATCGCCAAGCCGCCTATGTCCCCGATCGCGGGCTGTGGCACCGGGTGCGAATCGGACCGTTCAAGACCAAGTTCGAGGCGCTGAAGTACCGCGAGAAGTTCGAGAAGACCGAGCGCGTCGCGCCGTTCGTCGTGGATCCGGACAAGGTGAAGGCGGCGGAGGAGCTGCGCGCCCAGAAAATGGCGATTCGCGGCAAGAAGAAGGGCGCGGGACGCTACGCGTTGGGCGGCGGCGGCGACTGACCGCAGCCGTGGAAGCGATTGACGCCCGGCTCGGAGGGCGGAAACACTGCGCTCGATGGCCGAGCTCGTACGCTTCGGAGTGGCAATGGAGCGCGAGCTCCTCCAGGACTTCGACCGGGTGATCGAGAAGAAGGGCTATGCCAACCGCTCCGAAGCACTGCGAGATCTCGTGCGGCGAGAGCTCGACCAGGAAGTGTGGCGCTCGGGCAAGCCGGCCGTCGCCACCATCACGCTGGTCTACGACCATCACGTTCGCGAGCTCACCGAACGGCTCACGGAGATCCAACACGACTACGGCGACAACATCCTCTCGGCGCTCCACGTGCACCTCGATCACGACCATTGTCTCGAAGTGATCGCGGCGCGGGGTCCCGCCCGCGAGCTCGAGGCCTTGGCCGATCGCCTCACCAACGCAAAAGGCGTGCAGAGTGGCAAGGTGGTCGCGGCGGCGCTGCCTGCGGCTCGGCCCCGCAAGCGTTCGCGCTGAGGCACGCTCACTTCTTCTTGCGATCGAGTTGCTGGCGCGCCGCCTGCTGCACGGCACCCGGCACGTTCTTGCTCTTGGAGAGATCGCGCAGGTCGTTGTCGCGCAAGAGCGGGATGATGCGCGCCGAAAAGGAGAACGGACAGCGCGGGTTCCGCGCCAGGTTGAGCTTCACCTGATAGTTGCGCAAAAATTCGCGGTTCCGCGCGATTTCTCGCAACACGTCTTCCGAGACGTTGCGACTCGCGGCGATCAGCACCGCTTCGTTTTCGCGCATCGCCGGGCTCTTGACCGCCGCGGCGGCCACGAGGCGATTGGTGTCGCGCACGAGCAAGAGGCGCTCTGCTGCCGTCCCCACCTGCGCCCGGCGGATCTTCTGGGACACGGTCATCTGGGCGATTTGGGCGTAGAGCGGGAGGAATTTCTCCTTGAGCTGCTCCTCCCCCTCGTCGTCGACGGCGTGCGTGTCGTCTTCTGCGCTTTCGACGTCATGGCCCTGCGCCAGCTCGTCGGTCTGGTTGAACAGGACATCGTCGGGGCTCGGTTCGGCCGAGGCCTCGGCGATCAGCTCGCTCTTGATGGCTTGGGCGGCTTCCTTGAACGCCGCCAGGTTGAGCTCGAGTCCGTTGCGCACGGCGAGCTCGAGCAAGCGGTCCGCCGTCGACATGCGGACCTTCTTGTTCATGTAGAGCTTCTCGATCACCGACGGGTTCGCGAGCAGTCGCTCTTCGTTGGTGGCGACCAGCTCACCGATGCGCTCGTCGGCGCGCTCCGCTAGAAGCTCGAGGGCCGCCGCGTTGAGCCGCGGCATGCGCAAGAGCTTTTCGACGACGTCCGCGTCGCCGCTGTAGACGTCGGCCAGACACTCGACGATGGGGGCCTGCAGGTCCGCGCCGAGCGCGCCCTGGAGCATCGGCGGTGGCAGCTTGCCGAGGGTCTCCCGCGCAGCTTCGGCGACCTTGGCGTCGTCCGTGACGCTGAGGGCGACGATCACCGTGACGATATCGGCGGGCCGGAGGCCCGGGACGATGCCCTTGGCCGCCATCATGCGGGCGGGTGCGGGAGCGCCCGGTCCGAGGAGCTTCTGCGCCGGCGCCGGGAGCACGCTGAGATCGAGACCGAGCATCGGAATGGGGGCGACTAGAGCATTTTTCCCCTCGTCGTGTCAGTCGCCCTCACGACGCTGCGCCAGCGGCGCCAGCGCACGGTCGGCCGGGCTCGCGCCGCTCCGAGCGGTCTGCCGGTTGCCACCCATCGAGATACTCGATGCGGCGAAACCCCGAGCCGAGACGCGGGTTTCCTCCGCCGTTGCCGCCCGCGTTGGCCGTGGCTATGTTCGTCGCCATCGTTCGTTTCGCGCGAGGTCCACGCCTCGTGGCGGCGAACCGAAGGAGAGGAAGCCAAATGGGAATCATGGATTTCGTCAAGGGTGGCGTCCGCGAGATGATGATCGCCCGCCCCGACGACAAGAAAGAGCTGGTCGTCTACAAGCACCCGGATCAGAACATCCCGTTCTGGAGCCAGCTCACCGTCGATTCCGACGAGGTCTGCCTGTTCTTCAAAGACGGCCAATACGTCGGTGGCCTGGGGCCGGGGCGGCACACGCTCCAGACCCAGAACATCCCGTTCCTGAACAACATCATCAACAAGTTCACGGGCGGCGACGTGTTCATCGCCGAGGTCTTCTTCGTGACCTCGAAGGCGCTGTTCAACCAAGGCTTCGGCGGTCCCATCGGCTCCATGCGCGATCCGGAGCTCGACATCCGCGTGAACCCGCGCGCCTTCGGCACGTATTCGTACAAGGTCGCCGACCCTGTGAAGTTCGTGCTCGAGTTCGTGGGCCAGACCGGCGCTGCGGATCCCGATCGGGGCATGCAGTGGGTGCGTGACCAGCTCATGATGGGGTTGAAGACGACGCTCACCCGGCTGATCAAGGCCGGGGACATGACCATGATGGATCTCGGCACGGCGGGTCCCGACGTCGCTCGCGCCATCGTCCAAGATTGTCCCGACCTCGCGAAGATTGGCGTTCAGGTCCTCGAGATCGCGAAGCTCAACATCAACCTCTCCGAGGAAGATCAGGCGCGCATCGACGAGTTCCAGGACCAGATCGTCCAAGCCAAGATCGAGGCTCGCAAAGCCAAGATCGGCGTGGCCCAGGCCGAAGCGCAGGCCCAGCAGCGGCAGTACCAGCTCGACCAGGACTTCGCCAACCGCGCGCGCTACGTGAACCAGCTCGACATGGGGCGCTACCAGCAATACGCCGGCGCCGAAGCCATGATGGGGCTCGGGCAGGGCATGGCCCAAGGGGGCGAGGGCGCGGGCGGTGCGACGGCCATGGCCGCCATGCAAGCGGGCATGGGCATGGGCGCGGGCATGATGTACGCGCAGCGGCAGCCTACCCAGGCTATCCGCCGCAGCAGCCGGGCTATCCACCTCCCGGCTACGGCGCTCCGCCTCGGATATGGCGCGCCTCCCGGCTACCCGCCTCCTGGCTACGGCCCGCCTCCCGGCGCTCCCCCCGGTGCGCCTCCCGGCGCTGCGCCGGGCGCGCCTCCTGGCTACGGCGCGCCTCCCGGCTACGGTCCGCCCCCTCAGGGCTACGGACCTCCTCCCGGCTACGGTCCGCCCCCTGGTGCGCCCCCGCCTCAAGCGCAGGGACCTGCGTGTCCGAAGTGCGGCGCGGCGAACGCGCCGAACGCGAAGTTCTGCGCCGAGTGCGGGACAGCGGCGGCACCAGCGGGCTAAGCGCCGGAAGACGCGCGTCGGGTTTCGGGCTACCCTGAGTGCCGCGTGCCCATCGCGTCGACCGTGCGCTTTGGAACCGGTGCGGGCGGGCTCGTGCCGCCCGACACGGATGTACGCGCGCCTCTCGGTGAGGGGCGCGCGTGCCGCGTTTGTGGGCACGTCTTTTCGGGACGCGACGCGCGCTTCTGCCCGTTCGACGGCGAGTCGCTCGAGGCCGCGACCTGGGACCCGTCCGGCGACGCGTTGCTCGGCAGCGTCGTGGACGGGCGCTACGAGGTTCAGTCGGTCCTGGGCGAGGGCGGCATGGGCACCGTTTATCGCGTCCGGCACAAGGCGCTCGAGCGGCCGCTGGCGCTGAAAGCGCTGCGTCGCGACCTGTCCAAGGACGCCGATCTTCCCACTCGCTTCATCCAGGAAGCCAAGGCCGCGGCGGCCGTGGAACACCCGAACGTGGTCCAGATCACGGATTTCGGCGCGCTCCCCACGGGGCAGCCTTACTTCGTGATGGAGCTCCTCGAGGGCGAGGCGCTGAGCCACATCATCCGCGACACCGGGCGCATCTCGAGCTCGCGCGCCGTGGGCATCGCGATCCAGATTGCCGAAGCGCTCGGCGCCGCGCACGCGGCCGGCGTGATCCATCGCGACCTGAAACCCGACAACGTGAACGTGCGGGCCACGGGCCATCACGACGTGGTCAAGGTGCTCGACTTCGGGCTGGCCAAGGTCGCCGGCACGAGTCGCCTGACCCGCGCCGGCATGGTGTTCGGCACCCCGCACTACATGAGCCCCGAACAGGCCGCAGGCGACCCGAGTGATCACCGCGTCGACATCTACGCTCTCGGCGTGCTCCTGTTCGAGATGATCACGGGTCGCTTGCCCTTCGAGGCCGACAGCTTCACGGGCGTCCTCGCGATGCACATGTACATGGAGCCGCCGTCGATGAGTGCGCTGGTCGGGGCGCCGCTCGGCCGCATCGAGGACATCACCTTGCGCTGCCTGGCGAAGAAGCCCGCCGAGCGCTACGCAACCATGGGCGATCTCTTGGCCGACCTGGATCGCGCGGCGGCGACGCTGAGCGTGCCCCCGGAGCCCAGCTCACGCCGGCGAACCGTGGAGGTGGAGGAGCTCCCCGAGCGGCAAGCCCGAGCACCCGCCAGTGCGCCACGTGCGCGGTATGCGGTCGCCGCGCTGGGCGTCGCCCTGCTCGTGGCGGCGATGTTCGCATTCACTCGCTCGGCACCGAGCCCGGCGGAGTCCCCGAGTCCCTCCTCGAGCTCGCAGGAGGCGCGGGCCCCTGCGGGCCCGGAGCGCGCGGAGGTTGCGGCCCCGCCAGGGGCCAGCGCAGACCCGAGCCCAGTCTCGTCCCGGGCGGCCGCGCGTCCACCCAAGGCGCCAGCGGGGTCGGCGGTCAAACCCGGGGCCTCGGTGCTTGCCGCGCCTCCCGCGCCTCCCCGGCCCCGGCCAGTGGGCGGTGGTGGGGAGATCATCGACCCGTGGGGGCGGTGAGGCGGCCAGGCCGCTGCGGGGCGGAAGCCAAGAACGTGCCTGGCGCGCGCCCGCTTCGCTCGCTATAAGCGAAGGGCGCTCGAGAGCGAGGGCGGAGCGAGCAAGTGGCGAAGCGGCAACTCCTCCTGGTCGATGCGGATCCTCGAAGCGTGAGGGTGCTCGAGGTGAGCCTGAAGAAGTCGGGCTACAGTGTCACCACCGCGTCCGATGGCGCCGACGCGCTGGCGAAGATCGAATACTCGACGCCGGACCTCATTCTGACCGACACCCGCCTGCCGACGCTCGATGGCTACGAGCTCGTTCGCCGGCTGAAGCAGAACGCCGAGCTCAGCAACATCCCCGTGGTGTTCCTGACCAGCCAGAAGTCCATCGAGGACAAGATCCGCGGACTCGAGCTCGGGGTCGAAGACTATCTGACCAAACCCATCTTCGTGCGTGAGCTCACGGCGCGCGTGAACCTGTTGCTCGCGCGTCGCACGCAAGAGCGCATGGCGACCAGCTTGCCCGCTGGAGCGCGTACGCGACTCTCGGGGTCGCTGGCGGACATGGGCGTGGTCGACATCATCCAGACCTTCGAGGTGAGTCGAAAGAGCGGCGAAGCACGGGTCGCTGCCGGGCGCAGCGAAGCGGTCATCTATTTCCGCGACGGCAAGGTCGTCGACGCTCGCCTCGGCAAACTCCGCGGTGAAGAGGCGGTCTACCGCGCACTGATCTGGAGCACGGGGAGCTTCGAGGTCGAATTCAAGCCCGTCTCCAACGATGACGTGGTGGCGTCGAGCACCCAGGGCCTCTTGATGGAGGGGATGCGCCGCGTCGACGAGTGGGGGCGCTTGCTCGAGCAGCTCCCGCCGCTGACCACGGTGTTCGAGATTGACCACGAGCAGCTCGTGGAGCGCTTGGCCGAGATCCCCGACGAGCTGAACGGCATCCTCCGCCTGTTCGACGGGCGCCGCGCACTCGCCGAGGTGGTCGACGATTCGCCGTTCGAAGATCTCTCCACGCTGTCCACGGTCAGCAAGCTGTTCTTCGAAGGCTTGCTGGTTGCGGCGGAACCCAGCGCCGACGAACACGACGACGACGTGGTGCCGAGCGCGGACGGCGAGGCGTTTCCCGTTTCCCGGGCCTCGGGCGAGCTCATCGTGGGCGAACCGCCCGGGAGTGACCCGAAGCTCCCGGTGGCCGAGCCCGCTGCCGCGCCGCCGTCGGTTCGGCCCCCCGCGCCCGAGGTCCAGCTGCGCGAAGTGCAGAGCATGATGCCGCGCACGCTGCCGGGCATCGAGTCGCCCGACCGCATGGTCGCGCTCCGCGAGCCCGGCCCGATGCGCATGGTCGTGCCGCCGGTGAAGGAGCCGATCTCCCGGTCGCCGGAGACGCGCGCCGGGCCGCCAGCGTCGCTGGCGACGACCCAGATGGGTCTTGGGCCCGAGCCCGTTCCCAAGACCACCGTGCCGGACACGCCGGAGGCGCGAGCAGCCGTGGCCATCGCCACCAACGCGGCCGAGTCGGTTCCCGCCACCACGACCCGTGAAACGCCCGAGGCCCGCGGGTTCGCGCCGATGGTCCCGGCGAAGGTGATTCCATTTCCCGCGCGACGAGACGACGAGGGGGCCCCGCCACCCGGCACGGCGACGACTGCGTCGCCCGATTCGTCAGAGGAGGACGACGTGGCCAAGAAGCGCGCTGCCGCGAAGAAGAAGAAAGACAGGAAGCAAGAGGCCCCCGAGACCACGCGCGCGACTCCGACGGCGCAGAAACGCGAGGCGTCGACCTTGCCGAGCGCCGAGGCCGAGGCTTCCGCTGCCATTCGCGCGGCGCAGGCCGACGCGAGCGACGCGGACAAGCCCGCGCCCAAGCCGGAGAAGGCCGCAGCCGTTGCGGACAAGCCGGCCGCGGACAAACCCGCAGCCGACAAGCCGGCCGAGAAGCCTCCCGTCCGCAAGGGCGCAGATGATTCCTGGCACGGACATTCGGCCTTCTTCGCCGAGGGCGATGCGGGACGCTACGAAGGTGGCCCCGCGCACGCACCGCCTCCCGACCACCACGAGATGGAGGTCGAGACGCGGCCTCGCCATTCGATGACGCCCGAACAAGAGGCGCGTCGCGCCAAGTTCGTGCGCTACGTGGCGGTGATCACGGGTTTCGGTCTCGCCGTCGCCATGTTCGCCATCTGGCGAGCTTCGCAGCGGGTCGAGCCCGAGCCTGCGGCGCCGCCCAAGGCGGCGGTTCAACCCCAGCCGGCGCTTCCGACGCCCGTCGCGACGCCGGCGCCCACGCCGACGATCGTGCCGGCTGCTCCGCCCGCGGTGGAGCCAGCGGGATCTGCCCTGCCCACCGAGCCGGAAGCGGCGAAGCCGGAAGCGGCGAAGCCGGAAGCTCCGGAAGCGGCCAAGCCCGAGGTCGCGAAGCCCGAAGCTCCGAAGCCCGAGGTCGCGAAGCCGGAAGCTCCGAAGCCCGAGGCTGCGAAGCCCGCCGCGAAACCAGTGGCGAAGCCCGTGGCCGTGGCAAAACCCGAACTGCCACCGCCACCCCCACCGCCACCGCCACCGCCACCCGGCGGCAAGCCGCCGACCGCGTCGTTCCCGTCGCCGTGAGGTCAGGGGGTTTTGCGGTGGAGCGCTCGGTCGCGCTTCTTGTCGTACCGGACCTGACCGATGAAGCGGTCCCCGTAGTAGAGCGAGAACGTCTCCGCGGGCTCGCCGTGGAAAATGCTGACGCGCGGCAGCCAAAATAGCGAGCTGGAGCCCGCGGCGATGGGCGCCCCCGTCGCTCGGAAAGCGCCAGGGTAGCCCGCCTTCTCCACGGCTTTGGCGCTCGAGGGACTGAACGCACCCAGTGGATAGAGGAAGGCGACTGGCGCTTTGCCGATGCGCGCGGTGATGAGATCGCGACTGAGATCGATCTCTTCTCTCGCCAGCCGCCCGGACAGGCTGGGCAAGCGCCGGTGCATGTGGCCGTGGCTCGCGACTTCGCACAGTCCACTCGCCACCATCTCGCGGACCTCGTCCCACGTCATCACTGGCGCGTTCTTCGGCTCCTCCAGCATGCCCGTCGGGATGCCCACCGTGAATCGCGCTCCGTGCTGCCGGAGGACGGGCCAGGCACTCGCATATACGCTCTTCAAGCCATCGTCGATGTGGAGCACTGCCACGCGCGCGGGCAGCGCGAGCTCCCCCTCCAGGAAGCCGAGCAGCTCACTCGTGCTGATCACCTCGACGTGGTTCTGTTCGAGCCACGTGAGCTGGCCGTCGAGATCGCGGGCGCGAACGCTGAGCCGCTGCGCCCCGCGGTTGAACGCGTGATAGAGGAAGACCACCGCCCGAGTCTCTGCCCGCTCTACCACCGGCTCGCGGAAGCGCGGCTGGGCCGGGGGGCCCGAGAGCGTCGGTGGCTCCGGCGGCTGCGCAGGCTCGCTGGTCGGAGCCGGCGTGGGCTCGCGCAGCCGCGGCACGTGGGTCGCGACGATGCGCGTGCGGGCGTCCGTCGGCTCGGGCGAGCGGCCCCCAAGTGCCGGCGCCGGGCGCTCACTGCCAGAGCAGGCGACCGCCAGCACGAAGAGCCCGCAAGCGGCCAAAGAACGCACCGTGGCAGCATGCGGTCCCGAGGCGGGCCGCCGCAACTTTTTTGGGCAGGACGCCCGCCCCCGGGGCCCGCCCGGGCGCCGTCAGCGCCGCCGGATGCGCGGATCCAGGAAAGCGTAGGACAGATCGACCAGGAAGTTCGCGAGCACCACCACCGTCGAAAACAGGATCACGACCCCCATGATCACCGGGCCGTCCCGCTCCACGATGGCATCCACGCTGAGCGAGCCGATGCCCGGCCAGCGGAAGATCTTCTCCGTCACGATCGCGCCGCCGACGAGCGAGCCCATGCTGAGACCGATCACGGTGACGAGCGGCAAGAGTGCGTTGCGGAGCGCGTGTCGGAACACGACGACCCACTCCCGCTGTCCCTTGGCGCGAGCCGTGCGGATGTAGTCCTCTTTGAGCAGCGTGATCATCTCGTCGCGCACGAGGCGTGTGTAGTACGCCGCTCCGTAGAGCCCGAGGGTCAGCGCTGGGAGGAAGGCCGCGTGGAGTTGCTCGGCCGTCGTCCGGCCATAGCCGTCGAGGGGGAAGAGGTTGAGCTCGCGGGCGAGGAGGTGCTGCAAAAGGAGTCCGGTCAGGAACGTGGGCGCACTGATGCCAATCAGGGTCAGGCCCACCGTGCCGTAGTCGAGCACGCCGTGCCTCTTCATTGCCGCCAGCATGCCGGCCGCCGCACCGATGGCCACCTCGATGGCGAGCGCCAAGAAGCCGACCAGCAGGGTGGGCGGCAGCGCTTTCGAGAGCAGCTGGGTGACGGGTTTCCGTTTCAGATAACTCACGCCGAAGTCGACGTGCAGAGGGCCCAAGTGCCACGCGCTGTCGTTCTTCGGGTCGGGGGGCGGGCCACCGATGCGCACGAGGTTCGACATGTAGCGCCCGTAGCGGACGTGAACCGGTCGATCGAGGCCCAGCTGGGTGCGAATGCGCGCAACGTCGGCGGGTCGCGCCTGGGGACCCGCGATCACGCGCGCCGGATCCTCCGGCAGCACGTTGTAGATGAAGAAGGTCGCCGTCACGACCGCCCACACGGTGAAGAGCGACCAGAACAGTCTGCGCAGGAGATGGGCGATCATCGCCGCCCTCCCGCCAGCGCCAGCGTCGTTCGGGCGGATGCGCGCGGGCAGGCTACCCGATCGAGCCACGCGAGCCCGGTCCCGCAGGACCGGAGGCGTGCTTCCCGCTGCTTGCCGCCCGAGTCGAGGTAGGCGTGCCTGACGTGTTGGCTCAAGACGGGGTGGGGCCGGTAGCCTTTCACGTAGGGCTGCCAGAGCTCGTAGTAGCTGTAGGTGTACGTGGTGGCCCAGGGCGCCTCTTCGACCACGATCTCTTCCGCGCGCCGATAGAGCGAGTCGCGCTCCTTCGCATCGCTCGAACGGCGCGCGCGATCGAGCACACCGTCGAATTCCGCGTGGGAGAAAAACGCGGCATTCTGGCTCTCTTCGTCTTGGATGCTTCGCGTCGAGAGGATGGGCTCGAAGAACGTGCTCGGGTCGGGGAAGTCGGCGTGCCAGCCCGCGAAGCCCATCTCTGCGGTCTTCCGCCGGCCCGTCTTGGCGAGGAACGTGGGCCAGCCGACGACCTGGATCTTGATTCGAATGCCGATCCTCGCGAGCTGCTGCTGGTAGATCTCCGCCGCGGTCTGGGCGTACGAGTCGAGGATCGCGAGGTAGTTGATCTCCCGCGGATAACCGCCGCGCCCGGTCTTCGGATCGTACTCGTATCCCGCGAGTTTCATCTCTTCGAGAGCGCGCGCATAGTCGTAGCGCTGCATCGGGTAGTCGGGAGTCGGCGGGATCAGCACGTTCGGCACCATCTTCGCGTGGGCGCGGACGTGACCGGAGCGCACCGCGGCGACTTGCTCGCGGTCGATGCCGAAGCTCACCGCACGCCGCACGTGGCGGTTGTCGAACGGCGGCATTTCGGTGTTCATGAAGGTCCCGCCGGTGGTGAGCGACGGTTCCCACTCGCCCCGGCCCTTCCAAGCCGGGCTCGAGCGATAGAGCAAGCTGTCGGCTTCGCTGAGCTCGCGGATGTAGTCGAGATCACCGCGCTCGAACTTGAAGCGCTGGGTGAAGCTCTGCATCGACAGGTACCATTCGACGCCGTCGAGGTAGGGCTTGCCCTTGTCCCAGTAGCCGTCGTGGCGCACGAGTTCGATGATCTGCCCTCCCTCGTAGCGCTTCAGCTTGAAGGGCCCAGCGCCGCACGGGGCGATGGCGAAGCCTCGCTCCCAGACGCGGCCCGCGCTCTTGCACACCGGCGCCACCGTCGGCAGTGCGAGCACGTGCAGGAAGGTGGCGTCGGGTTCGGTGAGCTCGAAGCTGACCTGGTAGTCGCCGTCGATGCGAACGCCCTCGAGGCTGTCGACCTTGCCGTCGTGATAGGCGGAATAGCCGACGATGCGCTCGTAGTAGGACGGGACCGGGCACGGGGTCTTGACGTGCAACGCGCGCTCGATGCTGCGCTTCACGTCGGCGGCTGTGAGCTCGGTGCCGTCGTGGAAGAGCACACCGCGGCGCAGGGGGAACGTGTAGCGCTTGCCGTCGGGGCTCTTGTCGATGCGCTCGGCGAGCACGGGGACGATCTTTCCCGCGTCGTCGTAGCTCACGAGCCCGTCGTAGAGCAGTGACTCGAGGGCGCTGGCCGCGGTGTCGAAGGCAGTCGCAGCGTCGAGGCCGCGAACGTCGGTGAAGAACGCCGTGCGCAGGGTCCCGCCGCGCTCGGGAGGAACGTCGCGGTCGGTGCCGAGCGGTGGCGCCACGCCGCCGCGGCAGGCTGCGGTGAGCGTTCCGGCGACGAGGACGGCGTACGCGAGGCGGCGCGCGCCGGTGCCCCCGCGGACGGACTGCTCGCTGCACGGCGCCTCAGTCTTCGTGCGGATCGAGCGCATCGCGCAGGCCCTCCCCCAGAAGATTGAAGCCGAGCACGGCCAGGAAAATCATGACGCCCGGGGCCAGGACCAGGCGTGGTGCCACGGTGTAGAAGCGCTGCCCTTCGAGCAACATGCGGCCCCACGTCGCCGTGGGAGGGGGCAGGCCCACCTGGAGATACGACAGCACGCTCTCGGCGATGATCATCTGCGCGACCGAGGCCGAGCCGATCACGATGAGCGGCCCGGCGACGTTGGGCAAGATGTGGCGGAGCAGGATCGGTAGGGTCGATTGTCCGAGGGCGCGCGATGCCACGATGAAATCCAGGTTCCGCACCTGGATGGTCTTGCTGCGGATGATGCGCGCGGTCCCGAACCAGCTCGTCAGGCCCAACACCGTGAGAATCGTGACGATGGTCGTGTCTCCCACTGCGGCTCCGATGGCCATGACAAAGAGCAGGTAGGGGAAGCTCAGGCCCACGTCCACGCTGCGCATCAAGAACGTATCGAGTGCCGCCGCGCGCGTGCCCTCGGAGTAGCCGCTCAGCAGCCCGACCAACGCGCCGACGACGATGGACAGAGTGGTCGCGAAGAATGCGACCAGAAGCGAAACGCGCGCACCGTGGGCGAGGCGGCTGAACGAGTCGCGCATCAGGGGGTCGACGCCGAGCCAATGCGCCGGGCTCGGGCCGACCAGCACACCGCTCGCGTCACGCCCGCCCCCGAAGTCGCTCGAATTGGGATCGTGACCCGACAGTAGGGGACCGAGCAGCGCGAAAGCCACCAAGACGAGCACGAGCGCAGCGCCGAAGACCGCGCCACGGTTCTTTTGGAAGCGACGGAAGGCTCGGGGGTCGAACATGGTGCGAGCCCGAAGGTTCTTACCCTCGCTCCGCACGCGTCGAAAGGCGCTCTTCGCTCAAAAACTCGCGGATCACTCGACCGACGGCCTCGGGCCGTTCCTCTTGGGGGCTGTGGCCGGCGTCCAGGAGCTCGAAGCGGGCGCCCCGGATTTCCCGGGCCAGGCGTTGCCCCTGCCCGGCGGGGAACAGCGGGTCGTCGCGTCCCCAGATGACCAGGGTCGGGGTTTCGATGCGGGGGGTGAGCGCCGTGATCGAGCGGGTGTCGCCCGTGCGCCGCAGTGTGGCGAGAGCGCTGCCGCGGGCAGCAGGCGTGTTGAAGAGCTCGTAGTAGTGGCGCGTGCGCTCCGCGCCGACGCCGGAGCCCGAAGCGAAGAGCGCGCTCTGGAAGAACGCGCGAAACGTCGTGGGGCCGAGCAGCTGTTTCGTGATGATGCCTCCCACGATGGGCGCGGCGGCCAATCGCAGCGGCCAATGCTCCGGCGGCGCTCCGCAAGCGGCATCGACGAGCACCAGCTTGCTCACGAGCTCGGGGTGGCGCGCCGCGAGCGTGATGGCGATGGCGGCGCCGAGTGCGTGGCCCACCACGGCGGCGCGACCGAGGCCGAGCCCAGCGTAGAGGTCCACCACCGCGTCCGCGAACGCGTCCACGTCGTAGGCGAAGCGCGCGGCCGGAGGCTTCTCGCTCTCCCCGAAGCCGGGCAAATCCGGCGTGACCCCGTGAAAACCCTCTCCCAGAGTCGGCAGGAGTCGGCTCCAGGTGGAGTGATCCATGCACAGCCCGTGCAAGAAGAGTACGGGGGCTCCCGTGCCGCCTTCGGCCACGCGCAACCGAACCCCGCGGGCCAGGACGTCGCGGTAGGCCCGCTCGGTCATGCCGGCAGCCTAACCCGAGCCCTAGCCGATCGCGTCACAGATTCGCCCACACGACCGCGCCACGGCGGCCTCGCTCGACACAATCGTCGGGATTCACGCGGCGATGCGCAGTCCGTCGCGCCGACCTGCGCGAGCGCCGCGAAGGCGGCGCGTCATCGGGGACGGACGCGAGCGCGTGCGGCCACCCTGCGCGTAGCGCAAAGGCAGCCAGCTACGCTCCCTCGACTCGCGCCCGGCGAGGCGCGAGCGTAGGGTGCTCGCGCTGACGTGCGCAGGTTCCGAGCGCCGCGCTCCGCCGCGCTTCACGAGCGACGCCAGGCACTGGTGGGCACGCGATCGCCCGCGCGCGCGAGCCGGCGGAGCACGGAAGACTCGGCGCCGCACGCAACCAGGAACGCTCGACGCAGCTCACGCGAGCGCGCGAAACGAGACCGCGTCTCGATGCGGTCCTGCCCGCTGTCTCCACGACTGGGAGGCGCGCCGAGCCCAACGCGTGCGCGACGAATCACGACCGCCTCGAGTCGCTCGACTCCACTCCCGAGCTCGAGCGACGGTCAGCGTCGTCGACTCGGTGGCGCAGTCGACTGCGATTCGGTCGTTCGTCGAGTGCTGCGAGGCAGCGCGGAGCAGGTGGTTCCATCTGAGTCCATGTGGGATGGAGTAGGGAATGGACACTCACCTGCACACGCGTGAGCGATCAATCGTGCAGTAGCGCGTCGCGAGCGTGTGGTTCCATGTGTGCATGGACAGCGAAAGAGCTCCATGGACAACCTCTTGAGTGTGACAAATTATGTCACACGTGATGTCGCATCGTGCACCCGGAAAGCAGCTTGGGATCGGTTGCAAAAAAATCGACGGAAAGCGTTTTGGGTGATCCACTCAATAGAATATATTCGCTCGCGTCTGAAGGGCGGACCGGGATTCCAAGATGCGCGGCATCGACGACAGCACCTTGAACCGAATCGAGCGCGAGCACGCGGGTGGGCTGAGCTCCGCCGAGATCCTGGACGTGTTCGCGACCCACGGCGTGCCACTGTCCGAGGCGACTCTGCGCAAGTACGTGCAGCTCGGGCTCTTGCCCCGCAGCGTGCGCGTGGGACGCAAGGGGAAGCACCAGGGCTCTCAAGGCATCTACCCAGTCGGCGTGGTGCGACAGATCCTGCGCATCAAGCAGATGATGTCGGAGAGCTACACCATCGATCAGATCCAACGTGAGTTCTTGTTCATGCGCAGTGATCTGCAGGCGCTCGAACAGACTCTCGACGGACTTTTCGAGAAGCTCGATCGCATGACGCACGAAAAGAAGCGCGGCGACGCGACGGCGAAGGCCGTGGCTCGCGACATCAGCGAAGCTCGCGCGCTCAGTAAGGACTTACTGGCCCGACTCGGGGCCATCGAGACGCGGCTCACGTCACGTCCGAGAATCGAGAAGGCCGTGGCTTCATGACGGTTCGAACGAGGTACGGCATCGATCTTTCGACTTAGGCGTTCAGCCCGAAGGGGAAGCGTGGGCGACGGCAGCTTCCGTCGGCTCGCTGGGCCCGGGCGCCAAAACCGGCAGCAAAAAGACAGCGAAAACCACGTGATCGGGACCGGTGCCCGGCTGCGACGGGGTTCGTGCGTGCACGACGCGGACACGGAAATTCTGGAGGCAGGCGCATGGATTCGAAGAAGCAGGACAGCACGCCGGAAACGACGCTGAGCACGAGCACCAGCATGACGGAGCCGGAGACGTTGGGGGCCACCGCGCTCGCGTGTGATCCCGAGAGCCCCGCCATCACACGGGAGCAGCGCCGGTCGCGCCGCAAGCGCGACGTGCGCGCGCGCACCATCAGCGTCAAGCGAATGACGAAACGCGAGCTCGAGATCGGGCGTCTGCTCTATCCCGAGACGGACTACGACAAGCCCCGCTCGCGTGCCGAGTGCGCCGAGGGTCCGCGTCCGTGTCCGTTCGTATCCTGCAAACATCACCTCTACATCGACGTCTCGCCGCGCACCGGGGCCATCAAACTGAACTTCCCCGACCTCGAGGTCTGGGAGCTCAACGAGTCGTGCGCGCTAGACGTGGCCGACCGTGGGGGCACGACGTTGGAGGATGTGGGAGCGATCATGAACCTCACGCGGGAGCGCATTCGTCAGGTGGAAGTCAAGGCGCTGGCCAAGCTCGAGGCCTTGCGCGACATGATGGCGCTTCGCGACTACGTGGACGAGGGCCCGGTGGGCAAGCGGCGGCTGCCGCGCTTGAGCAAGACCGACCTCGACCCGGCGGTGGACGGCGGCGAGAGCGACGATTTCGACGGCGACGACGCCGACTTCGCGCTCGACGCCTGAAGTCGCTCCCCGGCAGAGACGATGCCGCGGCGGCGCGTTGCCCCGCGGCATCGATGCATTTGGCGGGCGTCACCGAGATCGGTCGTCGCCGCGGAGCGCAGCGAGCGCCCGGAGGAAGCTCTTCCCCAGGATCTTCTGCACGTCGTCCGGCGCGATGCCCCGGTCGAGCAGGATTTGGACGAGCCGCGGCAGCTCGAGGCAGGTCTTGAGATCCCGCGGCGGAACGATGGCCCCGTCCCAGTCGCTGCCGAGCGCGGCGTGGTCGGCGCCCACCGTCTTCACGATGTGCTCGAGGTGGAGGGCGATGGACTCCGCGCGGCCTCCGAACAGCGGATCGCCGAGGAAGCTCGACTGGTACATGACACCGATGGTGCCTCCGCTGTCGGCGATGGCGCGAAGCTGCGCGTCGTCGAGGTTCCGCCAGTGCTCGAAGACCCCGGACACTCCCGTGTGGGTCACGATGAGCGGCTGGGACGCGTCGTGCACCTCGACGGCGTCCCAGAAGCCGCGCTTGCTGATGTGCGCGAGGTCCACGAAGATCTTCTTGGCATTCAACGCTCGTACGAATTCGCGCCCGCGCCCCGTGAGCCCGGTGTCACGGCGGCCGCCGAGCGGGGAGCTCGTGACCCCGAGGTCGGAGGACGAAAGGTGAACCACGGTGACACGGAGCACGCTGCCGTCCGGGATCCGGTCCAGCGCCTCGGGCGAGACGTCGAGGGCGTTTCCGCCCTGGATGCCGATGAAGGCCGCGTGTTTCCCCGCGGCGCGCGCTTGGCGGTATTCCGACAGGTTTCGCACGAGCTGGAATTGCTCCGGCACGCGCTCGAACGTCTGCCGGAGCTCGCTCAGGTTCGCCTCGAAGGTAGCCGCTCGGCTCTCGGCGCCGCGGAGAGGGTTCGTGGTGATGACCCAGATGGCACCGGACAGCTGCGCCTCGAGGATGCGCGGGAAGTCCACCTGGCTGTAGAAGCTCGCGGCGAACAGGCCGTGCCCGTGGCGGCGAGTCAGGTCGTAGCCGAAGACGCGTTGCCAGATGAACGAATCGACGTGCAGATCGATGACGTCGCTCGCGAGGTAGAGCTCCACCGCCTCGCGCGAAATCTCCAGCTCTCGGGCCCAAGCCGCTGGGTCTTTTCGGTGGTCCGTGTGGGCGAGGTACACCATCGACCCGGAGCGTAGGCCGAGCCGGGCGGGGACCCAACCGACTTTCTCTCGGGGGCCGATCCGGCTCGGCCGGCCCGAGCGCGGGTCAGAGGCCCTTCGGCACGTTCTCGAGGTCGACGGCGGCGAGCGCGAAGCGGATCAGGGCGCTGCGGTTCGCCTTGGTCAAGCCGCGCGCCTTGAGCGCATCGACCATGTCGTCGAGTCGCTTGAGGTCGTCGGTGTACATCGAGATGCAGATGACCTTGTAGTGGGTCGGCTTCCCGCCGGCGTCACGCGGCTTGGCGTTCGTGATGGGGCGCGGGCTCGCGTAGAAGCTGGAGGAGAGCACACCCTCGACCTCTTCGCGGTCCAAAACCCGGGCCGTTGCGCCTCGGAAGTCGTCTCGTTCACTCATGCCACACCTCCCAGTCTTTGGAGCTCGCGCGCGCCGTTCGCGCCGTGTTTCTCAGCCAAGAGCCGCCCGACCACGTGCGCGTAGTCATTCGCTGCGCTGGACTCCGGCGCGTATTCGAACAGCGTCTTGCCCTCGGCGGGCGCTTCCTTGACCTTGATGGCCAAGCGCACCGGCGGCAGGCAGCGCTCACCGAAGTGCTCGCGCAGCGTCGCCAGTGCCTCGTGACAGATGCGGGCGCGCGAGTCGAACAGCGTCGGGAGCACGCCCCACAGCCGCACGGGGTGCGAGAGCAGGCGATTCACGTGCCGCACGGTGCGTACGACCTGGCGCACGCCGACGAGCGAGAGGTAGTCGCAGGCCACCGGACAGAGCACGCTGTCGGCGAAGACCAGCGCGTTCTGATTCATGAGGGACAAGCTCGGCGAGCAGTCCACGATCACGAAATCGTATTGGTCGCGAGTGGCTTCGAGGCGCTCCGCCAAGACGCGATCACGTTGTTTACGGCCCGCGAGGTAGAGTTCGGCGGCCGCGAGGGTCTCGTTCGAGGGCAGGACGTCGAGCCCCGCCCGCGTGGCCGTGACCGCGCTCTCGATGGCGAGGCCCATCACGATGACGTGGTAGAGCGTGCGCTCCTGGGCCAGCCCCAACGAGACCGCGACGTTACCCTGCCCGTCGGTGTCCACGAGCAGGACGCGCTCCCCGCGCGCCGCAAGCCCTGCCGCTACGTTGACGGCAGTGGTGGTCTTGCCGGTTCCGCCCTTGTGGTTGAACACCGCGATCACGTGGGCGCGGCGCGACTGGGCCGGCTCGGCGCTGGGCTCCGCCGCGGGGCGCTGGCGCTCGGCGGCTTCCAGCCGCGCGCGGCAGAGATCGCTGCACGCGTAGATACGGCGTCCCGAGACGAACACGACCTGTTTTGCCAACTCGAGCTCGAACGGCCGCTGGCACACGTCACAACGCGTCCGGCCGTCGGTCGCCGCGCCGTGGCTTTCGGTCAGACAAGCCTGCGAGCAGTAGAACGCACGCTCGGTGCCGCCGGAGGCCGCTCTCCGGTCTTCGACCTGGTAGCGGAATCGGGGCACGAACTCGGCCTGGCAAACGCTGCACTTGGGAGCCATGGGGGGACACGCTTTATTGAAGCGTGCCGACCTACTTCCATGCTCACGGCGATCTGGCCAAGTTTCGGGCGCGGTCGTAGACCTGGAACACGAGCCCCGACGCCCCGCGGCTCTCCTGTACGAGCTCGAAGGGGCTCGGATCGAACTCGAAGAAGACGTCGCCGGCGGGCCGGCCCGGGATCCGGGTCACGTACACGCGTTCGACCCGGGGCATGGCCTCGGAGAAGAGCCGCGCGCCGCCGATGACGAACGCCAGGGGCCCCAAGCTTGCCGCGATCTCGAGTGCGGCCTCGAGACTCGGTGCCACGAGCACGCCGGGTGGCGGCTCGAAGCTGCGGCTCACGACCACATTGTGCCGCCCTTCGAGCGGCGAGCCGACCTCGTCCCAAGTGCGCCGTCCCAGGATCACCACGTGGCCGAGCGTGATGCGGCGGAAGTGAGCGCGATCTTCGGGGTAGTCCCAAGGCAGCTGGCCCGCGCGTCCAATGACGTGGTTTTCGGCCACTGCGAAGATGGCTTCGAGCCTCGGCGCAGCCCGCGCGTTCATCGCGAGTCTCGGGCTCCGAGCTCAGTGGCGGAAGTGGCGTACGTGGGTGAACACCATGGCGATGTTCAAGCGATTGGCGGCGCGGATGACCTCGTCGTCCTTCTTGCTGCCGCCCGGTTGGGCCACGGCCACGATGCCATGGGCGGCCGCGAGCTCGAGGCCGTCGGGGAAGGGGAAGAATGCATCCGATGCGAGCACGCTGCCCCGAGCGCGGTCTCCGGCGGTCTTGCACGCGACCTCTACGGCGAGCACCCGCGCCGTTTGGCCGCCGCCGATGCCCGCGGTCACCGCCGATCCCGCGCTGGCGCCGGGGCGCGCCAAGACGATGGCGTTGCTCTTCACGTGCTTCGAAGCCACCCAGGCGAACTCCAGGAGATCGAGCTCACTGTCGCTCGGCTTGCGCTCGGTGACGATGGCGCCCCGACGGACCTCACCGGCACCGGTCGCGTCGCGGTCCTGGAGCACGTAGCCGCCTCCGATGCGCTTGAGCTGGCGAGCAGCGTGGTCGCGCGCAAGAGCCGCGCCGGTGGCGAGTAGCCGGAGCGCGCTCTTCTGGCGCAGGCGCTCGAGCGCGGAAGGTGAGAAGCTCGGCGCCACGATGCATTCGAGAAACGTCTCCGCGAGCAGGGCGGCCGTTTCCGCGTCGACTTCGCGATTCAGGGCGACGATGCCGCCGAAGGCGCTCATGGCGTCGGCGTCGCGCGCCTCGCGGTAGGCGTCGGAGAGGCGCTCGGCGACGGCGACCCCGCAGGGGCTCGTGTGCTTCACCACGACCGCGGCCGGTGCTTCGAAGTCGCGCACGGCATCCAGCGCAGCCTCGGCGTCCACGAGGTTGTTGAACGACAGCTCTTTCTGACCGCTCCCGAGGCTCTCGGCGGCAGCGAGCGAGCCGGCGGCGGCGCCGCGCTCGCGGTAGAACGCGGCCCTCTGGTGCGGGTTCTCGCCGTAGCGGAGGCCGTAGGCCTTCTCGAGCGGCAGCGCCAGGTAGCGTGGCCAGCCGTCGCCTTCGCCCTCGGCGGAGAGCCAGCCGCCGATGGCCCCGTCGTAGGCGGCGGTGTGGTCGAAGACTTTGGCGGCGAGCCGGCGTCGTGTTTCGGCGGTCGTGTCACCGTGCGCGGTGATCTCGGCGAGCACGCTCGAGTAATCGTTGGGATCGCACACCACCGTGACTCGGCCGTGGTTCTTGGCGGCCGAGCGCAGCATGCTGGGCCCACCGATGTCGATGTTCTCGATCAGCTCGTGAAAGCTCGCTCCGGGCTTCTTCAGCGTGGCCTCGAAGGGGTAGAGGTTCACCACCACGAGATCGATGAACTTCGCGCCGATGCGCTCGAGGTCGGCCTCATCGGTGCCCTCGCGCGCGAGCAGACCCCCGTGCACCTTGGGGTGCAGGGTCTTCACCCGGCCGTCCATCACTTCGGGAGAACCCGTGTAGCTCTCCACGGCTTGCACGGGGATCTTCGCTTCGGCGAGCGCCTTGTACGTACCGCCCGTCGACAAGAGCTCTACGCCACGCTCGTGGAGCGCGCGGGCGAATTCCAAGAGACCAGTCTTGTCGGACACCGAAAGCAGCGCACGTCGGAGGGCCATGGCACGGCTCGCTATCGTTAGGACGGAGCGTCGTCAATCGTGTATGCTCGCCGCCCATGCATCGCTCTTTCTTGGGACTTTTGTGCGTGTTTCCGCTGGCCCTCGCGCTGGCCGTTCCCGCTTGCTCGTCCGACGACTCGAGCGCTGGCGGCGGGAGTGACGTCTACACGCCTGCAGGCAACGGCGTGCCCACGAGCGAAGCCGCCGCCTGCCAGGCCATCTTGAAAGCCGACGACGCGCGGCGCGCGGCGCTCCAGTGCGGCCCGGTCACCCGTCCGCCGTGCCCGACGTACATCTCCAAGGGCCATCCGGCGTGCTCACAATACGATCAGGGTACGGTGGACGCCTGCGTCGCGTACATCGCGGGCCTGGCGAGCTGCGGTGAGCTCGACAAGAAGAAGTGCGTCGTCAAGGCGCTCGACGGAACGGCGCCGAACGGCTGTTCCGTCCTCGACTCCGGCAGTGACGCCGGTGTCGACGCGACGCCGGACTCCGAGAGCGACGCCGAGGCGGACGCCACGCCCGACGCGGCGCCCGACGCCGAGAGCGATTCGGCTGCGGATTCGGCGCCGGACGCCGATGACGCCGCCGCGGATGCGGCGCAAGACTGAGCGGCCCTTCGCCTGGGGTCAGCGCTTCGACTCCCAGAAGGCTGCGAGGTCGTCCGGGAGCGGCGACGTGAGCTCGAGCGGCTCACCGGTGACCGCATGGACCATGCGGTAGCGGTGCGCGTGGAGCGCGTGACGTGGCAGCTCCAGCTTCTCGAGGTCGCTGGCGTCGAGCTCTCCGTCGGCGGCGCGCGCGAGCAAGCGTTCGTCGGGCCCGTACAGCTTGTCGCCCACGATGGGCGTGCCGCTGCGCGCGAGGTGCACACGGATCTGGTGCTGCCGGCCCGTGTAGAGTCGGCAGCGCACCAGGCTGTAGCCGCCCCGCACCTCGAGGACTTCGACGGCGGTGATGGCCTCGAGACCTCCGCTCGAAGCCACCCGCATCTTGACCCGGAGCGAGTTGTCGGGGTCGAGCTCGAGGGGAAATTCGATCCTGCCGCTCTCGGCCGCCCCCCAGGTGATGGCGAGGTAGTCCTTGGTCACCTCGAGATCGCCATCGCCACGTGCGGCTCGGGTGCTCCGTTCCTCCAGCTTGCGCTTGAATGCGCGCTCGGCCTCGCGGGTCTTGGCCACCAACAGGAGCCCGCTGGTTTCGCGATCGATGCGGTGTACCAGCGCGAAGAACTCCCCCGGTCGCGTCTTTTCGAGGAGCTTCACCACGGTGGAGTGATGGTGGCGGGCCGTGGGGTGAACGGCCATGAGCGGTGGCTTGTCGAGCACGAGCAGGTGCTCGTCCTCGAACACGCTCACGAGCGCGCGCGGCGTGTCCTGCTCTTCGAACGGTGCCCGCCACAAGACGACGAAGTCTTCGCCGCGGACGCGGTCGTTGTGTCGGAGCTTTCTACCGAGTGGCGTGTAGGCCGTGTTCTCGATGATGGAGCGGGCGCGCGTGCGGCTGGTGTTGCGGAGCTGCGTCGGTAGGAACACGTCGAGCCGCATGCCGTCAGCCTCCGGAGGAACGCGGATCACGCGCACGATGGCGTCTTCGGCCACCCCGGCAGGGCGCACCAGTTCGCGCGGGCGAAGGTCGGGCGTCTCTTTCACGTCTCGGATGGCGGCGGTCGCTCGCGGGCAGGCGTTGGACGTTCGGAGCTCGGCATCGGGCGGAGAGGGCGCGGCGCACGCGGTAGGAACGGGGTGGTCGAATTCGGGCGCACGGGAGCCGCGCCATCCTAAGTCGCCGTTCCATCATCGGCGACAGGAGATGACGGGCGCCACGCTTTTGCAGAGGCGTGCGAGCTCGGGGGGTGTCATCGGCATCGGTCAGAGCGGGCTGCGGCTGCGGTGCTCGGCTACGGATTTCGGCCGCGGGCACGTCCTCTCGCCGCACTCCGACGCGGCTCCGCCTCAAACGCGCAAAGGCCTCGCCAGCTCAGTCACTGTGCGGCTCGATGCGGCACTTCGCTGTCACGGCCTTTG
>JAXLYN010000049.1:0-65382 GCA_046351435.1 Polyangiaceae bacterium
CAGAGAGGGGGCCGGCCGTCGCGGAACGGACGGTGAAGAACGCAAGGCGCGCGTTCGGCGGGTGGAACGCGAGTTATGCCGTGGTGGAATCACGGTTGTTCTGGGAGCAGAGACCTTCGACGCGTCGTGTGCATCGACGCCGTGATCTCGGAGCTCGGCGACAGCTCGCCCGTCTTCTGGTTGATCGGTTCAGGCGGCAAGGCGCTGTGGTCTTGGCTCCAGCGCGGCTGCTTCAACAGCCGCTCGTTCTCGAGCGCGAAGACGGGTGGGGCTCGGCAAGGCGCAACCGGACGCGTGAGAGACCTTCGAGCTCAACCGCGAGCAAGGCGCCGTGGTCTTGGGCCGCGCTGGTTCGAAGCGAAGGAACTCTGAGACCGCAGCGCGGTGAAGACAGCTGGCACGGCGCCGTGGTCTTGCGCGAGCGCGGCGGGTTGGGAGACAGCGGTATAACGGAACGGCGTTCACCCGCGAACGCCGAGCGCCAAGTCGTCGGTCGGCGAGGCGCTTCTTACGCGGGCGAGTGCCGCATCAGAATGTTCGCCCGCGGAAGCGGAACGGACGGTGAAACTCGCCACGGCCGGCGTTCGGCGGGTGCAACGTGAGTTAGGCGGCAAAGCCGATGTTCTCCTATGTCCGCGCGGCGTACGGCCACGACACGTTCAGGTATCGACGCTCGGAACGCGAGCGAAGATGTTCCTCGTCAGCTCGGAGCAGGGCAAGTTCCTTTCGAACGTCCGAGGTCGTTGCTGTCCCATCGATGTACTTCAGCGCTTTGATGCGCGCACGCCTTTCGGCACATGAACGACAGTAGATCGCGCCTCCGCGGAGCATCTTGACCGGAACCCCATTGATCTCGAGCAGGTACTTCTGTTCGGCTGCCGTCACCCGCGTTGGAGCGTCGCAGATACCGCAGTACGTATCAAACGACTCGTAGACGGTGTACGCCGTAAGGTCGCCGTAGCCATCGATGAGCTTGTCGTGGTCAATGAAAACCGCATCGGGCTCGAAATGGCGCGAGTCGGTCATGCGTCCGCCTAACGAACGGCGTTCACCCGCGAACGCCGAGCGACATCTTATCAGACCGCGAGGCGCAGCAGAGCGGGCGCAGTGCCGCAGACAGTGAGGGCGCCCGTGACGCGGAACGGACGGTGAAACTCGACATGACGGCGTTCGGCGGGTGGAACGTCGAGTTAGACGGCTGCGCGAGCGGGTGCACTGGGGGTCACGGCAGTCGAAGTCGACTCGCGAGGTACTCGGACCGACTGCCGTCCCAGCCGCAGTTGCCGCATCGGCCATCGGTGAAGGAGTGAGCGCACGGTGGGTATCCGTAGAGGTGATGCGCGCACTCCGCGCACAAGCTCGCCATCTGGGAGGCATCGCAAAAATACGCGCCGCCGCACTCGTCGCAGCGTCCTTCAATTCGGACCTTGGGCAGCGCCTCAGTCATCAGGCCGTATAACGGATAGGCGTTCACCCGCGAACGCCGGACGTGAATCGTAGCAGACAACCGAAGCGACGCAGAGGCCGGCGTGTGCCGCAGACAGTGTGTCGCCGGCCGCCGCACACCGACGCTTCAATCGGGACGACCGGCGTTCGGCGGGTGCAACGCCAGTTATTCAGACTCGGATCCACGGCACTGAAGGCACGAGTGGGAACGAGCTCACTGTCGACTCTTCGACGGCGCAGTCGGCGTGGCGGTTCGGGCTCGAGGCAGCGCACGACCTCGGGGTTCTGGGCTGCTTCGAACAACCAAGGGCGCGCGGGGTCGCACTCCGACGCGACCGCACGCGCGAGCGACATTCGACGGCACCGGTTGCGCGACGCTGCAAGCTCGGCGCTGCAAGCTGACAACGCGCCATGGACCTCACCGAACGCCTCCACGTCACGGGCCGGGATGGCAGCGCCGACAACGCGGCGAGCGGATCCACTTCGGCGGGGAACGAGCGCCCCCAGTGCCGGGGACAGGCGCTGCGACTTGCGCGAGCGACATTCGTCGGCGACAGCTCGCACGACGCGTGGGACCTTGTCGGCGCTGCCCTGAAGTTCTGAATAACGGACAGGCGTTCACCCGCGAACGCCGGACGTGAATCGTAGCAGACAACCGAAGCGACGCAGAGGCCGGCGTGTGCCGCAGACAGTGTGTCGCCGGCCGCCGCACACAGACGCTTCAATCGGGACGACCGGCGTTCGGCGGGTGCAACGCCAGTTATTCAGACTCGGATCTTCATCTCTGAATGCGCGAAGCGGAACGAGCTCACTGTCGACTCTTCGGCGATGCAGTCGGCGCGGCGGATGAGCTCGAGCCTTGCCTGACGGCCTCAGGTTCTGGGCTGCTTCGAACAACCAACGGCGCGCGGGGTCGCACTCCGACGCGACCGCGCGCGCGAGCGACATTCGACGGCACCGGTTGCGCGACGCTGCAACTCGGCGCTGCAAGCTGACAACGCGCCATGGACCTCACCGAACGCCTCCACGTCACGGGCCGGGACGGCAGCGCCGACGACGCGGCGAGCGGATCCACTTCGGCGGGGAACGAGCGCCCCCAGTGCCGGGGACAGGCGCTGCGACTTGCGCGAGCGACATTCGTCAGCGACAGCTCGCGGCGCGTGGGACCTTGTCGGCGCTGCCCTGAAGTTCTGAATAACGAGACACACGTTCACCCGCGAACGCCGAGCGTCAAGTCGTCAGTCGGCAAGGCGCTACAGACGCGGGCGAGTGCCGCATCAGTTTGGTCGCCCGCGGAAGCGGAACGGACGGTGAAGCAAAGCCAAGCCGGCGCTCGGCGGGTGCAACGTGAGTTATGCAGAGGTGCGACGTATCGCATGTCCGAGTTCGGGAGAGCGTGCGCTGGAACGCGACATGACGAGGGTGGCGGTGGTAGCTTTTGGGTCACGATGTGGAAGGGGAAAAGCGTCGCGGTGATGTGGGTGGCCGGCGTGGTCACGTGTTGCGTGGGCTGCACAAGCCAGGCAAGTGTGGCGGCGGAGTTCGCTGCGCGCGACTCCGGATGCCCCGCTGATACGGTCAAGGTCCAGGCGCTCGAAAGCGAGCGGTACAAGACGGTCGGGTGTCAACGGACGGCGGTGTATGAGTGCTGGAACGACACGTGCTGGCGCGAAGGAAGGCTGGCAGCGAATGCGCGTTCAAGAGCAACGCGAGAGTTTGGATGCGCACCTGACGCCATCCAAGTCCGCTGGGTGCAGAACGAGGTCTATCGAGTCGAAGGACGTCGCCAACAGGCGACATACGAATGTGACGACGACCAGTGCGCGCCGGAAGCAACCGTCAAGAACCAGACGAATATCGTGATCTCACCCTGACGGAAGCACGGAAGCGGCCTCAGTCTTGCTGCATAACGAGACACACGTTCACCCGCGAACGCCGAGCGTCAAGTCGTCAGTCGGCAAGGCGCTACAGACGCGGGCGAGTGCCATGTCAGAATGGTCGCCCGCGGGCGCGGAACGGACGTTGAAGTTCGCGTCGCCGGTGTTCGGCGGGTGGAACGTGAGTTAGGCGGCACCATCTCAAAGCGGGCAGGTGATGTGGCACGTGACGGTGGATTCGGATTCCCACTTGCAGAGGGTGTAGTCCGGCTTGCAGTACTGGGAGCAGACGCCATCCATTCGCGACTCGCCTACAGCCGAGAAGCCGGTGATGGCAGCGTCTGGGGTCATGACGTATGAGGACGAGTGGCAGTCGCCGGCTCTTGGACCCGAGGAACTGCATGCCGCAAGCGCCAGAGAGAGGATGGCTTGCAGTAACGGACGAACGTAAGTGCACGTCATGAGTCCGCCTAACGGACAGGCGTTCACCCGCGAACGCCGGACGTGAATCGTAGCAGACAACCGAAGCGACGCAGAGGCCGGCGTGTGCCGCAGACAGTGTGTCGCCGGCCGCCGCACACAGACGCTTCAATCGGGACGACCGGCGTTCGGCGGGTGCAACGCCAGTTATTCAGACTCGGATCTTCATCTCTGAATGCGCGAAGCGGGAACGAGCTCACTGTCGACTCTTCGGCGATGCAGTCGGCGCGGCGGACCAGGCTCGAGGCAGCGCACAACCTCGGGGTTCTGGGCTGCTTCGAACAACCAACGGCGCGCGGGGTCGCACTCCGACGCGACCGCGCGCGCGAGCGACATTCGACGGCACCGGTTGCGCGACGCTGCAAGCTCGGCGCTGCAAGCTGACAACGCGCCATGGACCTCACCGAACGCCTCCACGTCACGGGCCGGGACGGCAGCGCCGACGACGCGGCGAGCGGATCCACTTCGGCGGGGAACGAGCGCCCCCAGTGCCGGGGACAGGCGCTGCGACTTGCGCGAGCGACATTCGTCGGCGACAGCTCGCACGACGCGTGGGACCTTGTCGGCGCTGCCCTGAAGTTCTGAATAACGAGACACACGTTCACCCGCGAACGCCGAGCGTCAAGTCGTCAGTCGGCGAGGCGCTTCAGACGCGGGCGAGTGCCGCATCAGAATGTTCGCCCGCGGAAGCGGAACGGACGGTGAAGTCGGAAGGACTGGCGTTCGGCGGGTGCAACGTGAGTTATGCAGTGCCTCGGCCTAGGGCGCGGGTGTCGGTTTGGGATCCTGAGCGGGAGGCTGCGAGACGCACGCAGCCGAGCTGCCGGTCACCACACACTGCTGTGCCGACGGGCACGGCGGGTTGCATGCAGAAACGCACGCACCAGACTGACAGAGAAAGCCGGCCCGGCACGCGGGGGAGCAGGAAACGGCGGCCGCCGTCGCCTGCTGCGGCCTTGCCCACATGAAGACAGTGGCGACTGCCGTGCCCCCCAAGAACTTTCGCGAGCGGCTGTCCGCGGGGATTATCACGCCGTCGGCGCCTATCGCGCAGGTCTGCTGGCGAAACTCCTCAATCACGGTGTCACCATCCGTCCCAAAAATACCGCCACCCATGTCACGAGACATCGTCGCGATGGGGACGTGGGGCGGGATCCCGTGCGGGTCGAAGGCGGTGTGCGGATTGCAGTCGTCCCCGCGGGCGGTCAGACGGTAGTACTTCCGATAGGGTGTCCATTGAGTCTGAATCTCGGAGCCGCAACCGAACAGGAAGAGTGCAAAGGCGATGAATACGAGCGGCGTTCGAGGCGGAGTCACGATATCCCCTGGGGACGCGCCGAGCCGAGAGGTCATGACGACATCTGCTCGCAGCTGCATAACGAATTGGCGTTCACCCGCGAACGCCGCGAGCCCAAACATAACAGAGCGCGAGGCGGTGCAGCGCGGGCGAGTGCCGCATCAGAATGTTCGCCCGCCTCGGAACGGACGGTTGGGCAAGGCCACAGCGGCGTTCGTCGGGTGGAACGACAAGTTATACAGTGCGTAGGAATCTCGGTGATTCTGGCCACTGAGGCTCTGGCGTCACCGTGAGTCGCGGCGCCCTGGTCTTGCAGCTCGGGTACAGCGCGGCGCGGTTCTGCTTGCTCGGCGTCCGAGAACGAAACGGCGAGCGCTGCGGCGTTGGGCCACCAAGCAGCGCCGCCTTCGTTTGCAGCAAGCACGCCCTCGAGCGCCACGACGGTCGGGGCTTGGCAAGGCGCGACCGAACGCGTGAGTGACTTACTGCGCCGAAGGAGTCGTGGCGGTGCTGGCTCCCGGCGGCGCTGCCGTCCTCGTCGCGAAGATCTGATCTGGATAACGGATTGGCGTTCACCCGCGAACGCCGCGAGCCCAAAGATAACAGACCGTGAGGCGGTGCAGCGCGGGCGAGTGCCGCAGACAGTGAGGGCGCCCGCGGTGGCGGAACGGACGGTTGGGCAAGGCCAGAGCGGCGTTCGGCGGGTGCAACGACAAGTTATGCAGTGCGTAGGAAACTCGGTGATTCTGGGCACTGAGGCTCCCAGCGTCACCGTTCGTCGCAGCGCCGTGGTCTTGGAGCTCGGGTTCAGCGCGGCGCTGTTCTGCTTGCTCGGCGTTCGAGGACGAGACGGCAAGCGCCGCGGCGTTGGGCCACCAAGCGGCGCCGCGTTCGTTCACGGCTTGCTCCGTTTCGAGCGCGACGACGGCCGGGGCTTGGCCAGGCGCTACCGGACGCGTGAGTGACTTACGGCGCCGAGGGAGTCGTGGCGGTGCTGGCTCGCCGCGGCGCTGCCGTTCTCGAGGGAGAAGGCTGATCTGTATAACGGCATGACGTTCACCCGCGAACGCCGAGCGTCAAGTCGTCAGTGGCGCGGCGCAAGAGACGCGGGCGAGTGCCGCAGACGCCGCAGACAGAGAGGGCGCCCGCGACGCAGAACGGACGGTGAGATTCGCCACGACCGGCGTTCGGCGGGTGGAACGTCGAGTTAGACGGCGACGGCGTATCGGGCGTTCACGGCTCCGGATCAAGTCGCCCTAGGGCTTCGTCCGTCGCGAGCTCGGCGAGCTCTGTCAACTCGGCTTCCGGTCAGAGCGCGGACGAAAGTATCGAGCGCTGCTTTTGGAATCGCGGAACGCCACGCGCAACCGAGTCTGACGCCAGCCGATGTCGGTCGCCTCGATGAGTGCTGTCCCAGCGAGTCGGGCGCGCTCCATGTTGGTGGTCAGGGGCACCACGAGCACGGACTGCAGCACGCTGGTGAGGGCGTCGCTCTGCCAAACCACGACCGGGCGACGGCCAGTCTGCTCTCGCGGGGCCGATGGGCCCCGAGGTCGGCCACCAAATCTCGCCACGCTTCACCGACGATCCTCTGCATCGAGCGCGTCAGCCCAACCGTCCACGCCCACGGCGGCGAGTTCGGCGTCTTCGCCCCCGGACGCAGCGGCGATTCGCCGAAGATCCCATCGTGCGGGATCAGGTCGTCGTACCAGAATGACGCCGACCCGCTCGCCAGGTTGCAGCGGTAAGGGGCGGTCCGGTTCCGGCTGGCCGTCTACGTAGCGTACTTCGACGGGAGCGCATGGCCGCGAGCATAGCACGCATCGTAGCCCGATGCGGCACGGGTCCTCGATGTGCGCCACACGCGCAAGCGCGGTCTTGCCGTCCGGCTAACGAGAAGGCGTTCAGCAGCGAGCGCCGAACACCGTTTCCGAGAGAGTACCAGCCTGCGTGCGCATGTCGAACCTGCATCGGAGAACGCGAAGCAGCGCTCGTCTGCTGCAACGACCAGTTATACAGGTCTTTGGAAGAACGGTGATTCTTGGAGCAGTCGCGGGGCGCGTGGGCTCGCCTCTTCGTGGCCCAGCGCCACAGTCAGCATGGCGTCCGTGGTCTCGCCTGCAGCGCCGTTGTTCAACAGCGGCAACGTCATCAGTCACATCAACGGCCGGGGCTCGGAGGGGCGCGACCGGACGCGCGAGAGACGTTCAACTTCAACCGTCGGCAAGGCGCTGTGGGCTCGGGCGCTGCTTGTTCATCCGGTCGGAACGAACGCTGGATAACGGACAGGCGTTCACCCGCGAACGCCGGAGAGCATCGTAGCAGACAACCGAGGCGACGCAGAGGCCGGCGTGTGCCGCAGACAGTGTGTCGCCGGCCGACGCACACCGACGTCAAACGGGACGACCGGCGTTCGGCGGGTGCAACGCCAGTTATTCAGACTCGGATCCACGGCACTGAAGGCACGAGTGGGAACGAGCTCACTGTCGACTCTTCGACGGCGCAGTCGGCGTGGCGGTTCGGGCTCGAGGCAGCGCACGACCTCGGGGTTCTGGGCTGCTTCGAACAACCAAGGGCGCGCGGGGTCGCACTCCGACGCGACCGCGCGCGCGAGCGACATTCGACGGCACCGGTTGCGCGACGCTGCAAGCTCGGCGCTGCAAGCTGACAACGCGCCATGGACCTCACCGAACGCCTCCACGTCACGGGCCGGGACGGCAGCGCCGACAACGCGGCGAGCGGATCCACTTCGGCGGGGAACGAGCGCCCCCAGTGCCGGGGACAGGCGCTTGCGACTTGCGCGAGCGACATTCGTCGGCGACAGCTCGCACGGCACATGGGACCTTGTCGGCGCTGCCCTGAAGTTCTGAATAACGGACAGGCGTTCACCCGCGAACGCCGGACGTGAATCGTAGCAGACAACCGAAGCGACGCAGAGGCCGGCGTGTGCCGCAGACAGTGTGTCGCCGGCCGCCGCACACAGGCAGCTTCAATCAGGACGACCGGCGTTCGGCGGGTGCAACGCCAGTTATTCAGACTCGGATCTTCATCTCTGAATGCGCGAAGCGGGAACGAGCTCACTGTCGACTCTTCGGCGATGCAGTCGGCGCGGCGGACCAGGCTCGAGGCAGCGCACAACCTCGGGGTTCTGGGCTGCTTCGAACCGCCAAGGGCGCGCAGGGTCACCGCTCCCGACGCGACCCCGCGCGCGCGAGCGACATTCGACGGCACCGGTTGCGCGACGCTGCAAGCTCGGCGCTGCAAGCTGACAACGCGCCATGGACCTCACCGAACGCCTCCACGTCACGGGCCGGGACGGCAGCGCCGACGACGCGGCGAGCGGATCCGCTTCGGCGGGGAACGAGCGCCCCAGTGCCGGGGACAGGCGCTGCGACTTGCGCGAGCGACATTCGTCGGCGACAGCTCGCACGGCGCGTGGGACTAGCCTTGTCGGCGCTGCCCTGAAGTTCTGAATAACGAGACACACGTTCACCCGCGAACGCCGAGCGTCAAGTCGTCAGTCGGCAAGGCGCTACAGACGCGGGCGAGTGCCATGTCAGAATGGTCGCCCCGCGGGCGCAGAACGGACGTTGAAGTTCGCGTCGCCGGTGTTCGGCGGGTGGAACGTGAGTTAGGCGGCACCATCTCAAAGCGGGCAGGTGATGTGGCACGTGACGGTGGATTCGGATTCCCACTTGCAGAGGTGTAGTCCGGCTTGCAGTACTGGGAGCAGACGCCATCCATTCACTGACTCGCCTACAGCCGAGAAGCCGGTGATGGCAGCGTCTGCGGTCGCGGCGTATGAGGACGAGTGGCAGTCGCCGGCTCTTGGACCCGAGGAACTGCATGCCGCAAGCGCCAGAGAGGATGGCTTGCAGTAACGGACGAACGGCAAAGGCGTGCGCGACGTCGTCGGCAGACCCGCCGCGGCGGAGACGGAGCGGTAGGGCCAAACATGAGTCCGCCAGGCGCGCCGGCGCCGGCGAAATGTCTACGTCGCGCGCGCAGCGGGCTGGAGCGGTGTGAAGCGCGCCACGAGGGGCGTGAAAGGGAAACGCAACGCAACGAACGAGCCGTAAGGGCGCACTAGAAGAAGTTCGGAAGAGCCGAGAGCGTGTTTCGAGGTCCACCGGCGTGTCATCCGCGCAGTCGTGGGCACGCGGGCACGAAGACGGCGAAGTGGCACGCGCTGGCGGAACGGAATTCGGCGGCCGCCACCGCGGTAACGAATTGGCGTTCACCCGCGGCGGGAAAGACGGACAGAGACGGCGGGCCGCGAAAAAACCGGAGGCGCGCCAATCGCGCCTCCAGGATGATAACAGTACGGCGCGGAAACCGGAGGCGCGCGATACAGGCGGGAGCGCGACGCACCGCCCCGGAGGGAGGGTGAAGCGCGCGCATACGGAAGAACGCGCGGCGCTACTCACGCGGGCGCGTGCCGCTGAACAATGGGCGCCCGCGGGCGCGGGACGGATGGTGGGGCAAGGCCAGACCGGCGTTCGGCGGGTGCAACGTCCAGTTAGACCGCGGGTGGAAGAGCGCCGTGATCTTGGAGACACAAGGAGATTTGGGGTGCTACTGCTCGGCTGCGCACAGTCGGGGATCGGTCATCGTGAAGTTGAAGGAATCGTACGGGGCGGCCATCACGCCCTTCACGAGAACGTGGGCGGTGGGCGGAAACGGACAGCAATCGGCGCTCCCGTCGCCGACACACTGGAACGCAAAAGGGTTCGTGTCGCTGACCAACCTGATGCGGCCGCGATCCGTTCGCACGACGAGCTGGGCTCGCTCGGTATTGCAGCAAGGGTGGTTTACCCCACAGCGGGCCTGGGTGGTCGATCCGAAGATCACCTCGAGTGTGCCCGGCGCAACGACGAGAGACTCCTGCCCCGCTACGTCCCACCAATTGGAATCAAATTTCAGGTCTGGCGGACACCTTGGCAAAGGATGCGGCGCATATGGACATCCTGCTGTGGCGAAACACGCTCTCGGGTTCCGCTCCTGATCACGGGTGCTGCGCGAGTCCGAGGCAGACGCCCAACCGACGGGTGAAGTGCGGACGACGCCGGCGTCTTGGGTCGTCGGCCCGGCGGTGGCCTTGGTGGGATCTGGACATTTCGGGTCGAGCGGTCCGCTTGGCGCGCAGGCGGTGACCACGACGAGCGCGCCGATGACCCCCGCGACTTGCGCGATCGACAAGCGGTGCGCGTCATGGAGGGAAGGCTTGGCCATCGGATGGCGGACAGAGGCGGTATAACGGGGCACGCGTTGACCCGCGAGCGCCGTGGCTCATCGTAGCAGACGGCAAGGCGTGAACGCACGCGGGCGAGTGCCGAAGACAGAGTGGTCGCCCGCGGGCGCGGAACGGACGGTGAACCTCGCCACGACCGGCGCTCGGCGGGTCGAACGCGAGTTAGGCGGCGTTGGTGGCTACCAGAGCTTCCACCACGGCTTGGTCGAGTTCTCGGGAGGACGAAGTGCCGGCCAAATGTCACGCGTGATGTTCAGCCCGGCCTGCGCACCCCAAGCAGCGATGCTATCGGACGAGCCGAGTTTGTAACGCTTCATGACACGCTGCATGGGCCAACAGATGGTCGAGTCTGGGAGATGGAGCTCGACGTTGATCTCAACCTCTGGATCGGAGTCGTCGCCCCGCCAGTCACCGCCAAGGTTTCTCCGAAGGACCTCGCCGCAGTACGCGCCGATCGAAAAAATGCGACTTCCGAACGATTCCGAGAGGAGACCTCCAGGAACCGGCTTGCCGTCCAGAGCGTGCTCGGAGAAGAACCGATCAATTTCGACGAGGGAGTTGGGAGAGAAGTCGGCCTCGTATCGGGATGAGGAGAGCGCCTTGGATATCCATTCAGCGGCGGTGTGAATGTCTTCGCGGATTGTGGGCATGAGTCCGCCTAACGGAACGGCGTTCACCCGCGAACGCCAGGGACATCGTAGCAGAGCGTGAGGCGCTGCAGAGGCGGGCGAGTGCCGAAGACAGAGTGGTCGCCCGCCGGCGCGGAACGGACGGTGAAACGCGGCACTACCGGCGTTCGGCGGGTGCAACGTCCAGTTAGACGGCGGGTGCAACGACGCTAGGGGCGGCTCGGTGACCTGTCAGCCTCGAACATTTCGGGTCGAGATAGAATCTCGCTCACGATCGTTTCGCGGGCCTGAACAACGCGGGCTGGGTCAATGGCCGCGCGACCGAGAATCTCGATCGTGCCGAGGACTATCCGCTGAAGCGCGTTCCGGAGGACGTCGTCTTGCGCGACGATGATGGAGTACGGCAAGAAGAGCGAGAATTCGACGTCACGGGTCTTAGGGAAGCGAGTGGGTCCGAGAACTTTGTTGTCGGTGATCTCGTCATCGGCGCTGAGGCGCACGGTAAGGGTCCAGTCCGCGCCGAATCGCTCGACGAATAAATCGGACGCGCACACGAGCGCCGAAACTCGATCGCCAAGGTAGCGTTGCATCAGGTGGGTGAAGGGGAACTCCACACCGGGCTTGACGTAGATTTGGCCGAAGTACACGCGCATGGTGCCAGCTGGGTCGGCCGTATAACGAACGGCGTTCACCCGCGAACGCTGGAGACCATCGTAGCAGAGCGCGGGGCGCCACAGAGGCGGGCGAGTGCCGAAGACAGAGTGGTCGCCCGCCGACGCGGAACAGACGGTGAAACTCGCCACTACCGGCGTTCGGCGGGTGCAACGTCGAGTTAGACAGCACAGGTCATGCCAGGGCCGCTCGCAGGCTATCAACATCGAGAGTGTGACTGTCGACGAAGAAGAGATCCTCGGTGGCGCCTGTGCGGTCGTCGTGCAGTCCGATGACGAAGTCACGCGAAACGCGCGCGCGCAGCTCGACGAGGTGCTGCGCGATCGTGACCGCGTCGTCGATCGCGGTCGACGGGCCGAGTGGCAACGGAAGGTTGAGACCGAGGTCCCAATCAGGAACGTCTCCGGACGCGAGGGTCGGGTCCGCTGGAGATCGCTGGCTCACCACCGAAGGTTCAGCGGTCTTCCAAGGCGTCTGACGGACAAACGTCTGCAAGTCGCGGAGGAGAAGCTCGGCGATGTCGTCGAGATCGGAGCCGTGGACGTACGCGTAGAGGGTATGCACGCGAGGCGCTCTTGTGCGAGCACTGTCTGTGTAACGAGACACACGTTCACCCGCGAACGCCGAGCGTCAAGTCGTCAGTCGGCGAGGCGCAGCAGACGCGGGCGAGTGCCGCATCAGTGTGGTCGCGCGCCGTCGCGGACGGACGCTTGGGCAAGGCCAAAGCGGCGTTCGGCGGGTGCAACGTCGAGTTAGACAGCGCTGCTCAGCGGCAAGTATCAGGCAGCGGTGTGGGGGCGAGGGCCTTGCGCAGAGTATCCAGGACGAGCTGTTTTGCCTGTGCGCGCTTGAGGCCGTCGAAACATGCAGCCGCGGCCTGAGCGAGCCGCGTGCACCGCGGGTCGGGCGCGGCACAAACGTCCTGGGCGAGAGCGCTGCAACAGGTGCCCGGGATGACATCCCGCGCTGGCGGTGTGTCGGGCGAGCTGGGCGCCGGGTCGGAGGCGCCGACACCGCTATCGACGGCAGAGTCGTCGCTCGCGCCGGCTCCGGGCGCACGTCCCGCGTCGGCAGAAGCATCATGGAGCCCGACGTGAGCCGGTTGGTGGGCGAGCCCGGAACCCGGGTCCCCGGTGGCTCTGACATTTGGCGAGGCGCACCCCGCCGGGGCAGCGACGACGAGCGTGAGCAGTAGCCGCATGAGCATGAACAGGGGCCTCGCGGCTGGATAACGAACGGCGTTCACCCGCGAACGCCAGGCACATCCTAGCAGACCGCGCGGCGCCACAGCCGCGGGCGCAGCGCCGAAGAGAATGATTGCGCCCGCGGAAATCGGAACGGACGGTTGGGCAAGGCAAGACGGCGTTCGGCGGGTGGAACGTCGAGTTATGCGGCAGTCAGGGCGTGGCAGGAAGTCGTTCAATACATCCATGAAATCGTGACGCCGCCCCAGGGTGCGACCGGCCATTCGATTCCCAGGTAGCCATCAATTGGGAACAACACATCGAGCTCTGGAGAGAGCAGGATCGTGCCGCTCTCGAACGCCCAGTCCACGCCTATCCGGCCGGCGACCGCGCCGACGCATGACGAACGGCTCTCGCCGTTCTGGTCGGTTCCCATGAGGCACACACCCGTGGCAAACGCTCCAATCCACGGCCGCAGGCGGTCGCCGGATACGGGGCGCAGGCGAAAGCCTCCGTAGCCCCCGATCATGTGGGTTCCGATTGGCAGTCCCACCTGAAGGGCAAGCTCGTCGAACGGGAGCCACTGCACGTCCAGGGCCGCAACGACGGCCGGCCCGAAAAAGGACATGCCGATTCCGAACGTGGGCCGCCACGTCGGCAGCACGTAGTCATCAAGACGAAGGGTTGCTCGGGAGACGTGCTCAGGCCGTATGCCGGGATAGACGGTGCCGTCAGCGGACACGCGAAGGCGCTCAAGAGGAACCGTGATGTTGCTGCAGGTACGCTGGACCTCCTCCTGCGGAGTGCTGCACGGACGAGGCTCGAGCTCCAACCGCGGGTCATTTGCAGGGCGCACGAGGAAGGTCTCACTTCCGATCCGGAGATCCACTGCGCCCTCGCGCTGGTGGCCGGCGAGTTCTGGAAGCGCAGCAGGAGCGACTGGAATCGCTCTGTCGCGCCCCGGCCTCGCGCAGGCCGCGATGAGTAGCGCGAAGGCGAGCAGTACGCGTCTTGTCGCAATGACAAGGAAGTCATAGCGGTGCCGCCGTCGATGCAGAGGAACGCGCCGCAATCGCACTTGTCAGCGCACTGCACGCAAAGTGCGTGCCCAAGTTGGCGATGCTTCCCCGGCAGGCGGAGCGAACTCGCGTCGGTCTGGCCGAATAACGGATTCGCGTTCACCCGCGAACGCCGAGCGTCAGCTTATCACAGCGCGAGGCGCAGCTGAGCGGGCGCAGCGCCGCAGACAGTGAGAGCGCCCGCGACGCGGAACGGACGGTGAAACTCGCAATGACGGCGTTCGGCGGGTGGAACGTCGAGTTAGGCGGCTGCCGTTCAGAGTGGCGTTTCACCGATTCTGGTCGCAAACGTAGCGTTCATGATCTCGCGATCAAGCGTCTCGATGTCGTCCAGTATCTCGGGCTCGGTATCCAGGTCGGCCGGGATGGTGAATGTAAAGAGCACGACGCGAAGGTGGTCCGGCGGGACGGTGTTGTACACTCGCCACTCGTGAAGAATCAGGTCCTCATCGTCCTCCCTGAAGGAGTGCGTTCGACGAGTACAAAGGTCCCCGGGCCTCAACATCCGAAACGGAGTGTCGGGATGCAGCTTCCGAACAAGATTGGCAGTCGTTTCGGGCGTGACCGCATGCGATGCCTGCGCGGTGGTTACTCGGATCCGAAGGACGCGGCCATCGTCGGTACCGGGATGGAACTCGCCACCCTCGTCAAGTTCGTACAGCTCAAGCCAGTGCTGAGGGATTCGAAACGATACGACCCCACCGCGATAACGGATGATTTTCATGACTCGGCTGTGGCCGCTGGGTCCGCCTAACGAGACACGCGTTCACCCGCGAACGCGAGGAACATCGTAACAGACCGCGTGGCGTTTTCGCAGGCCGGCGCAAGCCGTAGACAGAGAGGGCGCCGGCCGTCGCGGAACGGACGGTGAAGTCGGCAAGACCCGCGTTCGGCGGGTGGAACGCGAGTTATGCGCCGTCGGCCGGCGTGATGAGATGGTGCTCGTTGGCGAATCGCTCCATGAGCGACCCAAGATCATCCGGGTCCTCCCAGAATTGCGCGTCCAGTGAATCGAGGACAGGGTTTTCGAGACTGAGCGTTCGAAGGTAGGCCCTACGCTCCGCGATGTCGGTTGGGACCGGTGAGTCCCCAAAAAGGGCGTGCTTGGCTTGCGCGAGGAGTTGCGCTGATTGAGTCGCCCCGATGAATTGGAGGCCGCGAAGCGCGTACGCGTAGAAGGAACCGGAGCTGTTGAAGAAGTACTGGTCGAAGCCGCCGTTGTAGACGTCGCCGTCAACGAGGCCGACGGCGTAGTACAGCTTCTCCGCTTCGGAGAGGGTCTCGAAGCCTGTCCCAGATGCGGAGTCATGGACTCTGCGGACCAGAGAAGCCCAGAGCACGCGGAGGGGGTCAGCATCTTGCGCGGCGCGGCCTGCGGCCCACTCCTTTCCCGCATCGATCTGCGCGCGCGTTCCGTTCTTGCAAGGCATGCAAACGCCGCCAGTTCGCGACGCGGTCTCCACCAGGATCGCGGCGCCGCAAGTTGAGCATGCAACCTTCTGCGCCATGGCGCGGCTCTTTCGGGCGTATAACTACCATTCTACCCCGTGAGCTGCTGGATAGCGGAGATCCTGTTGGGACTACTTGGCGCGTCTCCCGCGCTGCGGGCGTGGTGGGGGGTCGGTGTATCGGGATCTGGATAGCTGGGTAATCCGAGCGGCGGTTTGGGGGCGGGGAGGATGCGGCCGGCGATGGGGAGTTGGTCGAGGGGGCTCGTGACGCCGCGACCGCCGCGATTGAGGACGTGGGTGTAGATCATGGTGGTGCTGACGTCGTCGTGTCCAAGGAGCTCTTGGATGGTGCGGATGTCGTAGCCGGCTTCGAGGAGGTGGGTGGCGAAGGTGTGGCGGAGGGTGTGGCACGACACGGGCTTGGCGAGGCCGGCGGCTCGCGCGGCGTCGCGGACCGCGCGTTGCAGGACGGTCTCGTGGGTGTGGTGGCGGCGGCGCTCGCCGGTGTCGCGGTCGACGTAGTGGCGTTCGGCTGGGAAGAGCCATTGCCAGCCCCACTCTCGCGAGGCGTTCGGGTACTTGCGCTCGAGGGCGGCGGGGAGCTCCACGGTGCCGGTTCCGTTGCGGACATCGTGGTCGAATTGTGCTCGGACGCTGTCCAGGTGGAGGAGGAGCGGTTCCACGAGCGAGGTGGGGAGGGGCGTGACTCGGTCCTTGTTGCCTTTGCCGCGACGCACCACGATTTCGTGTCGCACGAGGTCGACGTCTTTGATGCGAAGGCTCGCGCATTCGGCGAGTCGAAGCCCGGCGCCGTAGAGGAGAGACGCCATGAGCCAGGTGCGTCCGCGCATTCGAGCGAGCACCGTCGCGACCTCGGCGTGCGACAGGACGACGGGGAGTCGCTCGGGGCGCTTGGCGCGGACGAGGCCGCCGAACTCGGCGATGTCTCGCTTCAGGACCTCCGCGTAAAGGAAGAGCAGAGCCGCCGTCGCTTGGTTCTGAGTCGAGGCACTCACCGCGCGTACCGTGGCCAGGTAGTTCAAGAAGTCCGTGACGTGACTGACGTCGAGCTCGGCGGGGTGTCGCTTGCGGTGGTGAATGATGTAGCGGCGAATCCAGCCGATGTAGGCCTTTTCGGTGCGCGGGCTGTAGCCGCGCTGGCGAAGCACGGTGCGGACAACCTCGAAGAGAGGCGGTGGTTGCGAGGGTGCAGGTCTGCCAGGGACGCTTGGACGCGTCGAAGTTGGCGAGCTTGACATTGGCGGGGGCGGACGCCGGTTGGGATCGAATGGATTGGAAGCCACGGCGCGAACGCAATGCAGCCGGCGTGCCGGGCGGAGCGACGCGGAGTCGCGAATGCGCAGGGCGCCTGAAGTTAGCGAGATGCGGGGGTCGCACGTGCGGGACGGCCCGCTTGGCGAGCCCTCCTGGGTGGCGAAAACGCTGCCGGCCGGCGATCGTCGCCACCCGGCGCGAGTGGCGCTGCCCGGCGCGAGTGGCGCTGCCCCGGCGCGAGTGGCGCTGCCCGGCGCGAGTGGCGCTGCGAGCTCGTCGAGCCCTCCGGCTCCGGTGATGGGCGAACGCCTCGCGCCGCTTTCGCGCCGACACCTCGTCGAGCCCTCCGGCTCCGTGATGGGCGAACGCCTCAGGCGGCTTTGGCGCCGGTCGCGTTCCTGAGCTCGGTGAGGATGGCGTCGACGGTCTTCTTCGCGTCGCCGAAGAGCATGCGAGTGTTGTCTTTGAAGAAGAGGGGGTTTTCGACGCCGGCGTAGCCGCTGGCCATGCTTCGCTTCATGACCACGCAGGTCTTGGCCTTCCAGACCTCGAGTACGGGCATGCCGTAGATGGGGCTCGACGTGTCGTCGAGGGCGCCCGGGTTCACGATGTCGTTGGCGCCGATGACGAGGACTGCGTCGGTCTCGGGGAAGTCTTCGTTGATTTCGTCCATCTCGAGCACGATGTCGTACGGGACCTTGGCTTCGGCGAGGAGGACGTTCATGTGCCCGGGGAGGCGGCCGGCGACGGGGTGGATGGCGAAGCGCACGTTCACCCCGCGATCGCGCAGGAGCTTGGCGACCTCCCAGAGTGGGTATTGGGCTTGGGCCACGGCCATGCCGTAGCCGGGGACGACGACCACGCTCTTGGCGTCGGCGAGCACGGCTGCGGTCTCGGCGGCCGTGACGCTGACGACCTCACCTTGGGGCTCGCTCGAGGACTTGGCCGGGGCGGCGCCCTCTTCGGCGCCGAAGCCTCCGAAGATGACGTTGAAGATGGAACGATTCATCGCCTTGCACATGATGTAACTGAGGATCGCGCCGCTCGATCCGACCAGTGCGCCGGTGATGATGAGAAGATCGTTGGCGAGCATGAAGCCCGCCGCCGAGGCGGCCCAGCCCGAGTAGCTGTTCAACATCGAGACCACGACGGGCATGTCGGCGCCGCCGATGGCCATCACCAGGTGTACGCCGAGCACTCCTGCGATGGCGGTCATGATGAGGAGCGATTGGGTGCCGCCGTGCTCCGGGGCCGAGAGAAACTGAGCGCAGAGCCAGGCCGAGACCAGCACCATCGCCAAGTTCATCAGGTGGCGGCCGGGTAGCAGCAGCGGCTTGCTGCGAATGAGACCTTGGAGCTTCCCGTAGGCGACGATGGAGCCGGTGAAGGTGATGGCGCCGATGAAGACGCCGAGGAAGACCTCGACTTCGTGGATCACCGCTTCGGCGCCGCGGAGCTCGGCGGGGGGAGCGAGGAAGCTCGCGATGCCGACCAAGACGGCGGCGGCGCCCACGAAGCTGTGCAAGATGGCTACGAGCTGCGGCATGTTCGTCATGGCCACGCGGGCGGCGAGCACGGCGCCGATGATGGCGCCGACACCGATGGCGCCGGCGAGAACGCCGTAGCCGGTGACGCTGGGGCTCGCGGCCGTGGCCACCAACGCAATCGACATGCCGACGATGCCGAAGACGTTGCCGCGACGTGCGGACTCCTGCTTCGAGAGACCGCCGAGGCTCAAGATGAAGAGCACGCCGGCGACGAGGTACGCGATGGTTTGAAGGCTCTGGGGCATGTGGCTCTACCTCGCTCCTCGCTACCTCTGGAACATGCGCAGCATGCGCTGCGTGACCAGGAAGCCCCCGGAGATGTTGATGGTGGCGATCAAGACGGCGATGGCACCGAGGACGGTGACGGGCGCGGCGACCGGGCCCGAGACCTGGAGCATGCCGCCGATCAAGATGATGCCGCTGATGGCGTTCGTGACGCTCATGAGCGGCGTGTGCAAGGCGGGTGTGACGTTCCACACGACCTGCCAGCCGACGAAGCAGGCCAGCACGAACACAGTGAAGTGCGTGAGGAAGCTGGCCGGCGCGACCAACCCGAGGGCGACCAGGAGCACGGCGACCACCGCGAGCGCGATGGCGGCGCCGGGCCCGGACGACTTGGCAGGCGTGGCCTTCTGGGCGGCCGCGGCTTCGATCTTCTTGGCCTCGGCCGGGGGCACCGTGCTCGGCGGGTTCTTCGGGCGCGACTTGAGCTCGGGCTCGGGCTTCTTGGGCGGCGGCCACATCAGCTCCCCGTCGAGCAGCACGAGGGAGCCGCGGATCACTTCGTCGTCGAGATCGACGTGCCAGCTCTTGGCGCCGCCCATGTCGGCGAGCAGATGCGTGAGGTTCGTGCCGTAGAGCTGGCTCGCGGTCGGGGCGAGACGGCTCGGCAAGTCGACGTAGCCGATGACGGTGACGCCGTGGTGCACGCTGACTTCGCCTGGGTGCGTGACGGCGCAGTTGCCGCCGCTTTCGGCCGCGAGGTCCACGATCACCGAGCCCGAGCGCATGCTCTCGACCATCTGTTTGGTGATCAGCACCGGGGCGGGTTTGCCGGGGACGAGCGCGGTAGTGACGATGATGTCCACCTCTTTGGCTTGGGCCGCGAACAGCGCCATTTCCGCTGCGATGAACGCTGGGCTCATCTCTTTCGCGTAGCCACCTTCGCCGGTGCCGTCTTCTTCGAGCTGCACCTCGAGGAAGTCGGCGCCCATGCTCTTCACCTGCTCGCGCACGGCCGGTCGCGTGTCGAAGGCGCGCACGATGGCGCCGAGGCCACGCGCGGCTCCGATGGCGGCGAGACCTGCGACGCCGGCGCCGATCACGAGCACCTTGGCGGGAGGCACCTTGCCCGCGGCGGTCATCTGACCGGTGAAGAAGCGACCGAAGAAGCTCGCGGCCTCGATCACCGCGCGGTAACCGGCGATGTTCGCCATGGACGAAAGCGCGTCCATCTTCTGAGCGCGCGTCACGCGCGGCACCTGATCGATGGCGAGCACCGTCACCTTGCGCGCGGCTAGGCGTTCGACGAGGGCCTTGTTCTTGGCGGGCCAGATGAAGCTGACGAAGGTCTGGCCTTCGCGCAGGAGCTCGGCCTCGTGTTTTCCGAGGTCGGGGTGCTCTTCGGGGGGCTGGACCTTGAGCACCACGTCGGCGCTCGACCAGAGCTCGCTCACGTCTTTGACGATGCGAGCTCCGGCCTTCTCGTAGTCCTCGTCGCCGAACGAGGCCTTCTCACCGGCACCGCTTTCGATGGCGACTTCGAAGCCGAGCTTCTTCAGGCGCGCGGTCGTCTCTGGGGTCGCGGCAACCCGGCGTTCGCCGGGACGCACCTCTCTGGGGATGGCGACTAGCATCGGAGTCTCCACGCGCACGAGGCGCGACCGGCGACGGTTCGACTCGCCACGAAACGCGGGAGGGGTCGTCCGGCAGGGCTTCCATAGCCCAAACCGCGGGGCTCGACGCGAAGAAACTCCATCGCTTCGGGCGGAATCTCCGCGGGAGCCGCCCCACGCTTGGCGAGACTGGCCCGCCCGAGCCGAAATCGGCCGCGACATCGTCGGAGGGGACCCGTGCGCAAACGTCGCGCAACGGCGAGACACCGCCCACGCGCGGCCGTCGCTCGGGCCTCTCGGGAGGTCCCGAGGGTGTCATCCGCTTGGCGCTCGTCGTGGAAGGCGAGCCGCCAGCGGACGTCGGTTCACTCGCTGCGAGCGATCACATGGAAGCCCCGTGGCGTCTCCACCACGTGGCTCAGCTCACCCGAGTCGAGCGCGAAGGCCGCGTTGGCGAAGACCGGATCGAGCTCGCTCTTCGTCACGCTTCCGAGCTTGCCGCCCGTGGCGTCACCACCGTCGCTGTATTCTTTGACCACGTCGGACCACTCGGCGCCCGCCAGGAGCTTCTCGCGCGCCGCCTTGGCGCGGAGACAGGCCTCGCCGCGTGAGCGCGTGGCACCCTCGGAGCGCTTCAGATCCTTGTGCCGCACGAGGACGTGGGAAATGGTGATGCGCTCCGGCGCGTCGGCGCGCGGCGCGCGCGGCGCCTGGGCTTCGGCGAGGCAGGCTTGTTCGGGAGAACGAGCTCCACCCGTGGCATCGCTCGCCTGGGCTTCGACAGGAGGCTTGGCGCTGGACGCGCCACCGCACGCGAGACAGCCGTGGGCCGCGGCCACTAGTGCGAGCGTGCGAAGAACGTTCGGGTGAGAATCGAAGGACCGCGTGAACATGGCTCGAGGGCCCGAGTCACTTACACGGATTCGGCGGCGGCGGAACTGGAGACGACACGGCTCCCAGCGCTGCGACGGTGGCCTCGAGGCCGACGCCGATGGAGATCCCATTGCAGACCTGAGTGGGGTCACCGTTGGTTCCATCGCTCATGATGTCGCTCGCGGCGCGGATTTGTTGAGCGATGGAGTCGAAGGTCGGGCCGTCGCACAGCGTCGGGTCGAACGAGCCCGCGACCTGTTTCAGCGCTTGCACGTATTCTTCGGTGTCGATCACGCCGGAGAGAACACCTTTGGCCTTGGCGGCCGGGCCCGTGCCCGAGACGTTCACCACGAGCCTCGCGTGTCGGACTTTGAAGTCGAGCCCGAAACCCTGGATGGGCATCGACCACGCGAGAGCACCCGAGCTCGCAGGGGCGCCGACCCACTGCCCGCCGACGACATAGCTCGCGGGGTACGACACCACGGGTTGACCGAGCGCACCGCCCACCACCGATTCGAAGGCGACGGGCCACGCGTCGGACCCGCTCCAGGTCGGCACGCCCCCGAACGGCGAGCTCACGTAGAGCGCCGCCTTGACGCCGTTCTGGCTCGGCGACGAGCCGAGGTTGTCGAAGTGGAGCAGCCAAGTGGATTCGCCCGAAGCGATGGCCTGGTTCAGGGAATCGCTGGGGTTCGCGGTGAGGGACGAGATGATGGGGATGAGGTTTCGGCCGAAGGAGTTGTCGATGCCGGAATCGCCGTCGGTGAAGACGGAGCTCTTCGTGGCGCCCACTTGCGGCTGGCAGTGATTGGTAGAGCTCTTGTTCGATACGAGCCCATCCACGTTGAGACCGATGGACATCCAGGCGTTCAAGCTGGGCGCACCGTTCAGGCCGATGTCTCCCAGGAAGAACTTCTGCACGGCGAACGTCACTGCTTTCGGATCTTGCGCGGGAGGCGCGTTGGGATCGGGGGGTGGCGGTTGGCCTTGGCTCGGGCCGCCTCCGGTCCCCGTGCCGCCGGCGCCGCTCGTGCCGCCGGTGGAGCTCGTGCCGCCCGTGGCGCCAACGCCGCCCGACGCGCCGAGACCACCCGAACCAGCGGTCCCGCCGCTGCCGCCGGCCAAGCCCGTTCCACCGCTGCCGCCCGTCGCACCCGTGCCGGCAGTCCCGGCGGTGGAGCCGCCGCAGCCGACCACCCAGACGAGGGCGGTGAAAACGCCGTATCGAAGTCGCATGCTCTCTCCTGACCGATTCGCGCCACGCCTCGGCGCGAACACCCGCGTGTCTTACGGTTTTCTTCCTTTGATGCTTCCCGGACGCTTCGCGGCGAAAACGAGCGCATCGCTGATCCGCGCGCTCGCCGTCGCGGGAATCGTCGCCTGGGCCGCGCCAGCCCAGGCCGAGCTGCGCGAAGACACACGCGGGCTCTTGGCCGATCTCGCGCGCATCGTGTCGGTGGAACAGAGTCTCGGCTGGTTCGTCGACCGTGCGGAATACGAAGAGGTGCTCCCCACTCTGCTCCAGTCGCTGTGTCGCGTCTCGCCCGCGGGTCGACTCGAAGCGCGAGCGGAGCTCGAACGACGTTCGCGCGGCTTGGGCAGCTCACGCGCTGCCTTTTCGCGAGCCGGGCGCGAGCTCGACTCGGCTACGCGCGAGGCGCTGTTCGTCGAACGCCAGCTCGGCGCGCTTCGCTACGCCATGGAGCGCGCCGCCGCAGATTGTCCCTTCTTCGTCGAGCCCGAGCCCGACTTCATCGGGCGGCAGACCGATCGCAACCGCTTCACGCTGAGCCTGGAGACGGGCGGCATGGTGCAGGTACGGCAGACCGAAGGCAGTTGGACGTTCGGGGGCGGTGGAGCTCTGCGTCTCTTGCCGGGTTGGGGTTTCGGCGGCACGACGACGCTGCTCGTGGGCGCCGAGTTCGGCGGCGGCGCGATGATCCGTCCCAACGTCGAACCCACCGAGCTCGTCATCAACTACTTCCCTGCCCTGCCCGTGGTGCTCCGCTTCCACGACGTGTCATGGCACTACGACGCCGAGCTCGCGCCGGTCAGCTGGTTCCAGGCAGACGACGGCGACTTCAGCTACGGCGTGCGGGTGGCGGGCGGCATCGGGGTCGCGGCGCTCCGCACCCGTGGCTTCTTGCCCTGGGCGGGCCTCGCCATCGGCTACGAGCACTACTTCGAGAGCGGTGGGCGACCCGAAGCGCACTTCATTCGCGGCGGGCTGCGCGTGGGTTTCATGTTGGACCCGTGACGGGGCGACGTCACTTCTCTTCGCAGCCGCTCGTCACGAGTCCATTGCCCTGCACGTAGCTCTCGTAGCGACGACAGTTGCCCAGGGATCCGAAGCAGCGTTCGGTCCCGCCCTTCGCGCTGCCGCGCCCGACCTTCGTGCACCACGCACCTTCGTTGGTCGAGCACTCGGGCAGCACGTCTCGCGCGCCAGCCTTCATGTCTCGGCGCGCCTTCTCACAAGTCGCGTGGGTGCGGAAGCAATCCATCGAAAACTCGGGGCCGTGTACCCAACCGAAGCAGTGAAAGGTGGCGTGTCGAAGCGGTCCGCGTTTCGGCTCGGACGCCGCATCGCGCGATGGAGCTGCGGCGTCGGAGGTTTCCGGATCGGAGGCTGCCGGCTCCGGAGCACGCACGTCGAAGCTCCCTTGGCCCGCGTCGGAGGCCCCTTGGCCCGCGGCGATCTTTTGGCCCGAGGCGATCCCTTGACCCGCGTCGGAGGCCCCTTGGCTCGCATCTGCCGCGCTCGCCGAAGCGGGTGAGCCGCGCGGCTCCGCCTCGGACCGGGGGTGGGCCGGCGCATCGCGGCTCGGCTCCGTGGCGCAACCGAGGGCGCACAGGCCCACGGCGAACGAGAAGCCGAAGCGCTCTCGCCTTCGACTCGCGTCAGTCATCATCATCATCATCATCGTCGTCGTCGTCGTCGTCGCTCTCGTCGTCGTCGCTCTCGTCGTCGTCGCTCTCGTCGTCGTCGCTCTCGTCGTCGTCGCTCTCCTCGTCGTCGCTCTCGTCGTCGTCGTCCCCGCCGTATTTCGAGTCGAACTCGGCTTCGCGCTGTCTCTCGAGCTCCGCCAGAAGCGCTCGTGCCGCGACGGCGTGGTCGCCTCGGAGCGCGAGCTTGAGCTCCGACTCCACCTCGGGCCGAGCGAGGACCGCGTTCTTCACGAAGTCGCGCGCGTCTTCGCGCCGGAGCCAGAGCTCGAGGAGCACGTCGAGCCCGGGCCCGAGGGCGCCGAGCTGCGTCGCGAGCCAAGACGCAGCGGGGTGACCCTCGAGCTCCTGGCGCACGAGCTCGATGCGAGCCTCGCCCGCGAGCCACGCGACCTGCGCGTCGAAGGGCACGCGAGGCGTCGCGAGCTTCAAGACCTCGAGCTTGGCCCAAGCGCGATCTCCGGCGGCCACGTGGGCGTAGTCGAGCTCGCTCCGCGCGCTGCGTTCTGCTCCGCGCTTTCCGTGGGCCACCAGATCGAGGGCGCGGGCCACGTCGTTCGTGTGCTTCTCGTCGTGCAACTCGTCGAGCTTCCTCCGCGCGGCTTCGCCATCGCGCACGCGCCGAAGCACGAAACCGAGCTCGAATACGGCGCTGGCGAGGGCCGGGTGATCGGTCTTCCAGTGTGCGGCGGGAAGCTTGCCGATCGCTCGGGTGAAGGCGTCGAGGGTCTGAGCTCCGCCGACCAGTGCCTCGAGGATGCCGGCGAGCTCGGCGCCGACGTGACTCGGGAGCTCGAAGCCTCGACTGACGAACGTCTCGACGATGCGGGCTGCTTCGGCGCTCGTGACGAGGGCGTCGTTCTTCATTGCCTGCTTCACGCCGGCGTCCTCCATCGACCACTTCTTCTTGGCGCTGCCGGCCACGCGCGCGAAGAGGCAGGCGGTGCGCCGCGGCCAGAACACGTGCATGACCACGTCGGGCATGCCGAGGAGATACGGGATGGTCTGCTCGGCTTGCCCGGGTTGGTTGTAGGCGGGCGAGTGCATGAGCATCACGCCATGGGGCCAACCGCGTTCGAGCATGAGGTTCCAATACGGGCTCGAGCCCATGCCCTCTTTCGGTCGTGAGAGACCCGTCGGCTCTTCTTCGGCGGGCCAGGCGTCGGGCCCGGCGAACGAGCGCATCTCGGCCGCGCGCGGCACCCAGTGGATGGGGCTCGAGTTGGCTTTGCCAGGCAGGCGCGTGATCTTGCGACGCCGCCGCAGCGCTTCGACCAACGTGACGAGATCGATGGACTCGCTGGCGGGTTGGCCCGCCGCCACGTATTCGAGGCTCTCGAAGCTGAAGAGCAGCTTCGCGTCCTTCGGCACGCCCGCCGCGCTGGCGAGCGCGTGATCGAAGGCCCACATCTGGGCCGCGTGCTCGTCGCACAGCCGGAGCAGCAGACACTCGTCGGTGGAGACGTCGCGCAAGAGCGCGCGCTCCTCCGGATCGAGGTGGCTGAACGCCTCCGGCAGCGTGTAGTACGTGCGCGCCTCGTCACCCTTCATCCCGAGTTGGGCGCGCTTCAGGCTGAGTGAGATGTAGTCGGGGGGAAGCGGAATGGGCACGCGGCGCGACTCGTCGCCGTCGCCGAGCTCGATGTGTCCGGACACGCCGTCGACGAACCCGCCTTCGACCTCGAGGCGCACGAGCTCGTCGGCCTCGGCGTCGACCAACGACTCCGACGCGTTCCGTTCGGAAGCGCCGGGGCCGTAGGCCTGCATCTCCCAGAGCACGAGCTCGCCCGCGCCCGGATGAGTGACCAGAGTCTCGATGGTGAGCACGTCGCCGTGGCGCGACGCGAAACCGCTGATCTTCATCGCGCCGGTGGTGTAGGCCGCGTTGTCCCACAGCGGCAGCGTGAACTCGCGCGCGGCGTCGTCGAGCTCGGCAACGCTCCAGAGCGGTCCGCGCGGCTCGTCGACGAGCTCGGCTTCGTCCAAGATCCGTTCGACCTCGGGCGGGAGACCCTTTCTCGGCAGCGAGAAGCGGGCGGCCACGCGTGCCGCGCCGTCTTTGCCGAGCGAGAGCTCCATGGCTTCGTGCACGACGTCTCCGAGCGCGTCGACGCGCTCGCGCAGCAGCGCCTCGGCGCGCGGGTCGCCGTTTTCGGCGAGCTCCGCCAGCATGCCGAAACCGTGAGCGTGGCGCGCGAGCCAGCGCCGAGCGAGCTCGAGGCCTTCGGTGGGCGTGAGCCACGCGCGGGGTGCGTTGTCCTGTTCCCCGGAGGGCGGCGGCCCGTCGTCGTCGGCGGCGAAGGCGCCCGGGCCTCCACCGAGAGGCGCCTGGCCACGCAAGAGCTCGTGGACCGCGCCCGACCGGAGCGCGAGCTCGAGGGCGCCGCGCGTACCGATCTCGAGCAGACACGGGACGACGCACCACGGAACGTTGTGGAGCACGCCGCGCTCGTCGAGGCGGCTCTCGAGCCAGGGCAGGAGAGCGTCGCCGTAGCGTTCGTGGAGCGCGGTGTTGTCGCGCCCGCGCACGTGGAACTGCCAGTCGATGCGCTTGCCGTGGCGCACGAACTCGTCGGCATCTTCCAGCGAGAGGATTGCGGCGAAGGCCCGATCGGATTCCAGCACGAACGTGCCGCCCACCATCTCGCCTTCGCCCTTCTGGAACACCGAAGCGGCCTCGACGATGCGCCGCGCGTCGGCGAGCGGCATGAGCCCGCGCTCGTCGCGCGCCGAGACGCCCGCACCGGCCAGCGCGCTGCCCACTTGGGAGCGCTCATCGAACAGCTCGAGGGCACGCGCCGCGAGCTTCGGGTATCGCGCCTGCCCCGCGTCGCGGAAGCGCGAGAGCGCCGGATGGGCCCAGCCCCCGAGCTCGGCCAGGAGCGCGGCGTCTTGCTCGATCGCGCGCGGGATGTCGGCTTTCGCCCAATCCTCCATGGATCTCAGCGTGTCGTCCATGCGTGCGAGCACGACGTCGAGCACCTCGGCGGAGGGCGTCTTCACGAGCTCCTTCAGAGCCACGCGGAAATCGCCCTGCTCGGCGGTGCGTCGGATGAGCGCGAGTCGTCCGCTCGTCGAGAGCAACGCGAGCAGCTCGAGGAACACGTCGGACACGTCGATGCTCGGCGTGTGCTCGACGGTCTCGGCGAAGCCCCGCGTTTGCCAGCCGTTCCCCGCGAGCTCGAGCACGAATGCCTCGAGGCGCGCGGGCGGAACGCGCGCGTAGTAACGCGCGACGTCGGCGAAGCTCCCGCGATGAAAGCCCGCTTGCGAGAGCACGTCGAAGACGGAATCGGGAACCGCGCCGGTCTTCTCGCAAGCCATGGCCGCGGCGAGGCAAGTGAGCACGAGCACGCCGTAGTGGAGTTGGGTCCCCATGCGCGCGTAGGTCTCGGGCGGTCCCTGCTCCCGGTACTTCTGCGCGAGAGCCAGGGCTTCGGCGTAGACCCGCGCGGGGTCACGCGCCGTGGCGGCCTCGAGCACCGCACGCGAGATCTTCGACGTATTGCTCGGCCTTCCCGGCGTGACCGAAAAGCTCATCTGGTCGATCTTGCCGACGATGGTGCCTTCGCTCTGCATGCTGATGGCGAGCGCGAGCGCCACCGCGTCACCTCGCCGTGCGACGGCGCGCGCCAGCTCGGCGAGATCGGTGTCGGCGGAGCCGAGCCACTCTTTGATGCTCTTGGTCGAACCCTCGAGCTCGAGCTCGACGTCGAGGGGTCCGGGCTCGGACACGCCCAGGAACTGCGCGAGCGCTTCGAGATCCCCGGGGAGCGCGTTCTCTTCCAACGCGTTCATCAGGCCGCCGCCCGACAAGAACGGGCGCCGCGCCACGGCTTCGGCGAAGCGCCGGAGCGTCGGGCGGAGCGTCTCGAGAGTCCAACCTTCTTTGGGCGGCGGCGTCGGCGTCACCGTGCGGAAGAGCGGTCGCATGGCGGCGAGCGCCAGGTTCTTGATGCGCGCCGGCGAGTCTGCCTGCGCGCGCTCCATCATCGAAAACCAAATGTGCTGCGCGAAGCGCACGCCCTCGCCGGCGCTCTCGTATTCCGAGTCGGGGATCTGTTTGTAGAGCGTGCTCGTGAGCCAGCCCTCGAGATCCGCGCCCCAAGGAAAGCCATCCCACGGCGCGAGCGGCGTATCGGAGAGCAGGTGCCGCTCGAAGATCGGGCGAGCAGCGAGGTCGGCGCCGTCGCCGGTCGCTACGCCGTAGGACAGCGCCACGGCCGCCGCCACCGAGAGGGGCGCTTCGGCATCGAGGTACCTGCGCATGGCCTCCTGGCTCGTGGTGTCGCCGAGGTATCCGTCCGCGAGTGCCAAGGCCACGAGCACACTGCCGACGACCAACGGGTCGCGCTCGGTCGCGAGGACCCCGCGAAGTCGTTCGCGCACCTCGCCGGCCTGCTCGGCGAAAAACGAAACGGTGAACGCAGCGTTGGCCCGCACGCGGGCGTCGCCGTCTCGCAGTAGACCGAGAAGCTCGGGCAGCGCGCGCTCGACTGCGCGGTAGGAGTCTTGGAACGGCTTGGCTTCTTCTCCGTCGAAGTAGCCCTGCATGTCGGGCCGCCGCAAATCGAAGCCCGCCCAGGTGAAGTCGTCTGGCCGGCTCACCGCGAGATCGGCGAGGAAGCGCACGATCCAGGCGCGGTCTTCGATCTCGGGGTCGAGGGCCAGGCGCACGAGAAACGGAATCGCCGGCGGCGTCGCCGAGTAGAGCGTGCCCTGGTGATGAATGCTGGCCGACAGCCAATACTGCGCGTCGCTGCGCGCCTCGGCGTCGCTCGACGCGAGCGCCCGCAGTCGGTCCGGAACGTCGGCTGCGTCCCCGTAGGCGTGCTCGAGCTCGCTCCACTCGATGTCGTCCATTCCCTCGAACCAGTCGGCGCTCGTGCTCGTCATGAGACCCTGCAGGCTAGAGCGACGGCTCGGGGACGGACCAGCGAATTTGCGTGGAGTCGCGCCGTCCCTTCCCGGACCTGAGCGAGTCCGCTATCAAGGGACATGCGCGGGTTGCTCTTCAGCGTGTCAGTGGCGCTCGGCTGCACTCCGGCGACCACGCCGGAGCCGACGCGTGGGAACGCCCAGCAGCCACCGGCCAGGATCGAGATCGCTCCCGCTCGGAGCGCCGAGCCCGAGGCCTCATCGAAGCCCGAACCGCCGGCGCCCATGGCCGTGATTCGTGAACCCGCGAGCGTCGCCTGCCGCATCGAAGATCGCGACTGGTCGTTCAAGGCGCTGCGCATTCGCCCGGGCGGCCCGGCGTTCATGCAAGCCTTCGACGGTCCGGTGAAGCTCGCCATCGCCGCGGGCGGCCCTGGCCCCGCGACGGCCGTGTTCGACGATGGCCACGTCGTGGTGCGAGCCGTCGTCGACGAGAAAGAAGTGCCGCTGCACCTCAAAGCGCCGTTGGCCCTCCGCGGCTTCCTGATCCCGCACGCGCACACCACGCTGCACTGGGTCGAAGGTCAGTCCGACAAGCTCCGCATCGCGGTCGACGCGAGTTCGGCTGTGAGCTGGCCGAACCCGGTCGACGACTTCGTGGCCTGCGAGAAGCTCGGCCTCGAGGTGTCGGACTATTTGGCGCGCGAGACCGTCACCAAAAAGGGCCAGCTGCCGCAGCGTTCGGTGAAAGACGGCGCCGAGCTCGCCGAGAAACCCGGAGGACCGGCGGTCGCCAAGCTGGCGGCCGAGGTTGCCGTAGAGGTAGTCGGGAGCCGGGGAGCACACTCCAAGATCCTGATCGCGGAAGGCGCCTACGTGATCTTCGGCTGGGTGAAGACCAAAGACTTGGGCAGCCAAGTCGCCGCGGCGGGCTACGGCTACGGCTCGGGGCGGGGCGCGCGCGGGGTGAAGATCCACTCGCCGGGCGCGACGTGCGCGCGTGACCTGACGCTGGTCGTGGAGCTCTCCGGTGAACGGGTGGAAGTGGGACGCGTGCGCAAGGGCACGAGCTACCACTTGAACACCGACGCCTCGGCGGAGCGTCCGGAGCGCGGCAAGTCGCGCGAGCCGAGCTTCAGCGAGATCACCCTCTACACGACCGGCTGGCTCGAGCTCGCCAAGGACGCGCACCTGTTCGTGCCCAACGCCGAGCTCGCCGAGTGCGACGCGGCGCCGAAGCCCGCCGAGTGACCGGCGCTCAAAGCGGCTCGATCAAGAGGTTCACGGTGCCCGTGGCGATGTGCCGTTCGCGATCCTCTTGCCAGACCTCGACCCAGACGCTCGCAACACGGCGCCCGTGTTTGGTGAGGTGAGCCTGCGCGAAGGTGTCCGTCGGACGACCGGAGCGCAGATACGCCACCGTCAGGTTGATGGTCTTGGGGATCACCAGCGTCTCCGCCTCCCAGAACAGCCGGAAGATGGCCGTCGACTCGATGAGCGCACCGATGGTGCCGCCGTGCAAGGCGGGGAGGACTGGGTTGCCGATCAGCGGATCGGAGAAGCGCAGCTTGCCCAGCATCTCACCGTTCACGATCTCGGCGTCGAAGCCCAGCCAGCGCGCGTAGGGGATCATGTCGATCAGCGCGCGGTAGTCGCCGGTGGCCTTGGCCTCCGACACGCGACGCACGAGCTCGCTCACGACTCGACCTTTCCGACGATGGGTCGACCGCGGCCCTGGATGATGAAGCTGCCGGAGGCTGCCGCGATGGGATCGTCTTCGGACTCGTGATAGGCGAGGCCGCGCACGAAGGCGACGTGTCGGGTCACCTTGTAGCAAGTGGCCTTGCACAACACGTCCTTGCGCGGATCGCCTCGCTTCAGATAGTCGATGCGCAGGTCGAGGGTCGCGATGGGCATGGGCTCGCCCAGCTTCATGAACACCGCCGCGCCACAGGTCGCGTCGAGCAGCGACGTGATGGCGCCGCCGTGCAGCACTCCGGTCTCGGGGTTTCCGACCAGGTGCTCGGCGAACGGCAACAGGATGGTGGCGGAGCCGCGATCGAAGTCGACGAAGCGGAGCCCGAGCGCGCGATTGTGGGGTACGGCCTGGGTGAAGCCCTGGTCGTAGAGCTCGAGCTTCTCTTCTCGACTGGTTCGCCGGCCGCTGCCGTCTTCCGAGCTCATCCGCCTCCACTGTACTCGAAACGCCAAACAAAACCCGGGGGCCTCTAACGCCCGGGAGGGGGGCGGCATGTGCAAGGTGAGACCGCGAATCACCAAGGTCCCGAACAGGAGAACGAAGACACCATGCGCCCCCTCAAAGTCATCGCCGCTGCCCTCGCTCTGAGCCTCCTCGCCGCCCCGGCGATGGCCGAAACCCGCCCCGCGAAGCCGCCTGCCGCTGCCAAAGCCGCGCGAGGCAAGGCTGCGAAGGGTGGAAAGGGCGAGAAGGGCGCCAAGGGTGACAAGGACAAAGCCGGCGCGCGCGAGGCCCGCATCGTCGAGGTCTTGAAGAAGAACGGCGTCGAAGACGCCCGCGCGAAGCGCGTGGTCGCGGTGATGAAGAAGTACCGCACCGAGCGTCAGCCGGTGCAGGCCGAGCTCAAGAAGCAGCGGGAAGCGCTGCACGCCTTGACTCAGAGCAACAGCACCGACGAGACCGCGTACACCGCCGCCATCGACGGCATCGAGGCGCAGCGCAAGAAGCTCGCCGACATCCAGCAGCGTCAGATCACCGAGGTGCGAGGCATCTTGAAGCCGAGTGAGCAAGCGAAGGTGATGCACCTGATGAACCGCGCGAAGCACGGTCGCGGTGGCGGCAAGCACCGCGGTGGAGAAAAGAGCAACGCCAACTCCTGACCCTTTCGACCCGACAACGAACCCTCCTCCTACGCCGGGCACCCGAGTCACCCCCTCGGGTGCCCGGCTTCTTTTTCTGTAGCGCGGTCGCCGCCGAGAAATGCTCTATGGTGCCGGGCGACACATGCAAACCTACGCGACCGACCTCGACGCCATCCTCACGGCGCAAAAGACCATCGCGCCCCACGCCCATGCGACCCCGGTGCTCACGTCCACGACGCTGAATCGACTGGCGGGCCGCAAGCTGTACTTGAAGTGCGAGAATCTCCAGAAGGTCGGCGCCTTCAAGATCCGCGGCGCGTTGAACGCCGTGCTGCGTTTGCCCGAAGACGTAGCGCGGCGAGGCGTCGTCACGCACTCGAGCGGCAACCACGCTCAGGCGCTGGCGCTGGCGGCGAAGACCCGCGGCATCCCCGCCCACGTGGTCATGCCCGAGGGCTCGACTCGGGTGAAACGCGACGCGGTGCTGGGGTATGGCGCGCGCATCGTCTCGTGCGAACCGACCCTGGAGGCGCGCGAGCGCACCGCGCGTGAAGTCGCCGACGAGACCGGCGCGACCTTGATCCCGCCCTACGATCACCCCGACGTGATCGCGGGGCAGGGCACCGTGGCCCTCGAGCTCCTCGAACAGGTGCCGGAGCTCGACGCCGTCATCGCGCCCATCGGCGGTGGCGGTCTCGCGAGCGGCATCGCCATCGCGCTGAAAGCGCGTGCGCCCGGCACCCTCGTCTTCGGCGCGGAGCCCCAGGGAGCCGACGACGCTGCGCGCAGCAAGGCCAAGGGCGAGCTCTTGCCCCAGACCGATCCGCGCACCATCGCCGACGGCCTCCGCGCCGGCCTCGGCGAGCTCACCTGGCCCATCATCCGCGATCGGGTGGACCGCATCTTCACGGTGTCGGACACCGAGATCGTCGGTGCCATGCGGCTCGTGATGGAGCGCATGAAGCTCGTCGTCGAACCGAGCGGCGTGGTCTCGGTGGCCGTCGCTTTGAGCGACGTCGTGCGCTCCATGCCCGGCCTCGGTCGGGTCGGCGTGGTGATCTCGGGCGGGAACGTCGACCTCGGCGCGCTGCCGTTCTGAAGTGCGAGCTCACTCGGGGATGGCGACGACCACGATGGTGTCGTTGTGGTAGCCGTCGAGACGGCTCCGCGTGCGCGCCACTTCACCGTAGCTCGAGAGCCCGCAGATCGGCACGTCGGGGAACACGCTCTGGATGGCGCGGATCTCTTCGGCGTAGCGCTCGCCGAGCACGCGACCGCGGCACACGCACGAGAACACCAAGATGCCCGCGGGTTGCACGCTGCCGAGTGACGCCTTGGCGTCTTCGGCGGCGATGCTGGCGGCCGCGATGATCTGCTCTTCGGTACCGCGCACGATGCACACGCTGGAGCCCTCGGGGACTTCGCCGGCGACGTAGAGAGAGCCGTCTTTCTCCACCCGGAGCGCAGCGCGCACGCGCACGACTTCGTCGAAGAGCAGGACGCCGAGCTCATTTTCCACCATGAACTGAGGGACATCGATCTTGGCAAGGTCGACGCCGATGGAGCTCGCGTATTCGCGATAGACGTCCAGGGCCGGACGCTCGTCGATCTCGAACACGTGGTTGCCCCGAGCGCGCGTCACCGTCATGGGTCGGGTGGCGCGCTCGAGCCCGTGGGCCACCCCGACGCCGAAGGCGTGATCCGACTCGATCTCGACCGACGCCATGCCGCCGCTGAACACGCGATCGTTGACGCCGACGGCAGTGCGCTCGAAGCGGCCGTCGTCGCCCGCGCCCGCGCCCACGATGGGGTGATGGTGCCGTGGTGACTTTCGCAGCTCGATGACGAGCTTCTCGAACGCGGGTGACAGGCCGTCGCCGAACACGAACAGCGTGGCGTACTTGCTGCGATCGGGAGTGTGACGCACGAAGCGACCGCCCAATGCTTCGGCGAGCGCCGGCACGTCGTCGTGGGGCGGTCCGGCCACCGCCACCAAGTGACGCGCTTCGCCCCACGCGACGAGCATCACGCTGACCCCGCCTCGGCACAGACCGCGCTCGGTGATCTCACCGGCGCTCGAACAGCCGACGACGTCGACCCTGGGCAGGAGCTTGCGCGCTTCCGCGATGGCTTCGGCGAGGTCGTGGCGCGGCGAAGCGAACAGCAAGCAGAGCTGCGCCGCGCGGGGAGCGAGCTCGGTCTTCGCATCGCGGACGGCAGAGCTCACCGCGAGCGCGGTCGTAGCTCCATCGCTCTGCCCGCTCCCACAAACGGCCCTCGGCCGGTCTTTCGTCGAAAACGACAGCCCGTCCTCCCTCGCAGAGCCCGCGCGTGCGGGCCATGTGCCGAGAGCATAGCGCCCTCGTGCGGTTCGTCACACCACTGAGCGTCTGGGAAGAGTGCGCGCTTGACTCGTGTCCTGTGACGACGTTCTGTCTCGCGCATGCGTTGCACGCGGGTCCTCGTTCCTTGGCTCCTCGCCGCTTGCGGACCTCCCACCGGTCCGGCCAATGGGCCACCTCCGCCGGCGACATCCGAGCCCGAAATCGCGACGACCGAACAGCCGCAGCCGGCTCTCACCGTCGTCGAGCCGATCCCGAGCGCCGCGCCCTCGACCAGCGCGGCGACGAGTGAACCAGCACCCAACGTCAGCGTCACCGATTTGACGGGCTGGTCCACCTTCCACGGCGACTCCCAGCGTACCGGAGTGACGAACGCACCGCGGATCACCAAGCCACGCGTGCGCTGGAAAGCCTCGGTGGGCGTGCTCTCGTGGCTGAACTCGCCGCTCGCCGTCGGTAAGTCCGTCGTGCTCGTACCGAGCTCGGGCGAGAGTCACAACAAGCCCGACGCCAAAGACGGCGTGTACGCATTCGACTTCGCCAGCGGTCGTCGCGCTTGGTTTGCACACTTGGGCGCGGACGCCAACGGCGCAGTCGCGAGCAAGACCCACGTGTTCGCGACCTCCGACGACGAGCACCTCTACGCGCTCGACATCAAGACGGGCAAGGTCGCGTGGAAAGCCAAGGGCGAGGGCAAGATGTACACACATCCGCTCTTGCTCGGCGATCGCGTGGTGGTCGGAGACGCGAGCGGCTACGTGCGCGCCTTCGCTACGCAAGACGGCAAAGAGCTCTGGAAGGTCGCGCTCAATGGAGCCATTCGCGGCGGTGCGTCGAGCGACGGCAAGAACGTGTTCGTGGGGTCCCAGGGCGGAGACGTCGCCGCCCTGTCCGCCGCAGGCAAGACGTTGTGGAAGGTGGCGGGCAAGCGCGCGCCATGGGGTGGGAAGGGGCCCGACGAACCCATCCAGATCTACTCGCCGCCGGTCGTCGACAAGGACTTCGTCTACGTCCCGTTCGCGCGCGACACGTACTACGACGACCTCCCGGCCATTCACGCCTACGACAAGAAAACCGGCGCGCTCCGCTGGAAGGCCAAGGGGCAAGGGCAGTGGGGCAACCTGCGCTCCACGCCTGCGCTCGTGATGGGGAACCTGGTCTGGGGCGAGCCTTACTCCGGCGACGTCGCGGCCATCGACGCGAGCACGGGCCGTATGCGCTATCGCGAAGAGATCGGCTTCTGCTTCTTCCCACAGTGGTCGTCGCCGGCGGTGGCCAGCGAGTGGGTGTATTTGCCGCGTTTCGATGGCTCGGTCTACGCCCTGAACGCCAAGGACGGCCGCGTCGAGTGGGAGTACTTCTTGGGCGACTCGAAACGCTTGGGCCAGGCGCGGCAGAAGCCCGCGCAGAAGCAGAACTGTGATTGGGAGAACCCCGACGGCGCCATCTACGCGCCCGCGGCCGTCGCCGAAGACGGCACGCTCTTCGTGGGCACGGCCGAAGGCGTCCTCTACGCAATCGGCAACTGATCGACGTCGCGCTCGACGAACTCCGCCGAGTCGAGCTCACTCCGCGGCGTGAGGTCGCTCTTCCTCGGCTGCGGGCGCCTTGTCGGCGGGAGCTTTGTCGGCGGGAGCGGGCGCCTTGTCGGCGGGCGCCTCGGCTTTCGGAGGCACCTCGGCCGGGCTCGGGTTCTTCGGTTCCTCGGCGGCGGCCGGGTGCGGCAAGAGCTCCGTCGGATCCGCCTCGGCGGCGAGCGCGGCTGCGAGTGGGTTCTGCACCACGGCGAGCGCCGGCTCGGCGGGCTCGACCCCTGCGTCGCCCGTTCCGACGACGGGCGCGGGGGTGTAGGGCACGCTGCGATCCATCGCCGGCGTCGCCCAAGTGTCTTCGAGCAAGTGCACCGCGCGCGCCACGTGAGGGATGTGGCTGCAGTGCGCGAGCTCGTTGGTGCCGCGGAAGCCCCAGAGGTGGAAGCCTTGCTGGTCGGCCGTGGAAGTCTGGCCGAATTTGTCGTCACCCGGGAGACGGCGGTGCGAGCGAAGACCGAGCTCGGACAGCAGCAATTCCGCGGTTTGGCGCGTGGACGGATAACCGTCGGGCGTCACTTCGGAGTGCGTGAACACGAACAGCTTCTCGCCGGCGGCAGCGCGCTTCGCGAACTTGAACGTCGGTGTGAGCGGCATGCTGCTGAGCGCCGGCACGCCCGCGTCGTGGTTCGGCACGGCGGGGTTCCACGCGGCGTGCAGGCCGTCGAGCAGCACCACCGCGTCGATGCGCTGGTCACCGTGCTTCAAGATCTCGTTCACGGCGCCGTAGCCCGCGCTCCACGCCGAGAGCGCGAGGTGGCGGATGTGAGCCTTGGGTTCACCGGAGTGCTTGCGCAGCGCGGCCTCGATGGAATGGACCAACGTGGGGAAAACGTCCGGGTTCGCGAAAGCGTCCGAGTAGGGTCCGCTGCCGATGCCACGGTCGATGCCGACGAACACGAGCCCCTTCGCCACCTGCACGAACGTCTTTCGCACGGGGCTGTGACCGTGGAACTGAATCAGGACGTCGTAGCCGAAGTCCTCCGTGTGGCCGCCCTTCTGCGGGATCGCGATGCGCCCCATGGAGAGGTTCTTCATCGCGGAGTAGGGCCCGAGCCCGATGGGGTCGTGGGGGAAGCACTCGTGGAAGCCCTTCTTGCGAAGCTCTTCGGTGAGCGGCTCGGCCGAGAGGTGCTCGCTCTCCGCTCGCGCCTGAACCGGCGCCGCGTTGGCCTGCGGCGAGCTGAAGCGGCGGAAGAACGACGCCACCCGCGTGGCCGGCCCCGCCTGGAGGCCGGTGATCAGCGCGACTCCCGCTACGCCCGCGAGACCCAGGGCCAGGGCCCGGCGGTAGATCTCGCCGTCGGTGGGCCCCGGTCCTTTCGAGGGGTTAGGCACGGCGACCCAGTCTATTCAAAATATCGGGAATGGAAATACCCACTTGACTACGAGCCTATGTGACGGAGGGGCAGAAATCCTGCTTCGCCAGCCGATGTCACCGATCTCGAATGGTTTTTCGGCTTTGGAACGCTGCGGCATTTGCAGCGACGCGGGGCGCACGAGGGCGTGGGGTACGCTCGGACTTCCGTGCTCCGCTCCTTCCGCGCGCTGCTCATGTTCTGGACGATCTTCCTGTCGTACGGAATCCACTGGCTCGCGGCCAAGGTGTTCGGCGGGAAGTTCGTCGCCCAGCGCTGGGAGCGCGTGCACAAGAACAACGCGCGCCGGTTGGTGAACGGGTTCACGCGCCTGCGGGGCGTGTTCATCAAGGTCGGGCAGGTCTTGAGCGTCATCGGGACGTTCTTGCCGCGCGCGTACGGTGAAGCGCTCGAGAAGCTGCAAGACAAAGTGCCGCCGCAGCCGTTCCACGGCATCGAAGAGCGCCTGCGCGTCGCGCTCGGCGAAGACCCGCTCGGCAAGTTCGCCGAGTTCGATCGCGAACCGCTGGCCGCAGCGTCACTGGCCCAGGTGCACCGCGCCGTGACCAAAGACGGCGTGCCGGTGGCAGTGAAGGTTTTGTATCCGGGCATCGAGACGCTCATCCGGCGAGACCTCGCCGTGCTTCGCTCCATCATGCCCGTGGTGCGGAGAATATTCCCCATCACGCGCTTCGAACGCGTCTTGGATCAGCTCTCGGCGATGTTGGCCCGCGAGACCGACTACCAGAACGAACGCAAGAACATGGAGCGCTTGCGCAAGATCTTCGAGAACCGCCCCAACGTGGTGGTGCCGCGGATCATCGACGACTTGACCCACGCCGGCGTCCTCACCATGACCTTCGAAGAGGGCTCCAAGATCACCGACACCACCGCCCTCCGCAAGCAGGACATCGACACCGAGAGCGTCGCGCGTTTGCTCACCGAGTGCTACTTCGAGATGCTGCTCGAGCATCGGGTGTTCCACGCCGACCCCCATCCAGGGAACTTTCTCGTGCGCCCGGGTCCGAAGCTCGTGATCTTGGACTACGGCGCGGTGGAAGAGGTCACGCCGGACTTGTCCGAGGGCATGCGCATGGTGGTGCTCGGCGCCATCACGCGGAGCGACGACCAGGTGCTGGCGGGGCTCGAGCGCATGGGCTTCGTGGCCGAGGGCGGCGATCGCGATCTGCTCGCGCGGGTCGGTCGCGAGTACTTGAAGCTGCTCTCGAGCGTGAAGATCACCGATTTTTCCCAGATCGATCGCGAGACCGTCGAGAAGCTCACGGTGAACGGTTACCAGCAGGTCCGCGGTCAGATGCGCGAGATCATGAAGAGCGTCGCCTACCCCGACGGCTACTTCTACGTCGAGCGCACGCTGGTGCTCTTGTTCGGACTCGTGGGGCAGCTCGCGCCGAAGCTCGGCCTGCCGGGACTCGTGCTGCCCTACGCCTCGCTCGCCTTCGCCAAGAGCCTGGCGCAGCAAAGCAGCACGCCGGAGGCCAGCGCGTGAGAGCGCTGGCGTTCGCGGGGCTCGGTCTCTTCGCTCTCGCGGCCTGCACGCGGGCGCCCGCGCCGGCTCCGCGCGCCATCGCCACTTCGTGTCACGCCGACGTGCAGGTGGCGAGCCGAACGCCGCTCGTGCTCGACGTGGAGATGGCCTGCAAGGGCCGTGCGCTCCCGGCTTTTGCCAGTGCCGAGCCGCGCTCGGTTTCGCACATCAGTCGGGTCACGGACGAACGCGGCAACACTCTCAGGCGTGCGGGCCAGCGCTTCGTGTTCGAAGAGCCACGCACCGACGCCAGGGTTCGCTATCGCGTCGACGTGACGGCCATCGCGCGCGAAGCCGAGAGCTTCGACGTCGCGCTCGAGAGCGGCCAGAGCGTGGTGGCACCCGTTTCGACTTGGCTCATGCACCCCGACCCGCTCACCACGGACATCCCGGTGACCGTCGACGTACACGCCCCCGCGCAGATGAAATTCGAGACCGGCCTCGTGCGGCAGGGGCGGAGCTACACCATCGAAGCTCACGAGATCCCGGTGGGCACCTACGCGGTCTTCGGCAAGTTCGACTCGGAGCGGCTGCGCGTGGACGAAGCGACCATCGACGTCGCGTTCGCCGACGGCCGACTCGATCTCGACCACGCGACCGTCAGCGAATGGATCACGGCGTCGTCGCGCGCAGTGGGCACGTTTTGGCGAAAATTCCCGGTCCCGCACGTGCTCGTGACCGTGATCCCGATCCCGGGTCGCCATGGCGTCCTGTTCGGCAAGGTGCTGCCCGAGAGCGCGCCGGGCATCGTGGTGCTGCTCGGAGAACACGTGACTCGCGAGCGCCTCTACGACGACTGGATCTTGGTGCACGAGCTCTTCCACCTCGGCGTGCCGAGCTTCTCGGGCGAGGGCAAATGGTTCGACGAGGGGCTCGCGACCTACTTCGAGCCCATCATCCGCGCGCGCGCCGGCTTTCGCAGCGAAGAGAGCGTGTGGCAGGAGTTCCGCCGCGCCATGCCCCTCGGGCTCGAGGCCGTGAGCAAGAAGGGGCTCGAACAGGCCGAAGACTTCGGCGAGGTGTATTGGGGCGGCGCCCTCTTGGTGCTGCTCGCCGACGTCGAGATTCGGCGCGCCACGGGTGGGACGCGCGGGCTCGAAGACGGCCTCATCACCGTGCTCGACGCGGGTGGACACGCGAGTGAGGTCTGGCCGCTGGACAAGACCCTGGCGCTCAGCGACGAGGGCTGCGGCGTGCACGCGCTCGAACCGCTGGCGCGGAAGCACGCGCGCTCTGCCGAACGCGTGGACCTCGACGCACTCTGGAAGCAGCTCGGCGTGGAAGGCGACGCCAAACACGTGCGCCTGAATCCGAGCGCGCCCCTGGCTGGCGTGCGCCAGGCGATCTTGCGCGGAAATGTGCCCGCCGAGCGCCACGCCAGCGCCCACGCCGCGCCCCAGCGCTGACCGCCCACATGCCGCTCTCGCTTTGGGCCGAGCAGATGACCGACTCGGAAATCGAGTCGGCCTTGCCGCTGCTCGCGCGGCTCGGGCTCGGGCTCGGCTTGGCCTTGCCCGCCGAGCGCGTGGGCGACCCATCCTTCGCCGCGCTCACCCGGAGGCTCGCGACGGCGGGCATCCCCGCGCGCATCTGGCCGCTGCTGCCCGAAGCACAGGGCTATTGGATCGGCGAGAGCAACGTGGACGCCGCGCGCGAGCTCTTCGAAGCGCTGCTCGCGTGGCGCCGGCACACGGGCGGTCCCGCGTTCGACGCCCTGAGCGTCGACCTCGAACCCGATCTCGAATACTCCGAGGCGTTGCGCAAGACCGCGCGCCGGCGACCCGATCTGGCTCTCGGCATGCTCCGTGCTCACGTGCGTCCGACCCAGCACGTCAAGGCTCGGGCGGTGCTGGCGCGAGCGGTCGCGCGTCTCGGGCGCGAGGGCGTGTACACCCACGCCGTCACCTATCCGATGGTGCTCGATCAGAAGCTCGGCGATTCCACGCTGGAAGACGCGCTCTCCCTCGTCGTGACCGGAGTCGAGTGGGACGAAGTGAGCTTCATGGTCTACCAGACGCCGTTCGCGCAGCTCCTCGGCACGTGGCTCGGGCCGGCGCTGGTGTCGTCGTACGCCGTGAGCGCCGTCGAGCGCTTCGGCGATCGCGCGGGCATCGACGTCGGCATCGTGGGTGATCATGGCGTCGGTCTCGATCCGGGCGCGCGCTACGCCGAGCCGGCAGCGCTCGAAGCGGACCTCGCCGCTGCGCTCGCCGCCGGGATCCCCCTGGAACGCACCCGCGTGTACGGGCTCGCAGGCGCACTCGAAGCGGGCGGACTCCAGCGTTGGTTCTCGACGGAGCCACGCGCGCACGCGCCGCGTCCGAGCCGCACCGTCGCGGGGTTCCGCAACCTGGTGACCGGGCTCGCGACGGGTCTCCGTCTGGGCAGCCGCTGACACCTATTCGATCCCGAAGCGCTGCTTGTTCTCGGCGAGGAACTGCACGTACGCGTCGGGCTCGAGCCGAGCCTCGATCTCGCCCGCCTCGACGGCGGCTTCGAGTGCGCGCATGAGGTCGCCGACCTTGCGAGACGGCGGGATGCCGAAGGCTTTCATGATCTCGTTGCCGAGACCGGTGGGGAGCGGCGGAAGCTTGGCGTCTTCCGCGGCCAAGACCGTGATGCGCTCGGCCAGCTCGTCGATGAGGGCAACGCCCCGGCGCTTCTTCTCGGGTCGCTTGGTGGTGATGTCGGCCCGCGACAGGCACAAGAGATCTTCCAACGCGGGCCCGATCTCGCGCGCGAAGCGCCGCACCGCGCTGTCCGTCCACTTGCCGTCGTATTGGCTGGCACGAAGGTGGTGCAGCACCAGGAAGCGGATGGAACCGCGTAGCGCTTCGTCGCTCGAGAAGTAGCGCTGCCGCTTCTCGAGCTTGTCGAACATGCGAGCACCGACCTCGGCGTGACCGAAGAAGTGCACCTCGCCGTTTTCGCCGATGCTGCGCGTTTTCACCTTGCCGATGTCGTGGAACAGCGCGGCCCAGCGCACCTCGAGCCGCGGCACGCTCTGGCAGACCACCTGCTTCGTGTGCTTCCACACGTCTTTGTGGCGCCATTCGCCGTCGCCGAAGCCGACCATGGCTTGGACCTCGGGCAAGATGTTCTCGAGCACACCGGTGGCGAGCAGCGAGTCGAGCCCGAGATCGGCGTGCTCTCCCATCATCACGCGGTCGAGCCGCGCGCGCACGTCGGCGGAAGCGAGCTCGGCCAAGTCCGCTGGAGACACCAAGACGACCGGCCGTCCGCTCACGCCACGCTCGGCGCTCTCGGCAGCGCGCTCGAGCGCGTCCATCGCGCGGGACTTGTCGGGGTTCGTCGTGATCTCGGTCATGACCATGAAAGCGCTCGGGGTGGCCGGCGGGGCTCGGCCCTTTAGCACAGCCCGCGTGAGAAATGACCTTACCGCGCCGAGGGTCTTGCGCCATGCTCAGGCGATGCGTCGCTTCTTCGCGCTCGCGCTTCCTTTGGCAGTCGCCGTGGCGGGCTGTCCTGGTCCCGAACAGGACTTCTCGGTGCCCGGGCAAGACGCCGAGCCCGGTCCGCCCGACGCAGCGGTGGAGGCCGAGGCGGGTCCGCCGGTGGCCGTGCGCGTGATGAATTGGAACGTGAAGAACCTGTTCAACGACAAGCGCGACAGTCTGGAAATCGCCGAGGCCGACGAGACCATCGCCACCACGAGTGAGTACCAGTCGAAGCTCGACGCCATCGCCGGCGTGATCTCGTCGGAGAAACCCGACGTCGTGATCCTGGCCGAGGTCGAGAACCAAAACGTGGTGAACGACCTCGGCGAAAAGCTCGGGGGCTACCCCCAGCGCTTCATCACGCAGGGCAACGACCCGCGCGGCATCGACATCGCCGTCCTGAGCCAGCTCCCGGTGCAGGTCGGCCCCTCGCATCGCGACGAGTACTTCAAGGCGTCCACCGACCCGACCCAGACCTTCAAGTTCGCCCGCGACGTGCTCGAGGCACACCTGACGGTGAACGGCCGCCACGTGGCGCTGCTCGGCATCCACTACAAGGCCGAAGACGGCGATCCCAAGAGCGCGGTCAAGCGGGTGGCCGAGGCCGAACAGACCCGGAAGATCGCCACCGGCATCCGCCTCGCCGACCCTGCCGTCGCCATGGTGGTGCTCGGTGACTTCAACTGCGCGCCGGGCTCGGATCCCATGAACGCGCTGGCGGGCACGGCCCCCCTCACCTTCACCAGCGCGACCGAGGGGCTCCCCGCGGCCGATCGCTACAGCGTGACGTTCGGCGGGACGCCCGCGCTCTACGACGACCAGCTGTCCGAGCCCGTCGCGCTCTCCCTGCTCGACGCCGCCAGTGTGAAGATCCTGCACGACGGCGCGGTCAACACAGCGAGCGACCACGACCCGGTGGTCGCGACGTACATGGTGCACTGAAATAGGCGCCGATCGCCGCTACGCGCTGCGACTCGGCCGCGTCACCAGTGCCTCGAGCGAGCCGGTGAGCTCGCGTACGAACTCGGCCTGCGGCAACGCGGCGCCGAGGTCACGCAGGTGAGCGTGCTGGTAGATCGCGCCGAACAGCAGCGCCGCGAACTCCAGCATGCGTGTCGGCAGCACCGCCGGGTCGATCTCGTCGGTGCGCTCGAGGATCCGGCGCAGGAGCTCGGCAGAGCCCGCGCCTTGGGCGGACTTGGTCTCCATCAGCGGGATCGTCCGACTGGTCAGGAGCTCGGCGCAGAGCGTGAGATACGCCCGGCCACCGTCTTCGTCGTCGAGCTTTCGCACCAGCGACTCGACCAGCAAGTTCAGGAGCACGGGGAGCGACGCCGAACCGTCGCGATCGAGCTCGGCGAGACGCCGGAACCAAGCCTCTTCGATGCCCAGCGAATGGCGCAGCAAGACGCCCTCGATGAGCCCTCGCTTGTCCTTGAAGTGGTAGAGCGCGGCGGAGCTGTTGCCTTGCCCCGCGAGCGCTCCTACCTCGCGCAGCGAAACCTGGTCCACGCCGCGCTCGAGGAGCAACCGCTCCGCAGCGCGCATCAGTGCCAACCGGGTTCCCTCCGAACGTCCCATGACCCGAACCACAATTCTGCCACGGGCGACGCCGGGAGAGCGAAGGAACGCTCGGAAATGATTGGCCCGACGCCGGGCGCGAGGCGGGCTTCGTCCGCAGTTTTCCGGGCGAAAGCCCGACAGACGTGGGGCGCGCGTGCTCTAACCCACCGAAATCAAAGCCGATGCCGCGGATTATTTGCAGAGCGCGGTACGCTTTTCGTCTCACCTGTATGCCCTCCCGGCGCCCCACCGACTTCGGCCGCCTCCTGGCGCGCCTGCTCTGCGCGGTCTTCGCGCTGATCGGGGTCGTGCCGCTGGCGCTCGCGGTGGGCCTGCGCTCGAAGCCGGTCTTGGATTGGGCTGCGCGGGAAACCTCGCGCGTCTTGCAGACCGAGCTCGGCGTCACGGCCACCTACCGCGTCGAGATGCAGCTCCTGCCGCTCCGCATCGCTCTCCACGACGTGGTCGTGCCTGCGTCGGATGGCGGCGCGCCGTTCCTGGTCGCCGAGAGCGCGTCGGTGAGGCCGCGGGTGTTCTCGCTCTTGGCGGGCCGCCTCGACGTGGGCGACGTCGAAATCGTCCGGCCACGAACGCGCGTGGTGCTGCGCGAAGGCAAGCTCGTCAACTTGGCCTACCGCTTGCCGGCGAAGAAGGCGCCTTCACAGAAGTCGGACCGCGTCCCGTTCGGATCGCTCGGCATCACCGAAGCCGAGCTCGACCTCGACATCGACGGGATCCGCGCTCGCACCGGACCCATCGACTTGGACGTGTTCGCCGAGAAGGGGCCGAGCTTCGAAATCGGACTCCGCGCGGCCGAGAGCAGCCTCGTGCGCCCGCGTTCCGTCACGCTGCCGTCGAGCGCGCCGTCGCCCAGCCGCCGGGGTGAGCTCGACGCCGGCGAACAGCGCGAGTTCACCTACACGGCTTGGGACGAAGACGCCATCTGCCAGCTCGACGTGCGCCTGCGCGTGGACGGCGACAAGGTGCTCGTCCGGCGCATGGCCCTCCTGGGCGTGGCCGATCAGGATCCTGCGGAAAATACCCTGCCCAAGTGCAACGTCGATGACGAATCGAACCCGGCGCGGCTGGCGCTCCGCCTGTCCCAGCTGCGCATCGAGCCGCGTCCCGACGAGGTGCCCCTCGTGGACGGGCACGTGGTGGTGCGCGCACCCGCGGGCCTGACCAATCGCTTCGTGAAGATGGGCCCGCTCATGGGCTGGGTCGCGTTCGCGGGTGACGTCCACTACGACGGGCGCACGAAGCTGCCCGAAGTGCGCGGTCGACTGCGCGGCGCCGACATCCAACTCGACGTCTACCGCTTGGCCCAGAAGCTGGATGCCACGCTGGCCCTGTCGGGCGATCGCATCGAGGTCTCGCGCTTCGAAACCCACTTCGCCGAGGGCGTCGTCACGGTGAGCGACGCGCGCATCGAGCCTCTGGAGAAGGGAGCTCCCATCACCGCGGCGCGCGTGGACGGCAACGGCGTGAGCTTCTCGGCCATGATGCGCGACCTCGGGGTGACCCCCAACACCATCGTCGCGTGGGGTCTCGACAAGACCCGCGTCACGAAGCTCAAAGGCACGCTCTCGCCCCTGAAGATCGACGCGGACTTGTCCGCCGAAACCAGGAACTTCGAGGTCTTCAACCGCGCGTACCACGACCCGGCCAGAAAACACATGATCGGCGTGCACGCGGCGGCGATCCGCGGGCGCATCGGCGTGCGGCCCCAGGCCCTCGAGTTCTACGACACGCGCGCGACCTTCGGAAAGAGCACCGTCATCTCTCCGCTCGTGTCCATCGGCTTCCACAACGACATCGAGGTCCGCGTGGGCAAGGGATCGAAGATCGATCTCGGCGACGTGAGCCCGCTCATCGACATCCCCTGGGCCGGGGTCGCCGACCTCTCGGTGCAGATGGCGGGAAAGAGCGGCGACCCGCTTCTGACCGGCGATCTGTCCATCGCCAAGTTCGAGTTCGGCGGCTTCCCGCTCGGCGAAATCAAGAGCGGCAAGGTGCGCTTTCGTCCGCTCGCGGTCGACTTCTTCGACGTACGCGGGCGCAAGAACAAGAGCGACTTCGTGATCCCGACGGCACGGCTCGACTTCGAGGCGGGCTCGGCGCTCTTGGCGGACGCCACGTTGCAGTCCGAACGCTTCGACCTGCGCGACTTCTTGGCGATGTTCAACTTCGACCAAGATCCGCGCTTCGACCCCATCTTCGGCTCGGGCAAGGTCGACGCACGCATCCGCTACGACCTCGGCGGCAAGCGGGATCGCTGCGGCGGAGGCGTGCTGAACGTGGCGGGTCGGGTCGACTTGGCGAAGCTCGATCTGTTCGAAGAGCGCTACGACTCGGGACGCGCCGACTTCGAGTTCCGCTGGCTCGACCGAGACGCCAGCTACCTCGGCATCGAGATGGACATCCCGAGCATCACCTTGACCAAGGGCACCGGGACGCTCCTCGGCTCGCTCAGCCTGCGCCAAGGTGGCGTCGTGCGCGGCAACCTGGTGGGGACCGCTGTGCCGCTCTCGGAGATCGACAGCATGGGCACGCTCGGCGCGTTGGTCGATGCGCGCGGCAGTGGTGTGGCCGAGGTCGAAGGGACGGTGGACGAGCTGGCGTTCACCAGTCACGTCCGCGTCTCACCCATGCGCGTCGGCAGCCGCACGCTGCCGCCCTCGGAGCTCTCGGTGAAGCTCACCCCGACCAAGCGTCCGCTCAAGATCGTCGGCCGCACGCGCTGTGGTGGAGCGGTGACGCCGGAGTTCGATCGCGCCGAGTGGGAAGCGGATCCCGTGGCGGGGACCTTCCACGTGGACGGCAAGATGTTCGGAGGCCAGATCGGTTTCCAAGACTTGCGCGTGACACGCCAGCGCAAGAAGACCGTGCGCGGCGCCCTCGACTTCCGTGAGCTCGACTTGGGCGCATTCGCCGAGCTCAGCCCGCGCTCGAGCAAGACCAGCGGCAAGCTGAGCGGCAAACTCCAGATCGACGAGCTCCCGCTCGAGCGACCGAGCGCAGCGCGAGGCTCGTTCGCACTCGCGGAGCTCACGCTCGAGCAGGGCGGGCTCGGAATCGAGACCCTGCCGGGCTCGAAGCCCATCGTGCTCGACGGCGGCAAGCTCGGGTTCGATGCGCTTGCGCTCGCCGTGCGCTCGCAGGGCGGACAGAAGAGCGTCTTCGACGTGAAGGGCAACGTGAGCGACCTCGGCAAGAACCCCATCGTCGATGCGGCGCTCACGCTGCGACCGGTGGATCTGTCGACGTTGTCCGGCGCGTTCCCGCGCGTGCAGAACGTGAAGGGCAAGCTCGCCGGCGGGCTCTCGGTGAAGGGCCCGGTGACGGCGCTGCGCTATCAAGGCGGCTTCGACCTCGAAGGCGGCGAAGTCCAACTCCGCGGCTTCCCGACACCCATCACCGACGTGAAGGTCTCGCTCAAGGTCGACAACGACGAGCTGAGCTTGAGCCAAGCGTCGGCGCGCATGGGCAACGGGTCGGTGAAGGTCACGGGCAGCGCGCCGCTCAAGGGCTTCGACCTCGGCGCCGCGCGCGGCGTGGTCACGGTGCGCGACATGGCGCTGCCGCTGAGCGATGGGCTCAAGGGCGCCGTCGACGCCGACCTGGTCGTGGAGTGGGAGCCGCCCGCCGAGAGCAGCGCGGAACGCAAGCTGCCCCGCATGACCGGCAACGTGCTCCTGAAGTCGTTCGAGTACACGCGACCGGTCACCATGACCGCGGACATCGCTTCACTCGCCCAACGTGGCAAACGCACGGTGTTCGAAGCCTACGACCCGGCGGACGACTTCTTGGACTTCAACGTGACGCTCAAGAGCGATCGCGCGCTGCGCTTGCGCAACAACCTGATCGAGGCCGAGCTCGCCCTGGACCCCGAAGGTTTGACGCTCGCGGGCACGAACCAGCGCTTCGGAATGCGCGGAGAAGTGAAGCTCAAGCAAGGCGGGCGCATCCGTCTCAGGCGCAACGAGTTCGAGATTCGCCAGGGCGTCGTTCGCTTCGACGACCTGACGCGGATCGCGCCTCAGGTCGACGTATCGGCGGTCACCGAGTACCGGCGCTACAGCGAGTCGACGAGCGCGGAGAAGAGCGCCACCAGCGCCCCCGCCGCCGGCCAGAGCCAGACCGGCGCAGCAGCGCAAGGCGGTCGCTGGCGCATCACGATGCGCGCCCACGGCGACGCTGACAAGCTCAACATCGATCTCACCAGCGACCCGGCTCTGGCCCAAGACGACATCTTCCTCTTGCTCACGGTGGGGCTCACGCGCGCAGAGCTCGATCAAGCCCAGAGTGCCAGCGTGGGCGAGAGCGTCGCACTCGAAGCGTTGGGCACGCTGAGCGGCGCGGACCGGGCCGTCACCGAAGCGCTCCCGGTGATCGACGAGTTCCGCTTCGGTAGCGCCTATTCCTCGCGCACGGGTCGCACCGAACCCACCGTCACCATCGGCAAGCGCCTGGCAGAGCGCATCCGCGCCAATGTCACGAGCGGTCTGGCCGAATCGCGTGAGATCCGTTCGAACCTCGAGTGGCGTTTGAACAACCGCGTGAGCCTCGAAGGCTCCTACGACAACGTCAACGACATCTCGAGCTCGTCGCTCGGCAACCTGGGCGCCGACATTCGCTGGCGTCTCGAGTTCGAGTGATTCACAGGAGACCGAGCAGGTCGAGGTGAGCGCCGAGGCCGGCGCGGGTCACGCGCGCCAGGAACGAGAAGCTCAGGTTCGAGACGACGTCGTCCCCCGAGCTGCAGTGATACGCGGCGTAGCGGAACTCGCTCGTGTCGGTGATCATGGTGGCCGGGTAGCCCTGCTCCCAGAACGCGGCGTGATCCGAGCGCTGGAGATCGGCCAGGAGCGGGCTCGCGGCCTGGGCGCTCGTGAGCTCGAGCCCGAGGAAGGGCACGCCGGCCGCTTCGGTCCGCGTGCCGAAGGCTTGAAACAGCGCGTGATCGGTCTCGACGCTCACCGCGGTCACGAAGTTCGCGCGTTTGCCGTCGGCCTGGAGCTTCTGCCACTGGGTCGGGAACAAGAGCTCGAAACCGGTGGGCACGGACTGGGTGTTCGGCGCGTCGTTCACGTAGCCGATCATCTCGTAGCTCGTCATGCTCACCACCGTCTCGCCTTGCGACTTGGCGCGCACAGCGTAGGCGCGCGAGCCGACGAGCCCGTCTTCTTCTTCGTCCCAACACGCGAGCACCAGCGTGCGTGAGAGCTTCGCGTGTTCCAGCACCCGCGCGGTCTCGAGCACCGCAGCCACGCCCGTCGCGTTGTCGTCGGCGCCCGGGCAGCTGGGCGTGCCGTCGTAGTGCGCGGACACGATCACTTCTTCGAGGGGCTTCTCGGTTCCCGCACGCTTGCCGATCACGTTGACGCCCGTGGCATACTGCTGGCGTTCCACCGTGAAGCCGTATTGCTCGAAGCGACTGGCGCACAGATCTTGGATCGCTTGCCAGTGGGCGCTGCCGGGCTCGCGCGGCTTCGCGATCGACGTGACGTCGTCCTTCAAGCGCGACTCGTCCACGCAACCCATGGCGGCCTCTACGCTCGAAGCGCAGCTCGCTCCAGACGCGCCGCCGGTGCCGGCGTTCCCGCTCCCCCCGGTCGCAGCGCCCCCGGTGCCGGACGTGCCCCCGCCGCCCGAGCTCGAGCCCTGTTCGGAGCTGCAGGCGAACGCGATCAGGAGCGCACCGAGGAGCGCTGTGCTGCGAGACATCCGGCGAGTGTAGTGGATGCCGCGGCGCCAGGGCGACCGACCGCTGGTCGCGCGACTTTCCTTCGCGCCGATCTGGCCCGACAATGCCCACATGCGGAGCCTCGGCGTGCTCGTGTGTGGCCTCTTCCTCGTGGCCTGCGATGACGGCGACGAAACGGGTTCGACCGGCGCGGAGCCGTCGGTGACCGTGCTCTATGGCGCGCCCGAAGCGACCGCCCTCGATCTGTTCCCATCGAATCGCTACACGAAGGCGGACGCCGAGAGCGCCACCGGGCTGCGCGTCGTGCTCGGCAGCGAGAACACCAAAGACCAGCTGGCGACGGCCTATCCGACGACGCTGGCCGAGTTGAACGAGCTGGACGGTTTCTCGACGACGGGGGGCATCGCCGCGCGCTTCTCGGGGCCCATCGATCCGCGCGGTCTCGTCTCGCTGCCCAACGCGGATCCACCCGTGCTCGACCCGGTCCGAGACGCGACGGAGTACACCGCGAGCGACACGCCGCTCTTCTTGGTCGACGTGGATCCGGCTTCACCGGAGCGAGGCAAGGCCGTCGGCATCGTGCCGCGCTACTACGAGCAGTTCGCCGACGTTGATTTTCCCGAAGACGACTTCACCTTGTTGGCCGAGCCCGCGACTCCACTTCGACCTGGCACGCGTTACGTGTTCGCGGTCACCGACGAGCTCGTCGCCAAAGACGGAACGCGCGTCGGACGCAACGCGGCCATGTCGCGAGCGCTCGGCACGTCGAAAGTCGCCTACGACGAAGCGCTGCGGGCCGGAGTCGCGGAGGCTGCTCAAGCCATCGGCACGACGCCCGCCCACGTCGTCGCGGCCACGTCGTTCACCACCGCATCCGTCGAAACCGGCATCGTAGCGGCGGGCAAGGCTCGGCGAGCCGCACCGGCGCCGGCGCTGGCGCAGGCCTTCAGCGTCGAGACCAAGCCCACCTCGCCCGATCGGCGCGCGCGCTTCCACGCCGCATTCAGCGCGCCGGAGTTTCGCAAGAACAAGCCCGATGGCAAGTGGCAGATCGGAGACGACGGAGCTCCCGTCGTGCAGAAGAACGTGGAGCTGGAGCTGTTCTTGGCCTTCTCGGACTCGACCCAGAGTGGACCGCGCCCCGTGGTGATCTTCCAGCACGGGCTCGGCGGAAACAAAGACGGCAACTGGGGCACCAGCGAGCGGCTCGCCGCCGTCGATCCCAAAGGCGTCGCGGTCTTCGCCATCGACTCGCCCGAACACGGCTCGCGGGGCAACGGCGACGATTCGGTGGTGAGCAGCGCGTTTTCGTTCTTCGGTGTCGAGCCCGGCAGCCTGGAGTTCGACATCGGCCGGGCCCGGGACAACTTCCGCCAGATGGCCGTGGATCAGCTCGAGCTCGTGCGCTTCATCACGACGCTCGGCACTCTGGATCTCTTGCCTCTGGACGCGAGCGGAAACCCCGCGCCCGACGGCGTCCCCGACCTCGACGTGTCGCGGGTGCTCTACATCGGGCACTCGTTCGGCTCGGTGCAAGGCGCCACCGTGTTCGCACTCGCGCCAGAGATCACCCAGGCGACCTGGAACGTGGGCGGCGCGGGCTTGATGATGCTGCTCCGTGACTCGCCGCTCTTCAGCCTCGGGGTCGTGAAGTCGCTGACGCCGCCCGGAACGCCCTTCGGTTCGGTGGCGCGCTTCATGGCCTTCACCCAGGCCATCGTGGACCCGGGGGATCCGCTGAACTTCGCGCGCCACGCGGCCCTCGAACCCCTCCCGGGCGTCGCCGGCTGGAAGCCCCGCGACGTGTTGATCCAAGAAGTCGCAAACGACTCCATCGTGCCGAACTCGACCAGCGAGGCGCTCGGGCGCGCCGCCGGCGCGAGTCTCTTGCACCGCGTCGGCGCGGCGTCGGGGTTCAGCGAGGCGAAGGCGCCGGTCAGCCAGAACCAGGGTGAGGCCACCGCCGTGATCTGTCAGTTCGACAAGATGGAAGGGGACAAGCCGGCGGAGCACGGCTCGCTGATCTTCGCGCCCGAAGCCATCGCGCAGTACGTCGAGTTTTTCTCGACCGGCGTGAAGAACGGACACGGCAGCGTGAAGGCTCCCTACCCGTGACCGCGGATCGCGGATGTTTGCTACGCTCGCCCAATGACGCGCAGCTTTTGGGGTTGGGGCCACGAAGAAGTGGGACCCGATCCGGTCACGCTCGCTGCGGTGGAGGCCGCGTTGCCCTCGCTCCTCGGCATGCAGGAGCTCTCGCCGCGCCCGCCGCCGAAGCTCGACGAGATCGCGCTCCGCCGCCCGCGTTTCGACCCGCCGCGGGCCCTCGCCCACCTGTGCTCGGACGCTAGTTTCGATCGCGCGAGCCACAGCTACGGCAAGAGCTATCGCGATCTCGTGCGCGCGTTCGATCGACGCTTCGAGAACCCTCCCGACTGGGTGGCCTACCCCGAGACCGAGGCCGACGTCGCCCACTTGCTCGACCACTGCGGAGCTTCGGAGATCGCCGTCATCCCGTTCGGCGGCGGCTCCAGCGTGTGCGGCGGGGTCGAGCCACCCCGAGCGGCGCGAATGCGAGGCTCGCTGAGCCTCGATCTCGGGCGCATGGCAGCGCTGCTCGAGGTGGACGACGTGTCGCGCGCGGCTCGCATCCAGGCCGGGACGTTCGGGCCCGCGCTGGAAGCTCAGCTCAAAGTGCGTGGGTTGACGCTGCGGCACTACCCGCAGTCGTTCGAGTTCTCGACGCTGGGTGGCTGGCTAGCGACGCGCTCGGGAGGTCACTTCGCCACTGGGCCCACCCACATCGACGAGCTCGTCGAGTCGATGCGCGTCGTCACGCCGCGCGGCGTGATCGAGACCCGGCGCTTGCCCGGCGATGGCGCAGGGCCGAGTCCGGAGCGGCTCTACTTGGGATCCGAAGGCACGTTGGGCGTGATCACCGAAGCGTGGATGCGGGTGTTCGAGCGACCACGCTTCCGCGCCAAGGCCAGCGTGCGCTTCGCGGATTTCGCGAGCGGGCTCCGGGCGGTGCGTGCGCTCGCGCAATCCGGGCTCATGCCTTCGAACTGCCGCCTGCTCGACCCCCTCGAGGCAATGTTGAACGGCGCTGCGGGCGGTGACGTGGCCGTGCTCTTGATCGGCTTCGAGTCCTCGGATCACGAGCTCGATGCGTGGGCCGGGCGAGCGCGTGAGCTGTGCCTCGACCACGGCGGCGCCGTTCCGGAGAAGGCGCTCCGCACGCGACACGAAGACGCTGCGACGCGCGACGCCGCCGAGTCGGCTTGGCGCGAAGCGTTCTTGCGTGCGCCTTACCTGCGCGACGCGCTGGTCGCTCGCGGCGTGTTCATCGAGACCTTCGAGACCGCCGTGACGTGGGATCGCATCGACGGCCTCGTCGGCGCGGTGACCGAGGCTGCCCGGACCAGTGCGGCCGAGGGCTCGGGGAAGGCGCTCGTGACCTGCCGCATCACCCACGCCTACCCCGACGGTGCTGCGCCCTACTTCACCGTGCTGGCGCCCGCCGACCGCGGCCGGGAGCTCGAGCAGTGGACGCGGGTGAAGACCAGCATCACGGACGCCATGTTGGCGGCGGGAGGAACCACCACCCACCACCACGCCGTCGGGCGCGACTTCCGCCCGTGGTACGAACGCCAGGCGCCGCCGCTCTTCCTCGACATGTTGAAGGCGGCCAAACGCGCGGTGGATCCCGCCGGCATCTTGAATCCCGGCGTGCTCCTGTCATTCGACGACTGACGAACGAGGCGACGGGCACTAAGCTCCGCCTCGCCGTGAAAGTCCGACTGGTCCGCGAGTACCGCTTCGAAGCCGCCCACCTCCTGCCCAACGTGCCGCCGGGCCACAAATGTCAGAGGCTGCATGGACACAGCTTCAAGGTCGAAGTCGCGATCCGGGGGCCCGTGGACGAGAAGACCGGCTGGTTCATCGACTTCGGCGCGCTCGACGCCATCTGGGCACCCATCTACGACACGCTCGACCACCACTACCTGAACGAGGTGCCGGGGCTCGAGAACCCCACCAGCGAGAACCTGGCGCGCTGGTTGTGGCAGCGCATGGCACCAGCGCTGCCGGAGCTCGTCCGTGTCACCGTGTACGAGACCTGCGACGCCCGCTGCGAATACGAAGGCGACTGACCCTCAGCCTTCCTCGGTTTCCTCGTAGCCCCACTCGGGATCGACGCCGGCGAGGTCCGCGAAGCTTGGGGGATGATACGGAGGGCGCGGCGTGAAGCCCTTACCCGGGTCGCCGCCACGCTCGGCAATCAGCTTGCCGGTGAGAGCCATGCACCACTTCCCCTGGCACCAGCCCGTGCCAAAGCCGGTGTAGCGCTTGACGGACTCGATGTCGGTGTGACCGAGCGACATCGCGTGCTCGAGCTCGTGGAGGGTGACGTCCTCACATCTACACACCAAGGTCTTCACGCGAGCAGGCTAGCCGGACGCTTCGAGTCCCGCTATTCTTTCGAGACGCGGCCCTGTTCCCCCCGGCGGCCGCAATTCTCGGAAGGAGAACGTTGCATGCGCTCCCCATCGACGGTTTCGTGCGCGCTCGTTGCCAGCTTGCTCGCGTTCGCCTGTGGCGGCGGTAGTGACGACAGCGGTCTCTACGGAGCAGGTGCAGTCGGCAACGGCGGAGGCAGCGGCGACACGGGCGGGCAAGCGGGGGCGAGCGCCGGTGGCAGCGGCAACGACGCGGGTACTTCAGGTGGGGGTGCAGGCGGCAGCGCAGCAGGGGGTGCAGGCGGCAGCGCCGCGGGCGGTGCAGGCGGCAGCGCCGCGGGCGGTGCAGGCGGCAGCGCCGCGGGCGGTGCGGGTGGCAGCGCCGCGGGCGGTGCGGGTGGCAGCGCCGCGGGCGGTGCAGGCGGCAGCGCCGCGGGTGGCGCGGGAGGCACCGCGGCGGGCGGCTCGGGCGGCACTGGCAACGTCGGCGCGACCGGTGGCACCGGCAACGTGAGCGGCGGAGGCAGCGGCGGAACCGCAGCCGGAGGCAGCGGCGGAACTGCAGTCGGAGGCAGCGGCGGAAACACGGGCGGCACCGGCAATGTGGGCGGCATGGGCGGCACGGGCGCGGTGAGTGGTGGCGGAGGCACGGGCGGCAGCGGAGGATCGGGTGGCACGCTCGGCGGCACCATCGAGTGCGGAAGCTCCTCCTGCAAAGACGCCACGAGCTACTGCTGTCAGGTTTGGAACGGCTCGCAATACGTTCCGGCTTGCTACCCGGACGGTCAGGCCTGCATCGGCACCAACGTCAACTGCGACGGGCCCGAGGATTGCTCGGGCGGTCGCGTTTGTTGCGGCAACTTGATCCAAACCCAGTACGCCACGTACTACTCGGACTTCACCTGCAAGTTCTCGTACCAGTGCCAGGGAGGCGGCGCGCGGATCGTGTGCGGTGGCACTGCCTCCGCTTGTCCGACTGGAACGAGCTGCAAGACGAGCAGCGTGCTGCCGCCGTACAAAGTCTGCGGCTGAGCGGAGCTCAGTCCATCTGGGCAGTTTCGGCGCAAAACGCCGCGTACTCGCCGGCGGGCCGACCTGCCTGGAATGTGATCTCGCAGGCGTACGGATCCTTCAGGCTCTCGGCGAAACCCACCGGAATGGATCCGTCCCAGCTCCGCGCGCCATCGACGCGAGCGCGGATCACCCCTTTTGGATCCACGAACCAAGTCTCCGGGTAGAGCTTGGTGCCGAACAGATCCCCTACCACCTTGGAGTCTTCGTCGATCAGGACCATGAAGGGCGGGTTGTCGTTCCCGAGCACGCTCTTCAACGTGCCGCGAACGTCTTCGACGCCATCGTCGGTCGAGATGGTGACGAGGGCGATGTTGTCATGAGTACGTACAATCTGACCGAGCTCGGCCAGCGACGGCATCTCTTCGAGGCACGGCCGGCAGGTCTTGGTCCAGAAATTCAGGATCACGACTTTGCCGCGGAAACTCGAGAACCGGACCTTGTCTCCCTGGACCGAGGGCAGCTCGAAATCGGGCACCGTGCGATTTCTGCCCGCGTAGTTCGGCGACAGCGCGCAGAGCGAAGTGCAGACCCTGCGTGCCTCGCCATCGCGCGCGGTGCGCGCGAAGGAGTAGACGCCGAAGGCAGCCACCGCGACCACGACGAGCTGGGCGAGCTGGGCGGGTTTCACGTCCGCTTCTTAGATCATCGGACGAGAAAGGGCCATCCCCGGTCGCGCGACCGAACGCCCGTGGGTGACCGGCAGCCGAACGAGCAGGATTCGTGGTCGAATCATGCGGTGTGAACTAGATTAGCGGCCGTGGGTGGCTGGGAATCCGATAGCGCGGCTCGCGCCCTCTTGGCGGCCGCGGATCGGGCGGGCGTGGGAGTCCTGGTGGCGCGGCGCGGCGAAGCCGACGCGCTGCTCGTCAGCCCGGCGGCTCAGGCGCTGCTCGGTGCAGGGGCGAACGAGCCCGCCCTGGTCCGCAGCGTGGTGGCTTCGCTGCGCTCCGCTCAGCCGAACGGCCATCCCACGAAGTTCCAGATCGAGATCGCACGCAGCGACGGCGCTCGAACCCCTTTGGCCGTGGCACGCGAAAGCGTGGCGGACCGAGATCTCGAGCTCTGGGTCCTGAGGCCAGACGACGACGCGAGCGCACGCACCGAGCGCTCCCGGGCCCACACCCAATTCCAACGCCTACTCGACACGGCGCCGGACGCGGTGGCCGTGTTCGGCCACTCGGGACTCCTCTACGCGAATCCGGCGCTGCTCCGCTGGCTCGGATTTCCCAACATCGAGCGCCTTTCTCTGGCCCGAGTCCCGGAGCTCGTGCACACCGACGACGCACCGCGAGTGGTCGAAGCCGTACGCGCGCTGCTGGGCAAGCCCGGTACGCGTGCGGTGGTGCGCTTCCGGACTCGTCCCGCCAGTGGCGCGTTGGTGGACGTAGAAGCGTTGGGGCTCGCGTCGGAGTGGGAGGGCATGGAGGCGGTCCTGGTGGTGGCCCGTGACGTGTCCCAGCGGCGCTTGTCCCAGTCGCGCGCCATCGCCGCCGATCGCAGCGCATCCCTCGGGACGTTGTCCGCTGGCGTCGCCCACGAGATCAACAACCCTTTGGCGTACGTGCTCCTGAACCTCGAATACTTGATCCGCGAGCTCCCGCGCATGACGCCGGAGCCCGCGAACCTCGCTCACGCCAAGGAGCGCTTGGCCGAGGCTCGTCACGGCGCGGAGCGAGTCGGCTTCATTCTACAAGAGCTCACGACGCTGGCCGGGCGGCGCCGCGGCCGCATCCGAGGTGTGGACCTCGCCGACGTTCTGCGCCGCTGTCTGCGCTCGACCGAGCGAGAGCTCGCCGACGTGCGCGTCGAGGTCGCCCTCGGCGCATCCCCGCGAGTGGACGCCGACGCCCACGGGCTCGAGCAGGTCTTCGTCAACCTCCTGATCAACGCGGCCCAGTCTCTCCCCGCCGAAGGCGAGGGCGAGCGAACTATCCGCGTCCAGCTCGGCGCCACCGACGACGCCAGTGCGGTCGTCGAGATCTCCGACAGCGGCGCCGGGATCGCGCCCGAGCACATGCACCGGATCTTCGATCCGTTCTTCACGACGAAGCCCACCGGCACCGGGTTGGGCCTCCCGATCTCTCACGCCATCGTGCGCACGGCGGGCGGTCAGATCACCGCCGAGAGCGAGCTCGGTCGGGGCTCCGCGTTCCGGGTCGTGTTGCCCAAGGGCACCGCACCGCGGTCGGACACCGACACCGAGCTCAGGGCAGCGGTGATCGGCTCGGCGCGCGCTCGCATCCTGATCGTGGACGACGAAGAGCTGGTGGCGCAGACCCTGAGTCGCGCGCTGGAAGAGACCCACGAGGTCAGCGTGTGCATGAGCGGACGCGAAGCGCTGGAGCGCCTGTCGGAGGATTCGGGCTTCGACGTGGTCCTGTGCGACCTCTTGATGCCGGACACCACGGGCATGGACCTCTACGCGGCGCTGGCCGAGCGCCAGCCCGGACTCGAATCGCGCTTGGTGTTCATGACGGGCGGAGCTTTCACGCGCCGCGCCAGCGAGTTCCTGGCTCGGGTCCAAAACCCGACGCTGGAGAAGCCGTTCGACGTGAGCCGCCTCGAAGCCATCGTCGCCCGGCAGCTGGCCAAGCGCGGCCCCGGCTAGGGCCCTCGCGAGCCGGCACCGCCGACCCAAGGATTCCTCCGCGCACGGGTCCATCCGGGTCGGAGGAGTACATGGCCCAGATCGACACCGGTTCGCACGCCTCGAGCCGCCGCGAGACGAATCGCGAGCTTCCACTCGTTCCTTTCATCGACTTCCTCTTGTGCCTGGTTTCGTTCCTGCTGATCACGGCGGTTTGGAGCCAGATGGCGCGAGTCGAAGCGTCGGCCAACGTGCCAGGGAAACCCTGCGAGGGCGACGAGTGCAAGAACGATCAACCCAAGCGCCTCCACGTGGACATGCGGGACAAGAAGTTCCTCCTCACCTGGAAACAGGGTGAGACCGTCGTCGCGACATCGGAGGTGGAACGCAAGGCCGTTCGCACCGCGTCTGGCGACGTGCGCTACCCAGACCTCGAAGCGCGGCTCCTCGAAGAGTGGAAGAACCAGGGCGTGCACCAGGCAGCGACCGATCCCAAGAGCGATCAAGCCGTACTCCACACCCGGAACGACACCGAGTTCGGGGAGCTCGTGGCCGTGCTGGACGCGCTCCACGCGGGGCGGCGCCAGCGTCAGGTCGGCGCCAGCAGCGCACTCGTGCCCGCGTTCGACGTCACGTTCGCGGCGAACTGACTCAGCCCGCCAGGAACGGCAACACCACGTCGAGCAGACGCTCGGGGCTGTCGACGTGAGCGAAGTGGGACGTGTCCTCGAGCCACACGAGCTCGGCACTCGGGACGAGCGCGGAGAGAGCTCGACCCACGCGCGGCGGCACCATGGGATCGCGCCTCGCGTAGATCAGCTGGAGCGGCACCGGGAACCTCTCGCCGACGGCCCGCCTTCTCTCGAGGTCACGGCCGAAGCTCGAGAGCTCGCTCGGGTCGAGGCACTCGGAGAGGTAGCGCACGAACGCGCGCGCGCCTGCCTCGGTCTCGAGCGGCCGCCCGTATTCGCGCGCCTCTTCCCGCGACTTCAAGCTCTCGTCGAAGTAGTGGACGTTGGCGTGGGCGAAACGTTCGGGGCGGCTTCGCACGTACCAGGCGAGGGCGCGACCGGGGCCAGGAAGCGCAAGCGCGAGGTGCAGCGCGCGTAGCCGTGCATCGGCGACGCCGGGCGAATGGATGTTGACGAGTCGGCTGAAGACCGCGCCGTCACGCAGCGCCGCCCGCATGCACAGGTAGCCGCCAAGGGAGTTGCCGATGCAGCGCGTCCCGCGCACGTCGAGGGCCGTCACGAGCTCGAGGATCCACTCGGCGAGAGCGGGCGCGGAGTAGGCGACGTCGGGCTTGTCGCTACGGCCGGCGCCTGGCAAGTCGGGGACCAGCACGCGGTAGTGACGGGACAGCGGCTCGATCACGTAGCGGAACGAGTAGCTCGACGTCATGAGACCGTGGATCAAGAGCAGCGGCGGACCTTCGCCCGCTTCGCGCAAGAAGACGCGGTGCTCGCCGAAGTGCGCCGAACGGACGACGACGTGACGGGTCTCGGCGCGCGCGAGCGCGTGCTCGCGACGGGGAACGTCCGGGATCTCTTCGAACGGCAAGCGCCGAAATGGCTCGGAGCGAATCATGCGCGGACGACCACCGGAACCGAAGCAAACCACGGCTCCTACCGGACGTTCTTCGAAAACCGAAGGGGCCGGGCTACGATGGTCACGATGCCCGCACCCTGGAAAGGAATGCTGACCGCTCTTTCGGTCGCGTGGACGGCAACGCTGGCTTGCGGCGGCGACGAAGGCGGCGCGGGCGGCGGGGGCTCGAACACGGGCGGCTCGGGTGGCGCGTCGGGCGCCGGCGGCGGCGCCACGGGGGGGCATGGGGGGAAACGCCGGTGACGCGGCCGTCTCCGGCCTCGAGCAGTCGCTGGCCGACCACGGCTTCGAAACCGCCACGGGAGCGTTCCGGCTGCTCGACCTGTCGGACTGCTGCGCCGCCGGGAAGAGCTGCTCCGGCAACAACCCTTCGAGCCCGTACGGCTCGTTCGCGCTGCCGCGAGCACCCGGACAGACGGTGGCGAACACGAGTGAAGGCCCCGACGGTCTCGCGTCCGCGTTCCGGCTGCGAGCGGACGAAGCCGTCATCTACGTCGGAACGTCGCCCCCCGCAGCCAAGTACTTCGGCTTCACTCCCTACCTGTTCGATCGACAGGGCTCGGGCGGAGCACGCAAGCCGGTGTTCGCGAGCCTCTCCGAAACCCTGAACCACCTGGTGCTCGCCGTCGGAGGCGACCCGGATCCGTTCGAAGCGAAGTTCGCGCTGGTCGCGGCAGCCGACCAGACCACGCTGGCGGACGCGAAGGCGGCGTTGGTGGACGCCGGCATCGAGCAGGCGCGCGTCAACGAGCTGGTGTTCGACCCAACGCTCTCGACCTTCGGCCTCGACGAGGCGGCGGACACCTTCGGCGTTCTGTTCCGAGTCGCGCTCTTCGACGACCCGGCACAGGGCAAGGCGTACCTCGATGCACTGCCAGGCGTGCTTCTGCGCGCCACTCCGAAGAACCCGAAGACACCGAACCCGGCGCCCGCGCCGGCGAGTCGCCCGAAGAACACCGGCGACGCCGAGACACAACTCGGCACGGCGCTGGACGCGCTCGAAGCCGCAGTGATCGCTCAGTACCCGGGGTACACGTCGAAGAGCATGATCGTCACCAAGGGCACGCCGGACCCCGTCGCTTGCATCCAAGGCACGGCCTTCTGCGCCGGAGACAATCGCGACACGAACTATCCGAGCACGCTGCCGCAGGTGCTGTTCGCGTCGGCCGACGACTTCTTCGTGGTCATCGGCGTCGACCACACGCAACTCGGCAAGACCAGCTACGCGAATTTCAGCGTGTACGCCGTGGAGCACCTGGTGGGCGTCGTCTCCGTGGCCGACACCGCCTACGCGGGCAGTGCCACGGGCCACCTGCCGTCGAACCCGGATGCCGGCAAGCTCTTCGCCTGGAAGGTGGCCCGCGATTGCACCGGAGATCCGCACTGCCTGGCGGTCCCCGACGCCGGCTGCCCCACTGGTCTCGAGACCGGGAAGGCCGGTACCATCACCTTCCGCACCTATCTGGAACCCAAGACCAAGACCGCACCGGATCCTTCCACGCTGGTCGAGAGCCGCGTGCTCCGCTTCACGAAGAACTGATGATCCCGCCGATCTCGAGCTGTCACGAAGTCGACCGGAGCCTCCTCGAAAGGGTCTTCGCTCCGCCTCGCTACGCCTCGGAGGCACCAGTCCGCGAACGCGTGCTCGCGCTGGTCGGGCGCATGACGGAGCTCGCGGAGTCGAATCGGGACGTGGAAACGCTGCTCGGCGTACTGGCGCGCATGGCCCGCTCTTCTTGGCTCGACGGGCAACTCGCGGTCGCAGTGGACGCACACGCCGAAGGCAGCGAGCTCGACCTTCTGGTGTACGACGGCCTGAGCTACGAGCGAATGGTTCGGCCCATGCCGGTGCGCGTCACGCTCGACGTCTGGGTGGCGTCCATCGTGCCCAAGGTCGAAGAGCTCGCGCCGCTGAGGCTGGTGTTCCACGAGCCCGGCCAGGGGATCCAGCTCGTGGCCGACGCGCTCGGTGCGGCGACGTCACCCCCGCCGCCGAGCGTCCACCGGCGCGAGACGACGGCGGTGAGCGCGGTGCGGATCCCGAGCGAGGCGCTCCGTCCGGAAGAAGCGGCGCGCATCCCCACCGCCAAGGTCCCGCGGGTCACGCCCGGCAGCTATTCGCAGCGGAACAGCGACCCCGGCGACGAAGGTTGGGAGTGAAGGCGCGCTCATGAGTCACCGTGCGACTCCCATGTCCCGACTCGAGAAGCGCCTCTTGTCGCTGGTGGCGAAGGCCAGCTCCGATTTCCGGCTGCTCGAGCCGGGCGATCGCGTGCTGGTGGCGGTGAGCGGCGGCAAGGATTCGCACTCGCTGCTCTACTTGTTGCGCGAGCTCTCGCGACGCGCGCCATTTCCGTTCTCGCTCGTCGCGGTGAACTTGGATCAGGGGCAACCCGGCTTCCCGAAGCACGTGCTCCCGGAATATTTCCAGCGCGAAGGTTACGACTACCGGATCGTCGACGAAGACACCTACTCGGTGGTCAAAGAGAAGGTGCCGGAAGGCAAGACCTACTGCTCGCTCTGCTCGCGGCTTCGGCGCGGCATCCTCTACACGCTCGCGAAGGAGATGGGCGCCACCAAGATCGCGCTGGGGCACCATCGCGACGACGTGATCGAAACCTTGGTTTTGAACCTGTTCTACTCTGGACAGCTCAAGGCCATGCCGCCGCGGCTTCGCGCCGATGATGGCCTGAACGTGGTGATTCGGCCCCTGGTCTATTGCAGCGAGCAGGACCTCGTCAGCTTCGCCGAAGAGCGTGCGTTTCCCATCATCCCTTGCGACCTGTGCGGTTCGCAGGAAAACCTCCAGCGCAAACGCGTCAAAGAGCTCCTCACGCGCCTCGACACGGAGAACCCGAAGGTCCGCGCCAACGTGTTCACCGCGCTCTCCAACCTGCGACCGAGCCACATTTTCGATCTGGAAGTGCGGCGGCGCTTCGGAGTGGACGAGGCGCTCGAAGCGGACGAGACCGCGACGGAGAGCGAGCTCGCACCCGTGGTCGCGCTCGGACTGGGACCACGCACATGATCATCGCCGGCACACGCACCATGGGCAAAGTCGACGAGATCTCGGGCGTGGGCCACGTCGCCACCACGTTTTTCCACGTGTGGTTCTTTCCCCTCGTCCCGGTGCGCAGCCTGTTCGTGGTGGGTGAGAGCTCGCAAGGCGTTCGCGGCGTGCAGATTCCCCTCGCGTGGAAGAGCGTGCTCGCGGGCTACTTCCGTGGCTGGGCGCTCATGGGAGGCATCGCGCTGATGATCCTCGCCGGCTACTGCGCGTTCGAAGTGTTCGACAAGGGAGTGTTCACACGGCGAGAGGTCGGCGCCTCGTACAACTCGAATGGGGTGCGAGTCGCTCGTTACGAGGATGGCGGCCCCCGCCTCGAGGCCTTCGGTGCGCCGCTCTCTTTCGGCCTCGCGGTCTTCGGCTGGCTGGGAGCGCTGGCCAGCTACAAGCTCCTCGGGCCCTCGCCGGCGCGTCGCGCGGAGCTCCTCCGCCTCGTCGGCCGAAGCACTTGAGCTGTCACTCTGCCAGCGCGAGCCGGCGTTTGCGCTCGCGGTCGGGTCGGAGCGGAGGCCGTGCTTCGGCGTAGCCCGCTCCGTCGGGGCGATGTCCGAGCGCGCCGAACACGCGCTTGTAGTTCGCGAAGCTGCCGCCGGCCCGAACCGCCTCGGCCACGGCGCGTCCCTCGGCAGGGCCTCCCTGCGACAGGACGTGTTCGACCCATGCCCACTTGGCGCTGACCGAGCGCACGTCGGCACGCCCGCGGAGACCGCGCTTGAGCCGCTCGATGCGCCTCTGCACCGTGTCGACGCCGGCGTACGGCATGCCGTCGAGCGGCGTGTTCTTCTTGCTGCAGAACGGCGCGATGCCCAGGGCCACCGGCAGCACCTTCGACAGCTCGCTCACGAACGCCGCGCACTCGTCGATGTCGGCGTCGGTCTCGCTCGGCAGCCCCAGCATCAGATAGAGCTTGAGTCGATCCATCCCGGCCGCGCGCGCGTTCCGGACGGCCTCGAGGTAGTGTTGCTCCTGACCGCGCCGCTCGATGGAGTCGCGCAGGCGTTGGCTCGCACCGTCGAGCGCCGTGGTCAGCGTGCGATAGCCGACCGCGCGGAGCACCGACACGAACTCGGGCTTCAGGCGATCGGGGCGCAGGCTCGAGAGGCCGACCTCGGCGCCGCGCGCCGCGAACCCTCTCAGAATGGAGGTGATCCGCGGGTGATCGCTCACGGCAGCGCCGACCAAACCCACGCGCCGCACGTCTTCGGGCACGCTCCCAAGCACGACGTCTTCGGGGACCAGGCGCATTCCACCGTTGGTCGTGCGACGCATCACGCAATACGTGCAGCCGCGCGAACAGCCGCGCTCGGTCTCGAGCAGGAGCATGTTCGAGAGCTCGGTGTGGGGCGTGCGGATCACGCTGACCGCCGGCAAGAGCGAGTCATGCGCGGCGGCGATGCTCGGCAACTCGCCGAGATGGAAGGCGGGCACGTACACGTGGGGGACACGAGCCAGCGCCGACAAGGCTTCGGACTTCGACGCGGCCCCGAGCAGCGTGCGCAAGACCTCTTCGACCAAACCCTCGGCCTCCCCCATCACGATGGCGTCGGCGAAGGGCGCCAGCGTCGACGGGTTGCTGAACGTCAGCGGGCCCCCACACAGAACCAGCGGCGCGTGGGCGTCGCGCCGTTCGCGCTCGGCCGGGATGCCCGCCGCGTCCAACATCCGAATCAGCCCCGGCAGCTGGAGCTCGTAGGCGACGCTGACGGCGAGGAGCGGGAAGTCACCGAGCTCACGCAAGGACTCGTAGCTCACCGGACGCTCCACTTGCGCCGCCGCCCCCTCTCCACCGTCGTCCAAGAAGACACGCTCGCAAGCGATGCCGTCGAGCGCCTGGATCGCCCGATAGATGCGCTGGAAGCCGAGGGAGCTCATCCCCACGGCGTAGGGCGACGGATAGACGAGCGCCACGCGCGAGGCGGCTTGCTTGTCGATGCGACCGACTTCGTCCGCCATGCGCTGGCGAATCAGGCGGCGCAGCGCATCGGAAGGCATCGGTCCGACCACTATAGCGCCATAGCGCGCCGCGCCATGCTTGCGGGGAAAGGCGCCGCCGAGGCGCTGGGGATGTCGGTTGCGACCTCGGGGAGCGCTGAGCCATATTCCCGGCATGCCGACCCAACCGCCCCGCAGCGACGACCTCGTCTACGACTGGAACGAGATCGCGCGCAAAGGTCGTGTCATCCCGCGCGGCGTCGAGTTCTTCGACGAGACGCTGCGGGACGGGCTCCAGAACCCGAGCGTCAAAGACCCGAACATCGAGCACAAGCTCGAGCTCTTGCACTTGATGGACAAGATCGGCATCCACCAGGCCGACATCGGCTTGCCGGGCTCGAGCAAACGCGCGTTCGACGATTGCCTGCGCATGTGCCAGGAGATCGTGAGCGCGAAGTTGAACATCCGCGTGGCCTGCGCCGGCCGAACCGTGCCGAGCGACATCACGCCGATGGTCGAGCTGTCGCAACGCGCCGGCATCCCGGTCGAGGTGTACGCTTTCGTCGGCTCGAGCCCCATCCGCGCGCTCGCCGAAGAGTGGGACCTCGAGCTCATCAAGAAGCGCAGCGCCGAAGCCATCGACGTGGGCGTGAAGGGTGGACTTCAGGTCTGCTACGTCACCGAGGACACGACGCGGAGCCGGCCCGAGGTGCTCGCCGAGCTCTTCAAGCTGGCGGTGGATCACGGGGCCTCGCGCTTGTGCCTGTGCGACACCGTGGGCCACTCGACGCCCGACGGCGTACGCAACCTCATCCAGTTCACGCAGAGCCTGATCGCGGGCATGGGAGCCAGCGTCGGCATCGACTGGCACGGGCACAACGATCGCGGGCTCGGGCTCGTGAACGCCATCTACGCACTCGAGTGGGGTGCCGGGCGCGTTCATGCCTGCGCCCTCGGCATCGGCGAGCGGGTGGGCAACGCGCAGATGGAGCTCATCTTGCTCAACCTGAAGCTGCTCGGTCTGCTCGAAGATCAGGATCTCACCCACCTCGTGCAGTACTGCGAGACGGCAGCCAAGGCCGTGGGCTGGCAGATCCCCATCAACTACCCGCTGGTCGGGCAGGATGCGTTCCGCACCGCGACCGGCGTGCACGCCGCCGCCATCATCAAGGCGCAGGCCAAGGGCGATGCATGGCTCGCCGATCGCATCTACAGCGGCGTGCCGGCGGGCATGTTCGGCCGCAAGCAAGAGATCGTCATCGGCTACATGTCGGGCGCGAGCAACGTCACCTACTGGCTCCGAACGCGCAACATCGAGCCGAGCGACGCGCTGGTGAAGGCCATCTTGGCCAAGGCCAAAGAGAGCGACCACATCCTGACCGAAGAAGAAGTGATGAGCGTCGTGAAGCAACACGGCGCGGCCTGAGCCGTCTCTTCCGCGTCGAACGAGAAGCAGAAGGTCGGTCCGGAGCTGTGTCGTCGCGCCGGGCGAAGGAGCGCTCGGGCAGCGTCGGGGCTCGAGACCTGCCG
>JAXLYN010000050.1:0-65311 GCA_046351435.1 Polyangiaceae bacterium
CGAGCTCCGGATCCCGCTCTCGGGCAACGTGCAGACGGGCCTCTTCCTCGACTCGGGGAACCTGTGGCGCGATCCGCAGAAGGTGAACCCGCTGCGCCTGCGCTACGCCGTGGGGAGCGGTCTCCGCATCGGCACCCCCATCGGGCCGCTGGTCTTCGACTACGGCTTCAACGTGGAGCGGATCCTCGACCAGATCGACCCGAGCCGGACCGAACAGCGCTTCTGGGAGAGCATCGGCGCGTTCCACTTCAGCATCGGCTTGTTCTGAAGTCCGATGGCGGCGTGGTAAGCTGCGACGAGTTGCGTTCACGCGCGATCTCCACACTCTGGCCCGTGCTCGTCGCGGTCGTCGCCTGCTCCGTCGACCTGGCCGAGCTGCGCTCGACCGACCCCACGCCCATCGGTGGCGCGGGCGGTACGGAGCTGGGCGGCACGAGCGGGAGCGGTGCGAGCTCGGGCAGCGGAGGCACGTCGTTCGACGCGACGGCCGACGTGCCCGAAGACACGGACCCGCCGCCCGACATCTTGTGCTCGGTGAACTTCGAGGCTGCCGACTGCTTCGGAGCGTCTCTACTCGCGGTGGACGGCAGCGCGTATTGCGGCACCGAGCCCGCTTTGGGAGGGAAGCAAGGCGCGGCGCTGACCAAACCAGGCGGCAGCGTGTCGAGCGCCAGTTGCGGCGACGCACCCCCCACGCTCTGGCTCGAGGTCGTGTTCCGCAGGAACACCGCCGGCACCGTCTGGTTCGAGCTCGGCGGCGACATGGCGTCGGGTGAAAGTGGGCTGGTCGCGGCCATCGGCTCCCAGGGGAACTCGGTGTGGCTCGAGTGCATGAACGGGGTTCCAAAGAGCCCCGCGGTGTCCTCGGCCCCCAGCATCCCGTACGTGCTCACGATGAGCATCGATCAAAACGGGAAGGGTTCGATGTGGCAGCGCCCGCTATCCTCCGTCCCACCGCGGGGCGCCCCCGATGCGACACTCGACTGTCCGCCACCCACCGTCGCGACTTGGGCTGTCGCGGGCACCGCCGACGTGTATTTCGACGACGTGCGCGTCGCCTCGACGCCGAACGCTCTGCTTTTCAAGTGAGATGTCGACGTGCGGCTCTCCATCTGCGTAGGTGTGCTCGGCGTGCTCAGCGCGTGCTCGTCGTCGGACGACGCCGCGACCCTACGCGAGACTTCTCCGAACGACGCCACGGCCGACAGCTCCAGCGCCGACGGTTCTGATTCGGGAGACGACGCGAGCGGAGGCAGCGCCGGCTCGTCAGGAGATGCGAGCGACGCGAGCGCGGACGTCGATGCGGGTGAACCTGACCCCCTCTGCGAGGGACTCGACGAGACCAGCTGCGACGACACGCCGGGCTGTGTCTCGCGGAAGGGCGAGGACTCCACCGGGAAGCATGGGTTCGCCGGATGTGCTCACTGGTGCGTCGGCTCCGCGTCGCCGACCTGCGGAATCGCTCCCGACGGGTCCTGTTGGTTCTTCGTCGATCAGTGCGTGCCGGACGGGTGGAAGCTGATCGAGTTCTGTGGGTCCATCGCCAAGTGCGCGACGCTGTCCGATGCGGGCGGGTAGGCCGGCGGGGACCCGCGAGCGTGTCTCGAAGCAGAACTTCCCGAGTGAGCGTTCGCGATCGCAGCTATACTGGCCCGATGAGCGGCCCGGCCGGAGCGCCTCCCTCTTCCGGTCACGTGCTCGCACGACGCTACGACCTCGACGCCGTCATCGGGCGGGGAGGGCATGGGCTCGTGTGGAAGGCGCGGGACCGCATCACGGGCCGTGACGTGGCCGTGAAGATGCTCACCGACGTCGCGTCTCGGGACCCGCATCAAGTCGAGCGCCTGCGGCGCGAGCAGCTGGCTTTGAGCAAGCTCGCCGGCACCTCCGCGGTGGAGCTCTTCGATCTCTGCACTTCGGAGAGCGGAAAGCTTTGCCTCGTGATGGAGCTCCTCGACGGGGTGGACCTCGAGGCGCACCTGGAGAGCGTGGAGCAACGCGGCGGGCGCATCGCACTGCCCACGCTCTTGTCGGTGCTCGAGCCGGTGGTGACCACGCTCGAACGAGCCCACGAGCAGGGCATCATCCACCGTGATCTCAAGCCCGCCAACGTCTTCTTGCTGTCCGAACGCGCCGGCGGCGGAGTGCGAGTGCTCGACTTCGGGCTCGCGCGCTTGCGGGCCGAAATGCCGTTGACGGCGGCGGGCACGGTCGTGGGCTCCCCGAGCTACATCGCGCCCGAAGCGTGGAAAGGGCGCTCCGAGGGGCTCGATCAGCGGGTCGACGTATATGCCTTCGGCGTCTTGGTGTTCCGCGCGCTCGCCGGGTGCCTGCCCTTCCCTGGCACCACGCTTCAGGAGAAGTTCAAGGCCGCCACTGGCGCGCCGCGCCCGAGTCTCCACGCGCTGAGGCCCGACGTTTCGCACGAAGTCGACGAGTGGGTCGCGCAGGTCTTGGCCATCGACCCTGACCTCCGCTTTCGCACGCTGAGAGGTACCTTCAACGCACTGCTGGCCGCGCTCGGCACTCCCACCATCGCGACGGCCCTCGTCACCGCCGAAGATCTCCAGAGCGCTTCGCTCGTCCCGGCTCCGCTCGGCGGGGTGAGCGACGCGCGCGCGCCCGACCCGGAACCCCCACGCGCTGCCGAGCCGGTGGCTGCGCCGCGCGAACGATACGACTCGGGCAGCATCGAGATCCCCATGAGCGGTGCCCTGCCGGCGTTGAAGGCCGTGCTGAAGCGCGCCGCGGGCGTGGTCGCGCGGGTGACCGACGTGGTGACGAGCACGACGCGCCGCGAACCTTGGGTCGTACCCGCGACGGAACGGGTGGTGCCCGACGTGCCCGACGTGCCCGCTCCGCTCCCTCCACCGAGTGCGCCCGCACCTCCACCTGCGAGCCAGCCCCCGAGCTCTGTCGCGGTGGCGCCCGTGTTGGCCGTCGGCAAGAGCCAACGTGATCCGTCCATGGTGCGCGAGTGGCTCGCGGGGAGCTCCCACGCCGTGAGGGGCGCAAGCGCGGAGCCGAGCGACGTGGTCGCCTGGCTCTCGACGGACGAACCACGGCGCGAGCCCACGCTGCCCATGCCCATCGGCGCGCCGGAGGAAGAATCCGTTGCCGAGCCGCTCCCCGACGCGCCGGCCACGCGCGGCAAGAAGAAGGGCGAGTCGCGTGCCAAGGCGAAGCCCAAGAAGAAGCTCGCGAAGCACTCGAGCGAGTCGAAACCGGTCGAGCCCGCGCGGGCAGCCGCGGGGAAGAAGGGCCGAGCCAAGAAGGCCAAGGGCGACAAGGCGAAGCGCTCGAAGAAGAAAGTCTGACTGAGCCAAGGATCGCCACCGGCTCCGCGTCGAAGCCGCCATGGACGGCTGGTCGAGGTGCGCGGGATGGATCTGTCTGGCGCTCGGAGCGTGTGGACCGAGGCTGGCGAGCTCGACGCCGCAGCCGGAGTCGCCACCGGAGCAGGCGTTCTCGGAAGCCCTTCGCACCATGTGTGAAGTCGACGAACGGGCGAAGGTCGCCGAAGACGCCGACCCGGTGGAACGCGCGGGGCAGCGCAACGACTACCTGTCGGACCACGTGAAGAACCCAGACGCCATCGAGTTTCGCACGCTGCTCTTCGTGCGTTCTCCGGCCGAGCAAGCCAAGGCGCTCCGCGAGCGCGCGCGGGCCGAAGGAGTCACGCGTTGCGCCCTGGCGGATTCGCTGGAAAAGGAAGGCTGAGGCCGGCGACGATTTCACCGATGACCCCGTCGGGCAGCCGGTCGAGCTCGCCCCACGGCAGGTCGAAAGCGGTCGCTGAGGCGCGCTGACCCATCGAGTCGAGCATGGCAGCGGCGCTTTGGGCCAGCGCGCGACCGCGGATGGCTGCGTCGTGGCTCAGGCTCCGCTGGCCGCCCGAGGGCTGAGCTCCACTGTCACGTTCCCGCTGCCTGGCTCGTCAGGGCCGGCATGACACGCATCGTTCCCTTGGCGCCCAACGCGGCGGGCCTGTTTCCGCGCTGGGCCTTCCACCTCGCTCGCAAACGGCTCGGCCGGGTTCCGGCGCCGTTTGCCATCATGGCCAAGAGCCCGTGGGTCCTGGCCAGCGTGGGCGGCTTCGAGCTCGCGTTCGAGCACGCCCGAACGCTCGACCCGCGCCTGAGGGAGCTCGCCAGCGTCAAGGTGGCGCTCGAGGTCGGCTGCCGGTTCTGCATCGACATCGGCTCCGCCATCGCGGCACGTTCGGGAGTGAGCGAGGCCGAGCTCACGGCCTTGCCGTTCCATGGGAGCTCGGACGCGTTCGGTGTCCTCGAGCGCGACGTGCTCGACTACGCGGTCGAGATGACGCGCACACCGGTCGAGATCAGCGATTCCCTGTTCGAGTCCCTGCGCACGGCGCTGGGCGAAACGGCTCTCATCGAGCTCACGGCTGCCATTGCCTGGGAGAACTTCCGGGCTCGCTTCAACCACGCGGTGGGAGCGGAGGAAGAGGGTTTCTCCGAAGGCGCGGTTTGCCTGTTGCCCGAACGCTCGGCATTGGAGATGGTCGAGGGATGAGCGACTTGCCCGACCGGCGGCGGCTCTTCGCGCTCGCCTATCGCATGCTCGGCAGTCGGGCCGAAGCCGAGGACGTGCTGCAGGACGCCTGGCTGCGCTGGCAGGGCGTGAGCGACGTCCGGAGCCCGAGCGCCTGGCTCACGACGACGGTCACGCGGTTGTGCCTCGACCAACTCAAGTCCGCGCGACTCGAGCGCGAGACTTACGTGGGGCCTTGGCTCCCCGAACCCATCGCGACCCACGAGCCCGAGCTCGACGCCGAGAGCGTGTCGCTGGCCTTTCTCGCGGTGCTCGAGCGCTTGACCCCGGCCGAGCGGGCCGTGTTCCTGCTGCACGACGTGTTCGACTACTCCCACGCCGAGATCGCCGAAACGCTGGGCCTAGGTGAAGCCAACGTACGGAAGCTCCGGCAGCGCGCCAAGGAACACCTCGCGCTGGAAAAGCCGCGCTTTGCTCCGACGAAGGAGCGGCACGCGGAGATCTTGTTGAGCTTTGCCGCGGCTTGCCAGAACGGTGAGCTCAGCCCGCTTCGAGCGCTCTTGGCCGAACACGCGCGGGCCTACACCGATGGCGGAGGAAAGGCACGTGCGGCGCGCAAGGTGGTGTTCGGCCGTGACCGCGTGGCCCGCCTGCTCCATGGCCTCGGGCGCAAGGGCGGGGCCGAAGGCATCGAAGCCGAGCTCTCGGTGCTCAACGGCTGGCCGGCATTGATCCTGCGACGCTCGAGCGGAGTGTTCGGCGTGCTCGCCATCGAGACCGACGGCCACGAGGTGTTCTCGGTCCACCTGGTGCTGAACCCGGACAAGCTCGGGTCTCTCGCGGGCGAAGCGCCATCCTGATCGTTCAGGGCCAACGTGCGGCGAGTGTCGCGGCGACACTCTCGAAGTCGTCGAACGCGTGGTACGCCTTGGCGCGTCGATCGAGGAATCGAGCGAGGCCAGTCCGCGCGAAAGCGGGCTCCGCGAGCTCGGCGGGACAGCGATCCGAGACGCCGTCACCGACGTAGGCGAACGGTCGAGCGGCGAGCGGACCGTGCTCGACCTCGAGGAGCGATCGCTTGCAGGGCTCTCTGCACACGTCACAGACGGGCGTCGGCGCGAAGTGCGCCTCCCAACCCGACGGCTCGGGCGACAGGCGATTGGCCACGAGCTCGACGTGGGCGAGTCCGGCCTGCTCGAGCACGGGCTGAATGAGCTCCGAGAAACCGCTCGAGATCACCAAGAAGCGCCAGCCTCGCGACTCGGCGAGCGTCACCAGCCCGGAGAAGCCGCGCCGGATGCGGGTCTCGCGGAGGACCATCGCGAGGGGCTCGGCGAGGGGGACTTTCACTGTCGACATCTCGCGCCGGATGACCTCATGCAGCCCGATCTTCCGCGCATCGAGCAGCGCTTCGGCTTCTTCCACGACCCGCGGGGCTCCGAACGTGCGCACGACGCGCACGAGCATGTCGGACTCACTGACGGTGCCGTCGAAGTCCACGGCGAGGAGCGGCGGAAGCACGGGGCGAGTCTAGGTTCAGACTCGAGCCTGGCCAAGCTAGGATGGAGCTCCGTGGCGGCCTCCGAGGACACTCCCACCGAGCCCGACGAGACCGTCCGCGCGGCGCCGGACGTCGATCGCGAAGTGCGTTTCCAGAGCTCGACGCTGGAAGCGCTGCGGCACGTCGACGCGAGCGCGCGGCTCGACATGCGTGTGCTGGCGTTCGCCACGTTCGCCTGCGCGGCGTTGCTCCAACTGTCGGTACACCAGAACTCGCTGCACTGGCTCACGACCGCGTTGCTGACCAGCACCAGCCTGGCGTCGCTGGCTCTCCACCGCAAGGTGAAGAACCGCCGCGGGCTCTCGGACGCGGAGAACGTCGTCACCGGAACGCTCTGCTCGCTCTCCGCGCTTTCGGCCATCGCCTATCTGGGCACGCTCTCGGCGGTGGCGGTGACGATCTGCGCGCTGGTGTTCGGCTGGGGCCTCGGATCGTCGCGGCCGGCAGCGTGGGGTGTGTACCTCACATCGTCCATCGGCTACTTGCTGCTGGCGCTCTTGGTCGCGACGGGTGCCTTGCCGCTGACCGAGACCGTGTTGGCGCTGACCCGGGAGAACACCCGCGCTCTGATCGGGCTCACCCTCGCCGTCGAGATGGTGCTGGCCATCAGCTTCTGGAGTGCTCAGCGCACGCGCAGCGCACTCGACCGCGCCATCGAGCGAACATCGAGCGCACAACAGGAACTGAATCGACGGGCAGCGCTCCTCGACGAAGCGCGGGCAGCGCTCCACGATTTGCTCGACGGTGCGAAGCTCGGTCCCTACTCCGGGCGGAACGTCGGCCCCTACTCCATGGCGGACGTCATCGGGCGCGGCGGGATGGGTGAGATCTATCGAGCGAATCGCGACGACGGGCGCGTGGCAGCCGTGAAGGTCTTGCACGGCAGCGCCCAGAGCGACCCCACGGCGCTCGAGCGCTTCTTTCGCGAAGCGGAGGCCTCGAGCGCCCTCGACTCGCCCCACATCGTGAGGCTGATCGAGCGCGGCACCACCGATGACGGCATTCCATGGCTCGCTCTCGAGCTCCTCGACGGCATGGATCTCGGTCGCTACTTGCGCCAGCGCGGGCGGCTCGCGATGCCCGAGTGCCAAGAGCTCGTCGGGCAGCTCGCGCGCGCATTGAGCGCAGCCGAGCAGGCCGGCATCGTGCACCGCGACATCAAGCCTCAGAACGTGTTTCGCTCGGGGAGCTCGGAGCGCCCGCTGTGGAAGCTGCTCGACTTCGGGGTCTCCAAGCTCGTGGGCATCACCAACACGCTGACCCACGGCGCCGCGGTGGGCACGCCAGCCTACATGTCACCCGAGCAGGTGCGCGGCCAGGAGGTGGACCACCGCTCGGACGTGTACGCGCTGGGCGCCATTGCCTACCGCTCGCTCGTCGGGCGACCGGCGTTCAGTGGGCGCGACGCTCTCGCCATCATGTATCAGGTGGATCAGAGCATGCCGCTGCGTCCGAGCGCGCTCCTGGCCTTGCCCCCCGACGTCGATCGGGTGTTGGCGCTGGCGCTGGCGAAGGACTTGGACGATCGCTTTCAATCGGCGCCGGAGCTGGCGCATGCCCTCGCGGATGCAGCGCGGGGTGAGCTCGCCGAACCTCTGCGGAGGCGCGCCACGCGTCTGCTCGGGCGCTATCCCTGGCGCGAATTGGGCGAACACGACGCGAGCACGACGCCGCCCGGCGATTGACCACTACTCGAAGACGGTGCCGGCGTAGCGCGTCGGCAGGTCACCGACGGTGTCGTCCAGGAATTGGACGTAGCTCGCTTGCGCTGCGTCGAGCGTCACGCCTTCGAGCTCTCCGGCGAACGCCACCGAGAGGTCGTCGCCGTCGCTGACGCGCTTCATCACGGCGAGGAGGCGCGACTCGATGTCGGGGAAGCCGCTGCCGTTCTGAGGGCGGGCCACTCGCACACGCAAGAACTCGACGAAGAAGCCGCTGAGCGCCTGATCGTGGCCAGTTTCGCCGAGATTCGTGGTCTTGTCTTCGAGTCCGTAGCGATCGAACGTGAGCGTGGCGTCGGCTCCGTCGGCCACGTCGATCCAAGGCCCGACGAAGCTCGTCGGGAGCCCGTGGAGCTTCACCCCGAAGTAGGAGCCGTGCATCACGGCGGTGCCTTCGACGAGCCACCAGGGGATGAACGCGTCGTAGGGCGCGCGGCGCGAAGCCGCGATGTGGGAGAGCTCGTGGGCGAGCGTGTCGTCGAGCTCGAAGAGATTCGAAAAGCCGTCGTCGGGCAGGATCACCGCGTCGCTGCGCCCGCCGATCTGCGGGAACGAAACGCCGTAGGCTCCCGGGGCGCCCGTGGCGGCGCCGAACGTCGGCGGATCCACCACGACGATGCGCACGCGTCGAGCGAGCTCGGGGCTCGATTCGGGCAGCTGGAACGATTCGAGATCGAACAGCAAGGCGTCGCACGCGCTCTTCCCGAAGCCGACGACCTCGACCGCGTCGAGGGGCGACGCGGCGGGTGTCCAGACCTCGAGGCGAAGAGAGGTGGCGCGCAGCGTGAGCTCGGGCGCCGCATCGACGATTTCCTTGGGCAGCGCGCGGGGATCGGGAGCCGTGGGCGCCGTTCCACAATCGAACTCGGTCCCGGCGCTGCCACCGGAGCCCGAACCCGAAGCTCCACCGCTCGCGGTGCCGGCCGTCCCGCCCGCACCACCCGTGCTCCCGGCCGTGCCGCCGCTCGCGGAGCCGGCCCCACCGTCATTCCCCGACGAACAACCGCCGAGTGCGACCCCGAGCAGCCCGACGACGAAGAAAGCGCGCATGGTGGCAGCTGGATCAACATACCATCGGGAGCGCCGTGAAGATCGACGTCGGTACCTTCTTGGAGCTCACAGTCGCGCTCGCGACTCTCTCGTGCACGGAGGTTCCGCCGCGAGTGCCCGTGCACACGGCAGCTCCCACTCCAGGAGCCGAGCCGGGATACCAGCCGGAGGTGGGCGGTTCGAACGGCCCGGCCGATCCCTCGCGGGCACCGGCGGAGACCAACGCCGACGGCCCGGCCGACCTCTCCAAGTGCGAGCTCTTGAGCCCGAGCTGTGAGGGAATGATCGGCGAATGCCGCTCGCTGGCGGGCACCGGGGATCCGGGCGCCGAGGGCTACTACCCCGGGTTTCGTCCACGCGTCGCCGAAGAGATCGCCCTCTGCTGGACGCAGAACATCTCGCCACCGAACTGCCGTCCGCCCGCCATGGCCAAGTGCATTCGCGACGCGGTGATGCGTACGTCCATCGACCCCAGCACCCTCGCCACGTGCGAAGGTTTGCTGGAAACGTGCAAGGGGGCGGGGACCCCGGCGCGCTACACGCTCGAAATGTGCAAGAGCGCACTGTCGTCCGTGAGCGGCGTGACGCGAGACGACGCTGTGCGCGCCATGGGACCCATGGGTGAAGGCTGCGGGCTCGAGCACGCGCTGCCGTACTATCCGTTCGGCCCGAACTGGTGAGCGCTCACTTCACGGCGCCGCGCAGGCCCACGAACAACCAATTGTGAGTCGCGGGATCCGAAACGTCGCCGGAGTCCGAGAGGCTTCCGAACTTGAACGAGCCGTGGGTGTAGCGGCCGAACGTGAACGCGACGAACGGTCCGAACACGGAGCCGCCGGTGTCCCCGCCGAAGTCCAGCCCGGCTTGCAGCATGGGCAGCTCCCAGCCATCGAGGGTGATGGAGACGTTCTCGACGTCCATGTTCAGCCATTCGTAGCCGAAGCCGGCTCCGATCCAGGGATCGGTCGACGCCGCTGGCGAGAACGAGAACTGCACCTGTGCGCCGAGTCGCATGTCGCTCAGCGTGCAATCGACGCGCTTGTCGTTGCACACGTCCGCCAGGTCTTTCCGCGGAATGACGAAGCCGTAGGAGAAGTACGCGCCGACCATGAGCTTCGGGCTGAACTGCCAGCCGAGGTCGAGCCAAATGGGGATTTGGCCGGCGAAGCCGTCGCTCATGTCTCCGCTCGAATAACTCGACGACGTCGTGGTGCCCCCGGTGCCCGAGCTCGAAGACGAAGAGCCTCCTGCGAGCTTGCCGAGTGCGAAGCCGTAGCCGACGCGCAGCCCGAAGTGGATCCCGGACCCGTCTCCAGCCCCGTTGTCCGAATCGGACCAGTCGCCGTCGCCGTCATTGGCCTCTTGCGAATTCCGCGTCGGCTCCGAAGCAGGGGGCTCCTCGCCGTTCTCCATGACCTCGTCCGAGGCTTGAGCGCGCGCGAAGAGCGGCGAGCTCGCGACCGAAAGCCCGACCGAGAAGCCCAAGAGTCGACGCACGAGCGCTCTCGCCATGTCGCTGGATCGTCCCACGCGGCTCGCGATTCTGTCTAGAATTGTGCAGGAACCGCGGCTCCGGCGCGGCTCGTGCGCCCGATTCGGGCCGCGGCCGTGGCATAACCGTGGGGGAGTGCCCCCGGCTCTGAAGAAGACGAATCTCCTCGCGCCGCCCAGCGATTTCGTGGGGCGCAGCCACGAGCTCGCCCTCGTTCACGACTGCTTGCGCCGGGGACGGCTGGTAAGCGTGCTCGGCCCTCCGGGGGCGGGCAAGACGCGTCTCGCCGTCGAGTACACGTTGCGACACGGGAGCGCGTTCCTGGCCGATGCGGCGGGAGGCATCTGGCTCGGCGAGCTCGCCGAGGCGCGCACCCCGAGCGAGGTTCTGGGGGTCATGGCGAGAGCCCTCGAGCTCCCGCTCGGCGACGACCACACCGAAGACGGCGCCCGCGCACGCATCGCTGCGGCGCTGCGTTCCCGCGGGCCCACCTTGCTCGTGCTCGACAACTTCGAGCAACTCGTGCCCGTAGCGGTGCCGTTGGTCGAAGCGTGGCTTCTCGAGGTGCCAGAGCTCAGCGTGCTCGTGACCTCGCGCACTCGCCTCGGGATCAGCGGCGAGCTCGGCATCGAGATCAGCGGGCTCGGTCTTCCAGAGGCTGGGCACGAAGCCAGCGGGGACGCCGTGGAGCTCTTCGTCCGCCGCGCGCGCGCGATTCGAACGAGCTTCGCGCCCACGCGCGAGGAGCGAGCGCGGATCGGAGAGCTGGTGACCCGCCTCGACGGGCTGCCGCTCGCGATCGAGCTGGCGGGCGCGCGCATGGGCGTGTTGGGCGTGAATCAGCTGCTCGACCGCTTGGGACAGAGCCTCGATCTCTTGCGCGGCCGCCCCGGACGCGGACAAACCCTGCGCTCCACCCTGGATTGGTCCTGGAACCTGCTCGGCCCACCGCAGCAGACGTTGCTCGGGCAGGCAGCCGTGTTCCACGGTGGCTTTTCCCTCGAGGCCGCCGAAGCCGTCGTCGATCTCTCCACTCACCCAGGGGCGCCTTCGTTGCTCGACGTACTCGCGTCGCTCGCCGACGCCTCGTTGCTCGGGTCGGCGCCGGTGCCGGAGCTCGCGGGAGAAGTGCGCTTCTCGCTGCTCGACACCATTCAGCGCTACGCCTTCGACAAGCTCACGGCATCCGGGGAGCTCGCGGCGGCCCTCGAGCGTCACGCGCGCTACTTCGTGCGAGCGGCGAGCGGCTGGGCGGACGAGGTGGAGAAGGAGCCGAGCAGTCTGGCGCGACTCGCGCTGGAGCAGCCGAACTTGGTCGCCATCCATCGACGCGCGCTCGAGGGCGAGCACCCGACGGACGAGCTTCTGACTCAGGCGCTGGCCGTCACCTTGGCGCTCGAGCCGGTGTTCTACATGCGCGGCCCGACCGTTCCGTGCCTCGAGATGCTCGACCGGGTCTTCGAGCACGTGCTCGACGGCGTCGACCCGAGACTCGTGGCCCTGGCGCTCAAAGCCAAAGGTCGAGCCTTGCGCGACTTGGGCCTCGCGCAAGAGAGCCTCGAAGCGCTGGAGCGGGCGCTCGACATCGCCCGAACTCACCACGATCGCTCCATCGAAGCCCGGGTGCTCGGCCATCTGGCGTCCACACGGCAGCAGTTGGGTGACGATGCGGCAGCGGTCGAGCTGCTCGACGCCGCCATCGAGGCAGCGCGGAGCGCGGGCGACGAGCGCAGCCTCGGCATGCTGTTCGCCGGGCGAGGCGCCGTCCTCGTCCGCCTCGGACACTTGGAGCAAGCGGCGAAGGACTTCGACGCCGCCCTCGCGCTCGACGAAAGGGTGGGCAATCGCTACGCCGCCGCGGCAGCTCGGGCTGCTCGCGGACAGCTGAACCGGGCCCGCGGTCGCCGCGAAGCCTCGCGCGCCGACCTCGAAGGCGCCATCGCGGAGTACCGAGCGTTCGGCGAGCGACGCCACGAAGCGCAGGCCCTGGGAGAGCTCGGTGTGCTGGAGCAAGAGCTCGGCGAATACGACGCTGCCCGACGTTCCTTCGAGAGTGCGGAGCTCCACCAGCGCGAGCTCGGCAGTCGTTGGTTCCAAGCCTCGACCCGGTCGAAGCTCGGGGACCTCGAGCGGGAGCTCGGACGTCTGGAGGACGCGCGGAGAAGCTACGTCGAAGCCCTGCGTATCGCAGAAGAGCTCGGCGATCGCCCGCTCTCCGTTCGACTCTCGAGCAGCCTGGGTGCGGTCTTGGCGGATCTGTCGCGCACGGATGCCGCGCGCGAGCTCCTGTCGAGCGCAGAAGAGCTGTGCGGTTCCGTGGAAGACCCGTCGCTCATGCGTCTGCTCGAAATCGAGCGCGCACATCTCGATCTCGACGCTGCGCGACAAGCGGCGCACGCGGCCGACGGCGACGCTCACTCCCGTGCGCTGGAAGCGGCGCGCGGGAGGCTCGCCGCCGCGCACGCGATGTCCACCCCGCTCGCCGAGCGGCCGGACGCCGAACGTCTGGCGCTTCGCTTGCTCGAGCGAGCACTGTCGGGCGACCACTCGGTTTCGAATCCGGAGCTCACGCCGAGCCACACCGAGCCCCAGCTCGCGATCGGACGCTACGAGCTCCTGTGTCGCATCGGAACGGGCGGCATGGCCACGGTCTGGGTCGGGCGCGCGCTGGGCGAAGGCGGACCCGAACGCGTGGTCGCCATCAAACGCATGCACCGCCATCTGGCCGCGTTGCCGGAGCTCGCTCTGGCTTTCCGCAACGAGGCCCGCATTCTCTCCTTGGTCCGCCATCCGAACGTGGTGGGCATCCACGACGCCTACGAATCCGGTGGCGAGCACCTGTTGGTGATGGACTACGTCGACGGCACGAGCCTCTTCGAGCTGGTGCGCGACGCCGCCCTGGCCCACGTGGGCATCCCGCGCAGCGTCGCCATCTACATCGTCGCTCGAGCGCTACGTGGGCTCGCGGCTGCTCATGCGCGAACCGACGCGGACGGCACCCCGCTCGGTATCGTTCATCGCGACGCGACGCCTCACAACATCTTGCTCGGTGCCGACGGCACCGTGGCCATCAGCGACTTCGGCATCGCTCGGTTCCGTCAGGCCGACGCCGGCGACCACGAGGCGAAAGGCAAGTTCCGCTACATGGCCCCGGAACAAGCGCGCTCCGAGGACGTCGACGCGCGAGCCGACGTGTTCGCGCTGGGAGTGGTGGCCTGGGAGCTCCTCGGCGGTCGTCGCTTGTTCGGAAGCGAAGGCGCAGACGAAGTGAGAGCTCGGATCGAAGCGGGAGAGCGTCCGCCCGCGCTGCCCGTCGAGCGCGGGGTCGACGCCGAGCTGTCGGCCATCGTCGCACGGGCGCTCGAGCCGGAACGCGAGGCACGCTATGCGTCGGCGCTCGAGTTCGGGCGCGCGTTGGAGAGCTGGGCGAACACCTCGGGAGAAGTCGCGCGGGAAGCGGACGTGTCGCGGTTCATCGAGCAGGTGTCGGGAGTCACGCTGTCGGCGCGCCGTCGCATGTTGAGCCAGGCCCTCGAGCGGGCACGGCGCAGGAGTCGAGCGAGCGAACCGGCAGCGCAGGCGCGGAACGAGAGCTCACAGGCGATCCAAGTGGCCGCCAGCGGTCGCTGGTTCGCGCTGCCAGGCGCGGAACCCGTGCAGCTTCAACGCCGGCGCGCGCTCAGCCGCATCCTGAGGGTCCTGCTCGAGCGACGCCTCGCGGCCCCGAATACGGCGCTCACCCAGGCCGAGCTCCTCGAAGCCGGCTGGCCTGGCGAGAAGGTGAAGCACGAGGCCGGCGCACTCCGGGTCTACAACGCCCTTTCGACCCTGCGGAAGCTCGGGCTTCGCTCGGTGCTCGCCAGCCGCGACGATGGGTATCTCTTGGATCCCAAAGTCCAATTCGAGCGTGGCGACGACGCCTGAGGCATTTTCATTTTCTTTCATGGGCGCCGCTCTGCGCGGGCGGCTACTTCGCACCGAGGCCCATGCAAACGCCGGCTCTTCCTCGTCTTCTCTCCGCGCTCCTCCTGTGCACCGGGTGCAGCGAGTCCCCGGCCAGCGAAGATCCGAAACCGGGTCCGACCACCACGCCGACCGCGTGCGACGCACACTCGCTGACTGGCACCGCGAGCTTCGTCGAACGCACGGCGGCGTGGGGTCTCGACCAGCCCGACGCGCGTGGTTGGGTCGTGAGCAGCGCGGATCTCGACGGAGACGGCTACCTGGATCTCGTGGCGCACGTGCCCGCCCCCAACACCCGGGGCAAGCTGGGCCAGAAGAAGCACTACTCGGTGCTGATGAACGAAGCCAACCCGAGCGGTGGCCGGCGCTTCGTCGACCGCACCGCCGAGAGCAACTACGGCGCGACTCGCGACGGCGCGCCGGGTGAGCTCCGCGCCGCCACCGCGGTCGTCTTCGGCGACGTGGACAACGACGGGGACGTCGACGCGCTGTCCCTCACCAACAGCGGGCCCTCACAGGAGCCTCCGACGGCGGCCGATCTCGATCGCACGGAGCTCTTGCTCAACGACGGCAAGGGCCACTTCGAGTTGGCGCTGGACGCCGGGGTGAACACCGAACAGGGGATGCCCATCTGGGGCGCGACGCTCGTCGACTACGACCTCGACGGAAAGCTCGACGCCTTCATGGCGAACTGGCTGTCGGCCATGGGCTACACCAGCGAACAGCAGCTCTACCGCGGTGACGGCAAAGGCGGATTTTCCGACGTGAGCGCCGAGACCGGTCTCACCGACGCGCTCTTCAGCCGCGGCGCCACCGGCGTCACCGCCTGCGACGTGGACGACGACGGAGCGCCCGAGCTCCTCGTGAGCGCCTACGGTCGCATGCCGAATCTGCTCCTCGAGCTCGGCCCGGATGGGATGCTGACCGACCGCGCCGTCGCGGCGGGCTACGCCTACGACGGGAACGTCGACTACCACGACGACCAGGCGTTCCTCTGCTACTGCGCGAGCCACTCGGACGAGCCAGACTGCGCCGGCGCCGGCGCTCCGCTCGTGAACTGCAGCCAGGTCCCGAAGTGGTCCCGGGCTACAGCGACCGACCGGAGAGCCTGGGTGGCAACAACTTCACGACCGTGTGCTCGGACATCACCGGGGACGGCAGACTCGATCTTTACAACGCGACCATCCAGCACTGGTGGGCAGGCCAGGCTGCGGACCCGTCGGCGCTCCTGGTGAACCGCGGCGACTCGACCTTCACCCGCCCGAGTCGTCAAGAGACCGGCATGGAGTGGGAGCACGTGGGCGTCGCCTGGGACGAAGGCGGCATCGACGCGGCCGCGGGCGACCTGAACAACGACGGGCGCGAAGAGGTGGTGGTCGGCCGGAGCGACTACAACGACCAATACGCGCTCTTGTTCCTTCAACTCCCGGATGGCCGCTTCTCCGAGACGGCCAAGAGCTCGGGCATCGATCACCCCTGCGCGGCGTCGCCGATCCTCGCCGACTTCGATCGGGACGGAGATCTCGACATCGTGATGGCGTCGAGTCGAATGCGCGACTTCTGCGCGAAGGCTTGGCCGGAGAACGAGCTCCGCTTCTACGAAAACGACGCCAGCCAATACGGCAGCTGGTTCGCCGTGCGACTGCGTGGAGACGGCGTCACGGCGAACCGCTCCGCCATCGGCGCGCGCGTGACTCTGGTCGCGGGCGGAAAGGCCTTCGTGAAGGAGGTGGTCGGCGCCTACGGCCACGGTGCGGTTCAAGAAGACAGCGTGCTGTTCTTCGGCCTCGGCGACTGCAGCGAGGTCGAGTCCGTCGAGGTCCGCTGGCCGAATGCGGCGCACAGCGTCGAGCGCTGGGAAACGTTGGGCGCCAAGCGCCTGGTCGAGCTCGTCATGGGTGACCCCGCCGTCCACGAGCCGCTCGCAGCACCGTGAGCGCTGGACCACGTGCGCCAGCGCCGCTCGGGTCTTCGTGGGTGAATCCGGACGCGAGCAGCGCTACTCTCGGCCCATGTCCTCGGTTCGTACGTTCGGCGCGCTCGCGCTCGCTTTCGCCCTTTGGCCCCTCGCTTGCTCGAGCTCCGACGGTGACGGCAGCGGCGGCAGCGGCGGCGGGAGTGGCAACCGAGTGCCCTTGGGCAAGGCCGACAATACGGGGCAGTGCGTGGCGCAGGGCAAGAGTCTGTGCGGACAGAAATCGTCCGGCACTTGCTGGTGCGACTCGGAGTGCGCGACCTTCGGCGACTGCTGCAGCGACTACGCAGCGAGCTGCACGGCGGAGTGTACGGCGACGTTCCACTGGCTCCAGAAGGACGCATACAAAGACACCGCCGGCCGCACTTCGGACATCTGGCCTCCGCACACGACCACGACGCTCGAGATCACGTGCGACGGCAGCGTGGTGCGCAGCGCGTTCCGAGAGAACCATGGAACCAAGCCCGGCGCCAAGGACCAGAACGGCGAGGTCATCTTGGTGGACGTCGCCCAGAAGTCGGTGAAAGGCCCGCGGAGCGAGCTCGATGCTTTGGCCGACGCCTTCGAGTCCTGCGAGTGCGGCAACCAGTTTCTGAGTCTGAACGGCCTCGACGACCCCAAGGTTCAACAGATGCTCCAGAAGCTCCAGGAGTACATCACGCAGAACCTCACGTGCACCGGCGCCACGGACACCGCAGGCCTGGTTGCGCTGCTGTCGAAGGGCGATGTCGCCGGCGCGTTGGCCGTGCTCCCGAACTGCACTTGGGCGTCCGGGGAGGATTTCACGACCGGCTTCGACACGGCACTCGAAGACCTGCTCGCGCTCTCGAACCAGGAGCTCTCGGCCTTCCACGTGTGCAACAACGACGCGAAACTCAAGCGGACCTCTTCGCGAGCTACGGCGCGACCAAGACCGTGAAAGCCTGCGACGGGAGCTCGAGCCTGTGCGCCGGACCCTCGTGGTTCTACGTGCCGAAGCCCTGAACCACCCTGAACCCTCGCCCCGCGACAGACCGGCCGCTTCGGCGTATTCTTCGAGCCATGACGTTTCGCCATTGGCTCGTCGTGAGCAGTGCGCTCGGGCTCTCGAGCGTCGCAGCTTGTGGTGGATCGAACGAAGACACGAACACGGCCACCGCCGGCAACGCGGGCAGCGCCGGTACCGCCACCGGTGGCACTTCGGCCGGCGGAAGCGGCGGCACCGTGACGAGCGGCGGCGCCGGTGGAGCCTCCGGTTCAGGGGGCTTCTTGACGATCGACGGCGGCGGCACCCCAGACGGTTTCCCCGATGGCGCCGTGCTCGCCGACGGCGGGCTGTTCGATTGCGGCGGCTGCGCCTGCGACGGCAAGACACACTACTGCCTGCGCATCGCGGCGGGCGCGCTTCGAGCTCCGCCGCCCCCCGACGCCCCGTCGTGTGACGACGCGGGCGCAAACGACTGCCAGCCGCTGCCCGCGAACTGCGGTGGCGTTCCGAGCTGCACGTGCCTGCCGAGCCCGTACGGAGGGGCCTGCAATTGCAACGACGTCGGTGGCGGCCTCGAGGTGTTCTGCGCCTTGCCTTGATGGCTCACACGTCGCGCAGGTTGATACCGCCCACGAAGTCGCGCTTACCGAGGTCCACCCCGTTGTGCCGCAAAATGGCGTACGCCGTGCTGACGTGGAAGTAGAAGTTCGGTAGCGCGAGCTCGTTGGCGTAGTCGGTTCCGGAGAGGCCCTTGCCTTCGATGAACGAGAGCGGCACGAGGCGCGCACCGGAACCGGCGAAGTCCGCCGCTTGGAAGGTCGCGAGATACTCGCGTACGGCGGCGATTCGCGCGCGGATCTCCGCCAGGGTTTGCTCCGTATCGGGATGCTTCGGGGCTTCCTTTCCCGTGAGGCGCGCCGCCAGGAACTTCGCCGCGTCGCAGGCAGCCTGCACCTGCCGCAGAAATGGGTATTGGTCGGGCGCCAGGCGATCGTTCAAGAGGACCTGCACGTCGAAGCTCTTCTTCTTCGCGTGCTCTTCGGCCTTCTCGAGCCAGCCCTCGAGGTTACCGAGCATCTTGCGAAGCTGGCCCACGTGCAGAAAGAGGTAGTCGTCCATGCGGCACCCCTCCCGCCGCGAGCCCGCCCCGTCAAGCTCGAGCGCACAGCCTGCTCAGTGCAGGCCCTTTTCGTTCAAGAACGAACTGTAGCCCTTGTCGGTACCCATGATGTGCTTCACGAGCCAGTTCTTGAGGAAGTTCATCACTTCCATGCTGAGCGCCGCCGTGGCGCCGCTGTTGTACTTCTTTTGCACGTCGATCACCTGCGCCGTGAGTGCGTCGTGCTCGGCCTTGTGCGCCGCGAACGCGGGAAACGAGTGCTGCTTCATGTAGCGCTCTTCGTTGGCGAAGTGTGTCTTGGTGTAGCTGATGAGCCCATCCAGGATGGAACCGAGCGCGTCCTTGCCTCGTCCCCCCTGCACGGCGTCGAACAGGTCGTTGACCATTCCGACCAGCCTCTTGTGCTCATCGTCGAACTGCTTGACGTTGACGCTCAGCTTCTCGTTCCACTCCATCAAAGGCATCGTGACTTCTCCATTCCGAGCACTACCGTGCGGAGTGCTCCGTCATCTCTCGAGAGCGGGCGACCACGCCCGCCAGGGCACGCGCCGTCTCACCAGCGCTCGCGCCGACTTCTTCGACGCTCTGCGCGGACTCGGAAATATAGGTACCGATACCGTCGGCGAGACCGCGCTGCTCGACGACGGCTCCTGCGATCTGGAGGACGAGGCCGTGGATCTGTCCCACTCCCGACCGGGTTTGGTCCATCTGCGTCGCGGCCTCGCCGGTCGCCCGCCGGATGTCTTCGATGCGGGCAACGATGTCATCGGCGGCGGACGCGGTTTCGCGCGCCAGAGTCTTGACTTCCTCGGCCACGACCGCGAATCCGCGGCCGTGCTCGCCGGCGCGAGCTGCCTCGATCTTGGCGTTCAGCGCCAACATTTTGGTCTGCTCGGCAATGTGACTGATCAGCTTGACGATGTTGCTGATCTGCTCCCCCAGGTCAGCCAAGTGGGCGATCCGTCCGTGGGTGGCCTCGACTTGATCGAGCGCCGCTTCCGCCACCGCCTTCGATCGCTGCGTGTCGCGCTCGACCTCGGCGATACCGTGCTGCATCTGGCTCGCTAGTCCGCTCACCATCCGCACGTTGAGTACGGCCATGTCGACCAGGGTGCTGGCGAGCTCGCACTGGTTCTGAACGCGGCCTACGTCGTCGACCAGGGCGTCGAGCGCGCGCGCGACACCTCCGTCGCGTTGCGCTGCGGTACCGGTGCCCTCCGCCTGATCCGGTGGCGCCGGTTCCACGAGAGGTGGAACCAATGCGAGCATGACTCGCCCCTATGCACGGCCCTTGCCAAGAATGCTTGAGCGAGGTCAGTCCCAGCGGGCCGTGAACCGCACGCATTCCACCGGGATCCCATCCCGCTCGCCGGTGGGCGTCGGACGGTTCCATTCGAACGTCACGTTTTTGGCACCCGACAGCTCGAGGCAGGTGCCGACGAAACCCTGGGTACTGAACACGTAGACTCCGTTCAGCGTCGAAGGAACGTCCGAGAGATCGCCGGTGAAGCTCCGATCCGTACCGCGCACGATGCTGGCGCGGCACGGCTCGAAGTAGCGGTTGAAGGTGATCGGCAAGCGCTCGACCATCTGCGAAAGCGTCTTGCTCGACAGAAGCGCCCGCCAGATGCCGTCCGAGTCGCTGCGCGCGGAGCTCTTCGCGCGCTCTTCGATGAAGCGTCCCACGGGCGTGGCCTCGAGCTTCGCTGCCGTGTTGAACAAGCGCGCGAGCGGAACCACGTCGTAGTCACCCAAGCTCACGAAGAGCTGGGTGATGTAGTCGAGCGCCGGATCTCCGGCGAGTGCCGCCTGCACGCTCTGCACGCCGCCCGGCGTGCGCTTCTTCATGTACTCGAGCACGGCCACGTAGGCGAGGCCCCGCACGCGGAACGGCGACGCCCCGAGAGGGAAACGCTCGAGCGGCGTCGGATCGAACTGCCAGCGGATCTCCGCCATCTGCCGCGGATGCTAGGCCAAGGAGCCGAGGGCGGCGAGGCCGAAACGGACTCACTCCGCTGGATTCGCGTCAGGCACTGGTTCGGCCGCGCCGATTCGGAACCATTTGCGAAGCTTCGCTGCCAAGTCGTCGAAGAGCGAATACGCCACGGGAGTCGCCAGCAGCGTGAGCAGGAGCGCGAGAGTCTGACCGCCGATGATCACGAATCCGGTGGCTCGGTTCGTGCCGGCGCCTGCGCCGCTGGATGCGACCAGGGGCAACATGCCGGCCACGAAGGCGGCGGTGGTCATCAAGATCGGTCGCAGTCGATCCCGGTTGGCGGTGAGGATGGCGTCGAGTTTCGGCATGCCCGACGCCCGGAGCTTGATGGTGTGGTCGATCTGCAAGATGGAGTTCTTCTTCACGATGCCGAACAGCACCAAGATCCCGAGCATGCTGAAGATGTTCAGCGACTGCCGGAAGATGATCACGCTGATCAGCGCAAACGGCACCGTGAGCGGCAAAGACAGCAGGATCGTCACCGGGTGGAGCCAGGACTCGAACTGCGCCGCGAGCACCAAGTACATGAAGATGATGGAGAGCAGGAAGGCCAGGGCGAAGTTCTTGAAGGTGCGACCGAGCTCCTTGGAGCGCCCCATGGGGCCGCCGCTGTAGGCCGGGTCCATCTTGAGCTCGTCGACTCCGCTGGCCAACTCGGCGAGCACCGCGCCCTCGGAGAAGCCGGGTGCCAGGTTGGCCATCACCATGACGGTCTTCTTGCGGTTGTAGCGGTCGATGCGGCTCGGGCCCGTGCCCTCGTCGAAAACCACCACGTTGTCCAGGGTGACGGTTCCCAGCTTGGCGCTCGGAACGCTGATGCGCTTGAGTCGGTTGACGTCGTTGCGGGCCTCGCCGACCGCCCGCACCTTCACGTCGTACTGCTCGCCACGATCGTTGAAGGTGCTCACCTCGTAGCCCCCGACCAAGAGCCGGAGCGCACCGGCGACGTCGGCCACGCTCACGCCGAGATCCGCCGCCTTCTTGCGGTCGATGTGCACTCGGAGCTCGGGCTTGCCGGTGATGAGCGAGGTGTCGGGGTCGACGACGCCGGGCTGGCGCTTGAGACGCGCCATGAGCGCAGAGGCGTACGCCTCGAGCTTCGAGAGCTCGGGACCCTGGAGCTGATACATGACCGGGTAGTTCGGCATGCCGCCAGAGAAGGGCGGCACCTGCCCGATGGCGATACGGAACTTGTCCGCTCCGGGCTGTTTCGCGACCACGGTGCGCGCCAAGCCGATGAGCTCTTGCTGCGTCTGCTTTCGCTCGGAGACCGGCACGAGTTTGACGTAGATGCCGGCGAGGTTCGACGTCTTCTGGGCGTCGTCGCCCACGGTCGTCACCGCATACTTCACACCCGGGAGCTTCTCGAGCTCACCGGCGATGCGCGTGCTCATGATGCGCGTGGCGTCGAGGCTGGTTCCCTCGGGCAAGCGAATGCTCGCGGCGAACTGCGACTCGTCTTCGTCCGGCAAGAAGTTCTTGTTGGCCTTGCCCGCGAGCACGGGCATCGACACGAAGGTCAGGATCGTGGCAATCACGATGACCCAGCGCCGCCGAAGTGAAAACTCCAGCATCCGCATGTAGACTCGCTCGATCACCATGTAGAAGCGCGAGCTCTTCGAGCCCCCATGGTGCGCGGCGTCGGGGTCGCTGGCCGCGCCGGTCTTCGGCCGCAGAAAGCGCGCGCTCAGCATCGGTGTGAGCACGAAGCTCACCAACAGCGACACCATGATGGCGAAGGCCATCGTCAGACCGAACGAGTTCATGAAGCGGCCCACGATGCCGCCCATGAAGGCCACGGGGAGGAACACTGCGACGAGCGACAGCGTCGTCGCCAGGACGGCGAGACCAATCTCTTTGGTGCCGCTGACGGCGGCTTCGAACGGGGTAGCGCCCTTCTCCTCCATGTGTCGGAAGATGTTCTCGAGCACCACGATGGCGTCGTCGATCACGATGCCCACCGCCAACGTCAGCGCCAGCATGGTGATCACGTTCAGCGTGAACCCCGCGTAGCGCATGATGCCGAAGGTGCTGATGATGCTGACCGGGATCGCGATGGAGGAGATCAGCGTGGAGCGCCAGTTTCGGAGGAACAACAGCACCACGATGGACGCCAAGAGCGCGCCCAGGGCCAGGTGCTCTTTCACCGCGCCGATGGCGTTGCCGATGAACTCGCTCTGATCGCGCGCGGATTCGATGACGGTGCCCTTGGGCAGGCGCGGCTGAAGGTCTTTCAGCTTGTCTTTGACGCGCTCGACGACTTGCACGGTGTTGGTGCCGCTCTGCTTGCGGACGTTGAGCAAGACCGTGGCTTTCGTGCCGCGGAAGCCGGCGCTCTCTGCCTCGGCCATGCCGTCTTCGACTTGCGCCACGTCGCCCAGACGAATGGGCTGACCGGCGCGCGTGGCGACTGTGATCTCGGACAGCTGCTGGATGCTCTGGACGCGCCCCAGAGTGCGCAACGTGAGCTGCGTCTCCCCCTTCTCGACGCGCCCGCTCGGGAGCTCGATGTTCTGGCTCCGCAGCGAGCGCTCGAGCTCGGCCCCGGACATGTCGTACTTCTCGAGCTTCGCCGGGTCGACCCACAGGTTCACCTGGCGAGCGCGCCCGCCTACGATGGTGACCTGGCCCACCCCGTTCAACGACTCGAGCTCGCGCCGCACGATCTTGTCCGCGAGCTCGGTGATGTCACGCGGGTTTCCGGGGCCCGTGAGCGCCAGAGTCAAAATTGGCGTCGCGTCGGGGTCCATCTTGGCGACGACCGGCGGGTCGATGCCCGTCGGGAGCTCTGCCATCACGCTCGACACCTTCTCGCGCACCTCTTGAGCGGCGACGTTGATGTCCTTCTCGAGCACGAAGGTGACGATGACCTGACTCACGCCTTCGACGGAGGCGCTACGGAGCTCGTCGATGCCGCTGATGGTGTTGACCGCCGCTTCTATCTTGTCGGTGACCTCGGTCTCGACCTGTTCGGGGGAAGCGCCCGGAACCACCGTCGTGGCCACCACCACCGGGAACTCGACCTTCGGGAAGCGATCGACTCCGAGCTCGAAGTAGCTGAAGAAGCCGACCACCGACAGGATCAACACGATGACCGACGCGAACACCGGCCGGCGGACGCAGATTGCGGCGAGCCACTGCATGCAAAGCTCCGCGCCTCAGCGAGGCGCGACCTCCCGAGAGTCCGCCAGCTCTTCGACGTTCTCGGCGGCGACTTCGTCGCCTGCCTTCACGGGGCCGCGGATCTCCACCAAATCGCCTACGTGTCGGCCCGTAGCCACGAGCCTTTCGATCACGCGGTTGCCCTCGCGCACGAACACGCGCGCGTTCGACCCGGTGGAGCCCACCGCCGTCTCGGGCACCAACAGCACGGGCGCAGGCGTGCCGCTCAGCGCGACCTGAGCACGCACGAAGAACCCTGGGCGCAGCGTACCGTCGGGGTTCGGTACTTCGGCTTCCACCGGCAGCGTGCGCGAGTACGAGTTGATGCTCGCACCGATGCGCTTGATGGTGCCTTTGAAATCTCGACCCGGATAGGCGGACACTCGCAACGTGACCTCGGCGCCCATGGTGATGCCCGCAATCTCCGTCTCGGGGACGTCGATCTTGAGTCGCAGCGGGCTGTCTTTGACCACCACCGCCACCACGCGCCCGACGTTGGCGAACTCTCCGACCGCGACCCGCTTCTCTTGCACCGCGCCGTCGAAGGGCGCGAGCACGCGCGTGTCTTTCAGGTTCTTGCCCGATAGCCCCGCTTGCGCCTCCGCCGTCTTCAACGCAGCGAAGCCTTGCGCGGCACCGTTCTTCGCGGCTTCGTAGGCGGACTCTGCGCGTTCGGCGTTGGTCTTCGCTTGGTCGGCGACGGATTGCGAAACCGCACCGGTCTTGGCCAACGTCTCGGTGCGCTTGGCCTCGAGCACGGCCAGGTCGCGACTCTCTTTGGCAGCCTTCACGTCGGGCACGCTCTCGGCGTCGAAGCCGCCTCGCGCCTTCAGCCCGAGCCGCGCCCGCTGTTGATCCGCGGTGGACTTGGCCGCCGAGAGCCTCAGCGCCGCCTCGCTGGCGTCGAGGACCACGAGCACGTCGCCCTTCTTCACGCGCGTGCCGACGTCGATGTTGACGGCCTTCACCGCACCGGAAAATTGGGCGGCCACCTCGCTCTTCTCGTCGGGATCGAGCGTTCCACTGATCTCGAGCGCCGGCGGCAGGTTCTCGGCCTTCACTTTCGCAAAGCGAACGGACACGGGTGCGGCCGCGCTCGCCGCGGGCTCGGGGCCGGTGGGGGTCGGCGGGCTCTTCTTGCAGGCGGTGACCAGCACCAATCCCGCCAGCACGGACATCGGGAATGCGACACGCATCGGGGTTTTCCAACTCATGATCTGCCCCCGCTTCTCGAAACAGAGCTCACGTTCGAAGGCTCGATCCCCCGAAACAGCAGCTCGATGAGCCCGCGGAGGAACGTCTCTTCGGGCATGGGCAGCTCGGCTTGGGCCTGGAACAAGAGGTCGTAGACGACGAAGTTGTGCACGGAACCGACGAACGTGCGCGCCACGACCTCGGGGTCGCGCCGCTCGAGTCGGCCGCTGCGCATCTCGGCGTCGAAGTAGCTCGAGAGCGCCTTCAGCAAACGGATGGGCGCGCTCCCCTGCTTGTCGCAGTACACGAGCGGTGCACCGTCGGGCCCCGGATTCGACCAGGCCATGAGGTGCAGCGGCACTACCTGCCGGAGATGGGTGGCGAGCGCCCGCCCCACCTCGAACAGAGTCTCGCGAGGGTCGCCTTGCCCCACTCGCTCCGGAAGCTTCGCGACGAAGTCCGGGACCGAGTCGAGCGACCCCATGGCAGCTTGGAAGAGCTCGAACTTGGAGCGGAAGCGCTTGAAGATGGAACCCTCGGAGACCCCCGCCCGCGCCGCCACCTCCGCGGTGGTGGCGCGGAAGCCGCGGCTCAAAAATACCTCGCGCGCGGCTTCTAGAATCGCCGAGTCCTGGATGACCGCCGGGCGTGCCATTTGTGAGCGCTCACTCATTTAGCGAGCGCGCGCGGTGGGTCAATGGGCGGGCGCTCAAAAAGGAACCCCCGTCACGCGCCTAGGCCGACATCCGTTCAGGCCTGGGGAGGGGGGGCGACCAGGCTGGCGTTCCGACTAGGCTCGCGAAACATGGCGGCGGAAGGCAAGAAGCCCCCGGTCGGCCTCACCGTGCTGGTGGCGGCCCTCGGCTACTTCGTCGACATCTACGATCTCATCCTCTTCAGCATCGTCCGCGTGAAGAGCCTGGCCGGCATCGGCGTGCCCAAGGAGCACCTGCTCGATCAAGGCGTGCTGCTCCTCGACATGCAGATGGGCGGGATGCTGGTCGGCGGCATCGTGTGGGGCGTGCTCGGCGACAAGCGCGGGCGGCTGAGCGTGCTGTTCGGTTCCATCTTCCTGTACTCCGCCGCCAACATCGCCAACGGGTTCGTTCAGACCATGCCGGTGTACGCAGCGTTGCGCTTCGTCGCCGGAGTCGGCCTCGCCGGGGAGCTCGGAGCAGGCATCACGCTCGTCAGCGAGATCATGCACAAGGAGTCCCGCGGCTACGGCACGACCATCGTGGCGACCATCGGCATCTTCGGCGCGGTGGTCGCGGCGCTGGTCGGAGACTCGTTCAGCTGGCGCACGGCGTACTTCGTCGGCGGCGGCATGGGCCTCGCGCTGCTCCTCCTGCGCGTCGGGCTCTACGAGTCCGGCATGTTCAGCGGCGTCAAGGCGTCGGGCGCCAAGCTCGGCAGCTTCCTCAGCCTCTTCTCCAGCGTCGCGCGCGCCAAGAAGTACCTCGGCGTGATCCTGATCGGAGTGCCGATCTGGTACGCCGTCGGGATCCTGGTGACGTTCGCTCCCGAGATCGGCAAGGCCATGGGCATGGTCGAAGCGCCAGCGCCCGGTCGCGCCGTGATGATGACGTACATCGGCCTCGCAGTGGGCGACTTGGCGAGCGGCGCCCTCTCCCAGCTCGCCAAGAGCCGGAAGCGCGTGCTCGCGGCCTTTCTCGCCCTGACCGCCCTCGCCATCGCCGTCTACTTCACGCTGGGGAAGTCCTCACTCGGCGCGTTCTACGCCGTTTGTCTGCTCTTGGGCTTCTCGACCGGGTATTGGGCCGTGTTCGTGACCATGGCCTCGGAGCTCTTCGGCACCAACATCCGCGCCACGGTCACCACGACCGCACCCAACTTCGTACGCGGCGCCGTCGTCCCCCTCACCTTCTCGTTCAAGCACATGAAGGAGACCCTGGGCGTCGTGGGCAGTGCTCTCACGGTGGGAGCGTTGACCTTGGTGGTCGCGTTCCTGGCGCTCTTCTGGCTCGAGGAGACGCACGGCAAGAACCTCGACTACGTCGAAGATTAGACCGGAACGCTTCCTCTTCGAGCGTGCTGGTGCGCTCCGGCGAACCGAGCCCTCGAGCGCGACATGGGCAGCCGACTGGCGCTGCTGGCGCGCTTCGGCACCTCGGCGTATGCATGGCGCGGTGCTCGTACGCTCGCTCGGTCGCCCGCTCTGGCTCCTCGGCCTCTGCTTGGTTGGGTGTGCGGCCTCGCCCAGAAACACGTCGCAGGCGCCGCCGTCGCCCACGGTTCGAGTCCCCGCGCCAGCCTGGCGCCCGAGCCCGTGCGGCCGCGCCGACATCCCGCGCCCGACGCGACGGGTGGGTGAAGCGACGCGCGGCATCGATGTTGGCCAGCGACATCAGGCGCGCGTACCCGTCGGGTTCGTCGAGCCGACTGACGCGGACCAGGCGACGTGGCTCGTCGGTGAGCCCGAAGACGGGAGCGTGCGACGCGGCGTCTGGTTGCGCGAACCGGTCGATGACGAGCGGTTCGTGAGCGCCCTCACGTGGTCCGAAGTCTCGTATCGTGCCGCGGCGGCCGACGACGACGAGGCTCTGACGTTGGCCGTCTTTGCGGCGGTCGAGCCGGGCTATGTCTCGGGGACTGGTTTGTCGGCGGCGCAGGCCTTCTCACTGGTGAACTACTCGGCCAGTTGGCGCGACGAGCAAGGGCGCCTGCACCTCGAGTACGGACGAGTGTGGAAAGGCTGCGAGCGGAACGAGCAGTACACTCACGCGGTGCTGCTCGACGGAAAGCTCACCGTTCTGTCTTTGTTCGTCAACGGAAGCGTGCCTGAAAGTCAGCTCGAGCGCTGGCTCTCCGGCTGGTTCGACGTCGCCTTCGGCGGGCACGCGCCTTCCGCGCGGCGCAGTCTCGCGGGCGAGCAGTCTCGCGGCTGAAGTGACGTCGCCGCCAGCTACGGTGAAGCACGGGCCGCAAGGCAAGAACCTCGACTGCGTGGAGGACTGAGGTCAGCGGGCGGCCGTGCTCGCGATCGCCGGCGCCTCGGCGCGCCGCCGGAGCTGCACTAGCCGCGCGCCGGGAGCCGGGCTCCACTCACGCTGGTAGTAGTAGCTCAGGAACGCCGGCACCTTTTCGGCGACCAGCGCTTCGGCGATGGCGTCGGCTGCTTCGATCGAGGCCGCTTCGGTCTCGCACAAGACGGCGGTGATCTCACCCAGCTCTCCGCTGAGCGCGATCTGACGGCAGCCGCACTGGCTCTGGCAACGATCGACGAGGTCGCACGAAGCGCAAGTGTCGAGGCTCCGCTCCTTGCGGCCCTGTAGGGCGGCGGCGCGCGCCCAGTCGATGCCCGTGTCGAGATCGCCGATCACGAAGCGATCCGAGTCGTCTTCTCCCACCATCTGGGGGCAAGGGTAGATACGTCCCTTCGGCGTCACGGTGATCTCACCGTTGCCGAGCACGCAGCGGCTGCCACAGGGTGCGCCGCCTTTGAGGTGCGAGAGGATCTTGGTGTGGAACGGCTCGACCGGAACCACGGCGCCGCTCCGCACTCGCTCCGCCCAAACGCCGGCCGCGTCGGCGAGCCCCTCGCGCAGCGACTCGATGCAAGCGTCGCTCCAGTCGTCGCGGTAGTTGGCGGAGAGCACGATCTTCTCGGCACCGAGCGGCAGCAGTTCGCGGAGCGCGTCGCCTAGACGTGACGCGGTGTCGGAGCCGTAGACCACCATGACCTGGAACGGAATCTGCGCCTCGCGCAGCTGGCGCGCGCCCTCGAGCGTGCGCTCGTGGCTCCCCCCACCCACCACGTTCAGCCGGTGTCGATCGTGGACGTCACGTGGACCGTCGACGGAGAGGAACACGGTGAAGCGGTGCGCTTTCAAGAGCGCGATCGCGCAGTCATCGATCAGAGTGCCGTTCGTGTTCAAGATGAAGCGGAGGCGCGGGCGGGGCTCGGCGAGGGCCGCGATCTCGCGCTCGACGTGGGCCAGCGTTTCTTCGAGCAGATCGAGGCGCAGGAGCGGCTCGCCGCCAAAGAAAGAAACGTCGAGCTGCTCGGGCTTCGTCTCCATCGCCAGCGCGACGGCACGCCGCATCGTCTCACTGCTCATCGGGCGCGAGAGCTTCTCGCCCGTGTAGCAATAGGTGCAACGCAGGTTGCACGCGTGATCGACGAACAGCGTGAGCTCCATCGGCGTCAGCCTCCGCCCGCGTGCCCTTGGGCGCCCGAGCCCGCGACGCCTCCCGCTCCGGCTGCGCCCGCCGCTCCGCTCGCGCCCGCCGAACCCGCGGCGCCAGCCTCGCCTGCGGCACCGGCGAGGCCACCCGCCCCGGCCGCACCCGCGAGGCCGCCGCTCGCGCCTTGGCCCGCGTAGCCACCGTAGCCCCACGACTCGTCGATGCCCCCACCGCCCGCTCCACCGCCGTAGTCCGACGGAGCGCCACCGGTGCCGCCTGCGATCGACGGACCTCCGCCCGTCGCTGGCTTGCCGCCCGTTGCGGCCGCGCTTCCGCTCCCGCCGGCGCTCTGGAGCGCGCCCTGACCACCCTGCGCGTCGGTCTCGCCGCCGCACGCGACGGTCAGCAGCAGGATCGCTCCGGCACCCAGGGCCGTGGGGTAGCTCGGGACCCTCGCGGATCGCGGTCGAGCGGGCGTGCCTCTGAGCTGTGCCATGTTGTGCCTCCGGGATTCGACGCATCCCAGAGTGCACACTGCGTGCCCGCTACGACGCGCGCGTCCCCTTGATCTCCAGGGACGCCGCCGGGCGACCATGCGAAGCGAGCGTCTGGACAGTGTAGACGAGCTCGGTGATCCGCCCCGGCTCCACGGTGATGTCTTGCCTCAACGGGGCCAGACTGTGTCCGCCGATGGTGTGCGAGTCCCACTCGAGCTCGAGCTTGTGAACGCCTGGCTCGCATGCGACGAAATGAACGCCCGACCAGGCTTCCTCCCGCTTCACGCCATCTACCGTGATCGTCATGGTTGCACCCTTCGCAAGCGATGCGATCATCGTCCCGAACCAGTCGAGGTGGAGCTTGTGGAGCAGCTCTGTCGTCTTCCTCGTCGCCTCGGAGATCCCCGGCGAAATCTCGATCCCACTCGTTGCCATCCTGCCCTCCTTGGATTGGCGAACATCGTCACTCTAGTCCCGCGATCGCGCAACGCTCGGCTTGCGAAGCAGGCTGAACTCCAGGAAATGACGAAGCTGCGGTCCAGTCGCTCGACGGCCGCCGCGCCCGCTACTTGCAGACCAAGACGTCCACGTCACCCGCGCCGACGTTGTACTCGTCGCCCTCCGCCAGTCGGATCTTTCCCAGTGCGCCGACTCGAGCGGGCGCTGAGATGACTTCGACCCTCGCGTGGTAGTGCGTCGTCTGCCCGCCCTTGACGGTAAGGACGGTGCTGACGTTGCTGTAGGCAGAAGCCCAACGGACGTTCAGATCGAACACCCGTCCGGGGTGGTCCGGTCGCTCCGCGTCGGCGCACGTCACTCGCTTGTCGAACAAGTAGATCCGTGTGCCGAACACCGCGCTCGTGGGATCGCGAAACACGGCAGCGAAGGCCACCGACAGCGGCGGCGACAGCGCCGCCTGGGTCGCCTCGGCATCCGGGCGAGACGCCGCGGGCGGTTCGGCGTCGCTCACTGCCTCCGGCGCCGACTCTGCGATGCCGGCGTCGACGGGAGCATCCGTCTCGGCTCGGGGCACCACCCGCGGGGCGGACACCACCGCGGCGGGGTCGGCACTCTTCTGGGGTGCGCAGCCGTGAGCGACGATGACGAACCCAACTGCGAGGCGCATGCGGAGCGAGCATACGTCAAGAGCGCTCTCGTACACACCGGGTTGCGGCTCACGGTCCGCAGACGCTCATCCGAACCACGTCGGTGAGCGTCAGGTTGCCACGCGCTTCGGCTGATGGGCTCGTCGCGCGTGTCTCGGCGCGCGGCACCCGTGCCACCAGGGCCCGGGCCGCCAGGCACTGAAACCACCAGCGCCAAATCGCACGACGCTCGACGGGCGAAGCACGCTGAACACCTCGAAATGACTACGACGCCATCTAATTTAGGTCGCGGCGCTCCGAGTCGAGCTCCTGTTCGGCGAAGATGCCGACCGAGGTGAGCAAGTGAAGCCACTGCGTCGAGCCGCGCGAAGCGCTTCACTTGCTGGCACGCTGACGTTTTTCGCCGTCGAGAACCCCAGCCAAACCGATTAGGCTCGCGAATTCGGGCGTGGAAACCAGAACGGAGCACGACGCGCTGGATGTCCTCCTGGTGGAGGACGATGAACCGCTGGCGCGCGCGCTGATGCTGCACCTCCGCGCCGAAAATTGGACGGTGCGCTGGGCGGAGGACGGAGGGCACGCGCTCGCGTGCTGCCGTGAGCGCGTCCCGGACGTCGTGGTACTCGATCTCATGTTGCCTGGGCGTTCCGGGCTGGAAGTCTGCACCGAGCTCCGCACAGCCATCGCTCCTTCCCCCGGCGTGGTGATGCTCACGGCGCGTTCGGGCGAGGGGGACGTGGTTCTCGGTCTCGATCACGGTGCCGACGACTACGTGATCAAACCCTGTCGCCCGCGGGAGCTCACGGCTCGCATTCGCGCCCTCGGCCGACGACTGAGAGCGACAGGGCGAGATGCGCTCGACGCTTGGCCCTCGGAGGTGGTGCTCGGCAAGCTGCGACTGGACCTCGGCGCGCGAAAGGCCCAGGTCGGCGACGAGACCCTACAGCTCACGCCCTCCGAGTTCGCGCTCTTGGAGATATTCATGCGCAACGAAGGCCAGAACTTGACACGCATGGTCTTGCTCGAGCGCGTGTTCGAGTCCACGCACGCGGGCTACGCGCGAAACGTGGACTGTCACGTCGCGCGCCTGCGCAAGAAGCTGGAAGCGACCGGCTTGAAGAGCTCGATCGAAACCGTGTACGGCTCCGGCTATCGCTTCGTAGCTCCAGGATAAGCCATGCTCCACCAGCTCAGCTCTGCCGCGAGAGCGACCGCAACCGCCGTCAGTGTTCTGTTTGTGTGCGCCATTGCCCAGCTGTTCTGGCTGAGATCCGGGGGCTCGCCCGAGTGGGTCGTTTGGCTGCCCGTCTTGGTGTGCGGCCTCTGTACGTGGCTGTACGTCGACTACTTCATCCGGATTCGCTTTGGGGTGGTGCTGTCAGCCTTCTCCAGGCTGGCCGATGGAGAGCTGGACCTGGATCTGCCGCCACCGCCCGACAAGGACGTCGCGATCGTGCGCGACAGCTTGCTTCGCATGAGCGCCGCGCTGCGCAATCTGACCGAGCGACTGAAGAACGCGGACGCATCCCGGCGAAGGTTGTTCGCGGACCTGAGCCACGAGCTCGCCACACCGAGCTCCACCATCGTTGCCCTCGTCGATGCGCTGGCGAAGCCCGAGCTGTGCCCGACGGAGGCGCAGCGGAACGAGCTGGTTCAAGCGTTGGCTGGTGAAAGCGGAAGGCTGGTGCGCCTGGTCGACGACATGCGAAATCTCGGCCAGCTGGACGATCCGGACTTCCGTCTCGAGATCGCGCCCACCGATCTCTCCGAACTGGTGAACGGCGCCGTTCAGCGCTGGAAGCACGCCCACCCGGAGCGCGCCAACATCGAAGTGTCGACGGCGAAACTCGACGCCAACGTAGACCATCAGCGCGTGGAGCAGGTCCTGTTCAACCTGCTGACGAACGCGTCACGTTACGTCGACGACGACCAGCCGATCCGTGTCACGCTGGATCGTGCCGCCAGTACGCCGCGTCTGGTGGTGGAGGACGGCGGTCCCGGTGTTCCTGACGAAAAGCTGAGGCAGTTGGGCGAGCGCCTGTTGCGCGTGGACCCCTCGCGTAGCCGTCGCACCGGCGGCAGTGGCCTCGGTCTTTCGATCGTGCGCGCGATCGTCGGTCGCCACGGTGGCAGCGTCGGTTTCGACCGCAGCCCGCTCGGGGGTCTGCGCGTGACCATCCTGTTGCCGGGTGCTCAGTTGCCGTAAATCCACGTCTGGTTGTCCGGACCGCCGAAGACCACGGCTTCGCCCCGCTTGGTATCGTGCGCGAAAGCGAAGCAACAGCGGGCCGGCGGCGGGGTCACGTTCACGGCCGACCAGGCGGTCCCGTTCCACTCCCACAAGTCGGCCAATAGCGTGCCGTCGTAGCCACCGAACAGCAATGTGAGTGCGCGGGTCTTGTCGAAAATCATACGCGCGCTCTGGCGCATCGAGGGCGAGGGGTTCGGCGCCGGTGTGGCCTGTGTCCAAGTGGTGCCATCGAAAGTCCAGGTGTCGGCGTAGTACGGGCTCCAGGTACCTCCCCCGAACAGCACCAGCTCCCCGTTCGCCTCGTCGAAGGCAATGGCCGGCGCCACTCGCGCGCTCGGCCCGGTGCCGACCGCCACCTCGGTCCAGTCGTTTCCATCGTACGTCCACGTGTCGCCGTACAGCGTCTGTCCCGGCAGCGTTCCCCCTCCGCGGATGACGATCTTCTGGTGCGCGGAGTCGTACGCGATCGATCCGTGGATGCCGCGAGGAGCAGGCGCGTTCGCGGTGGTGACCTGACTCCAATCGGTACCGTCCCACTCCCAGGTGTCGTTCAGAGCGGTGGAGGCAGCGTCGCCGGACAGACCGCCGAACAACACGATGCGCTGACGACTTTCGTCGTAGGCCATGCCGTGCGTCCAGCGCGCGCCAGGCGAGCTCTTTGGCGAGAGCTCGGTCCAAGTGGTCCCGTCCCAGGCCCAGGTCTCGTTGGTGGTTCCACCTCCGTTGATGGTCGGCGCACCTCCGAACATGACGACCCGATCGTTCACCGGGTCGTATGCCGCGGCCGCCCAGGCCAGAACGGGAGGCGAATTCCCCGGCGACGCCTGCTTCCACGTGCACGGCTTCGCCACGCTGCACATCGGCTGGGCGTCGGGCGCGGCATCCGCGACCACGTCGGGCGCAGCATCCGCGACCACGTCGGGCGCCGCGTCGCTCACCGCACCCGCGCTACCGCCCGAACCCGCGCCTCCGCCGACACTGGCTTCCACGCCGCCCGTTCCGCCGACGCCACCCAGCCCTGCGCCGCTCGATCCGCCGGATCCCAACCCATCCGCCGAGCCATCGCTCCCGCAGGAACAACCCGTCGCACCCGAGCAAATCGCGATCAGCACCCCGACCTCGAAACTTCGCATGGCCCAAAGCTAGAGCGCCCAATCCAGCAGAGGGCGAATCGCAACAAATTCTCAACAATCCGCCGGACCCCACCACGATCCCCTGGTGCTCGCAGGGCAACCCCATTGCGTGCGAAGAGACCGTGAGCTGCGATCTGCAGTCACGGTCCGCAGACGCTCTTGGGACTGCTGGACGCCGGGCCGTTCGCGACCGAGGGGCCGCTGCTCGACATGGTCACCGTGTAGCTATCGCCGAAGTCGGAGGTGTCCGGCGCGGGAGGTGGCGCGTAGGTGACGCTGGCGAGCTGATCCCCCGCGGCGGGGTCGCACGTCGGGACGGTGTTCTTGATGCGCGCGATGCGAAGAGAGCCGTAGGGGGTCCCGCCGTCATAGCCCGCGACCACCAGCGAACCGTCGCTCGACACGACACCTTCGCTGAGCCAGTCCGTCCCGGTCAGGCCGAGTGAGTGCTGGGAGAGCACGAAACCGTTGTTGTCCAGGATCGCCGCATACGCGTTGGCGTCCCCACCATTGGGCGCGTAACCGAGCGCCACGAATTCGTTCGAGCCTCGAGCGAACAGTCCCGTCACACCGCTGAACTTGTGCTCCAGCCGGCGCGTCCACACGCCGACACCTGCGCCGGTGATTCGTTGGAGAAACCAGTGGCTCACGGTCGAAGAGAAGTCCGCTTCGAAGTAGCGCCCGCCGACGATCAGGTCACCCGACGGAAGCGGAAGGATCGACAGAAAATCCGCGCCATAGTCCTTGTAGGCAGACGGCTGGGTAGAGCGCCACTTGACGTGGAGCGTCGAGTCGAGGCGCATCACGAGCGCGCTCTCGTCCCACCACCCCACGACCACGAGATCACCGCCCGGCAGCACGGCGCCTTCGTAGAATCCGAGGTAGGCCGAGGACGAGCCGAACCGCCGTTGCTTCACCAGCGTTCCGGTCGGAGTCATGACGCCGATCCAGCCGCGAAACTGACCCGAAATTCCGGTCGTCGTGTCGTCGTCTTCGTGTTGTCCGATGAGCGCGAAGTTGCCGTCGCTCATCCGAACCACGTCGGTGAGCGTCAGGTTGCTGTTCCAGAACAGCCCGACCTTCGGGGCGACCAAGTTGTTGCTGAAAACGAGATTTCCCGAAGCGTCGAAGCGCGCCACGAACGACACGCGCGACGAATACTCCGAGTGGCCCACCACCACGACGCCTCCACTGCCATCGCCAACCACGGCGTCGAGCCTGTCGGTCTCTGCACTACCGATGGCACGCGACCAGAGGTACGCGCCGCTCGCCGAAAAACGCGCAACGAGCCCATCTGCCGAACCCGCGCCGAACGAGCTGACCGCGCCGACCGCGACCAGATCGGCGGATGGCAGCTCCGTGACGTCGGTCAGGCTCGACTCGCCCTTCAAGTCGAACACGTGATGCCACGCGGCGAGAGTGCCCGCTCCGCCAGAGCCTCCAGCGCCACCCGCGCCGCCAGCACCCGTGCCGCCAGCGCCTGATCCACCAGTGCCCGTGCCACCACTGCCCGTGCCGCCTGCACCTGATCCACCAGTGCCAGCGCCGCCAGCGCCTGATCCACCACTGCCCGTGCCGCCTGCACCCGTGCCACCAGCACCCGAACCGCCGGTGCCAGTGCCGCCAGAACTCGTGCCGCCGGTGCCAGTGCCGCCAGAGCTCGTGCCGCCAGTGGCCGTGCCACCGGCACCCCCGCTGCCGCTCGAACCACCTGCGCTCGTGCCGCCTGAGCTCGCGCCGCCAGAGCTCGCGCCACCGGCGCTCGTGCCGCCGACCGACCCGTCGGATTCGGAGCCGCCACTCGCGCCCGTTCCCGATGTCCCGCCTGAAGCAGCGCCACCGCCGCCGCACCCCATTGCGAGGAACATCACCATCACTGCGGTCGGAATCCGTGCGTTGGAACCCATCGAGCCACTTCCTTTCGAGTGCCCACTCCTACGCACCGCCGAGCGCCACCTGTCTCCGGATTCTGCGACGAAAAATGGCCGGCAATGTCGGCGAGTTACGGACGACTCGGTCGAGGGACTCGGGTTTGCCACCGAAGCGCGAGACCGAGAGTGATCACTCGATCTCGCTCGGTTGCCAGCGCGCGTCCGGCGCCACCCCGAGCTCGGCGACTACCGGCAGGTGATCGGAGCGACCCGCGTGGATCACGTGAGCGTTCAGGGGCACGAAGGCCCGGTCGAAGAGCACGTGGTCCAAGGTTTGTCGCAGTTCCCACGCGAGCAGAGGATGCCGCCAGGTGTGCTCGTGAGGCCGGAACAACGACAGCGCGTCGCGGTAACCGCGCGCCGCGAGAAAGTCGATGGCGGCGCCGCTCGGCTCTTCGTTGAAGTCTCCCACCACCAGGGTCGGCTTGTCGGGCACCGACCAACGCATGAAGTGGCGGATCTCCTTCCAGTGATCGCGCGGCACGGTCAAGAGCGCGACGAGTTCGTTCTTGCGTCCACTCAGCTTCGCGCGAAGGTGCACGTTCAGGATCTGGATGGTGCCACTCGGCGTCTCGACGTCCACGTGCCAGGCGGGATGCCAACCGTAGGGCGGCGGATGGTGGCCGCGATCGACGAGAGGATAGCGCGACAGCATAGCGAGCCCGGCTGCGCCGCCGTTCGGCTCGTTGTGCTGATAGAGCTGGTACGGGTAGCGGGCGGACCAGCGGCGGCGGATCGCGGTTTCGTACTCACGCGTCGTCTCCTGCAAGCAGACGATGTCCGCGCTGGCGGCGCCGATGGCCTCGATGATGCTCGAATCCCGATGCTTGCCGCATTCGACGTTGTAGCTCTCCACCGTGTAGCGGGCGCTGCCGGGAGCTGGCGCGCGCGGCGAGAGCGGTGTCGAGGCGCAACCCGACAACGCGAACGCGAGCACGAGCGCGAGCACGACCGACGGACGCGGGCCTTCGAACATGCGCCGCGAGTGTGGCATCGGCATCTGGGTCGGTCGAGCTGGCCAGACCGAGGGCTCGGTCGAGCCGTCCGGTTCGGCCTCCGGTCCTCGCGTGTCGGCGCGTGTCGGCGCCCGTCGACGACCGTCGACGGCGTGTGGCTTCGCCATCAACGGCCTACGGTGATAGGATCGTGCCGGCATGAAGTCCGCGCGCTTCGCCGTCGATCCCCAACACCCGCGGGCGCCCGCCCAGGCAGTTTGGGACGCGATGTCGCACCGTGAGCGTCGGGAGGTCGTGGCCAGTTTGCCGTCAGAAGTCGAGCGCGCGGGACCGCCCGAGGGCGATGCGCACCGGTTGCCGAAGAGCCGCTCGCTGGAAGCTCTCAGCGAGTACTACCGGCGCATCCGCCGGCGCGTCTATCTGTCCACCGAGCTTCCCGTTTACTACCCAGACGAACCCGTCTTCGCTCCAGACCTGCTCGCCGTGCTCGACGTCGAGCCTCACGAACGCACGAGCTGGGTGGTGAGCCAAGAGGAGCGCGGACTCGACTTCGTGCTGGAGATCCACGTCAGCGGCAGTGCGCGTAAAGACTTCGAAGAGAACGTCGAGCGCTTCGCCCGCCTCGGAATTCCGGAGTACTTCGCGTTCGATCCCGTGCGGCGGCGATTGCTGGGTTGGGCGCTGCCAGCGCCGACTGCCACGGCCTACGCGCCGATCATTCCCCAAGAAGGCCGCTGGTCGTCGACAATCCTCGAACTCGACCTAGCGATCGACGACGGTCGACTCCGGTTCTTTCACGGCTCGGCTCCGCTGCTCGACGCGAGCGAGCTCATCGCACGACTGTCGCGAATGGTGGACGAGGCCACGCGCCGCGCCGAAGAGGAAGCCCGCCGCGCCGAAGAGGAAGCCCGCCGCGCCGAAGCGGAAGCTCGTCGCGCCGAGCGCCTTGCCGTACGCCTGCGAGCGCTCGGAGTCGACCCGGATCGAGAGGAGTGAGAGGCGAAGGTCTTCCTGAAGCTCGGCCTGCCGCGGCGCTGGAAGTCCTCGGCTGCGTCGAGCGGCGCGTGCGCCCTCGATGTGGGAGATGTCCTGGAAAACCGTGGCCTTCGTGCTCGCGGAGGCGGTATCGGCGCGCCACTTACGGAACGACCTGAAGCCGCGAAAATTCGGCCACCTGGCCCGAGGTCTGGAACCCTTTTGTCATGCGGCAAGAGTGTGGTCACTGCCATCGCTCCTACGCGTTGGCGTTCGATCACTGCCCGTTCTGCCAAGCGAAGGCGGGAACGAAGCCCGTGCCTCACCCAGAACGCGTGGAGGCGCGCCACGAACGCGCGGCGGATCCTCGCGTCGACGAGTCCGAAGCCGCTCGCGTGGAACGTGCCATCGAGCTCGAAGATCCACCGGTCCCCGAGCGCGCCATGGAGCCCGACGTGGGCCGCGACGTCACCCCCGAAGTCAGCGAGGAGCATACGAAGCCTCTGGACCTCGAGGAGGTCGAAGCCGTCTCGAGCCCGCGGGACAAGCCCAGAGAGCCCACGGACGAGGCCCAGGCCGCCGTGCTTCCGCGTCCGCCGCCCATCGAGATCCACACGCACATCGTGTCCGAGTCGGCGAGCGTGGGGCTGCTCCGCATTCTCACCTGGATCGGCGTCGCCTGCTTCGTGCTCGGGCTTGGCCCCGTCGGCTGCTGGAAGCTCGCGTTCCGCCATCACAAGGTCGAGATCGCGGAGCTGTCCCGGGTGGCCCCTGGAACACGCGTCGAGCTCATCGATGGAGTGGCGGATTGGAACGGCGCCATGTCCGTCGATCTCGGGAGCACGCTCTCGTTCGAAGACCCGTCGCAGCTCTCGAGACGAGGCCGCGAGCTCGTCGGTCACCAAGTCAGCGTCGAAGCGCCGGCGCTCGCTGCGTACATGTACAAGCAGTACCGAGTGCTCCCCGACGGCAAGCGCGAGGAAATGCCGGGGCTCACTCGAGTGTACCTGCCGCTCGCCCTCGACAATTCACTGTGGGCGGTGACACCGCTGCTATCGGCCACGGGCTTCGATCACCCGGAGGTGAGGAAGTGGCGAGAGAAGCCGAAGCACACGGGTGTGGTTCAGCTGCTCAAAGACACTGTCTCGCTCGAGGAGATCCGAAACCCGGAGCGTGCGACCTCTGCGCCTTCCGCGCGCACCTTCGTGCCCGAGGACGCGCTCGCCATCGTGGCCGTCGAGTCGGCGCCCGAAGAGCATCACTATTCGGTGGCGCGCATCGCGGGCACTCAAGGCCGCTACATCGCCGTGTCGACCGGGGTGAAGCCCGGTGCCGACCAAGCCTTGACAGGCGAGCTCCATCCTTGCCCGAGCAAGACGTGCGACCAGTTCACTCCCATGCTGCCGACACCGCCCGCCGCAGTCCTCGTCGTCGGACCGAAGCCGGCCTTCCCCTGGACCGTGCCCGTCGCGCTCTTCATGCTGCTCGGGCTGGCCATCGCAGTAGGCAGCACACTGCTGCGGAAACGGCTGGAAGACGCTTGAGCCGGCCAGCCGACCCGTGTATCGTTCCCCGGTGAAATACGGAGCTTGGTGGGTGTGGGTCAGCGCTGGCCTGACGCTGGCGGCGTGCGGCTCGAGCTCGGACGACGAGGCCGCCACGACCGGAGGCAAGGGCGGCCAGAGCGGAACGGGAGCGAGCTCTTCGAGCGGAGGAACCTCGAGCGGAGGAACATCCGGAGGGGGAACCTCGAGCGGCGGGACGTCGACCGGGGGCGTGAGCGGCAGCGACGGCGGGGGCAGCGGAGGAGCGAGCGGCGGCGCGAGCGGTGGCTCGGGCGGCGCGAGTGATGCGGGGCAAGACGTCGTCGTGAGCGACGCGGGACCCGCGGCGAAGTGCTTCCTACAGCAGTTCGTGAATCCGCCCAACGTGTCGTTGAACTACGACCAGTTCTCTCCGACGGTGGGCTCTCACTGCAAAGGCACGAACCATCAGAGCATCAAGAACGTGCAGCGCGTCGTGTTCCTCGGCGACTCCGTCACCGTGGGCACGCCGCCGACGAACTTGAATCCAGCCGCGGTCTATCGCGCGATCTTGGCGCAGAAGCTCGCCACCCTCTTCAACATCGCGGCGCCTGGCTTCGGTTGGGGCGCCGCCGACCCGATCAACGGCGTGGCGCTCCCGGCAGAGTCGGGCGCCTTCGTGAGCTGCGCCAAGTGGGGTGCGCGCACGGACGACCTGATGCAGGACAACACGCAGGTCGAGAGCTGCATCCCCCAGAACAAGCGCAACCTCCACCACCTCGTGGTCATGACGGTAGGAGGCAACGACATCGCCGCGATCACGCAAGATGGTGGCGGAACCAGCCCGAAGAAGACCATCCCCGAGCTCTGGCAAGACACGCAGAACTTCGTGAAGCTCCTGCGCGGCACTGTCGAGTGGTTGAAGAACCCGGCCAACGTCCCCGGCGGCGTCGACGTGGTGTTCGCCAACAACTACGAGTTCACCGACGGCACCGGCGACGTGGCGGCGTGTCCAGGCGTCGGGCTCGGCGGCATCCAACCATGGCAAGACAAAAAGGCGCAAGCCGACATGGTGGTGTGGGCGAACGAGCAATACATGAAGATCGCGGTCGACACCCAGAGCGACATGATCTTCATGCTCGAGGCCTTCTGCGGCCATGGCTACAAGCGGAACGACCCGACCTCGCCTTGCTATCGCGGGCCGAACCAACCGCTCTGGTTCGACCTCACCTGCATTCACCCGAACGCCGAAGGGCACACGGCCCTGGCCGATCTGTTCTATCAGACCATCGCCGAGTGACCGCGCTCAGGGTCGAGGAGCAGCCGGAGCGTCGACCGAAGCCGAGGGAGCCATGGGGGGTGCGACCCACTCGGTCCGCGGGTGCACGCCGAACACGCCGACGTCGCCAGCGGTCGTGAGCGGTTCGTCGTCGCCGATGGCCCGCGTGTGTCCGTAGCCGAGCTGGCCCTGTTCGTTGTCGCCGAAACAGCGTACCGCGCCGGAGTCGAGCAACACGCAAGCGTGCCGCTCACCGATGGCGATGTCGTGCACCGCTCCGCCGACGTCGACGGCGAAGACGCCGGGGGCCACCGCGCGCGCCATGGCGTGGAAGCGACGCTCTTCGCCGAAGCAGCGAAGCTGTCCGGATTCCAAGACCGCGCAGGAGAAGCTCGCTCCCGCGTCGAAGGCCTTCGCCGGGGCATCGAGGGCCACCACTTTCACGTCGACGTCTCCCGAGGGAGCGAAGGCCCAACACGCGACCTGTTTGGATTCGAGCAACGCACAACCTCCGCTCGGCGCTTTCAGGCGAATGGCGCCGGCAGGTCCAGGGAGCGGCACCTCTTCCAGGCCCGGGCGAGGCTCTTCCTCGCCTTCGCCTTCTCGTGGTTCACGCGCGGCGTCCCGCGCGATGCCGCCGCGCGCGCAGAGCACCGCGCCGTCTTCGCTGAGCGCGCGAGATCGTCGCCTACGGCCACGTCCGAGCAAGGTCGACCCTCGGACAAGTAGGCCCAATCGATGCCGCTCGGCGTTCGACCACCTCCGTTGGCGTTTCGCAGGGGCCCGTCGATCGCAGCGCGACCCCAACAGCCGATGACTCCACCCTCGTGCAGCGCGCAACCCTGGTGGGCACCGAGCGCCAGCGCCTCGACTGGGTTCGGTAGGTCCAAGGTCTGCGGTGCCTCCGGACCCCCGGCAGGCTTGGCCAAATGAGTGCGCTCGCCGACGCAGCGCGCGCCGCCCTCGTCGTCGACGACGCAAGTCTGGGTGAGTCCCGCAGCCACCGCCTGAGCTCGGTCCGCGATCCAGGCAGGCACGGGCCAAACCGAACCTCGCCGGCCGTCGGGAAGAGACGGTCGCGGCACCGCGCCCAGCTGTCCGTGATCGTCCGCGCCCCAACACGCGAGCGAGCCGTCGCTGGCCAACGCGCAACTGTGCGCGCCGGCACAGGCGATGCCGGTCACGCGCACGGGCGGAGCGGGGCGCGACGCGGGCGCGACGCCCGCGGGACGCGACGCGCGCGGTGCAGCGCAGCTGAGTGCCGCGACGCCGCCCCAAGCCAAGCTCGCGATCCACGCCGAGGTGCGCCGGCTCATCACCCGGGGGATACTACACGCCGAGCCGGGCGCGAAGCGCGTCACTCGAGTGCTTTACCGCTCGGCTTCCGCGGGTGCGCGTTGATCGAGCTCCGCGCGACTCACGTGACACTGCGTGCAGCTCTCGCGATATGGATGGGTCGAGCGAATGCCGTTCAGGCCACCGGTGCCGTGACAGCTCGCACACTCGCTGCGCATCAAGGTCGAGTGCGGGATCGTCGGCGGCGCGCCCGGCCACGCGCGCACACCAGCGCCAGGCGAGGGCGCCCCGACGAATGCGTTTTCCACCGGCGGATCTGCCGGCGGAAGCGGCGCCGGCGCGCGGCTCGGCACGTGACACTGCGTGCAGTTGTCGTAACGAGCGTGGCTCATGCGCGGAGCTCGTTTGCCAGCGACCTTCGCGCCCCGTTCGTGGCAAGAAAGACAGTCCGGGAAACCCTTCTGCACCACGTCGTGGGGCACGGTGGGCGGCGCGCCATCGTACGCCCGACGCGCCGCTCGTGCGGTGACCACCGCTTGGTGTTCCTCCGCGCTTTGCACCACGGGTTCGAACGCGCCCGGCTTGCCCGACTCGAGCAGGGGAAACGCGGTCGTGTAGAGCTCCGCGTTGGGCCCGCGCCGTTCTTCACCGATTTCGGCATAGCTCGGCATCTTGTCAGCCTCGCGCGCGGCGTCGTCCGGCGCGACCCGGCTCGCGGTCGGTGGATTGCGGGTCGCCGTCGCATATCCGACCAGAGCCACGGCCACCACGCCGGCGGCGCCTACGTGCCAGAGCCTAGCGAGGGGGCTCGGGGCGTCGGCAGCGGTGCTCATCCCGCCTTGCCCTCCGGGCGCTTCTTCACCACGCGCGCCGCACACTTCTTGTAGTCGGGCTGCTTGCTGTAGGGATCGTGCGCATCCAGCGTGAGCTGATTGACGAGCCGCTTCTCGTCGAAGAACGGCACGAAAAGCGAGCCGGGCGGCGGTTCACCGCGCCCGTCGACCCAAGCGGCGAGGTCCAGCGAACCGCGCCGCGTCTCCAGCGTGACGATCTCGCCGTTGTTGATCCCGAGCCGGCGAGCGTCGTCTCGATTGAGCTCGACGTAGCTCTGGGGCATGGCTGCCTGAAGCTGCGGAATGCGCATGGTGAGGCTGCCGGTGTGCCAGTGCTCCACCACACGACCGGTACACAGCCAGAACGGATAGTCCTTGTCCGGCGACTCGGGCGGAGCCTCGTACGGTCGGAACCAGATCTGCGCCTTGCCGTCCTTGGTGGTCGACCAATAAAACTCGATGTCTTCGCCCTTCTTCACGTAGGGATCGTCGAAGCCGGCGTAGCGCCAGCGTGTCTCACGCCAGGTGCCGTCGGCCTGTTGCACCACCGGCCAACGCAGGCCGCGAGCCTTGACGTATTCGGCGTACGGCGCGAGGTCGTAGTGCTTCCACTTGGAGAACGCGCGGTACTCGTCGAACAGCGCCTCGTCCACGTTCACGTCGTAGAAGTGCGCCCAGTCCCAGACGGGCACCTCTTTGCCGTTCTTCTTGATGGCAAAGAGATAGTTCCCGTCTTTGTCCTTCATGCCCTCGAGGTTCTTCTCCCAGAGGCGACGCATGACGGCGAGCATCTGCCAGACGTCGTCGCGCGCATCGCCGGGAGGCTTCACCATCCGGAACCACTGCTGCGTGCGCCGTTCGGAGTTGCCGAACATGCCGTTCTTCTCGACCCAGAGCGCGCTCGGCAAGACCAAGTCCGCGATCGCGACGCTGGCGGTGGGATACACGTCGCTCACGATCAGGAATGTCTCCGGGTCCTTCCGACTCGGATCCACCAGCGCGTGAGTGTTGGGCAGCGATTGAGCCGGGTTCGTCACCTGCACCCAAATCGTGTGGATGTCTCCGCCCTGGGCCGCGGGCGTGGAGAACTTCCGCCACATCTCCACCGTGTGATAGCCGGGCTTTTCCTTGATCCGACCCGCGGGCAGGTTCCACTGCTTCTCGCAGAACTCGCGGTGCTCGGGCTTGGCGAGGACGCGACCGCCCGGAAGGGCGTGGGCCAAGGTGCCCACCTCGCGCACGGTGCCGCAAGCGGAGGGTTGCCCCGTGAGGCTCGTCGGCGCGTCGCCGGGCCGCCCGAAGTGCCCGCTCAAGAGGTGCACTGCGTGCACCAGCGAGTTGATGGCCGTGCCACGCGTGTGCTGGTTCATGCCCATGCACCACATGCTCACGATGCGGAGGTCGCGCCGCCCGAAGAGATCCGCGAGCAGGCGGATCTTCTCGGCCGGGACTCCGGAGATCTCCTGGACCTTCTCCGGGGTGTATTCGGCGATGCGCTTCTTGTACTCGTCGAACGCGATGGCCTGACCCTCCAGCGTTCCGGGGTTCGAGTCTGCGCGGAAGTTGCAGTGACGTTCGACGAACTCGCGATCGAAGCTGCCGCGCTCGATCAACAGATTCGCAATGCCGTTGGCCACCGCGAGGTCGGTGTGCGGCTTGAACGTGAGCACGTGCTGGCAGTGGGCGCTCGTGCGCGTACGGCGCGTCGTGATGTCGATGAGCGTGATGTCCTCGCCGCGAGTCCTCCGTTCCAGGATCCGAGAGAACAGCACGGGGTGCATCTCGGCGGGGTTGTTGCCCCAGAACAGGAAGACGTTGGCCTTGTCGAAGTCGTCGTAGACGCCCGCCGGCTCGTCGGCACCGTAGGTGGACAAGAACCCGGTCACGGCAGAGGCCATGCACAAGCGGGCGTTGGGATCGATTTGGTTGTTGGCGATGGCGCCCTTGGTGAACTTCTGCGCGAGGTAACCCTCGGTGATGGTCCACTGCCCGCTGCCGTAGATGGCGAAGCCCTTGGGGTCTTTCAAGACTCGGTCCGCCACGATGCCGATGGCTTCGTCCCAGGAAATCGGCACGAGCTTGCCGTTCTTCCGGAGCAGGGGCTTCGTGAGTCGATCCTTGCCGTAGAGCGCGAGACCCACGTGATAGCCCTTCACGCACAAGAGGCCGCGATTCACTTCGGCCTTCTGGTCGCCGGCGATGGCGACGACCTTGCCGCCTTTCACGCCCACCTGAACGTGGCAGCCCGTACCGCAGAACCGGCAAGGCGCCTTCTGCCATCGCAGGTCCTTGTCGCTCTTCGCGAGCACTTTTTCGTCGACGGCGGGCGGCTCTTGTCCGCGCGCCAGACGGCCTGCTGCCACGGTCGCGCTCGCCATGGCGGCGGCTCGGATGAAGTCTCGGCGCTCCAAGGTTCTACCTCCCTGCGACTCGGTCGCTCGCTCTCGTGTCCGGAAAAGCCACACTCGGTTCGATGTCCGAAAAATCCACACTCACGACGTCCACGAAACGAACGCCTGGGACTGCTTCGAGCGCGCGCACCGAATCCTCCGCCTGTTCGAGCGAGTCAGCCTCGGTCACCACCGGCAGCCGATCGCGTTGAAGCTCACCCAACGTAACGTGAGGCTCGGTCGAAAGCTGCGCGACGACCTCGTCGATTCGATCGAGCTCGAGGGTCAACACGAACGCACTGACCGGCATGGCGAGGAGACCGCGCTAGCAACTCGTGGGCCAGCGAGTGATCGCCGTCGCTCTCGCGTGAAGACTCCGCGAGAAGTTCGTCAGAATCCTTTTCGACGTACCCTGGCTCGAACATCCAGGGGGTTTGTGCTTCGCGCAAAGTGGACAAAAGCATCCACTGAGCGCGCAACCCATGCGCAAAAGAGACCTGCGCCTCCATTGAGATCCGCCGAAATTCTCGCTGTTCGTCACGCTCCAGTGCACTGGCATGCCGGGTGCTAGCGCTCGCAGCTGCCGTGCGTCGTCGACTGCGGGTGTGGACCGTCGCTTCGGGGCTCTTCGTGGCCACCACAATGGGTTGCAACCGACCCGAAGATCCACGCGTCTCCGCACCGAACCCCTTGCCGTCGAGTGCTCCGTTTCCGGTCACCATCCGGAAACCGGACAAGCTCACATCCGTGGAAACCGGTCGCACCGACGCGCTCGGTCAACCGCTCCGTGCCGCGTGTACGAGTTGTCACTCACAGCGAAAGAGCGAGACCCTGCCGGCCTCGGCCTCGGACCTGAAGGAGTTCCACCAGGGGCTCGTCGTCGAGCACGGAAGACTCGTCTGCGGCCAATGCCACGTCGTCGGCGACTCGACTTCCCTCCACCTCGCCGACGGCCGAAAGCTGCCCATGACCGAGGTGCTCGAGCTCTGTGCGCAGTGCCACGGACCGCAATACCGTGACTACGGCAAGGGCGCTCACGGCGGCATGCGGGGGTATTGGGATCTCCGACGGGGCGGTCGCACGCGGAATAGCTGCGTCGATTGCCATGACCCCCACGCGCCGAAATTCCAGCCAGGAAAGCCGGTGTTGCCTCCTCGCGACCGGGGAACGCTGAGCGCGAAGGGAGCCAGCCATGGCTGAGATCTCGCGACGCGTGGCGCTGAAGGTGGTCGGCGCGACCCTCGGCACGGCGGCGTTCGCCCAAGCGTTGTCTCCTCTCAAAGACTACGCCTCGAACGTCAGCATGGCGGAGTTCCTCCAGCGCCACTACAAGGAACTCTCCCGCGACGACCTCGCGCGCATCCTCGAGCGTCTCGAGCAAGAGACCCTGAAGCGCTACGGAAAGGTCGTCGACATCCAGGACCCAAGGCCCAACGACGGCGTCGAGTTCGCCTACGCGCTGAACCTCTCGCTGTGCGTCGGCTGCCGCAAGTGCGCCGAAGCCTGCGCCAAGGAGAACAACCACGATCGCACCACCAACAACTCCTACATCCGCGTGCTCGAGATGGAGCAGGGCAGCTTCGACATGGAGAGGGGCCGCGCCGACTACGACCACACCGTACCGGCGCCAGGGAAGTACTACCTGCCGATCCAGTGCCAGCAGTGCGACAACGCTCCATGCGTGAAGGTCTGCCCGGTGCAGGCGACCTGGAAGGAGCGCGACGGCATCGTGGTCGTCGACTACAACTGGTGCATCGGCTGCCGCTACTGCGAAGCGGCTTGCCCTTATCACGCGCGACGCTTCAACTGGACCAAGCCCGAGATCCCGGCGGACGAGATCAACCCGCGCCAGGGCTATCTGTCGAACCGCATGCGACCGCAAGGCGTGGTCGAGAAGTGCCACTTCTGTCTCCACCGGACCCGTGAAGGCGAGCTCCCCGCTTGTGCCGAAGCCTGTCCCACGGGCTCGCGCGTGTTCGGAAACCTGCTCGACCCGGAGAGCGAGATCCGCTGGGTGCTCGAGCACAAGCGCGTCTACGTGCTCAAAGAGGAGCTCGGGACGCACCCGCGCTTTTACTACTACTTCGACAAATGACCGCCGGCGGCGAGCGTTCCATGAATCGAGAGACCCACCTCGTCACGTACCCCCGCTTCCTGTGGAAGGCCCTCGGCATCAGCACGGACGGTTCCTGGCGCTTCTACACCTGGATGTTCGCGCTGACGGCCATCGCGTTGGTCGGCGCCAACGCCTGGGCGCATCAGGTGAACCAAGGCATGGCGGTCACGGCCATGACCGACCACGTATCGTGGGGTCTCTACATCGCGAACTTCACCTTCGGCGTAGGCCTCGCTGCCGGCGCTGTGATGATGGTGATCCCCGCCTATCTCTACGACGACCACGAGATGCACGACGTCGTGCTCGTGGGTGAGCTCCTCAGCATCGCCTCCATCGTGGTGTGCCTGTCTTTCGTCGTCGTCGACATGGGCCGGCCCGACCGCTTCTGGCACGTGATGCCTGGCCTCGGGCGCTTCAACTGGCCCATCTCCATGCTCACCTGGGACGTGTTGGTGCTCGGCGGCTACCTCTTCATCAACCTGCACATCGCCGGCTACCTCACGTACATGCGCTTCCTCGGCCGGCGCCCGGCCCGGCGCTGGTATCTCCCGTTCGTATTCGTCAGCATCGCGTGGGCCGTCTCGATCCACACGGTCACGGCCTTCCTCTACAGCGGGCTCGGCGGGCGACCGTTCTGGAACTCCGCGCTGCTCGCCCCGCGCTTCATCACCTCGGCGTTCGTAACGGGCCCGGCCTTCGTGATCCTGTTGCTCGAGCTCCTGCGGCGTGTAGCGGATCTTCGCATCGGTGAGGGCCCGATCCACACGCTTCGTGCCATTTTGCGCGTGACCGTGCTGGTGAACCTCTTCATGTTCGCCTCCGAGCTCTTCACGGCGTTCTATTCCGGCGGCGCCCATGCGGCCGCGGCCAAGTACCTCTTCTTCGGACTCCACGACCGCGCCGCGCTCGTGCCCTGGATTTGGTCCGCCGTCGCGCTGAACCTCGTCTCCGCGCTCTTGCTCCTGGCGCCGAATCGCCAACAAGCCCGGTGGATGCTGGTCGCGGCGTGCATCGCCGCCTTCACGGGTGTCTGGATCGAGAAGGGCATGGGCCTCATCGTTCCCGGGTTCATCCCCAGCACGCTCCACGAAGTGATCGAATACGTCCCCACGCTCGCCGAGTGGAAGATCACGGCGGGCATCTGGGCCTTCGGCCTCATGGTCCTCACGGTCGCGGTCAAGGTCTGCCTGCCCGTGCTCAAGGGTGAGCTCTCTCAGGAAAGCCTCGCGCCCGCCGAGCCGGCCCGGAGCCCCGCCCTCGAGAACGTCACCGCGGAGTAGTGCCCCGCGCGTGTTCCCAGCGGTGGAAGACGAGCTCGCGCGGCTCTGGGCCGAGCTCGCGAAGCGCGGCGCCTAGGGCGTGGGCTCGAGCCGTTCGCGGATGGTCGCACGCAGCTCGGTGTAGCCTCGGATCGAGAAGCCCAGCGCCAAGGCGAGGTAGAGCGCCAACGCGACGCCGCTGCGGAGCGCGAAATCCGCGGCGGGTGAGAACGCCGACGTGAGTCGACCGAGGAGAACGACGACTCCCATGCTGGCGAGGGACGCAGCGAGGGCCCCTCGCAATGCGCGGAACACGTCGGCGAGACGCAGGCCAATCAGCCGCCCCAACCAGGCGAAGCGCGGCCCGGAGAGCACACCCGCAGTCGCGATGGTGTACGAGAGTGCGACGGCCTCGATGCTCCCGAACGCGATCCCGACACCGATGGCCGAAATGATGACCAGCGCGGCGAAGAGTCCCCAGCGCAAGAGCTGGTCCGTCCGCCCGAGCGCCATGTAGACGAAGCCGACCGTGGAGCCCACGGCCTGGGAGGCGCCTGCGATGCAGTAGATGGAGAGCACGGTCTTGGCCCCGACCCAGGTCGGACCGTAGAGCACCAAGATGAAAGGCTCGGCCAGAACGGAGAGGGAAAAGAGCACTGGGAACGTCACGAACGCGATCACCGCGAGGAGCCGCAGGTACTCCTTTCGAATCCGCTCGACGTCGCCAGCCAGCCGAGAAAACGCCGGAAACATCACCCGAGAGATCACGCCGCCGACCTCGTGGACCGGCATCATCATGGTGGAGAACGCTCGGCTGTAGAGCCCGAGTGCGCGCGCACCGAGCACGCGACCGATCAAGAGATCGTCCACTTGCCGCGCCCAGTATTCGAGGATGCCGTAGCCGAAGAGGTGTGAGCTCACGCCCCAAAGCTCCCCGAGGGCGGAGCGGTCGAAGCCAAAGCCAGGACGGAAGCGGCTCGCTCGAAGTTGGACCCATGCGGCTACGAAGCTCGTGGCGAGTGGCATCGCGACGAGCGCCCAGACGCCCCGGCCGCCGAACGCGAGAGCGAGGCCCAGCAAGCTGGAGGCCAAGCTGCCGAGGACTTCTGCCCGAGCGAGCGCGTCGAAGCGCATCTGCCGAGCGAGCAGCGCTCCTGGCACGATCCCCATGGCCCCGAACACGAAGTCGAGGGCGAGCACGCGCGCCATCCAGAGCAGGCGGCCTTCTCCGTAGAATGCGGCGAGGAAAGGCGCCGAAAGGCACAATGCGAGCGCCAAGAAGACGCCGAGTGCCAGGCTCGCCCAGAACACGCTGTTCGAGTGTCGTTCTTCGATCTCGGGACGCTGAATCAACGCCGCCGAGAAGCCGAGCTCGGTGAAGACTCCGAGGAATCCGCTCACGACGACGACCATGCCGATGAGGCCGAAATCAGCGGGAGTGAGCAGGCGCGCGAGGGCGAGGCTCACACCGAAGCCGACGAGCTGGACGACACTCTTGCCCGCGCTCGTCCAAACGAGACCGGCCTTGGCCTCTCGAGCGACGTCCACGCGGGCCGTTCAGCCGCCGGTGGGGAAGCCTTCGCACTTCGGCTTGCAGCCGGGGAAGCCGAATCCGTCGAGCTTCGCCTCACACCCCTCTTTCACGTTGCCGCCGGCTTGCACGGTGGCCGCACACTCCGATTGGCACTGGGCGCCATCGCCGCCTTGCGCCACCACGCAGCTACAGACCGCGTCGCACGAGCCGCTGCTCGAGCCACCTCCATCACTGTCCGAGCCGCAGGCCGTCGTCACGAAAAACGCACAGGTGAGCAGAGCGAATCCGAGGTGAGCGCGCATGCGCCGAGGATACACCGGTAACGAATGGCGTACCGAGCCAAGCGGATGGCGCCGGGGGCCAATGGCCGGCATCCAGGGATTCACGTAGAATTCTGGGGATGTCGCGCATCAGCTTCGTGCTCTTCGTCGCAGCCCTCTCGGGCTGCTCGGGAACCAGCGCCGTCGACGACCCGCCGACGGGCGATGGCGGCGCCGCGGGTGGCGGCGGCGGCGGCGGCGTCACGCTCACCGGCGGAAGTTGGGGCAACGGCGCGACGGGCGGGAGCGGCGGCTCGGCCAACGCTGGCACTGGCGCTGGTGCCGGCAGCGGGGGCGTCCAGACGAAGCCGTACTACCTGCACCCGGGCCGAACCTACGATCACGAGAGCGACTACGTCGCGTGGGACGGTCAGGTCTCGTTCGTGATGTTGCAGCACAAGGATCAGACGTCGTTGCCGCAGGACGAAGGCGGGGCAGCTTGTGGAGTGAGCGGCGGCTGCAACGAGCAGGTCACGCGCATCGAGTCGGGTGCCTCGGTTTGGGGGAAGTTCAAGGGTCTCACCGGGATCAACGTCCAACTCGCGTCCACGAACGAAGCGGGTGTCGGGCAAGGCGTCTTCAGCGCCTGCAATCAGAGCCTGCCAGCCTTCGATCTGGTGAACAGTGGCAGCGGTCTGCCCGGCTTCAACAACCTGCCGACACCGGCCCACGGCGTGGCGCCTTCCGACGATTGCGAATGGCGGGTCAAAGCGGTGGGTGGCTTCGTCTACTTCCGAGCCGTCACGGTATCCACGCCGGCGGGCAGCGGTGGAACCGGCGGAACCGGCGGAACTGGCGGAGTGAACAGCGGCGGCACGGGCAACATCCCGGGCTGACGGCGATGGAGTAGATTCGGCCGGGTGACCCCACGAGAGGGACGCGCAGGTCCGTCCCGCGGACGCCGGCTGGGCAGCGACATCGGGGCCTATGGCCTCGGACTCGTCCTGGCGAGACTGAGCTCGGTGGCCGTCCTGCCGGTCGTTGCTCGAGCGGTCGAGCCGGCGCTGCTCGGCACCTTCGCCAGCCTCTCGAGCGCGATGTTGATCGTCTACGTCGTGCTCGCCGACTTCGGACTGGGTGAAGCGGCACTTCGGCTCGGCTCCGAGGGGGACGAGAGCGAGCGCGCCGCCCTGTTCCACACGGTGGCGTGGGTCCGACTCGTGCTCGGAGCGGTGGTCGGCGGCCTCTTGATGGTGTTCGCGAGTCCGCTCTCCCGCTTGCTCACGGGCAGCGACGCCGTCGCCAAGTTCGCGCCCGTCGTGGCGGCCTCGGTGCTGATCGGCGCGGTGGCCCGCGCACTGACCGATTACCTCCGCTCGCTCGACCGACACCACACCGTCGCGCTCGGCCTCGGCGCGCTCACGTTGGGCGAAAACGCGCTGATGCTGATCCTGGCGCTCACGACCCAGCTCGACCTCTCGTGGCTCCTGCTCTCGAAGCTCGCGGCGCAGCTCGTGTCGCTCGCCCTCCTCGCGTGGCCTGCACGCGGGTTGCTGCGGGCCAAGCTCCGGGGGGCGGCGCTCCGGCGCCTATTCGTGTTCGGTTTCCCCCTCGGTGTGTTCCATCTCTTGATCGCCGTGCGCGGCGTCGACCGCATCGCCGTCGCGCGTCTGAGCACGTTGTTCGACGCCGGCTGCTACGACGTCGCCGCTCGCTTCGCGGCGCCCGTCGCCCTGTCGAACGTGGCGCTGAACATGACGCTCGAGCCGCTGGCGTACCGCCTACACACCGACCCAGGTGCCAAGCTCGCCATCGCCGACTTCGTGCGCGCTTATGTGCTCTTGTTCGGCCTCGCCGCGTTTTCGATCTCGGTGCTCGCGCCCGAGCTCTTCGCGCTGGTGGCGCCGGCCTATGCGTCGGGCACCATCGTGGTCCCCGCCCTGCTCTTCGTGGACGTCGCCGAAGGCATTCAACGCGTCGCCGGCATGCCCGGAGAGTTGGCGAAACGCACTCGCCTCTGGCTCGCCGTCGTACTGGTGAACGCCGCCTTGAGCCTCGGCTCGATGCCCTTGTTCGTGCCACGCTTCGGTCCGGCCGGAGCTGCGCTAGCCCTGCTCGTGGGCGCCATCGCCGGAGCCCTGGTGGCGTCCATCTTCGCCCGCCGTGTGCACCCGGCGCGGCCGCCCGTGTCGAGCGCGCTCTGGATCGTGGTGCTCGGCGCTGGTCTCGCGAGCCTGGCTCTGGGCGCGGGCGGAAGGGCGCCGCTCCCGCTCTGGATGCGTCTGGTCGCCATCGGGCTCTTTGCGGCGCTCTCTTGGTTCCTGTCCGGCGCCAGCGTCGCGATGCTCCGGCGTCGCGCCCGCGAGCTCTTGGCGCGACGAAGTCCTCACGCGAGCGCTGGCGACGGCGAGCTCGGGTAGAGTCCGGAGCGCGATGCGTTGGTTCTATCACCTGGTCCGTCGTCCCGAGCTCGTGTGGAACGAGGAGGACAGGTACGCCCCGCCTTCGCTAACGACCGAAGGCTTCGTGCACGCTTCGTATCTGGACGCCGTGGAGAGCAGCGCGCGCCTGCACTTCCCCGGGGATGCTCCCGACAGTCTCGTCGTGCTCGCCGTGGATCCGCGACGCATCGACGCTCGAGTCGATGAAGCGGAGACACCTCGGGGACCCATGCCGCACGTGCACGGCTCGATCCCGCGCGACGCCGTGCGGGTGCTCGACTGGGCCGGGCTCGCGGGCGCGCCGGACCGCGTCACCGGCACCCGCTGCGGCTTCGTCGCGTTCTCGGGGCTCACACTGCTGGACTTGGTGGGTCCGCTCGACGCGCTGTCTCGCATCGCGAGCATGGGTTTCGACGGAACGACCACCACGGAGGTCTTCGCGCTCGATTCCTCCAACCCGACCTGGTCGGGTTCCGGAGCATCCTTCCGCGTCGAGCGATTTCGCCCGCCCCTCACCGAGTTCGATCTGCTGGTGATCCCGGGTGGTTTCGGCACGCGACCGCTGGTGGACGACCACGAGGCGCTGGCCTACCTCCGCACGTATCCCGAGAACCGGCTTTTGGCCTCGGTCTGCACCGGTGCCCTGGTGGTCGGCGCGCTCGGGCGTCTCCAAGGCAAGCCAGCCACCACCCACGCGAGCGCGCTCGACGAGCTCGCTCGCCACGGCGCCTCGCCGCGTCGCGAACGCGTGGTCTCGGCAGGGCAAGTGATGACGGCGGGCGGCGTGACGTCGGGCATCGAGCTCGGTCTCGAGCTCGTGCGACGCCTCACGGACGACGACACTGCTCGCGCCATCGCGCGCCAGATGGAGGTGCGCGGCCCGCTCTGACGTCATCGTGGGCGCCTGGCCCGGGAACACCTCAACGCCGTGCGACGGCCGAGTTGCTGCTCCCCGACCGACGCTCTGCTACGTCGTACGTGAGCCCGACGGTGAGCAGCGCGCCGACGCGCTGGCCGCCGAGGGTGCGTGAATCTTCGCTGGTGCTCGTTCCGAAGAGGCCGCCCGTGGTCGTGTAGTCGACGCGCTCGCGAGCGAGATCACGCCCGTAGAACCCTTCCAGGCCGAGCTCGAGGTGCGTGCGGCCACTGGCCCCGAACACGTGGGACGCCGCGACGTGCACCCCGGCGTACGGAAGCGTGGCCGAAGCGCCGCCGCTCTGGCAGAAAAGCCCGCAGCCCACGCCAGAATACGAGTCGCTCCCGAGCGCTCCACGCAACGTGAAGCGATTCGCATCGTCGGTTTCGATCACGGCGCCCACGCTCATGGCCACGGACGCGTATCCGCCACCGAAGATCGGCGTACCGGCGTTCGCCACGATGGCGGGCTCGAACCAACCGTAGCGAAAGCCCAGGGCGAGCGACTGGGTCACCACGTCACCCAGCACCTGATCCCGCGCCCATCCCGGACCGCCGACGACGTGGAACTCTTGGCTGCGAGGGCTCGCGGCGCGGGCCTGCGGCACGCTGTCGCGCTCGGGCTCTTCGGCGTGAGATTCGGACGCGGCGAAGAGCAACGTGACGAGCAACGCACCAGGTACGAAACGAGTCATGAGCTCTCGTTACGCATCCGGCGTGCCAGGCGGGGCGCGCCACCGCCTACGCACCTCGATGGGTCGAAACCCGCGAGATCCGCCGAGGTCCGACCCGCGGCGGCAGGCTTTGGTGCGGCTCGGGCTGTTGCCCCGGATTCACACGGCCGACAGATCTGCCACGTCTCGGCTACGCGAGCGCGCGGTCGAGGCGCGCGATGGCGCGGGTCGCGCCGCGGTGCAAGCGGCGATGCCAGAGACCCGCCTGCTCGAGCCCGTCGGGCGGATGGATGAAGTCGAGGATCTTGGGACCGAGGCCCGCGCGCGGGTTCACCACGGCGCGGAGCACGCCGCGGCCGTGGCGCTCCATCATCTCGCGCACGACTTCGTCCTGCATCTTCGTCACCCGCGTGGCCATCTTGCGTTGGTCGAACCCGAGCTTCTCGAAGTCTTCTCGGAACGAGAACCCACTGGCCATCAGGAGCAAGATGCACTCGGTGTGGAAGCGCATGGTGCGCCGCGCCTCGGCCGGGCTCATGCGTGCGATGAGTCGCGGCAAGTACATCACGCCGAGCCCGACGTGGCGCGATTCGTCGCGCTCGAAGTATGGCAGAAGCTCCGCCAGGATCGGGCAGAGGCCGCTCTCGCCGATGCTGCGGAAGAGCACGACGGCATTGGTCTCGAACAGCAGCTGCATTCCCACGAGCTTGGTCGCGAGGGTCGGCGCCGCGAGCACCTTGCGTAGGAGTCGCCGCGGCAACGCTCCGAGCTCCGGATCGATGCCGAGCGCCCGGACATAGGACGAGAGCACGCGAAAGTGCCGGGCTTCGTCGAAGACCTGGCCCGTCGCGGCCATCTTGGCGTCGACATCCTCGATCTCGAGGGCGATGTCCGCCGAGATGTTCCAGGCCGCGAGCTCACCCCACATGAGCACCGTGAGCACCCGAGAGAGCCGCTTCCGGACGTCCTCCGACATGCCGGTGCCGGGAGGTCCGTGCTTGTCGATGAGCGCCGCCAACGTGGCGTTGCCGTCCCAGGCGTGTTCGCGCGTGAGGTCGTAGAGCCGTTCGAGGCGCTTGGTCTTCAGGCTGGCACTCTCCGCCGCGCGCTCGGCGAACAAGTCTCGGGGTGGGAAGTTCTTTGCATCGACTCTCATGTCTGGCCCTCTCGTTCGCTCTCGCTCGGGTTCGGACGCGGGAAGATCCCGAACACTTCGAGCAGCGCTGCTTCCCGCGCGATGCGCTGCACGTCCCAAGGACGGTTCTCCTCGAGGTAGGAGAGGACGATCTTCTCGACGCCCCCCAAAAAGAAACGCGCGACGAAGGTCACGTCGACCGGGCGGATCACGCCCGCCTGCTTCGCCAGCGTGAGTTCCGCCTCGAAGCGTTCGAGCACCGCACGGTCGACGCGCCGGAGCATCTCGTCGACCACGCCGTCGGCGCCGCGGCCCGCTCGGAGCACGAGCCGCGCAGTGTCGGCGTTTTCGAGCACCACCGAGAGCACGTGCGCGAAGCGACCTTCGATGAAACGAACCGCCTGCTCTTCGCTCGGTCGAAAGCCGGGCGGGAGCTCGAGCGGCGGACGGTTCTCACAAGCCTCGACGACCCGCGCCGCGATGTCCTCGGCGAGCGCCACGAGGAGCGCTCGCTTGTCCTCGAAGTATTGATAGAGAGTGGCGCGCCCAATGCCGGCTCGCCCGCACACGTCGGCGATGCTCGTCGCGTGGTAGCCCCGCTCGGCGAAGGCCGAGAGGGCGCACTCGAGGATCTGGCGCCGGCGGTCCGGCGCTGCCTTGTAGGTGCGCTTTTCCCCGGTGTTTTGGCCAGCTCGACGCCGCGGAGGGGCCCCGCGACGACCGAGAACTGACATGTCAGTTCTGGGCATGTCAGCTTTTGATGCACCCTCCGCGGAGCACTGTCAAGAGCTGTCAAGAGCGGGCAGGCGGGGGCGCCGTTTCTACGGGCGGAGCCCGGAGGGTCATGCTCCGCGTCACGCCCGACGAAGCGAGAGACCGGGAAAGCGCATGGTACGCTCATCGGACGTGCGCGCACGGGACCGCGAAGCCCCATGACCGACGAAGTCACGCTGGCGGCGCGGAACGCGGTCGGAAGCTCGGTCGACCTCGTTCTTCGCGTCAAGGCAGGAGCCGATGCGGGCAGCACGGTCGCCCTACGACCGGATCGCGCGATCTCGGTGGGCGTCTCGCCCGACAACGACTTCCGTCTCAACGACCGCACCGTCAGTCGCTATCACCTAGAGGTGCAGGCAACGCCAGCCGGCGCACTCGTTCGCGACCTGGGAAGCTCGAATGGTACGTTCCTCGGTCGCGCTCGAATCGAAGTCGCAACCTTACCGGCCGACGTCGAGCTGTCCATCGGTGAGACGACCCTGGTCGTCGAAAACGGAACCTCTCTCTCGCGCGTCGCTCCGCCGTCCAGGGAAGAGTTGGCACTTCCCGGTTTCATTGCGGCCAGCCCGGCCATGCGACGAGTGGCGTTGGCGATCCAGAAGCTCGGACCCACTTCCGTGTCCGTCCTGATCGAAGGCGAAACGGGCACTGGGAAGGAGGTCGTGGCTGCGGCCATCCACGCCTCCAGCCCCCGCGCGCAGAAACCCTTTCTGGTCGTGGACTGCGGCGCCCTGCCCCCGACGTTGATCGCGTCCGAGCTCTTCGGGCACGAGCGCGGAGCCTTCACCGGGGCTTCGCGCCGCCACGTCGGAGCCTTCGAACGTGCCGCCGGCGGCACGCTGTTCCTCGACGAAATCGGTGAACTCCCTCTGGACGTGCAGCCCAGTCTGCTCGGCGCCCTCGAACGCCGCCGCTTTCGGCGCGTGGGCGGCGAGCAGGAAGTGGCCTTGGACGTGCGCGTCATCTCGGCCACGAATCGTGACCTACGCTCGTCGGCCAATTCCGGGGCATTCCGTGCCGATCTCTACTTCCGACTCGCAGTATCGCGCCTGGTGCTTCCGCCGCTGCGCCAGCGGCCGGAGGACATTCCAGCGCTGGTCGAACACTTTGCGACCCAGCTCACCGGGCAAGCCAGCGCACCGGTTTTGGACGAACGCTTCATCGCGTCGCTCATGACCCAATACTGGAGCGGAAACGTACGTGAGCTCCGTAACGTGGTGGAGAGCGCCATCGCGATGGGCGAGCCCGAAGCCCTGCTCGACGCCGCGCCCTCCAGCTCAGTCGCGTCGCCAACGGGCTCCTATCGTGAAGCGCGGGCGCTGGCACTCTCGGAGTTCGAGCGTAGCTACGTGACCCAGCTCATCCATTCGTGCAACGGCAACGCTTCGGAAGCCGCGCGTCGAGCCAAGATGGATCGGCCGTATCTGCTGTCGCTCTTGAAGCGCCACGGTCTGCGCTGAGCGGGTCCTGCGCCCCGACCCCGCGATTCGATCCGTCAGTTCGTCACGGGCACTTCGCCCCCGTTGCCCGCCGCGTCACGCACGTCCGCGCTTTGGGCGTTGGAGATCTCCGCGCTCGTGAGCTTCACGCTGCCTTTCCCCTCTGCCGTGGGCTCGACGTCGACCTTCTTCGACGTACCACCGCCGAGCTTCAGCGTGACCTTCCACGGCCCTGGCAGCGGCACTCCCTTGTCGCTCGGACCGGCCCGGAGCGCTCGCAGCCCAGGCGCGTCCGCGAACATGGCGCTGATCTCGAGCGAGGAGCCAGATCGCTTGGCCGTGGCTGCGCCGAGCGGTGCCGCGACGACCTCGAAGGGCTGGCTCACGACGGCATAGTCGACCTCGCCCGAGGCCGTGTGCGCACGCCCCGTCACGCTCAATCGATAGTGCCCGAGTGGCAGAGAAAACGGACGGCCGGGAGCCTCGAAGGAGAAGGCATCGGGCGGCACCGGCTGCCAAGTCGCAACGTAGTAGTGGTGACCCGGCGCCGGGTCCGAGATCGGATCGGGCGTGTAACTCACGAACACGGCCCCGCTCGCCGCACTGGCGGCTCCCCCTCTCGCGTCGAGCAGAGGTTCGAACTTCCCAGGGGAGCTCTCACGTTCGACGACCACGTGCGGGAAGTCCACCGCCGGATCCCCACCGAGCCAGACGAAGCGCGCGGCGCCGGTCACGCGCGGCACCGTCGACTCGGGCTGCACCGAAGCGAGCGACGTTTGGGTATCTGGCAAGAACAGAGTCGGAGGAACCGAGCTCGGAACGCTGCCGTGATCGCTCGTTACGACGGGAGTCACCGCCGGGAAGACGGGAAACGGAAACTTGTTGAAGCGCGAGGTCCCCTTCTCGGGATCCTCGCGTTTGGGCGTCCAGGCGAGCTCGGCCGCGTCGAGAATGCCGTCCAGGGCCATCTCACCCTCGAGCGGGCCCCAGACGTTGATGCTGGGCTCGTAGCCGCCGGCCAACCAATCCTCGGCCGTGAGCACGTAGCCGATGTGGTCCTGCGCGTAGCCGAGGACCAACGTGTGCTCGGGGCCGGCCGGCGATCGGCCGCGCAGATACGCAGCGTAGGGTGCAGTCGGCTCACCGGGCACCGTGAGCAGCAGCAGCGGGCTTTCGTCTCCGGTGTCGAAGCGCACGGCGCTGGCCGTGGCACGTGCAGTGTCGCAGATCGGCGTCTCGGTCGTCTGGAGTTGATAGAGGCCCGAGACCGCGGGGGCCAGCTTGGCGACGTCGTTGCAGGACTTGTAGGCGGGAATGGCAAAGGTGCCCGGGATCGGAACGAGCGCGCCGCCGGACTCGCCGCACAGGGCTGCGCCGCTCGGAGCGTTGAACTCGTCGAGGGGAGTCGCTGCCGCGCCGCTGTCGTCCAACACGACGCCATCGGGTTCGTAGTCGCCGGGAGGCGGATAGTAGAGCTTCCGGCCATCGGGGCGGGTCACCACTCCCGCGCGGCCCACGTAGAAGGTGCGAGTCACGACTTCGAGCGCGAGGCTGTCTCGCGTTTCGATGCTCGACACGAGCTTGCCGAACATCTGCGCGGCCAGCGCGCCGACGACCTCGATGTTCGGAGCGTCCAGACAGCGCTTCCCGTCGGGACAAGCGTTGCGGCAAGTCGGTCCGCCGGGACTCACGTCACCCGCGGCTCCTTGCACGTGCAATACGGGGTAGCCGAGGCTCTCACTGAGCGCGCGCTGAATGCCACCGGGCACGTCGCTGGAGGCGAGGGGGTTTTCTTCGCTCCCGCGCGTGCCGTGAATCGGGAACGCGAACATGGCCGCGAGCGGCGTCCCGTTGGCGCGGTCGATGCGAAGCGCCCAGACCGTGTGGTCCTTGTCCTTTCCCGCTGTGTTGCCGTCGGGTCCCACGATGTCGTCGTTCAAAGGCCGACGATCGTGGCTGATGGCGTCGTCCGGATCGGCGTGCGGGTCCACCTTGAAGCCGATGCGCGCCGGCTCCATGGCGGCGAGCGCTGCGCGTGCCACGTCTGCGTGGGCGGTGACTGCGCGTTCGAAGAGCTCTTTGCGAGGAGTGTCGATCCCAGGAACCAAGGACAGGCTCGGCAGCCAGTTCGACCAGCTCGAGTGGCTGTGGGAAGCCGTTACGATCACGCGCCCGCGCATGGAGCCGTCCGGAGCCAGCGCTTGCTCGATGGCAAAGAGCACGGTCTCGGTCACGAGGACCGCGTCGACGCGCAGGATCACCAGTTTCTCGCCGTCCGACTCCAGCGCGATGGCATCGATGCGCGGAACGTCGTGCGTGCCGACGGAAGGGATGAAACGCGTCGCGAAGCGCGGCGCTCGCGCGTCCACCGCGATGGAAGCGCCCTTTCCACCGAACGTGGTCGAGCGCGCACCGTAGCCTCCCATGGGCGCTCCGATCGGCAGCTCGAGACGACCCGTGGCGTATCCGGCCTTGAGCGGCGCTGGCTTTGCCACGCCGCCGGCTTCGCGAACGGGCGCGGGCTCGAATTCACAGTGCGCGAGTCGCTCGCTGTCGTCGTCGTACGGCGACGTCGTCTTGGCAGGACTGCCACCGTCGTCGCCACCGCACTCCACGAAGAGCGGCGCAGCCAGCATCAATCCCAACGCCAGAATCCGGACCCGCGGACGAGCTTCGAGACGCACCTGCATCTTCGTCACCAACGCGCGCGAAAGTGCGCCCGGATTCGGGCATTGTCCAAGGCAGAGCCGAAATTGGCGCCGAAACGTCGACCATTGGCGCGCCCGTGGCGCTGCCCCGGACGGCGCACCGTCACGGCAGGTACTTCTCTGGCTCCGGACAACCCGTGGGCTTGCATACGGTCTGGGAAGCTCCTGCAACGAGCGCCGTGACCGCCGTGGTTCCCGCAGCGCAGCCAGCAGGGGAGGCCGCGAGGGCATAGCAGTAGTTCACGCCCGTCGAAGTCGACATGCAGGCCTGAAAAGCACACTCGCTACTGCCAGCGCACTTGAACGCATTACAGCCCGCCGGCCCACCGCCGCTGCCTCCGACGCCTCCTCCGCCGGCACCGCCAGCACCTCCGCTGCCTTGTCCGAGACAGCCCTCGTACGCAGCCGAGTTGCAGTGGGAGCTCTCCATGCAGCCGAGCTCCTTCTCGCTTACCGATCCGCAGACTCCACCGCATTCGTTTGGATCGAGTGCGCACTCGGCAGCGACGGCGGCGCAACGCGCCGAACAATCGAGTGGAGCCGTGTTTCCGCCGCCACCGCCGCCCGAGGACGACGAATCACCGCTGCTGCACGCGGTACCCGCAAGAAGGCACAACACTGCCCCAGCTGCATGCCAGAAGCTCCCAAGACTCACTGCGACCCGCGTCATCACCGTCTCTTCTCCTCGAGGCGCGCCCGAGCGCGTCGAGGGGCACTAACACGTACCCTCCTCCCCGCCGACGTTGGCGCCCGAATGGCTCATGAACGGCGCGCCATCGTCGGCCTGGTCGGAGTGACGGCTGCGTCGGCACTCCACGCATCCGCGCGCCAAATTGGATCCAGTCCCGCGCCAGCGCGGGTTTGCTTTCGACAACTCGCCGCCTCGAGGCGCAGGCTCGCGCGTGGGAGGTGAGCGATGTTCCGAGGGCGAAGATCCGACACGACGCGTGCGCTGGCGAGCGTCGCGGGGCTGGTTGTGGCGAGCTGGGCTGCCTCGGCTCCTGCGCTGACACAACCCAACGGCGCGCCCATTCCCGTCGGCAGCAGCCTGCAGAACCTCTTCGCGAGTCGAGGAGAAGCCATCAACGCGCTGAAGGACGCCGCGACCACACCGGAGACGTTCACACCGAGCTGCGGTCTCACCTTCCAGGTCTTGCAGCGCAACGCCGCCAACAAGAACTCGTTCGGTTGGTACAACGTGACCGGCAAGAAGCCGGTGCCGAGCGAGCTCCACGAGTTCTTGAGCTGCAACGACCCCGTCGGCGCGAAGAAGGTCCTCGACATCAAGAAGGACCCTGCCTACCTCGGCGGGACCATCGGCTTCTATCAGGCAGCGGGTTACTGCGCGACTCCGACCAGCAACACGGCCATCTTCTTCAGCGAGAAGAAGTACAACCCGGACGGCAATCAGGCGAATCCGTTCATCCACCTCTTGATCTTCAACAGCACGGCGACCCCGAAGGCCTTCTACTTCGGGTGGGAAGACCTGGTCTCGGGCGGCGACAACGACTTCGACGACCTCACCACGTTCGTGAGCGGCATCTCCTGTTCGGGCGGCGGTGGACTGTGCCAGACGGGAAAACTGGGGATCTGCGCGACGGGCACGAACCAGTGCCAGAGCGGCAAGCTCAGCTGCGTTCCCGTCGCCGCGCCAACGACGGAGGCGTGCGACGGCTTCGACAACGACTGCAACGGTGCGGTGGACGATGGCGAGATCTGTCCCTCGGGTCAGGTCTGCGACAACGGCGCGTGCGTCCCCAAGTGTGGCGCCAGTGAATTCAAGTGCCCCGCGGGCAAGGTCTGCAAGGACGACAAGGGCGTGTGCGTCGAGCCGGCCTGCCTCGGCGCGACGTGTGCGGAGGGCACGCGGTGCGTGGGCGGAAGCTGCGTCGACCCCTGCGTGGGCGCGACTTGCCCCGCCGGCCAAGCCTGCATCGCAGGCAACTGCATGGACCCGTGCGCGGCCATCACGTGTGACGAGAGTCAGGTTTGCCAGGCGGGCGCCTGTGTCGACAAGTGCCAGTGCGCCGGGTGCGACGCAACGAGCACATGTGAACCGACGGGCCTCTGTCTAGCCGCCGCGTGTGCGGGCAAGACCTGCCCGACGGGCCAGCACTGCGCGAGTGACGGTTCGTGCGTCGACGGCTGCACGGGCGTCGTTTGCCCCACGGGGCAAACCTGCATGGAAGCGAAGTGCGTCCCAGAGAGCACGGGCTCGGGCGGAACGGCGAACGACGGTGGGCTCGGCATCGGCGGCCTGTCGCTCGGGGGCGCGTCGGGCGGAACGGCGGGCTCCGGAGGTTCGCCCGCGGCGGGCAGCGGTGGGAACGTGGCCGGCACGAGCGGCGGCGTCACTCCGGCAGCCGAGGACAGCTCGTGCAGTTGCGGCGCAGTCGGTAGGCGACCGCGCAGCGCATGGGTTTGGTTCGCGCTGGGGCTCTCGCTCGCTGCGCTCGGCGCTCGGGGGCGGCGGTGGCCGCGCCCCAGGCCCTGAGCCTTCAGCGAAGGTCCAACGACCACACACCACTTCCGAACGTGGACGCATGGAAGCGTCGACCGGGATCGACCGCCGGCGCCCAAACCTCCCCAGTCTGCCCGGGCCGTCGTGACTCCGCAACACTGCTCCCGTTTCCAATGCCGCGCCGCTCGCCGTGGTGCGACCACCGAGCCCGACCAACAGCGTCTCTGGCTCTGCCCGCGAGACGTGGATCGCCGACACCTCTTCGCGCGACAGCGCGACGAGGTGCCAATGGTCGCCGTAGTCGTCGCTCCGCCAGAGTCCTCGCCCGAGCTCGGGCTGCGCTCCCGACTGACTCGTTGCAGCGGCAAACACCGTCGACGGTGAGTGCGGGGAGACGTCGATGGACATGATCCCCGCGGTCGTCTGCTCGACTGGAAACCCCTCCAGCACGCGAGTCCACGTCGCTCCGCCATCTAGCGATCGAGCGATACCTCGCCCGTATGAATCACCCGCGAACACCAGGTTGGGATCGTGGCGGCTGATGCGGATGGCCCATGCGGCGAAATCCGGGAGCACCTCGTCCCAGGAGCCCTTGGGGCTCCGGCGTTGGATCCCGATCAAATCGTCCGCGCCGGCCAACAGCGTCCCGGAGGGTGCGCGGCGAACTCGACGAACCACGTCTGGGGTATCGGCCGCGGCGTCCATTCGCGCGCATCTCCCACGCCGCCGTGAGAACCAAAGTCGGCGCAGGCCCAGAGAACCAGCGTCAACAGTCCGAGGGTCGATCGAGAAACGGCATGCTGGAGCCTCGAGGATGGGCCGAGGCTGCACGCAGCGTGCCACTCGTCCGGATCGCGAGTCAGCGTCGGCGCCGGGCGATGAGACCCAGCGCCATCAGAATCGCCCAAGACCTGTCGCCCGCGCCTCCCGTCGTTCGGCACCCGCAGCCCGAGTCGTCGCTCGATGCGGCGGGCGTCGCGCCCGCGCTTCCGGCGCCTCCGCTGGCGCTGCCGCGCGGCCCTGCGCCGCTCGAACCGCCAGAGCTCGCCGTCCCCGCGGCGCCTGCGACCCCACTCTCGCCTGCGCCACCGCCCGCGCCACCACTTCCGATGGCGCCCGCGGACCCACCGGCGCCGGATCCACCAGCACCCGAGCCACCCGTGCCGGGGTCGTAGCCGACCGGAAACGCGCAAGCGTTCTTGCCGACGTTCAGCCGCTCGTGGACGTCGAAGCACGAGCCAGCCATGTCGTTCACGCCCTCCACAGTCGCCCCGCACGGGAACTTGCCTGTCTTGGGATCCCACAGTGGCTCCGTGCCGAGCGCGCCGTTCTCGTAGCGGTAGAGCACGGTCGCGCCGATGTCGCCCCCGTTTTGCCCAGCGCCCTTCATGGGCGAACCGACCGGCACCCACAGGCGACAAGTCCCCAAACCCGGATCGGTCGACAGAGGTGTGTCGAGCGGATCGTAGTGGGGATTCGATGCTGGAGAGTATTCCGGCGCGTTACCGAAGGCGTTCACGTTCACGGCGCTCCAGGTCTGAACGGCCGCTGCCACGTGGAAGCCCCGACCCGCATTGTTCAGCGCAAGGCTGTCGTAGATGTGTGCGGAGTAGTTGCCGTCGCCGGGCTGTGCCGTCAGTCGATCGATGTCGAAGCCGTCCCCGACTCCTCCTGAAGCGTCGAACACGGAACAGTTCCGGCACACGAAGTTCTTGTTGCCGTCGACACGCACACCGGCCGTCTTGGCGCCCACGACCACGAGGTCTTTCACCGTGGTGTCACGCGGCATGTACTCGACGCTGGCGCCACGAGCGTCGAGGGCGATCCCGATGACGGCGTTCAGCGAGACGTTACCGAGGAACTGATTGCCCACCGCGGCACCCAGCGCCTCGACGGCGAAACCCTTGGTGAGATGCGGTCCCTCGGCGATGTTGTTCTCGATGATGTTGTTCGAGCCGGGATAGACCAGCACGCAGTCGTCACCCCCGGGTGGGCTGCCCGAGTTCTCTGCGCCTGGGATGTCGGGGTAGTCGCGCGGGTTGCAGTAGTTGCGACGCGCGACGGAATCGCTCGTGCCACCACCGAAATAGATGCCGTGACGGTGGAACGAGTAGACCTCACACTCCTCGACCAACACGTGTTGAGACTGGTACATCTGCACCACGTGACCGGCGTTCCGATATCGATTCGGATGGGATGCCAAACAGCGCCGCAGCGTGACGTGATTCGACGTGTACACGTTCATCACCCCGAGGTTGACGCCACCAGCGGCGGGGTCCTTGTCCGCCGAGCGAGCCCGCAAGCCTTCGATGACGACGTACGACGAGGCGACCACCTGGAGCGGGACCCAAGAACCGTCACCGGCGATGAAGGCTTGTCGCTCGTTTTGCGCACGAACCGTGTAGGGGGCGGCCGCAGTGCACGACTTGGTGAGGGTCATCGATCCGTGGGTCGCGGTGTAGGTCCCGTCCATCACCATCAAGGTGTCGCCGCAGTTGGTGTTCTCGAAGGCGTGCGCCCACGTCAGCCAGGGTGTGCTCGCAGTCGTGCCGTCATTGGA
>JAXLYN010000051.1:0-63559 GCA_046351435.1 Polyangiaceae bacterium
GCCGAGTGCAAAGCGGCGAGCTGCCGACTGGTGACGCGCTCCGTCGGTATCAGTGGTTGCGGCCGCCGTGCGAGACGGTCCGATTGCTGGCGCTCGGGCTCTTTCTCTCCAGAACCGCCGTACAAATCCAGTCCGATTCCGAAGAGTGAGCTCGCCTTCTTGAGGCAATCTGCGCATGCGGCCTTGTAGGAATCCGCATTGCTCAACGGGTCGCCTTCGCGATCCACGGTGATCGCTGCGCCCCCGAATGCGCACTTCGTGACGCCTCCGGCCGTGAGCCGCCCAAGCACGACGGCTTCGCCGTGCTCCACCGAGTGGGCGAGCACCTCGAACGACCACTGGAAATCGAAACACTCATTCAAGCGAGCGATGACATCAGCGGTCGACACGTACGACAACAACCGGCCGTGATGCCCTTTGCGCTGCTTGATCTGGTCAGGCCGAAACGGTTTGGTCAGAACTTCCTTTTTCACGTTCATCTCCCATGAGCCCGAGGTCGGCGAGCGAGCTCCAGCCACCGCCGCGTGCGGCGACGACGATGTGGTCCACGAGCTCGACGCCGACGATTTGCGAGACGGTCAGCAGTGCCTGCGTCATCGCGACGTCCTCCTGGCTGGGGCTCGGATCGCCAGAGGGGTGATTGTGGAGCAGTACGAAAGCCGAAGCGCCGGACCGGATCAGCGGACGGAACACGTCGCTTGGGGTGACCGCGATGCCGTGGTGCCCGCCCGATGCGATCTCGAGCTCAGCCAGCACGTTCATTCGGCCGTCGAGCGCGACGGCAACCATGACCTCTCGGTCGAGGTCACCGATGCGCCTCTCGTAGACAGCCGCCACGTGGTCAGAGCGTGTGAAGCGGTGTCGAGGAAGCTCCGGGTATCCCTGACGAATGAGCTGTTGGAGCGCAAGGATCGCCTTGCCCTGACCGTTCAGTGCGAGCGCCTCAACCTCGTGAATGCTCAGCGTGCGCCAGCCGCCTGGTTGTTTGGCCAGTTTCGTCGCGGTCTCTTGCCCCAGCAGGGTGCCCAGCAGGGAGAGTTCCGGGGCGTTCAGATCGTCGAGCGGCAGGGTCATGACCCTGCTCCCACGTGACGGCGCAGCAGTTGACCGGCGAGACCCTCGAGCTCAAGCCGACGGGCGGGTTCGGCGCCCCGAGCCGTAGCCGTAATGGCGTTGACCAAGCTGTACGCGCTGATCCGCTCGGGCAGCTCGGGGACACCAGCATCGACCATGACTTCACGTTCGATGCCCTCGCGCTCGCCTATGCGCGCGCGCGCTCGCCCTGGTGAGCTCGCGCATCGACGCGATGAGTTCGGCGATGGTTTCGACCTGGGCGCTGATCGAGCGCTTCCAGGCTCGTCCATCGAACTGATGCGTGGGTCAGGACCGTGGGGACGGCGTCCGCGAGGAAGTCTCGGAGCCGCTGCGACTCACCGACGGCGTGACGGACCGAGTACTCACCGAGTCGCTGGGGCACGCGCAGGCCGTTCGTGCAGATCAGCCGGTAGAGCAGGCCGCGGACGTGGAGCGCGCCGAAAGCTGCTCGTCGAGACGTCGAGCCCGGCGTGGGTGACGTCACCAACCTTGGGTTCGACGGAGCGGCCTGGGAAAACAATGCGGATGGCATCGACCACACCAGTCGCCACTGCCCGAGCCCAGACCTCGCCGAGCAGTCCGTGCTGACCCAGGGTCTCGCGAAGCGGCCATGCCCCGACTCCTCGGGGTCGAGCGGCGCGTACCGGTCGCTGACGAGCGCGGCTGCTTCTTCACCTCGAAGCCGGAGGGCCGCGGGCATCGACGTCGCTCGATGGGACCGAGCGACCAGTTCATGACGCCGAGCTGGAGCGGAGCCGGCAGCCGCCGGGGATGAAGTCCACCGGCACGTTCAATCGCGCACACAAGTTGGACAGCGCGTTGCCGCAGGATGATCGGCTCGCGGTGCTGGAGCTTGAAGGCTGGAGCGCGAAAGTGTCCTTCATGCGGCTTCACCCCCACACGCGCAGGTCAGCTATCGGTTGGTCCGCTGCGTGTCCGTCCTGTCGATGGCGCTGCACGAAGAGCTCGGCGGCCTGGTCGAAGTCAGTCTCGATGTCGGCCCAGACCGGCCCTGTCGGGCCGGGTCCTGAGCGGGGGCGGAAGCCCGGGTATGGAGTTCCTGGATCGGTGCGTTCGTACATTTCCTTTCATGGAGGCGACGGTGGTGGACGCGGCGATGCCGCAGCCCGCAGAGCAGTGGCGCCGGCTCAGCCGACGATCTCGGCGACGACATCGACCAACCAGGTGTTCGTTGAAGCCGACCCGGTCTCGGACGGTCGAGTGCTTCTACCGTTCGAGCTCTGGGCGCTCGAGGACGACACGGGCACGCTGGACTCGTCGCGCACCTGCGCGGCTGTGACCTGAAGTTCAGACCTCAAGTCCTTGTCGCCAGCGGAGTCGGAGGGCTTGAGTATCGACGAAGGCCGCGGAGGTCCAGACGGCCTCAGCGCTGATACGACCTGACGAAGACGAGCGCGGCTGACGACGACGTCGCACCCATCGACCGCGAGCGTGACCCAGGGCTTCGCGCCGTCGGCGAGCGAGATGCGCCGAGCAGGACTCGGGGCTCGAGCTCGGCGCCGACATCGAGCCACCGAGCCGTGAGCGCCAGCTGGTGTGCGGCCTTCAGTGCTCTCCGCTCTCGCTCGGCAGCTTGGCGCTCCACGGTCTGACGCCGAACGTGGTCGAGGATGCGGGCACACTCCGCCCCGCGTCAACGTCCTCGCGTTCTGCGAGGGCTCGAGTCCTGCTCGGAGACGCCGAGCGCCTCGCCGAGATCCGCCGCGTCACCGCGCAGAGCATCTCGAGGTGCGTGGCCGTCGTCCCGAGCGAAGTAGCGTGAGCTCACGCAGCTTCGTTCGAAGGCTTGGCATCTGGGCCTCGACAGGGCTTTGAACGGGTTCAAGGACATCGACCTCGGGCGACGGCCGCAGGCCCATAGGCTTCGGGCGTCGCCCGCTGAGCCGCTCCTCACGAACAAGATATCGGGGTGGTCGTCGTGTGCGGCCCGCCAGGCTTCCGGGCCCAGCAGGTAGGGATTCACACCGCGCGGAGCACCGGAGGCTCAGCGTGCCGAACTCCGTGAGCATGAGGCGGCGCTCGGACAGGTCACTCAGGCGCAGGGTTCTTCCGTTGATGCGCATGGTCGTTCTCGAAATAGGCACGGGCGCCCGGTGCTTCTGCACAGGCGCCCGCGTGTTCAGGGGTCGGTCTCAAGCGACCGTGGTCGTAGGGGTTCCAGTCGCGGTCCCAGCGTGGGTCGTCGGGGTCGAGATCGCCGGGACGAAACGGGTGACGAGTGGTGAGTGCATCCGCGACCCGTAGGTCGGTGACGTGGGCGTTGGACTTGGACTCGGTGGCATCGCAGGGTGACGCGAGCCAGGCGAGCGCGATCCGATTTTCCTGCAGGAGGACTATGCCGGTGTATCAAGGCCGTCGATGGCGCGGAGCTCGAGGCCCTTGGGTGGCTCCGAGACCTCGCGCAACCATTCGAGCATTCGATCGACTTGCTCACCCATCCGACGCCGCTTGCCGTCGAGTGCGCGAATCAGCGCGTCGCCGATGATGTCGGCAACTACTCCGACTTCCAAAAGAGGGCCTCGGTGACGACTGAGATCAGGAGTCCGCGACTACCGCGAATTCCCCGGCCCAGGTCGAGATCGTTCTCCCAAACTCTCCTGAGGAATCCGAACTTGTCACTGTCAATGGTCATGGGATTGCTTTCTGCGCCCCGGGGCGCGGTGAAAGATGCTCGTTGTGGCGCGTCAACCGACAGGATTTGTCGCTGGGACTTCTAGGATTGGAACGCCTTCAGAGTTGTTATTCCCGGTGCCGCGCCGAATTGCGCTGGCACCCGCCTCGAAGAGGCTCTGCAACGATACAGCTTTGCGGTTTCGGGGCTGTTTCCGGTGACGATGCTCACGAATCAAGCCTCGAAACACTGGGAATTTGTTTCCGACGGGATCGCACGACTCGCTGATTTCGTGGCGTCTGGGAACAGCATGGTGGCCCGCTGCTCTTCGTCGGCAGCGGCATGTCGCGATTCCCACGCCGTGCGGAAGCCTGGCGTTCCCAAGGATGTTGAGATTCAGGACTGGACCCGGCTGACGGCCCGCCTCCGATCTGCGACCGCGGAGATGATTTGGGCGTGGATGGGCCGTCCGTCGATCACCAGGCATCGCGCAAGCATACGAGGACATGAGCCGGACGGCGACGGCTCGTTGACGCCATCGAACGCGCCATACCCTGCAAGGCTTTCACGCCAGGAGCCGCGCATCCGCGAGCTGCGCGACTTCAAGTGGGCATCAGTCTGACAACTAACTGCGACGACTTTCTCGAGCGCGCTGCCCAGGCGGGGAGGCGGAGCACGACATATGCAGATCGTAAACGATGACGATCTGACGCAAGGCGCGTCGTCTGGCTCCCTCGAGATCATCAAGATGCACGGCTGCCTCGGCGCGCCGGACTCCATCGCATCTTGTCGGCTGAAGACACCGGCGCTCCTACAGTGAACAAAGGCCAGCGATGGCGAGCCACATCCGAATCTGTTTTTCGGGCATCCACTCTTCCTGGGGTGCTCGATGACGGACCCCAATGTGACCGACATGTTTGAGTGGGTGGCACGAAAAAGCGCTAGCTGGGGCCTGAGTTCCATCGCGCTCGTGCACGAGCCGCCGTCTCCGGAGGAGCGAGAAGCCTGGGCGAAGAGGAAGGTCCACCTCCTGCAACTGCCGTCTGGCCGGACTGTCGTCGAGTTCCTGCGAGCATTGCGACACACATCGCGGCGCTGTGAGTCGCCGAGCCCAGAGAAACCATCCTCGCCCTCTGTCGCCGGAAAGATGAGCGAGGCGCTCGACGCCCGCGGGACGGGTTGGACGGATTCGGTTGGAGCGCTCATTACGGTTGCTCTGAATGAAGGCGGCGAGCGCGACCGAAAGGACGTGGTTTTTCGGTTGCTCGGTGGACTGCACGCTCTGAGTCGCGAGGATCTCGAGCGAATCATAGGAAGCCTGGATGCTGCGGTCCGGCGTGACTTGCTGCTGGAAGCGGTGCGGTGCGGTATCGTTGGACCTGGCAGTCACGGGTTGAACATCGAAAGTGCCCTGCTCGCCGATGTGCTGCTTTCGCAGGACCAACGATGTGAGCTGCTCGTCCTGCGCGCTGAGCGCTGTGATCGCCGAGGTGAGACTGAGTCAGCCAAGGAGGCGCTGCGGGACGCGATGGCTCTCAGAACCGAGCAACCATGGAAACCGGAGGTTCAAGGCAGGCTACGGCGTCTGCTGCATCGGCTTGGGGATGAGTCACTCATCAAGTCCGCGCTCCTGGCGCCTTCGGACGCGGACGACGCCTACGGCTACGCTCGACGCGGCGCGGACCTGCTGATGACCGAAGACCGAGCAGCTGCGCGCCCTTGGTACGAAGCGGCCTATCGGGTCGCGCGCAATGCGGATGAGAAAACCGCCGCGTTGTGGGGCCTCCAAGCTTGCGAGGAGCCGGGGGAATGGAAGGATCTCTCAGAGTACGACCCCGACTGGCAGGCAATACGAGATAGCGATCGCCCTCGAGTGAAAAGCGTAGTCGAACTCGAGACCGAAGCAGGGGCCGAATTGCTCCGCGGCTATCGCGACGGCGCTCGGAGCCACGGGACAGAAGCGTCGCTCGCCTTTGACCACATTCGACAAGCGATAGAGGCCGCCGATGACATGGGATGGCCGAGGAGCCAGAACGCGAACTTCACGAGCGCACTCGACTCGCTCGCGTACGCAGCCGTCGGTCTCTTGACGCGGCAGGGCGCGGACATCGCCGACGTCAAGCGAGGGTTGACCTTGTTCGTGGGCGCGGGCTGCTACAGGCACCGCCGGCTCCATGTCGATGAGATGAACAGCTTGCTCACTGCCGCACAGGTAGAATGGACGCGCGCTTTCCTGAGCCCGCGTGACGAGGCGCGCTACATGCATCGGAGTCGGGAACTCCTGGCGTCCGCGCTGATCCCCGCCTTGAAGGACGAAGAGATCGAGACACATGTCAAGCGCGTGCTCCGCTCCGAAGACCTGGACAACGAGAACGTCAGGCATACGCCTCCGACGACGCTTCACCTTGACCTTTTGCAGCGCCACTACCACTGCCTGCCCGTGAACGCGGCACGTCAACTGGTGGACCTCGTCGCGCGAGTCTTCGCGAGTCAGGAGTCGGCGCCCTGGCGCTACGCCAGATGGACAAGTCTCCCTCTCTATGACTGGACCAAGACCGGCACCTTGGATCGCGAAAGCCAAGAGGTCTGCGGGCTGAACAGCGCGCTCGTCGCATTCTTTGAGCAAGCGGAGGACGCCAACTGGCTGGACACTGACCGGGCTCTCCATCTACTGGACGAACTCCGCGACGCAAACGCGCTCGAGGCAACCGACCGGGCTGCCATCGTGCTGGCATTCGATCGCGCCATTGAGCAACGTGTTCGGACCAACGCGGAGCCGGCTGGAGTGCTCGGTCTCGTTCGAGCCCGCCAAGAACTTGAAGCCGGCGCGCTCCCCAACCAGTTGCTCGAGCGATTCTGCGCGATGTACGCACCGCTCAGAAATTCAACGGCGGCCGGTACCTGGGTGAACGTGCTGGATGTCGTCGGCCGGCACCTTCCGGTTGAACGAAAGGTCGAGGCGGCAGCTTTCATCAAGGACTACTTGGACTTGACGCTGTCGAACGACGGAGAGCATGTGTTTGGGCCGTACCCCGAGTGGGCGGCAACCGCGATCCACCAGGGGGTCAAAGGTGGGCTTGTCACCCCGGAAGATGGGAAGCACCTGCTGCTGCGGCTTACCGAAGCGTACCCGAACTGCATCGTTTTTGCTCTTGCGATGCCCGGGATAGAGTTCGCCGTTGCTCAGTCGGAGTTGCACGCCGGCCTTGCTCGCGGTCGCGTGGACTGGGAGACCGTTCTCCGATGGTGTCGGTGGCTGCCGGATGCAAGCCCAGTAGACGGAGACCTCGAGTGCATTCTCCTGGGGTTGCTCAGGTCGCCCGATGCGGAAAAAAGGCAGCACGCGTTCTGGTCGCTTCGATGGCTGGCGAAACACCGATCGCTATCAGATGAGACGAGGCGATCCGGATCGAGGTTCATTGTGGCGCACGGTGCCCAGGACTCCGACTGGAGGCCTCGCGCCGCTGCTGTCGTCGCAGCGGCTGAACTCACTGTGGGACTCGATTCGGCGGACGTGCGCGGTCTTCTCGCGTCCGCAGAGCAAGACCCCGTGGCCGGCGTCCGTCGCGCCGCCGGACTGCTGCGACTCGCATCCGGCGCAGGTCCAAGCTAGCGGCCGTTGCGTCTCGGTGGCGGACGCGAGGCGCGAGCTCGTAGCCGACCGAAGATCGCTCGCTGATAACGTCGTCTGACCGGGCAGTCAATGCTTGGTCGGCTCTCCAGCAAGTTGGTTGTGCACAACCGCCAGCTCGCTCACATGGGGCACGCGGTCGGGATCGGTTTCGAGCAGCAGCGACCGCAGCTCGTACTGCAGATCGCCGCTGGGATCACCGATGGTTTGGATGATCTCGGTCAGGTTCAGCACCGCGATGCTCGGCACCGCAGTGCTTTGCAGGAGTCGTTCTGCAGGCCAGCGTCGAGCGTAGCGGCAATGGCCGTGGTGCGCCAGCACGCAGGATCCGGCCGAGCTGCGCAGCCGACGGCATCGAGCCGGCGCGGCAACTCGAGTAGGAAGCCGAGTGAAGTCTCGCGGGATCGAGCGGCACGCTGGTAGGCGTCGTCAGTTGTGATTTCAACTTCTTCGCCACGGCGATGGCAGAGGAACGCGAGAAGGTGGGCGTGGTCGACCAGCGAGAGGTCGAAAAAGAAGCGTCGGTACAGCCAAAGCGCCCGCGACGAAAACGGCGTCCCTCGTCGCGCGAGTGCGCAGGCCAGCCAGTCATCATCCGCACCCGACACGACCAACACCTCCGTGAACTCACGAGGCTGCGGCTGGTCGAGCAGCCACATCGCAGCTCGCATGTCCTGGTCGGGCTGGAAGTACTGTCGAAGGCCCTGCGCGAGGAGAAACCGCTGGCTTGGGCGATGGGACAGGTCGCGCGGGTCGAATCCCTGCGGCACGGCCAACGCGGCGGCATACGCATCGAGCCGGCCGCGCGTGGGACGTCGAGCTGCCGGTCGACCGGCTCTCGTTGCAGGTCGAGCACACCACCCCCTCAAGTAGCCGTGACTGGATGAACCGCTCGGCTGGACCGTCGCGACCTGAACCTCCATGAGCGAGATCGCGCGCCGTCGCCCTTACCCTGACTGAGCGCTCAGCGAAGCAGTCGCTGAACCCGGGCTATCACCTGGCGCTTGGGCACGACCCAATGGTTATCGACGAGGATCCTTCGGGCTGGTGCTCTGCCGTCTCGGGCAGTGAACGCTGCCAGCACGGCGAAAAGGTCAAACAACACGGCCGCCTCCTCATTCAGGTCGTCGATGCGGTCTAGGACCTCGCCCAACTTGATGCGGCGGGGACCAGGGGCCGAGGGCAGCCGCACCGGCTGTTCGGTCAGTTCGCCCGGCTCATGAATTCTCCCTGCGCCATGACGGCGATGTCGCGGCTGGCGCCATGCTGCATGACTGATGAAACGTTCGCCGTCATCGTCGGTTGGTTCGGCGCCACCCGGCGGATCTCGAGGCCGGGCCCGGTGGGCAACTGAAGAAGAAGGACCTGCTGGACGCGGCGACGGGCTTCTTCAGCAGCTCGAGCAGGCAACCCTGCCGCTTCGATCAAGGCGTCAGGGTCGGCGAGCACCGGCGCCTCGGTGCCGATGTGATCAAGAACGTCGGCTCTGCCTCCTCGGCGCTGTAGTCGGCGAACAAGCGCTGGGCCAGATGTCGGACGGCGGCGCGTTGCAGCAGGCGCGACGGCTCGAGCACGGCGCTGGCGAGTGACCGGCTCGCCACCGGCTGCTCGGCTGGGCCGGTGGGAACAACACGACGCTTCTTGCCTTGCCCGCCTTCATCGTATTGTCACTCCCAGCTTGGCCAGGCGCGTCCGAATCACCGACCCGTCAATCTGATCGGTGCCAGAACCTCCAGTTCAGGGAACACGAAGTCCGCGAAGCAGGCGACCGGGCTGACGTGCAGGATTACGATCGGAGCCCGCGCAGCTGCGGCGCGCGACCAGAAGGTCCACCTACACCTTGTCGCCGGCCTGACAGGCTGGTCAGAGCCGCCAAATCGCCCAGGTGACCGCGAAAATCGTGCTGCGGCAGCGCTGCCAAGGCCGCCAAAATCGCCTGGTTGCGCGCGCCCGCTTCAGGTGGCGGCCCAGCCGACACAACACCGCAAGATCGGTGGGCGAGACAACACGGTTGCGCGCGTAGGGGGTGGGCGACGGCAGTGCAATCGACAGTCATATCGAGGTATCGCGCAGCGCCGGAATGATGGGAAGGGGGGCGGCCTGCGTCGACTCGGCGGGTAGGGTAGATCGGCTTGGCCAGGTTCTTCTTCTTGTTCTTCTTCTTGTTCTTCTTCTTCTTCTTCTTCTTCTTCTTCTTCTTCTTCTTCTTCTTCTTCTCCTTCTTCTCCTTCTTCTCCTCGCACGCCCCAGTGTCGTTCCGTTCTTGTTGTTCTTGCAGTACCCGTCGTCCAACCGCGACAGCGACAGGAACGACACCGCCTGACGCGCCATTCGCACCCCAACGCGGTCGTGAGATTGTATTTCAAGCTAGATTTTCCGGGGTTCTGGTTCGAGGAGCGGGTGATTCCGTGACACCAAAGGGAGGGTCACTTCCAGCTCCCCATCTCATCTGCGCAGAATCTGCTGGCACCACGAAATCCCAACCCGACACAACGCCGGCGCGCTGAGATGGCTACCCCTAAGTGTCACGGATTCGACCCTTGGCTGCACGAAATCCCACGATTCCTGCCGGAAACACAATCTAGGCAGTCGTTGGTGAGCCTAGGGTCGGTGGATGACGGGTTCACCGGGTCGAGCTGGCCACAGGCCGACGGCCAGTCGGTACATGCTTGCGCGTTGCCTGCGCACCGGTGGCCTGGTCGGCAGGAGCCACCGGCCGTGCTCCAGCATCCGTCGCACGGTTCCGGCAGAGTCTGAGCGGCAGAACTTCTCCAGTTCGAAGCGCGAGATCGCGCGCTCTCCCGCGGCATCCAGGAAGAACTTTGTGGCGACCGAGAACGCCGTCGCCACGAGTTGGTCCCGAGCTATCGCCACTCGAGCTCGCTGGCTCCGAATTACGTGAGCGTGGCCAGCGAGAACAAGGGGGTGGATGTGCCGCCATGCGCGGAGGGGTAGCCCACGACCGTATCGGTCGTGAACCATCTCGAGGGTCTTGCGCGCCACCGCCTCGCCGGAACCGGCCCAGTCCTTGGACTTATGGCGGCGAAGATAGAGCCAGTGTTCGACGAACTCGATAGCCTCGCTCTCGTCGATGAACTGGGGGAGCTCGTTGATTAGTCTGCGCGTGTACTCGGTTCGAGTGCCGTAGGCGGGGACCCCCAGTGCGCCCACCTCGTGGAGTTCCTCGGGCAACCTTAGGATTAGGCCGGACCACGGGTCCGCTGGGTCGAGCCGTGGCGGCGTCGCCGGCGTCAACGGCATGACTTCGAGCGCTCGAAGCCGACGCCCAACGGCGGGTGTGAACCGCCGGTCGGTTCCCGACGAGACGCGCTGCCAGACTTGCCTGCAGGCGCCCTCGTAGTCGCGGATTGACCCCGAGGTCACGAAGCCGATGAAGGCCATGACTTGCGCTTCGAGCGGCAGAGCGATGTCCAGCGCGTAGGAGCCAGGCCCGAAGGGCAGCCGTGGGGGCTCTGGCGGCACTTCCACCACTTCGGTCATCACGCTGTTCGCCTCGTACCAGCGCACGCCCTTGACGTTCAGGAACACCCGCATGAATTTCACCGCCTCGAAATAGCGGACCTTCGGCGGAAGCTTCAGGTAGACGTGGACCCCGCCCGAGGCAGACGAGCGCACGTAGAATGCCTGGGGAAAGAGCCGCCGCACGGACTTGAGCGTTGTTTCGAAGCGCTCCGCCTGCACGCAGTCGTGCCTGTCGAGGTCCAGCACAACGTACGGCCACGTCGTGTCCGGGCTGTCCGCTCCCACTGCTAGTTCGGCCATCAGATGTCGTTCGACATCAGCTTGCCGCAACGGTCTGCCGCGTGTCGTCCACCCGGAGCCAGCGTCGATTCGAGGCCGAGCGTGCGGTCCCAGTACCTCGAGCAGTGGACGGGCCATCGTCCGCATCAGCGGCGATCGTGGCAGCGGCGAAGCGGCGGGTTGTAGTCGAAGCGCGTTAGCGGCAGCCGCGACCAAGTCGTCGACGCTGCCGTCCGCGAGCAGCACGGGCACCCTGCCGTTCCATCCAAGGGGCGACCAGCCGGCTGCATCGATCAATCCGGCCATGTGGGCGAGCGCGTGGGTACGATGGCCCAGCAACACCACGAGATCAGGTCGGCTTCCCCCGCGCTGGTGGTCGAGGAAGCGGGCAGAGCAGGCAGCGACATCGTCGGGGGTCGCCGACTCGGCCACCCCGCAGGCTACCAGGGCGTCCGCTACCACCTCGTCGCCAGCGAGGCCTAGTTGCTCGGAGAGCGCACGGGCGCGGTCGAGCAGGCGCGGCGGCAAAGCCCCGAAGAGCTGCGTCTCGACGGGCATCGAGATGTCCAGCAGGACCACTCGGACCCGACGGGGCCAGCGCTGTGCCACCACCGCTTCGCGCTGTCCGCAGCGTTGACATCTGTGGCAGTCCTGCCAGGCGGAAAGCACCTTCAGACGAGTTCGCGCCAAGTTTGGCCCTCGGTGATCTTGACGAAGAGGGCACCTTCCGCTCGCCAGCCCGCTGCTGGTGCCGGCTTGCTCCATGGTCTGCTCCAGTACGACCCGGACCTGTCGGGCGACGTCGTCGTTGTCGGGACATGCCACAACGAACTCGTCGTGAACGATGTACACGACGAACGCACCGTGTTGCGGCAGCCTCGCGGCAAGCTCGCGGAGTACGTGCCGCTGGAGATCGGCGCCGAAGCCCTGGATCAGTGTGTTGGTCGCAGTCTCGTCACGCTCGAGGTCACGTCGAGTCCAACCACCCGGCGAGGTGACGCTGCCTGCGAGCCGTAGGTTTGGGCTGCGCCTTCCGCAAACTGCAGCGCGATCTGCATTTGCCCCGACAGCTGGCGGTACAGCCTCTCGGCGTCCATGCGCCGCATGCCGCGGCGCACTGACCAAGCCATGTCGCGTGCGCCCGTATCCGATCGCGAGGTTGCCACTTTGACCTGATCCCTGCTGTACGCGCCGCCGAGCTGTTGGCGTAGGTACTCGTAGGCGTCGGTGTGCGAACAGGCCGTGGCCAAGTTCGGATCGCCCGAGCGTTCGGCCATGAGCCGAAGCTCGAACGCCTTCCAGTCCGCCGCGAGCAAACGGTACCCGGGCGGAGCCGCGAGCCCCGACCTGAGCTCGGTCGCCAGGGCCACATGCTTCGGGATGTTCTGGAGCGCGTGTCGGCGGTATCCCCATCGACCAGTGCGCTGCGGCACGAACATCCCCCGCAGCCGCCTGCGTGAATCGAGCGTGGCGACCCAAGACCGCAGCCCGGAAGGGCTCCCAGCGAGCGCACCGCTGCGGTGAAGACGGCACCCGAGTCCCGGCGGCATTGAGCAGCCCCAGAGGCCCGAGCGCGTAGTAGCGGTCGAGCATCGCGTCGTAAGGCACGCGGCCGCGTGGGTAGTAGTCGGCGGGGATGTCGCCGCAGACCCGGCGGAGCGCGCGAACGAGGCTCCGCTGGTTCCGCGCGCAACGTCGATGTCCGGTGGCAGGCAAGCTAGCTCGGTGAGGTGGTGCTGCAAGTCCGCGTCGAGCACATCCGCCATCACTGCCCAGCTGCCGAACAGGTCGGGCGGTTCGACCCGAGCGCCACCTCGCCGCTCGACCCGTGCCAGCTCGGGGAGCAGCGTCTCGATCTCGCGCGGTGGAACACGTTTTGGCCAGACTTCAGGAGCAGCGCGATGGTCGACCGCTCGATCTCTTCGAGGGCGTTTGCGATCCACGTGACGTCCTCGGGCGGCTCGGTCTCGCGCGTGACGTCCGTGATCCACTCACGCTCGCTCTCGGGCAACACCAGCACGGCGGGGCCGAACACCCCCAGGTCGGACCGTTCCTCCCGTGGGTCGGCCACGAACGTCGCAATCCCCGGATCAAGAACCTTGTTCGGCAGCTCGAGCCCCGAGTCCACCATGGTGGAGAAGATCGAGTGCCCGCGGCGCAGTCCGGTGGTGGCGAGCACTGGCAGGAAGCGCGGCCAGGAGGTTTCTGCAGTCCTCGTGTCCGCGAGCCCCACGGCCGTCTTGCCCCAGGGTTTCACGATGACGCGACGGAACTTCCAATCAGCGTCGTCGGGCCGCTCGACCGCGGCAACCACGTGGGCACCGTACGGATCGCCGGCTACTTCAATCGCGTGACCCCCTGGAGCCAGCCAGGCGTCGACTGCGGCAGCTGCAGCAGGATCAAGCTCTGCGCGTCCGCTAAGGAGACGGAGGCGCTGCCCAACTTCGACTGATTGCGCCAGGAGGCGCTGCCCGATCGAGGGCGGCAAAGCCGACCCGAGGATGCCCTCGCCGTTCCTCAAGGCGTCGCGCATGCGCTCGAAGTTCGAGGCGCTGGCGGCGGACCGAGCGATCGGTTCTAGCCCGACGACGCTGCCACAAAGCGCGAAGAGCAGCGGAAGCGCGTCCGGGCGCGCACCTCGCTTCGCGTGGTCGCGCGTCCAGCTTTCGCCTGAGCTGATGTCGAGAACAGATGCGACAGCACCGGCGAGCACGTGGAGCTCGTACTGGTGGCCTTCGATTCCGGCGGTCACGACGACGGCCGGACGCCCCGAACGGACCTTGCGGAGGATCCCCGGGGCAGGTTGGTTCGACACGCATACGGTCGGACCCAGCGCTTGCAGGTATGAGACAAGTGGCTGCAGCGCATCGCTCGATGTTGCTGCGTGAGGCACCGACGTGGGCGCCACGATCAGAGGACCTCTCGTCCCCACGGTTGGCAGCGGCTGCGATCTCCGCCCGAACATCGCGGGAGACGTGGGCCTCAACCACCCAACGCTGCACGGCCCCCACGTCGACAACGACGGCGTCGGGCAGGCACCCAGGGCCCTTCGCGACGAGGCGTTGGAGTTCAGGGGCCGCAGCCACCGGTCCGGCGAGGTGAGGTGCCATCGAGCGAATCGTGCTTCATGTACCCACTATGGCGGCGGTATGTTTTTGCCCGTGTCAGGAACAGCGGAAACAAATGTCGCCGAAAGCTCTCGACCTGCTCTGCCGTCGCATCTTCAAGGAGACGTACGGCGAGCGTGTCGTCGAATGGCTCGGGGTCTGGCGCGCCGAACAGGAGCGCCTTGCACGGCTTGAGCGGAGTGTCCGTGCGGTTTGTCGGCGATTCGACAATGACCGCCAGCGCAACTTCGCCAGGGCGACGGAGTGGTTGCAGCCGCTTGGTGTCGAGCCGTGGTCGGGTCATGTGCACGACCCGGAGTTCATCGCCCTACCCCCGATTGCTCGTGAACTGGCGCGGGCAGTCGCGACGGGTCGGCGCGTGGGCAAGCCAGGATTGGGCCCCAACTTCGTGACGAGCACGAAGCGAGGCACCGAAGCGGCCGGCAGAGTCATTCCAGACGTGAGCAAGGCTCATGGCTTCTTGATCTGGGCGTTCGAATTGGCGGTCTGCAACGGGCCGGGCTTCCGATTCCTCGCAGCAAAGCGCCCGGTTCCAGCGAACCGTCGTGCAGGTCGCAGGAGGGACTTGCGCACAAAGAAGTCCGGCCCCCCGCTGCCCCTGCGGCTCAAGACGTTCGAACTCATCTGGCTGCCCGCGCGAAGCCTGACGGCGATCGGCCGCCTGCTACTGCCGGAGCAGTTCGGACTCTCGCTGATCGATGAGGTCGCGGAGGCGAAGCACGAGTTCGAGGCGCTTCGACGGAGAACGAAACAGGCGCTGGAAACCTACGGAAACGCACGACTCGCAACAGCGACGGCCAGATCTCCGAGCGCTGCTCGACAAGCGGAGCGAGAGAAGCGCTGGCGTGAAGAACATCCGGCCGGGACACGTGACACCGAGTTCCGCCTCCTGATGCTTGGTGCCTTTAGTGAACAGACCCGGGGCTCCCTTCCCGCGTGGTTGCCTTGGCCAGGGGGGTACCGCGACAAGGACCGAGATCGCGCCGCCGTGGAGAGGGAGGTCGTCGTGTTCGCGGACGAGTTGGCCAGCGGCGAGATTCCGACCACGATGGAGCCGGGGCTGCCGGTCGACCAGGACAAAAACATGCCTCCGCGATAGGGCGTCCGGAGGCGCATGGTCACCACACCATGCGAAGGGAGCCCCGCAAGAAGCCTTCGAACTCGCTACCAGCGATGCCGCGGACTGCCGCGGCATCGAGTGTCGAGCATTGCGACGCAGCGACTGCCCGTGAGGTCGCCGTCCGCGCTGAAGTTGACCCACGCTCGGTCATCAAACACCTACGAGGTGGGCACGTCCGGGGGCTGCCCCGACGACGCATCATCCGGACGCTCCGCGCCATGGGGCTCGAAGCAGATTGGCCTGGAGGAGAGGCACGACTCGACCCGGTCAACGCCCTACGTCGTGGGAGAGCCCAATGAGGTCGTGGCCGGCAGCTAGCGATGCGACCAAAGACCTGCAGGCGCAGCGGTCGCTGGTCGCGCTGCACCTCGGGTGAACAGGAAACGGCGCCGAGTGAGCAGCGGACGCAACAAGCCGGCGCCATCACGTCCAGATCGGGCTCGTCCCGGCAGATCGCGGCCACGCCGGCGGAAGTTCAACATCACCGGCGACGTTCCGCGTTACGATGCCCTGTTCCCGTGGGAGCGAGACCTGTGGCTCGAGCACGCGCCGATCTCCTTCGTGCCGTGCTCGCTCACGACAACGACGAAGACGAAGATGGCTAGGCGCCGGGCGGCCAAGAAAGAAATCAAGAACGTCGTTCTGTACGCCCGGGTGTCCACGGCGGAGCAAGCCGAACGCGACCTGAGCCTGCCGGCCCAGACCGACGCGATGAGGCGGTACTGCGCCGAGCACAAGTACGAGGTCGTCGCCGAGTACGTCGAGCCCGGCGCCAGCGGCCGCGACGAGCACCGCCCCGTCTTCAGGAAGATGATGGAGGAGGTGCTCTCGCCCTCCAGCACGGTCGATGCGGTGCTCGTCTACCAGACCAGCCGATTCATGCGTGACGCCGGCAAAGCCCGCGCGTTCAAGGACGCCCTCCGCAAGTCCGGCGTCAAGGTCATCGCGATCTGTCAGGAGACCAGCGACGACCCCATGGGCCAATTCATCGAGGGCGTCTTCGAGCTCGTCGACCAGTATGAGTCGGACGTGAACGGCATGCGCACGCGTGCCGCGATGCTCGAGAACGCCAAGCGCGGCTTCGTCAACGGCTCGCAGGCCCCGTTCGGCTTCAGGGTCGAGAAGATCGACCAGGCTGGAGTCCCGCGGAACCGGCTCTCCAAGGAACCCGACGAGGCCGCCACACTGGCGAAAGTCTTCGCGACCTACGTGCACCAGGGCGGCGCCAAGGCGACGGCGCGTGAGCTGAACCAACGCGGATACCGCTACCGCGGGAAATTGTGGTCGAAAGATCACGTGCTCAAGGTCATCGCTGAGGAAGCCGCCGTCGGACGGTACTTCTGGGGGAAGACGGACGCGCGGACCGGCGTCATGCGCGACAGGGAGGACTGGATCTGCGTGCCGGTCGAGCCGCTGATCACGGAGGAGACGTTCGCGCTCGCGCAGAAGGTCCGGGCCGACCGTGACCCCGAGAAGCACCCCGGTCGCGCTTCATCGAGCCCATTGCTGCTCGCCGGGCTCGTCACCTGCGGCAAGTGCGGAGCGAGCTACCAGCTCGACACCTCCGGCAAACTGGACCCGTCGGGCAGGTCTTACCGGTACTACAACTGCCGGACGGCGAGCCGCACGGGCAAGGAGGCGTGTGCCGGACATCGGCTGCCTGCGGAGCGGTTCGAGCAGCAGCTGCTCGAACACATCGCCGAGCAGGTGTTCTCGAAGGACCGCTGCAAGCTGATCCTCCGCGACATGATCGAGGAGTCGGGCGTGCTCAGGCAGCGCACTGCGGAGGACCGCCGGCAGCTCCAGCGCGAGCTCGACGACATCGACCGGCGGATTGCCCGATGGCAGGAGGCCTTCGAGGCCGGCGAGCTGCCCAGCGCGGCAGGGGCCGGCCGCGTGCTCGAGCTCCAGGCCAAGCGTGACGAGATCGCCTCGGCGCTGGCGAAGGTCGTGCCGCTGCGCCCTCCCCCGCCCCACCTCCACGGCGATGCCGCTCTCGAGCGCTTCCAGAAGCGCGTGAAGCAGATCTTCTTCGAGGGCGACCGGGCGCTCACCCGGAACTACCTGCGCTTCCTAGTCGACCGGATCGTCGTGAACGGCCCCACCGTGGAGATCTCGATGAAGGCGGCGGAGGCCGCGGCCTTGATCGCGCTCCCGGCCGACGCCGCGTTAACCGCGCCCAACGAAGTTCGCACTACCGTCGGTGACTGGCTCCAGCTCCTGGACTCGAACCAGGGACCCGGCGGTTAACAGCCGCCTGCTCTACCGACTGAGCTAAGCTGGAATGGGGCCGTGAGGATATTCAGGCAGCAGGGTTCGTCAAGGCGGCGAGCTTTCTTCGGGTTTTTTTGACCCGAGGCCGCGTCTAGAGCGACAAGGCGAGGGTGAACGGCCCCGAAGCGAAGGATCCGAGTGCGGTCACCCGAACGGCAGGGCGTGGCGGGCTCGCGGTCGCGTTCGCGAAGCTCTACTTCATCCTGATCGGTCTCGTGCAGCAGATCGTGCTGCCGCGAGTGCTCGGGCTCGACGGGTACGGCGCGCTCTCGAGCGTGCTCAGCATCTCGAGCATCGCGTACAACCCCATCGTCTCGACCAGCATCCAAGGCGTGAGCCGTGCGGTGGCGCAGGCGCCCGACGCCGAGCAGCCGCAAGCGATCCGGCGCACGCTCGGGATCCACGCACTCCTCGCGCTGCCGCTCGGGCTCGCGTTCTTCCTCCTGGCGCGCCCCATCGGCGAAGCCGCCGGGGCCCCTCACCTCGTGGGCTCGCTCCGCATCGTGAGCGGCGTGGTGCTGTTCTACAGCTTGTACACGCCGCTCGTCGGAGTGTTGAACGGGCAGAAGCGCTTCGTTTGGCAGGCCGGGCTCGACATCTTGTACGCGACCATCCGCACCACCTTGCTGGTCGGAGGCGCGTTGTTCCTCGCGGCTGCGGGCGGGAAGGTCGCGGGCGCGAGTACGGGGTTCGTGATCGCGAGCGGGATCATCTTCGCGATCGCACTCTACGTGGTCGGCGTGGGCAAGGCGGGTGCGGGTGGCCCGACGGCGCGAACCCATCTCGGGTTCATCGCGCCACTCCTGTTCGGGCAGATCCTGTTGAACCTGCTGCTCCAGGCCGACCTGACCTTGCTGCGGGCATTCGCGGCAGAGGCAGCGAAAGCGGCGGGCCAAGGCCCCGAGGCGGCCGACCCCATCGTCGGCGCCTATCGCGCGACGCAGCTCTTCAGCTTCCTTCCGTATCAGCTCCTCTTGGCCGTCACGTTCATCCTGTTTCCCATGCTCGCGACCGCCTACCGCGACGGAGACAAGGCGGCGGTGGCGCGCTACGTGCGCGCAGGCGTGCGGCTCGCGCTGATCCTGATGGGACTCATGGTGAGCGTGACCTCGGGGCTCAGCCGTCCGCTGATGCGCCTCGTGTTCCCGGCCGAAGCCGCGACCCTCGGGGGCGACGCGATGCAGCTCCTCACGTTGGGCTTCGGAGCGTTCGCCATCTTCGGCATCTTGACCACGGTCTTGAACAGCTTGAAGCGCGAGGTCGCCAGCATGGCCGTGACGGCGCTGGCGTTCGCTCTGGTGGTGGCCCTCTGCTTCTTGCGCGTGCGCGGTACGCCGCTCGGGCCCGACATCTTGATGCGTACCGCCGTCGCCACCACGAGCGGGCTCGCTCTCGCGACGCTCGGCGCCAGCTTCTTGGTGCTGCGGACGGCGGGCGCAGTGGCACCGCTCGGGAGCTTCTTGCGCGTGCTCGTCGCCATGACGATCGCCATCGCGCTCGGGCGCTTCTTGCCTGCGCCCGGCAAGCTCCTGACGTTGGTGTACGCGGCGGGAGTGGGCTGTCTGTATGCGTTCGTGTTGGTGGCGACGCGCGAGCTCGGCAAGGCCGACGTCGACACCGTGAAAGCCGTCTTGGGCCGGAAGAAGCCGACCTCGAGCTGACGCTCAGCTCGGGCCGGTCATGTACAGGCGGTTCGCCTTGGCGTCGAACCACGCCGCGCGCATCTTGCTCGGATCGGGGGCGTTGGCTTTCCCCGCGAAGAACGGCGCCGATGCGAAGGGCCACGACTTCCACACGAACGCGGCGTCGAACTGGTACATGGTTCCGTTCGAATAGCCGTACCAGCCGCGGAAGTAGTCGGCCGTGCCTTGCGCCGCAGGATCGCGGAATTCGAAGTCCCAGAGCACGCTGCCCGTCCCTTGCGGCGGTCCCGGTGTGGGCTCGTCTTTCATCGTGACCTTGGAGTCGAACGCCACCGTGTCATTGGACGCGTAGCTGTAGAGCACCGCCGTCGGGTTCGCGACGAACGTGATGGTCTCGCCGATGGGATCACCTGGCGGAGAAGCGAGATGGTAGACGCTGCCGAGCGTGAGTCCGGCGAGCTGAGGGAACTTGCTGGTGGTCGCGACGGGCGCTTGCCACGCGCCGCCCGCGCGCAGGTAGAACTGGCCCGACTCGGTGAACACGAGGAGGCGGTCGAAGTGCTCGAGCTGCGTGACAGCGGCGATGCCCGTCGATGGCGGGGCGTTGGATCCGGACCAGTTGATGTCGAGCGCGCTCGGAGCCGACCATACGCCCGTCGCCCAGTTGTAGGAGTAGAGCGTCCAGCTCGGCGTGCCGCCGCTCCCGCCGCCGCCACCCGCGCTCGTGCCGCCTGCGCTCGTGCCGCCTGCACCGGTGCCGCCTGCACCCGTGCCGGCCGTGCCGCCTGCGTTCGTGCCGCCGCTCGCGACTCCGGCGCCGCCGCCAGAGCCGCCACTCGTACCGCCACCGCCGGAGCCGTCGGGCCAGCTGCCGTCATTCAAGCTGCCACCCTTGCCACCCGCAGACGCGTCGGACGTGTTCGCCGGAGAGTCGTCTTCCGAGCCCAAGCTGAGGCAGGCGCTGACGAGCACGGCGGAGCCGAGGGGCAAGGCCGCGCGAAACGCCTTCATGAGCATGGATTCTACGCCGAACGCCGGCCGACCTCACGCCTCGCGATTTGCCTGGGCTTCGGCCCGCCCGGCGCCCTGCTCGTCGATGGCCTCCCGAACGAAGAGGTCCTCGAGGGTTTCGTGACGAGGAACGACCTCGACCACCGAAAGCCCGGCCGAAAGGGCCGCTCCCAGGACCTCAGCGACGTGGGCTTGGCCCTCGATTTCCACGATGAGTCGGTCGGCCGCGCGCCTCGTGGCGTGACCCATGGCGGAGATCCGCTCCTCGAATTCCTCGTCCGCGCCCACCAGCGTCACGTCGGTGCGCTTCACGTCACTCTTCAGCAGGTCGCTCAAGCGCCCGCTCACGACCACGCTGCCCTGGCGCAAGATCGTGACCTTGTCGCAGAGCGTTTCGACGTCGCTCAAGATGTGCGTGGAAAAGAAGATCGTGCGCCCATTCTTGCGCTCGTCGAGGATCAGATCGCGCACCTCCTTGCGACCCACGGGGTCGAGCCCGCTCATGGGCTCGTCGAGGATCAAGAGCTCGGGATCGGCGACGAGGGCGGCCGCGAGTCCGGTTCGCTGGAGCATGCCTTTCGAGAGGCGACGCACGGGTCGGTCGGCGGCGTACCAAATGCCCACTCGCTCGAGCGCCTTCTGCGTCCGATCGCGAACGACTTTGGACGAGAGCCCGGAGAGGCGACCGCACATCTCCACGAACTCTGCCGGCGTGAGATACGGATAGACGTACGGATTTTCGGGCATGAAACCCACGCGCTCCATGGCGCGCGGGCTCGGGATGGGCTCTCCGAAGACGCTGGCCGAGCCACCCGTCGGCGTGATGAGCCCCGTCAGCATCTTGATGGTGGTGGTCTTCCCGGCGCCGTTGGGCCCCAAGAAACCGAAGATGTCGCCGCGCGTGACCTCGAAGCTCACCCCCTTCACGGCCTCGACACGGCGGCGAGATAGCCCGAGCCGGAACGTCTTGGCGAGGTCGCGCACGGAGATCAGCACGTCGCTCACGGTCCCGAGCGTATCTCCGCTGGCGCCCGTGTTCCAAGTATCTAGATTTCATCGAGAAATCCCACAGGATCCGGGCTCGGCGCTGGGCGCCGGGACAAATCCGGAAGCGGAGTCGGTGAGCCGAACGAAATCGCGCATTTCGGCGGCCGAGCAAAGGGTGCTAAAACCCCGCCCGGCCGCGGTGCGAGTGCGAGCAGTGGGCTCGCTCGGCCGCGCGGACCCACGAGGGAAAATGAAAAGCTCCGGTCTCGCCTCTCTCTCCTTGCTTGGTTCGCTCACCTTCGCCGGCACGGTGCTCGCGCAGCAGCCGCTGCCGCCGCCGCCCGCTGGCGGTCAACCCGCGCCGGGCACCGAGCCCGCGCCCGCGCCCGCACCGACGACGCCCGCAGCGCCGGGTGAGGCTCCTGCGGCACCGGGCGCAGCGCCCGCAGCGCCAGCAGGGCAGCCCGCGTGGGGAGCACCGCCCGGCGGCGCAGGCGCCGGCGCGAGCGGCGGCGCGAATTGGTCGCTCGGCGGAGGAATGCAGACGAGCGGCGACGCCAACGCGACGGGCGCAGGCGGCGGCGAAATGGATCCCGAGACGGAGCGTCAGTGGCGCCACACGTCGCTGATGATCCAGAACAACTTGATGGGCTCGACTGGTTTGCTCCGCACGTCCTACGCGGGGTCGGGCGCTCCGGGCTCACTGCGCGTCGGCTTCATCACGAGCTACTTCTCGGGCAGCGGCTTCCTCTGCGGCGGCGGCCAGTGCAACTACAACACCGCGGCGAACCCCGAGGGCAAGAGCGACGACGACGTGACGCGCATCGGCGCTCACCTCACCATGAACGCGACGCTCCTGCCGTTCCTCGAGGCGTACATGGGCTTCCACGCCTCCGCGACGGAAAACAACCAGAGCCGCCCGCGCCTGCTCCAGGTGCTCGGCGATACCAACATCGGCTTGAAAGGCTTCATGCCCTACGAGCCCGACTCGATCTTCAGCGTGGGCGGCGAGCTCCAGCTCTGGCTGCTGAACGGCACCGGCGGCGTGGGCCTCGACGGCTCGGGCACGAGCTACGCGATTCGTGGCCTCGCGACTGCCGACCTGAACAACCGCACGAACCCCGACGACCGCGTGCCGCTGCGCTTCAACGCCAACGTCGGCTACCTGTTCGACAACTCCGGCGGCTTGGTGGAAGACACCGAGACTGCGCGCAATGGTCAGAAGATCACGCGCATCGAGCGCTACGGTCTCGACATCAACCGCGTGGACTCGTTCCAGATCGGGCTCGGCCTCGAGGGCATGTTCGACTACATCCACCCGTTCGCCGAGTGGACCATCGACGTCCCGATGAACCGCCAAGACTACGTCTGCAACGAGAGCCGCAAAGAAGTCGGCGACGGTTGTTTGGGCAACGACGCCGGCTTCTCGACGTCGCCCTCGCGCGTCACGCTCGGCGCGCGCGCGTACCCCGGCATCGATGGGCTCAGCCTGCTCGCGGGCTTCGACATCGGCACGGGCGCGACCAGCGACTTCATCCAGGAAGTGGCCCCCGAGTCGCCCTGGACGCTCTACCTCGGCCTCGGCTGGGCAGCGGACACCAAGAAAGAGCCGCCCGTCGTCAAGGAGGTCCAGGTCGAGCGCCCGATGCCGACGCCGGTGGCCCAGGACCGCTACATCCAGGGCGTCGTCATCGAGAAGGGCGCGAACACGCCGGTCGGCGGCGCCATCATCCGCTTCGACGGTCGCGCCATGTCTGGCATGGTCTCGGCGGACGACGGCACCTTCCGCACCATCAACCTGGAGCCCGGCACCTACACCTTCTCGGTCAAGGCCCCGGGCTACCGCGACGGCACTTGCCAAGCCACCGTCCAAGCCACGGCGGGCATCGGCCCGGGCATGGGTGCTCCGGCCGCTCCGGCGTTCGGACAGCCGACGCAGCCGGGCATGGCGCCGGCGCCCATGGGACCGACGGCCGCCCCGGCCACGGGTCAGCCGAACATCACCAGCGTGAGCTGTGAGCTCGAGGCCCTGCCCAAGGTCGGCAACATCATCGGCGGGCTCGTCGACGGCGAAACCAACCAGGCGGTGGCGACGGCCAGCGTGAAGATCACCGACAAGCTGAACCGCGAACTCGAGCTCTCGGCGGATGCGTCCGGCACCTTCCGCTTCGAGAACGTGCCGCCTGGCCCGGCCAAGATCACGGTGACGGCCAACGGATACTTCACCAGCGTCACCGAGCTCGAGGTCAAGCCGCAAGAGGATCTGAAGGCGACCATCTCGCTGAACAAGCGTCCGAAGGCACCCAACGTCACCGTGGCGGCGAACGAAGTGAAGCTGAAGAAGCAGATCCACTTCGCCCACGACGCTGCCACCATCGAGCCCGATTCGGCCTCGCTGGTGGAAGAAATCGCGGACGTGCTCAAGACCCGAGCCGAAATCAGCAAGCTCGAAATCCAGGGCCACACCGACAACACGGGTTCACCCGTCTACAACCAGCGCCTGAGCCAGCAGCGCGCCGACGCCGTGCGCGACGCACTGGTGAAGCTGGGTGTGGATTCGAGCCGGCTCGACGCCAAGGGCTACGGGCAAGACAAGCCCCTGGTCCCCAATGTCTCGCCGGCCAACCGCGCGCGGAACCGCCGTGTGCAGCTGATGATCACGCAGAAGAAGTGAACGGAGCGCGGGCTCGGGCCCGCCTTCGCCGAGGCTGCCGCGCTTCCGAAGTGGGAGCGCGGCAGTCGCGCATTTGGGGTCGTGGCCCCGGGCGGACACGGACCGGAATTCGCTCTATGCTCGGCGGGTGCGACGCCTCGTCGTAGTCTCCCTCTGCCTCGCGCTCGGCTGCAGCGACGGGGTGGAACCGAGTGCGGAAGCGCCAGCACCACGTGACCCGGCCGAGCTCGGGCCCTACGGCATCGGCGTCACCAGCCTCGAAGTCGAGAGCTCCGGACGCACGCTGCCCATCGAGGTCTGGTATCCGGCGGCGCAAGGCGGTGCGCCTGAACAGTACGTCGTGAAGATCGGCGTGCTCGAGCTCGCCCGCTTCGATTCCCCCCACGCCGCACGCCGGGACGCGCCGCTCGACCGGCGGGGCGCGCCCTTCCCGGTCGTGGTGTTTTCCCACGGCAACGGCGGGATCCGGATCCAGAGCGTCTACCTGACCGAGTGGCTCGCGAGCCACGGTTTCGTCGTGGCAGCTCCCGACCACGTGGGCAACACGCTCGCGGAGCAGGTCAATCAGGCCAACGCGATCCCGGCCGCGGAAGCGGCCGTGCTGCGCCCCGGCGACGTGTCGCGGACCCTCGACGCCGTGCTGGCGGCCGCCGACACGCCGGGCGCACGTCTGCGGCGGGCCGTCGATCCCGGGCGCGTCGGCGTCGCTGGGCACAGCTTCGGTGGATTCACGGCGCTGCGGGTCGCGGGCGCGAGCGTAGATGCCCAGGCGATGCTCGCGGAGTGCAACGCCAGCGGCGGACTCGTGTGCGATGGGTGGCAAGACGTCAGCATGCCCGCTTCTGCCCTCGACACGCGTTTTCGGGCGGCGTTGGCCCACGCACCGGGCGGCGCGCAAGCGATGTACGCCGGCAACCGGAACGGGTTTGCGGACGTGTCCATGCCGGTGATGATCCAAGGCGGTGAGAGCGATCAGCTCACCCCGTTCGCAAAGGAGCAGAAGGCTCCGTACGGGTCGCTGCCGAGCCCGGCCGCGCTGGTCGAGATCGCAAAAGCGGGCCACTTCACCTTCTCCGACATGTGTCTTTTGGTGGAGAAGCTCGGTCTCACCCTGGATGCCTTCGACGATGGCTGCGGACCGGAAAACGTGCCGTGGGCCGACGCCCACGCGCTCATCGACGCCTACTCGACGGCGTTCTTCCAGCACACACTGCTCGGCGCGGATCCGAGCGATCGCCTCGACCCCGCCGCAGCGCTGCCCGCCGGCGTACTCGGGTTCGACAGCAAGTAGTCGAGCGCAGTCCGGCGCGGGTCAGTCTTCGTCGGCGCGCTCACGGTCTTCGTGCGCGATCTCTTCCAGCAGCTCGTCGACCCGGCGCACGTTGTCGTGCCCGCGATCGTATTCGAAGCGAAGCTCGGGGAGCTTCCGCAGATCGAGGCGCGGCGCGAGCCCGCGCCGGAGGCGCCCGGATACCCGGGACAAAGCGCGGAGCAGGCTCTTTTGCTGCTGGGGGTCGTCCGGGCCCGCGAGCGAGCGCACGAACACCCGCGCGACCGAGAGGTCATCCGTCACGCTGAGGTCGGTCACGACCAGAGTGGAGAGGCGCTCGTCGCCGAGGTGGCCGAGGAGCTCGGTCAAGTGCGCGCGGATCACTCCGGCGACGCGATCGGCCCGCCGCGCGCTCACCCCTTCCCCCACTTCTCCGCCAAATCCGAGAAGTCGCCCGGCGGAGCCGAACGTGAACCGAGGCTCGATTCGATGCCGCCCTCGATGCCTTCGCCGCCGGGACCGAACGACAGGATCTCCGTGCGCACGTCGGCGAGGATGGCGTCGGGCAGCGTGCCCGCCAGCTCGCGGAGCTCGGACAGGATCTTCGTGCAGTACGTGGAGTCGTGCCCGACCGTGGCGGCGCCCAGGCTCGCGACCTGGTGTCGCTCGACGTCGCCCACCTCCGCGATGCTCACGGGCAAGCGCGCGCGGACCCGCTCCTTGAAGCTCTTCACCACCTGGCGGCGGTCCTTCAGCGAACGGGCCCCCGGGATCTGCAACGTGAGCCTGGCGACACCGACGAACATCAGAGCGTCTGCTTGACCTCTTCGATCTCGAAGAACTCGATGAAGTCGCCTTCTTTGATGTCGTTGTAGCCCTCGAGACCGATGCCGCAGTCGAAGCCCTCTTTGACTTCGCGCACGTCGTCCTTGAAGCGCTTCAGGCTCGAGACCTTTCCGCTCCAGATCACCGCCGCGTCGCGCACCAGACGCGCGGTGGCGCTCCGGCGCACGAGCCCCTGCACCACCATGGTTCCGGCGATGGTCCCCGCCTTGCTGAGTTTGAAGACCTGCCGCACTTCGGCCTTGCCGAGCTCCTTCTCCACCAGCGTCGGGGCCAGGAGGCCCTCCATGGCCGCCTTCACGTCGTCGACGACGTTGTAGATGATGCTGTACTGCCGGATCTGCACGCCTTCTTGCTGCGCGAGGCTCGTGGCCTTGCCCGCCGGCCGCACGTTGAAGCCGATGATGATGCCCTTGGCGGCGACCGCCAGGTTCACGTCGCCCTCGGTGATGGCACCGACCGCGGCGTGGACCACGCTGACCTTCACCTTCTCGGTGCTCAGCTTGACGAGGGATTCACGTAGGGCTTCCACCGAGCCCTGCACGTCCGCCTTGATGATGAGCTTGAGCTCGAGCTGATCGGTCTCGGACATGGCCTTGGCCAAGTCCTCGAGCGAAACACGCGCGGTCCCCGGCATCAGGCTGCGACGCTCGCGGATCTTGCGGCTCTCGGCCAGCTCCTGGGCCTTCTTCACGTCCTTGATGACGTGGACGGGATCGCCCGCCGCCGGCACGTCGTCGAGACCGATGATGCTGACCGGTGTCGCCGGGCCCGCGCTCGCGACCATGCGCCCGCGATCGTCCAGCATGGCGCGCACCTTGCCCCATGCCGCTCCGGCCAGGATCACGTCCCCGCGGTTCAGCGTGCCGTCTTGTACGAGGATGGTGGCCACCGGTCCGCGACCGCGGTCGAGCTCGGCTTCCACGACCACGCCGCTCCCGGGTTTCTCGGGGTTCGCCTTGAGCTCGAGCACTTCGCTCTGGAGCACGACTTTCTCGAGCAGGTCCTCGATGCCGGCGCCAGTGACCGCGCTGACCTCGGCGAACATGGTCTCGCCGCCCCACTCTTCGGGGACGAGGCCGTGCTCGCTGAGCTCGCGGCGAGCCCGCTCGGGCTGGGCGTCGGGCTTGTCGCACGTGTTCACCTCCAAGATGATCGGGACCTGGGCCGCCTTGGCGTGGTTCAGCGCTTCGACCGTTTGCGGCATCACGCCGTCGTCGGCATGCCATCACGTCGGTGGTCTGGGCGCCGCGCGCGCGCGTGGCGGTGAACGCCTCGTGACCGGGCGTGTCGAGGAACGTCAAGCGGCCGTGGGGCGTGTCCACCGAATACGCGCCGATGTGCTGGGTGAGTACGCCGGCTTCACCCGCCACGACGTTGGACTTGCGAATACGGTCGAGCAAGCTGGTCTTGCCGTGGTCGACGTGGCCCATCACGGTGACGACCGGGGGACGGAGAGTGCCTTCGACGGCGTCCTCCGCTTCGATGCCCTGAGCTGCGACGAGCGCGTCCTCTTCGCTGACCACCGCGTCGGACACTTCCCAGCCGAACTCGCTGGCGACGATCTTGGCCGTGTCGGCGTCGAGCGTGCTGTTGATGTTCACGCCCGTCATGCCGAGGCCGCGCCCAGGCTTCATCAACACCTCGGTGGCCTTGATGCCCATGCGACCCGCGAGCATCTGCAGGTTCACCGAGCCCTCGATCTTCACGACCTTCTTGTGGGCCGAGCGCTCCTGGGTCACGACTTGACCCGTGCCCTTGGGCTTGGCGAACTGCCCGATGCCGCGGCCGCGCATCTGGCCCGGTCGCCCACCCGTGGGGCCGCGCCCCGGTCCACCCATGCCCGGACCCGATCGCTGTCCGCGCGCACCGGGCCGGCGCCAGCCTTGGCGTCGTACTGCACTCGACGCGGGGTCCTGGCTGATTGCGCAGCGGCATGGTGACGCCCGGACGACCTTCCCAGACCTCGATGCCCGTCTTGGGCGGGCTCGAGGGACGCGGCGTGGGTGCCGCAGCCGGAGGCGGTGGCGCAGGCGCAGGCGCAGGCGCAGCCTCGACCGGCGCGGAAGGCGGAGGAGACGGCGGCGCGGACAGGCGGCGGCGGCTCCATGGCGGGCGGTGGCGCAGCGAGCGCTTCCGGGGCCGAGGCGAGCGTGACCGACGGTGGCGACGGCTCCGACGGCGTCATACACCGGCGGAGGCGGCACCTCTTCGACGACGACGGGCGGAGGCGGCTCCATGGCGGGCAGCGGCGGTTCGTGACGAGGCGCGCTCGGCAAGGGAGAGCGCCACCGCGACGGGCAGATCGAAGAGCCGCGTCGGCAGCCCGCGGGCTGGACGCTGCCGCGGGGCGGAGCGCAGGGAGACCTCGCTCAGCACGAGGGCTCGCTTTCATCCGGTCACTCGGCGGGCCACCGGCCGGCTTCGCAGCCGCACGACGTTTGACCACGGTGGGTCGGATGCGCTCCTCCGCGGCCTTGGGTGCCGCCTGCTTCTCGGATGTCGCTTGACGCGCTCGACGGCGTCAGGCCCACCCGCACTCTGGTTGCGCACATCGGCGACCCCAATCGACTGGAGCAAAGCCACCAGGGCCTTGTTCTCCATGCCCAGGTCGCGGGCGATCTCGTAGACACGCATCTTGGTCATTCCTCGTGGAGGAAATACACCGACTTCCGCGCTCGCGCTCGGCGAGCTGGGAAGCCCAGTCAATCGACTTTTCCAGAGCCTCGGCGATGCCGGCGTCGAGCACCGCCACGACTCCCGTTTCGTTGCGGCGCGTGATGGCGCCGAGCTCGTCTTTGGTCGCGAAGGCGCGGGCCGGCGCCGGATCCTGTTCCACCTCGCTCGAGCCAGCGGCGGCTCGGGCGTCTCGACCACGACCACGAGCCTGGCCTGGCCGAGCGCGAGGGGCGTCTTTCACTTCGCTCGCGCCCACGGCGAGCTTGCGAGCGGCCAACGCCGCGCCGAGGAGGCCGCGGCTCCGTCGTACGAGCCCGCTCACGAGCAGCGCCGCCAGCGTCTCGGGACGGGCGGTCACCGGCGCGCGGAAGCTCTTGGCGAAGCCCTTGCGGCAGGCGTCGCGCAAACACTCGGGTCGCGGATGCACCCAAGCTCCACGGCCAGCGTTCTTGTTGAGCTCGGGTTGCACCGAACCGTCCGGTCCGAGAGCACGAAGCGCACGAGCTCGCCCGGACTGCCCAGCGCGTGGCAACCGACACGTCCGCTCCGATCGTTTCGGCTGCGGCGATTCGGCGTAGTCATGGGGTGCATCGGGCTTCGTCGTTCACTCCTCGGTCGCCGCGACGGGCGCCGCTTCCACTGGTTGGGCCTCGGCTTGTTGGGCCTCGGCGGCGAACTTGGCGCGCGCAAGCTCGATCTCCTTGGCTTCCGAATCCAAGTGCTGCGCACCCTGCTGGATCAGGCGCGCCTTCTTGATGCCGAGCCCGGTGCGGATCGCCAGGCGGTCCGCGTCTTCGCGCGCGAGCTCCGAGACCGTCTTGTAGCCCGCTTCCTCGGCCGACTGCCGTCCTCGAGCCGACTCCGCGCACGAACCCTGAGCTTCTCTTTCTCGGTGAGCGGCTCGGCGCAGGGAGGCACTCTGCTCGATCCGCTCGCGCCGCGTCCGTTCCATGCTGGACTCGGCGCGGTCCTTGAGCGACTGCGCGGCTTCGGGCGTCCCCACGCCTTGGATGGAGACCAGCTCGGCCACGTCGGCCTCGGCGATCTCCTCGAGAGCGCGGAAACCGAGCCGATACATGGCACGCGCCAGTTCTTCGTCGACTCCGTCGATTTCTCGCAGAGCCTGCAGCGCCTCTTCCTCCATCTGCTTGAACTTGCTCTCGCTGATGATGTCGAGCTTCCAGCCCGTGAGCTGCGACGCGAGGCGCACGTTTTGCCCCTTGCGGCCGATGGCGAGCGACAGCTTCTCGTCCGGGACGACGAGCTCCATGCGGTGGTCCGCCTCGTCGACGATGACCTTGTTCACCTCGGCGGGCTGGATGGCGTTGATGATGTAGCGCGCCGGGTCCTTGTCGTAGGGCACGATGTCGATCTTTTCGCCGCGGAGCTCCTGCACCACGGCCTGCACGCGCGAGCCCTTGATGCCCACGCACGCGCCCACCGGATCCACGTCCGAATCCCGGGTCGTGACCGCGATCTTGCTGCGGCTGCCGGGCTCGCGGGCCACTCCCACGATCTTGACGATGCCCTCGTAGATCTCCGGCACCTCGGCCTCGAACAGCTTGTCGACCAGGGGCGGCGCCGAGCGGCTCAGGATGATCATCGGACCGCGCGCTTCGCGGTCGATGTCTTTCACGAACGCCACGATGCGATCGCCGGGGCGATAGGTCTCGCGCGGGGTCTGCTCGCGGGCCGGCAAGATGCCCTCGGTGCGCCCGAGGTCGACCACGATGTTGTGGCCCTTCTCGAAGCGCCGAACGATGCCGCGGATCAGCTGGCCCTGCCGATCCTTGTACTCGTTGTAGATGATGTCGCGCTCGGCGTCCCGCACGCGCTGGAGCAGCACCTGCTTGGCCGTCTGCGCCGCGATGCGGCCGAACGCGCTCCGCGCCTGCTTCATGTCGAGCACGGCGCCGAACTCCTTGTCCTGCTGGCGCGCCTTCTCCGCGTCGCGTGGGTGCCAGAACACCTGGAAGCCGAGCTCCTCGCCGATCTCGGCCTCGAGACCGTGCCGGCGCGCGACGTCGAGAGCGATCTCGCGCTCGGGGTCGGCCACGGCCTCGACGACCGTCATGTACTGGAACAGGTCGATGTGGCCCGAGTCCTCGTTGAACCGCGCCTCGAGCTCACGCGTGGGTCCGAAAGCGGCCTGTGCGGCCTTCAGGATGGCTGCCTCCATCGTCTCGATGAGGATCTGCTTGTCGATGCCCTTCTCTTGGGCGACTTGCTCGACGATTCCTCCGAGGTCGACGTCGAATCCCGCTGAATGCGCTGCCATGTGCTTGTCTCCACTGAAACGGTCGGGCCTAACGCCCGTGGCCGGATGCCCGCCGCGCGGGCCCTTTTCCTTTTGGTTTGCCCGGACGGGCGCCCTTCTCCCAGGTGAACGTCAGGCGCCCACTCTCGATCTGAGTCGGTTCGATGCCGACGAGGCCCTTGTCGGTCTCGACTTGGACGCGGCCCGCTTCGTCGAGGCCGTGCAAGGTGCCGCTCACCACGCGCTGGCCGTCGAGGGCCTGGGTCAGCTTGAGCTTGGCGCCCTGACCGGCAAAGCGACGATAGTCGTCCACCGAATACAGCGCGCGGTCGAGCCCGGGCGACCCCACCTCGAGCCGATAGGCCCGTGGCATCACGTCGGCCACGTCGAGCGCGTGGCTCAGGTCCCGCGAAACGTCGGTGCACAGGTCGATGGTGATCCCCTCGCCGGGGACGCGGGAGCCGGGCCGTTCGATGGTGAGCTCGAGCAGCCAGCCACCGCGGTCGGTGCGCCAGACGAGCTCGACCCCCTCGACGCGGTGCGCACGCAGGACAGGCTCCACCACCGCGACGACGCGGTCGCGGTCGAGTCCTGGCAGGCGTTCGTGAGCTATCGAGGTCATCTCTGGTCTTCGGCGGAGTCGGGGGCAGGCCACGGCCGTACCCCGCGCTCGGGAGAATCCATTTGTGGCCGGGAAAGCGGGACCCGAGCCAAAAAAAAACGGACCCTGGTAGGGGGTCCGTGAGGATCCACCCGAGTTGTCGGCGGGCTATTTACCCGAGGGGACCGGCCAGCGCAAGCTACGCCGAAAGCCTTCGATATTCCTGGGGTTACGCTAGCCGTTTTGCGCCGATTCGGGCACTTTGGGCTTCCGCCGCTGGCGGAGCTTTCGGGGTGGCAAGAGCTCCTCTTCGCTCGAGAGCTTCTTCGCCATGAAGATCATGGCGTCGAGCTTGTAGAAGTGGCGCACACGGTAGAACTTGAGAGCAAGCTCGTTGTTCTCTGCGACCTCGAGCACGAGGTGCGTGCATCCGCGCACCTTGGCCAGGTGCTCGAGCTGCTCGAGCGCGAAGCTGCCGACACCGTGGCCTTGGTAGTCCGGGTGGACGGCCAGCTCCTCGACGAACATCGGGCGCATGTCCCGCTTCTCGAAGTAGCGGCTGTTCACCCAGCTGTCCTTCATTACCTCGAACGCACACTCCGAGTAGGCGACGATCTGGGAACCCTTCCCGCTTCCCACCTCGAACACCAGCTGCTCGATGCCTTCTTCCTCGTAGACCTCTTCGAACTGGTTCCGGGTTCGCGGCCTTTGGTACTCGACGGTCTCGCGATTCACGTCGCGGAACACGAGCTTCAAGAACTCCCACACCTTCCGAATGTCGCGACGATGCATGCGCCGCACGCGAATGACGGGAGCGGGAGCATCCGGCTCGGCCGGGACGGGCGCTTTGGGGTTTCGCCGAGCCATGGCTCACGCGAGGTTCGGCAGGGTGACCAGGTCGACGTGCAAGACTTCGTCGCTGAAGGCCATCATCTCGGCCAAGCAACCCTCGCTCGGGCGCGTGTCGGTGCGGATCTTGGCGCAGCCCGCGCGCCCCCCTTCGAACACGGTGTTCTCCAGCTCCTGGATGTTGATGGCGTGCCGTTTCAGAACCCCGAGCACGTTGGCGAGCGCGCCCACCTTGTCCAAAAAGCGCACGACGAGCACGTAGCGGCCGCGGGTGCTGGCGGCGATGTTCACCACGTTGGGCACCTCGCCCTTCACCAGGAAGCTGCGCAAGATGCGCACGGTTTCGGCCGCGATGGCCACCTGGCCCTCGTCGGTCGAAGCGCCGATGTGCGGGGTCGCGTACACGAGCCCGGCGTGCAGAATCGGAGCGTCGTAGTCCCCGACGCGCGTGTCGGGCTCGTTGGGCAGTACGTCGAGACCCACGCGCAGGTCCTTCAGTGGAGCGAGCTCCGTGAGCGCTGGCCAGTCGACGAGGCCGGCGTCGGCCGTGTTGATCAGCATGCCGCCGGTGGGCAGAGCTTCGATCACCTGGCGCGAGATGATGCCGCGCGTACGCTCGGTGAGCTCGAGGTGCACGCTCAAGATCTCCGAGCGCTTGGCGAGCTCGAGGACGTTCGGTGCCCAGCCGATGCCGAGCTCGGCGGCCCGCGAAGGAACCAGCGAGCGGCTCCAGGCGTGCACGTCGAGACCGTAGGCCTGAGCGAGCCGCGCCACGGCGCGCCCGACGTGACCGAAACCGACGATACCGAGGCTGCGACCGCGCAGTCCTCTGGCCTTGGCGAACTCCTGCTTGTCCCACTTGCCGGCGCGCAGGCTGCCGACGGCGTCGGGCACGCGCCGGTCGAGACAGCCCATCAGGGTGAGGGTGAGCTCGGCGACCCCGGAGGAGTTCTTGCCCGGGCAATTGGCCACGTAGATGCCGCGCTCGCTCGCGGTCTTCACGTCGATGTTCCGTACGCCTGCGCCCGCGCGGATGATCAGGTTCAGCGCGACGCCCGCTTTCATGGCGTCGGCGCGCACCTCGGTCCCGCGGACCACCAGCACGTTCACGTCCTTCACGGCGGCGGGCAGCGCATCGGCCGTGATCTCCGGCTGGTACACCACTTCGACGCCCAGGGTCCGCATCTCGTCGAGCGCCGCCGGGCTGAGCTTGTCGGCCACCAGGACTTTCATGAGGGCGATGCTTTTATCACGAGCGCGCGCGGAACAGGAGCCCGAGGGTGTCTTTGCCGCGCGGCCCCGGAACGGAAGCGCCCGCCGAGCGCGCTCTCGAGCGCGATCACGTGGGGGCTCGGGCGCTTTCGTCCCGCGTACCGATCGCGAAGCGCTGCCCGTCGAGCTCGATGAAAACCTCGCCTTCTCGGCCTTCGACCAAGAGCGGCAGGAGCTGCGTCTGGGCTTCCGGCATGCAGCGAGCCTCGAAGCGCCCAGCCTTCACCCGGACGTAGACGGCATCGCCCCGCCCCACCGACAGCGTGCTGGGGTCGAGCGCCTCTTCGCTCCCATCGGACAAGACGAGCACGGCACCGCCATCGTCGACGCGCACCGCGCGCACGAAGAACGGAGCGTCTTCGACACGGAGGTAGGTCCAGTCGTAGCCGTTGGTCAGGATGAACCGGCCGTCGTCGGGGTGACGCGCGATCCAGGTGGCGAACGCCTGCGCCATCCCGGGATGTTCGATCCTGGCGCCGTCGTGCCAAAAGCGCCCCTCCGCATCCAAGACGATGCTGCTCTCGCGCGAGCGCCCTTCGGGCGCTGGGAAGCGGAAGAAGTCGGGGTGGTCGCCGGGTTTCACTGTCCCTGCTGGAGCTCGGTCACCTTGCCGGCGTCGACGAGCCCGCGCTGCTCGGTGCTGAGCGCCGCATCCGGCCAGCGCACCTCGACGGCTGCCGCGGTGCAGTCGCCGACACCGAAGTGCAGGGTGAGGTCGTTCTGCAGCCCGAAATGACCGTAGCCGCCGCCGACTTCGCGCACGATCTTGGTGCCGCCCGCGTTCAGCGTGACCCGCGCGCCGATGGCGCTCGCATTGCTCCCGGCCTTGCCGGCCAGCCGCAGCTCGACGTAATTGCCTTTCTTGGCGGCGTCGTTTTCGTAGAAGTGGATCTCGTTGGTCTTGTAGATCTTGCCGCAGTCGCGCGCCGTGCCCGATCCGACGACGACGTCGAGATCGCCGTCGCGATCGAAATCCGCGACGGCGAGCCCGCTGGCGCAAGGGTGATGCAGACCGAAGGCCTCTCCCTTCTCTTCGAAGGTGCCGTCGGCCTTCTGGTGGAACACCCAGAGGTACTGGTCCGCGTAGTCGCTGGAAGCCACGAGGATGTCGCTCCGCCCGTCGTTGTCGAGGTCCTCGGCGGCGGCCATGAGCCCGCCCTCGTTCCAGCCGCTCGTGGGGTGAGGCCAGTCGAGTCCCTGCGCGGTGCGATCGACTCGTGAGTACTTCACGGCGCCGCCGCTCACGCTGCCGACCAGGAGCGTGCTGGGATCCGAGGACTTGCCCGCCCAGAAGTGGCGGATCTCCGCGTTGAAGAGATCCATCACGCCGTCGCCGGTCACGTCGGCGCAGACGGTGGAAAATGTATTGCCGTTGTTGCGCCACGGCATGGCGTCGTAGCTGCTCCAGCCCGTGCTCGCGCAGTCGATGATGGGCGGATTGGCCGGGCAGAAGTGATCGTCGCCGTGGCAGTAACGGCACAGGAACATCGGTTATCGCCGGTGTCGACCAGCTCGTCGCCGGCGAACCCGCTCGCCTTCCCTTGCTCGACGAACTTGCCGCTGCCGTCGTTGACGTAGAGCTGATTCCACTGGCGTCCGTAGGCGCTCACCAAGAGGTCGACGTCGCCGTCGCCATCCACGTCGCACGAGCTCGCGCTACGGGCGCGCGGGCGTGCCTGCGCTCGGCCTCGAAGCCGTAGTCGTCGTCGACAGGCCGGCCGTATCCGCTTGTCGATCTGCTGAAGGTCCTGCTCGCCCGCACCGAGCAGGAGCCGAGCTTGGGTGGCCGACGTAGGAAGCGCCGTAGTTTTCGTACCAGCCGACCACGAAGAGATCGATCTTCCCGTCCCGGTTCACGTCGCCGAAGGTGGCGCCGCTGACCGGCAAGGCAGTGGAGGCGAACGGTTCGAGCTTGGGGCCCAGGCTGAAGTGCCCTTTGCCGTCGTTCAACAGGATCTCGCTCCGGTCGAGGTCATCAAGGCCGGCGTCGCTGCCACCTTCTTGGTGTCGGTGTACGTGCCGCTGAACAGGTCGACGTCGCCGTCGTTGTCGACGTCGGCTGCGACCACGAGGTTGGCAGCGCGGAGCTCGTTGGCTCCGTCGCGTGGAGTGCCGTAGCCGCTCGCCACGGTTTCGTCCACGAAGGTCCGCCCGCTGCCCGACCCGGGACGGTTCATGTTGGCCGTGGATGAGCTTAAGTGCCTCTGCGAGCGGATCCCCGCGTGTTGGTGCTGCTGATGGCGTGCACGACGAGATCGGGATAGCCGTCGGCGTCGAGATCTTGGGCGATGATGCGGTTGCCATCGAGATGCCGGTGAGCCCCCAGCGCATCCGTCTTCTTCTGAAATGCCGGCGACCCGCTCACGGCGTGCGCACGCGGCGCGGCGCAGCCCGCGTCGGAGCCAGCGCTGCCGCCGCTGCCGGTGGCGCCGCCCGTTCCGGCCGATCCGCCGCTCGAGTCGTCCGAGCCACAGCGAAGGCCAGCCCGCCGAGGCAGAGAAGTGTGGACGACAGGACCTGGCGTACATGGCACCACCTCGCGCGCCCCGCGCGCCGAACGCGGGTCTATAGCACGGGCGAGTGAGCTCGGGCGCCGCGGGGTCAGTGGGCCGAGCGAGGCGCCGCGGCGCATCAGCCCCGCGTGAGCATGCGGATGGCGCCGCGCCGCGGGATGCCGGAAACGTCGATCACTTCTTGATCGTGGCCTCCCCCTGCGCACGAGAGAATGAACGCCGCCTTGTCCGGACAGGTTCAACTTCTTGGGATCTCGTGCCGCCAGCGTGATCTCGAGATCGCCGATCCAACGGGCCCACGCGGCCTCGCCGAAGACCTGGTCGACCACGGGCATGGCCGCGCGCAGAACCTCGCAGACCGCCGTGTCCTTGCCGAACACCACCAGTTCGAGCAGCCGCTCGGCGTGCTGCACCGCTTCGTTCAAGTTGCCGAGCTTGAAGCGCACCGCGCGCAGCGTTGAGGGACCGCTCGGCGATGACGTTGAGGTCCGAGTTTCCCGCCGGCGTCGTCACGCCACGGCGGCTCACCGGCGGCGGAGTGGAGGGCGCCCGCGAAATCCGCTCGTAGGGCGGAACCGTGGTGGGTGACTCGTTCTTGCGCGAGCCGGCGATGGCCGAGGGCACCGGGGACGAGGGTCCGGTCGCGGGTCGCTTGGAGACCGGGCTCGATGGAATGCGGCGATGCCGGCGTGAAGTGCTCGACCCGATGCTCGGGCGACGGCGCCGGTGGCACGCGCGCCTCTTCGATCAGAAGCGGACGAGGCGGCGAGCCTGGGCGCCGCCCGCTTCCGACCGGGGTCGCAGTGCCGCGTGAAGGCGACGTGCGGGTGTGGGCCGGTCCGGAGCGCGAAGCCAGTTCGCTTCTCCGTGCGGGCTCGGTCATGGCGTAGGCACCGCAGTCTCCCGGCGCAGCGTGGGCCCCGCGCGTTCGCTGGTGCTCGCGGGCGGCACGGTCGCTGCTATCTCGATGCCCGAAATCGCGTCTTCGAGGGCGGCGGCGAACTCGGAGATGTTGGGAAAGCGCTCGTCGGCGCGCTTCTTCAGACCGCGTCGCACCACGCCGTCGAGCGCCGAAGGCACCCAGGGGGCGATTTCGGTCAAGGGGGGCGGATCTTCCGCGATGACCTTCTTCATGATCTCGACCGGATCGTCACCGGGGAACGGCGAACGCCCCGCGAGCATCTCGTAGGTCATGGCGGCGAGAGCGAACTGGTCGACGCGATGATCCACGTCGCGTTCACCACGGGCCTGTTCCGGCGCCATGTACGCCGGAGTACCGATCACCATGTTCTGAGCCGTGAGCCGCGGCCCGCCGCCGCGCACCTTGCTGATGCCGAAGTCGAGGACCTTGGCGAACTCTCTTTGACCGGTGGCCTGGACGAGGAACACGTTTTCGGGCTTCAGGTCCCGATGCACGATGCCCTGCTCGTGCGTGCTCGCCAGCGCCGAAGCCACCTGGGTTGCGACCCGCACCGCAGTCGCGACGGGCAGACGCGCGTCGCGCTCGAGGCGCTCGGCCAAAGTGCTCCCCACCAGGTACTCCATGACCAGGAACGGCTCCCGCTGGTCCGTCTCGTCGACGTCGAAGACCTGCACGATGTGCGGATGGCCGAGCCCGCCCACGACCTCCGCCTCGCGCCGGAAGCGCGCGATGACCTCCGGGTGACGCGCGTATTGGGCGAGCAGCACTTTGATGGCGACGCGGCGCTTCAGGCGAACGTGCTCGCCCTCGTACACGATGCCCATCCCGCCCTCCGCAACTTTGCGGACGACCTGGTAGGTGCCTTTCAGCGTGGTGCCGACGAGCGGATCCCCCGCGGGGGGCGGTCCCGCCTGGACGAGGCCGACGTCGGGCGTCTGCTCGTCACTCACCTGGCCTCCTCCTCCACCATCGACCGACAAGAGGAAAGCACGCTCCCCGTCGGGATCAAGCGGGCCCGCGGTCTCCACTGGCTTTTTCGACCTTGGCGCAGGGCTGCGCCCCCACGGGCTATGCTCCGAATCGGCATGCCCACCGGCCTCGACCGCGTTCCCAGGCTCAGCGTGGAGAACCACGACCGAGACGTGAGCGCCATGCGCTACGTCTACCCGGTGGTCTCCCGCCGAGCTCGCGGCGTGAGCGTGGGCGTGAATCTGAACCCCAACAACGCCTGCAACTGGCGCTGTGTGTACTGCCAGGTACCGAATCTCGCGTACGGGAAAGGACCGCCCATCGACCTCGAGCTCCTCGAGCGCGAGCTCCGGGAGACGCTGGGCGCCATCGTCCACGGAGACTTCCTCGAGCGCTCGGCGCCCGAAGGCGCGCGCCGGCTGAACGACGTGGCGTTCTCGGGCAATGGCGAGCCCACCACTTCGCCACACTTCGCACAGGCCGTGGGCGTCGTGCAGCGTGTCCTGGACGACCTCGGGCTCGCGGAGGTGAAGACCGTGCTCATCACCAATGGCTCGCGCATCGATCGACCCGGCGTGGGCGCCGCGCTCGGCGCGCTCGCGCGGACGCGAGGCGAGGTGTGGTTCAAGCTCGACAGCGCCACCGCGACCGGCGCTCGGCGGATCAACGCGTGCAACAGCCCCGTCGCCGCCCAGGTCGAACGGCTGTGCTTGGCGGCGCGCCTGTGTCCGACTTGGGTGCAGACCTGCTGGTTCGCGGCATGGCGTCGAGCCGAGCGCCGAGGAGCGCACGGCGTTCGTCGCGCTGCTCTCCGAAGTCGTCGCCCGCGGCGCGCCGCTCGCCGGCATCCACCTCTACACATTGGCCCGTCCGTCTCTCCAACCCGAAGGCAAACACCTCGCTCCGCTGTCCCGGGCCTGGCTCGAAGCGTTCGCCCAGAGCCTCGAGACCACGGGACTACGCGTGATCGCGAGTGGCTGAAACGCTGGTGCCTGCGTCAGCGCTCCGCAGCGCCTCGTGCACGACGCCAAGGGCCGCGATGCACGCCAGATCCGAGCGGAGCACCCGCGAGCCGAGCCCGATGGCGCGAAAGCCTCGCTCGGCCAAGAGGGCTCGCTCGAAGTCGACCCAGCCACCCTCGGGTCCCACGGCGAGCAGCACCCTGTCGACCGGCCCGAGACCCGCGAGGGCCGCGCTCGCTCTCGGCGCTCCAGGATCGGCGACCACGCGCCGCGGCTCGGGCTCGAGCTCGTCTTCGACCAGCCGTCGAAACGAACGGTGGATGCTCACGCGCGGCAAGAGCGTGTCTTTGGCCTGGCAGAGCCCCGAGACGAGCTGCCGCCGGAGCTCGCCCTCGGCCAATCGATGCGAATCGAAGTAGTAGCGCTCGACCCGCGCAGCGTTGCAGAGCCGGACGCTCGCGACTCCCATGCAGGCGAGCCCCGCGACGAGGCGCGAGAGCACCTTCGGACGCGGCAGCGCGAGCAGGAGATCCACCCGCGGACGTTCCGGCACGGGCGCGCGCTCGAGGCCCTTCGCGTCGAGCACGACGCGGTCTCCATGGACCTCGAGCACGCGGGCCGTGCCGAGCCCGGCGTCCAGGATGCCGGCGGCGAGCTCCTGGCCGGGCACGGCCCGGAGTACGCTCCGCACGTGCTCGGCGCGCGCGTCCGCGAGCACCACACGGCCATCCGGGCCGAGCTCACCGGCTTCGAAGAGGAGGAGGTTCACGCGAGGTTCAGAGCGTTGCTTCGGTCGCCTTGGGCGGAAGCTCCGCCGCCTTCACCGTCACCTTGAAGTCCTTGCCGTTCCAGACGATCTGCTGCACGAAAAGCCCGATCTTCACGTCGGCCTTGGGGCTCCGAAGGTGCGCGACGAAGCTCGCTCGCGCCGCATCCGAATCGGTGAGCAGGAGCGAAGACAGGCCGGCCTTCGCCGCGTCGGTGCCCTCGCCGAGCGCCTGATCTTGCCGTCGACGCGCGAACGGCTCGAAGTTCTGGCCGAGGTCTTCCCAGGTGAGAAGCACGAGCGTGCCGGGCCCACCGAAGAGCTGGAGCTCCTTCAACTCGCGCAGCACGCTCTCTGGTTTGGCTCCGGCGGGAGGCTTGTCCACGAGCCGCGCGAGGCGCGCGGCCGAGAGCATGCGCGCCCAACGGCGGGGGTCGGTGGGCCCGGGCGTGCCCTGCGCACCCGCGATCTTGCTCGAGCCGCAGCGCTTCGTCGACGCGACCGGCGCCCGCCGCGGCAGCCGCCAGCCGCAGCCAACCGAGAGCGTCGTCCTTCGCGAGCTCGGTGATGGTCCGGTATTGCCGATACGCCGGTTCGTACCAGCCGTGACCGAGGTAGATGTCCCCGAGCAAGCGCCGCGAATCGATGCCGTCTGGATCGAACTCGACGATCTCGGAATAGGTACGCACGGCTTCGTCGGGCAGCTCCGCTCGAGCCAACACGTCGCCGACGTCGCGCGCGATGCTCGGCGTCATGAAGCCCTGGTCGCGCAAGCGCCGCCCGAGCGCCACGGCCTCGTCCTTCTGGTTGGCTTCCACCAGGAGCTTCACCAGGCGAGCACCGCCGTTGGGATCGTCAGGCGCCTTGAGGCTCGCTTCGCGCACCTTTTCGATGCGCTTGTGCACGTCGTCGATCTCCGAGAGCTCGAGGTCGAGCTTCGCCCAATCCACCTTGCTGCCGAAGAGCGCGCGCTCCACGGCCGCGACCAGGCGCGGATCCACGGCGCGACGCAGAATCAGCTTGGCGAGGAACTTCTGCACCTCCGGTCGACCCGCGAAATGAGAGAGCACGACGGTGGCGGACCCTTCTCCGTCGATTCGCTTCTGGAGCAGATCGAGGAACGTGCGCTCCGCGCGCCAGTCCGCGAGCTCGCAGGCGGAGAGCGCCGCGTCGTAACGCTCCACCAGCTCTTGGGGCTGCTTCGCGTTCTTCAGCCGCTTCTTCCAGAGGAGCACGCGTTGCGGGAGCGGGCGCAGCGCCGCATCGCTGCAGGTCTTGAGGAACGGCTCGGGTGACCATTTCGCACCCACGGTCGGCGGAGCGTTCTTTGCCTCTTGCTTGGCTTGGTTCTCGGTGTCCTTGATCTCCACCGGCGCCGACGGCTTGGGCGCCACCAGCTTGGGCGCCGCCGGGCGCGCCGGGCGCGGGTCGGTACGCGCAGCCCCGGCGGGCCCCTCGTAGGGGGACTTGGCCAGGCTCCCGAGTCCGCCACCGCTTCGGCCACGTGCGAGCGCGCCAGCGCCAGCGGGCGACTTTGCCAGCCCCTGGCCGTCATCCGAGTCCGCAACCGCGGTGGCCGCCGGCGCGGGAGGTGCGGGCATGGGATCCGCGGCTTTCTCCTCCCTCGTGGGCTGATCGGCGCGCGGGCCATAGCCCGGCGCCACGGCCTGCGGCACTGGCTGCGCGACGGCGGCGGGTTTCGCAGGCGGCGCTTCGCTCTCGGAGGGAGCAGCGCCTTCGAGCTTGCTGCAACCGATGGGCAACACGCCCGGCGGCACGATTGCGGCGTGGCGCTCCGCGACCCGCGCCTCCGTCTCGTCGTCCATCTCGAGGAGCGTGAGCCGATTGCCGCGCAGACGGCTCTGCTTCCGCGGGATCCCCATCTGGTAGTACGCAGCTTCGCTCTCGAGCGCGAGGATGCTGGTGAACGGCGTGAGCAGCCCGTATTCGAGACCCAACGCCACGATGCGCCCGCGCTCGGCGTCGGGGCCCTGGGCGCCACCGAGCAACCGCCGGACGTATTCGGCGGCCCAGAGCCGCGGAACGTATTGGGCGATGACGCTGGTTTCCCGCTCCGCCTCGTATTCCTTGTTGAACTCCACCCCGCCGACGCGCCCTCGCACCTTCACGCGCTTGGGAAGATCGTGGTGCGTGCGCGCCAAGACCACCACCTCCTGACCGCGGCTCACCTTGCCGCTGGCGCTGGAAAACGGCTCGTCCAGGCCGGCGCCGAGATCGAGCTCGAGGTCGGTGATGGTCGGCACCTTGAGTTGAGCGGTGAGCTCCAGCGCTCGCGCCGTGGTCTCGTCGGCTTCGTCGACGCGGTACGCGCTGCCGCCGCCGGCACGCGCCAGCTCGGAGAGGAGCGGGTGGTTCGCCTCCGAACCCACGCCGACGGTGAAGAGCCGGGAGCGCGAGGTCCCGAGGGCCCTCCGCAACCGCTCGACGATCTGTTCGCTCGAGAGCTCGCCGCTCGTCGCGACTCCGTCGCCCACGTAGACGACGGCGGGCTGCTCCGCGCCGTGCAGTCGTTGGAGCGACACGTCGAACATGCTCGCGATGTCGGTGGCACCGCCCGCGGGGTGCCCCGCCAAGGACTCGAGCGCCTTGGCGATCTCCGCCTCCGTGGCGCTCGCCAACCCCTCCTTGGGGTAGAGCACGGTCGGCCGCACGTCGAGCGCCACTAGGGCGAAGCGGTCGTCCCCCGAGAGCGCACGCAGCACCGACTCGGCCGTGGCCGTCTTGAGCTGGCGTGACGCCTCGTCACCCGCCGCCGAAGTGTCGACCACCACGACCACGTCGCCACGCTGCTGCTTCACACCCTTCCAGTCGAGATCCGGCGTGTAGCGCACCATGACGTAGTCGGCGCTCTCTCCATCGCCCTTGAAACGCGACACCGCCAGCGGCGGCCTTTGGGTGGGCAGCGTCGCTTCGAGCTGGAAGTCGGCGCGGGGCGTGTATCCGCTGCGGCGCATGGTGACCGCGCGTCCGTTCTGTTCCACGCGCGCGTCCGCCAAGGTGGCGATGCGCATCTTCGCGCCCGACGTCCCGAGGTCCACGCTGAGCGAGAACTCGCCGATGCGCACCGGCTCGCCTTGTCCCATCGGATAGACGTAGGTCAGCTTTCCGTCGTTGGACGGGTTGATCTGGACGTACCGCAGCACGACCCGGCGCGTCGCTCCGGCGCGCACGGGGTAGATGCGCGCTCGATACGAGCGAGCGTCGACCCACTCGAGGATCGCGGGCGAATGACCGCTGACCTTGGCCGTCGCGTACTGCTGTGCCGCCTCTTTCGATTCGGTGAACTCGCCCTCCACCAGGACGCCGTTGGTCTCGAGCGCGAAGCTCGTCACGCTGGCGTTTTCGGGCACCGTGAACCAGTACCAGCCCTCGACGTCGCGCTCGCCGGGATTGAAGAACGTTTGATCGACCTCGGTTTCGCTGAGGCCTTCGCGCACCACCGCCCGGATGTTCTGCTTGCCGATCTCCAAGCGGCGCGCCGGCGTGCCGGGTGGAGCGCCGACGTCCACGCCGTAGATGGTCCCCGCGCCAGCTCCCGGGATGCCGTCGCCGGAAGCGAAGTCGGCCATGCCGCCGGTCCAGTCTTCCCAAAAGGCCAGCGCGCCCACGGCCGGGGCCGCATCGCCCTTCACCAGCGCCTGCTCACCGGCCTTGACCTCCGCGCGCCCGCCTTTGCCCGTCACCGTGGCCATGCCGCGCGCGACGTAGATGCTGGCGTCGCCGCCGTCTCGGCGAATCGAGACGCCGGACTCGGCGGCGGTGACCGAAGTCCCTGCGACCTCGTGCACCATCGGCTTGCGATCGGTGGGCGGGGCGTCCAAGAAGTATTCGCCTCGCGCCAGAACCGTGGTCTCGGCGTGGAGCTCGATGTCGCTGTCGGAGCGCAGGAACAAGCGCGAACCGTCCGGCAGTCGGAGCAGCGCCCGCGCCCCCTTGTCGGTCGACACCTTGGCATCGGCCAAGAGCGGCGTGCCGCTCACTGCGCGCACCGGCCCCTGCCCCACGTCGATGCTGACCTCGCCCGCGGCGAGCTCGAGTCGAGCCTGGATGGGCGACGTCGCCACGGGCGGGGGCTTGCGCAGCGCGATGGCGAGCAGAAGCACCGTGAAGAGCGCGAGACCCACCAGCGCAATGAGGAGCCGGACGAGAGTGCGAGTACGCGACGCTTTCAGGTTGTCGCTCATGATTTCCTCCGCTGCATGGGACCCGTCTTCACGAACGTGGCTTGGCGCAATTGTTCCCCGGTGTGGCGCGAAACTACAAGCCCAAGGTCTCTTGGCGACGGACCAGGGCCATCACCACAAAAAAGGGCGCGCTCGCGTGCAAGCGGCGGGCAAGCACACGAGCGCGCGCGAGTTTGTCCGTCGTCAGAACCCGAAGTCGAGCGCCTTGGTGGCGTTGGTTCGCACCTGTGCGCGTCCTTTCCGGTCGGAGTCGGGGGCCGCACCTGCGGCAGGTGGCGTCGCGAAGCCGTCGTTGGCCTCACCGAGTGCGCTCGACTGCTTTTCGAAGTCCGCGTCGAGCTTCGCTTTGGCCGGCGACGGCGCACGCGCGATGGTGGCGGCGCGCTCTTTCTTCAGCTCGTCGAGACGGGCGCCGAGTTTCCGGCGCGCCTCTTCGCTGCGGCCCGTGGCGAAGAGTTCGTTGGCTTCGGTGAGCGCGGCGGCGGTCTGGCTGCGAAGCATGCGGGTCGACACGAACGGGTCGAGCTCGCTCGCATCCGCCGGGTTCACGGTCAGCAGCGCGCTCAGCTTGCCTTGGCAGTCGCCCTTCTGACCGAGAACGCCGCCGCTCGACAGATCGTCGTAGGTCATGTGCACGTCGGCGATCGGGCGCTCGCCCGCCGCGCCACGCGGCACGCGCACGGAGATCAAGAGCGTCTTCTCTTCGCCCGCGCTGAAGCCGCCGAGCGGCACCACCAGCTTTCGGCCCTCGCGGCGGAACGTGCGATCGAAGACGCGTTCGACCTCGATGCCCGGCATGAGGTCCACGACGACCTCCGCGTTCTTGGCCAAGCTCTTTTGCAGCGTGTCGAGCTCCTGGTCGAACACTCGAGGCAAGTCGGCGGCGTTTTCCACGAAGTGGTGCCTGCCGTTGGATTCGACGGCCAGCGTGTTCATCACGCGCTCGTTGTAGTCGACGTCGACGCCGACGCTGCTGATGCTCGCGCCCATGTTGCGGATGCGCGAGCCGATGGCGCGGAAGCCTTCCACGTCGCGCACGCCGGCCGTGGCCTCGCCGTCCGAGAGCAACAGCACGCGGTCGATCATGCCGCTTCGCCGACCGAAGCTGGGCCATCCCCTCGTCGATGCCACACGAAATGCAGGTGTCGCCTTGCGCCACGATGCTGGCCAGCGCCGCGCTGACGCGATCGCGAGCGAAGGAGTCGATGGTCGTGGGCGGAACCAGAACCTCTGCCGTCTGGTTGTAGGCGACGACGCTGACCACGTCGCCGTCCCGGAGCCGTCGCACCATCCCGCGCGCGCCATCGAGTGCGTTTTGCAGCCGCTTGCCCTTCATGGAGCCGGAGCGGTCGACGACGATGGCCAAGTTGAGCGGCGAGGCCGTGTTGGTGGCGCCAGCGCTGTCGGCGGTGACGTTCACGAGCAACATGGTCTGGTTGTCCTTCTCGCTCGAGAGCTTCGCGTGCCCGACACGCCCCTCCATCATCAAGGTCTTGCCCGTGGTGAACTGCGCACCGGGGTGGCTCGGGGACGTCGGCTGGTTGACGAGCGTGGGATCCTCGGCCCCTACTTCGGTGAGCTCCCCCTCGGGGCGGGGCTTCGTCAGCGACCACACGGTGACGCTGGACAGGCACATGCCCAAGGCGGCGAGGGCGGCGAGGCTCTTGACCTTCATCGGAGCGCTTCCTTTCGTCCTAACGGCGGAGCCCGGCGCCCCTTACAAGGGCCGACTCGAACTTGGTGTACGCGCGAGCGCGGAAAACGATCTCGGGGAGCCCGTCCGCCCCCGGATCCCTCCGTGATTCCCGAACGTTGGCCGGCCCCGGAGCTCAACGTTGCCGCTCTGCGCGAGGCTTTCGACGCCGAGCCGGCGCCGGCGCCCGGCCTTGGGAGAGGTACCCCCGGAGCGTGATCGACTTGCCGAAACACAGGAGCAAGTCGCCGGGCAGGACCTCGCGATCCCCGCGCGGATTGGGGATGGTCAGGCTGCCCCGCTGGATCGACAAGACCTGAACGTCCCGATCGCGGAGGCCGGCGTCTCGCAGCGTACGGTGCGCGAGCTCGGATTCGTGGGTGACGAGCAGCTCGGCGACGCCGTAGCCAGCCTTGAGCGTCAAGCGTTGTCGCAGGTCCACTTCGGGGAAAGCGACTTCTTCCTCGAGGTGTTCGATGATGTGGTCGGCGACGTCGACCCCGGTCGCGTTCTCGATTCCCTCGAGTCCAGGCGATGAATTGACCTCGAGCACCTGGGGCCCGTCGCGAGTCTCGAGCAAGTCCACGCCGGCGACCCGCAGCCCCAAGATCTGGGCAGCGTGGATCGCGGCGCGCTCGTACGCGGGCTCGATGCGCACGGGCTCGGCTCGACCACCGCGGTGGACGTTGGTTCGGAACTCTTCGCCGACGGCGAAGCGCCGCATCGCGGCCACTACCCGACTGCCGACCACCAGCGCTCGGATGTCGCGCCCTGCGCTCTCGCTCACGAACTTCTGGATCAGGACGTTTTGACGCGCGCTGTGCAGCGCCTCGACGATGGCTTGGGCGACCTGGGGCGTCTCGGCCAACATCACCCCGATCCCCTGGGTGCCCTCGAGCAGCTTGATGATGACCGGAGCCCCGCCCACGCGCTCGATGGCCGCGAGCACGCTACCGCGCCTCTGCACGAAGGCGGTGGGCGGCACGCCGAGGTTGTGACGGCTCAAGATCTGGGTCGTCCGGAGCTTGTCGCGCGAGACGCTGATGGCGTGGGAGCTGTTCAGCGTGAAGACCCCCATTTGCTCGAACTGGCGAACCACCGCCGTGCCGTACATGGTGATGGAAGCGCCGATGCGCGGGACCACCGCGTCGTAGCGCCCGAGGGGCTGGTCCCGGAAGAAGAGCAGCGGGCGCCCCTGCTCGACGGCCATGCTGAAGGAGAGGGTGTTCAGGACCTTCACCGAGTGGCCGCGACCGAGGCATGCCTCGCGAAGCCGCCGCGTGCTGTACGCATCGGGGCTCCGCGACAGGATCGCGATCTGGAGGCTCACCTGCCCTCCGGACGCCGGGGCGGCGCGATGCTCTTGGCCTTCTTCGCGCGCGACAAGAGATAGCTCCGCGAAGCGTCCACCAAGAGAGGACGGCGGAGCGCCGAACGTCCGAGCAGCATGCGAAAGATCATCTTCTCGCGGCTCACCAGACTGAGCTCGATCTCCTCGCTGTACGGCCCGATCTCGATGCGTGTCCGCACGAAGATGCGGTTCTCCGTCTGTCCGCTCGAGGCGCGTACTCGGGCGCGACGCACCACGCGGGACTCGACGGTGACCCGCCGGTCGGGTTTCTTCCGGTGCAGGCGCACGTCGAAGCGCACGCGGCCGTGGGGAAGCTCTTGGAGATTTTCGACGTGCAGCGCGCTCGAACGCGCACCGGTGTCGACCTTGGCCTTCAGCCCGCGGATGTTCCACGCTGGGATGTCGACCTGCTCGGCCCAACCGACGACCCGCGCGGCTTGCAGCTCTCGCTCGTCCACGTCCGTTCCCCGCGTCACGACTCTGCCCGAATCGCCGCGCGACATCACGAGGAAACGGGGCGCACGAGGCCGGCGGCACGCTTGGCGCGCTCGCGCGCCGACTCCACGTTCTCCGCTCGCGCGAGGACCACACCCATTCGCCGCTTCGGGAAGGACTCGGGCTTGCCGAACAGTCGGAGCTCCGTGCCGGGCACGGCGAGCGCTTCGTCCACGCCCTCGAAGGCGACGCCCTTGTCCGCGAGGCCGCCGTAGATCACCGCGCTCGCCCCGGCGCGCGCAGGCTGGTGTCCACCGGGAGCCCCAGGATCGCCCGGGCGTGCAGCGCGAACTCGCTCTGGTGCTGCGAGACCAGAGTCACGAGCCCCGTGTCGTGCGGGCGCGGACTCACTTCCGAGAACCAGACGTCCTCGCCCTGCACGAAGAGCTCCACTCCGAAGATCCCGAAGCCGCCCAGACGATCGGTGATGGTGCGGGCGATTTGTCGAGCTTTTTCCAGTGCCGCGCTCGACATCGGCTGAGGCTGCCAAGACTCGACGTAGTCGCCCCCCACCTGCACGTGTCCGATGGGCTCCGAAAACGCGGTACCCGCCGCGTGGCGTACCGTGAGCAAGGTGATCTCGAAGTCGAACTTCACTTCGCCCTCGACGATGACGCGCGCCTCCTTCACGCGACCTGCCGAGAGCGCGTGTTGCCAAGCCGGGGCGAGCTCGTCGCGAGTCTTCACCTTGCTCTGGCCTTTGCCCGACGAGCTCATCACGGGCTTGACGAAGCAGGGGACGCCCACGCCCCCGTCGACCGCCGCTTCGAGCTCCGCGAGGGAGGAAGCAAAGGCATGCTTCGACGTCGGCAGCCCCGCCTCCACGGCCAGACGCCGAATGCGCTCGCGATTCATGGTCACGTGGGCGGCGCGCGCAGTGGGGATCACCGCCGCCAGACCTTCGGCCTCGATGGCCAGGAGTTCGTCGGTGGCGATGGCCTCGATTTCGGGGACCACCCAGTTCGGACGCTCTTCTTCCACCACCCGTCGGAGCTGCCCACGGTCGGTCATGTCGATGACGTGGGATCGATGCGCGACCTGCATGCCTGGCGCGTTGGCGTAGCGGTCTACCGCTACCACCTCCACGCCGAGTCGTTGGAGCTCGATGACCACTTCTTTGCCGAGCTCCCCCGCCCCGAGAAAGAGCACCTTGGTCGCGGAGGGCGAAAGCGGCGTTCCGATGCGCATGGGACGCCGAGGCTCGCGCACGGCGGGCTGGCGGTCAATGCTCCGACGGAGTCCCGGCTTTCGGCTCGGCACGGCGTCTTCGAAGCCCGTTCGAGCTATGCTCGAGTCGTGAGGGACGACAAGCTCCGGAGCGCCGTGCACTCGGCACCGGTGCGCATGCTCTGGCGCTCCGAGCTCGCGGGCGACGACGGCGTGGGCGGACACGCCTACCTGGTCGTCAGCGAGACCGACGCGACGTTCCTGCACCTCGTGCACTCGCCCCGAACCACACCCGCGATGGTGGTGCTGCTGGCCGAGTGGGAAGCGATGCACCCGGCGGCCGACGAAATCGAGCAGCTGCGGCTCCTGACGACGTGGCGCCCGCCGGGCGAGCTCGATTGGTCTTTCAGCGTCGACGCGGGTCGGCTCGAGACCTTGCTCGAGGGCCGCAGCGTGCACCATGTCCAGCTCGAGGGACCGGAGCAGTCGGAGCTCTTGACGCGGATGCCCGTGGAGTTCTTGCGCGCTCCCGTCGCGACCTGGGTGCGCGCGCAGCTCGGCGAGGTCACGATTCTCCCGAGCTGGAACGCAGCGACGCTCCGCCCGTATTTCCAATCCGCGCGCAGCGGTGAAAGCCTCGCCTTCTCGGGTTGCCGCTACGGCTCGGCGAGCTCGAGCCCAGGGCAGGATCGCACCGCCGCAGTTTGGCTGTCGGAAGATGGAGGGCAGAGCTTCGAAGAGCTGCCGTGGGTGTTGCCGCAGGCCCAGCGTGGCTCGCCGGGGGCGGCGCTCAGCTTTCCGCCGGAGCAAATCGACCGACTCGCGTTCGAGCCCACCGCGGGGGGTCAGGCGCTGCGAGTCGAGTGGGAAGATCCCTGGATCGCCTACGAAGAGGGGTCGGCGTGGACCGCCGAGTGGCAACCCGGCGCGGAGCAATGGGTGCTGAGCGAGCGCGCCGGACTCTGGTCGCTGTGAGAGTGCTCAGTCGTCGCCGTCGTCTTCGTCGGGGTCTTCGCCGGGGCGCGGCCCGCGCTTCGGGGGACTCAGCTTGCCACTCTCGTGGGCCGACCGAAGCTCGTCCAACGTCACCTTGCCGTCCTTGTCGGCGTCCGCGACGCCAATGTGGCTCCAGAGCTCGGTGCCCGCTTCGTCTGCGCTGACCGCTCCGTCGCCGTTCTTGTCGAAGCGTTCGAGCATGCGCCCACCCTTCGGGCCCCTGCCGTGCTTGCCGGCGCCGCCGCGAGGCGGGCGGCCGAGCTCGAGCTTCCCGTCATGGATCGCTCGATCGATCTCGGATTCCGTCACCTTGCCGTTCTTGTCGGCGTCGGCTTCCACGAGGCGCTTCCAACGCCGGTCACCTACCTCGCTCTGGCTGAGTGCGCCGTCGCGATCGGTGTCGAGTCGAGCGAACTGCTCTTTCTTCATCTGCTCGGCGTGGGCCGAGAGCTCGGCTTCACTCAGCTTGCCGTCGGCGTTCGCGTCGGCCTTGCCGAGCCAGCGCGCGAGCCGCGGCGGGAGCTCGGAGAGCTCGAGCACGCCGTCACCGTTCTTGTCGAAGCGCTGCACGAAGCGCTTCGGATCCGGGCCGGCCCGCTGGGCCGTCTGGGTGTCGTTCTTGGCGCTCGCCGCCGGGGCGCTGCTCGATTCGGGGGGCGAGCTGCCCGCGCCCGAGCAGGCCGAGAGGCCGGCGACCAAGGCCAGGGCAGACAAACTGTGGAAAAGCGTGGGAAGGGTCCTCGGGGTCATTGGCCATTGGACGGCGCGCCCGCAAGACGCCCTACGGCTCGCAAGCTCGGGAATGCCGGAACCCGTCCCCGGGTTTCGTCGCCGGGCCGCGTAACTTCCACGCTCGCCCGGTCATGGACTCTTCATGCTGGCGACCTCTCGGCCCGAACCCCTCGCCGTGGAGCACCTCGTCGTCGCCGCGCTGGCGCGGGATCCGAGGGCCGCTCAGCGCCTCTACGACGCGCACTCCGCCCGGCTGCATCGCGTGGCGACTCGCTGGCTCGGCTGTCGCGAGGACGCGAGGGACGCGGTGCAGGAGACCTTCGCACGCGCTTGGGAGCTGCTCCCCACTCTGGAACGTCCGAGCGAGTTCTCGCCGTGGATCCACGGCATCGCGAGGAACGTCTGCCGCGAGACCGCGCGACGGCGCAGACGAAATGCGACTCTTCCCGCCGAAGCTCCCCTGTCCTTCGCCGCCGCTCCGGCATCGACCCCCGACCAGCATCTCGCGGCTCGTCAGGCCGCCGAGGTGGTCGAAGCCGTCCTCTCCGCGCTCCCGTCGAGCCGGCGCGCCGCGTTCGAGCTTCGCACGACGGAGAGCCGCGCCTACGGCGACATCGCGAGAGACCTCGGCTGCTCGGTAGCGAAGGCGAAAGTCGAAGTACACCGCGCCAGGCGCTCCATCGAGCGCGCGTTGCGCGCGGCCGTCGCCCTCGGCGTGGTGACTCTACTGTCGCTCATGTTGGTGGGCGCGCGGCCTCAAACTCTGCCCGAAGACGAGCCGCCAGAGAGCGCAGCCAGCACGAGCCCGGAGGCCCGAGTCGACGCCTCCGACGCCGACTCGAGCGCAGCGATGTGCACGCTACCCGCCGTCTGCGAGGGGCCCGTGCGAGCGCCGCCGCCGAACGAGATCCCGTGGTCCGACGAGCCCGTAACCAAAGCCATCGAAGCGCCATGAGAGAGAGCGGGTCGAGCACCCGAAACGAAAGGACTCTCTCATGACACGTTCAGCTCTTGCCGTGGCTTTGCCCCTGATACTCGCCAGCTGCTCCCAGGGGAACGTTGCTCCCGAACCCACGCCGAGCGCCACGCTCCCCGCCCGCAGCGCGCCGGCCTCGGCTCCCGCCGTCGCTCCCAAGGAGCCGGCCGAGACCGAGGAGAACTGCGCGGACCGTTCGGGGGCGCCCAAGCTCGACACCGTCGATCTCAGCCGCGTGGAGCTGGCGTCGGCCCCGAGCCGAGGCCGCGCCGACGCACCGGTTCGGATCGTGGTGTTCTGCGACTTCGAGTGCCCGTACTGCAAGCGCCTGACCGGCACGCTGGCCGAGCTCGATCGCAGCTATCCGGGCGAGCTCCGCTTCGTGTTCAAGCAGCTGCCCTTGCCCATGCACGAGAACGCTCGAACTCTCGCCAAAGCCTCCCTCGCGGCCGCCGACCAGGGGAAGTTCTGGGAGCTCCACGACGAGCTCCTCTCCGAACAGCCCGTCGCCCCCGACTCGCTCGGGTCGCTGGCGGAGAAGGTCGGGCTGAACGGGCGGCTGTTCCAAGCCGCGCTGGCGAGCCCCGAGCTCGAGCGACGCCTCGACCGGGAGCTCGCCGACGCTTCCGCCATCGGCGTGCGCGGGACACCCACGCTGATCGTCAACGGCCGGAAGATCACCGGCGCGCAACCGCTCGGTACGTTCCGGCAAGTGATCGACGAGGAGCTCGGGCGCTGAATCAACGACCACCAATCGGCGACGAATCAGCAATGGAGCGATTTCGATCACTTGCGAGATCGCGAGCCCGAAACCCGTTCGGGAACGCCTGCCAAGCCGGCTCGTCGGCGATCCTGTGTCGCCGATGATGGAACGGCGATTCAGGCGTCGCCATCCTCCGCCGCCGGTGCCTGCTTTCTCACCACGCCCACCGACGTCAGGAAGTCCCAAGGCACGATGCTGCCGATCAACACGAACAGCGCGTCGAACTCGTGCCTCTGGCGAGCCCCGGCCCGAGCGAGCTCGACTTCGCTCGCGTCGACGCGCGTGACTTCCGTTTCGAAACGGAGATCGATACGGCCCTCGGCAACCAGCCGTTTCACCTCTTCGATGTTGCGGAGCTTGCCGCGGAGGAAGTCGGAGCCGCGATGGACGATGGTCACGCGGCACTCGGGTTGGTGCGCGAGTGCGATGGCGGTCTCCATGGCCGTGTCACCGAGGCCCACGATCACCACGCGCTTGCCGGCCAGTGCGCGTGCATCGACCAGCGCGTAGTGGACGCGGGCCTCGGCGTCGGCGTGGATCGGGACAGCGAGCTTCCGCGGCGTTCCGCGCCGCCCGCTGCAGAGCAGGACGTGACGAGCCCGGTGGCGTTCGACGTCGCCTTGCTCGTCCACGGCGCTCACCGCGAAACCCTCGCCTTCTTTGGAGATGGCGGTCACCCGCCGGCCCTCGTGGATGTCGAGCTCCGCGCGTCTCACGATGCGGAGCCACTTCGAGAGCAGCTCCTCCTTGGTCGACTCCTCGAGCCAGAGCTCCCCCGTGAGCGGCATTCCGAGCGGCGGATCGAACACGAGCTTGCCGCGCGGGAAACTCTTGATGCTGGAGGCCACGCTCGACTGCTCGAGCACCACGGCGTCGAGCTTCTGCTGCTTCGCTTCGAGCGCAGCGCTGATGCCGGCGGGACCTGCACCCACGATGACGAGGTCACGCAGGCCCTTCTGGCGCTTGCCTCGCTCGGCGATCTCGCGCACCGCGTGGGATCCCTGGTTGATCGCGTTCTTGATCAAGGGCAGCCCGGTCAGGTCCCCCGCGAGAAAGAGTCCGGGCACGTCCACCGACTCCAGCGTGGGGTGCACCTCGGGCCGGTCGTCCACGGCCCGAGCCGCGTCCACCACCGGGATCCGTTCGGGCAGCGTTGCTCGCAGAGCGTGAGACCGCAGCAGTCTTCTGGACGCGCCACCACGGCGACGAAGCGCCGAATTTCCAGCACGTCGTACGGGCACGCGTCGACACACGCGTAGCACCCGAGGCAGGTGCTGGCGTCGACGCGCGGCAAGCGTCGCACGGTCGGCGGCGCCACGACGACGGCGGCGCGACGCGCGTGCTCTTCGGCCCGCGCGCGGCGAGCGACGAGTCCGCGACGGCCTCCCCAGATGGCCAGCCCGAGGGCGAGGGAGAGGGCGACCCAGCCGGACTCGGGCAGCGCCGCACCGAGTGGGCGCCGCGGCGAGAGGGCCGCCACGCTGCGCGCCGCCTCCCAGGCCGCGTCGCGCTCGGTGGTCGCGCCCGGCGCGACCTTGGCTCCGCTGCCAGCTCGACCGGTGACGGCGCGGTGCTCGTCGAAGCAGACGCTCGCACGGTCGAGGCCCGTCTGGCCTTCGATCAGGCAATCCCGGATGGGGTCTTCCGGGCTCGTCAAGTCGTGGCAGCGCGCGCACACCCGAGCGGGGACGAGGGGAACGCTGACGGTCTTCGCCGGGCGGTAGCTGGTTTGGACGCCGGAGAGCCGCGTCTCGTAGCCGGTGCCGTAGCGGATCACCTCGCCGTCGGGCGTGAAGGCCACTCCTTCGTCTGCGCGGTGGATGGCGTGACAGGTGATGCAGCCGAGCTCGCCCTTTTTGCGGAGCGCCTGATGACCCGCGCGTTCCGACGGCAGCCCGCCGTGACAGGTCTTGCAGGCCTCGCGCGCTGGAACGTCACGCGCATGGCACTTGTCGCAGCCGAGACCCGCGCGCGCATGGGGTCGCGCTTGAGGCCCGGGGGAGCGAAGACCCGCGAAGCCGAAGCGCGCCACGACCCACACGAGCACCAGCGCCGCAGCCACGGCCGCACCCCACGCCAACCCGCGGAAGCGCGTCACGTCGCTGGTCTCGAGGGCGCGCCCGGCGGCACGGCGCCGGCCGGCTTCGGGGCCCATGCGAGTTTCGACGAGGGGCGGGAGCTCGGCCATCACCACCTCGTCATCTGGAAAGCGTGCAGGAGGACCAGCACGAGGAGTGCGACCGTGCCCACGACGTGGAGCGGCACGACCGCGCGGAGCGCGAAAGTGAGCGCGCGGCGGGCGGGCAGCGCGCGCAGCTCGACCACCACGCGCACGAGCGCATCGAGCCCGTCGAGCTTGCCGGCGCCGCGACCCTCGAGGACACGATCGACCCGGGCGCGGAGCTCCTTTCGCTCCTCCGCCAGCGAACGCCCCGAGAGCGTGAGCGCGAGGGGCCCGCTCGTGGCGCGGGCGTAGGGCACGAGCAAACGCTCCGCGATGCTCTTGACGAGGTCGCTCGTACCGCTCGTCGCGCGGTGCAGCCGATCGAAGAGTAGCTCGCGTTCGAGCGCGAGATCTTCTGGGAGCGCGCCTTTGGGTTCGAGACGCGAAAGGACCGGGGGAAGGACGCGGTAGGCGAGCGCCCCGAGCGCCCCGAGCCCCGCGCTGACCCAGAACACCAGAGTGAGCGCGGCAGTGACGCCGTGGCCGACGCGACCGCCGCTGTGGAGCGCGACCAGCGCGAGCACGAGCAGCCCGACGGCCACGTGGACGCGATAGTGGGGTGCGAGCGCCGAGCGCGGAGTCGGTTCACTCGGGCTCGGCGTGGCGAGTCGACCGCGGGGTCGCTCGGCGCGGCGCCGGAGGAAGCGGTGACCGAAGCGCTTCGGCACCACGTAGAGCCCAAGCGCCACGCACGAAACGAGCGCCAGGATGCCGGCTGCGTACGCGAGACCTCGCCCCGGCACGAGCGCGTCGCGAGCGTGCCAGAGGATGCCGGCGGGCGTCAGACCGAGGCAGAGCGCGAGCGCAACCTGGGGCAGGGCCTCGACGAGGCTCGCACGTCGACTGGGACGCTCCCCGACTCCCGGTTCACCGCCGAAGAGCGCACGGACTTCGGCGAAATCGCGCTGGGGATCCAGACGCAAGATGGCCTCGGTGGGGCACGCACTCACGCACGCCGGTTGCGCGAGCTCTTTGCACAGATCGCACTTCACCGCGACGTCGACCGAGCCCGCGCCCTCGCTCCTCGGGGCCATGCGGATGTTGTCCCAAGGGCAAGCCTTGGCGCAGGCGCCGCAGCCCGTGCAGAGCGCCTCGCGGATGAAGACGTCGCCTTCCGGATCGCGGCCGATGGCGCCGGTGGGGCAATCGATCATGCACGCCGGGTTGTGGCAGTGCTGGCACGAACTCGGCAAGAGCAGGCTCTTCGCGCCGTCGTTCACCACCGCGAGCTCGGTCACGATCTTGTCGCCTCGTCGCACCAGGCGTGCAACGCCCGCGTGGGTCTCGGCGCAGGTCCAAGCGCAGTGCCCGCAGCGCACGCAGCGGTCCTGATCGATGGCGAGGAGCGAGCGCGCCATCTGCATGCGGTAGAGATCGTGGAACACGTGCTCGGTGCTGCGCACGGCGCCCCGTGCCACCTCGGCCTGCAGCTCCTGCCGCTCGCTCTCGACGCGTCGGATGCGCTCGAGGACGCGCGGATTGCGGTCCACCAGGCTGCGGAGCAGCGCGCGCGGAACGCTGAGCAGCTGGCAGTCGCCGAGCGCCACCGCGTGAACACCTCGGCGCCTCCCGGCGAGCGCCTCCTCGTCCCCGAACAGGTCACCTCGCGTGACGTACGCGCGCACCTGGACTCGTCCCTCGTGTTCCGTCTGGAGCTGTACCAGCCCGCTCACCACGAGGTACGCGAGGTCGGCGGGATCGCCGAGCTTGTAGAGCCGCGCGCGGCGCGGGGTGAGCGCCAGCGCACGCCGTCGAGCAGAAGCTCGAAGTCGTCCCGGGGCAGGTCCCGCGCGAACGCCAAGGTCCCGAGCACGTCCCGCGAAGCCGCCCGCCGGAGCGATCGTTCCTCGCGCTCCAGCAGCTCGCCGCCGCCGGCCTTGGCCAGCGAGCGCTTCAACACGCCCATGGGGATCTCGGCGAGCTCGGAGTCTTCCAGGGCCACCGCGCGCGCGGCGCGGAGCGCTCCGGGTAAGGCCGCCTCTTCCCCCAGCGTGTCCAGCGACCGCGCCTCGCGCAGCTCGCTCTCGAGCTCGTCGCCACGGCGCACGGCCGTCAGGCGCACGCGCCCTTTGTGCACCACGAAGAAGGCGTCGCTCGGATCCCCCGGCGCGTACAGCGTCGCGCCGGCCTCGATCCGCCGGAAGTGCCCGGCACGCACCACCTCCTTCTGGCCGCGCTCGTCCAGGCCGCGTAGGGCCGGAGCATCGAAGAGCGAACGCGGCCACTCCGACATCTTTCACCGCACCGAAGCGCTGAGGCTCGCCATCTCGACGATGGTGTTGCGCGCGATCGCCGAAGGCTCGATGAGCGGCCCGCTCGGACGCTTCCCGGCCCGGGCCATGCGCGCCTCGTAGTCGATGAAAGCGCGCAAGAGGTAGGGCGGAAACGGACGGAACAAGAGCTCGGCCTCCACCGCGAACGGCGGCGTGAAGTTCCCCTGATCGAGCTCGTACACGTACCGGACTGGCACCCCGGGAGGCAGCGAGCGCGTATCGATGATGGCGTCCGGACCGCGCACCGCGCCGCGCGTGGCGTCCAGCGCGCCGATGGGGAAATACGTCTCGAGCAGCGCTTCGTCTCCCGAGAGGTTGCTCTGGCATTCGCCGGTGTCGGGGTCGTAGTTCCCGTCCGCGAAGCGATCGGCGCGGGCGCGCTCCTGCCCCGGCAGCGGCTGACAGCGTCCGCTCGCGTCCACGGTGCCGATGCAGACCACGCAGCGCAGAAATCCGTTCTGGAAATTCACGAGTCCGCGCCCACGAAATTGCGTGCCTCCGCGCGCCGGGTTCGGGGTGAAGCGCGACACGTCGGGGCCATCGGCCACGTCGGCGCCGAACAAGCCCAAAGGCCGGCCGGCGCCGTCGCGGAAACCGTCGTCGGTGGTGACGCGGAGGATGAGCTTGTCGCGCAGATCCTCGTCGTCGCGCTCGACGCGCCCCACCTCGTAGACGACCCGCTGGCGTGCATCGGTGACGCGAAGATGTAGCCAGACCTCGCGCTCTTGGCTGAAGCCCGCCGGCACACGATGACCGCCGCCGACGTTCTCGAACACGAACGGGAGCTCCAGGGTGCGCCCGCGGATGCGCTCCCCCTCGAGCGAGAGCTTGACGCTCGCCGCGAGCAGCATGCGGCGGCGGCGCTCGGCTCCGAGGGGGATCCCCAGGTGATCGACGCTCGACTCGGCCTCGAGCTCCCGGGAGAACTCCGCCGCGAGTGGCACGTCCACTCCGCTGAAGTAGTGGGGCATGGCCTTCTCCGCCCGCGCCGACGAGGTCGCGACGCGCGCCAGCGGATAGCTGCCCGGCTCCTTCGGTACGAGCTCCGTGCCGCTCGGGCAACCGCCGCCGCCCGGCGCGCCGGGCTTCGTGACGCAGACGCCGGGGAACAGGGACATGTGACACTCCTGACAGGTCGCGGGCGTGCGTCCGGCGCGCGCCTCGCGCGCTGCCCAGTCTTCCCACTCGCTGTACGCGTTGCGGAGGCGCTTGAAGTGTTCGCCCTTGCGAGCTCCGATCACGTCGGTCCCGAACAGACGCACGTCGTGGCAGGCACCGCAGAACTGGCTCGTTCGCAAGTACGTGGAGGAGAGCTTCGTGGGCCTCGCGTGAGCGCCCCCGGCGACGCGCTCTCCGGCCGACACCGCGCTCGCGAGCAGTTCCGCGGGATCGAGCTCGTAGCCGCTGTTCGAGATGCCGAAGAAGCCGCGCGCGTCTTCGGGCCGCATGGAAAACCTCTGACCGGTGCGCGTGCTCGTCCAGAAGGGATTGCCCTGATAACCGCCGCGACCCGGACGGACGGGCCCGTGGACTTGGTGACAGAAGCCACACGAAATCCCTTCCATGGCGCGTTCGCCGAGCAGATCGCGCAGCGGCGCGCGCGCGCGCGCGTCACTCGAGCGACCGTCCCACGCCGGCAGTGCGCGCTCGAGGTTCTCGGCGGGGGCATGGCAGTTGACGCACCAGAGCTCACCGCCCGAGCCGGTGATCGGTTGACCCGTCTGACGATCCCGGCACTCGCCGGGCCCGCCGGCGCCGCGCAAGATCCCCGCCCCCTGCGGGCAATCGAAGTCCCGCCCCACTTGTTCTTCGATCAGGATTTCGAGAGCTTGGTAGAGCGGGCTCGAGGCCGCGTGGGCCATGACCGAACGGTTCCACTCGCCAGTTTGCCGCGGGTGACAGCTCGCGCAATCCGAGGCCAACGTGGAGTCCGCCGAAAGTGGCTCGCGTCGGAGCTGCTTCGGGGCGGCGGACTTGGGCTTCTCGCTCCCGAGAAACGCCAGGCTCAGGATCGCGAGACCGCCGAGCAGCGGGACGACCGCTCGCTTCGGGAAGCGGCGCGACGCGCGCGGCGCGTTCACTCGTGCCGGTCGCTCGAGGCCCGTCACGACGCCGGCGCCCGCGCGCTCGCCGGCGTCGCGCTCGCGGGGCGCCGCAGGCTCGCCCGGCGCGACGGCGAGGAAGTGCTCGAGACGTTCGGCGATCTCGTCGGCCGAACCCGGTCGCTCGTTCGGATCCGGATCGCACAGGCGCATGCAGAAGCTCTGGAGCCCCGGCGGCAGTGCGGCTGCGCGCGCATCGGGCATCGGGGGAGGTGCGCGGTGTTTGGCCTCTTCGAGCCCGAGCCGGAGTCCGCGCCCGGCGAAGGCATGCTCGCCGGAGAGCGCTCGATACAGGATCAGGCCGAACACGTAGCGGTTCGCGGCGCCATCCCAAGGCCTCCCCTCCGCCTGCTCCGGCGCCATGTAGCGCGGCGACGCGCTGGCCTCTGCGCCGTGGAGCGCGCCCTTCTCGCCGAGCATGGCTCCGACCAGCGCATCCGCGAACAGCGTCACGCTCCCAGCGGAGTCGAGTCCCACCGCCTTGGGCGAGAGCGGGCCAGGAAACAGCGAGCGAGCTTCTGCTTGGGCGAGCGCCTGCGAGAGCGCCAGCGCGACTTCGACCACGCGCCGGGGCTCGCGCGGGGTGTCGAGCCAGTCCGCTAGGTTCTCCTCGCCTTTCGAGCGCAGGAGCCAAACCCCGTCGTCGTCGCGCCCTGCCTCGACGAAGCCACCGATACCCGCGGCGCCGAGCTCGAGCAAACGTTCGGCGATGCGTTCGTCGTCCGCCGCGAGCCGCCACAGCTCGCGCCTCGGGCCGGCGGCGAAGCGGCGAGCCCGCCCCACGTCGCCGAGCGCTTCGCCGGCTCCGGGCGGCGGGGGGCCTCGCTTCACCTCGGCTCCTGCCCCGGGGGCCGAGCGGTGGCCGCCGGCTTGGCGTCGGCGTCGCTCGACTGGGCGCGCACGATGTACGTCACGAGCCCTGCGATCAGGCTGAGCAAGAGCACGATCGTAATGCCGGTGCGCATCGGAATTTCACGGGGCTCCGCCGCGCGCTCGACCAGCGCGATGGTGTCGGCTCGCGCTTTCGGTTCGCGCTTCTCCGCGCGGGGCTCGTCGCCGGCGCCCGACTCGCTGTGCTTCTGCTTCGGGGATCGCTTCTCGGGCTCGCTCTCGGACGCTTCGGTGCGTGGTTCGCTGCTGCTCTCGGCGGGCACGGCGCTGGCGCGTGTCCGCTGGCGAGCTCCGCCGCTGGCCGGCGCGAACGGTTCGAGCTCGTGCAAGACGTCGGCGGCGGAAGCCGGGCGGTCGTCGGGCTTTTTCTCCAGGAGCTCGTACAGCAGTCGCTCGACGCCTTTCGGCAAGGCGCCGCGCACGGCGTCCGGCAGCGGCGGTGGCGCGGCAGTGCACTGGAGATTCAGGAGCTCGCGGGGCGAGGCGGATTCGAACGGCGCTTTGCCCGCCAGCATTTCGTAGAGCACGAGGCCGAGGCAGTAGAGGTCGCTCCGAGCGTCGACGGTGGTCGCGTCGATCTGTTCGGGGCTCATGTATTGCAGCGTGCCCACGCTGTGCGTCGTGGTCTTGCTGAGCGCCATCAACACCTTGGCGATGCCGAAGTCCATGACCTTGATGCCACCGTCGTCGAGCACCATCACGTTCTCGGGCTTGAGGTCCCGGTGCACGATGGGCGGCTCCTGGCGGTGGGCTGCCGACAGCGCGGAAGCGATTTGCACCGCGACGTCCACCGCCTCTTCCCAGGGCAGCGGCCCGCGCTCGTTGAGGTAGGCTCGGAGCGTCTTGCCCTCGAGGTACTCGAGCGCCATCACGAGCTGATCGTCGACCTCGGTGCAGGCGAGGCAGCGCACCACGGCGGAGTGGTCGAGGTGGGCGAGGATCGTCATCTCGTTCAGGAACAGGCGCCGCCCCTCTTCGCTCCGGGCGAGCTCGGGCCTCAGCACCTTCAGCGCCACCCGCCGGCGGGAGAGGCGCTCCTCCGCCTCGTACACCTTGCCCATCCCGCCCTCGCCCACGAGCCGCCGCACGAGGTATTCGCCGATGCGCTCCATTCGCCTTCGCCTTTGTACGCGCGAGGCGGCCGTTCGTGCTGCCCCGACCGGGCGAGGGTACGCTGCCCGCCGAGCCGTCGGGCAATCCGGGGTCAAAGTCCTGAGATCACGGGGATTGTCCCGGACGGCCCGGAGGCGCGGGTGCTCGGGGGGCGAGCGCGAGCCCCCCGAGACGTTGGCGTGGTCCCGACGGGTCAGGGCCGCGCGGTGAGCTCGACCTCGAGCTCGATGTGGACCTCCTCGCCCACCAGGATCCCGCCGGTTTCGAGGGCCACGTTCCAGCCGAGTCCGTAGTCTTTGCGGTTCAGTTTGCCCTTGGCCGTGATGCCGCGCTTCAGATTGCCCCAAGGGTCCTTCACCGCGGGCGAGAGCTCCTCGATCTCGAGCGTGATCTCCCGGGTCACGCCGTGGAGCGTGAGCTCGCCGACCAGCGCCAAACCGCTGCCCTGCTTCTTCACGGCGGTCGAGCGGAAGGTCAGGCTCGGGAACTTCTCCACGTCGAAGAAGTCCGCGCTCCGGAGGTGCTCGTCCCGCTTGGCTTCGCGCGTGTCGATGCCGCGCACGTCGATGCTCGCCTCGACTCTCGACCGGCTCGGATCCTTGTCGTCGATCCAGGCGGTGCCCGTGATCGGCCCGAGCTGGCCGCGCACGTGAGCCACCATCAGGTGGCGGACGCGGAAGTTCGCGGCGGCGTGACTCGTGTCGATGTCCCAGACCGTGAGGCTCGGGGCGGTTTCAACGTTCGACGTGGTCTGCATGGTCTTCTCTCCTCGCCCGGCGGCGCTGCCGTCCGGTGAAGGAGAACCTAGGCCCGGAGCCATCATCTGCCCAATTGATAATTCGAATCGTGTATATCATGTCTGTGAATATACGAAGCTGGAATTGGAACCTCCTGCCCGTGCTCGACGCCCTGCTCGCCGAGAAGAGCGTGACCCGGGCAGCGCGCCGTCTCGGCATGACGCAGCCGGCGGTGAGCAACGCCCTCGGGCAGCTGCGCGTCCTCCTCGCCGATCCGATCCTCGTTCGGGTCGGGCCGCGCATGGTGCCGACGGAGCGTGCCCTCGCGCTCTCGGAACCCCTCGCGCGCGCTCTCGAAGGGCTCGGGGCCGCGCTGTCGGAGCCCGCGAAGTTCGAGCCGCGTTCGCTCGAGCGGACCTTCACGCTCGCCACCACGGACTACGTCTGCTTCGTGCTCTTGCCGAAGCTCCTCGCCGCGCTCGAACGCGAGGCGCCCGGGGTTCGAATCCGCATCTCGTCCTGGCCGCACCACCGCGTGCCGCCCGGTCTCGAGCGAGGAGAAGCCGACTTGATGCTCGGCTTCCACACCAGCTTGCCGAGTGGGCACCGGCAGGCGGAGCTCTTCGAGGATCACTTCGTGTGCGTCGTGCGGCGCGGTCACCCGCGCGTGAAGCAGCGCCTCACGCTGCGAAAATACGTGTCCCTCGGCCATCTGCTCGTGACGCAAGAGCCCGATTCGCGCGGCGTGGTGGACGACGCACTGGAAAAGCTCGGCCTGAAGCGCGAGGTGCGGCTCCGCGTGCCGCACTTCTTGATGGCGCCCGCCGTGGTGGCGTCCACGGATCTCGTCGCGGCGCTCGACGAACGCGTGGCGCGACCGTTCGCCAAGCTCTTCCCCCTGGCCCTGCACCCGGCGCCGCTTTCGATTCCGGGCGGGCGTGTGCGGGTCGTGTGGCACGAGCGCACCGACACCTCGGCGCCTCACCGTTACTTGCGCGACTTGATCCAGCGGATCTCGGCCGAGCTCTAAGTCGCCGTTCCGTCATCGGCGACAAGGGATGACGGGCGCCACGGTCGTCGCCGATGCGCGGCCGGCGATTGGGGAATCGGCACGCTCCGTGCTTGGCCCCTCGGCATGCCCGCGGAGTCAGGCAGTGGCGCTGCCCGCGAGAGCGGACAATGCGTGCTCCCCCTTCCACTGACCGAGTCGGCTCTCCCTGATCCGACTGACAGACCGTCTCGGGCCCCCTGGCACAGGCTGGCACTGGATGCGCGCAGCGCACTCGTTCTGGCGTTCGGCTTCTTTGCACTGGTGGTGCTTCGCCGCGCATGGATTTCCGATGACGCGTTCATCAGTGTCCGCGTCGCTTACAACTGGGTGCACGGCTACGGTCTCACGCACAACCCCGGGGAGCGCGTCCAGGGCTTCACCAATCCGCTCTGGGTGCTGCTGCTCGGAGGCGTTCACCTGCTCGTGAAGAATGGCTACGGCGTGGCCATGCTCACGTCGCTGGTCGTCGCGCTCGGAGGCGCCATCGTGTTCGTCCGCTTCGTGGCGCGCGATCGCCTGGCCGCTGCACTCGGCCTCGGAGCCATGGCGCTCTCCAACGCCTACGCGGATTTCTCGACGAGCGGCCTCGAAAATCCGCTGAGCCACTTGCTCCTATTCGCGCTCTTCGCGAGCTACCTCCGCGTCGTGCACGTGCCCCCAGCCGTGAGCCGCGGCGTTCGCGAGTCCGGGGTTCGCGCCCGAGTGGCGTTCTTGAGCGGGTCGTCCCCTCGGCGCCTCGCGTGCCTTTTCGCGGCGCTTCTCCTCCTGAACCGCGCCGACACGCTGCTGCTGGTCGCACCCGTTCTGGCGCACCTCGCTTGGCGGGGGCCCTGGCGAAAGGCGCTGCTCGATGCAGTGCTCGGCTTCGCGCCCCTCGCGGCGTGGGCCGCCTTCGCCTTCGTCTACTACGGCTTCCTCCAACCCAACACC
>JAXLYN010000052.1:0-63289 GCA_046351435.1 Polyangiaceae bacterium
CATCGTCATGTTCGGCATCAGCTTCTTGGTGATCAAGCTGGTGACCCCGTTCTCGCTGCGGAAAGAAATCGAGGAAGACCAAAACACCGCCCTCGCGATCATGATCGGGTCGGTCATCTTGGGTCTCAGCATCATCATCGCATCGGCCATCAGCGGTTGACCCGGTGCGCAGCCGCGCGCGGTCGTCCCGATGACGGACGAGGAAGACTCAGCGAGCTCACTCACGTCCTGGCCAGAGGCGGGACGCGCGGGTTCCGTTCGCCGGCGTCGCTCGACGAGCGTGCTGCTGACGATGGTGCTCGTCATCGCGACGGCCGGTCTGGTCTACGAGCTCGTGATGGCCGCTGTCGCGAGCTACGTGCTCGGTGACTCGGTCACGCAGTTCTCCACCATCATCGGCGTCTACCTCTCCGCCATGGGCCTCGGCGCTTGGCTCTCACGCTTCGCCGAGCGGCGACTGCGCCTCCTGTTCGTCGACATCGAGCTGGCGACCGCGCTGGTCGGAGGCTTCTGCGCGCCCGGTCTGTTTCTGGCGTTCAGCCACACCAGCGCGTTTCGCCTCGTGCTCTACGCCATCGTGCTGGTGGTCGGCGTGTTGGTGGGGCTCGAGCTGCCGCTCCTCATGCGCATCCTGCGCCGCGACCTCGAGTTCAAGGAGCTCGTGGCGCGGGCCCTCACCTTCGACTACGCCGGCGCGCTGCTCGGCTCCCTGGGGTTTTCCCTGATCTTCGTGCCACGGCTCGGCCTCGTCCACACCTCGCTCGCGTGCGGGCTCTTGAACGGCGCGGTGGGCTTCGCGTCCACCTACGTGCTCGAGACCGAGACCGCCGAGGAGGCCCGCGGCATGCGTAGTGCACGGCTCCGAGCCGTGTTCGTGATGCTGCTCCTCATCCTGGGGCTCGCGTTGGGAAATACCTTCACTCGGGTGGCCGAAGCGGCGACCTACGGTGGGGACGTGCTCTACGCCACGACGAGTCCGTACCAGCGCATCGTTCTCTCGCGCCGGGGCAACGGCTTCGCGCTGCACCTGAACGGCAACCTGCAGTTCGCGAGCGCCGACGAGTACCGCTACCACGAGGCGCTCGTGCACCCGGCGATGGGCGCGGCCCGGAAAAACGCGCGTGTACTCGTCGGGGGCGGCGGCGACGGGCTGGCCGTGCGCGAGATCCTGCGCTGGCCCCAAGTGGAGGAGGTCGTGCTCGTGGATCTCGATCGCGCGGTCACCGAGCTTGCCCGGACGCGGCCCGAGCTCGTGGCGCTGAACCACGGCTCCCTCTCCGACCGGCGAGTGCGGGTCGTGAACGCCGACGCCATGGTGTGGCTCGCCGAGGGGCGCGACCGTTTCGACGTCGTGATTCTGGATTTCCCCGACCCCAGCAATTACTCGGTGGGCAAGCTCTACAGCACCGAGCTCTACCGGAGGGTGCGCGCGCGCCTGGAGCCCGACGGAGCGCTCGTCGTCCAGTCGACCTCGCCGCTGCTCGCTCGGCGATCGTTCTGGTGCGTGGTGCGGACGCTCGAAACGGCAGGGTTCTCCGTCCAGCCCTACCGGGTGTTTCTGCCGAGTTTCGCCGACTGGGGCTTCGTCCTGGCGCGGCTCGAGCCATTCGCACGCCCCGAGCGCCTGCCCCCCGTCGAGCTCGCATATCTCGACGCCACGACGCTCCGGCTGCTCTTCGAGCTGCCCGCCGACGTCGCGCGCGTCCCGACGGAGCCGAACCGCTTGAACAACCAAGCGCTGGTTGCCAACTACCTCAGCGAGTGGAGCCGCTGGGAGTGACCCAGCCGACCCCGAGCGCCGTTCGCGTTCGCGGAAAGCTCTGCTACTACTCGGCGGTCGACCCGTCCGGGGGTTCGCTGGGAGAGAGCTCATGCCGCTCGAAACACAACTCGACTACGCGCAGAAGTGGGAAAAAGATCGGGGAAGCGAGGTCTGGCTCACGCAGCCGCTCGGCGGCGGCAAGCTGCGCGACTTCACGTTCGCCGAGGCCATGGGCGAGGTGCGCCGTATGGCGGCTCACCTGAAGTCGCTCGGTCTGCCCGCAAACTCCCAGATCGCTCTGTTCTCCAAGAACACCGCCTGGTGGCTCCTCGCCGACCTGGCCATCTGGATGGCCGGGTACGTGTCGGTGCCGCTCTACCCGACGCTCACTCCGGAGACGATCCGCCAGATCCTCGAGCACAGCGAGGCCAAGCTCATCTTCGTCGGCAAGCTCGACGGCTTCAGCGCCATGGAACCGGGGATCCCCGAAGGCCTTCCGCGCATCCGCCTCCCGCTCTCACCCAAGATGGACGCACCGAGCTGGGACGAAATCGTCGAGAAGACGGAGCCGCTCACCGGGACCATCACCCGCGACAAGACCGAACTCGCGACCATCGTCTACACCTCGGGCAGCACGGGCGTCCCCAAGGGCGTCATGCACAGCTTCCAGACCATGGTGGAGCCTGCCAGCGCGTTCCGCGAGCTCCTCGAGCTGTCACCCAACGACCGCATGCTCTCCTATTTGCCGCTCGCCCACGCCTTCGAGCGCTACGTGGTGGAGGCCGGCACGTTGACCATCGGCTTCAGGGTGTTCTTCGCCGAGAGCCTCGACACGTTCATCAAGGACATCCAGCGCGCGCGCCCGACCCTGTTCGTCAGCGTGCCGCGGCTCTGGCAGAAGTTCCAGCTCGGGGTGTTCAGCAAGATGCCCGCCGAGCGTCTGGCCTTCATGCTGAAGGTCCCGATCCTGAGCGGCATCATCAAGAAGAAGGTGCTGAGCGGACTGGGCTTCGACCACGTGCGCATCGCGGGCAGCGGCTCCGCCCCCATCCCGGGCGAGCTCATCGCCTGGTACCGCTCCCTCGGGCTCGAGCTCCTGGAGGGCTACGGCATGACCGAGAACTTCAGCTACTCGCACATGGCGCTGCCCGGCGACGTGAAGGTCGGCTACGTCGGCAAGGCTTGTCCGAAGGTCCAGTGCAAGATCAGCGAGGAGGGCGAAGTCTTGGTCAAGAGCCCGGGCACGATGCTCGGCTACTACAAAGCGCCCGAGCTCACCGCGGAGATGTTCACCGAAGACCGCTTCCTGAAGACGGGCGATCGAGGCGAAATCGACGAGCACGGGCACCTTCGCATCACCGGACGCGTGAAGGAGCTGTTCAAGACCAGCAAGGGCAAGTACGTCGCCCCCGCGCCCATCGAAAACAAGCTGCTCTTGCACACCGACGTGGAGCAGGCCCTCGTCACCGGCAACGGCTTCCCCCAGCCCTACGCCATGGTCGTATTGAGCGAACAAGCGCGGAAGCGAACCGGGGACGAGGCTGCGCGCCAGGAGATCAGCGCCAGCTTGCGAGCCCACGTCGACGAGCTCAATCGCGGCCTGGATCAACACGAGCAGCTCCAGCTCGTCGCGGTGATCAGCGACGAGTGGACCATCGAAAACGGACTCCTCACGCCCACGCTGAAGCTGAAGCGGAGCGCCATCGAGTCGAAGTACGGGAGCCTCGCCGAGGGCTGGTACGAAAAGGACGAGCCGGTGGTCTGGAGCTGAGACGCCGCGCGCGTTTCGGCGTTGCCCGAGTCAGAAGCCGGGGTCGGTGACCGGCGGCGGAACGAAGCCGCTGCCCGGCTTCTTGGGCTCCTTGCCCGACTTGGTGTCCTTCGCGTCTTTCGCGTCTTTCGCGTCTTTCGCGTCTTTCGCGTCTTTCGCGTCCTTCGCGTCCTTCGCGTCTTTCGCGTCCTTCGGCGCGGGCCCGCCGCGCCCCGCCCGGTTCTTCTCCACCGCGAGCTCGTTCAGATCGATGGCGCCGGACTCGTCGAGCTTCTCACCGGAGCCCGACGGAGCGGGCGAAGCGGCCGACGACGACAGCGTGACGGCAGGGACAGGAGCGCCGCTGGCGCTTCGACCCGCGCCTCGCGTGATCCGCGTCACGAGCACGGCGCCGCCGATCATCAGCGTCGCGAGCATGAGACCTCCGACCACCCAGAACGCCCCGCGGCTCTTCGGCTTCGGGGGGGGTTCGCTCGGAAGCTGGGTTCCGATGGGGGTTTCCGGCGCACTGAGCGCGCTGCTCGTATATTCCGGAACGCTCGGGCGCACGTATCCCGGCCCCGAATGCGGAGTCGGCCCCGTCACGCCGGTCACCGAGATGCGTGCGACGTCCGGGCTCGACGGCGCGCCAGGCGGAGGAGGGCCGACACGCGTTCCGAGCTCGGGGAAGCGTCCCGTCGAACCGGAGATGTCCGTGAGTGGAGCCCGCTCGTCTGCGACGCGGATGGCCTCGCGCAGCGCGGCGCGCCGCTCGTCGCCGCGATCACCCAACATCGCCCGCACGAACTTGCCGACGTCTTCGGTGCGCACGCGCGGAATCGTGGGCGGGAACACTCGATCGAGCGCGGCCTCGAACTCGGCGGTGGTCTGGAAGCGCTTCGTCGGATCGCGGTCGAGCGCGCGAAGCACCACGGCCTCGAGCGGCTTCGGATATTCCTTGTCGTAAGCCCGCGGCGGAATGATCGGCCGATCGGAGACGATGTTCTGCAGCGTGATCATGTCGTTCTCGCCGCGGAACGGATGTTTACCCGTCGTGAGCTGGTAGAGGATGATCCCGAGCGCGAACACGTCGGTGCGCCGATCGATCTCTTTGCCGAGCGCCTGCTCGGGCGACATGTAGGGCGGTTTGCCCTTGATTTGTCCCGAATTCGTGTGCTCTGCGGTGCGCCCCGCCGCCTTCGCGACACCGAAGTCCACGATCTTCACCACGCCGTCGAACGTGATGAGGATGTTCTGCGGCGAGATGTCCCGGTGCACGAGGCCGACGGCTGCGCCGCCTTCGTCGCGAAGCTCGTGAGCTGCGTGCAGGCCCGCGCACGCGTCCTGCACGATCTTCACCGCGACCGGGCGTGGAATCCCCTCGCGCTTGGCGGCGACTCGGCGAATCGACGAGAGCGGTTCGCCGTCCACCCACTCCATCACCAGGTAGAGCAGGTCGTCCTGCTCACCGAGGTCCAGGATCTCCACGACGTTCGGGTGACGAATGCGCGACGCGAGCTGCGCCTCGTCCAAGAACATCTGCTCGAAGTGGGGGTCGTCGCTGATGGTGGGCAGCATGGTCTTGACGGCGACCGTCTTGCTGAACCCGCGCGTGCCCTTCAGGCGTGCCGCCCACACGGCAGCCATCCCCCCTTGGGCGATCGGCACGAGGAATTCGTACCGGCCCACCGTTTGACCGGGCTGGATCTCCCCGAGCGTCCTCATGGGTGGTGCGGCGTGCCAAGAGCGTGGCAGACCCTCGCGCGCTGCACAAGGCGGCATGGATGGGTCGGGCTTGGGCATCTGGCCTGGGGTCTTCTTGGGGGTGAGGTGTGACTCGGAGCTGTACAAGCCGGGAGTATCTTGTGTTCACCCTGTCGAAAGTTCAGTGCCTACTGAGAGTTAGGCCGAATCGCCCAATCTGTCGTGGTTTTTTCTTGCCCCACCCCAAGTGGTTGGGGTAGGAAGACCCTCCACCCGCTGCGAAAGCTGCTCGTCAGTGCAGGCGGTCGGACCCGCTGTCCGCGTCTCACTCTGGAACAGCCGTTCAGTCGAACGAGTCCAAGCGCAACGTGGTGCTGGCACGAAGACGGAATTGGCTTTTGAGGGTGGCGGGGCGTCGCCGCGTCGCCCGGTGGTTCGGATAGAGACTTGGACAACGGGGGTCTTGAGCCTCTCGGCCGTCGGACCGGTCGAGGGGATTGGTTTTGTCTTGCTGAGCGGGCAGGTGCCCGCCCGGAGCCGCGCGCGGTGATGGCAGAGCTGAAGGAGCGAGGGATGGCGCAGTCGACGATCGTGGGTCAGGAGAAGCAGGTGCAGGTCAAGAGCGAGGAGCCCGCGAAGAAGCGGGCCCCGGCGCGGAAGAAGAAGGGCGTCTCGCTGGAACGCCGCTACACGGGCCCCACCGAGGCGGGCTTCGAGCACACGACGTGGGAGCTCCGGAAGAGCGTCATCACGAATCCCGACGGCTCGGTCGTCTTCAAGATGGAGGGCGCCGAGATCCCTGCCGCCTGGTCTCAGCTCGCGACCGACATCGTCGTCTCCAAGTACTTCCGCAAGGCCGGCCTCCACGGTGACAAGACCAAGGGCGAAACCAGTGTGCGCCAGGTCGTGCACCGCATCGCCCACACCATCCGCCGCGCGGGGGAAGACTTCGGCAACTACTTCGCTACCAAGAAAGACGCCGAGGCTTTCGAGGCCGAGCTCACGTTCCTACTCGTGAACCAGTACGGTGCGTTCAACTCGCCCGTTTGGTTCAACTGCGGACTCTTCCACGAGTACGGCATCGAAGGCTCCGGTGGCAACTGGGCGTACTCCGAGAAGACCGACGCGGCCACCGAGACGCGCAACGCCTACGAGCAGCCGCAGTGCTCCGCTTGTTTCATCCAGAGCGTCGAAGACGACTTGATGTCGATCTACGACCTCATGAAGAGCGAGGCGCGCCTCTTCAAATACGGCTCGGGCACGGGCTCGAACTTCAGCGCCATCCGCGGCAAGCAGGAAAAGCTCTCCGGCGGCGGCACGTCCAGCGGCCTGATGAGCTTCCTCGAGGTGTTCGATCGCGCTGCGGGCAGCACCAAGAGCGGCGGGACCACGCGTCGCGCGGCCAAGATGGTCTGCCTCGACATGGATCACCCGGAAATCGCCGACTTCATCCAGTGGAAGGTGCGCGAAGAGAAGAAGGCGCAAGCCCTGATCCATCAGGGTTACGAGAGCGATTTCAACGGCGAGGCGTACCGCACGGTGAGCGGGCAAAACAGCAACAACAGCGTGCGCATCACCGACGATTTCATGAAAGCAGCGCTGTCGGGCGGCAAGTGGCACACCATCGCGCGCACGACCGGTGAGGTCATCGACACCTACGAGGCCCAGGATCTCTGGACCATGATCGCGGAGAGCGCCTGGGGCTGCGCCGATCCCGGTGTCCAGTACGACTCGACCATCAACCGCTGGCACACCTGTCCGAACACTGGGCGCATCAACGCCTCGAATCCGTGCTCGGAGTACATGTTCCTCGACGACACGGCCTGCAACCTGGCGTCGTTGAACCTCACCAAGTTCCTGCGGGGCGACGGCAGCTTCGACGTCGATGGCTACTGCCACGCCGTCGACGTGTTCTTCACGGCGCAGGAGATCCTGGTCGACTTCTCCAGCTACCCCACCCGGGGCATCGCGCAGAACTCCCACGACTACCGCCCGCTCGGCCTCGGCTACGCCAACCTCGGTACGCTCTTGATGCTGCTCGGTGTGCCCTACGACTCCGAGAAAGGCCGCGCCATCTCGGCGGCGCTCACCGCCATCATGTGCGGCCGCGCCTACGCGCAGAGCGCGCGCATCGCAGGCAGCAAGGGGCCCTTCCCCGGGTTCGGCAAGAACCGCGAGCCGATGCTGCGGGTGATGCGCCTGCACCAGGAGGCCGCGTACGCCATCCACCGCGACGAGTGCCCCGCCGATCTCTGGCGCGCCGCCGCGGAATCTTGGGACCAGGCGGTCGAGCTCGGCGAGCAGCATGGCTACCGCAACGCGCAGGCCACGGTGCTCGCGCCCACCGGGACCATCGGCCTCTTGATGGACTGCGACACCACCGGCGTCGAGCCCGACTTCGCGCTCGTGAAGTTCAAGAAGCTCGCTGGCGGCGGCTACTTCAAGATCGTGAACCAGTCGGTGCCCGAAGCCCTCCGCCGGCTCGGCTACTCCGAAACGCAGATCCGCGAGATCGTCGCCTACGTGTCGGGGACCAACACCTTGCTCGGCGCCCCCCACGTGAGCCGCGCCGAGCTGAAGCGACGCGGGCTCAGCGACGAAGACCTCTCCAAGGTCGAAGCGTCCATCCCCGGCGTCTTCGATCTCCACCTCGCCTTCGCGCCGTGGGTTCTCGGCAAAGAGAGCTACGAGCGGCTCGGCGTCACGCCGGAGCGGATGAGCACCCCGGGCTTCAATCTGCTGCGCCACCTCGGCTTCAACGACGCCGAGATCCAGGAAGCGAACGACGTGATCATCGGCCGCATGACCATCGAGGGTGCGCCCTACCTGCGCGACGAGCACTACGCCGTGTTCGACTGCGCCAACCGCTGTGGTCGCACCGGCCAGCGCTTCCTCGCGCCCATGTCCCACGTGCGCATGATGGCGGCCGTGCAGCCGTTCCTCTCGGGCGCCATCAGCAAAACGGTGAACTTGCCCAATGACGCCAGCGTGGCCGACGTGCGCGAAATCTACGAAGAGGGCTGGAAGCTCGGCTTGAAGGCGGTCGCGCTCTACCGCGACGGCTGTAAGGCGAGCCAGCCGCTCTCGACCTCCAACAAGGATGCCAAGGACCACAAAGAAGAGGTGAGCTCCGAGGCCCCCACGCGGCAGCTCACGGCCATGACTCGCCCGCAGGGCGTGCGCGTCCGTCTGCCCAAGAAGCGGCGTGGCTTCACCCAGGAGGCGACGGTCGGCGGCCACAAGGTGTTCCTGCGCACCGGTGACTACGACGACGGCTCGCTCGGCGAGATCTTCATCGACATGCACAAAGAGGGAGCGGCCTTCCGCTCACTCATGAACTGCTTCGCCATGGCGGTGTCGGTCGGGCTGCAATACGGCGTGCCGCTCGAGACCTACGTCGAGCAGTTCACGTTCACGCGCTTCGAGCCCCACGGTGTCGTGTCCGGCCACCCGAACATCAAGTTCGCGACGAGCATCGTCGACTACATCTTCCGCGTGCTCGGCGTCGAATACCTCCGGCGTTACGACTTCGCGCAGGTGAAACCCAACGAGGCGCCCGCCGGCATCGAAGACCCGACCACTCCACTCGTGGAAGGCCCACCCGAGAGCATGAGCTTGCCGCCGCCCAGCCTCGCCGAGGAACCTCAGACCTTGGTCGGCACGGACGTGCATGGTGCGCTCGACGCGCAGCTCGAAGAAATGATGGGCGACGCTCCGGTGTGCGACAGCTGCGGCCACATCACGGTCCGCAACGGCGCTTGTTACAAGTGCTTGAACTGCGGAAACTCCATGGGTTGTTCCTGAGGCAGCAGGCGGTCCAGGCCTACCCAAGTTCGCGAGTTTGCAACGAAGCAGGAACGGGTCGCTCGACGGGCGGCCCGTTCCCGTTTCGGCCCTGGGGCCAGAGCGGATACCCCAAGTCCCGTCCGGCTTCCCTTCTGGAGTCCTCTTCGGGCGACCGAGCGCGCTTCCGCTCGGCGCGGGCTCGTCCAGCTCGCGATTTCAAAGCCGCGCGGCGCGCCGCGAGTTGAGATAAAAGGACGCCATGAAACCCCGCGGGCATCGCGTGACCACCAGCTGGGTGGCGGGGCTGGCCGTCCTCGGCCTGGCACTGCTCGCCTGTAAGAAGGGCTCGAGCGACAGTGAGCCCACCGCCACCGCAGCTCCCGCACCGGCGCCGACGCCGGAGCCCACGGCCGCCGCCACGACGACCGAAACCACGCCGGCGCCGAGCGCCAGCGCGGCGACCGACGACACCACGCCCAAGAACCCGGTCCTCGTTCCGACGAAGCTCACCGATGCCGGCGTGATCAAAGACGCCGGAGTGAAGGACGCGGCGACTGACGCGAGCGCCGATGCCGGCAAGCCCGCGCCGAGCCCGGCCGATGCCAAAGCCATCGAGGCGTGCTGCGGCGCGCTGGCCGCCGAGGCGAAGAAGGCCGGCCCCAACGCCAACAAGTACAAGAGCGCCTCCGCGGTGTGCGGCGGCATCGCCCAGTCCGTGAAGAAGGGCGCCGCCGACGCGGCCTCCGCTCGCACGACCATCCGCGCGCAGCTGCAAGGGGTTCCCGTACCCGGCGGCTGCTGACCCAGATCCTTTCGCCTCGACCCGCGTCTGAACCAGAAGAAGTCCGTTTTCGGAGGAACCCGATGAACCAGGCTCTAGAATCCAAGTTGCGAACGCTGCTCACCCCGGTCGCGCTCGGGCTGTCGTTGCCCCTGGCCTTCACGGTGTACAGCGGCTGCAAGAAGGAAGAGCCGCCGCCGCCGTTGCCGTCGGCAGCACCGGTATCGACACCGAGTGCGCCGCTCGTGCTCGGCGTCGAAGACGCGGGAGACGATGGAGACGGCGATGCAGGCGACGCCGACGCCGATGCGAAAGGCAAGGGCCAACCCGCGGCGAGCCTGAAGGCATGCTGCGCCGCGCTCGCTCAAAACGCTGCGAGCGCGCCGCCGCCCACCAGTCTCTACATGATGCAGGCCGCGGCCGCGTGCAACGCAGCCGTCGCCCAAGGCAAGGACAAGTCGAGCGTCATCGGCATCGTGTCCGGCGCCCTCAAAGGCGCGGGCATGCCCGCCGCCTGCCGCTGAACCGACGCGGCTCAGCGCAGGTGGTCGAACCCACCGCCAGTCCAGCGCGCACGCGTGCCGTCGGCGTGCTCGATCACCACGCCGCGCCCGCGCTCGACGCGGCCGATGCGCGTGGAGCGTTTCGGCGCGCGCCGGGCCGCGATGAGAAGCGCGTAGTCCTCGCCGCCTGCGAGCGCGAGGCCGAGCGGATCGAGCCCGCGATGGCGCATCGCGCGCGTCATGGCCGAACCGAGCAGCGCCTCCAGCGCAGAAGCTTCGAGCACGAGGCGGACGCCGCTCGCGCGCGCGACGTGCTCGGCGTCGCCCGCGAGCCCGTCGGACACGTCGATGGCCGCGTGGGCGGAACGCGCGAGGCCGAGCCCGTCCCGGATCCGTGCGAGCGGCCGCCGCCAGGCCGCAATCGCGCTCCGCCGCTCGCGCTCTGCGCACGTCGCTGCCGTCGTAGAAGCTCGAGACCGAAGGCGGCAAGCCCGACTTCGCCGACCAGATACAGATCGTCGCCCGCGCGCGCGCCACGCCGAAGGAGCGGCCGCTTCGCGCGCCCGATTACCGTCGTCACGACGGAGATCTCGGTCGAGCGCGAGAGAATGCCACCGATCACGGGACAACCGATGGCGTTCGCCGCGAGCGCCTGCCCGCGTCCGATGGCCCGGACCGCACGCGGAGTTGCCGCTTTCGGGAGCCCGAGCTCGGCCAAGGCACCGATGGGCGCCGCGCCCATCGCAGCGAGATCGCTCGCCGCTGCCATCAGCGAGCGGTAGCCGACATCGACCAAGTCGAGGTAGCGAAGGTCGAAGTGCACGCCCTCGATGCAGGCGTCGATGGTCCAGACCCAACGCTCCGCCCCCGCGCGCAGCACCGCAGCGTCGTCGCCGATGCCGAGCTCGACTCCGTGCCCGGGCGGCGCAGCGCGGAGCAGCCGCGCCAAGAGGGCGATGGCCGCGCGCTCGCCAGCCGGCGGTTTCACGCGATGGTCGTTCGCCGACACGGCAAGGTCACCACGAAGACGGCGCCTTGTGGCGCGTTGTCCTCGACACGCACGGCGCCGTCGTGGGCGTCCACCAGGCGACGCACGATGGACAGCCCGAGACCGGTTCCCTCGTGCTCGCGCGTGGCGCTCCCGTCGACCTGGTAGAACGCGTCGAAGACGCGCTCCTTCTCGGCGTCGGGCACGCCGATGCCGGTGTCCGCGACGCGCACCTCGACCGCCGGGCGCTTCGAGCTGAACAGGACGAGCCCCCTGCCCTCGTCGTCGCTCTTCCGCTCGAGCATGGTGGGCCGCACGATGAGCCGTACGCTCCCGCCGGTCGGCGTGAACTTCAGCGCGTTTTCGCTCAGGTTCAGGAACACTTGCCGGAGCCGCTCGGCGTCACCCCAGACCGAGGGCAGCCCCGGCTCTGCTTCGACACCGATTTCGACCAACTTCTTGCGCGCCGCCGGCGCCAGCGTATTCGCGACGTCTTCGACGATGGGCACGACGTCGATCTCGGCCTTGCGCAGGCTCATGGTGCCGCTCTCGAGCTTCGAGAGGTCCAAGAGGCCCTTGATCAAGCCCAAGAGCTGCTCGCCCTTCTCGTGGATCGTCTGCACGAACTCCTGCTGCTCGTTGCTGAGCTCCCCGGCGATGCCCTCGCGCAGCATCTCGCTGTAGCCGATGATGCTGGTGAGAGGCGTGCGAAGCTCGTGGCTGACCGTCGCGAGGAAGTTGCTCTTCAGTCGGTCGAGCTCTTTCAGGCGGTCGAACGCTTGCTGGAGCTTGGCATTCTTCTCCGAGAGCTCACGATAGCTCTCGTGGACGCTCGCGAGGTGCATGTTGCTCGTGAGCAGTGCCTTGTGCCCGGAGAAGAGGATGAGATCGATGGCGTTCACCAGATGCCGCGCGACGCGACGCGCGGCGCCGGGCTCTAGCGCCGGCAGCTCCCCATAAGCGCGCGCCAGCCGCTCGGGGTCGACGCCGGAATCGAGGGACCGCACGCCTGTGTGCACTTCGGCGCGCGCGGGGTCGCGGAACGGGCCCAGGATCAAGCGGCCCAAGAGATGGCCATCGTAGCTGATGCCGCTCACCCAGTAGCGGGCTCCGGTCACGCACTCGAACGCCAAGTCGCCGTCAGGTTCGGGCTCGAGGCCCTTGATGGCGTTCACCACCTCCGAGAGCGCGGCCTGCCCCGCTTTGAATTCGTCGAGGTAGGCGTAGAGCAGCGGGCGCTGGCTCGCATCGGCCAAGATCTGGCCCTTTTGATTGAAGATCCTGAGGCTCACGCCGAAGAGCTCGCGCGCACTGTCGAGCATCTCGCCGAGTGCTCGGCGGTCGACCAAGCTCTCGAGCTCGACGGCGCGGCCCATGGTCAGGTCGTCCAAGACGGACGCACCCGAAGTCATCACTCCGCCTCCGGTCGCAGCACCTCGAGCGCACCACCGACGCACGTGCCGAGCAGCTCCGAGAGTGGCCGGTCGTGCCCGAGGCGACGCGCCACCGAGTGCAGGAACGCCACCGCGTCGAAGCCGAACTTCTTGTTCAAGTCGTGCTCGGCGTCGAGCGCACTCCAGGTGAGGTGCAGGAGCCCGATGAAGCTCTCTACGACGCCCTCCCCCCGCGTCGCGACCGCCAGGTACACGGGCTCACGCCCCTGGGCCGCCAGACTCGCGATCTCTTCGTCGCTGCGAATGGCTGGCAAGTCTCGCTTGTTGAACTGGATCACGAGCGGCATCTGCTTGAGCGTGATGCCGTAGGTCTTCAAGTTCTGCTTCAGGTCCATGAACGCGGTGGCGTTGTTCTCGGTTTCGGCCACCTGCGAGTCGGCGATGAAGGCGATGCCGTCGGCACCCTGGAGCACCAAGCGTCGAGTCGAGGCGTGGATGACCTGGCCGGGGACCGTGAACACCTTGAGCCGCACGGACAGCCCACCCTTGTCGCGGAAAGTGAAGGGCAGGAGGTCGAAGAACAACGTGCGGTCGTCTCGGGTCTCCAAGGTCATGAGCCGGCCGGTAATCGACGGGTCCGCCGCTTCGTGCAGCGCCTGGAGATTCGTCGTCTTTCCGCTGAGGGCCGGACCGTAGTAGACGAGCTTTACCGTGAGCTCTCGGGCGGCGAAATCAAGCTGCATGCTGGACGCCTTCCCACGACAGCGCGGTCGCGGGCACTCGGGGTTCGCTCGGGCTCGGGATTTCCACGCTGGAGAAAATCACTTTAGCCCAGGCCCCCGCCGGCGAACACTCGGGAATTCTCCGCTGCGAGGGAGCCGCCAAAACCAGCGTGACGGAGCGACGGGCGCACACGGGAGGGCGCCGTGAGCAAGACGGTGGTCCTGTTCTGGCTCGGCGCGTCGAGCGCGCTCGCCGAGCACCGACCGGTGCTCGACTCCTGGGCACGCGCGCGTTGGGTGAAGCTCACCGAACCCGTACCCGCAGTGGCGGAGCGCACCGGCTACGACGAGGCGCTGGTCGCCGAGCTCGAAGAGCTCCTCGATCAGGCGCGGCTCTCCGCCGGGGCCCTCGACGACGCGGCCGCGGGCGAACGGCTCGATCGCGTGGAGCAGAGCCTGCGCAAGAACACCGCCCTGCCCCAGGCCGCGTGGCTCATGGCCGAGGCCCTACAGATCCGGAGCGAGATCGCCGCGCGCAGCGATCCGGAGGCGCGCACCGTCTTCGACGCCCGTCGCAGAACCCTCGAGGGCCTGCGAGCACCGAGCTTCGGCGAGCCGAGCCTCGCCCTCGAGCGCGCGCTCGCGACGAGACACGTTCGCGTCGATGGCGCGCGTGCCATCGACCGCGTCGAACTGGATGGCGAAGCCGTGAGCGCGAGCTTCGACGCCGCGGAGGGCGAGCACCACCTGCGCGTGCTGCGCGGCGAGCGCCTCGCTTGGTCGGGCTGGGTTCAGATCCGAAGCGACGGCCCGCTCCCGGTCGCCGTGCCGCCCCCGGCGAGCTGCAGCCGCGAAGACTTCGCGGGCTCCAGCCTCAAGAAGGGGCGCGCGCGCCCGGCGCCCGCCACGACCTGCGCGGAGTGGGCCATCGCGCGACCGACGCGCGGAGGAGCCATCGAGCTCGCGAGCTGCCGGCGCGGCGAGTGCGGCCCGCTCGTCGAGTGGAGGCGGCACTACGGCGAGGATTACGCCGGCCCCCCTCAACCCAAGGCCGAGCCGGGCTTTCCGGCCTGGGCCACCTGGGCGCTGGTCGGCGCGGGTGTCGCGCTGGTCGGCACGGGCGTCGCCTGGCAAGCCGGCGCCTTCGACGAACCCGAGCCCGGTTCCACGCGCTTTCGTTTCTACGGACCGCAGCGCTAGGCCGAATCAGCCCCAACGCGAGCGCGCGTCGGCGATGGCGCCGAGGACGCGCGCCTTGGCGGGTCCGCCGAGCACGTCGCGACGTTCGACGGCGCTCACGGGATCGAGCACGCTCCGCACCGCGGGCTTGGCGAGGCTCGGGTGCGCCTGGGCGAGCACCTCGGAGGGCAGCCCGCCGAGCTGGACCCCGCGCTCTTCGGCGGCACGCACCAGCGCGCCCACGACGTGATGCGCCTCTCGGAACGGCAGGCCCTCGGTCACGAGGAAGTCGGCGAGATCCGTGGCGCACACGTGGCCGCCGCCGAGCGCTTGCCGCATGCGCTCGCGTCCGAAGCTGGCGGTCGCGATGGCGCCGGTCAGAGCGCGCACGCTCACCAGTGCATTGTCGAAGGCATCGAAGATCGGCCGCTTGTCTTCTTGCAGGTCGCGGCCGTAGCCGAAGAACAGGCTCTTCTCCAGCACGAGCAGCGCCGTTGCGCTCCCGACCAGGAGTGCGGCTTTGCCCCGCACGAGCTCGGCCACGTCGGGGTTCTTCTTCTGCGGCATCATGCTGGAGCTGGTGGAAAACTGATCGCTCAGGCTCACGAAGCCGAACTCCTGGCTCGACCACAGCACGATCTCTTCGCCGATGCGCGACAGGTGCACGCCCAAGATGGCGAGGGCGCTCGCGAGCTCCATCAGAAAATCGCGACTGCCGGTGGCATCGATGCTGTTCCGCATCGCGCGTTCGAAGCCGAGCTCGTGGGCGGTCGCCTCACGATCCAGCGGGAACCCCGTGCCGGCCACGGCACCCGCGCCGAGCGGCGACTCGTTGGCGCGCTTCAGCGCGTCGGCGATGCGCCCGCGATCGCGCCAGAGCATCTCCTGCCAGGCGAGCAGGTGGTGCGACAGCCGGCTCGGCTGGGCGCGCTGCAGGTGGGTGTAGCTCGGCATCACGCTGTCGATTTCGCTCTCGGCGCGCGCCACGATGGCGCGACCGAGGTCGGCCAGCGCTGCCAGCGTCTCGATGCCGCGCCGCCGCACGTAGAGCCGGAGGTCGGTGGCCACCTGATCGTTGCGCGAACGCGCGGTGTGGAGCTTGCCCCCGACCGGACCGACGATCTGGGTGAGACGCGCCTCGATGTTCATGTGCACGTCCTCTTTCGCGCGATCCCAGATCAGCTCTCCGCGCTCGATCTCGGACGCCACGCGCTCGAGGCCGGAGACCAGCGTCGCCACCTCGTCGGCGGTCAGCACACCGGCGCGGCCGAGCCCCTGCGCGTGGGCGATGGAACCTTGGATGTCTTCACGCCACAGCGCCGAGTCGACCTCCACGCTGGTGTTCAAGGCCTCCATCGCGAGATCGATGGAGGCGTCGAGGCGCCCGCCGCGCGCGACGCTCACGATTCGACTCCACGGGCCACGGCCCGGAGGCCCTCGAGACGAGCGGTCACCTCGCCGAGACGCGTCGCACCCGCGTCGCAGCGCCGGAGCTCTTCTTCGCGGTCGTCTTGCCCGGCCTGGCGCTCTTCGCGCACCTTGGCCAGGACCTCGATGATCTCGCGGTGGAGCTCCTGTCCGGCGGTCACCACCCACTCGTCGAGGCGACCGGCGAACTCCTCCACCATCTCGTCGATTTTGGGAGCCACCTTGGCGGCCGCTTCCCGCAAGACGACCGGCCCGAGCTCGAGCGCGCGCTTCTTGATCTCCGCTTCGGTGCGCCCTCGGTTCCAGAGCGCGAGCGCCGGCGCCGCCGCGAGCAGAAGCCCGCCGAGGAGCGCGTTGGCGAACAGCACTCCCATGCCGAGGCTGAGCACGGCGAAGATCCCGACGTCGTAGGCGAAGCGATCGACCTCGATGGGCGGAGCTTTCAGGTCGGCGCCCATGGCCCCGCTCACGCGCTTGCCGACGTCGTGCGCGTCGTCCTTCACGAGCGCCACCATGCGTTCGGCGAGCGCCTCGAGCGCCTGAGCGATCTCCTTGGTCTCGGCCTCCGCCCACTTGCGGAACGAAGCCTCGAAGAACGGGCCGAGGTGCTGCTTCAGGTCGTCGCCCGACGACTGCGCGAGGATCTGCGGCAGCTGCGCCAAAACGTCGTCGCAGAACCGGTCGAGATCGCGGCGCGCCCAGGCTTTGATGGCTGACGCCTCTTCACGGATGGCGAAGCGACGCTTCTCGATGGTGTCGGCGTGGCCCGCGAGATCGGACTCGAGGAGCTCGATGCGACGTGCGATCTGCTCCGAGCTCATGGCCGCCGCTCGGCGCCGCGCGTCCACCCCGCGCGCGAGCACCTGGGCCGCGGAGAGGCCTTCACCCAGCGCGTTCAGGAGCAAGATGCGCCCGCGCTCCTCGGCCAGAAACCGCATCAGGTGCCCGGTGAGCTCGTCGAGCCCGCTCTCTTCGCGCCGGCCGCCCAGCGCGGCCTGCGCGCTCACCGCGAACACCGGCGGGTCGCGCACCAGCGCACCGAGGCGCGTCTTCACGTAGGCGAGGGCTTCGGCCTTCTCTTCGCCGTTCCAGATGTCACTCTTGGCCACCACGAACAGGATCTTGTCGCGGCTCTTGCCGATGAGCTGCGTCTCCAAGAACTGCCGCTCGCTCTCTTTGACGGGTTGGCCGGCGTCGAGCACGAACAAGACGGCGTCGGAGCGCGGAATGTAGCCGTAGGTGATCTCGGCACGGGTGAGCGAGAGATCGTTCACTCCGGGCGTGTCCACCAGCACGATGCGCTCCCGCAGGAGTTCCGCTGGGTAGGCGACTTCGACGTAGCTCACGGGATCGTCGGCGCGCGCGCCGCCCGTGGCAAAGCTCCGCACCTCGGCCCAGTCGAGGCTCTGCTCGGCGCCCGAGGCCTGCACCACCTTGGCGCTCGGCGTGTCGCCCCAAACGATGTGGTGAATCACCGCGGTGGTGGGCGTGACGCCCACCGGCAAGACCGGCTCGCCGAGCAACGCGTTCACGAAGGTGCTCTTGCCGTGGTTGAACTCACCCACCACGACCAAATGGAAGCGATCGTTCTCGAGCTTCCGCACCAGGTCGCCATCGACGCGTTCCCCGAGGGAGCTCGCACCGAGGCTCTTCGCGACGTCCGAGAGGCCGCCGAGCGCCTCGATGACTTCCAACTTTCTCTCGCGGAACGCGTCCAACATGCGGGGCATAGTAGCCATCCACGGGCGCCTGCCCAGGGGCTCGTGCCCCTCGAAGACCGGTCAGCCGAGGACTTTCACGATCTCGTGCACGCGCGCGTCGACTTCTTCCATGCCGAGCCCCCCGGGGCCATGCCCGACGTGCTCGCGAAAGAGCGCGCTCTCGCCGAACTGCCGGAGCGCCAGCACGCGTTTCGGGAGCCAGGGATGGGTCGCGAGGATCTCGCTGAATCGCCCGACGGAGCCCTGGGCTTCCTCGTGCTGCTCCAGGAAGGCCTCGATGTTGAGCTCTTCGTAGAGCTTCTGGGAGCCGAGGGCGAGCTTGGTCAGCGCCCGCGACGCGACGTCGAGGTCCCGAGCGCAGAGGGCGCCCGCCCGATCGCAGGTCACCTCGGCCCGGCGCGACCAAGCGCGGAGCGCCAGCACCGCCGGCAGGCTCACCCAGCGCACGAACACGCCGGCCATGCGCGTCAGCATGAACAGCGTCGTGAGGTAGACCACGTGGTTGTTGTGGATGTGGCCACACTCGTGACCGATGACGCTCATCAGCTCCTGGTCGGAGAGGTGATCGACCAGACCCGAGTGGATCATGATGAACGAGTCGTCGTTGGTGCCGTAGGTGGCCGCGTTCAGGTGCGGGTTGTTCACGACGTAGAGCGTGGGCGTGGCGATGCCGAGGGTCTCGGCGCAGCGCTCGGCCAGGGCGTGGACGCGGGGAAACTGCTTGGGTCCGACCTTCACCGCGTGGCCCAAAAGCTCTGCCTTGCCGATGTGCTTGAACATCCGGACGCCCGCCGACACGGCGAGCTCCACGGGCTTCATGGTTTCGAAGGCGAGCCGGGTCTTCTTGTCCCAGGAGTAGGCGTACGAGTGGGAGCTCTCGCCGCTGGCGGCGCCGGGTCGTGCTTGCTTTCTCTCGTTGACGAACTCTTGGAAGTCGATGGCTACGGCACGGGCCAATGGCTGCTCCTCGGTTTCGAGTCAACCTAACGTCGGGCCCGGGGGTGCGCAATCTGGGCTCAGCCGAGCCCAGCGAGCGAGGCGAAGCACGGCGCGAGCTCGCCGCCCTCGACGGCCGCGTGCCGCGCGAGAAATCGCCGGTAATCCCGCAGAGGTGGCTGGCCCGGTGCCGCACGCAGCGAATAGTCCGTGATGCGCGTCGTGGCGAAGCGCAACGCGGCGAAGGCGCCTTCCACCGGCAGCGCCGCGATCTCGCGAGGCTCGAGACGACGCACCGCGTGATAGCCCGCGAGCAGAGCGTCGACGAGCGGCAGAGAGAACGCTTCGCCGTAGCACCATGCGTGCACGGTCACCATGAGATCGAAGGCGAAGCTGCCCGTGGACGCGCTCTCGAAATCGATGAGCGCCGCGATACGCTCGCCCCGCCAGAGCACGTTGTCGCGGAAGAGGTCGCCGTGCACCAGACCTTGGGGAAGCGAAGCATCGCGCGCGGACACGGCCTTGGCCAGCACGCCGCGAAGCGTGGTCGCCACCTCGGCGAACGCGGGCGCCGTGGCGATCACGCGCTCCAGACGCGCGTCGAGCTCGCGGGCGCCGAAGCGCCCGGCGTGGTGGACCTCCACGCCGCTCGAGTGGACGCGGGCGAGCGCTTCACCCACGCGGCGCGCGCGCTCGGGCGTTACGCGCGCCTGGCACAAGATCTCGCCTTCGACCCATGGGAAGACCGCGACGGGCTTGCCCGCGTGGTGTGCGACGCGGGTCGGCCCCGAGCACGCGACGGGCTCGGCGGTGGGGACGCCCGCGCGCGCGAGCGCCGCCAACATCTCGAGCTCGCGCTCGGCGCCCTCGTCGCGCTGCTCTTCGTAGATGCGGAGGAAGAAGCTCCTCCCGTCGCGCGCCTCGAGCCGATGGTTCGAGTTCACGCTGCCGCCCCGCACGGCCGCCACGCTCACGACGTCGAGGCCGAAGGCACGCCCGACTCGCACGGCGGAGTCGAGGTCGAGCGCGGTGAGGTCCGCCATGGCGAGAACGTATGCCGGTCCACCGACTCGGTGAAAGGGGTCGAGTGCCAGGCTTGCGCGAAGCAGCGGACGGAGCCGCGCCCGGGTGCTATCGTTCGAAACGAACGCGCGCGAGGCGGATGAAGGAAGTCTACGGAAACCTGAAGGGCCTGGCCCCGAGCGCCCTCCGATCCCTCGAGCGCATCTACCGACGGCGAGTCCCTCCCGATCGCATCGCCACGCCGGAGCTCGTGCGCTCGCTAGCCGAGGCCTCCCGCGAGAGCCAGCGCCAGGTCGGCGCGCTGGTGCATCGGAGCGGCGCGGTGGACTACGTCATCGTGGGCAGCCCCACGGGGCTGATGCTGCCCGACATCGGGCGCCTGCGGGCCGCCGAAGGCCGCTTCCGCGCGCTCCGGCTGGTGCACACCCACCTCTACAACGAGCCGCTCACCAAAGACGACTTGGTCGACCTGACGCGGCTGCGTCTCGACCTCGTGGCAGCGGTGCTCCTGAGCCGCGAGGGCGAGCCGCGCAGCCTGACTTGGGCCTACAACGTGCCGACCCAAGGCAATGGCGCCCTGCCCTACGAGGTCGTGGCGCCCATTCCGTGGGGTTCGCGCGAACCGCACTTCGGGCAGCTGATCGAAGCTCTCGAGAGCGAGTTCGACCGCTCCCAACGCCTGCGCGTCGTGCGCGCCAAAGAGGGGCGCGCGATCTTGGTGCACGTGGGTGAAAAGAAGAGCTCCGGCGCCGCACACCGCGCGCGGGCACGGCTCGCCGAGCTCGAGAGCCTGGCGCTGACCGCCGGGGTCGAGGTGATCGATCGGGTGATCCAGCTCCGCGACCGCGTCGATCCCAAGTTCGTCCTCGGCAAGGGCAAGCTCGAAGAGGTCGTGATGCGCGCCATCGAGCTCGACGCCGAGAGTCTGATCTTCGACCTCGACCTCAGCCCGGCGCAAGCCCACGGCATCAGCCAGGAGACGGATCTCAAAGTCATCGACCGCAGTCAGCTCATCCTCGACATCTTCGCGCAGCGCGCCGAGACCCGCGACGGCAAGCTCCAGGTCGAGCTCGCGCAGCTCAAGTACGCGCTCCCGCGCCTCGCGCAGAAAGACGACTCGCTCAGCCGCTTGACCGGCGGCATCGGGGGTCGCGGCCCAGGTGAAACCAAGCTCGAGATCGGCCGCCGGCGCGCGCGTGACCGCGTGCGGGAGCTCGAGCGACAGCTGGGCGAGCTCGCCAAGAAGCGCGCGGAACGCCGCCGCCGGCGCGCGACCAGCGGCATCCCGGTCGTCGCCATCGTGGGCTACACCAACGCCGGCAAGAGCACGCTCTTGAACACGCTGACGGACGCGGGCGTCCTGGCCGAGGACAAGCTCTTCGCCACCCTCGACACGCGAGCTCGCCGCTTGTTCCTACCCGACGGGCGCGACGCCATCTTGACCGACACCGTGGGCTTCATCCGCGACATGCCCGAAGACCTGTTTGCGGCCTTCCGCGCCACCTTCGAAGAGACGGCCGAGGCCGACCTCGTGCTCGAGGTGGTGGACGCCTCGGATCCCGAGCACGAAGAGCACGAGCGCACGACGGCCGAGCTGCTCTCGACGCTCGAGCTCGTCCACCTCCCCCGGCTCACCGTGTACAACAAGGTCGACTTGCTCGAGCCCGAAGCGCGCGCGGCCCTCGAGCAGCGTGCGGGCGTGAGCGCCATCTCGGCCGTGCAGAAATCCACGACTTTCGAGCTCCTCCGGCGCGTCGCCGAGCAGCTCGGCTCAAGCGCGAAACAGCGCGCTGCCCCAGTGCAGACCAGCACCGAGGGCGAGGAAACACACGAGCTGACCGGGGCGTAGCCGGCCGTCGCGACGCATCTCGTCGACCAGGATCGGGATCGTCGCGGTGGACGTGTTGCCGTACTCGGCGATGTTGGTCGGCACCTTCTCTTTCGGCAGGCCGAGCCGTTCTCGCACCGCCTCGTTGATCCGGTCGTTCGCTTGGTGGGCGATGAACCAATCGACGTCCGACAGACGCACTTTGGCCCGGGCGCACGCACGCTCCACCGAGCGCGGCAGGAGGGTCACGGCCTGTCGAAACACCTCGCGCCCGTCCATGCGAGGAATGAAGAGATCCTCGGCGAGCGTACGCTCCGAAACGAAGGGGCGAGTCCGGAACCCGGCCGGGATGGCCAGCTTGTCCGCGTGGCGGCCGTCGGAGTGGAGGTCCACGGCGAGGAGGCCGCCGCCCCCGTCGCCGCGCTCGAGCAACAGCGCGCCTGCGCCGTCCCCGAAGATGACGGCCAGGGAGCGATGCCGGGTCGCGCGCTCCCAATCCGCCTCGGATGGGCGTGCCCCCGTGTCTTGCTCCAAGATGTCCCAATCGCGCCACGGCATGAACCCGGCGTGTGCCTCGGCTCCGACCAAGAGCAGCGTGCGGGCAGCGCCGCTCGCGAGGAGGGCGTCGGCGAGCTGAAGCCCATAGACCAGCGCAGCGCACTGCTGCCGGACGTCGAGCGAAGGCACACCGCGACATCCGAGCTTGTCGGCGAAGATCACGCCCGATCCCGGGAACACGTGATCGGGCGTCATGGTGTTGAAGAGCACGTAGTCGACGTCTTCGGGCGCACGCCCCGCGTCCTCGAGGGCGAGCTTGGCGGCTTCCAGCGCCAGGTCGGACACGCCGAGGCCCTCGGGGCAGTAGTGCCGAGCGCGGATCCCAGTGCGCTTTTGGATCCACTCGTCCGTGGTGTCCATCACGCGTGAAAGATCGTGGTTCGTGTACGGGCGCCCGGGCAGGTGACGACCCGAGCCGATGATGCGAAGTCCGGCCATGCTGATGCTCCCCCTCGCGCGCTCGTGGAGCGCGGGCGAAGGGCCCCTCGATAGTCAAAGCGCTCGGGGCTGTCACCCGGAACATTGGTTGAACCAGCAGGTTTTCTGCTGTTTCGAGCGCCGGAGAAAAAGCCCGCAACGCTCTCGGGACCCCGGCCGAAGAGGACCCATGCAGGCCCGGCTGCTCTCGATCTTCATGGTCCTCGCGTTCACCTCGGGCTGTGGCGGCGGCATGTCGCGGGCTGTCCACGCCTTCGACGAAGGGCGCTCCGCCGACGCCGTGGGCGAGCTCCGAGCGCTCGAGCCCGAATTCGGAGAGATGTCGGAGCGAGAGCAGGCCCGCTACGCCCTGACTCGCGGCCTCGCGCACTTCGCGTGTGGCGATCTCCGCTCGGCCACCACGTGGCTTCGTCAGGCCCGGGCGGCGGCGATGCGCGACCCCAACGTGTACAGCATCGCCGAGCGCGGACGCCTCACCGCGGCGTGGCGCAGCATGGGTCTCATGCCCGGCGAGGAGGCACCGATCACTTCAGGGCTTCCGGAAGTCGTCCCAGAGCACTCCGAACCGCCGCACGCATCGCGTTGAGCTCGACGGCCTTCACGTTGGTGGGCCGATCGCTGGCTTGGGCGCGCCCCTGGATGATCGCATGAATGCTGCCGCCGCGCGCACGCCGCAGCGTGGCGCTCACGACGGCCAAGCTCTCGGCCTGACCGGCGTTCTCGCGCGTGTTCATCTGCACGAGCGAGGCCGAGAGGACGAAGCGATCGCTGGCCTTCACCTTCGAGAGGTCGACCTCGTCGAGCTCGTGGACGACGAGCCCGCGAAACTGACGTTCGAGGCCCGGATCACTGCGCACGACCTTGACTTCACCGAGGGCGACGGGTGAGGCCGCCGCATCGGCGCTCGCGGCGAAAGCCACGATGGCGACGCTCGAGAGCCAAACGGCGAGCGAACTCCTACTCCTCCACGGACCGATGCCCATGCGCACTCCTCGGGCCTCGAAAAGCTCACTCGTGTCGAGCTCGCGCGGGCCTCACTCGGACCGCTAACAGAGGGGCCGGGCGCCGGCCAAATTCGTGGCGGCTCCCTCAACGCGCCGGCAAGATGCGATCGGGACCCACGGTTTCGTCCCAAGCGGTCTCGTAGCCGTCGTAGTGCACGAGGTAGCGATCGGGGCCGGTGACCGCGACCACCGTGGCAGCGTAGAGCGAACCGCGCCAGCGCACGCGCACGCGGTCTCCCGCCTTGTACGCCGAAACGCCCGTGGCCGCGGCGGAGCCTTTGGGAGAAACCCCCGACGCACGCGCGACTTTCTCGGGCGGCGGCGGCGGCGCCACCGGACCGTCGATGCGCCCTTTCACCCGGTCGAGGGTGACGTCCTCGTCCCAGCGCGAGTCGTAACCGTCGTAGTGCACCCGAAAGCGCGACGAGCCCTTCTTCTCCAGGATGTACGCGGGGTAGTTCCGGCCCTCCCACTCGACCCACACGTATTCGCCGACGCGATAAGGCTCGGAGCACGCCCAGACCAGCATGGCGACGACGAGTCCATGGCGGAGGCTCTGAGCTGTGGACATCGGAACGACACGAGCGGGGCTGGCGCGGAGCGCAGAGTCACGCGAACGACGACGCGGATCAGTACGGCGCGCTCGACTCGAAGCCCTTGGCGTGCGGCGGCGGCCCTTCCACGATGACCACGAGCTTCCGGTTGTTCCAGTAGAAGGACTCGGGGTTGCCGCCCGTGACGGACACGATGGTCCCGCGTACCGCTCCAGAGCTGTCGGTGACGTTGCCCCGGGAGATCTTCTGACCCGGCTTCAGCGTCGACATGGAGCTCGACCAGACGTTCTGGATGCGCTCCGACGCGATGGCGTCGGACGGGTAGACCAGGAGCACGTGGATGATCTTCGAGCCGTCGGGGGCCGCGTACACGGCGCCGATGCTGTCGACCACGCCGGGCGGAACTTTCTCGAGCGGCGACGTGCCGATCAAGCGGTAGACGCCCACCTGCGGCCGAATGAGATCGCGCACCGAACCGCTCGTCGGAACCTCGCCGCCGGGGCCCGACGAACCGCCGCCCGAGCTCGAGCCGCCGCCCGAGCCACCCATCATGCTGAGCACGATGATCAGGCCGACGCCCATGAGCACGGCGAACACGGCACCCAGGCATCCCGCCACGCCGCAGCCGCCGAGGATCTTCATGCTGCCGCCTTCGTCGGCGGGTGGCGGCGGAGGCATCGCGCCCGGCGCGCCGTAGCCCGGCGTCGCGGGGGGAACGGGCTGCGCCCCGTAGCCAGGCGGTCCGGGCGGAGCTCCGTATCCGGGCGGCTGTGGCGCGCCGTAAGGAGCCGCCGCCGGCGGGCCGTAGCCCGGCGGTTGCGCAGGCGGCGGACCGTAGCCCGGTGGCTGCGCGGCAGGTGGACCGTAGCCCGGTGGCTGCGCAGGAGGTGGACCGTAGCCCGGTGGCTGCGCTGGCTGCGGCGGGGCGTAGCCCGGCGCACCGGCAAACGGCCGCGGCCCAGCTTGCTGTGGTGGCGCCTGCGCGGGCAGCGTGTGACCACAGTTGGCGCAGAAGCGAGCGCCGGGATCGAGGGCCGAGCGACACTGCGGACAGTAGTTCATCCCGCACTCCCTTCGAGACCGAGCGCACGCCGGCGTTCGAGCGCCGCCGAGCGGATCTTGGCGACCTCTTGGTCGACCTTCGCGCGTCGGGTCGGATCGCTCTCGGAGGCCAGTCGAGCTTTGGCGAACGCGAGCTGAACTTGCAGGTTGTGCAGGTCCCGAAGCCCGAAATAGAAACCGAGCTTGAAGCTGAAAAACGCCTTCAAGTAGGCGAGCTGGCGCGCCACCACACTCTTCAAGAGCGGCAGGTCCGTCGCTCCAACCGCACCCGTCGCGACCTCGTCGTCGAGGTGACCGTGAATCGCGCGGCGCTCTTGCAGCAAGGCGTAGGCGGCCACGATGGCGATGAAGAGCAGCGGCACGCCGAGCGCGACGTTGGCGCGGAGCGCGCCGCTGTCACCGAGTGCGTTGCCGTGACGCAAGAGCTGGTAGAGTGCGTCGGCGACCACCGCACCGACCAGTGAAAACACCGGGACGATGGCGCGGAGCGCGGGCGCTTTGGCTTCGGATGCGAGGCCGTACCCCGCGCCGATGATGGCGCCGACGACGCCGTCGGAGAGGCCCGAAAGGGCCAGCTTGCCGAAGCTCCCGACTTGTGACACCTCGAGACCGGGCACGCTGAAGCTGGCGAACGTCATCTGGTTCACGAGCTGCTCCGCCACACCGAAGCCGAGGCCAGCGCAGGTGCCGTAGACGATGCCGTCCATCGTGCCGTTGAACTCTTCCCAGCCGCGTCTCTGCCCGTAGGCGACGATGGCGCCCACACCGGCGCCGATGGCGAGGAACTTCACGACTTCTTTGACGGCGGCGCTGCCCCACACGCTGAGCCCGAGCAGCGTCTTGCTCGCGACCAGCGTGACCACGGCGGCGCCTGCTGCCCCGAGGAAGAAGAGCAGCAACATCGCCCAGAGCGGCTCTTTTTCGTTCATGTCCACGAAGCGGACGATGGCGAGATAGAGGAGCGCGAGGAGCAGGGTCGAGACGAGGGTCGAGAGCATCGGGAACCCCTGTCCGGCCCGACAGGGACCGAGACGGGAGTCACCTTAATAGAGTGCTTGGCGGGTCGCGAGGTTTTTCCAGGCTAGCGTCGGCTCACGCACGGCCGCCGCCCGGCCCCGAACCCAGACCGTCCGCCATGCTCAAGTCCTCGCGCGGAGCCGGAAGCGCGCGTGACCGAGGACGGGATGACCGCTCGCCACCCAACCGTCCACCAGCGAGCGCGTGGTGCGATAGGCGTGCTCGAGGATCTTTCGCCTGGCGGCGAAGCTAGCGGGGTTGTGCATGAACAAGATGGCGTCGCTCGGGTCGGGCTCGATGAGCAGCACTTCGGCGGCGCCCGAACCCACGATGCGCGCCAGCGTTTCGTGCATCAAGCGATGCATGCCGATTCGAAGCGACTGGTTCATGACCCACATGAGCCCCTTGTCGCGCACGCTGCCCTTCGGCCCGTGGCCCGTGGGCACCGATTCGGCGCGCACGGGCACCATGGGGCTCACCACCACGATGATCTTCGCGCCTTCGCTCACCGCGACGTCGAGGTGCGACACCTGCGCGGCACCGGCGTCGATGTACCAGCGCCCGGCGATTCGCACGGGGGAGAAGAAGGGTGGCGCCGCCATGCTCGCGATGCACGAGCGGGTGACCTGCACGTGGTCGAAGCCCTCCGCGCCGAACAGGACCCGCTCCCCGGAGTCGAGGTCGTGGGACATGATCCGAAGCGGCTTCGGCATGCCGTGGAACGTGTTGGGGATGCCCCGCCGCACGAAGAAGTCTTCGAGGAATCGCTCGTAGGCATCCAGAGAGAACATCCCGGCGGGGAGCGTGTCGTAAAAGCGGTCGAGCTCCTCCCAGAGCGCCGCCGGCGAAGGCGCCGGCCCGCGCGAGATCAGACTGCTCGTACCGTGCCGGAGCGCGTGCCAACCGCTCACGAGCGTGCGCCGCCACTCGTTCAGGTCCATCTTCAGCACGTGCTTCCGCTCGAGCGGGAAGTACTGATCGGCGGGGTCGAGGAACGCTCGGTAGATGCGCTCCGGAGCCTGCCCCGCCGCCAAGACCGCCGCGACGCTCGCGCCGCTGTTGGTGCCGACGTAGAGATCGTAGCCCTCGCGCTCGAGCTCTTCGAACGCGTCTTCGAGGGCCGCCAGCGCGCCGATCTGGAACATGGCGCCGGTGGCGCCTCCGCCCGGCAGACAAAGCGCGATCTTGGGCTCGCTCATCGCTTCCGCCTCAGTGGCCGCGGAGGTGGGGCAAGACTCCGCGTTTGCACACCGTGTCGACCGCGAGCTCGCTCCGCGTCTCGGGATAGTCGAGGGTCGAATGCAGGCCGCGGCTCTCCTTGCGGCTCGCGGCCGAAGAGATGATGAGCTCGGCCACGGTGGCGATGTTGCGAAGCTCGAGCAAGTCGCGATTCACGAGGTGCTTCCAGTAATATTCGCGGATCTCTTCCTCCAGCAAAGCCACGCGGCGGGCGGCACGCCGCAGGCGCGTGTCGCTGCGCACGATGCCGACGAAGTTCCACATCACGCGCCGGAGCTCGTCCCAGTTCTGAGTCACCACGACGGCCTCGTCGCTGGGCACGGCGCTGCCGATCTGCCAATCGGGCACGCTGGGCCACGGGCTCTGGCGGAGCTCGGGCAAGAGCTGGCTCGCCTTCTCGGCCGCGCGCCGCCCGAGCACGAGGCCCTCGAGCAACGAGTTCGACGCCAGTCGGTTCGCGCCGTGGAGCCCCGTGCACGCGCTCTCGCCGATGGCCATGAGCCCGGGCAGGCTCGTGCGCCCGTGCAAGTCGCTGGTGATGCCGCCGCAGAGGTAGTGGGCGGCGGGCACCACGGGCAGCGGGCGCACGGTCATGTCCATTCCGTAGCGCAAGCACTCGGCGTGGATGTTGGGGAAGCGCTCGCGCACAAAGCTCGCGGGCTTGTGCGTGATGTCGAGCAGCACGTAGTCGCTGCCGCTCTTCTTCATCTCGTAGTCGATGGCGCGCGCCACGATGTCGCGCGGCGCCAAATCGGCCATTTCGTGGTGCCGCTTCATGAACGGCTCGAGCGTGTCCGGATGGCGCAAGATCGCGCCTTCGCCCCGCAGCGCCTCGCTGATGAGGAACGTGCGCGCCTGCGAGTGGTGCAAGACGGTCGGGTGGAATTGATAAAATTCCATGTTCGCGATCTCGGCGCCTGCGCGATACGCCATCGCGACCCCGTCGCCCGTCGCCACGTCCGGGTTCGACGTGTAGAGGTAGACCTTCCCTGCCCCGCCCGTGGCGATGACGGTGGTGCGGGCGAGCACGGTCTCGATGCGACCGGTCTTCTCGTCGAGCACGTAGGCGCCGACGCACTGATCGGGTCCGCCGAAGTTGCTCAACATGATCAAGTCGACCCCCATGTGCCACTCGAGGATCTGGATGTTCGGGTTCTCGGCTGCGCGCTCGAGCAGCGTGCGTTCGATCTCTCGCCCCGTGATGTCCCCGGCATGGGCGACCCGCCGCGCCGTATGGCCGCCCTCGCGTCCGAGGTCGAGCTCCCCCTTCTCGTCCTTCGAGAAAGGCACGCCGTATTCGACGAGCTTCTGGATGGCGGCGGGCCCCTCTTTCACGCAGAGCTCGACGGCCACGTCGTGGCAGAGGCCGGCGCCGGCCGTCAGCGTGTCTTTGACGTGGCGCTCGAAGCTGTCGTCGGCCGACAGCACCGCCGCCACACCCCCCTGGGCCCAGGCCGTCGACGACTCGTCCCGCCCGCGCTTGGTGACGATCAGCACGCTGCCGTGGGCAGCGGCGGTCAGCGCGAAGGTGAGGCCGGCGATGCCGCTGCCGAGCACGAGGCAGTCCGTGGTGATGGCCATGAGGGGGGCATCTTCCATCGGGGTCCCGGGGCGACGCGAGACAAACCAAGGCTCTCCCCGGGAGCGGCAGAGAATGCGTGTCCGCCGAGATTGACGCGACGCTCCAAAAGATCTACCTCGCTCGGGTCGATCGAGCCGATTTCCGGGCTTTCCGGGCGGCTCGAAGGACAGCCCCTCCCCCCACCGGCTCGATACACGCACCTCGCCACGAGGTTCGTGGGCAAGCCAAGAACAAGGAGCTCATCGTGAAGATCCTAGTCCCGCTCAAGCGGGTCGCGGACCCCGCGAACCACAACAAGGTCAAGATCCCTGCCTCGGGCGACAAGGTCGATACCACCGGTCTCGAATGGCAGATCAACCCCTTCGATCTGTACGCCCTCGAAACGGCGCTCAGGTTGACCGAAGACGGCAAGGCACCGAAGACCCGTTTGGGTGAGGTGGTCGCGATCACCCTCGGTCCGGCCGAGACCGAGACGAACCTGCGCTCCGCTCTGGCGACCGGCGCCGATCGCGCAATTCGAATCGACGCGGGCGACGACGCCCTCGACGGCCGACTGGTCGCGCTCGCGCTGAAGAAGCTCGTCGAAGAAGAGAAGCCCGACCTCGTGGTCATGGGCAAGCAAGTGGTGGACGGCGAGAACAACTACGTCGGCCAGGCCCTCGCAGAGCTCCTCGACTGGCCCATGGCCACGTTCGCGGCGACCATCAAAGAAGAAGCGGGTGGCCTGCTCGTCGGACGCGAAGTCGACGGCGGCGTCCAGACCGTGCGCGTGAAGTACCCGGCCGTCGTGACGGTCGATCTCCGCATCGTCGCCCCCGACAGCGTCTATTCGACCAAGACCGCTGCCGGCTTCAAGTATCCCTACGAAGAGGTCCGCTTCGCACCGCTGCCGGCCATCATGCAGGCCAAGAAGAAGCCCCTCGCGGTGAAGAAGCTCGCCGACCTCGTCGGCTCGACGGGTCTCACCCACAAATACGTGAAGTTCGAGGCACCGCCCGGGCGCAAGGCCGGCGTGAAGGTCAAGGACGTCGCGGAGCTGGTCCAGAAGCTCGCCACCGAGGCGAAGGCCATCTGAGGAAGGAACGAGTCATGGCAGACATCCTCGTCGTTGCAGAGCTCACGGCCGACGGCAAAGTCCGAAAGACCACCCACTCGGCCATCACCATGGCGAAGCAAGCACTGCCCGCACTCGGCGGCAGCTTCTCCATCCTCGTCCTCGGCAGCGCGGCCAAGGCCGCCGCCGCCGAGCTCACCGGCTTCGGCGCCGCCAAGGTCCTCGCGTGCGAAGACGCGAGCCTCGCCAACTACGTCGCCGAACACTACGCGCCCACCGTCGCCGAGGTCGGCAAGAGCTACGGCCTCATCGTCGCCTGTGCCTCGAGCTTCGGCAAAGACCTCCTGCCGCGAGTCGCGGGCCGTCTCGACGCCGCCTACGCCGGCGACTGCTCCGGCGTGAGCGTCAACGGCGACAAGGTAGTGTTCAAGCGCCCGATGTTCGCCGGCAACGTGTTCGGTCACGTCGAGCTGCAGACCGCCATCCAGGTCGCGACGGCTCGTCAGAGCGAGTTCGAACCGGCAGCGCCGAGCGGCGGTTCGTCGCCCGTCGAGGCCGTGGCCAAGGCCGCGCCAGGCGCTGCCGCGAGCCGCGTCGAGTTCGTCTCCCTCGAAGCCGTGAAGAGCGCCCGCCCCGATCTCGGCGAAGCCGGGGTCGTGGTCTCCGGCGGCCGCGCCTTGAAGGAGAAGTTCTTCGACGTCCTGAACCCGCTGGCAGACACGCTCGGCGCAGCCATCGGCGCGAGCCGCGCGGCCTGCGACGCGGGCTACGCTCCCGGCGACCTGCAAGTGGGCCAGACAGGCAAGATCGTCGCGCCTGGTCTCTACTTCGCCATCGGCATCTCCGGCGCCATCCAGCACATCGCCGGGATGAAGGGCTCGAAGACCATCGTCGCCATCAACAAGGACGCCGAGGCGCCGATCTTCCAGCTCTCCGACTACGGCTTGGTCGCCGACCTGTTCCAGGCGGTGCCCGCGCTGGTCGAAGATCTGAAAAAGCACAAAGCCCAGAAGGGCTGAGGCTGACCTTGAAGTCGAAACCCGCGCGGCCGTCGCACTCGCGAGGTCCGCGCGGGGATCGGGGCGTAGCGCAGTTTGGTAGCGCGCACGGTTCGGGTCCGTGAGGTCGGCAGTTCGAATCTGCCCGCCCCGACTGATTGAACGAGCTTCTTCTTCTGGCTCCGCCGAAGAACGTCAGGCCTCGCCGCACTTCCGTCTGGATTGGACCCCAACCGGCGCGCCGGAAGCGCCGAAGGCGAGCATGCGGAGCCAGGCCGGAAGGATGCGCGGCAGCGAGACTACCCTACGAGGCCGCGGTCAAAATCCGCCGTGCCGGTCGAGCGCGCTTGACATGGAGCGCGCCACCGTTCATGTTCGCGCGCCCTTCCGGTCCACCCGGGCCGGAGGCGGGGCGTAGCGCAGTTTGGTAGCGCGCACGGTTCGGGTCCGTGAGGTCGGCAGTTCGAATCTGCCCGCCCCGACAAAAACCCTCTCGAGAGTCGAAGCACGCGAAGCTCACTTCGACCGCCGACGGGGCGTTGCCCGAGAACAACGGCATCGGGGTGAACCGCCGCCTACGACTTCGTCGCGCTAAAGGTGCAGAGGGGCAATCCGTTCGAGCTGCACGTTCCGCTCGTCCACGTGGTCGAAGTCACGCTCGCCGAGCACGTTCCCTGAGTTCCGAGCAGCGAACAGCTCAAGTCGAGTTGGGATCCGACGATGGTTCCCGTACACGACGTCCCGCTGCCGCACGAGACGTTGAGTGAGCAGCCGCCGCTCGACTGCGTCACGCTGCACGACGTGAGCCCGCAGTTGCCGCTCAGCGACCAGTTGCCGGTGACGTTGGGGCAAGCGCCGGAGCCTCCCGAACCGCCGCCGCCGCTCGGTGGCAGACCGCCGCTTCCGCCGCCGCTCGGTGGCAGACCGCCGCTTCCGCCGCCGCTCGGTGGCAGGCCGCCGCTTCCACCTGAAGGCGTGCCGGCGCTTCCGCCTCCGCCCGCTGGCGCTCCGCCCGTTCCAGTCGTGCCACCGGAGCCTCCGCTCGTGGCGGAGCCCGCGGCGCCTCCGGTCGCGGCGCCGCCGAGGCCGCCTCCGCCGAAGGACGAGCCGCCGACGCCGCCGGACCCGCTTCCGCCGTCGAATCCACCGCCGCCCGCTCCGCTGCCGCCGCAGGCGACCAGCAACGACACGCCGACGACGAGGGAGACCATTCGAAAGCGCGACATGGCGCTACGGTAGCACCGAACGAGAGCCGACCGGAGCGGCTACTCGCGCTCGCGCGCGCCGAGGGCCGAGAAGAGCTCCCAGACCGCGGGCCAAGCTCGGCTCGCGCGCGCCGCGTCCGACGCCAGGAGTTTCTCGCGCGTGTCGGCCAGGATCGTCGCGAGCTCTTGGTCCGCTGGCGTGAGCACTTCGGAGAAGCGAGGGTCGAGCAAGAAGCGACTCGTGCCCGAGGCTTGGCTCGAGAGGCAATCGAGGAAGATCTCCTGCTGGCGCGAGGCGCGCGACAAGGCTTCGGGCGAGTCGGGATCGGCTCCGAAGCCCACCGAGTCGAGCTCGCCTTTCCAGAGCACGTGGAAGAAGCGATCGTCCGAGAGCGCGAGCACACTGCCGAGGGGCTCGACGGCGGGGCCCTCGCGAGGGCCGGCGACGGCGCGCCGCACGGCGTCCACCATGCGCAGGAACGTCTCGTCTTGGAGCGAGTAACCGATGAAGAGCATGTGGCGCGTCATGAGCAGCGCCTGCACGATGCCGGCCAGCGCTGCGCGCCGCGTCTCGTAGCGGAGATAGTCGGTGCGCGTGAGTACGATGTCGTCGCCCGCCGCGAACGAACCGTGCATCTTGAGGACCCAGGAGCGCGCGGTCTTGGAAGCGTCCACGGGGAGCGAAGCGGGTTCGGCGCCATGGGGCCGTGCGCAGGCCTTTTCGTAGAGCTGATCGTAGTTGGTGGTGACGGCCTCGCGCACGCGGAGGCCCGCGAGCAGCGCGTGGGTGAGCGAGAAGCGCTGGTTCGGGACCAGGGTCTTCACCACGTCGTGGATGCGCTCACCGTGCAGCGCGAGGCGATCTTCGACGACGCGCGCGGCGTCGAGCGGGCCCAACTTGTCGAGGGCGGCACGTTCGTCGGCGTCGAGCGCGGCGCGCTCGGCGAGGCGCGCGATGAGCTCGCGCCAGGTCGGTCCCCCTGCCGGCACCGAAACGCCGGAGCCCATGAAGAGCACGAGCTGACCGGTGCGAGCCCGCTCGGCGAGCGCAGTCGCGTGCTCGCGCTGTGCGTCGTCGAGACCGGGCCAGAGGCTCGGGCTACTCTCGCGCGCCGCCTGAGCCGCGGCGTACTCCACCTCGTCGTAGAGCACGAGCGCCACGTCGACCTGCGAGCGCTCGGCCGCACGGGTGAGCTCGGGTAGGAGCGCGCGTACGACCTCGCCCGCCGCGCGGCGCTTGCCGCCGTGCCCGGTGCCGACGAGCGGCACGCCGAGGAGCGGCTTCGAGCGCCGCGTCGTGGTCCGTTGGAGCGCACCCTTCGCGAGGTCGTGTGAGGCGCGCTCCACGAACTCGACGGCAGCGTTCACGGTGGTCGTGAGATCGGGAGCGACCACGTTGGTGAGGTACGGGCACGGTGAACCCACCGGCCAGCCCGGAACGGGCAGGCTCCTGACCTCCTTGGCGAGCCAGGACTGCGGGGGTTCGGGGAGCGGGTGATCCCCGAGGTCCCAGTAGGCGCGGACGACGTGGAAGTGGGAGTCGGTGGGCAAGAGCCATGCGTCGCACGAGAGGCGGTTCAGATCGCTCCAAACCAAGAACACGTGCCCGTCTTCCGACGCCATTTCGAGCCGCCGAAACGCTACCTCGCCGCGCGGAGCCGGCCAACCCAGCCCGGGCACGTCACACTAGGGCCCGGTGGCGCGACGGACCCATATGCACTCGAGAGCGCTGTTCTTGGCGGCCCGGCTCTGGCTCGCAGCCCTTGGCTACGCGGCTTCGGCCGTCGCGGGCGCCGGCGACTGGGACCGCGAGCAGATCCGGAGCGACCTCGCCGCGGGGCGGCCGCTGGTCGTTCACGTGCGGGTCGCGCTCTGCTCCAACGCGCAGATCGACTGCGGCAGCAAGATCGCCGGACGCCCCGGCGACCTCCGCCACAACATCTACTGGGGCGCCGTGTTCGGCGCCCGCCGATTCCTCGAGCTGCCGGCCAGCGGTTGGGAGCGGGTGAGCCTCGCGAAGGTCGACGACGTCGTGCTCGAGCGCGCGGTCTACCGGCGGAAAGTCTCGCCGAAGCGCTGGGGCGTGTCGGCGGAGCGACGGCTCGAGCAGATCGTGGTGCTCGATGCGGTCCACGGTGATCGCATCGACCAGGCCGTCACCGGGTTCTGGTCGAGCGCGGCCGAAGGCGAGAAGCTCCGCGTGCGCGTGGGCGAAGACGAACGCGAGCTTCGCGTGCATGTCACGGGCTACGTCGGGCACAACCGTCTGATGGACGGGCTCGCGCTACCCGACCGAGAAGAGACCCGCGCGGCCATCCCTTCGTTCGTGCTGGCCTGTTACTCGGAGCAATACTTCGGCAAGGCGTTGCGCAAAGCGGGCTCGAAGCCCCTGGTGACCACGAAGCAGCTCATGGCACCGGAGGGCTACGTGCTGCAAGCGGTGCTCGTCGCGCTCGGCGAAGGCAAGAACACGAGCGAAATCCGCGGCGCCGCCGTGCGCGCCTACGCCAAGTGGTCGAAGCTCGAGCTCGGCGCTGCGAGCTACATCTTCGCCGGCAAGTGAGGCGGGGCGTCGCCGAGCGAGGCGGCGATGGTCGCGGCGAGCCGCTCGAGCTCGCTCGTGTCACAGGGCAGCTGGACGTGATCGATGGGGTCGGGCAGCTCGAAGGCGATGCTAGCGAGACACGTGTCGCGGATGCACAAGACGACATGGGGGCCGGTGGTCGCGGCGCACAGCTCGGCCAAGAGGGGGAAGTGCCCTTGCTTCGCCGCCTCGAGCTTGCCCACGCCGCCCACGATCACCACGTCCGCGGGCTCGAGCGCGAACGCGCGGGCCGCGGCGAACCCGTCTGGCTCGAAAGCGTATCCGCAGATGGTCGGATCGGTCGTGCGCGTTCGGGCGAGAACACTCCTCCGCTCGGGCGTGCTCACACTCTCGACGTCCCAGCCGGTGACTTCACCGTTCGCGTCGCACACCTCTTCTTGAACGAAGCCCGCGACGCGGAGGCCGCGTGAGCCGAGCATTCGACTCAAGAGCTTCGCCGCGCGACCCTTCTGGGTCCCGGGCGCTCCGACGATGGCGGACCAACTGGTCACGTCGTCCTCTTCGAGCTCGGCTCGAGCTCCATCCTGGTGGTTCTAGAGTGCATCCGCGACGCTCCTTCGCTATGCTCCAAAAACCATGGGCGTGCGCGAATTCATCGGCCGAGCCCAGGCGTTTGCGGGAGCCGACGCCGCGCTGCTCGATCGGATGGCCGAAGTCGCAACGGCGAAGGCGTACGCGCGCGGTGACGTGCTGTGGCACGCCGGAGACACGGCGAAGACGCTCACGGTGATCAAGAGCGGTCTCATCAAGGTCGTTCGGCCTGCGGCGCGCGGTCGCGCGGCCATCTGCGGGATCTTCGGTCCGCCGGACACCGTGGGTGATCTGGCGGTGCTGCGCGGCATTCCGTATCCCGCCGATGCCATCGTGGCAACCGAAACCGCCACCGTGATCCTGATCCCCGCGAGCTTGCTCAGCGACACCGGCGCGGCAGCCACACCACTCGCCATGTCGCTCGCCTGCGCCATGCACACGAAGCTCGTGGCGCTTCACGACAAGGTCGACGTGCTCTCGGCTGGCTCGGTCGAGTCGCGTCTCGCGACTCTCTTGCTCAAGCTCTACGATCGCTTCGGCGACGACTTCGACGACGGGTCGCACAGCATCCCCGTCGCCCTCTCGCGACGCGAGCTCGCAGATCTCGTGGCCACGTCGTTCGAAACGGCGATCCGAGTCATGACACGCTGGGAACGCGAAAAGGTCGTCGACACGACTCCGCACGGGTTCACGGTGCACGACCTCGAGGCCCTGAAGCGGATCGCGGGCAGCGATTCGATTTCGCATTGACCGCACGCGCAGCATGGCGTCACGCGGAGAGCACGGGCAGAGCCCGCGCTTCGGCCTGGGCACGGCGTTCGAGATCGCGCGCGTAGTGTGCGTAGCCGCGCGGAACGTAGGCGCAGAGCGGGTCCCACTCCAGTGCGTCGCCGGTCACGGCGTAGGCGCGCGCTCGAGAGCCGCCGCAAACGGCGGCCCATTCGCAAGCGCCGCACTTGCCCGCGAGGAGCTCCGGCCGACGGAGCGACTGGAACAGCGGGTGCTCGCGGTAGATCTCCATCACGTCGCGCTCACGCACGCTGCCGCAATCGAGCGGCAGAAACCCGCTCGGGAACACCCGCCCCCGATGCGACACGAACAGGAAGCCCCGCCCGTCGTTCACCCGCACCCCTGCCCTGCCGTGCGTGCCGTGCTCGGCAGCCGCGCCGTGCGCGCGTTTCCGCTCGGCGAGCACGCGCCGGTAGTGGGGAGCTGCGGTGGTCTTCACCGCGAACGGCTCGCGCTCGGCCATGTCCGCCAGAAGCTCGAGCGCCGTCTCGACACGCTCGGCCGTGGGCAGCATGCGCGCCTCGGCACGCCCGGTGGGCACCACGAAGAACACGCTGAACAGCACTGCGCCGAGCTCGCGCACGAGGGGCGCCATGTCGGCGAGCGCGTCGATGTTGCCCGAGTGGATGCTGGTGTTGATCTGCGTCGCGATGCCGTGACGACGCGCGTCTTCCAGGATGCGACACGCGAGATCGAAGCTGCCCTCGACACCTCGGAACGCGTCGTGCGTCGCGGCGTCTGGCGCGTCGATGCTGACCGCGAGTCGCGACAGGCCTGCCGCCGCGAGCTCGGCGACGAGCTCACCGGTGACGAGCGGCGTCGCGCTCGGCGTGAGACCCAAGGTGAGACCCACCGACTTCGCGTGACGGACGAGCTCGATCAGGTCGGGACGCTTCGCGGGGTCGCCGCCGGTCAACACCACCAGCGGCACGTGTGCGTCGGCGAAACGCGTGAGGAGGCGCTTGCCCTCCAGGGTGTCGAGCTCGTCCGAGTCACGGCCGGGGTGAGCGGAGGCCCGGCAGTGCCGGCAAGCGAGATCGCAGGCCTGGGTGGTCTCCCAGATGGCGATGAAGGGGCGGTCGTCGAATTTCAAGCCCGGGGAATCGTGCAAGGCCCGTGCCCCCGAAAAGGCCAAATTAAAGGACCTCTTTGTCCATTGTTCCGGGCGGGCCCAGGCCGATTCCGCCGAGCGACCGCCGCGCGAGCATTGCCGCGTCCTGGACGAGCCGCGCAGTGGTTGCGCGGTTTCGAGCGCCTGTCGGACGACTGGGCTCCCACCGTTTGACCGTTGTCAGGTAGGGTGCGCCCCGCGAGACACAGCCGGCGCGGTTTGGCGTACAAGGCCGGCCGAGCGGCTCGTGAAGCAGAGCTCGAGGAGGTATCGAATGCGTTGGGATTGGCAGATTGCCCTGGTGGTCACGGCGGCGCTTCTCGGAAGCGTGGGCTGCAGCAAGGAAGAGAAGGGCACGCCGATGGCGTCCGCGACTGGCACGGCAGCGGCCGCGGCTGGCGGTGACGATCCGAAGGCCTACTTCAAGATGAAGTGCGTCGTGTGCCACGGCGAGAACGGTGGAGGCGACGGCCCGGGTGGCGCGGCGCTCGATCCCAAGCCGCGCAACTTCACCGACGCCGCATGGCAGGGCGGCGTGAAGGACGACGAGATCAAGAAAGCCATCCTCGAGGGCGGCGCGGCAATCGGCAAGAGCGCTGCGATGCCGGGCAATCCGGATCTCAGGGCCAAGCCCGCGCTGCTCGACGCGCTGGTGAAGCACGTTCGCAGTCTGAAGAAGTGAGCCTCCGGCGGTCGCGCTGCGCAAACGCCCGACGAGCGCCGTCAGGCCCGGCGTTTGCGCAGCAGCGATCGAACCGAAACGTCGGCCAGCGTCGTCTTGCCCGCCCACGCCTGGAGGGCATCGTTCAACACCGTCCAAGCGGGGTGGAGCGGGCATGGGTTGCGCGAGTCGCAGTTCCCCCAGCCGAACGCGCAGCGCCCCGTGGCCGGAGCCTCACCCATGGCTTCGAGCACGTCGGCGAAGCGGATCTCTGCCGCCGGTCGCGCGAGGGTGAAGCCGCCTCCGTGGCCTTTCTGCGAGACCAAGAGCCCGGCACCCACGAGCCGGCGCAACACCTTCGAGAGGTAGTGCACCGGCACCCGCGTGTCGGCTGAGATCTCGGTGGCTCGTAGGGCCTGGGTGTCGCCGGGCTGAGCCAGGCGGGTCATGGCCCGGAGCGCATACTCTGCGGTCTGAGACAACGGAGCGATTCCTTCGCTCGCGGCTTTCGTGCGGCGCTTGCTCGCGCCTTTGGTCGGCTTGCGCATGATCGATGTCAACCCGCCCTCACAGGGGCGTTGCAACTTGGACCATCAATAGACCACGATGTCCATAGACAACCACATCCGTTGAGTTGTGCCCATGACGACCGACAGTCGAACCGAAACACCCGAGGCTCAGAGCGCGCGCCGTTGGCTCGTCTTGGCGGTGGGCTCGCTGCTCCTCTCGGGCGTGCTCGCTCTCTTCTTGGTGATCGCGCGCGCGCCCGTCTTTTCGCGTTTCGTCACCGATCCGGCGTTCTTCCGTCGCTGCCTGGTCGTTCACGTGGACTTGTCTCTCGTGGTGTGGGTGTACGCGTGTGTCGCAGCGTTTTCGTTCCTGCTGCCGCGCCCCCGACGAAGCTCCAGGTTCAGCCGCGCCTCGGTCTTCGTTTCGCTCTCGGGAGTTCTGCTCCTTCTCTGGTCCGCCGGCGCGCCCGGTGCGGAGCCTGTGCTAGCAAACTACGTACCGGTCATCGACCATTGGTCGTTCAAGGCTGGGCTGGTCCTGTTCGGAGCAGGTGTCGCGCTGGCAGTGGGCGACGGACGGCTCCTGGCCAGCGAGCCGGCGCCCGGCCAGCTCTTGGCCGTTCCGGGGTCTGCGGTCCCGGGGCTTCGCGCGACGGGCATCGCTTTCCTGCTCGCGCTCCTGACCTTCGCCGCCGCTTGGCAACGTCCGCCCGCGGGTCTCGAAGGCGCGACGCTCTACGAGCTCGGCAACTGGGGCGGGGGCCACGTGCTCCAGCTCGCGAGCACCCTCGGCATGCTGAGCGCGTGGCTGATCCTGCTCGGCGGCGTTCTCGGCCGAAGCCCGATCTCGCGCGGTGCGGCGGCGCTCCTCTTCGGCGTGATGCTCCTGCCGTGGACGATTGCCCCCGTGCTCGCCTCGCGCGGCATGCAAGACGTCGCGGCGCGGGAAGGCTTCACGACGCTGATGCGCTGGGGGATTTTCCCGGCCGCGTCGCTGCTGCTCATCGCTTGTCTGCGCGCGCTCATCGGTGCATTCCGGCGGGGCGAGCTCGGGCGACGTGACTTCCGCGATCCACGCCTGGTCGGATTTTTGGCGAGCGCAGGTCTCACCACGCTCGGTTGGGTGCTCGGCGCCTTGATCCGTGGGTCGACCACGGTGATCCCCGCGCACTATCACGCATCCATCGGTGGGGTGACGGTCGCCTTCATGGCCCTCTCCTACCCGCTCTTCGAGCGCGTCGGAGTTCCCATTCGAAGCCTCGGCATCGCGCGGCGCGCGGCGCACCTGCAACCGGCGCTGTTCGGCGTCGGTCAAGGCGTGTTCGCGCTGGGGTTCGCCGTCGCCGGAGCCCACGGCATGGGCCGCAAGCTCTACGGCGCAGAGCAACACGCGCGCGGGCTCGGACACACGCTCGGCCTCGGTGTGATGGGGGTCGGTGGGCTCGTCGCCATCGTGGCGGGCGTGCTCTACCTCGCCATCGTGGTCCGCGCGTTACTCCGCCGCGAGCGCCGAGTGGACGCGAGCCTCCCGCTCATCGGACCGGGCTCGTTCCTCGTGCCGGCGACTTCCCCCGTCCACATTCCGACCCGCGGAGCGGGTGCTGCATTCGATCTCGAACACGAAACTGGAGGGTCACATGGCTGAACCGGAGCAGAAGCATCCGTTGCAGAAACTGCTCGACAACCCGTGGGCGTTGCTCGCGCTCGGCGTCCTATTGCCGATCATCTCCTACACGGTGTGGGGCTTGGTCGAGCTCCAAAACCTGAAACCTGCGCTTTTGCCCTGAGGAGAGCACGATGGGAATCCAAGCCCCGCCTGCTGATTGGTTCAAGGCCCCTTCGGGCACCGAACGCGCGTGGATCGGCCTCGCGCTCCTCTGGTGCATCGTGCTCACGCTCGCGATGCCCTACTGGCATTTCAAGGGCAAGCAGAACAGCACGGGAGAGGCCTACGCGGTCGAGCCCGCCAAGTTCGGAGCCCGCGTCCAGAGCTTCGTCGCGTCCAACAAGGTGGACGAGAAGGGCGGCATCCCGGTGGTGGAGCCGGCACCCGGAGGCGACGCCTACGTCCAGGCCCAGATGTGGACCTGGTACCCGATCCTCAAGCTCAGAAAGGGGCAGACCTACCGGCTGCACCTGTCCGCCATGGACATCCAACATGGCTTCTCGCTCCTGCCCATCAACATGAACTTCCAGGTGCTGCCGGGTTACGACCACGTGCTCACCATCACCCCGACGATGACGGGCGAGTTCCCGATCATCTGCAACGAGTTCTGCGGCATCGGTCACCACCAGATGACCGGCAAGATCATCGTGACGGAGTAGACCGATGACGACGATGGATCCGACTGTCGAAGGCGCCCTGGGCGACAAACCCACGGACGAGACCGAGCCCAAGGGCAACCACGCCCCGGGCATGAGCCGCGTGTGCGAAACCACCGGCTTCACCGTGGACCTCACCGCGCAGAAGTTCATCCAACTGAACGCGGTCGCCGCGGTGGTGTGCCTCTTGATCGGCGGCATCGCGGCCCTGCTGGTCGCGCTCACGCGCTGGCCCGCGGTCCACCTGCTCCCAGCCGAGTGGTACTACCGCATGGTCACCCTGCACGGGCTCTCGATGCTGATCCTCTGGATCATCTTCTTCGAGATCGCGGTGCTCTACTTCGCGGGAACGGTGCTGCTGAAGAGCCGGCTCGCGTCCGGCACGGTGGCCTGGGTGAGCTTCCTGATGATGGTGGTCGGCGGCGGCATGGTCGCGGCCATGGTGCTCACGGGCAAAGCCGACGTGATGTTCACGAGCTACGCCCCGCTCCGAGCCCACCACCTCTACTACCTCGGCGTGATCCTGTTCGCCGTCGGCACGCTCATCGGCGTCATCAACTTCTTCGCCACCATCTACATCGCGAAGCGTGACAAGACCTACAAGGGCTCGGTGCCGCTGGTCGTGTTCGGCGCCATCACGGCGGCCATCATCGCGGTCGCCACGCTGCTCCACGGTGCCGCCATCTTCGTCCCCACCTGGCTCTGGTCCATCGGCGTGATTCCGAACATGGACGCCGCGGTCTACCGCTTGGTGTTCTGGGGCCTCGGTCACCCGTCGCAGCAGATCAACGTCGCCGCGATGGTGAGCGTCTGGTACCTGCTGTCGGCCATCACGGTGGGCGGCAAAGTGCTGAATCAGGCCGTTTCGCGCACGGCGTTCCTCTTCTACATCCTGTTCATCAACCTGGCTTCGGCCCACCATCTCCTGGTGGACCCGGGCGTGAGCGCCGGCTGGAAGATCTGGAACACGTCCTACGCCATGTATCTCGCGGTCTTGGCTTCGATGATCCACGGCTACACGGTGCCGGCCTCGGTGGAGGTCGCACTGCGCCGGCAGGGGCACAACAAGGGGCTCTTCGGTTGGCTGGGGGCCGCGCCTTGGCGGAACCCGGGCTTCAGCGGCTTCTTCTTGTCGCTCCTGATCTTCGGCTTCATCGGCGGCATCACGGGCGTGACGTTGGGCACCGAGCAGATCAACATCATCGCCCACAACACGCTGCGCATCCCGGGCCACTTCCACTCGACCGTGGTCGGCGGCACCACCCTGGCGTTCATGGCCCTCACGTACTACGTGGTGCCCTTGATCTTCCGCCGCGAATATCCGCTCCGCGCCGTATGCCGACTGCAGCCGTACGTGTTCGCGCTCGGCATCGTGCTGGTGTCGTTCGGCATGTCCTTCGCAGGCTCCTACGGCGTCTCGCGACGTCACTGGGACATCGAATTCACCGGCGCCACGCACTCGGCGGGCTACGACCCGAGCGTTCACGTGTGGCTCGCGCTGGTCGGCGTGGGCGGCATCATCGCGTTCACGGGCCTTCTGATGTACGTGCTCACGACGGTAATGGCGGTGTTCTTCGGCAAGAAGGTCGAAGGCAAGATGCTGGCTTGGTGAGGAGGCGAACATGGCAAAACAAGAAAAAGCTGCTTCCGTCATCGAGAACGAGTCCGAGCATCACGGCGACGAGGCCCACAAGGCGCCCGGGACCTTCGTGCTCACGCTGATCCTGCTCGCGGCCTTCGCCGTCTATTATTTCGCCAACTGGAAGGCGTTGGCGGACGTCTGGCAAGTGCGCTGAACGACGAGGCAGATGCGGATGAGCTCCGGCACGCAGCGACCCGATGACTCGACCCCCGAAGTCTCGGCGGCGCACGGGCCGGAGCTCACGCCTCACATCCCGCCCGTGAGCGCCGAGCCGAACCCGTTGGCTCGAGACGACCACTCGGGCCTGCCGCGCCCGCTGGCGTGGATGCACGTCTTCTTCTCGTCCTGGCGCTTCCCGATCCTGATGCTGGCGGTGCTGGCCGCGTTCGATCTGTTCCAGCTCGCCATGCTGCTCGTGCCCGCCAGCATGCCGGGCATCGGAGCCTTCGCCGAGGAGTTCCGGGTCTGGTGCTACGGGCTGAACCAAGAGACCGGACGTCTCGAGAAGAGCTACGTCGCCATCTTCTTGCTCCAGCCCGCGGTGATGTGCGGCGTGCTCGGCTTCGTGTGGTGGAAGCAGGTGCGAGCCGCCCTCCGCTACGAGCGCCGGGCGATGCTCCCGTATCTCGCCGTGGCCGCCGTGCTGGTGGCCGGCGTGCTGGTCTCGCTGGTGGGCGTGGGGCGAAAGGATTCGGTGCGTGTCGAGCCCTTCCCGGCCCAAGCGCTGCGCACGAAGAAGCCCGCCCCTGCCCTCGCGCTCGTGGACCAACACGGCGAACGCGTCGAGCTCGCGGCACTGAAGGGCAACGTGGTGGTGGTGACGGGGATCTACGCTACGTGCTTCCACACTTGTCCCCTGATCATGGCGCAGCTGAAGCGCAGCCTCGACGCCCTGCGGCCGGAGGAACGGGCCAGCGTTCGCGTGCTCGGCGTCACGCTGAACCCGGAGCACGATGATCAGGCCGTGATGCTGAAGACGGCAGCGCGCTATCAGGTCAAGGCGCCCGAGGTGCGCCTGCTCAGCGGGACGCCGGACGAGGTGAATCAGAGCCTCGACCGCCTGGAGATCGCGCGCTCGAAAAACCCCATGAGCGGCGAGATCGATCACGCGAACCTCTTCATCCTGGTGGACAAGCAGGGTGACGTCGCCTACCGCCTCACGCTGGGCGAGCGCCAGGAGCGCTGGCTGGTCGACGCCTTGCGCCTGCTCGTGAAAGAGCCTCGAGCGTAGATGACGACGCTTGCCCCAAGGGATACGACGGGGGAAGAAGCCGAAGCGGAGCTCGAGCTTCCGGACGAGCCGGACAGCGCGCAGCCGGTCCGGCTGCCGGTGATCGATCCACGGGGTGAGCGCGTGGAGCCGCTGGTGCGCGGCGAGCGCTGGCTCGTCGCGGGAGACGCTTGGTTCCAACGCCTGGACCGCGCGCTCGGGCGCTTCGTTCCGACCGAGTTGAATCCGCTGGCCCAGACCGGCGCCATCGCCAACACGGCCCTGATCGTCGCCATCGTGTCGGGCGTCGTGCTCTTGATTTGGTACCGCACGAGCGTGCACCTGGCTCACGCCTCCGTGGTGTCCATGGGGGCTTCGCGCTTCGGCGCCGGGCTAGTGCGCAGCCTCCACCGCTACAGCTCCGACCTCGCGCTGGCGTTCGTGTTGCTCCACGCGCTCCGGCTGTTCGTCGAGCGTCGTTTCGGCGGCGTGCGTTGGCTCGCGTGGGTCACCGGCCTCGTGCTGTTCGGCTTGCTCTGGCTCGTCGGCTGGCTCGGCTACTGGCTGGTGTGGGACGAGCGTGGACAGCTCGTCGCGCTCGGCTCCGCGCGGCTGCTCGACACGTTGCCCATCTTCGCCGATCCGCTGTCGCGCTCGTTCTTGGTGGATGACCGGCTGAATTCCTTGCTGTTCTTCGTGGTCTTTTTCCTCCACATGCTCCTGCCCCTCGCCATGGGGATCGCCCTTTGGCTCCACATCACGCGGCTTTCGCGCTCCTGGTTTCTGACGGGCAAGGCCATGACGATCTGGGTGGTGGGCGCGCTCCTCGTGCTGAGCGCGCTCGCGCCCGCGGACGTGGTGGGCCCGGCTGCGATGGCGGTGCCGCCGCGCGGCTTCGCCATGGACTACTGGTATCTCGCGCCGCTCTGGCTCACCGACCGGCTCTCCGGGGCCATGCTCTGGGCCCTCGTCGTCGGCGTGGCGCTCCTCGTCTATCCGATCCCGTGGCTCCTCGCCCGCGGCAAGGCCCGCGTGGCCCGCGTCGTGGAAGCGCGCTGCAACGCCTGTGAGAAGTGCTACCAGGACTGCCCCTACGACGCGATCCAGATGGTCCCGCGCAAGGACGACAAGGCCTACCCCGCCGTGGCGTCGGTGGATCCATCGAAGTGCGTGGGCTGTGGGATCTGCGCGGGCTCCTGCGACTCGGCAGGGATCGGCCTCGAGTGGTTCGAGAGCATCCGCCAGCGGCACGCCATCGACGGCCTGGTCGAGCGAGCACGCGCGGCGCAACCCGATTGCATGCTCGCGCTCGCGTGCAGCGAGTCCGCAGGTGCGGATCTGGAGGTCGACCCCGAGCGCCACACGTCGAGCGAGCTTCCGGGCTATGTCGTCGTGAAGATCCCTTGTGCAGGCTGGGTTCATCCGCTGAACATCGAGCGGGCGATCCGCCGTGGAGCGCGCGGGGTGCTGGTGGTCGCCTGCGGGCCGGGGGGCTGTCGCTACCGCGAGGGCGCGCGCTGGACGAAAGAACGCCTCGCTGGCAGCCGCGAGCCGAGCCTCCGTCGCACTAAAGTCGCTCCCGAGAAGGTGCTCATGCTCGAGCTCTATCGCACGGAGCGCGCGGAGCTTCGGGCACGTGCGGCTCGTTTTGCGAGCTCCCACGAAAAGCCCCCCGCCTCGCCGCCCTCGGCGGGCAAGCGCTGGCTCGCCGGAGGGGTCTTGGCCGCGCTCTTCGGGGTGGTCACCTGGGCGGGCACCGTCGCGGCGTATCGCGCGCCGAGCGATCCGCGGCCGAAGCTCGTGGTTTCGTTCAAACACCCGGGGCAAGCCGGCGAAAATTGCCGGGAGCCGAGCGCCGAAGAGCTCGCGAAACTTCCGCCTCACATGCGCCAGAAGCGGATCTGCGAACGCCACCGAGCCAGCGTGCGCTTGCGGGTCAGCGTGGACGGGAGCGTCCGCTGGACCCACACCTACGAACCGCGCGGGATCTGGGGAGACGGCAACAGCATCGCCATCGAGCGTTTGCCGCTCGAGCCCGGTGCCCACGACGTGACGGTCGAGATCGGCGACAGCGCGAAGCCGGACGAGTTCAATCACGTGGGAAGCCGACGCGTCACGCTGGCTCGAGGCCGGAACGCGGTCGTGCTCTTCGACAAGGTCGACGGATTCGTCTGGCACGAGTGATTCCGGGCGGACTGCCCGGGCGGACGATTCCAGAGCAAAGCAGTCGCCCACCCGGCGGCGCCGGTGTAGAGGGCGCGTCATGTCCGGCGAGGTCCCCTTTCGCACCATCATCGAGCCCTTCCGCATCAAGGCCGTCGAGCCCATCCCGCTGACGAAGCGCGCGGAGCGCGAAGCGCTGCTCGACGCCGCTGGCTACAACCTGTTCAAGCTCCACGCCGACCGGGTCACCATCGATCTCTTGACCGATTCGGGCACGGGCGCCATGAGCGACCACCAATGGGCGGCGCTGCTCGCCGGCGACGAGTCCTACGCGGGCAGCCGCTCGTTCGATCACTTCGAGACCACGGTGAAGCGCCTCACGGGATTCCCCCACGTGTTCCCCGTCCATCAGGGGCGCGCCGCCGAGCGCATCCTGTTCGAAGCCGTCGTCAAACCCGGGGACGTCGTGCCCAACAACACGCACTTCGACACGACGCGGGCGAACCTCGAGCACGTGGGCGGCGTGGCGCTCGACATTCCGAAGCCGGCGGCCGATCCGCACTTCGGCGGCAACATGGACCTCGAGGCGCTCGAGCGCGCTCTCACGGGCGACCGCCCGGTACCGCTCGTGATGATGACGCTCACCAACAACGCCGTGGGCGGACAACCCGTGAGCATGGGGAATCTCCGCGCCGTGCGCGAGCTGTGCAATCGGCATCGGGTGCCGCTCTTCGTCGACGCCGCGCGCTTCGCGGAAAACGCCTGGCTCATCAAGCGCCGGGATCCGGCTTACGCGGACCACACGCCGGAACAAATCGCTCGCGAGCTCTTCTCGCTCTCCGACGGCTGCACGCTCTCCGCCAAGAAAGACGGCATCGTGAACATCGGCGGCATCCTCGCGACGCAGCGCGCGGACTGGGCCCAGAAGTTCCAGGTGCTCTTGATCTTGAGCGAAGGGTTTCCGACCTACGGCGGGCTCGCGGGCCGCGACCTCGAAGCCATGGCCGTGGGCCTCGTCGAGGCACTCGACCCGGACTACCTCCGCTACCGAGAAGCGACGGTGGCCTACCTCGCCAAGGGACTCGTGAACGCGGGCTTGCCCATCGTGGAGCCACCGGGCGGGCACGCGGTCTTCATCGACGCGGCCCGGGCGCTCCCCCACATCCCGCGCCACGAGCTCCCTGCGCAGGCCATGGCCGTGGAGCTCTATCGAGAGGGCGGCGTGCGCACGGTGGAGATCGGCACGTTGATGTTCGGCGCCGCAGCGCAGCACGAGCTCGTGCGCGTCGCGCTCCCCCGGCGTGTCTACACGGCTTCCCACGTGGACTGGGTGATCGAGACCGCGGAGCGGGTGGCCGCACGTCTGCCGCAGATCCGCGGCTACCGCATCGTGGAAGAGCCGCCCATGCTGCGGCACTTCACGGCGCGTCTTTCCCCGGTGTAGCAGCCTCACCGCCCCGCGGCCCCAGGAGATCCTCCAGGAAGTAGGCGGCGAGATCGGCGCGGCCCGTGAGGCCCGCCTTGCGGTAGAGAGCGCGCGCTTGCTGGCGCACGGTGCGCTCACTCACGTTGCGCACGTCCGCCACTTCCTGATGGCTGAGCCCCTTCAGCAGCAAGAGCCCCACCTCGCGCTCGGCGGGCGAGAGTCCCCAACGCTCGAACTGTCGGTCGATGGCCGCACCGAGACCTTCGATGAGATCGCGCGCCTCTTCGCGCCAACGTTCGGCTTCGACGCGTTGCGCTTGGAGTCGGCTCTCGAGCTCCGCTGCTTCACCCTTGAGGGCCTGGGCTTCGGCGCGAGCCGCGTTGGCTTCTCTGCGCAGCCCGAGCCAGTGTCGGAAAAAACCGGCGCCGCCGCCCATGGCGATGAGCACCACCGTTGCCTCGAGACTGATGTGATCGAGCCCGACTCCGTGCAGATAGTCCCAGAGCAAGTCCGAGCCGATGATCACACCGATGGTAGAGAACAGGAGCAGGGCCAAGAGGCTCAACCTGCGCTCCGAGCTGGCTCCGTTTTCCATGGGCACCGAGAACATAGCGCGACCGGGGCCCGCGCGGCCTCTCGTACACGGGCCCTCGGCCCCATGCTATGCCCGCCGCATGCACCCCGCACGGCGCCACCTGACCGAGGACCATGCCCGGCTCGAGGCTTTGTTCCGAGCGCTGGAGAACGCCCTGGAGAGTGGCGAGCGGAGCACGGTGCAGCGCGCCTGGACGGAGTTCGAGAGCGCGCTTTCGACGCACTTCGAGGCCGAAGAGCGCTGGCTCTTTCCGCTCCTGGTCGAGGAGCACGCGGCCGACGTGCGAGAGCTCCGGGCGGAGCACGAGAAGATCCTCAAATGCATCGCCGAGGAAGGGCTCGAAGCGGACCTCTGCACGCTCGAGAAGGAGACCGTCGACGAGCTCCTCGCCGACCTCCGCGCTCATGCCGCACGCGAAGACCGAACCGTGTACGCCTGGCTCGAGACCGTGCGCGAACCGGGCAAGCTCGAGGAACTCGTCGCCGCGCTCGTGAAGAAGGCGAGCGGCATCGTGTAGTTTCGTCGATGTCCCACCTGCACATCCAAGCGAGAAAGGAGGAAGCATGGCCGACGTCAAACTGACGAGCTTGGTCCAAGGCGGAGGTTGAGCGCGGAAGCTCGCCGCCGAGGACCTGGTCCAGGTCCTGAGCCACCTCCCGACCCTCTCTCATCGTTGGGTGAGCGCCGAACCCGGTCCGCTCGACGACGCGGCGTTGGTGTGCCCAGAGCCCGCCATCGGGCGCTCGCTGGTGCTCACGCTCGACGTGATCACGCCCATCGTGGACGATCCGCAGAGCTTCGGGCGCATCGCCGCAGCCAACGCGCTCTCCGACGTATACGCCATGGGTGGCGATCCAGAGGTCGCGCTCTCGTTCGTGGGGGTGCCCGACCAGGTCGGGCTCGACGTGCTCGAAGCGATTCTGCGGGGTGTGACGGAGAAGTGCCACGAGGCCGGCGTCGCCATCGTGGGCGGGCACAGCATTCGCGACAGCGAGCCCAAGGTGGGTCTCGCCGTGGTCGGAGCCGTGGAGACCGACCGAGCTTGGACGCATCGCCGGGGACGAGCGGGGCAACGTCTGGTGCTGACCAAACCGCTCGGAACCGGCGTCATCGCGCAAGCCGCGCGTTCGGGGCGCGCGCTCGCCGAGCACGTCGCCGAAGCCGCGCGCTACATGGAGCGCTTGAATCGAGAGGCCAAGGAGCTCGGCGTGAAACACGGCGCCACGGCCGCAACCGACGTCACGGGCTTCGGGCTGCTCGGTCACCTGCAGCACCTCGCGAGCGCGAGTCAGCTCGAAGCCGTGCTCTCGCCCGAAGCGGTGTTCGTGCTTCCGGGCGCGGTCGAGGCCGCGGGCGCCGGCCTCATCCCCGGCGGCAGCAAGCGGAACCTGCGCTACGTCGCGGCGCACCTCGCCTTCGCCGAGCGCGTCGCGGAGCCGCTCCTCACGGTGCTCGCCGACGCCCAGACCAGCGGCGGGCTCCTCTTGGCGGTTCCAGCCGAAAATTCGGCGGCTCTCGTGGCGGAGCTCGGCGAAGGGGCGAGCTGCATCGGCGAGCTCCGAGCCGGTGAGGCAGGACGGATCGTCTTTGGACCGGAGTGAGTCGCGCGGCGCTCAGTCCTCGAGCGGCTCTCCCACTTCGACGTGGAGCTGACGGACGACGGCGACGAGCTCGTCGAGCAGCGGGTGCTCCCATTCGTGTCGCAAGCTCGAGAGTACCTCGCGGTAGTACCAGAGCGTCTGCTCGCGGCTCGCCGTGAAGCGCTCCCATACGACTTCGCCGACCCTGCGATGGTCGCGCAGGATGGCGCTCGCGTTGTGCAGCTTGTCCGCCGCACTGATCAGCTTCAGCTCTTCCGGCTCGCGCCGAAGGCGCGCGAGGTAAGCGAGCTTCCGCTGCTTCCAAGGCGGCTTCGGCTGCACCGTCGCGTCGCTCAGCCCCTCCACCAGCTCCGCGACGCGGGCGCCGAACCTCTGCTCGAGTACGCCCCGATGTGCGCCCTCGATGTCCTCGAGGTAGTCGTGGCAGAGCGCGGCGATCATCTGATCTTCGTCGCCGCCGTGCTCCGCCACGGTCGCTGCCACCGCCAAGAGGTGGGACAGATACGGCACGCCCGAGCCCTTCCGCACCTGGTGGCGGAAGGCAGCCGCGACGAAGGTCAGGGCTTCGTCCAGGCGAGTCGTGTAACGAGGTCCGCCGGTCGCGGGCACACTTCAGCTTAGCGCCCATCCCGGCCCCGGCCCTCCGGACATTTTCCAGTTATATCGAACCCCGATTCGGTCTATTCTCGTGACACTAAAATCGCGGGACGGGCTCCGCGGGCCCGTCGTGCACTCGGAGGAGAGCCGTGGCCATCGACGTCCCCGCCGTGCGGATCCTCATCGTCGACGACGATCGGGCGATCTGCGAGTACATGCAGACCCTCTTGGAGAAGGACGGGTTCACCGTCCAGACGCTGAGCGACCCGACCCTCGTCGAAGACGAAGTCCGGCAGGGGAGCTACCACGTCATCATCCTGGACCTCATGATGCCGAAGCTCGACGGCATCGAAGTCTTGAGGCGCATCCGGGAGCACGACACGGACGTGGCCGTCGTGGTCTTCACCGCGCACCCGAACCTCGACACCGCGGTCGCCGCCATGAAGCTCGACGCCGTCGACTACATCAAGAAGCCGTTCAACGTCGACGAGTTCCGCGAGGTCCTGGCGCGGGTCATGCGCAAGAAGGGCCTGGCGCGTACACCCGAAGAACAGCTCCACAAGATCATCGGTGACACGATCCGAAACCTGAGGAAGACGAAAGAGCTCACGCTCAAACAGATGAGCCGGCGCACTGGGCTCAGCATTTCCCTGCTCTCGCAAATCGAACGCGCGGAGAGCAGCCCGTCGATTTCGAGCCTCTACAAGATCGCCATCGCTCTCGACACCAAGATCCAGGATCTCTTCGGTGACAATTGAAGTCCCGCCCGCCCACCGGCGACCAAGACCGGCTGGCCGCCGCCCTTGCATCACGAGGTAGCTTCGATGAACCGCTCTCCGTCCTTTCGATCCCGTTCCTTGGGTCTCGTGCTCTGGTCCGGCGCGGCCGCCGGGCTCCTGCTTTCGCCCTCGGTGAGCCGCGCAGCGTGGCCTCCGGCGCCGAACCTCACCGCCGACGACATGAAGGACCCGGCCAACTGGCCCAGCGATCCGGGCTATGGCTACAAAGCGAGCTCGAAGGCCAGTGAACGCCGGAGCGGCCAGTGGCAGTTCTACTCCTTCATCCCCGAGCGATCGCCGGGCGCCTTCGTTCCGCAGCTGAACCCGGGCGAGACGGCGTCGGGCATGAGCGTCGACCTGGCGTGGCGCCACACCATCGGCGACGACCGAGTGCTCATCGCGGTCTTGGACTCCGGCATCAAGTGGGACGACGACGACCTCGCCGAGAAGGCCTACCTGAACCTGGGTGAGCTCGCGACCCACCCGCCTCTCCACGCCGACAACTCGCCGTGCGCGCCCCTCGACCCGACCAAGCCCTCGGAGAAGCTCTTCGACTGCAACGGCGACGGCATCGTCACCGTCGGCGATTACAAAGACCACCCGACTCTCGCGCCGGCAGCGGACGCGACGCACCCCAAGGGCGACAAGAACCAGAACGGCATCTTGGACGCAGGCGACCTGATCCTGAACTTCAGCGACCAGATCGACGACGACGCCAACGGCTACGTCGACGACATCTCGGGTTGGGACTTCATGAAGAACGACAACGACCCGTACGACGACACGCGCTACGGGCACGGCACCGGCGAGGCCACCGACTCGTCGGCGGCGACCAACAACGGCATCGGGGACGCGGGGATCTGCCCGAAATGCCGCTTCGTTCCGCTGCGGGTCGGCGACAGCTTCATCGCCGACGGTCAGGACTTCGCCAAGGCGGCCATCTACGCCACCGACAACGGCGCCAAGGTGATTCAGGAGGCGCTCGGTACCATCAGCATGTCGAGCTTCGCCCAGTCCGCCCTCGACTACGCCTGGTCGAAGGGGACGGTGGTGGTCGCCAGCATGGCGGACGAGAACAGCCGGCATCACAACGTGCCAGCTACGGCGAACCACACCATGCCCGTGCACGCCATCACCATGCTCGGTGGAGACGAGCAGAGCACGACGGCGAAGAGCTTCCTCTCGTTCAACAACTGCACGAACTTCGGCGCGCAGAACTTCCTCTCGGCCTCGGGCACCGGCTGCTCGAGCGAGGCGACGGGGCGCCTCTCGGGCCTGTCGGGGCTCGTCTACTCGATGGCGCTCCAGGCGAAGCTCGATCCGCCGCTGTCCGCCGGAGAGGTCCTGCAAATCTTCACGATGACGGCCGACGACATCGACATCGAGGCCTCCCAGAAGCCGGGTTCGGGCTTCTATTGGTCCCAAGAGGGGTTCGACCAGCGCTTCGGCTACGGCCGCGTGAACGCCAACACCGCCGTCGAATGGGTGAAGGCAGGCAAGCTCCCCCCCGACGTCGACATCGTGAAACCGTACTGGTTCGACACCCTGTACAAGGACCAGCTGACGCAGGCCGTCCCCATCATGGGCACCGTGCGCGCGCGGCGCGCCCCGCTCTACAGCGTGTTCGTGGAATGGGCGCCGGGAGTACAGCCCCTCGACAGTCAGTTCACGGTCATCAAGAAGCTCGAGAACATCAAGAGCAGTGAAGTGCCGACGCTCGGCGGCGACGGCACCCCGCTCGCGACGCTGGACGTGCGCGAGATCGACGTGAGCCACGAGCGTGACGTCGACAGCCCTCATGGTGAAAACGATCGGACCATCACGGTGCGCGTGCGCGCCATCGCGCACTACGGCGGAGACGTCGGCGACGTCCCCGGTGAGCTCCGCCGCGCCTATTCGGTGCACGAGGATCCGGACCTGCTCGATGGCTTCCCCTTCTTCCTCGGGTCCTCCGGGGAGTCGAGCCCCAAGCTCGCGGACATCGACGGCGACGGCGTGCGGGACATCGTCGTCGGCACGACCGATGGCCGGTTGCACGTGCTGAGCCTCGCTAGCGGAAAACCGGCCTACGTGACGGGCTTCCCCTTCAAGACCAAACCCGCGGACGGACTGAACCCGGACGTGGCGCCCAGCTACTTGGCGGCCCCCGGCTATTCGAGCCCCGACAGCTTGGTGGACAAAGCCTCGGGCGGCGAAGCCATCAGCCCGACCCCGGCCATCGCCGACCTCGACGGGGACAAGAAGCTCGACATCGTTTTCTCGACGTACTCGGGCACGGTGTACGCAGTGAAGAACGACGGCACGCTGCTCTCGGGTTGGCCCCAGCGTCTACCCGACGTTCCCTCGTGTCCGCTCGGCGCGCCGAAGCCCACGGACAAGCCCTGCACGGACACGATGACGCGCGGCGCGCGCGGCGCGTTCGGCAGCCCCGCCATCGAGGACATGGACGGCGACGGGAAGTACGAGATCATCCAGCCGGCCTTCGACGGCAAGGTCTACGTCTTCAAGCTCGACGGCACGCAGCTCGACGGCTGGCCGGTCGCGGTGCACTTCGAAGGCGGCGACGGCAGCGGCGAATACAACCGCATCTTCACCTCCGCCGCGCTGGCCGACTTCAACGGCGACCAGCGACCGGACGTGTTGGTCGGCTCCAACGAGAAGCTCGGCAAGGCAGGCTACGCCGGCGCGTTCTACCTGATCGACGGCCGCGGCACGAAAGCGGGCGCAACACCCTGGCTCCCGCACTGGCCCGTGGCCACGGTGAGCTTCAACCTGTTCCCGCTCATCGCCGAGGGCGTCGGCAACTCGCCCCTGGCGGGCGACTTCGACGGAGACGGCAAACCGGAAGGCGTGATGCACGGCAACGCCAGCGCGCCCTACATCTTGCCCGCGGATCCTGGCACCCAAAACCTGCTCTCTTCGACCCCGACCAATGCCCTGCCGGTGCGGGTCGATCCGGAGACCGGCGACACCGAGCGCGGCATCGCGCCCACCAGCATCTTCGGCCCCGGTTCGCAAGCCCATCAGCCCGACACGATGTTCCCGCTCTTCGCCCAGCCCTCGCTCGGTGATCTGGATCAAGACGGAACGCTCGACGTCATCGCGAGCGGTGCGTCGCTCAGCATGGCGCAGAACCTGCTCTCGAGTCAGCCCTCGAACGATCCGGCTCAGCACCTGCTCGCGATGTGGAGCGGCAAGACGGGCCGCATGATGCCAGGGAGCCCGGTCGTGCTCGAGGACTTCACGTTCTTCAACAGCCAGGCCATCGCCGACCTCTCGGGAGACGGCTACCCCGAGGTGATCACCGGCAGCGCCGGCTACTTCGTCCACGCCGTCGACTCGTGCGGCGTCGAGGCCGAAGGCTGGCCCAAGTTCACGGGCAATTGGATCATCGCCACCACCGCCGTGGGAGACATCAACGGCGACGACGGCCTCGAGGTAGTCGTGAACAGCCGCTCGGGCTATCTGTACGCTTGGAAGACGGCGGGCAAGACCGACGGCGTGATCCAGTGGGAGAGCTTCCGCCACGACAACCGCAACACCGGCAACTACGCGACGCCCCTCGAGCAGGGCAAGCTCGTAGGCGGCAAGGGCCCGAGGGAGCTCGACGCGGAGGGCAAGTGCGCCCTCGACGACGGCCCCGCCAAGAACCCGACGAAGTCGCTGTCGGCCGCCGGCGGGTGCACTTGCGGCATGCCCGGGGCCGGCCCGCGAGGCGAGCTTGCCCTCGTTTTGCTCGCTCCGCTCGCGGCCGTCTCGCTCCGACGGCGTCGGCGTCGGGCCTGAGCCGCTCCACTATTACGCATTGACCCTTCGCCGGCGGAAGGCTCGGATGCGAACCTGCCCGCACGCGGGCGACGAGGTGCCCAGTGAAGATCCGTTCTCGCTCGACTGGCCTTTTCTCCTCCGCCTTCGTGGCCGTGCTGGCGCTCGGTTGCGGCGCCCCAGCCGATCCGCCTCGCGAGACCGAGGCCGAGCTGCCGGGCCCTCCGGCCATCTCGCCGAAGCTCAAGATCAGCCACGTTCGCCTGATGCAGCCGGGCTGGCTGCGCATCGTCTTCGACTACGCCTACGTCGACTCGAAGGACGTGAAGGTGAAGGTCAACTTCGTCGGTGGCTTCTCCGGCTACTCCACGGCGCTCGACCCCACGTACACCTACGACTACGCCGCGAAGCGAATCGTGGTCGACTATCGGTTGAGCAAGAGCTGGCTCGAGACGAACCCCACGCTCCGGCCGCTCCCCATGTGGCTCGTCACCGCGGATCTCATCGTGGATGGGAGTCCGGCCGCCTTCGCGTGGCGCCCGGCGCCCATCGAGATCGGCGTGCCCTTCTCTCACTGGCTCCCGGGGCGCCTCGACCCGACGCTCTGGTCGAGCGCGCCGCAACTTCTCACGGTGCCCGGGCCCGGACACCCCTACTCCGCCTATCCTGCCCTTCAGTTCGCGGTGAAGCGCGGTGGGTTCGTCGTGGGCTTCATCGAGGTCGAAGAAGACCGCGAGCGGGAGACCTTGCGCCTGCGGCAGTCGTCGGCCTTCGACGGCCCGACCCTCACCCACGAGCTCTTGGGCGGCAGCGAGATCCCGAACAACTGGGGCGTGAATCTCACCGGGCGCGGAGTCGCGCGCCCATACCTGGCCGCCGCGGAGAGCTCGAACCCAGGCCGCAAGGCGTTCCAAACCGGTGGCGCGCCGTGGGACGCGAGCTTCATGGACGCGCCGCTCTCGATCCACAAGGTGCTGCGCGCGCCGCCCATCGCGACGGAGCCGACCTACCAGAGCGAAGTGCTCGACAACCGTGGCGTGCCGCGCGTACTCGACGCGCGCGATCAGATCGACGTGATCTACTTCCAGCGCTGGCACCTGCTCTACCCGGGCGCGGGAGTCCAGCTCCAGCCGCTCTCCGGCGTGGCGCCGGAGGCCTGGGACCCTGCGACCCACGTCGAGCTCGCCCCAGCAGCCTGGTTCCCCAGCCCCGCGATGGCGTACGTCGCCAGCAACGGCTCGCTGCCGCTCCACCAGAACAAGCTGCCTGACGTGCCCGCCAGCAACCTCCAACTCCCCGTCGCGTACACCTCGGCATTCGCGCGGGTTTCGCTCGAGCACCTCGACCGATCGTTCCTCGTACCGCAGGCCCCGCCGAGCCCGATTGGGCGCATGGTGTCGATGCCGAGCCCGGAGGAGCAACGCATCAACGCTCTCGCCCCCCAGGCGCCTCCTCCTCCGCCGCCACCGCCTCCCAACGCGCCGCCAGCGTGCGCGCTGAGCGAAGACTCGACCGAGGTCGTGGGCACCATCACCACGTGCGACGGCGCGTCGAGCGCCTCGGCCTGCCCCACGCAGGCAGATCCCATCTTCCCGGAGTCGTTCCCCTCGGCTCCCGGCTACCTCGATCGCCTGAGCCTGCACGACATTCTCACGCCGTACCAAGTGGACAAGCTCAACATTTGGGGAACGTGCTCGACCCACGCCGACATCCAACACCGCGAGGCCGTCTTGAACCGCTACGCCGACGACGTCGCGCCCCGTCGCTTCGCCATCGTCGACGGCGCAGCCATCGCGATCCCCGAGCCGCGCACGGCGTACAGCGTCGGCGGTTACCTATCCATGCTCTTTACCCGAGTCCACACGCGGAATGACTCGGACGACGGTGGCCTGCCAGCGACGACGCCGATGCCCATCGAAGACGCCGTCACGTTCCCGCTCATCCCCGATGCCTATTGGCCAGCGCACGAAGAGTGGTCCGCGGGCGACGACTGGATCCACCGCTCCGGAGTCACGGCCGCCGGTCATTGCCTCACCACCGGCACGCCCGGGGTCGACTTCTTCGCGGGCTTCTGGCGCTCCGGATTCTGCGCTGCCCGAGGCACACCGCCCATCGGCGCCTACCGGTCGTACTCCGAGCAGCGACGGACCCACGACCTCGGCCTCGACCCACTCAGCCAGGGCTCCTGGTCGCTCCCTCGGTCGTACCAGCCGTCTGCCTACGAAGCGCTCGACTTTTCGAACCGCGACGCCGCGATCCAAACGGTGATGGGCGAGCTTCGGCGCGGCGTGCCCGTCAAGTTCTCGTTCGCGGGCGCTCTCACGCCGCGACTCCCGAGCGTCGTGCCCCTCTCGCTGCTCCAGGGCGAGATGAGCTGGTATCTGCCGCCCGAACTCGATGCCTGCGGGCTCGGCTTGTATCGGGCCGAGGGCGGCCACGCGCTGAACATCGTGGGCTTCTACGTGCGTGGACCGGTCGAAAACCCCGACCCCTACAAGTCGTTCTTCATCCTCCAGAACAACTGGGGCGTGGGCTCCGGACACCTCGGCTACTTCACGATCAACTTCGCCGCGTTCAAGCGCTTCGGCTGGCACATCGAACGCTTCCGCCTCCGCGGAAGCTGTGCCTCGTCGGCGTGCCAGGGGACCTGAGCGCGAGCTCCGCTCGCCCCTGCGACCGAAGTCGCGCATTGGCACACGCTGAGCCGATGGCGCGACTCGGCAGGCCCAAAACCCCGTCGTTTCGCTGGCACGCGGGTTGCTCACCCCAACCGCATGCGCACTCTCTCGCTCGTCGCGTCGCTCTCCCTGATCACGCTCCTCGCCGGCTGCGGCGGCAGCTCCACGGAAGACGGCACCGGGGGCGCTTCGGGCGGTGGTGGAGCCGGCGGCAGCTCGGGCAGCGGCGGCAGCGGCGGCGGAACGTCGGGCTCCGGCGGAGGTGCGGGCGTGGGAGGGGGCGGTGCCGGCGGAACCGGTGGCGCCGCGACCTGCGGTCCCGAAGCCAAGAAGTGCAGCGAGCCCACCGATTGCGCGCTGGTGACTCAAGACTGCTGCCTGTGCGGCATGCCCGAGCTCACGGACTTCCAGGCCGTGAACCAGGCGTACACGGCCCAGTGCTCGTGCCAGGGCCCCGTCTGCGACTGCGCGACGATGCCGAACCCGAACCTCGGCGCAACCTGCAAGGCGGGAAGCTGCGAAGGCTTCGACGTGCGCAAGGTCGACGCGCTCTCGATGTGCAGCATCGACGACGACTGCACGCTCCGCATGGGCCTCACCTGTTGCGAGAGCTGCGGTTCGAGTGAGAGCGAGCTCATCGCCGTCGCCAAGAAGAGCGGCGACGCCTTGCACCAGGCAGTCTGCCCGTCGAGCCCGGTGGGCTGCCCCGCCTGCATGCCGCAGTACCCCGCCAACAAGATCGCAAAGTGCGTCGCGAATCACTGCCAAGTCGCGGACAAGTGAGCCGCTCGCGGCGAGGGCCCACTTGCAGTGCCGAAGGTCGGACTTGAACCGACGACCCCACGCTTATGAAGCGCGTGCTCTAACCAGCTGAGCTACTTCGGCTGAGGGAGCGGGACTATGTCGGGCCGAGGCGCGCTGGTCAACCCCTCCGCGCCGGCCCTTTCCTGGGCCATCGCGGCCCACGGCGGGGTTCGTCGCGTCGAACGTCATGCGCAGCGGCTGCGGGCCGGCCCCGAGCTTCGGCGGGAGCGGACCGAACGGCGCAGCCTGGCGGACGGCGGCGACCACGTTGCGATCGAACTCGGGGATGCCGCTCGAGCGCGTCACCGTCACCGACGCGAGGCTTCCGTCCTTCTTGATCACCATCGTCACCGTGACGAGACCACCGCGGCCTTCGGCGATGGCCCAGCGCGGGAACGCATCCCGCCAGTACGGCTCGACCTTGCGCTCGATGCCGCGGAAGTAGCCGAGCACACCGGAGTCGGCTCCCACGTCGAGGAGCGCGCCGGGACCTGTCCCCGAAGGAGCCGAGCGCGATCCGGCGCCCGCAATGCCGCCGCTCGCCGGGCGGCCCGCGCCGTCGTCGCCGCCCGGGCCCGTCCCCAGTCGGCCGCCGGCGGAGCTCGCGTGGATGAGCGACGACACTGCGTTCGCGACGTCTTGCGAGCTGTCCACGTTGTCGTTGGGTCGCCCCTTGTCGCGCGCGGGAACGGCTGGGCGGGCGGCGGGTACCATGGGCCGCGCCAACATCACCGAGGCGCTCCGTCGGTAGTCCTTTCGGGTGCGCCGTTCATGCTCCCGAGCGCGCCGACGTCTTTGGCGCCGCCCGTCTCTGCTGCACCCGACGGGGACTCGCGCCCCTTGCCCTCATCTAACGCCGGACCTCCGAGCTCGCCGCCCAAGTCCGAGGCGACGCCTCCTTGGCTCGTCCCGCGCGACGGGTCGCGCTCGGCCGGCGGTCGCCGGAGCGCGAGTTTTCCGCTACCGGACGCGACGAAAGAGAGCTCCATCGGGTTCGGCGTCGCGCGCCGGTCGTCCAGGCTCTCGCGGAGCGCGCCGGTGCGCAGGCGCTGGACCTGGCTCCGATCGAGGCGGTTCATCGGATCGCGGTCCAAGCTCAGGCCATCCACGCTGTCAGCGAGGTTGAGCGCGCGCTCGTTGGCGAATCGGGTTCCGGCCTTCCCCGGATCTTCGATCTCGGGTCGAGGCTCGCGCTCGCCGCCGAGCGTGTTCTCCGCCGGCTGCTCGCGCGGCACGGCGTCGGGATCTGGCGCCCCAACGACGCCTGCGCCCGAGAACGACGGCAACGTCAGGTCGTGGGTCTCGACTTGGACTTCGAGGGTCGGAGGCGCAGGCGGAGCTCCCGGGCGCGAGCGTAGGGATGCGTGGAGCAGGAACGCCCCGAGCCCGAGCAGCGCGACGTGAAGCACGGCCGAGGCGATGAGCGCACCCGGGGCTCGCATCACTCGGACCATGTCCGTGAATTCTGGCTGAACCCGCTGGCCTTCGCCAGCGCCGCGCGCTGGCTGCCGACGCGCCTCGCGCCGAGCGCAGGTTCCGCGCGATTCGGCGCCAAATCCCGCACTGTGCGGGGGTCCGAGACTTGCTTCCACCCACGTGCCATGTCCCCGTCGACGGAACCCTCCATCGTTGCGCGCGTGCGGCCGCTCTCCGAAGTGCGATCGAGCCCCGATTGGCAGAAGTGGCACGATCTGTCGGCCCACGCTCCGCCGTTTCTATCGCCGGAGTTCTTCGCGCTGAGCGCGCCGCTGGCCGGTGACGGCGAGCTGCTCGTCGCCGAAGCATTCCGGGACGACGCGCTCGTCGGTGCGCTGCCCCTCCGACTGGAGGGACACACGCTGGAAGCCCTCCGCACCGACCACACGCCGAGCTTCGATTTCTGGGGTGCGCGCGGCGCTCTCGAGTCGACGTGGAGCGCGCTGCGGAAAGACCGTCGCTGGGACGTGCTCCTGCTGAAGAACGTACCCAAGGGCTCGGTCCTCGCGACGGAGCTTCCGAGCTTGGCGAAAGACAGCGGCTGCCCCGCCGTGGTTCGCGCGGGGGCACGCCACCTCTACATCGAGCTCCCCGGCTTCGAGTCACGGCTCTCGCCCAAGTTCTTGACCAACCTCAAGCGAGTCGAGCGCAAGGCCGGGAAGGTGGAGTTCGAGCGACTCTGTCACGTGACGCGCTCGGATCTGTCGCAAGCCCTCGCCATCGAAGCCATGGCGTGGAAGGGCGGCGCTGGGACGAGCATCGACCGCGATGTGCGCGCCGCGCACCTCTACGCGAGCCTCGCGCGGCTGATGGGGCCGCGCGGACGCGCTTCGCTGGCATTCTTGCGCATCGACGGGCGTCGCGTCGCCATGTTGTTCTCGGTCGAAGACGACACGACTCAATACGCCTTGAAGCTCGGCTACGACCCGGCGCTCTCCAACCTGAGTCCCGGGCAGCTCCTGATCTGGAAGGCCGCAGCGGACGCCGAGCGCCGCGGACTCGTGCGCTTCGACTTCGTCGGTCGCGACGACGAGTGGAAGCGCAAGTGGACCGAGCTCTACTCGGAGCAGGTTTCGGTGCTGATCTACCGCCGATCGCTGCGCGGCCTGGGCACGTGGGCGCTCCGCGAGCAGGTCAAGCCGCGCCTACCCCGAAACCTCCGCGACCCGAAGCGAGTGCTGTGGTCCGGCTGCCAGAAGCCCGACATCGTCGGCGACCATTCGCTCGGCGAGCGGGTCCGCGGCCGCGTGGACCGCGGTCTCGGCATCCGGAGCGGGCTCACACGCCTGGCGCGGGTTGCCCCCCACGCGGATGGCAGCCTCGGCGAAGCTTCCAAGTACCCGCCGGGAACCTGGGTTCGCGTGCTCGACGCCGAAGCCATAGAAAAGACACTGGGCTCGGACGGTCGAATGCGCGGACTCGAGTTCGTACCGGTGCAACGGGACACCGCCGGCGGCGTGTTTCGGGTGGAAGCCCACGTGCGGCGCATCCGAGACGACCACGGGCGCTTCCGACCGGTGGCGCGCACGGTGCTGCTCCAGGGTGTGACGTGCGCGGGGGACGGTGAGACGCCGCGCGGGTGCGGCCGCCACTGCCCGCTCTGGTACCGCGACGAGTGGTTGGAGCCGGCTGAGCCGCCGCGGCGCGAACCGCCCAAGGCCTCGGTCCTCGCCCACGTGCGGGTGCGGAGTCTCGAGGAAATCCAGGCCGGCCTCGACCTCCGCGGCCGGCGCGATGGCGTCAGCTTCTTGCCGGAGATGTCCGAATTCGCCGACAAGCGCTTCCACGCGCTGGCGCGCATCGACCGCGTCTTCGAGTACGACGCTTGGGTCCCCACGCGACGGCCGCTCTTCATCTTGCAAGGCGTCGCGTGCAAGGGCGCGTCCGTCGGCCGCAAGGGACCTTGTGACCGAGCCTGCGCTCTGCTCTGGCACGAAGACTGGCTCTTGTTCGAGACCCCAGCGGTAGGCGCGCGCGCCGAAGGATAGGCGCCTTGGCTCGACTGACGCTCCGCGAGCTCGAAGCGGCGTCGCCGCGCGCCCGCGAGGCCTATCGCAAAGTGGCCGAGCGCGCGCGGACCTCCTACTTCCTGAGCCCAGCCTTCGTCGAGCTGTTCCTCGACTCGATCCCGCCACGCGACCAGCCCCGCCTGTGTCTCGTGGAACGGAACGGCGTGGCCGTCGCTGCGTTCTTCCTCGCGCGACGCCAGCTCTTTCGGCATCGGATCCTGCCGAGCCACGCGGCGTTCCTCAACGTCACCGGCGACCCGCGCTACGACGAAATCACGCTGGAAGACAACTCCGTGGTTCGTACCGAAGACGCACGGCTCGAGCTCGAGAGCTTCGTCGAGCTCCTACCCGACGGATGGGACGAGCTGTTCCTACCGGCGCTGGACACGGCGGCGTTCCCAGGCGACGCGCTCGGACAGCGGCTCGCCCGCGCGACGGTGCTCGTCGAACGGGAAGTGCCCGCTCCCTACGTGGACCTGTCCAAGGTGCGGGGCGCACCCGCCGGCTATCCCGCGCTCCTCGGCAAGAACACGCGAGCCGAGCTTCGCCGTGCAGAGCGCGCCTACGGTGAGCTCGAGGTCGAAGTGGCGACGAGTCGCGAGCACGCCCTGGAAATCTTCGCTGAGCTCGTCGAGCTCCATCAGGCCGATTGGCGCGCACGGGGAGCGCCCGGGGCCTTCGCCGATCCGTGGTTCTCGGGCTTTCACTCTCGCCTCGTCGAAGCGCGTTGGCCCGCGGGCGAGGTCTCTCTGCTCCGGCTGCGTGGCGGCGGGAAGACCGTCGGTTGCCTCTACGACTTCGTGTGGAACGGCCGCGTCCTCTACTACCAGAGCGGGTTCGTGCGCTCGGAGGACCCACGCGCCAAGCCAGGCTTCGTGTGCCATGCGGCGGCCATCCGGCGCGCCGCCGCCGAAGGCCGCGTGAGCTACGAGTTCTTGGCGGGCAGCTCGCGCTACAAGCGGAGCTTGGCGACGGACACCCGATCGCTCGTTTGGGCGCGCGTGCAACGGCCGCGCCTACGCTTCACCATCGAGCAACGGCTGCGCGACGCACGCGCCGCGTGGCTCGCGCGTTGACCGCTGCCCACGCGAAACCCCTTCGCCCGAAGCCACGTCTCGCGTCCGTTTTGCGTCAGAGCCCGAACACCAGGTCGAGCCGCAGGAGCTTGAAAATCGCGAGCGGCTGTTCGCGCACGCCTGCGAACTCCACGTGGCCCCCACTTTCACGTACGCGCTTGTACAGGGACACGAGAGCGCCCACACCCGAGCTGTCGATGAGCCGGAGCCCCGACAGGTCCACGACGATGGGCCGATCGCCGCGTCCTGCGAGCTCGTCCAGCGTTGGGCGCAACTCATCGACCGTGAGTGCGTCGAGCTCGCCGCTGAGATGCAGAACGATGCCGCTGGCACTTTCGTCGACGGAGTGGTTCATGGGGCACTTGGAGTTCATGCAAAGCACGATCCACCCGCGGCCTGAGGCACGCGTATTGCTAATCGGTTCTGGCGATGTGGCGCCGGCACGCGGCTCATTGGTTGGATGCGTCGGGCACATTGGAACTCGGACTGCGTGCGCCTCCGCTCTGGATGCCGGCGCTGAACTACCACCGCGTCCACCCGTCGCCGGCGAGTCAGCCCTTCGATCGGGGAGTCATCGACGCGACGCCCGCCGAGCTGGACGAGCAGATGGAGGTGCTGGCGCGGCACTTCACGCCCATCGGCGTAAGTGAGCTCGCCGATCACGTGACCCACGGACGCCCGCTCCCGGAACGACCCGCGCTCGTCACGTTCGACGACGCCTACC
>JAXLYN010000053.1:0-63272 GCA_046351435.1 Polyangiaceae bacterium
GTGTGGGCGGCGGGGAACTTCCTCGCGGTGTACGTCGACGACATGAACGCGAACTGGCAGGCCGGCGCCGCGGCTCGCGCGAACGCCATCCTGGCCGCGGCACAGCAGACGTTCCCCTGTGGAGTGCCCGAGTTTTTCGTGCTGAACGAAATCAGCGCCGGCGCCTGGCCGAGCGACGCGGCCTATCGGAAGTTCGTGGTCGATCTCGCCAAGGAGCTCCACGTCACCCACGGCAAGACGCCCATCGTGGCAGCCCCGTTCGACAAGCCGGGCGCCCACGCCGCAGATTGGCAAGCCCTGGCGGCGCACGGGTTCGTAGGCGCGGAGGTGTACCTCACGGGCAAGGAGATCAATGCGAACGGCAACTCCGTCGCCTGGTGCCAGGCCCAATACCAGGCATCCATCACCGCCTACGGGAACCTGGGTGTGGCGAAGAACCGCCTCTACATCTTCGAGAACTTCGCCAATACCAAGGCCTCGAGCAACAAGGCGTGCACGCAGACGAGCCAGTGCGATCCCGACGAAGCGTGCAAGGCCAACGTGTGCACGGTCTCCTTCGGGCGGGCCGGTGTCTCCGCTGCGGGCTGGAACAACGCCATCACCGCACGCTCGAACGCTTTGAAGAACTTGGGCCTCGCCGGCTTCGTCTCCTACGCCTGGGGCGGGAACCGCATCCACGCGCCCGAGAGCGATCGACTCGGGTTCATGGCGAGCTACGTGGCGGCGAACCTGCCGTAGATTGGGCCGAGCTGCCCGAAATTGGGCCAAACCCGGGGCTCTCCGCTACCGACGGGCCGAGCCCATGTCTTTCGGTTCCCGACTCGCCACGAGCCTAGTGGCCCTGCTCGGGCTCTCTTTCGCGAGTTGCCTGGTGGACGGTGGTCTGGGCGGGGCGCATCGCTTGGGGCGCCAAATGCCCCGCGCTGCGCGCTTCATGAAGCTCGCGAGCGGACGCATCCCGAAGAGCGCTGCGCCGCCCGAGAGCGGCAAGTGGCCGGAGCCGAGCGCGGAGGAGCTGGCGCAGCTCGAAAAGGACCGCGGCGAGACCCAAACTGCGAGCTTCAAGACCGGCGACGTGCTCGCCCCGGGCGACGACGAAGAAGAAGCGCCCGCGGCCGACAGCGGGCCTGCCGACGATTCGAAGGTGGACGCGGAGCTCGCCCTCGCGGCGACCGCGAAAGAGACCTACGTGTACGGCCAGCCGAGCTGGCGCGCGAAGAAGATCGGCTACCTCCGCGGCGGCGCCATCGTGAAGCGTTCGCCGAGTGCGGTGGGGAACCAGGGCTGCTCGGGAGGCTGGTATCGCATCGCGCCCCAGGGCTTCGTCTGCGTCGGAAAGAACGCCACCTTGGACGTGACGCACCCCCTCGTCACCGCGTCGGCGCGACGCCCGGACCGCAACACGGGCCTGCCCTACGTCTACGGCATGAGCGCGTTCCCGTCGCCGCCGTTCTACACCAAGGTGCCGAGCCCGAAAGAGCAGGCGCAGGTGGAGCAGGATCTCGGCTACCACTTCAGAAAGACGCTCGACCCGGGCTGGAACGAAGTGCCGTTCGAGGCCATCCCGGACATGATCACTGGCGGGCGCCAGGTGATGACCTGGAACGGCGTGCGCCACTCTTCGCGTAGCCTGTACGTCGGGCGCGCAGTGCCGAAGAGCGGCTTCGCGTTTCTCGATTTCTTCGAGCACGAAGGCCGGAAGTTCGGGCTCACGGTCGACCTCGACGTGGTGCCGCTCGACCGCATGCGTCGCGTGGTCCCGAGCAGCTTTCATGGACTCGCGTTGGATGGAGAAACCACTCTGCCGGTGGTCTTCGTGATGAGCCAGGGGGCACAGCTCTATTCGGGCGACCCGCGGAGCAGCGGGCTCAAGCCCGTGCGTCCCCTGGCGTTTCGTGAGGCGCTCGCCGTGACCGCCCTGCGCGTGCAGCGCGGTGGCGTACGCTACGCGCAAACCCGGAGCGGCGAGTGGCTCCGGGACGAGCAACTCGTGCGCGTCGAGCCGATGCGCAATCGGCCCGGCTGGGCCACGGACGGGCGCACCTGGCTCGACGTCTCGATCTTGAAGCAGACGCTGGTGGCCTACGAGGGGCAGAAGCCGGTCTACGTCACCCTGGTGTCGACGGGCGCCGACGGGCTCGGGGATCCGAAAGAGACCCACTCGACCGTACGCGGGCAGTTCCTGATCCACACGAAGCACGTCACGGCCACCATGAGCGGCGACGAGATCGGGGATGAGTTCGATCTGCGCGACGTGCCGTGGGTCCAGTATTTCCAGGAAGGGTATGCGTTCCACGCTGCGTACTGGCACGACTCCTTCGGACGGCCGAAGAGCCACGGCTGTGTGAACCTCGCTCCGCTGGATGCGCGCTGGCTGTTCCACTGGACGGACCCGCCGGTGCCGCAGGGTTGGCACGGAGCCATGAGTCTGCGCGAAGGGACGCTCGTCCACATTCACCCGTGAGCTGCCCGCATGTTTGGTCGGCTGAGCGAGGTCGGCTATCCTGGTTGCTGGAGGTGCGGGATGCGTCGTTCGATCGTGCTGCTCGGTGTGCTCGTGGGGGCCTGCTACGTCGCCGTGGCTTGTGGCTCGGATTCGGACTCCGGCTCGAATGGGACGGGTGGTAGTTCGACGGGAGGCAAGGACGCCGGTACGGGCGCTTCGAGTGGGAGCGGTGGGACGAGCTCCGGCGGCACGAACGCAGGTGGTTCGAGCGGCGGCGGCGCCGGTGGCACGAGTGGTTCGGGCGGCATCGCGGGCGGAAGCGGTGCGGGCGGGGCGAGCGGAGGCGCGAGCGGGAGCGGCGGAACCGCGGCGGGCGGCGCCAGCGGCAGCGGTGGCACGGCCGCCGGCGGCACCGGTGGCAGCTCGACGGATGGCGGCGGCGGGACGGGTGGCACTCCGACCGATGGCGGCACGGCGTGCGGAACGATGACCTGCGGCGCGAACCAAGCGTGCTGCCCCGGGCTCAATTACTGTTACCCGAAGAGCTGCTCGGCTTGCTGCCCGAGCACGACGCCGGACGGCGGCGTTTCGGACGGCGGGACCACGTGCGGATTGCAGAAGTGCGGTCCGAACCAGACCTGCTGCGAGAGCGGTCCGGTGAAGTACTGCTACGCCACCACCTGCACGAATTGCTGCGTGAAGCTCGACGCTGGTCCGACGGACGGTGGCGTGAGCCTCGACGGCGGAACCAAGTGCGGCAACCTCAGCTGCGGCGCGGGCCAGTCGTGCTGCAAAAACCAGTACTGCTACCCGTCGACCTGCGGCGCGTGCTGCCAGGGTTGACGATTTCGCCGCCGCCACGCGCTCGGCTGGGCCTCAGCGGTCCCGGTCGAGCGCGCTAGTTCCGAGCGCTCGATACCAGCGACCGCGCAGGCGATGGGGGGCGAGGATGGGCAGGCAAGCGCCTGTCGCGCCGCGCCAATCGCTGCCTCGTTCTCGCACGAAACGCAGGCCGGCTTCCATGCGCTCGCAGTACTCCGCGTTGCGCTCGCGAGCGCTTCCTCCCATCCGCGCGCACTCCGCTCGGCCCTGCACGTAGTCGTCGCAATGGGTTTCCTCCGGGCAGGCACGAAGCCCCTTTCCGCAGGGGATCGGTCGATAACACTGATACACGTTGCAGTGCTGGTCCGCAGCGCAGCAGCCGTGAAGGCAACGCTGCAAGAGCGGGCAGGAGTCCGAGCCTGCGCTCGTGCCGTCCAGCACCTGGGCGTCGTTCGAGGTCGGGGCCTCTGGCGCGTCGTTCACCGGCTTCGTCGCCGAGGGACTGTCCGCGGTTGCTGCCCCGTCGCGCGCCTCGACCCCGCGACCCGGGCGTTGCGCGCTCGCGACGAGCCACACTCCGCCCGCGGCCAGCAGCGCCCACACCAGGAGCTTGGCGAGCCCGCTGCGCCTCACGTGACGGCGCAGCGGTGGGCTCTTCCGCGAGGTCGGCACCGCTGCACCGTTGCCTTCAGCGCCCCGCTCTGGGCGAGCCCGGCATGCGCGTCAGCCGAACCAACGGCTCGCCCATTCGTGGAGAGGCACGGCCCCGCGAGCGATGCGTTCGTGGACGTGCTGCACCGGAAGCGCGTCTCTTCCGTTTCCGAAGCGGAGCACGTAGCTATCTGGGCCGCTGGGTCTCGAAACCGCTTTGAGCCAAGCTCCGCCGATCTCTCGGCGCATGACTTCCCCGAGGTAGGCGCCTGCGAGCACCACGATCCGGCGCGCCCACGTCGGATCGGCGGAAAGAGGCGCACGGCGCGGCGCGATCCGATCCAGGTGATCGTCCAGGGCGTGCAAGCTCGCCCGCGTGCCGTCCAACGCGCGGCCGGTACGTTGCCGGCAGAGCTGCGCGATGACCGAGTGCTCGAGGGCGAGTGCGTAGCGGCCGAGCCGCGAAGGCGAGGGCCAAGGGGCCGGGTCCCACGGGCAGATGGGTGTGACCGCCGGCAAATGGGGGCGAGCGAGAGCGCCCGACGTTTCGAAGTCGACGACCAGCGTGTCGGCGCCGAGCCTGCGGGTCCGGGCGAGCACGTCCGCCACCATGTGGAGCGGTTGCCAGGTGCCTGCGCTGCCCCTGACGGTGGCGCGCCCGCTCGCCTCCAGGCCGGGCTCCCAGCGCGCGCCGAAGGAGTGGCGGAGCGTTTCGCCCACGTAGGCGCCGAGCAACACCACGAACGGATGCTCGAGGTGGAGCTTCGGGTTCGCGCGTCCGAAGAGCGAGAGCAGCTCCTCCAAGCGTTCGAGACTCCACGGCGTTTGGTCGAACGGCGCGAGCTCGCGAGACACGGGAGCAACCGTGAGGAAGCTGGCGGCGACGGCCGCGAGAGCCGGCGCCTCGTGTCGTGCGGTCGCGGACATTTGTGCGATTGTGTCCAGCGCGAGTTGCGAGAACGTGTTCCACGCGCTCTCCCACTCGCCGTGGATCACCGAGTGCTCGAGCGGTCCCCAAACGCTGGAGGCTTCGAGCTCTGCGCTGCCGGCGGGAGCGTACATGCTCTCGGGCTTGGCCCGGAGATCGAACAGGCTATCCCCATGTCGTGACAAGCTCTCTTCCAGCGCCTTGGCCTCGACGGGGCTCTCTTTGCGCAGCCAGACACTCGCGCGCTTGGCCTCGTCGGCTCGTCCCAACCGTGCGGCAGCCATGGCCAGGGCGGCGTGCCCGTCGGCGCTCGGCTCGAGCTCGAGCGAATGCTCGGCCAAGCGCAGCGCGCGCTCGGCGTCTCCCGCGTGGCTTCCACCGCAGCCTGGAGCGCGAGCAACAGTCCCTTCATGGGGCCCGCCGCTCCCGACGAGCTCGCGCAGCGCCAAGGAAGCCCGCGACACCAGATCCGGTTCGGCCGTGCGCCGCGCTCGCCGGAGCGCTGCCCAAGCGAAGGTCAGGCGAACCGTGCGCTGCGTCGGATCTTCTTCGTGGCCCGGTCGCTCTGCTCGAAAGCGAGCTCCTTCTTCTCCGAGATCGAGCGCTCACCGATAACGCCTCGGCGCGGAGCAGCGGGCCGAGCAGCGGCGCTCGCCCGAGCCGAGGCACAGCTCGCGCGCCTCGGCGCTCCGGCCAGCTCGCGCGTAGACGCGCGCGGCCATCAGCGCGTGCTCGGGCTCTTCGGGTGCACCCCGCGCTTCCAGTGCCTGGAGCGCGTCGGCGATCTCGCCGCGATCGAGGAGCGTGGCGATGTCGAACAAGCTCGAGGTGACGCGTGCAGGCGGTTCTTCGGCTCCGATCAGCGATTCGCTCGGGAAAGGAGCGCGCGGCGGAGTGCGCGCCGGAGCGGGCGCGCTCGGCCGTGGGGCGGGCGCTCGCTGTCGGACGATCTGCACTTCTTCGGTGAGATCGGGGAGCGCGGCGTAGCGCGATACGTTCGGATCTTCCGCCACCGCTTCGGGGACCGGACCGGGCATCGGCGGCGGCGAGAGCTGCTGCACGTCGGGGCCACACGGCTCGGTTCGCGTCGGGCGCTCACGCCGAAGCCGGGGGGGTTGCGAACGCCCCGGCACGAGGTCCGGGATGCGCCTGCGAGGAGCGGTTTCGACTTCGCCTTCGGGCTCGTCAGCGTCGCTGGCGTCGACCAGTGAAGGGACGCGGCCCGGCCCGGGGAATACTGGGGTTGATGAGCCGCCGACGCGCTTCACTCGGCGTCCGCGCGCCAAGCGGGAGCTCGTCCAGCTGTTTCGGTGGACGGCTCCGCAGTGGAGGCGGGCGAGGTCCGCCCGTGGGCCAGGGAGCCCGAGCGGGCTTGGTTCAGCAAGGCTTCCGCCTCGGGGAACTCCGGCCCCGTTCACGGAAGTCGTTTCAAACGCTCGACGAGGCCGGCTTCGTCCAGCGTTCCCCGCAAGTAGAGCAGCCGCGACGCGAGTGTGGGTGGTCGCGCAGACGGAAGAAGTAGTTTTCCTCGAGCTGCGACAGGAGGTGCTGCGCTTCGTCGAGCTCGCCCGCCGAGCTTCTTCTCGATGATCGCGAGGCGGGGATGGTCGAGGGGGCTCCTGCCCATCTGGTCGCAGGATACATGGGGCGCACGCGCCGGGAAACTCGCGGCAGCGCTCGCGGCCGGGAACCTGGCAGGTCGAGCCCGGTGGCCGGAACGTGCTCGCGGGCCGCGCCGCCGAGGCTCACGCAGCGGAAGCCGATGGCCGGGTGGCGGCGATCCGGCTCGGCAGCGAAGCGGAAGCTCGGGTGGAGCCACTTCTTCGCGGGCGCCGTTCCAAGCGCCGCCGCGGATGATCTTCTTCACCGCCGGGACCAGCGGGGTTCTTCTTCTGCTCGTCCGTGTACTTGCCCTCGAAGTCGGAAACCCATTCCCAGACGTTGCCCACGACGTCTTTGGGGTCAGAAGCGCGAGTCCCCTTTCGGAAACTTGCCGACCGGTGGAAAGCCCGAGTAGCCGTCGCTCTCTTTCTCGAACAAGACCAGCACGCCGACGCCCGCCTCTTTGACCACCAGACACTCGGAGTCGCGCAGGCGTTGAGGTGCTGAGGCGTCGGCTTGTCGCCCACGGGAAGATCGCGACCATCGGGGCCCCGGGTTGCGTATTCCCATTCCGCCTCGTGGGCAGCCGCTTGTCGTTCTTCCTGCAATAGGTGTCAGCGTCGCGCCACGAGATGCAATTCATGGGGTGCATCTCGCGACCATCGACGTCGATGTTGCAGAGCGGCAGGAACGCCTTCTCTTCTTCCGGCTTCAGCGCCTTGTAGTTCACCCTGGCTTGAGGCGGCGGCAGGCGCCGGCCTACACTTCTGGTAGTCCGCCACCGTGACTTCCGTTGCATCCATGCAGAAGCCGTCGAGCGAGACGTTGTGCGCTGGCTTTGGTTGTCGGGGGCGTCCTTGGCGTCCGCACCGGGTAGAACTGGCCTGGGCGATCTTGAACATGGCCCCAGGGCAGGTGTCCGCTTTCGCGGGATGGCGCTGGTGGCCGCCGTCGGCGTGCCCGTGGGCGAAGCCGTCGAGGTCGAGCTCGAGGCGTCGCCACCGCTCTCGACTTCAACGCAAACACGCCGCCGACACCCAGCACGACCACGAGGCCGACCTTCGCCGAGGACCAGGCCGAGCGGCGCCTTCTTGGCGGGAGCCGCCGAGGGCGGCGGAGTGAGCATCGAGGGATCGGTGGTGATGGCGCTGCCCGCGTGAGAGAGGGCGGGCTGGGTCTTCGGCGGTTGTATGGGCGTGATGGCCGCCCGCAGCGAATCGGGCATCGCCATGGTGGCGGAGAGCGCCACTGCTCCTTCGACGCCCTGGGCCGCGGCTTCGAGCGCCGCCCAGAACTCGCCGGCACGGGAGAAGCGCTGCGTGGGTTGGACCGCCAGCGCCTTCGTGAGCACGGCCTCGACGGAGTCCGAGACGTTTGCCCCGAGCGTCCGCGGGGTGGGTCGTGACTGGGGGTTTCCGGCGGAATACGCCAGCTGCACCAGATCGCCGCCATCGAGCGCCGGTTTCCCCACGAGCATCTCGACCGCGACCAGCGCCAGCGCGAAGACGTCCGTCCAGGGTCCCGTGGCCCCGTAGCTCCGACTGAACTGTTCCGGAGCCCCGTATTGCGGGGTGAACGACGTGATGCTCGAGCCGGTTTTGGCGAGCGCCGCCTTCATCTGGGTGTTGTCGGTGATCATCTTGGCGACGCCGAAGTCCAAGATCTTCACCGTCACCGATCCGGCACGCGGGTCCTCGCCGAGGACGAAGATGTTCGGCGGCTTCACGTCTCGGTGGGCGATGCCTCGCCCGTGTGCAACGTCCAGCGCGGCCGCCACCGGGCCGAGCAGGCGAAGCACCTCCGCCAGCGAGAACCACGGACGCCCCGCCTTGGATTCGTTCACGAGCAGCTCCTCGAGGGAGCGCCCCTCGAGCCACTCGAGCACCATGTACGGCATCCACCGGCCATCGGGTGTGGTGTAGGTGCCGACGTCGCGGGCCTGCACGATGGCCGCGGTCTGGCTCGAGAGCTCGGTCAAGAGCGCGCCTTCGTTGATGAAGGCTTGTTGCATCTCGTCGCGCTGGTCGACCGACACCGTGGCGAGTTCGCTGAAGAACTTGATGGCGACGGGCTTCTTCCAGATCGTGTGCTCCGCCCGATAGACGACGGCGAAGCCGCCCTCGCCGACGGCGCGTTCCACGCGGTATTTCTCGGCGATCACCTGACCGACGATGTTCAACGGGTCGCGAACGGTCATCGTGCTCCCTCCGATGGTGCGGCGCCGAGAAGCGCGCCGCGCTCGGCCAGATCGAACAGCAGCTGAGTCGTGCCGGAGAGGACGTCCGGATCCAGGGGCCCTTCGGTGCGCCCCGACGCACCCCGCAGCGCAGCCCCGAGGGCGTGGCCGGCGAGCAGGCGCTCCAAGATGTCCGCGGCGAGGGGGCTGAGCTCGAGGTAGCGCACCTCGTGCTCCGGATTCCGATACACGAAGAGCGCGGTCGGCCCGGCCTCTGGCGGCGTGCGATCGAGCGTGTCGTCTGGCAAGAGGTGCACCGCGTGGCCGTAGCGCATCAGGCGCGCCGCCTCGATGAACGCCACCGGGCGATCCAGGTCGAGCTCGGCGCTCTCTTGCTCGTCCGGTCTCGCCGAGCGAGATGCGATCTCGATTTGGACGGCCTCGTGCTCGGCCAGGTCTTTCATGTACGAAGGCACGCGCGCGTCACTCTTCCAGCTCGGCTCCACGAAGTCGAGATACTCGCGGGTGACCAGCCGAAGATAGCGGCTCTCGGGTCCGCGTTCGCGGAGGAAGCGGTCGAAGTACTCGTCGAACACGGGTCCCAGCCGAGCCATGGTGCGAGGGATCGCGCACTCGAGAGCCTCGCGCAGCGTGCCGCGCACTAGCGCACGATAGACGAGCAAGCGCTCGACTCCGTCGTCGAGGATGGCCTTCCGGTCGTCGGCCTCCACCTCTGCGCGCGCGAGCCAGGCCTCGACCGCTGCCTGGTCGTGCGGTTCGAACGCGGGTCCGAACACCAAGTCGGCCATGGCGCGCTCAAGCGCTGCGGGCAAGGGGAGCCTCCCTCTTTCGTTGGGCGCGCTCGTAGGCGGCCGCGAGCAGCGCAACCTCTGCGAGGAGCTCGCCGAGCTCGGGCACCGCGTTGTCCCGTTCCAGAAGAACGGGCACCGGCCCCGTGAGTGCCAGGGTCCACTCGAGCAGCTCGATCACGGGGTCGACGACCGGAGCGCCGTGAGTGTCGAGGATCAGCCCCGAGGCGGTGCGGGTGTGGCCCGCGACGTGGATCTGCTTCACGCGCGAGAGGGGCAGGCTGCCGATGAACTCGCGCGGGTCGAAGCCGTGGTTTTGGGCATTCACCCAGACGTTGTTCACGTCCAAGAGCAGCCCGGCGTCGGCGCGCTCGAGCACCTCGGTGATGAAGTCGGCCTCGGGAATTTCGCGCCGCCCGGGATGGGCGTACCAGGTGATGTTCTCCACGAGCATGGGAATGCCGAGCGCATCGCGCGCGACGCACACACGCTCGGCGGCGCGTCGCGCGTTCGCGGTGCTCTGCTTGAGTGGCACTAGCTCGTGCAGCACCTGTTTGCCGACGGTGGTGAGGCACAGGTGGTCGCTGTGCCACGGCGTGCCGACGCGTAGTGTTTCCGTGCGGAGCTCCGCCAAGTACACTGGGTCGAGCGGGTCACTCGAGCCGAGGGACATGGTGAGCCCATGGGTCACCACGGGGTAGCGCTCGGCGATGCGGGCGAGGGCGCTCGGATAGTACCCCCCGCGCCGCATGTAGTTTTCGGGGCAGACCTCGAAGAACGCGACGGGGAGGGCGTCGGCTTCGAGCACCTCCTCGAGGAATTCCCAGCGGAGCCCGAGCCCCACGCCGCTGAGCGACCTCGCCGTCACGCGCTCCCTCGTCCCTTCCGGCTGGGTCAGCCGCAGGTGCCGGCGCCGCAACCCGCCTTCGCGCCGGCGGCTTTCTTGGTCGACGGCTTCTTGGCCGCCGCCTTCTTCTTGGCCGGGGCCGGCGTCGCGGCGGGCGAGGCGCCTCCCGTGGGCGACTCGGTGCCCGCAGCCGCGCTGCCCTCCCCGGCGCTGCCTTCGGTCGCCGCGCCTTCCGCGGGCTTGTCGCCGGATTCGGCAGGGGCTGCCTTCTCTTCGGAGGCGGCGCCCTCGGCCGGGGTCTCGCTGGCAGCCGGGACTTCCTTCGCGTTCACGGGGGATTCGGCGGGGGCCTGGGACCCCCCGCAGGCAACGGCCCCCAAGGTGGCCAAGGTGGCTGCGATGCTGGTGAACGTGAGCTTCTGCGACATGTACGTAGTCTCCTTGGGTGCCCGCAAGATAGCGGCTTTTCTCAGGGTTGGCCCGGCTTTTGTCCCCCGAAGCGGGACGACCACCGAACGTGTCAGAGGTACGTACGGCCGAGGCCGGAGTTTCGGATCACGACGTCGGGAGCTGGACTACGGGGCTTTTCGGGTCGCTACGGCAGCCAGGCTGACCCTGGCTTCGCTGCCGACTTTGGTGCCGATGAGCTTCAGTCCTTGCGCCTGGAACACCCCGGCCGAGTCTCGGGGCTTGATGTCGTGGGCCGCCAGGCTCACCAGCAGCGGGCGGCGAGTCGTGATGGAGAGCCGCTCGGGCGTGGCGTCGCTCGTAGCAGCGCCTCCGTAGTGGAACGTGACCCGGACCGGGACCTCGACGTCGACGCGGACTTTGTGGAGCAGGAGCTGCCCCATCAGGGTCAGCGCCACGGAGCGTTGCTCGCGTTTCGCGCCCGCGTCCTCCTCGGGGAGTGCCACGCTCTCCTCGTCTTCGGGCGCGGCGCGCTCGCGCCGGCCGCCGTGCGCCGTCGCGGAGCTCGGATCGCGGATCCCCGTGATGGTCAGGTTCGCCCAGCGCATGCGCTCGCGCTCTGCCTCCGGTCGAGCCCGCGCCGACGTCGAGCCAGTTCTGGGCCTCTTGCGTCAACTCGTCGCTGCGCCCTGCGTCCCCGTCGCCCAACATCTCGATGCTCGCCACGTCGACGGCCAAAGACCCCCGGCTCCGAGCGAGGTCGGTCAAGTCGACGTCGAGCTCACCGCGGCAGACGCGGAATGCTCCGCGCACGGTCGCTTCCTTGCCCTTCAGCTCGACCTTGGCGTCGCAGCGTCCGCCGACCGTGTATTTGGCACGTACAGTACTCGCAGCATCGGGAGGATGAGCGAGCCAAGGCTCCTTGCGCTCGGGCGGTGGCTCCTCCCTCTTGCACGCGAGCGCGACCAGCCCGAGGCCGAGCCACCAGAGCCAACGGCGCTCCGTCATCGCCAGACCCCGAGGCTCACGCCCCAGCTCAAGTAACGACGGGCTCCATCCAGCGCACCGGACAGTCGCCACTCCGTTCCGTCGTCGAACAGTCCGAACACGGTCCACGGAAAGAGCTTTTGCTCGAAGCCGACCGTGCCGTGCAAGCGTGCTCGCGCCCCGCGCGAAGAAAAGCGAGTGGGTTCGCCGTAGCTCCCGGCTCGCAACTTGAGCCAGCGGGGCACGACCTCGCTCTCGACGCCGAGCCGGGGCGTGAACGTGGCCTTCTGGCCCGACCGCTGCACACGGCGCTCGATGAACGACTCGACCCCCACCGCGTCTTTCACCGGTCCGGTGACCAGGAGCGAGCTCGACACGAGCACGTAGAACCGCTCGAGCTGTCGCTGGCGCCGGACGAGCTCTTCGCGGACCGCGCGCGCCAGCCGCTCGCGATGGACTTCATCACGGCAGCGTCGATGGAAGCCGACGCATCTTCGGCCTGGCGTTCGGCTTGGTGTGGAGTTTCCGCTGCTGGTCGCGCGAGCACGCGCTCGTGCAGCTCGTTTGCGCTCGAGCTCGCGCCAGCGAAGGTAGCGATCGAGGCGGCCAAGGCTTCGCCGGGGTCGACCCAACGCGGGTTCAGCGGGCGCGGGCCGAGTTGATCGCCGCGCCCACGTCGATGTCCCACGGCAGAGCGACCTGGTTCGGCAGGTACAAATCGACGCCGTTGCGCGAGATCACGCGGTCGCCGTTCGAATCTCTGGGCACGTCGGCGGACAGATCGGTGGTCACCACCGGAAGTAGCGCGCGGCGGCACCGATGCGAAACGGGGCGCCGTTCGGCTGCACGAGCAAGCCGAGCTGAGCGCTGCGCCTTCGATGTGGAAGAGCTCTTTGGGCTCGCCCGCTTCGGGCTTCTGGTTCTCCACCACGAGACCCGTGCCCTGGCTGCCCGCGCCGATGAAGAGCTGGCCACGAGAGCGCGACCCGCAGCCGCACGCCACCGAAGCGCGCGTCGAGCCCGAGCGCTTGCCCCCGAGGAGCCACCTCGAACGTCGTAGTGCAAGCTCGCCCCGGCACCCCAGCGCCCGAGCGCGAAGTTCGCAGCCAGATCGATGAACAAGGCCGAGCTCTGGGTGCTCGACACTGCGGTCCGGTCTCCGCTGTTGAACAGATCGTTTCCGCTCACCGCCGCAGGGAAAGTGAGGCCGAAACCCAAATCATAGTCGAAGTGATCCACCGAATGGATCGGGCGCACCGCGGGAGCGACCGGGTTCACTGCGTTTCCGTCCACGCCCTCCGCGATGGCCACGTAGGCGCCGGCGAGACCGAGCACGCGGGTGCCTGCGAGCACGACGCCGGTCGTGAGATCGACTCGGTAGTCGCTGGTGCCGATGGGCGCACCCTCGGGTCCGAGCGGACCCGCCGCGCGCGCGCTCGCCGCGCACGCGAGCAGCGCCAGAACGGCAGCGAGCGCATGCGTGTGGCGTCGAGACACCGCGGCAGGATAGCCGAATCCAGAGCGAGCGCTGCAGGCACGGGCCGGGCGTGCGATATTGGCGCCGATGGATCTCGTCGGCAGGCTGATCGGACGCGACTACCGCCTCGAGCGCGAGCTCGCGCGAGGGGGCATGGGTGGCGTGTGGTTCCGCCGAACAGCTCAGCACGGGGCAGAAGCGCGCGCTCAAGGTCATGCATCCGACCCTGGTGGCAGAGCTGCGCATGCGCGAGCGTTTCGAGCAGGAGGCTCGGGTAGGGGGCCGAGTTCCGAGCGAGCACGTGGTGGAGGTGATCGCGGCGGGCGTCGATGCCGAGCTCGATCCCCGGCTTGCCATGGAGCTCTTGCAGGGTGAGGACCTCGGGCAGCTCGCGAGCCGGATGGGGCAGGTCCCGATCTTCGACCTGGTCCCGATTTTTCGCCAGCTCGGTCATGCGCTCGGCGCCGCCCACTCCGTCGGAATCGTGCACCGGGACGTGAAGCCCGAGAACGTGTTCTTGGCCGAGGTGCAGAGCTCCGACGTGTCGCGGCAGGTGAAGGTGCTCGATTCGGGATCGCTCGTGGCCGACGCCAAAGAGAGCGGGACCGGACAGGTCGGAACGCCGCTCTGGATGGCACCAGAGCAGAGCGAGCCGCGCGCAAATCACGCCGCGAGTCGACGTCTGGCCGCTCGGTCTCATGGCGTTCCGATTGCTCACGGGTCGCCACTACTGGCGGACTGCGAACGACGTGGGCGCGGGGCTCTCGGCGCTCTTGCGCGAGGCGCTCGTGGAACCCATCGTGCCCGCGTCGGACCGCGCGCGCGAGCTCGGTGTGGAAGCCTACTTGCCTCCGGGGTTCGACGAGTTCTTCCAGCACACCGTCGCGCGTGACCCGGAGGCGCGTTATCCCGACGCTCGGACTGCGTTCCAGGCGTTCGAAGCGTTGGCGCGTGGCGCCCTGACCTTGGGTGCGGTGCCGTATCCGAGCGGGATCCCGCTGACGGCTCCGTCACTCGGCACGAATCCCTCGGGCCCCTTCGCACACGCCGCTTCGGCTCCCGCCGCTTCTGGGACGGGCGCACAGCGCCTCCGTCGGCGACGGTGCATTGAGCGCCAACGTCAGCGCGGTGAAGTCGCGTTCTTCGAGCACCGGGCTGCTGCTCGCGTTCGGGGTGGGGGTGCTCTTCTTGGGCGGGGTGACGGTCGTGGCGGCGGGCGCCGGCGCCTGGTTCTTGGGCGGGGATCGCACGAGCCCGGCGGCCCGCGTCAGCGCTGCGTCGTCCGGGAGCGAGCCAGGCCGGCGGCTCCGGCGTCGGGCGCGGGGGAGCCCGGAGCCGAGGCCAGCGCAAAGGCGCCGACCACGCGCACGACGAGGCCGAGCAGTGGCACTGCGCCCACGACCTCGGCGCTTGGCGCGAAGCTCCCCCCGGAGCCTCTGGCCACGGCTTCGGCGACCGCGTCTCCGACTTCGGCGTCCAGCTCGGCGTCGGAGCTCAAGCCCATCGACGTCGCCGCCGTGCAGAAGCGGGTGAACCAGGCCGCAGCGGGGGCCGCTGTCCAGTGTGCGCAGCTGAAGGCCCCCGGCGCTGCGAGCGAAGCCTACTCGGGCAGTTTGGGCTTTCGTCCCGACGGCAGTAAGACCCGGTTCTTCCAAGGCCTCGGCGGTGCGCGCGATTGCGTGAGCCAGAAGCTCGATGCGGTCGACGTGGGCAAGTACGCTCACCCTCAGGTGTGGCACGTCGAGAGCTTCCCCTTCACCGTCACGGTGAAATGACGCCTGCCGTCCCGCGCCTGCCGACCCTGCGCGGAGCTCGTTCCAGCGTCGGGTTCGACGCACGCTTCTACGAGAAGAGCCCCGTCTTCTGGCCCATCGCCTCGTTTGCCGCGCGCTTCGCCGATCGAGCCGATTTCCCCGAGCCGCCCGAGCTCGACGTGCTCGTGTCCGATGGCAGCCTGCGCTTCCGGCCTGCGACGGGCCGCCCGCGACGCCGTCCGCTGCCCGTGGACGTTCGCTCGCTCTACGACGGGCGGATCCTGCTCGATGGCATCGTGCCGACCCGGCGTCGTTCTTGGCACGACTACCTGAACGCTCTGGTGTGGGCAGCGTTTCCTCGTGCCAAGCGCGCGCTGCACGCGGAACAGCTCGGGGAACTTCGCAGCGCGATCGACGCCAACGCCGGTCGCTTGCCCAACGCACGAAGCCGACGACACGATGCCCTCGCCATCGTCGACGAAGGTGGAGTCCTCGTGCTCCGGGCGGAACGCGAGGTTCCCATCGTCTTCGGGCACGCGCTGTTCGAAGAGCTGGTGATCCTCGCGCGTTCGGTGGTGCCGCGGGCCATCCTGCTCGACGTCGAGCACGTTCCGGAGGCGCGTTCCGAGCAGCTCGAGCTGGCGGATTCGAGTCTCGCCGCGCGCTTGCGGGACCGGGAGCTCACGGTGCGCTCCATGCCCGTCGCGAACCTCGAGCGCGTGATTCTGGGCGCGCCGTCGTGCCTGATGTTCGAGGAACGGTCGAGCGAGGTCAGCTGAGTGGACGCCCCGCGCTCTGGCGTCGCTCCCTGGCCATGCGAGCTTCGGCAGCGAAGACCGAAATCACGATGCCGACGGCGCCCAGAGAGAACACCACCAGCACCGGGCCGAGCAAACCAGCGAGCGCGGCCAGGAAGGTCAAGAACACGAAGGTATCGCGCTTGAAGAGCGGTTGGATGGCCTGGAACAGCCCGCCGGGTTGCTGCTCGGCGCCGGGGCTCTGGAGGGGGTACTTGAGGAGGTCACCCGAACCGATGCGGATCAGGTAGCGATACTCGATGCCACTCGCGATGAAGCCGCACACCACGGTGACGCCGCCCGCCACGAGGTAGAACGCGTGGCCCGTGGAAGTGTAGAGCCCGTAGGCCGCGCCCGCGAAGAACGCGTAGTTCGTGAGGTCGTCGCCGACCGTGTCGAGCCACTCGCCGGTGAGTGATCCGCGGTAGGTGATGCGGCTCATCTCGCCATCGCAACCGTCGAGAATGCTCTGGAGCTGGAATAGGAACGCTCCGCTCGCCATCGCGAGCCAGTCGCCGCGGCTCACGAGCCAAGCCCCGAAGAGCCCGATGGCCAAGATGCCGATGGACACCTGGTTCGGGAGGAGCGGTGTCTTGACCAACAGACGCGAAATGGCCAGGGACACGTAGCGGTTCAGCCAGCGGCTGGTCCAGCCGTCCTGCGGCTTGCGCAGGGCTCGAAAGAGCGCACGTTCGGCCCTGCGCGCGGCTGCGGCGTCGCGAACCAAGATGGGCTCGAAACCGAACGGGACGTCGAGCCCGAGCGGCGCTTCGTCGAGCGTCCGCGACGCAGGCAGCGCTCCCTGCTCCGTCAAACGTTTGAACGTCATGCGATGCACGACGAGACAGTCCGGCACCACGATCCGCTGGCTCTCGTCGGGAGCTCGGTCGACCACGGGCAGTCGGAGACGCGAGTCACGCAGGAGCTCCCGTACCCGCGATCGCTCCGGGGCCACGACGACCGCGCGCGCGCCGCCCGCTTGCGCATCCAGCGCCACGCGCAGTGCCAGCGGCAGGCCGCCGACCCTTCGCGCCGGATCTCCGTCACACGACTCGAGCTCGAGCACCCAACTCGCCGCGTCGCGTTCGTTCGAAGCCACGTCTCTGCCGCTCTCGACCGAGCCTCGCTCAGCGCACCGATGGTGGTGGCTCGCTGCGCCGAAGCGCGCGCAGGCCCGCCTTGGCGGCTGCCCGCGCCGCGGCCTTGGCGTTCTCCGGCGTGGGGTCGCAGACCATCACGGGTGCGACTCCCGTGAGGGACTGCCATTCCATGGCGAGGGCGGGGCCGCCGAAGATCACGGTCGGAACCACTACCCGCGCGGGGTGAAGCAGCCTGCACAACCGTTCCACCGCGGAGCTCGAGTAGTGCGCGCCTTCGCTCAAGGCGTCGGTCAAGACCAGGACATCGAGCCGATGCGCGGCTTGTTCGAGGGCCTTTCCCTGGGCGCCGTCGCCAGCCCACGGATCCACCGTCGGGTAGCTCTCGAACACGAGGCTCGCCTGGAAGTCGTGGACCAAGCCGAGGGGCATCTCGCCGTTGGTGAGTTCGAGCGCGCCGAGGAACGCGTCGCTCGCTCCGCCCATCACGACCACCCGTAGCCGAAGCTCGCGTTGACTCTGTTCGTCGCTCGCCATGACCGCGCGGGGCATCCTACCCGAGCGCGCGAGAGCGGCACGGATCTTTCAACGCACGCCCGAATCGCCCCACAGCGCCGCCGATTCCGGCACAAGGTGAGCCAATGCTGACAATTCGACCCTACCTGACCCGACTCTTGACTCTCTCGGCCTTCTTCGTCGTCGCCTGCGGCGGCTCGACTTCGGATGATTCTTCGACCGGCGGTGCGGCAGGCGCTGGCGCCGGGGGCGGCGGTGCGGGGGGCAGCGCGGGGACGGGCGCCGGTGGCGGTTCGGGCGGAAGCGCGGGCGACACCTGTACCTACGGCGGCAAAGTCTACAAGGTGGGCGAGTCGTTCTCGGCGGGTGACGCCTGCAACAGCTGCCAGTGCATGGCCGGCGGGCAGGTCGCGTGCTCGGGCGCGTATTGTCCCGGGACGTGCCTGTACCAGGGCGTCGAATACAAGGCGGGCGAGTCCTTCCCCGCCGGCGACGGCTGCAACACGTGTAGCTGTGGCCCCGACGGTTCGGTGAGCTGCACGCTCGTGGACTGCGCGCCCATCTGCGTCTACGGCGGCACGGAATACCCCGTCGGCGCCGAATTCCCGGCGCTCGATGGCTGCAACAAGTGTTCGTGCAGCGTGAGCGGAGTCACGTGCACCGAGCTCGCTTGCCCGTGCGATTCGTCCAAGGAGTGGTGGCGGCACTACATCGGCAAGAGCCCCGCCGAATGCGCGACGCTCAAGTACGCTTGCCCCCCCAACACGGCGTCGTTTGCCAACGCTTGCGGCTGCGGCTGTGAGCAGGACTCGAGCTGTCCGCCGACCATCGACTGCATGCCTCCGGCCCCGAACTGCGAGGCGATGAAGCAGAAGTGCCCGTACTCGCTGGTCGCGCTCTGAAGAGCTGTCCGGCATCGTCGCGACGGACTGCCCAGGGTCCGGGTGCGAGCGCGGGTCGATTCTCGGACCCCTCGTGCGTCGGATCAGGGCGGCGGCACTCGCCCCTTGGGATCCGCCATCAAGTTTTCGAGGAAGCCCGCCGACTGCTTCATGGCGGCGGGAATGTCGTAGATGACGTAGTGGCCGTCGCTGGCGTCGGCCGCTTTCCATTGTGCGAGCACGCCGCTCGCTGCGCCGCCGGCCAGGTTTCCCGAGAGCCCTTCGGCGGGGATGGTGACGGGCTCGAGGTCGCTCCAATCGAGCTCCGCGATGGGATGGATGACCGGGTTCTGCGGCGGCAGGCCCAGGGCCACAGCGCCCACCTCGATGCCGTGCGGAGGCGCGTAGCTGTCGCCGGAGCCGTCGGCGTTCACGCCTTCGGTCATGAGCGCGCTCTTGGGGGAGAAGCCCGAGCGCGGGCGGAGCGCGATGAGCGGGACGTAATGAATGGGGTCGGTGGGGTCCACGATGGTCTGGGCCAACGACATGGCCGGGTGCAAGAGATTCAGCTCGTTCACTTCGTCGCCGAGGAGCCCCAAGAACACGGTTTTCACCAGGCCCGCGACGTCCACCGGCTTGGTCTTCTCGAGCAGGGCGATGCTGATCAGGCTGCCGGAGCCGCTCAACATGCCGCCGCGCGTTTGGTCGTCGATGCCGAGGAAGATCGAGCCGTTCAGCCCCCCTTGCGAGTGGCCCATGAACGCCATCCGGTCGGGGTCGAAGTGGATCTCGCTGCCCGTCACCGAGATCGCAGCGGGGATGACCAGCTTCGTCTCTTTGAACAAGCGGGCCTGCTGCACCACGTCGATGGCCGACTGCGGGCCGTTGGCGCGGGCCGCCACCGGGTTCTGCACGTTGAAGAAGAGGATCTCCGGACTGCCGGCATCCGCTCCCGGTCGATCGCCATGGAAGATCTGGTCGATCCCCATGGTGGCGATGCAGTGCGCAGCGAGCGCCGCGCCTTCGTCACCCGCGCCGAGGAAGGACTTGTAGTTTCCGCCGGTGCCGTGGGCGTAGAGCACGATGGGGTAGCCGGCTTGAGGCATCGGGCAGGCGCTGGCCTGCGGGACGGTGAGCGCGAAGCGCAGATCGAAGTCCGACTGCACCACCGGCTTGCCCTGCGCGTCGAACGCCAGCGCGCCGCCGTCCTCGATCTTCACGAACGGGATCTTTCCCTGCTGGAAATTCGGAGTGGGTCCGTAGCGTCCTTCGTAGGCGTCGTAACCCGGGCCGGGACCGATGCTCTTCAGGGTGCCGTCGAGGAGCTTCGGTGTCGGATAGGAGGCGACCACCCAGTCGCGGATGGTCGCCGTCTCGCCCGTCGGATCGTTGGTCGTGAAGACCGCGAGGTGGACGACGGAGCGGCGAGAAATGCCCGCTTCCGACACCTCCGTGAGCGCGTCCGCGAGGGCGTCCTTCGCGACCAAAGTCGCGCCGCTGGCATCGCTTCGGCCGAGGACGCTCTTCAGGTGCGGTGAAGGCGCGAGCCGGCCACCGTCGGCCGCGCGCACACCGTCCGTCACCACGAAAGCGTAGCGCGTGTTCGGCAAGAGCGGGTGGCCGAGCGCGGGCATGAACGCCAGTGTGTTCTCTTGCCAATAGGCGCCGGCCTCGGCGCGGAAGAAGAGCTGGATCTTCTTCTTCTGCCCGTGCTCCGGCGAGAGCGGGTCGATGTCGATGAGCTGGACGGGCGAGCTGTCGTCGGTGGCGCCCACGGGGTCGGGCAGGCTCGCCTCGTCGATGGCGGTCGTGAAGCGCACGAAGCCCGAGGCCGCGGGGCTGAAGCCCTCGAGCACGCCCTTCATGGCGTCGATGTAGCCGATCAAGATGGGCTTCTTGCGCGGGTTCGGGTAGCCGACGAAGCGCACGCTTCCGTCGCTCTCCTTGCGCAGGTCGCTCGGCCACGGGTGGTCGAAGAACGTCTCTTCGGAGAGCTCGCTCAGCGACTCCGGAACCACGTAGATGCTCTCTCCACTCACGTGCTCGTCGGTTGGATCGAGACTGCACCCCGTGGAGAGCCAGAACAGCACGCCGAAGCCAAGGAGTCGCCCGCGCATGCGGAAGTTCTATCATGTCTGCGAGGGCCAGCGCTCCGGCGAGGCCAAGCCGCCGGGCAGCTGGCGCGCGATGCTCTGCGCCGGTAGGGTCGGCCCGATGACGGAGCTTTTGGGCCTGCCCTACTCTCCTTGGACCGAAAAGGCGCGCTTCGCCCTCGACGTGCGCGGCGTGCCGTATCGGTTTCGCAACTACTCGCCGCTCTTGGGTGAGCCCGAGCTGCGACTCCGGCTCCGCCGGCTGCGCGGCCCGGTGTCCGTGCCGGTGCTCGTGGACGACTCCGGGCGCTCGCGGGCCGACTCGCTGGAAATCGCGCGCTGGGCCGACGCGCGGGGACGTGGGCCTTGCCTGTTCCCGGACGAGCACGCGCGCGCCGTCGAAGGCGCCGTCGCGCTTTCCGAGCGGGGCCTCGCGGCCGGGCGAGCCCTGTCCCTGCTCCGCATGCTCGACGACGAGGAGGCGCTCCGCGAGATGTTGCCGAAGCCGCTTCGGCGCTCGTCGCTCCGTGCATTCGTCGGCCTCGCACGCGCCGGAGTCGAACGTACGCGCCAGAAGTACGGGGGCGACCGGCGGACCGAGAGCGAACACCGCGACGACTTCGACCGCGCGCTCGGCGAGCTCCGCGCGCGGCTGTCCGAGGCTCCGGACGGCGCGCCGCGCACGCTCACCGGCAACCTCAGCTTTGCCGACATCGCCCTCGCTCAGCTTCTGGTCTTCGTCGCCCCGCCGCGGCTCGGGCTGCGGCTCGGGCGGGCGAGCCGTCGCTGTTTCGAGGACCCGGGGCTCGCCGAACGCTACGCGGATCTCGTGACGTGGCGCGACGCTTTGTATGCGGCGCATCGGTCGTCTTCGCCCGGCAAGGGCTTGCCGTGAACGCGGAACATTCCGCGCCCGAGGAACGCGGGAATGGGTGACGCCACCCACCCGTATCACCCCGTGATGCTTCGCCGTTCTCTGCTCGCGTGGGTTCCCGCATGGGTCGTCGCGGCCTCGCTGGTGGCCTGTTCCAGCCCGACAGATCACGAGTCGCGCCCACCCGCTGCGGCCGTGGTGCAGGGCCTCGTGACCGACGAGGCTGGCGCGCCCGTCGCGCATGCCGAGGTGGAAGTGGTTTCGGCCGGCAAGCCGTACCGCGCCACCACGGGCAGCGACGGAAAGTACCGGTTGGAGCTCGACTCCGATGCTCGTGACGCGCTCCCCGTGCGGTTCTTCGTGGGCGTGCGCCACGATGGCTACGCCGCCGATGCCATCGAAGTGGAGAAGGCCGCTAGCGTGCTCGATGGCCCGGCTTCGGACACCCTTGCCACGGGCGGCAGCGCCGGTGCCGCGCCGGCGGAGGTGGAGCAGTTTCCGACGAAGACCGTGCGCCTGCGCTCGAAAGTCACGAAAGCGCGCACGCTCTACACCATCGAAAACCAGCTCACCCACCTCGGCGACTCGTTCTACAACACGCAGGCGAACAGCCAGTTCCAGCTGCCGAACGCCAGCGGAGTCGGCCAATCGTGGAAGTTCGAGCTGCCGGCCTTCGACGCCAAGGCCTGGCAGCGCGCCAAGATACGGCTCTTCGCTCGCGGCATCGAGTCTCCCGACACCGTCAGTGTCAACGGCAAGCCCACCGTCGGCTTGGGTCTCACGCCGGAAGACGGGAGCGCTGCCCGGGTGAGCGTGAGCGTGCCGCTGACGGATCTGGTGGCTGGCTCGAACACGCTCACGCTGACCATGGTGGGAGACGAGAACGGCCCCGACGACGTCGAGCTGGCCTACCTCGAGCTCGAGCTCGACACTCCGGCCACGGTCAAGGAGGTGGTCGCGGGCGTGTGTGACACGGGCGCCGTGAGCGGACTCAGCGATCAGCTGATCGCGGCCTTCGCTTGCGTCGCCGCCGACAAGATCTCGAGCATCGATCCCGGTTGGGGCATCGTGCTCGGGGAGAACGCCTACCCGTACCTGCAGAAAGCCGCGCTGGACGCCGCGTGGGCCGCGCTCCTCGAGCGCCCCGACACGAACCTGGTCTTGAACTCGACGCTGCGGACGGTCGCGCAGCAGTATCTGCTTCAGGAGTCCATCGCCCTCGGCGGCTGCAAGAAGGCTGCGGCCCCCGGCAACTCGCAGCACGAAGCCGGCCTCGCCATCGACATCCAGGATCACTCCGGCTGGAAACCGGCGCTCGAGGCCCACGGCTACAAGTGGTTCGGCGCGAGCGACCCGATGCACTTCACGTTCCAAGGCGAAGGTGCCGAATCGCTCGGCGGCGAGAGCGTCAAGGCGTTCCAGAAGCTCTGGAACCAAAACCACCCGGAGAGCCTGCTCACGGTGAACGGCACGTTCGACGATGCCACCAAGACCGCGCTGGAGAAGAGTCCGGCGGCCGGCTTCGACAAGGACCTCGATTGTTCGGTGCCCTGACCGCGAGCTTCAAGGTTTCAACACGTAGTAGCTCGAGCCAAAGCTCGAATAGCCCGCGGGGCACGTCGCCGCATCGGTCACGATGACGTCCACGCTCTTCGTGAACTTGATCGGTTCGATGGGCTTCTGGCACGTTCGCACCTGTTTCGTCCCCGGTTTCGTCGCCGTGTAGGCGAAGCCCAAGATGCCGTCGACGAAGTGCCCGTTGCAGGCGGGATCGACGCTGCCGAACTCCGACAGCCCCGCGAGGTAGGCCTCGCCCGTGAACACGACCTGGAGGTTCGTGTGGCAGAGGTAGACGGGCACTTGCCCGGGCAGGCGCGCTTGCGTGAGCTTGCCGATCGTACCCTCCAGGGTACGGTTCCACTTCGCGGCGTCGTCCGTATCGACCTGGTGCGTCGAGACAGCGCTGGCCAGGTACTTCTTCAGCGGAACGGGATCGCCGCTGTCGGCGCGGTCGTGGCGCAGGGTGCCCGACCGATCCCAGAGCGCCCAGCTACCGAGCTGCACGCCCTTCCAGCTGGCGAGCTCGAAGCGCGCCTCACTGCCCCACGGAGCCCGGACGAAAGCGTAGAGGTCGCCCGCCAGCGCCGAGAGGTCGTTCTCGGCCGCGCACTCGTAATCGAGCTGGGGCTTCTGGGCGTCCGCCGTGTTTTCGGTCAACTTGACGCTGGCGGTCAGCGTGTCGTTCACGAGCTCGAAGCTGCCGCCGACCCCGACGTCGAATCCGAGGCACCCCGCGGAGAGTTCGGTGGTGAGAACGAGCTTCGCCAAAGGGGAGACCGCGTGCCCGAGGCCGGTGCCCGCGCCCCCGACGATGCTCGAGGTCGCGCCGTACTTGAGATCCGCCTTCACCGTGAGGTCGGCCGAGCACACGATGAAGTCGTAGGAGAGCGTGATCGGTAGGGGAGTGACCGGAAGCGTGTCCGTCCACATCAGCGTCTTCGCCAGGGTGCCGTTGCCGCTCGCCTGCTTCGACGGCTTCTGCGAGCCGAGCACGCTCACGCTGGTATCGAGCGAGGCGCTCGTGCCGGTCGATTCGGCCTTCGAGCTCACGGTCGCGATCTGCACCGCTTGGCCGAACGCCGTTCCGTTGAGGACGAGCCCTTGCTGGCTCGACTTCTTGCCCTTGGAGCTTCGGAACGACACGTCGGAGTCGAGCCGCGCCCCGAGGTAGTCGTCACCCACTTCGCGGGCGAAGGCGTAGCCGCGGTCGATGGTCTGCCACGGTGCGGCGTGGCTCGGGTCGCCCGCAGGAATCGGTTGCGCGTCGAGCTTCTGAGTCTTCGGGAGCTTCTGCAGCAAGCTCTTTCCCTGGGCCGAAACGGGGCGCAGGCGAGCTTTGTGCGCGCCGGCCTGGGCCTCGAAGCTTTCGCCGTTGGTGTAGCGTTCGAGCACGACTTTTGCGCCTTTTTGGCGTAGCGACGCGCCCTGTTGATTGGCGAGCTTCTCGGCTTTCTCCCAAGCGCTGAAGTAATCCTTGGCCAGCATCTTGTGGCCACCCTTCAGCGTGAGTGTGTCGGTCGGCTTCACCGGCTTCTTCGTCTTGGGGTCGAACAGCTCGAGGTCTTTCCACGCGATGGGCGGTCCGACCTTCACTGGGCGGGCGCGTGAGCGCAGCACCTGCACGTGTCCAGGTCCCGCTTCGGCCACGTCCGAAAGGGCCAGACCAGAGAGCCCGAGGGTGAGCACGGCGACGGTCGCGATTCGGGGCATCCGACACCTCCCGCCGGTCGCCCGGCAACTCCCGTGCCCCGCGTGGATTCCGGGGTCTCGTGGATCGTTCCGCGAATCGCGTGCCGGTTTCGGCGATGTGCCGGCAAGTGTTGCGGAGAGCTCGGGCCGCCCGCTCTGCTTTCGCAGGCACGGCGAGTGCTTCGCGCCCACTGCTTGCCCGCGTCACGCTCGCACCGCCTCCGCACCGTCGCCGGTTGGTCCTCGCCGTCGCCTTGGCGCTCGGCGTCGCCAATGGTCCTCGTCGGCAAGAAGCGCGACGAGGAGGCGCCCGCCGGTCTCGTCCGGCGAGTCCAGCGAACGCGTACCCGCTGGCGCTGACGCTCGGCGGCAAGTTCACGCTCGGCCCCGGGCCGAGTGACGCCGGTACCAGCGAGCGTGACGTGGAGCTGCTCGTGCGCGGCCGTCTCAGGTTTTCGCGCCCTGAGGTCGACTCCGCTCGCTGCGAGCTCGTGCGTCTGACCGACGCGACCGCTGAAGATGGCAGCGGTGAAAACGCCCACTCCCCGGAGCCGAGTGTCTCGAACGCGGGTATCGGGTCGAGCGAGACTCGAACGGTGGACTCGCGGGTGTACATAGCGCAGCACCGCCTTCACCCGCCGCTGCTGCGGGCGCGCCCTCCTCCTCCTCCCCGCGGCCTGTGCCGCGAGCGCCAGGAGGCTCGCGCTTCGGCTCTCGAGCCTCGTGTCGTCGGTGCTCCGCCCGGAGCGCGAGTGGAGCGCTCGCGAGACTCTCGCGCTCGGTCCCGTCGACGTGCGCTATCGGGCGTTGCCGGAGCCAGGCGGTCGTCGTGTCCGGCGCTCCTGGTCGCACGCGGCGCGCGGTGACTCGCCGCTGGCCGCTCAGGCCGAGCTCGAGCTCACACTGGACGGCAGCGGCGAGCTCGCCGGTGTGCGCGGCGAGGAGGTCCGCACGACTTTTGCGGGTGGCCGCGTCGTTTCCCGAGCCGTGCTCGAAGTCGAGCTGGGCGGCGCCGAGATCCGAGCGCTCGCGCCCGAAGAACGCGAGCGCCAACGAGGGCTGTGCGCGGAGTCAGCAGGCTGCCGCAGGTTCCTGCGGACACGAAGATCGAAGCGGACGCGGCGGAACGAGGCGTGGTCTTGCGTGGCGTGTTGGGCGCCGCGACGCGGGATCAACTCGTGGCGGAGCTCCGAGCTGCGACTTCGCTGCCGCGCGACCGCGCCGACGCGCGCAGCGTCGAGCGGCTGCGTGCGCTCTTGCTCCTCGACACTGGAAGCCTCGAACCCGTCTGGACCGAGCTTGCGCGTGCGCCCGCGTCGAGCGCGGCGCTCTTGATCGGTGCCAACGCGCTGGTGCTCGCCGGCTCGGAAGGCGCAGAACGAGCGCTCGTCCGCCTGCTGCGCCACCGCGAAGCCGAAGTCCCCGTGGCTACGCTCCTCTTGGGGCTCGTGGTGCTGCTCGAGCGACCGAGTTCCGAGCTCGAAGCGTACCTGGACGGAGCTCGTATTCGAGCGCCCGGGTGCGCTGGGTAGAAGGGGCCCTCCTCGCCCTGGGTGACGTGGCGGCGCGCACGGCCGCGTCCGAACCCGAGCGCGCCAGCCGCATCCGTGGCCGGCTCGACCGGGCGCTCGGCGCGACGCCGGCCGAGAGCCGCGCTGGGCTGGCGCTGATCGACGTTAGGGGAACGCGGGCGGCCCACCCGCTCCGGCGCTGGTTCTGCTCGCCAAGCACCGCATGCCGACCGTGCGCGCTCGCGTGGCCCACGCTCTGAGAAACGCGCTGGACGCCGAGGCGCTGCTCGACGAGCTCCGGCGCGACCCGGACCCCGACGTGCGCGCCGCAGCGCGGCGTGCGGGCGGCGCCGAGGCGAACGAATGAGCGGTGGCCTCAGTCGCCCTCGTCGAGAGGGGCGAGCAAACTCTCGACGTCGTCGGGCAGGAGCCGAACCGTCCCGACCTCGCTGCCGAGCAGGAGATCGGCCAGCGTGCGCTTCTTCGCCTGCAGCTCCAGCATACGCTCTTCGACGCTACCGGCGACCACCAGGTTGTGCACGAACACCGGCTGGGTCTGTCCGATGCGGTGCGCGCGGTCGGTGGCCTGCATCTGCGCGGCGGCGTTCCACCAAGGATCGTAGTGAATCACGGTGTCCGCTCGGGTCAGCGTGAGCCCGGTGCCTCCAGCCTTGAGGCTGATCAGGAACACGTCGACCTCGCCGCCCTGGAAGGAGTCCACCAGCTTGTGCCGCTCCTGGGACGCTCCGGTGAGGGTGACGTGGCGGATCCCGCGTTCGGCGAGCCCGCCCGAGAGGAGCGCCAACATCTGGGCGAACTGAGAGAAAACGAGGACGCGACGACCGCGCCCGAGCTCTTCGGAGAGCAGCGAAAAGAAGGCCTCGGCCTTGGCCGACGTCTTCACGTCGCGGGCGCGCTCGACCTGAACGAGGCGCGGGTCGCAACAGACCTGCCGCAGCTTGGTCAGCGCATCGAGGATCATCAGGCTGGACGCTTCGAACCCCTGGCGACGGATGGCGCTCCGCACCTCGGCGTGGGCCGCGACACGGATGCTTTCGTAGAGGTCGCGCTGGTCCTGCTCGAAGGCCACGTGCCGAACGAGCTCGGTCTTCGGGGGCAGATCCCGGGCCACGGTCTCCTTGAGCCGGCGCAGGACGAACGGGCTGACGCGCGTGCGGAGGTGTTGGAGTCGGGTCTCGTTGCCTTCCCGCTCGATGGGGTGGCGGAAGCCGGTGCGGAAACGTTGGGCATTGCCGAGGAGCCCGGGCATCACGAAGTCGAACAGGCTCCACAGCTCGTCCAGGTTGTTTTCGACCGGAGTTCCCGTGAGCGCCAAGCGATGGCGCGCCCGCAGCGTGCGCACGGACTGACTGGCCTGACTGCGCGCGTTCTTGATGGCCTGCGCTTCGTCGAGGATCACGTAGTGCCATTCCAGCTGGCGGAATCGAGCGAGATCGCGTGAGAGCACCGAATAGGTGGTGAGCACGACGTCGCTTCCAGGGACCTTCGCGAACGCCTGATGGCGCTTGCCGCCGTGGAGCACGAGCACCGAGAGGTGGGGCGCGAACTGGGCGATCTGCCGGCGCCAACCTTCGACCAAGCTGGTCGGGACCACGACCAGCGTGGGCAGGTCCATCCGGCGCTGCTCCTTCTCGATGGCCAAGAGGGCGATGGTCTGGAGGGTCTTGCCGAGCCCCATGTCGTCGGCGAGCACGCCGCCGACTCCGTGGTCACGCAGATGGCAGAGCCAGGTCAGCCCCTCGGCTTGGTATGGGCGGAGCTCCGCGCGCAGAACCGCCGGCCGCTCGGCGCCTCGCGGACGTCGCGACAGGCGTTTGCCGCGCTCGACGGCGTCACCCCGGCCGCTCCAGGTCATCACGCGCCCTTGCCCCTCGACGACCTGCTCGAGGCGGCCGATGGCTGCCAGGTTCGACTCGTGGAGCCGGAGCCGACGCCCGCCACCGTCGTAGAGCTCGGCGAGCACTTCCAGGATGGGCTCGAGGCGCTCCCACGGAATGGCGACGTATCGGCCCTTGGAAACCGGCACCGCGCGACAGCGCGCGATCTGCCGCGAGAGCGACGAGAGGCGCGCGCCTTCCGGCGCTTCTTCCAGGAGGCGAATCAACGCTGGCACCAGATCGATCACTTCGCCGTCGACTTCGAGTCCGAGCTCGAGCTGGAACCACTCGGCCTTGTCCCGCACGTCCGACAGCTTGCCGACCCAGCGCTCCCCGCTGCCCACCACTTGGAACGCGAAGTCCGGAGCGACGTCGACCTGGATGCCTTGGGCGCGGAGCTCGTCGACCGCGAGCCCTGCGAAGGAACAAATGGCGTGAACGTTGTCGTCCACGTTGATGACGTAGTCGGCACGCACGCCGTGGGGCGCCACCACGCCCGTGAGATGATCGAGCTCCACTGCGCCGTAGCGTTCGATCCGAGCCTGGACGGCACGTTCGGCCGCCCGGTTGCGCACCACCTCGGTCGATTCGGGAGCTTCCCAGTCGTCTTCGCGCTCCGGACCCACGACGACCCCGCCGTAGTCGAAGTCGAGGGTGAGCACGGCGAGCTCGCGCTCTCGCCAGCGACCGTCCGCTCCTTCCACCAAGAGACGCCTCGACTCGAGTCGCAGCCGGGCTTCGAACTTCGGGTTGGCCGGCACCGATACGGCGCCGACGGCTTGATCGAATGAATGAGCTTGCACGCGGATCTTCGGGAGTCACCTCGCTTCGCCGGTGGTTTGCGAGGTGGCTCAGGGCACTAATGATCGAGAGCTCGCTTTAGATCAAAAAAAAGATCACTTGTCGATCCCTCATCGCGGTTCGATTGCGATTTCGATCGGTCGGGTCGCACATGGACACACATCCGGTCGCTGCGCCGAAAGCGGGCGGGTTGACTCGACTCGAGCCTCGTTCGATGGTGAGGGCATGCGCGTCGTCGTCGTGCTCGCATCGTTGGCCCTGGGCTCGCTCTACGGCTGCGGCTCCGACTCGGGATCCGGAACGTCGGGTACGGGAGGTTCGGGCGGCGTGGCTGCGAGCGGTGGCAGTGCAGGGGTCGGGGCTAGCGGGACCGGGGGGGCCGGCGCCAGCGGCGGTGGCGCGGGAACGAGCGGCGCCGGAGGCGCTGGGGGGTCGAGCGGAGCCGGCGGAACGAGCGGAGCCGGCGGAACGAGCGGAGCCGGCGGAACGAGCGGAGCCGGCGGAACGAGCGGAGCCGGCGGCATCGGGGAATGGACCGACGCGCCCGGCGCGTGCCCGAGCGGTTTGCCCAAGGTCGAGATCTCCACCAGCGCCGCGTTGGCCGAGGCCGCGCGAGCCGAGGGCGCTCGGGCGGGAGATGCGCCGGCCACCTGCTACTTCGTCAAGAACGGCAGCTACAGCCAGAGCGGGGTGCTCTTGTACCTCAAGAAGGGTGGCGTGCCCGGCGGCGCTCGACGCGTGTTCGTCGGCGAGACCCGGACGGGCGTGGTGATCCACGGACGCGCCAGCACGGATCCTGGCGTAGGCGATCTCGTGATCCAGAACCTCACGTTCGACCTGACCGGCTACTCCGCCAGCGGGTCGTTCAACACGCTCAGCCTCGGTGACGGCAAGAACATCACGGTCGATCACGTGACGTTCACGGGGAACTGCGCGACCGGGTTCAAGGGGGGTCACATCGAGACCAACGGCACCGAGGGGCTCTTGGTCGAGGCCTGCTGGATCGAGAAGTTCGGCAACTGCGCGAGCGGCGGGCACGAGGACCACGGAGTCTACCTGGCGAGTGGCAAGAATCTGGTCCTCCGCAACGACGTGATCGCGGGAAACTCGAGCCGCGGAATCCAGATGTACACCCAGGGCGGGCAGTACGGGACGCTCGATGGGGTCACCGTGGAGCGCTGCCGAATCCATCAGAACGGTCACGCGGACTACGAAGACGGCATCGTACTGAACGGCTCCGGCACCGGCACCATCCACAACGTCACCATCCGCCGAAATCTCGTGTACCAAAACCGCTATTCGGGCATCCGCTTCGCAGGTGGAGCCTTCTCGAACATCGTCGTCGAGAAGAATACCTTCGTCGCCAACGGCAGCGGCTCCAGCAGCGCGAGCCGCTCCGAGATCAACATCGACGACGTGGGCGGCGGCGCAAACGCGCAGATCACGCAGAACCTCTTCAGCGTGGGCAACACACTCATCAACGACTGTTACGACGGCTCGGGGAAAGGTTTTGCCATCAGCGGCAACTTCGTCCAAGGCAGCGTGCCGAGCGGCGCCAAAGGCAACTGCGTGAGCGGCGTCACGAGCGGCGATCCCGCGTTCGTCAACGCCGCGGCGGGCGACTATCACCCTGGCAACGCCCAAGCGCAGCCTTTCGGCGCCTACGCGCCCTGAGGCGCCGCCGGCCACGTGGCGCCGAGCCGCGGCTGGCGCTTCAGAAGCAGCTCGGGTCCTCGGCCTCGGATTTTTCGACCCAGGCCAGGATCCGGAGCGCGGGCCGAGCGCGGTGGAGCGCGGCGACGCCCGGCCCGTCGCACGTTCTCGGAACCATGAGCTCGCGCAAGCTCGGAACGGAGGCGAGCGGCGCCAGGTTCGTGACCCGAGTGCCGGGTAGCCACAAGCTCTCGAGGCTTCTCGAGGCTGCGAGCGGCGTGACGTCAGCGAGCGGCGTGTCGCCTGCGTCGATGGACGCGAGGCGGGGGAGCTTGGCCACCGGCGCGAGGCTCGACACCTTCGTCGAGTGGACGTCGAGCCAAGTGAGCTCGCGCGCCTGGCTCAGCGGCGCGAGATTCGAGACGCCGGTGTCGTGGAGATCGAGTCGAGCGAGCGTGGGCAGCTGTCCGAGCGGCGCGATGGAGCTAACGTCTGCGCCCGAGAGATCGAGCTGCCGAAGGCCGGAGAGCACCGTGAGCGGCTCGAGTGGTGTCGGCTGGTCCGCGCATTCGACGCGCAGGTCGTGGGGAGCAGGGCGGCACGCCAGTCGCTCGGCGACCGCTGTCGAAACAGCCGATCACCAGCGTCTCGAGCTCGCTGAAGCGAGCGAGCGCTGCCGGGTGCGCAGCCAGCGGCGCCACCAGGCTCGTGACTCGCGGTGCGTGACGGGCCACCGCCTCGAGATCGACGCGCGTTCGCAGCACGAGCCGGCGGAGGTGGGTCAGACGTGCCAGCGCCGACGTCCCAGACTCGCCCGACGCCTGAGCGTCCAGAGTCAAGCGTTCGAGTTCGACGAGCTCCGCCACGGGGCGGAGGTCCGAAAGCCGGGTGGTGAGCGTGAGCTCGCGGAGCTTCGGCAGTTTTGCCAGCGCATCCAGGTTCGGGATCTTGCCGAGCGAGAGTCCGAGCTGCTCGAGGTTTCGAGCTTCGCGAGCATGTCGAGGAAGCTCGTCTTGCTTCCCGCATAGCTCGACACGTTCAGCTGCGTGACGAAGCTCACGTCCTTCTCGTGTGCGACGGCCAGGGCAGCGCGGCGACGAAGGGCAGGAGCGCTGCTTTTTCTTCAGTGCGCGGCCACTCGATGTCGCACTCGTTCGCCGGGATCTCGGGCACCGGCGCGGTCGCGGTCGGAGCGGCGGGCGGGCTTTTCGAGGCGCTGGTGGCATCGGCGTCGCGGGTTTCGGCGTCGCGGCTTCGCGCAGCTCGCCAGGGCGACCAGGACGAAACCAACGAGGCGGGCGGCCGACATCGGAGCGAGCATACCTGGTGGCAGGTGGTCGGAGTCCACGAGATCTCGAGCACTCGCCCCGGCGGATTGGTGGCTGCGGTGCGGGCCGCCCGAAGGCGCTGACCCGCGGCTTGGCGAGGCGCGTATACTCGCCGGGCGTGCCGCCTCCGCGATCGCCCTTGCGCTCTCCCGCGCTCGGCTGCGGGGCGGTCGCGGCGGGCGTGGCGCTCGTGTTGGCCGCTGCACTTCTGATCTACGTCGTGGCCGACCCGTGCGCGGGCCGGCTCGCGGGCGGGTTCGGGTGGCGGGACTGTTCGCGCTGCGCTCGTCGTCGGAGTCGGTTGCGAGCGGCTCGCCCTCGCTCTCGGTCGCGAGGTGCGAGCCGAGCGCGTGGCACTCTGGCCTTCCGCGCGCTCTCGCTGGCGGTGCTCGCGCTCGCGTTCTCGCTCGGGCGCGTGACCACCGGGCGAGGCATTGGTCCGGGCGCCGGAGCGATGCTCGTGGCTCGCTGGTCCGCTCGGTGGCGTCGTGCGACGCGCCGGCGGCCTGGCTCAGGCACGGCCCCGATGCCGAGCCCGCGCCGCCCGGGCCTATGCCTGGGCCGAGCGAGGGCCCGAGCGCAGCGCCGCAACCCCCGCCGAAGGCGGACGTTCCGGACGCGGCGCCGCTCTACGCGAGCGGCGACACGAGCTATCGCGAGGAGCCGACCTGCGTCGCGCTCACCGACGTGTCGGAGCTGGCGCGGAGCTACGCGCCAGGCGCGCGCCGCAAGGCGGCCCTCGGCCTTTCGACCTCGCGCTACCCCGCGGGAGGCACCTTCATCGAAGCCCAGGACGACAGGGCGCTCGGCGCGTGGTTTCTGGCTGCGCCAGATTCCTTCGACGGAACCGGCTCCCGGCTCGACACGGTGATCCACGAAGGCTCTCACATCTGGAGCGCCAAGCGCTTTCGCCCGGGCATCCAGGTCTACTCCGTGCGGAGCGACCTCAGCATCGAGGCCAAGCGCCTGAAGAACTTTCTCAGGAGCGAAATCCTCGAGGTGCACGTCGACCGCGCGGCGGACACCTACGCCAAGACCTACCTCGAAGGCGCGAGCGGCGCCCAAGGGCTGAACACGCTGCTCGACGAGTACAACGCCTACGCGCACTCCCTCGCGTCGCGCTACTGTACGCGGGATTTCGTGGGGCCGGGCATGCGCGTGAGCGCACGCGACGGCATCCTCACCTTCATGTACTACGTCGAGGCCTACCTGGGCCTCGCGCGCGAGCGACACACCAGAGACTACGAGGCCATTTTGGCGGATCCCGGGCACCGTCGCTTGATCCTCACCGTCTGGGACCGCGCCGAGTTCTGGTTGCGGCAGAGCGCCCACGAGCCGAACCTCGGGATCTCCGACGAGACGATTCGCGGTTGGGTCTACGTCCCCGAGCGGCTCGAAGAGATCGCCCGCGTGCGGCGCGCGCATGCGGCTGCGAAGTGAGGTCGCCGTAGCATCGCGCGAGCGGCGCGCTCGGCGGAGCACGCACTCGACGTCTCGACGAGAGCCGTGACATGCTGGGGATCGATGCCGGCGATATCCGACGACGCGGCGCAGCCTCGCAGGCGCTGGCGGCGACGTTTGGGAGGGCTCTTCGGGCTCTCCCTCGTCGTGCTCGTCGTGCTCCTCTCGCTCAGCTTCCGCGCGGCGCCGCTGCCGAGCCCGCCACCGTTCAGCGCGGGGCTGCCCAAGGCGTTGCCGCCCGCGGGCATGGCCCTGTTCCAGCTCCCTACCGGCAGCATCGTGCGGAACGCCGCCGTGGCCTATCGCGGTGGCTCGTTTCGCGATCGCCGCGAGTTCGTGATGACTGTCGTGCTCGTGAAGCACCCCAAGGGGGACCTGCTGATCGACACCGGCTTCGGCCGCGAAGTAGAGGCTCACTTTCGCGCCATGCCTTGGCTGTTTCGCGCGGTGACGAGCTACCAGAAACAAACGGCCGCCGCCGATCAGTTGACCGCTGCCCACTTCGACCCGAGCCGCTTGCGCGGCATCCTGCTCACCCACGTGCACTGGGACCACGTGAGCGGCGTCCAAGACTTTCCCGGTGTTGCCGTGCTCTTGCCGACCGAAGAGCGACGCTTCGTCGCCACGGGCGGCACGCTGTCCGCGGTGCTCCGGGACACACCCGACGTTCGCTACAAGGAGTACGCATTCGAGCACGGGCCCTACCTCGGGTTCGCGCGCAGTCACGACTTCTTCGGCGATGGTTCCGTCGTGGCGGTTCCCGCCCCGGGGCACACCCCCGGGTCGGTCGTCATCTTCGTCACCACGCCGGATGGGAAGCGCCGTGCTTTTGTCGGCGATCTCGCGTGGCAGCGCGAGGGCATCACCGAACGCGAAGAGCGACCGTGGCTCACTCGGAGCATGGCCGATCACGATCCGGAGCGCGTGAAGACGAGCTTGCTCAGGATGTCCGCCCTCGCGCAGGCCTTCCCCGAGCTCGTGCTCGTTCCGGCTCACGACGCTCGGGGGTTCGCCGATTTGCCGCCATTGGCGCCGTGAGCGACGGCCCCGAACGCGGACGACGTCACCCGCTAGCCAGGAGGCGCGGGCGAGGGCAGGCACGAGCCCATGACGCGGACGGCCTTGACGCACAGGCTTCCATTCTCCTTCCACACGTCGAAGGCCACGGACGACTTCTGCCCTTCGAAGTCGACTTCGCCTTCCACGCAACTGCGGTCTCCTTCGCCGGTGACGCGGATGGGCCGCATGCTCGAGCGGAAGTCGTGGACCGTCAGTCCGGGGCCGGCGCTCGAGCAGTGACGCGCTCTGGCTTGCTCGTGGCGGCCAGCCGCCACGTCGTCGACGTAGGACGCCGTGAATGCTTTGGGATCACCGGCGCCGCACCCGAGGGGCAAGAGCGCGACAGGCAGGAGCGTTGCGAGTTTCACTGCCCGGAAGACTACCCGGTCGGGCACGCGCTCGTCACGCTCCCGCGCGCCCGCCGAGACTCTCGACGAGTCGAGTCACGGCTTCGAGATCGGGATGGTCGCCCGCGAAACGCGAGCGGTGCACGTATTCGAGGCCGAGCGGAGGGCTCGTCACGAGCACGCCCCCGAGTTGGGTGAGGTCGCCGAACAGCCCGCTGATCCGATGACCCTGTCGCCGCGCTTCGGCGGCGCGATACGTGCAGCAGCACTGAAGAACGTCGCGCCGTATCCGCGCGTCAGGTCGGCGGCGCGATAAGGACGTCGCGCAACGGGTCCGTCAGGACTTCGGTTCCGGGGCGTGGCAGTCCCTTGTCTTCGAAGAAGCGGCGGGCTTGGTCGACGCTGCCATTGCCGACGAAGAGCACACGCGCCGCGCGCGGTCGGACGGGGAACCGCCACGCGAATCCAAGTCCGCCACCATCTGGTGACAGAAGAGGCAGCCGAAGTGGCGGAGGAACCCTGTCACCGTCACGCGCTCGCGGAAGCGCTGAGCGAGGCGTACGCGTTCACCCGCAGTCGAAAAGACCTCCACACTGGCCAGCTGGACCAGCCAGAGCTCCGCCGCTCCCGGGTCGAGCCCCGTGATCCGTGAGAACTCCGAGGTTTCGCTCATCTGCTGCTGGGGTGGTACGAGCGAGCTGGTTGGGCGGATCGGGAGCAGCTGCACGCAGTGCGTTTGCCGGCTGCCGCGACCCGTCCGTGCCGACGATTGCGACATCCGGAACCCAGCACTAGCGTCGCCGCTCCCACAAGGAGAACCCGATGTCCCGTACGCTCCTCCGTTCCGTGTCCCCCGCGCTCGTCCTCGTCGCCATCGCTTGCGACAACGGAGCCACCACGCCGACGCCCGCGGCCACGGAGACTGCGAAGCCCGCCGAAACCGCCAAGGCTGCCCCTTTGCCGTCGGCGTCCGCTGCTGCTCAACCGAGCAACGCTGCCCCCGCGGAGAGCGCCGCTCCGGCGCGTCCGCGGCGTGAACGTGCGGGGCTCGCGGGCTCCATGCTGGCCGCTGCTGGCGACCTGGACCTCCCCGCGGACAAGAAGCAGGCCATCGAGCAGCTCGGCGGAGAGCTCGACGCGCCCGGTCCGACCGACCCCGAAGCGCAAAAGAGCTTGCACGCCGCGATGGTGGAAGGCGTCAAGGCGGGCAAGGTAGAGATGACGAAGCTCGAGCCCTCGCTGGCACAGCTCGACAAGGCTGCCGGGGCTCGCAAGGACGCCGAGGTGAAGGCCCTCGACGGCCTGCACAAGCAGCTCGACGCCGCGCAGCGCAAGGCGCTGGTCGAGGCCGTCAAGAAGCGGCAGGCCGAGCGCGAAGCGCGCTGGAAGGAACGCGCCGACGCCGACAAAGACAAGGGTGCGGACGCCAAGAAGCGGGACGAAGAGCGCGCCAAGCGCCGGCTCGAGCGCATGACGAGCGAACTCGGGCTCGACGCGGATCAGCAAAAGAAAGCCGAACCCGTTTTGAAGAAGCACCAGGAGGAGCGCGGGCCGGGAGGCCCGGATGGCGCAGCCGGAATGGAGGAAATGAAGAAGCGCACGGCTGCGCTCCTCACGGCCTTCGAGAAGGACACGTTCAGCGCCGCCAAGCTCGACTTCGGCGCCGATCAGAAGCGACACCGCGAGAAGGCGAAGAAGCAGGTGGAGTATTTGAACGCGATGCTCGGCATTCTGAAACCCGAGCAGCGCGAGAAGCTGGCCGGCACACTGGAAGAGCGCGGCGGTCGCGGGCGCGGCTTCGGGCGTGGCCGTGGTCCGGGTGGCCCCGGATTCGGCGGTCCACGCGGTCGCGGTCCGGCGGCGGTCGAGCCTCCGAGCGGTGAAGAGACCGGCGAAGCAGAGTGAGCCGGGTCGAGGCGTGACTCACGGGTGCCTGGCGCGTTCGCGGCGACTCTGTTGTCGGGGCGCGCTGGGTGTCGCTCGCCGATGCTTGCGCGGGCCCCCTGCGTCACGCTCGCCGTCCTCCGCTTTCGCTTCGGCTTTCCCCGAGGATTCACTGGCCTCGGCTGCGGCCCGGGCGACGCCGGCCCAAAACGCCAGGTCGGGATGGAGCCGCGTCTCCACGTTCACGCAATAGGTCCCCGGGGCTTCGGTGGCGGCGTTGCAGCGATCGCTCACGTAGCGGCTGAAGCCAGGGCAGGCCGTGAGGCAGGCATCCACGTCTGCGGCGCCCTCGCAGCGACCCGAGCACTCACGGAGCGCAGCTGCCTCGGACGGCTGCTCGAAATGGGCGCGGTAGGCCGCTCGCGATGAAACGCAGCCACCCGCGAGCAGGGCAACGGCCAAGAGAAGAAGTCGCATGCCGCCGCCGCGCTGCAACGGCCGTACCGTCGACGAAAGCCCGACGGTTCTCGGCCCACCGCTCTCCGGGTCGGGGTGCGGGACCACGACTGTGGCGGGTCGAATACGCCCGCGTGTTCACGCACGGTCAGTCGTCGCCCGGTCCGACGTCGACGCCCATGGGCTGCGACAACACGACCCACTTGCTGGGCTCGGCGCTCTGGCCGATGTCCGCATGGAAGTGGTTCCGATGCGCCGAGTTGTAGTTCGGCGTGAGAACCGTGCCGAACACGTGGTTGTTCGAGAAGTCGCAGGCCAGCGAGTAGAGCTCTTTGCTGATGCCGGTCTGCGCCGCCAGCACCTTGCCGCAGGTTTCCGGAGTTCGCCCATTCCACGGTGACTCGGGTTGTTCACGTCGTAGACCTGCTTGCCCCGAATCCGTGTAGAGCCAGCGAATGTCGATGGCGCGACCCCAGGAGTGGTTCGAATACCCGCTCCAAGGCGGCTGTGAGCAGTCCGGCTCTGGATCGTTGGGGCCGCGACAGAAGTTCTGTTCGGACCAGTAGCAGCAGCAGCGATAGCAGTAGGAGCCGAGGGTTCCGATCTTGTGGATCCCGTGTTGCTTCAGCACTTCCGCCATGTCCCAGAGATGGAGCACGAACTTGCACGCCATGGGATCGGTGGCCACCTGATCGGTGTCGGTCTTCGCGATCAAGACACCGTTCAGTTTGCCCGTGAGGTTCACGGCGTCGACGACGCCCTTGGCAGTCGTGGTCTTGTAAGGAACGCCGCGCTTGTCGAGCTCCTCCATGCAGTTGGCCGAGACGCCGCCCGTGCCGCCGCTGCCACCGCTCGCACCCCCGCTGCCGGTGGCGCCGCTCCCGGCGCTGCCGCCGCTCGCACCGCTGCCCGAGCTGCCACCGACGCCGGAGCCTCCCGTGGCGCCCGCGCCCGCCTGGCCTGCGTTGCCGCCGGTCGAACCGGCGTCGCTGCCGCCGCCCCCCGACGCACCGCCGCTCGCGCCGCCGCTCGACCCGTCGTCGCCACAGCCGAACGACAGCGACGACACCACGACCGAGACCGCCCAAACCCAGGGAGCCTTCCGCATGATCGAGCGGTATACCGAGCCTTGGCTTTTCGTCAATCGACGGGACGACCATACTCGCCCGCAGCATGAGCCTGTCCTCGAATTTCCGCTGCATCGCCGGTTGCGACGGCGCGTGGCCCGTGACCTCGGCCGTTTATCGTTGCCCGAAGTGCCAGGGCCTCCTCGAAGTCGTCCACGACGTCGAGGCGTTGAAGCACCGGAGCGCTTCCGCCTGGATGAAACTCTTCGACGAGCGCTACATGCGGAGCGCCTGGCCCTACGGGTCGGGCGTGTGGGGCAAGCGCGAATGGGTCATGCCCGAAGTCCCCGACGACGCCATCGTCAGCATGTACGAGGGCGGGAGCAATCTGTTCTGGGCCGAACGCTACGGCAAGATCCTGGGTCTCGACGACCTGTGGGTGAAGCTGTGTGGCAACAGTCACAGCGGCTCGTTCAAAGACCTCGGCATGACCGTGCTGGTCAGCGTCGTGCGTTGGGCCATGCAGAAAGGGCTAGAGGTGAAGGCAGTGGCCTGCGCTTCCACCGGCGACACCAGCGCGGCCCTGGCGGCATACGGAGCGGCGGCCGGGCTTCCGGTCGTGGTGCTCCTGCCACGGGGCAAGATCTCCACCGGCCAGCTGGTGCAGCCACTGGCCCACGGCGCGCTGGTGCTGGGGCTCGATACCGACTTCGACGGCTGCATGGACATCGTGCAGCGCCTGGCCGAAGAGGGCATCGTCTACCTCGCCAACAGCATGAACGCGCTGCGCCTCGAAGGGCAGAAGACCGTCGCCGTCGAGATCGTGCAGCAGTTCGAGTGGGAAGTGCCGGACTTCGTCATCCTGCCGAGCGGCAACCTCGGCAACGCCAGCGCGCTCCACGCCGGCTTCTCGCTGATGAAAGAGCTGGGGGTCATCGACCGCTTCCCGCGGCTCGTGTTGGCCCAGGCCGAAAACGCCAACCCGCTCTACCGAGCGTTCATCGCCAAGAAGCGCGAGGTCGAACCGATGAAAGCCGCGGCGACGCAGGCCACGGCCATCCAGATCGGAAACCCCGTGAGTGCGCCGCGGGCGCTTCGCGCGCTCGAAGCCATGGACGGCATCGTGGAACAGGCGAGCGAGCAAGAGCTCGCCGACGCGGCTGCGCGGGCCGATCGCAGCGGGATGTACACCTGTCCGCACACGGCGGTGGCGCTGGCGGCGCTGGAGAAGCTGGTGAAACGAGGCGTGATCTCCCGCGGCCATCGCGTGGTGTGCATCTCGACGGCCAGCGGGCTCAAGTTCACCGAGTTCAAGGTGCGCTACCACGAGGGGCAGATCCCCGGCGTCACGAGCACGCTGGCGAATCCGCCGCTGATGCTCGCACCGGACTACGGCGCCGTGGTCGACGCCATCCGCCAGCGCCTCGCCGGCTGAGCCCCGGCGAATCAGTCCCGGAGCCAGTGGCAGGTGTACCCGCCCGGGTGCTTCTCGAGATAGTCCTGGTGGTAGCCTTCGGCCGGCGTGAAGGCGCCCGCGTCGACGATTTCGGTGACGACCGGCGCCTTCCATTTGCCGCTCTGGTCCACGCGCGCTTTCACGCGTTCGGCGACGACGCGCTGTTCGGGCGACGAAACGAAGATCGCCGAGCGATATTGCGTGCCGACGTCGTTCCCTTGCCGATTCTTGGTAGTCGGGTCGTGCATCCGGAAGAACCACTTCTCGAGCAGCTCTTCGTAGCTGAGCTTCTTGGGATCGAAGACCACGCGGATCGATTCCGCGTGCCCTGTCTCTCCCGTCTTCACGCTCTCGTAGTTGGGGCTCTGAGTTGCGCCGCCGGCGTAGCCCACTTCCGTTTCGAGCACGCCCGGCACTTTGCGCAAGATGTCCTCCATGCCCCAGAAGCAGCCACCGGCGAGGACCGCCGTCTCGCGCCCGCTGCTCGGGACGTTGGACGGCTCGGCGCGCGCGGGTGAGTTCGGCGGAGCCGGTTCGGACGGACCATTTCCCTTGGACATGCAGCCTCCGGCGACGCTTAGCGCCGCGATGCTGGCGATGAAAGTGCGCCTCGGCATTCTCCGGACTCTACGAGCAGATGCCCCGGCCGGTTTCAGCCGGACTTGCGGACCCTGCGCCGCCCGTCGTACTGCCCCGGACATGTCTGGCCGGCTGCTCGTGCTCGTGATCCCGTTCGCCTTCGCCTGTGGTCGGGCGCCGGAGCGACAGGAGAGCCGCACGCCGCGAGCGGCCGTGGAGGTGCCGCCGCCCGAAGCGTCCGACGCCGCGCCTGCCCAGGAGGACGTGGCAGCGAGCGCGCCCGCGCCCGAACGCTGTTCGGCCGAAGAGGCGTGCGACTCCTCGCCCGAGCCCACCGACCTGGTGCAGCCGATCCAAACCATCCGCCCCGCCGTCAAGAGTTGCTACGACACCCTCGCCAAGGGACAGCCGGGCCTCTCGCTCTCCCTCACCGTGCGCCTGGTGATCGATCCCTCGGGCACGCTGAAGACGTTCGAGGCATCGAGCTCACCCACGGTCGACGGTTCGTTCCATTCCTGCGTCGCGCGAGCGTTCCGGCGCGCCCGTTTTCCCAAGAGCGACGAAGACGTGACCGTGAGCATCCCGTTCCGATTCGTGCCTTGAGTCACGGATTGCGGGTGACGCCCGAGGCGCTGACCTCGATGTGCTCCCCGTCTTTCGGCGGTGCGACTGGTACGAACGTGTCACCCACGTAGGCCAACATGCGGAGGCGCTCGCTCGAGAGCGGCCAGTTGAAGCGGAACGTGGCGGCGACGGGATCTCCGGATTCGCTCACGCTCGTGACTTCGACCTCGACGTTTTGCGTCTCGACACGCGTCCCCGCGGCGAGGGGGTTCTGGCGGCTCCGATAGAGCTCGTTCAGGCCGTATCGCAGGAATCCCGCCGGCGTGCGCACCTCGATGCTGTTTTCGTCGACGCGCCGCACGTCGACGCGTTGGCCGGTGCCGAGGCAGAGGAGCGGCGGTGCTGGGCCGCGTTCGGTGTGGTGGCGGACGCTGCGGAGGAGCCCGCAGAAATAGTAGTCCGGCGCGTTCAGCGCGACCACCACGTCGTCCCCGCTCACGACGTTCACGTAGGCGCTCGCCACGCCGCGCGCTACACGCTCGTGGTAGCGGACCATGTGGAGCGCCTTCACGGGCAAGAGCACGGGCGCGAGCAGCAGGTGCAGCGCTGCGAGAGCGAGGGCCGCAGCGCGCGCGAGAACGCTGGGCCGAGCGAAGGCTCGCGCGACGACGAGAGCCACCGCGAGCGAGCCGCCGAAGCCCGCGAGCGCCAGCGTGCGATCGGTGGGGAAGGTGCCGATCGCAGGCACCAAGGCCAAGAGGAGCCCCGCGATGGAGAAGCGGAAGAGCCGGACGGAATCGGCGTCCGGGTCGCCGCGCAGGAACACGAGCGCGAGCACCCCGAGCAGCGCAACGCCGCCGAGTCCGAACGCGAGGCGCTCGGTGGCCCGGAGCTCGAGCCAGAGCTCGTAGGGCGTGTGCCCGAGCTCCGTGAGCAAGAGAGCGCCCAGCCGCGCCGGCACTTCCCTCGAGAGGACGCCCGGAGAGCCGAGCGGGTCGAGGTAGAGCCCCGAGCCGCGAGCTCCGTAGCCGAGCGCGCGGTGTAGGACGACGAATGCGCCGCCGACACCGAGGGCCGGCGCGAGCGCGCGCCAGCGCCCCGGTCGAGTGTCCAAGTAGAGCGCGTGGGCGACGAAATAGCCGAGGACTCCGAGGCCGAGCTCGCTCGCCGCGAGCGACGCTGCCAGGAGCAAATACCCGCCGATGGCGGCCTTGCGCGAGCCATCGCGGCGCGCGCGGTCGTGGAGCGCCAGGGCGCCGAGGCCGAGCACCAAGCAGAGGAGCGCGCTCCGCGCTGCGAGCCAGCCCACGAGTACGCCGTGGGCGTCGTCGAGCGCAAAAACCAGCGTGGCCAGTCCCGCGACCCAGGGTTCGGCCGCGAAGCGCCGGTAGAGCCGCGCCGCGAGCACGATGGCCGCGACGAACAGCGCGAGGCTCTCGAGGTGCATCACGAACGCCGCGTCGTCCAGCACCCGATAGTCGAAGGCGAGCCAGAGGGAGCTCAGCGGTCGCAAGAACGACAGCGAGAGGTTCGGTGGAGTGAGCCAGGGCGCCGTGCCCGCCGAACGCGCGACGGCGACGTCGGCTGGAGTCCGCAGGCTGTCGAACAGGTTCCAGAGCTTGCCGGTCGGAGCCGTCTGCGCCACCGCGCGCTGCACCCAGTCCTCCGTAGCGAGGCCGGCTCCGAGCGCGGGGCTGCACAGCAAGAACGCCACGAACGCGACGAGCGCGGGCAGCTTGGGGCTCGCCAGCAGGCGCTTGCCACGGGGCTCGTGCGTCACGGCCGGGACCGTATCAAAACGAGCACGGCCGGCACGAGCAAGAGGTAGAGGAGCGCGCTCACGGCGAAGAGCCAGGTCAAACCGAATGACAGCGCCAAGAGTACGGCCAGGCTCGATGCCAGCACGCTGCCGATGCCGTTGATCCCCCAGAACCACGGGGTCTCGCCGGCGTGGCTCTCGTCCACCAGGCGCATGCCCGCGGGAAACGCGGTGCCGAGCACGACACCGAGGCCGCCGCACACGGCAACGGCGAATCCGATCCGCGTCGGCGTCGGAGCTGCTGCCATGCCTCGGACCAGAGACGGCCATCCGAACGCGAGTCCCAAGACGACGCCTCCGAGCACCAGCGGGTAGAGGTAAGCGAGCGGCGCGCGGTCGAGCGGCAAGCGGTCACTCACGAACGAGCCGACGCCCATGGCCCCCACCAGGCTCGCGAGCACGACCATCAGGCTGTAGCTCGGATGCCCGAGCACGAGGGACAAGCGCTGAAGCAGCCCGATCTCGGCCAACATGAAGGCGACGCCGATGAGCGCGAAGTAGACCAGGGCCGCCACGAGCTTCCTGTCCACGCGCCCCTCGGGGCGGGCCCGCTTGCCGAGCGGCACGGCGATGGCGAGGGTGACCAAGACCAAGCTCGATAGGAGCGCGAGCCCGAGCGTCCGAGTCGCGAGCAGGTTGCCTTCGATGTAGCCGAGGAGCTCCTCCGGCAGCGGCGTGAACACCGCCGCGAGGCGCACCACGTTGAAGAAGAACGGTCGATCGTCGGTCGAAGGGCGCACGTCGAGCGTACGGGTCAGCGTGCGCCGATCGAGATCCGCGCGATCCGTGGCAGCGAGGATGTGCTCCACCGGTTTCTGTACGGCTTCGCGTCCGGGCAACGCGGCGATCAAGAAACCTTTCTCGGCGGAGAGCTCTTCCAGCCGCCGCACGTCGTCTGGCGCGAGCGGATCCTTGCCGACGATCAGCGTCGCGACTGGGCCTGCGGCGAGGAGCGCGATGTGGTCTCGCGGTGCCTTGGCGCCGAGTTCGTAGAGCGCGGCTACGGCGAGCCCGACCATGCGCGGCGTCTCGATGCTCGCCCAGCGCGACACGGTGAGCATGCCGCCCGGCTCCAGGCGCTCGAAGAACAGTCGGAAGGCCTCCACGGTGTAGAGCCCGTTTTCACCGAGGGCGTGCGCACCGGCCCCGGTGGCGGCCCAGGTGTCGATGAGCGACGCCTGGATCACCTGGTATCGCTCCTGGTGCCGGGCGAAATGACTGCGGGCTTCGTCGTGTACCAGGCGCACCGCCGGGTGCCCCGGTATACCCGTGCCGCGTCCGAGCTCGGAGCCGAGCACGTCGAGCAGCAGCCGGTTCAGCTCGATGCCGACCACCGGCGCGTGTCCGGCGAGCAGCGCGGCTTGGATGTCGCGCGAACCGCCCACTCCGACGATGGCCATGGACCCGTTGGGGCGCACTCGGTGCACGGCGTTGGTCACGTCGCAGTCCAAGAAGCGCAGCTTCTCGAAGTCGCCGTCCACCAGATAGAGCGGCGTCGCGGCGTGGGCATCGATCTCGACTCCACGCTGGAGCACGTTGGCGGGACCGCAGCGCTCGCCCTTGCCCCAGAGCGCTGCGGGGAAGATCACGGCACGGGTCACGAGCACGCGCGAGTGGCTGTTCCAGCGCTCGAGCTCGACCTCCGCGCGCATCTCGGGGCGCCCCTTGACCCACAGCGGCACGAGCCCGCGGTGCGAGGCGGCATTGGCGGCGCAGAGCGCCACGCTCGCGACGCACACGCCGAGCGCGTTCCGCACGAGCCGGGCGTCGCTCGCCGCGCGCGCGAAGCCGACGGCACCGAGCGACGCCAAAGCGCCCGCCGCGAGAATCGCGCTGCCACCGCCGAGCCGGTCGAGCAAGAACGGGCACAGCGGAGCGCCGAGGGCGGCGCCCAGCAGGTCGACGGCGTAGACGCGTCCGACCGGCAGCCCGGAGCGCGTGAGCGCCGCAGCCACCACCTTGCCCGCAGGGTAGAACGGCAGCGCAATCGCCAGCGCGAAGATCAGAAAGAGGGGGATCGTGGTCGCCACGCCTTCGGTGCGGAGCGGCACCACGAGCAGGAGCACGTAGCTCGCGGGTACCGCGCCGGCCATGGCCAGCGAGTCCTTGGCGAGCGAACGCGGCAGCTCACTCCCGGCGTAGCGCTCCTTCTGGAGGTAGACCTGCACAGCGCCCGCCGTGAGCCCGAACAGGCCCATGGCGATCACGAGGAACGCGAGCGAATACCAAGTGAGGACGGAGAGCAGCCGCGTATCGAGGACCTCGAGGGCGAGCACCGCCATGCTCACCACGAACAACCCGAAGAGGAACGGCGCCGCACGCAGGCGCTCGGAGCTCACTCCTCGTCCTCGTCTGGCTTCACGGGCGGAGGGGGATGTGAGTGCGACACGCTGGAGACGCGATGCTGGTACGCACGCTGAGAAGCGTTCTGGTAGAGCTCCTTGCCTCCGGGCACGCTGGGGTGCTGGCGCATGAGCTGAATCAGCTTCTGCATGGCAATGGGTGGCGACAACGACTCGTCGTAGAGCGCGAGCTTGATGCGCAGGACCTCCACCGACGGGCTCGAGCCCGCTGGGTCGAGCGCGCTGCGGGCGGCGTCCAGGTCGCCGGCCTCCAGCATTTCGTCGATGGCGCGCAGGTGTTCGGGGATGTCGGAAGCGGCCATTGGAGTTCCCGGCCTCTTGGATGGGCCTCGAATTCCGGAGTCTACGGAAGCAACGTGACGCGAGTAAAGCACTCGCCCCGAGGCCTTTTCGCCGCCGCGGCCGGCGTGGTACGGTCGGCCACCCCGGGTGAGGCCGGGCGGAGCGACCGTGCGCGCGACTTCGAGGCGATGGTGAACGACAAGAAAGGCCGCAGGAAGGGCTCGAGCGACGCGCCGCCGCCGGATCTCCGGAAGGAGCGAGACGAGCTCCTGCAGTCCATCTCGCGAGGCACGAGGCTCACGGACGAGCTCGAGCGCCTCGAGAGCCGCCTGCGCGACCTCGAAGCCGAAAACGCCGGGCTCCGGGCCAAGGTCGAGGCGGACTCGGCGGTGCGCGAGCTGCTCGACAAGATCGACCGCCTCGAGCGCGACAAGCGCGAGCTGCTCTCCCGCTTCCACGCGGCCGAGGCGGCCTCCACCGAGGTCTCGGCGCGAGTCCAGGAGATCGAAGCCGAATTCGCCAACCTGGCGAATCTCTTCGTTGCCAGCAACCAGCTCCACGGTAGCCTCTCGCCTCGGGGCGTGATGCGGAGGATCAAGGAAGTGTTGGCCCAACTGGTGGGGGCCGAGCGCTACTGCCTCTACCTCGCGAGCCCGGACAAGAGCGAGCTCGTCCCCATCGCCTTCGAGGGCATGAGCGGCGAGCAGGTGGGGTCCGTCGCGGCGGGTGAGGGGCGCGTCGGCGAGGTGTTCAAGAGCGGGGAAGCGCGAGTGGAAGAGGACAAGGATCCGAGCCTCGGCTCCTTCGAAGCACCGGCCGCGGTGGTTCCCCTCAGCGTGGACGAGCAGCGCGTGGGAGTCATCGCGATCTTCAGCACCCTCTCGCAGAAGAAGCGCTTCGACACCATCGACTTCGAACTGTTCAAGCTTCTCGGCCAGCACGCCGCGGCGGCGCTGGTCAGCGCCAGCCTCTTCGTTCAGGCCGAACGCAAGTTCCCGGGCCTCGAGGCCTTCATCGACCTCAGCGTGTGATCATGGCCGAATACTCCTGCTTGATTGTCGAAGACTCGCCGATGATGCGGCAGCTCTTGGTGTTCGCGCTCGCGCGTGTGAAGAACCTGCGGGTGACGGAGGCCGACGACGGGGTCGACGGCCTGCGCAAGCTCGCTTCGGCGCGTTACGACATCATCGTGACCGACATCAACATGCCGATCATGGATGGGCTCAAGTTGGTGAAGCGGGTCCGCAGCGATCCGGTTCACAAAGACACGCCCATCATCATCATCACGACCGAAGGCTCCCACGAGGACCGGCAGCGGGCGCTCCAGCTCGGCGCCAACGCCTACATCACGAAGCCGATCCAGGCTCCGCAGGTGATCGCGACCGTGAAAGAGCTGCTCAAGATCGAGTGAGGGCGCCCGCTTTGTGGGTGAAAATCTGCGGGGTGACCCGGGTGGCCGACGCGCTGGCCATCGCCGACGTCGGCGCCGACGCCATCGGCCTGAATTTCGTTCCCGGCTCGCCACGCCGAATCGACCTCGAGCTCGCCCGCCGCATCGCTGGCGAAGTCCGGGAACGTGTCGAGCTGGTCGCGGTGGTCGCCGATCCGTCGCTGGCCGAGGCGCGCGCACTCCACGACGAGCTCGGCCTCGCGTACCTGCAGCTTCACGGCTCCGAGCCGGCCACGCTCGTGGCGGAGCTCCAGCCCTTCGCCTACAAGGCCGTACGCGTCGGGTCCAGCGAGGACGCTGCGCTCGCGCAGACGTTCCCGGGTGACCGGGTGCTGGTCGACGCGAAAGTGGAAGGAGTGCTGGGCGGCACGGGCCGGTGCGTGGACCCGCTCTTGATCGTCGAGCTCGCGCGGAGGCGCCGCGTGATCTTGGCGGGTGGTCTCACCCCCGAAAACGTCGCCGACGCGCTGCGTGTGGTGCGACCTTTCGGCGTGGACGTCGCCAGCGGCGTCGAGGAACTCGGCCTGCCGGGCGTGAAGTCGCGAGTGCGGGTCGCGGCGTTCGTGGCGGCAGCCAAGGGCGCCGCGGTGTAAGCTCTCGGCCCGTGCAGCTGGCCATGGTGTTTTCAGCGCTCGCGCTCGCAGCGTGCGCGTCCGCCGAGTTGGTCGGCGCCGACGCGGTGTCGGCCGGCCACGAGCCTCCGGCGCGTCGCGTGGCCAGCTTCCGCAGCGTGGACTGCAAGAACGGCGCGGGGGGCCACTTCGAGCACGTGCTGCGCGTGTTTCTGGTGAGCGATGGGGAGACGCCCGAGTTTCTCGTGGTCGCGCGCCCGAGCCAAGACTCGCTGGTGGTGCGGAAGAGCCGTGTCGAGGGCAAAGAACGCGTGTTCCAGTTCGTGATCGATCCGGGAGACGCGCCGGCGCTGCTCGCCGACTACCGCATCCCCGCTGACGGCGCGGACGGGCGCATGGCCGTGGCGCACCGGTTCACGCGCTCCGAGGTCGAGCCCGGACTCGTGTCGGCCCGCGTGACCGAAGTCGACTTCGCCTGTCGTTTGGCGCGCGAAACCGGCGTCGAGGAGGCGGCCCAGTGAGCTCGGAACGGGTCGGATACTTCGGCGAGTTCGGCGGTCGGTTCGTGGCCGAGACCCTGGTGCCCGCGTTGCTCGAGCTCGAGCGAGCTCTCCACTCCATCGTGCCGAGCGAGGCATTCCAATCCGAGTGGCGCGCGCTGCTCCGAGACTACGTCGGTGCCCGACGCCGCTCTGGCGCGCCGAGCGCCTCGCGCGGGAGCTCGACCCGCGGTCGGAGCACTTGGCCGAGCTCTGGCTCAAACGGGAGGACCTCTGTCACACGGGGGCGCACAAGATCAACAACGCGCTCGGTCAGGTGCTCTTGGCGCGGAAGCTCGGGAAGCGCCGCATCATCGCCGAGACCGGCGCCGGTCAGCACGGCGTCGCGACGGCGACCGCGGCGGCGGTGCTCGGGTTGCCTTGCGAGGTCTACATGGGCTCGGTCGACGTCGTGCGTCAGGCGCCCAACGTCGCCAGGATGAAGATGCTCGGCGCGAAGGTCACGCCGGTCGAGAGCGGCTCTCGCACGCTCAAGGACGCCATGAACGAGGCGCTCCGGGACTGGGTCACCCACGTCGAAACCACGCACTACTGCGTCGGGTCGGCGGCGGGTCCCCATCCGTACCCGACGCTCGTCGCCGAGCTGCAGCGTGTGATCGGCGACGAAGCGCGCGCACAGTGGCAAGCCAGCCCGGGCGGGTTGCCCGACGCCGTGGTGGCGTGCGTCGGCGGCGGCTCCAACGCCATCGGCATCTTCCGGGCGTTCATTCCCGACGACGTTCGGCTCTACGGAGTGGAAGCGGCGGGCGAAGGCCTCGACACCGAACGCCACGCCGCGACGCTCTCGCGCGGCAAGGTCGGCGTGCTGCACGGCGCGCGCACGCTGGTGCTCTCCGACGAGAACGGCCAGATCCTCGAGGCGCACTCGGTGAGTGCCGGTCTCGACTACCCCGGCGTCGGCCCCGAGCACGCGCACCTGATGCGCTCGGGCCGCGCGCGTTACCTCGCGGTCACCGACGCCGAAGCCTTGGCCTCGGCGCGAGCCGTGGCGCGCATCGAAGGTCTCTTGGTCGCGCTCGAGACCGCCCACGCGTTGGCCGCGCTGCCCGCGATCGCGGCCGCCGAGCGGCGCCGTCTCGGTCGGTCCGCACGCCTGCTCTTGTGTCTCTCCGGGCGCGGGGACAAGGATCTCGGCACCCTCGAGGAGCGAGCGCCGTGAGCGTCGAGCGCATCGAGGCGTGTTTCGCACGCTGTCACGCGGAGAATCGGCCCGCCCTCGTGATCTACCTCACGACCGGCGATCCGAGCGTGGCCGACACGCTCGCCTGCGCTCGAGCCGCGCTCGCCTCGGGTGCGGATCTGCTCGAGCTCGGCGTGCCGTTCAGCGATCCGACCGCCGACGGCCCCGTGATCGCGGCGGCGAGTCAGCGCGCCATCGCGGGCGGCGCCTCGCTCCGCAGTGCCCTCGAGCTGGCCCGCGAGATCCGGCAAGAGAGTGAAGCCCCGCTGGTGTTGTTCACGTATCTGAACCCCGTCCTCGCTTTCGGCGAAGACGCGCTCCCGAGCGCGCTCGAAGAGTCGGGCATCGACGCGCTCCTCGTCGTCGATCTGCCTCCGGAAGAAGGCGCGTCGCTGCGCAGCCGACTCTCGGAGCGAAAGCTCGGGACGATCCCGCTCGTGGCGCCCACCACCGGGGACGAGCGCGTGCGCCGCATCGCGGGCTCCGCCCGAGGTTTCGTCTACTACGTGTCGTCGACGGGCGTGACCGGTCTCGGCGGCGCTCCCCTCGCCGAGGCGGCGCAGCGTGCCAAGGAGATCGCGCGGCAATTCGCCGTGCCCGTGGTCGTCGGGTTCGGCGTGGACGGGCCCGAAAAGGCCAACGCTCTGGCCCGTGCCGGCGTCGACGGGGTGGTGGTGGGCAGTGCCATAGTGAAGGCGCTGGCAGCCGAACCCACCCCCGAAGGGCGAGTCCGCACGGTCCGAGAGCGGGTGACCGCGCTGCGACGCGCACTCGATCGCGACTGAAGTTCCGCCGCAGCGCGCGCGGGCGAAGGCTAGGTTTGCTGCGCCGGGCGATCTGCGACAAAATGCGCGATGGCTCATGGGTAGGTTGCCTCGGCTCGTCCTCGTCGTCTTCGGGCTCTTCCTAGTGGGCTGCGGCGGCTCGAGCGACGATGGCGTGAGCGTACCCACTGGCGGCGCGGGCGGCAGCGGCGGTGCGAGCACCGGCGGCAGCGGCGGCGGGGACGGCGGCCAGGTGTTCCCGAGCTGCAACGACAAGTCGAAAGGGGGAGACGAGACTGACGTCGACTGCGGCGGTCCGTGCCCGCCATGTGCCGACCAGAAAGGCTGCAAGTCCATCGACGACTGTCTGTCGCAGATTTGCAGCGACGGCGTCTGCGGCGGCTGCTCTCTGGCCTCGCCCTGCCCGAACTCGCTGGCTTGCGTCGCGGGGATCTGCAAGCCCTGCACCGTCAACGCGGATTGCGGTCCCGGCCAGGCCTGCATCGACGGCAAGTGCGGAGCTTGCGGTGGCTCGGGCAAGTGCGCTGCCGGTCGAGCGTGCGTGGGAGGCAAGTGCGGTCCCTGCGGTCAGAGCGCCGACTGTGGGGGCGGGCAGGTCTGCGAAGCCGGGGCTTGCAAGCCGTGCGCGAGCGCGGGCCAGTGTGCGCCGGGGCAGATCTGTGCTTCAGGCGCCTGCGGTCCTTGCAAGACCACGAAAGACTGCCCAGCCGGTCAAGCGTGCGTGGGCGGCGCTTGCGGAAACTGCACCGGGAACTCGGACTGCGAAGCAGGGCAGGCCTGCGTGGGCGGCGTTTGCGGACCCTGCTCTTCGAGCCTGCAATGCGCGAATGGCCGAGCGTGCGTCGCCGGCACCTGTGGCGCGTGCACGAAGACCAGCGAGTGCCCGAGCGGTCAGGCCTGCGTCTCGGGTACGTGTGGCGCGTGCGCCACCAGTGCCGACTGCGACGGCACGAACGCCTGCGTCTCCGGCGCTTGCACGACCTGCTCGCAGACGTCGCAGTGTGGGAACGGAAGGGTCTGCGATTTCGGGCGCTGTCTCGCGGGCACGGAAGTGCAGATGTACCAGTGCCCACCGCAGCAGAACCTGGGCGGTGGTTCTTGGGGATTTTACGGTTGTCAGAACCAAGTGGCGAGCACGCCGACGTGCTACACCATCGAGTACCCGACGAACAAAACGTCGAGCTGCACGCCGCTCGGCAAAGCCGCCATCGTGACCGCGAGCGCGGCCGCGGCCCCGGGCACGACGCAGGTCGCCATGTACCAGTGCCCGCCCATGCAGAGTCTCGGCGGTGGCTCTTGGGGGTTCTACGGCTGTCAAGGGCAGCTCTCGAGCACTCCGACCTGCACGATCACCGAGTACCCGAAGAGCCAAGCGTTCAACTGTACGCTGGTCGGAAAGTTGTCGCTCGCGGCGAGCGCTCCAGCTCCGCCGCCGGGCGGAACGGTCGTGCCCATGTACCAGTGCCCGCCTCAGCAGAATCTCGGTGGCGGCTCCTGGGGCTTCTATGGTTGCCAGAACCAGTTGGCGAGCACCCCGAGCTGCACCACCATCGAGTACCCGACGACGCAGTCGTTCGCCTGTGCCGCGGCCGGCTCGATGGTGCTCGGTCCGTGAAGTGTCGGCCCGAGACCACAGCTGGGGTGTGCTGACTGCAACGGATGCAGCTCGAATCGTGGCATTCCTTGGCACAGAACCATGGCCCGATCCTTGCTCGGTCGAGCGCGTGTCGACGATGTCAGATCCGTCTCGCAAGAAGGACACCCTGCCCGCGACTCCCGCATCCCTCGGCGTCAGCGGCGCCAGCGCACGCTCCGCCGACGTAATGGACCTCCTCGACCGTGCGAACATCGCGTTGCTCCATGGGAATCGCGCTGCGGCGAGACGCCTGCTCTGCCGCTGCCTCGAGCTCGTGCCCGCCCACGCCGACGCACGCCGTCTTCTCGTGAAACTCGACGCCGGCGACCCTTGAGCGGTCCGTGCTCGCCGCGGGCTGCGCGGGCCGCTAGCATGGGCGCATGTTTCGCGCTCATTGGAGCTTGGGATTCGTCCTCGTGTTCGCGCTAACGAGCGCCTGCGGGGAGAGTGACGACGGTGGTGGCTCGAAAGGGGGCACCTCGAGCGGCGGCCAAGGAGGGGGCGGTACCAGCGCGGGGGGATCGGGCACCGGCGGCGCTCCGAGCGGTGGGGGCTCGAGTGGCGCTGGCACGGGAGGCGGCGGCGCAGGGTCGGGAGGCACCGCGAGCGGCGGCGCCGGTGGTGGAACGAGCGGAACGCTGTCGTCCAAGTACCCGGGTGACGTCGGGCTCGACCAGGACCCCGACGTGATCTGGGTCGAGAACTTCGAAGAGGGCTCGCTGAACGCGCTCACCGCGCGCTACGAGGACAGCAAAGCCAACGGCATCGGGTTCGACACCGACGTTCCGGCCAAGAGCTCGGGAAAGTCCAGCGGCACGCTCACGGCCAGCGGAGCCGGCCCCAACGCCGTCGACTTCTACAAGAAGCTCACGCCGGGGTTCGACGAGGTCTTCGTGCGCTACTACGCGAAGTACCAAGCCAACGTCGAATGGCACCACACCGGCGTCTGGATCGGGGGCATGAACCCGGCTTCGAATTGGCCCAACCCGCAGGCGGGCCTGAAGCCCAACGGAGACGATCGCTTCAACATCTCCCTCGAGCCCATGGAGCAAGGTGCGACTCCGCGCATGGACTTCTACAACTATTGGATGAAGATGCACTCGTGGATGGACAACCCTTCGGGGTCCACCGCCTACTACGGCAACAGCTTGATCCACGACCCGGCGCTCACGGCCAAAGCCGAGTGGCAGTGCTTCGAGCTGCACGTGAAGTTGAATTCGGGGCCGAGCTCCGGAGCGGGCGCCGAGCTCGGCGTCTGGGTGAACGATCAGTCCATTCTGCAATTCACCGACAGCACGCCGACGGGCTACTGGGTGAAAGACAAGTTCTGCCCGAACGCGGCCACGGGCAAGGAGTGCACCGACTACAAGCCGGCGAGCCCGACCCTGGTGCCTTTGGACTTCCAGGTGAGGAGCACGCTCGATCTGAAGATCAACGCGTTCTGGCCGCAGAATTACATCACCGCCGGCGGCGCCGGCAGCGTCTGGTATGACGACATGGTCGTGGCGAAGAGCCGCGTCGGCTGCATCCAGTGACGGGCGGCGAACATGGAACACTACCGGTCGTTCATCGGTGGAGAGCTCGTGGACGCGCGGGACGGCGCGCGCTTCGAGAGTATCGATCCAGGCACGGCGGAGCCGTTCGCGACCGTCGCTCGGTCGGGGGAAGCCGACGTCGAAGACGCAGTGAAGGCGGCTCGGCAGGCCTTCGACTCGGGTGAGTGGAGCGGGCTCGATCCCGTCGAACGCTCGAGCCGGTTGATGGAGCTCGCGGATCTCGTCCAAGCGAGCATTTCGGAGCTCGCGCTGATCGAAGCCCTCGACTCGGGTGGCGTGGTCGCGCGCACGGGCAGCGACGTCTTCCAGGCGGCGCGCTTCCTGCGCGAGACCGCGCGCTACGCGGCCCACGAATTTCCGTGGACCGAACGCGTTCCCGGGAAGAACCCATTCTTCCCGGCCACGAACCGCGTGCGGCGCGAGCCCATCGGCGTGTGCGCGGCGATCATCCCATGGAACTTCCCGTTCCTGATGGCCGTCTGGAAGCTCGGGATGGCGCTCGCGACGGGCAACACGCTGATCTTGAAGCCGTCACCAGAGACACCGCTCTCTGCTTTGGCCCTCGCCAAGTTGATCCAGAAGACCCGCATCCCCAGGGGTGTCGTCAACGTCGTCGTGGGGCCCGGTCGCGAAGTGGGCGAGCTCTTGTGTCGGCATCCGGGGGTCGACCGGGTTGCGTTCACGGGCTCGACGGCGGTGGGCAAGCAGGTCATGCAGACCTGCGCCGAGAGCTTGAAGCGGGTGTCCTTGGAGCTCGGGGGGAAGAGCGCGAACATCGTACTCGACGACGCGGATCTGGAGCTCGCTCTGGACGGCGCGCTCTTCGCGACGTTCCTCCACTCGGGACAGGTCTGCGAGTCGGGCACGCGATTGCTCTTGCCCGAAGCCATGGCCGAGCGCTTCGTCAACGAGCTCGGGCGGCGCGCCAGCGAGCTCAGCGTCGGCTACCAGCTCGACCCGCGCACTCGCATCGGACCGGTGATGAACGCGCGGCAGCGCGAGACCATCGAGCGCTACGTGGAGCTCGGCAAGAGCGCCGGCGCGCGCTTGGTGTGCGGCGGCGAGCGCGCCGACGTCCCCGGGTTTTCCGGCTTCTACTATCGGCCGACGATCTTCGCCGACGTCGGAAACGAGATGGCGATCGCCCAAGAAGAGATCTTCGGTCCGGTCCTGTGCGTGCTCACTTACCGAGACGAAGACGAGGCCATTCGATTGGCCAACGACTCGCGCTACGGCCTCGGCGGCGGCGTCTGGAGCCGCGACCTCGGGCGCGCCGAACGCGTGGCAGCACGCCTCCGCACCGGCACGGTCTGGATCAACGACTGGCACGTGTTCCACGATCACGCGCCGTTCGGCGGCATGAAAGAGAGCGGCATCGGGCGCGAAATGGGCCACCACGGCCTCGCCGAATACACCGAGCTCAAACACGTGCACGTGGGGGCTCAGGGTGATCCCAACCAGAAGCTCGGTCACAAGCTGCTGGTGAAGCGCCCGCGTTCTCTCTCCTTCGACTACGAACCCGTCACGCGCATCGTCTCCGGACCGGGCTCGCTGGCGCGTCTCCACGCCGAGCTCAGCGCCGAAGAAAAATCTCGGGTGCTCGTGCTCACCGACCCGGGTGTGGTGCAGGCCGGGCTCCTCGCCGCGCTCGAGGCCGTGATCGGTGAGCGCATCGCTGCCGTCTTCTCGGAGATCCCCCAAGATTCGGGGCTCGACGTCATCGACCGGGCCGCGGCCGTCGGCCGCGCGCAGCGAGCCGACGCGGTCCTGAGCTTGGGGGGCGGCAGTGTGATCGACACCGCCAAGGGCGTGAGCGTCGCCATCGCGAGCGGGCTCCGCGCCATCGAAACTCTGGGCATCCACCACCTCACTTCACCCCAGCTGTTCCACGTCGCCGTGCCCACCACGGCCGGCACGGGCAGCGAGGTCACCAGCGCAGCCGTGATCAAGAACCACGAGCTTCGGATCAAGACCTACATCGTGGATCGCTTCGTCACGCCGAATCTCGCCATCCTCGATCCGAGGCTGACGTTGGGGCTACCGAAGGGGCTCACCGCTGCCACGGGCATGGACGCGCTGACCCACGCCATCGAGGCCTTCACCAGCAAACAGAAGAATCCGATGGCCGATGCCCAGGCCCTCCACGCCATCCGCCTCATCCACAAGAACCTGCCGCGGGTGGTCGCGCAGGGCGACGACGTCGTCGCACGCGCGGAGATGCAGAGCGCCGCGACGCTCGCCGGTTGGGCCATCGGCAGCGCACAAGTCGGTCTCGTCCACGGCATGAGTCACACACTCGGCGCGCGCCACGGAGTGCCGCACGGCACCGCCAACGGGATCTTGCTTCCCCACGTGCTTCGCTTCCACGCGGGGCTCAAGGCGAACCACGAAGCGTTGGCGGAGGTGGCGCGTGCGCTCGGCGCCGAGCCCTCCGCTCGCGACGCAGCGAGCGCGGCGTTCGCTGCGGCAGACTCGGTCTCGGACCTGCTGCGCGCCTGCGAGCACCCGCTCCGTTTGCGCGACGTCGGCGTGCCCGACGGCGACCTCGCGGCTTCCGCCAGCGTGGCGTTCGTGGACATCGCGAATCTCACGGCAGCGCGGCGCCCGGTCCATCCCGGCGAGATCCTCGAGATCTACGAAGCTGCATGGTGACTCCGATGGCGCCGCCACGACAGAGCCTCGTCGCCCGACTCGAGCGGCGGATTGCGTTCGCGCTGCTCGGCTGCTCCGATGCGACGCTCGCACGCCTCATCGGAGCTCCCATCGATCGCGACGGGCAGGTGCTCGATGGTCGCGTGACGCTCGCCTTGCTCCTGGCGCGGATTGCGGGAAAGAAAGGCGCCGAGCGGCTCGGCCCCGAGCGCTACCGGGCGGATCTGGACACCATCGGCAATGCGCTCACCCCCGAGCCGCTCCCGCTTTCGAAGTGCGCGAGCTGGAGGTCGTGCTCCGGACCGGACACTCGGTGCGCGGCCGGCTCTACGTTCCGCTTGCCGCGCGCCCCTGCGCCGGGGCTCGTCTACCTGCACGGCGGCGGCTTCGTGGGCGGCAGCCTCGATTCCCACGACGCCGTCTGTCGTCTCCTGGCGCGGGGCGCGCGAGCGCGCGTCTTGTCCCTCGAATATCGCATGGCGCCCGAACACCGGTTTCCCGCCGCCTTCGACGATGCCGTGGCCGGCTTCCGCTGGGCCCTGGAGCACGCCGCGGAGCTGGGTATCGATGCGCGGCGTGTCGGCGTGGGCGGCGACAGCGCCGGGGGGAACCTGGCAGCGGGGTCGCGCTCGCGCTCCGCAAGACGAAGCTCGCTCCGCATCTCCAGCTGCTCCTCTATCCGGCGCTCGACCTGACGATGTCGTTCCCATCCATCGACACCTTCGCGCGCGGCTTTCAGCTCGAATCGGCTGCGATGCGCTGGTTCCGAACGCAATACCTCGGCGGCGCCGACGCGAAAGATCCACGCGCATCCCCTTGGTTTGCGCCCGACGTGGCCGGCGCGCCGCCCGCCATCGTGGTCACGGCGGGTTTCGACCCGTTGCGCGACGAGGGCAACGCATACGCCGAGCGGCTCCGGGAAGTCGGCGTGCCGGTGGTCGCACGCACCGAGAGCGCGCTCTTCCACGGCTTCCTCCACACCTCGGGCGCGATCCCCGAGTCGGCCCGGGCCATCGATCGGCTTTGTGCGGATCTGGCTCGCTGCCTCCGCACGACCGTTGCACACGAAGCGTCATGACCGAGACCACCGACTTTGCTGCCGCCATCAACTCCGCGCTGGGCGGCTGGAACCGCGCCATGGGGCTTTCGTTCCGACTCGCCACCGCCGACGCCGTCGTCGCCGAGCTCGTGGTGGGTCCTGAGCATCTCCAGCCCTACGGCATCATCCACGGGGGGGTGTACGCCGGAATCATCGAGACCGTTTGCTCCACGGGCGCTGCCTTGGCGGCGGCGCGGAACGGCCAGGTCGTGGTGGGCGTCGACAACCACTCGACGTTTCTGCGCGCGACGCGCGAGGGCAAGCTCACCGTGCGCGCTGCGCCCCTCACGCGCGGTCGCAAGACCCAAGTTTGGGATGGGCGCGTCGAAGACGAGCACGGCAAGCTCATCGCCACCGGACGCGTCCGGCTGATCTGCCTCGACGGCGGCAGCGAGCTGGCAGGCGAAAACGTCAGCGTGCGCGGGTGAACCGCGATGGCGTCGGCCGAACCGCGCTACGAGTCACCTCCGCCGAGCGCAACCTTGCCTCCACCCGGCTAGACTCTGGGACCATGAAGGAGCGGCTCTCCCAGTTGGCGTGTGGTCTCGTCGCGCTCGCGCTGCTCGGTTGCGATTCGAGCGACGCGGGCGGCGGCGCAGTGGGCGGCGGCGGAACGGGCGGCGGCGGAACGGGCGGCAGCGGCGGAACGGGCGGCAGCGGCGGGGTGAGCGGAACCGGCGGCGCGGCGGCAGCCGGCGGATCTCCCTCGGGCGGTGCTGCCGGTGTGGACGCCGGCAGCGGCGGCACGTCGGGACCTTCGGCCGGCAAAGTGCGCTACAGCGAGCACACGAGTCCGGAAGATGACAAGTACCTGCTCGACGCGGCGACCTGGTCGAGCTTCTACCAGACGCACACCGAGCGGTTGGTGGTGTTCAGCCCGTTCTTCGACGACAAGCTCGCGGCGTTTCCACCGGCGTACTTCTACCAAGATCTCTACGCCATCTACGCCGGCTCCGCGCTGCTCGCGGCACATCCCGAGTGGGTGCTCGTGGACGGCCAAGGCAAGAAGCTCTTCATCCCTTGGGGCTGTTCGGGGGGCACTTGTCCGCAATACGCCGCCGACTTCACGAACGCCGCCTTTCGCAGCGACTGGATCACGCGCGCAAAGGCCACACTGGCAGCTGGCTACAAGGGGATCTGGATCGACGACGTGAACCTGGACTTTCGCGTAGGCGACGGCAACGGCGACTTCGTGGCGCCCATCGATCCGGCGACGGGAGCGGCCATGCAAGAGGACGCTTGGCGCGCCTACATGGCGACGTTCGTCACGGAGATCCGCGCGGCGATGCCGAAGGCCGAGATCGTCCACAATTCCATCTGGTATGCGGGAGGCCCGAGCCGACATGCCCATCCGAGCGTGAAGCAGCAGATCCTCGCCGCCGACTATCTCTGCATCGAAGGCGGGTTCGTGGATTCGGGGCTCACCGGCGGCAGCGGCAGCTTTTCTGCGGAGGCCATGCGCGGGTACGTCGACGCAGTCCACGCGACGTCGCGCAAGATCCTGCTGATGGGCTCCGCGTCCGATCCGGCTGAGCTCGAGTACTCGCTTGCGAGCTACTTCCTCGTGAACGACGGCGACCTCTTGGCGCACCAGGCGAACATGACACCGGAGAGCTGGTGGCCGGGCAACGACGCCGACCTCGGACCGGCGCTCGGCCCGCGGACGACGGAGTCAGGGGTGCACCGGCGGAACTTCGCAAATGGAGTGGTTCTGGTCGCCGATCCCGGTACGCCCGCGGTGAAGGTGCCCTTGTCCGGAGCGTTCCAGACGCTCACCGGGCAGACCGTCACCGAAGTGGTGCTCGGTCCGAAGCAGGGCGCCGTGCTCAGGAAGTGAAGCGCTGGGCGAGCCGCGTGGCCCGGAGACCCCCGCGAGAGCCGTCGCTTCCGGCCTGGTGATTGAGATATGCTGCTTGCATGGTGAGGAATCTGCGCTTTGCGCTGGCGACGCTTCTGGCAGTCGTCCCACTCGCGTGCGGAGGCGACGACAGCGACGGCGGCACGAGCAGCGGCGGCACGAACACGGGCGGCACGAACTCGCGTGCGGAGGCGACGACAGCGACGGCGGCACGAGCAGCGGCGGCACGAACACGGGCGGCACGAACACGGGCGGCACGAGCAGCGGCGGCACGAGCAGCGGCGGGGGCTCCGGTAGCGGCGGCACCAGCGGCGGCGGTGCCGGTGGAGCGGGAGGTGCGGGAGGGGACGGCGGCGTCGAGAAGGCCTGCACGGACTTCGTCAACGCGACGAGCAGTCCGGTGAAGATCCGCTTCATGAACAACCGGACGACGCCCATCTATCTCGGCCAAACGACGGCCGGATGCGCGGTGTTCGGCGAGTACAGCCTGGAAGACTCGGCGAACAAGCCGCTGAAGCCCGTCCGCGACCTGTGCGAGTTCACGTGTGCCGAGCTACAGACGGGGAGCTGTGCCTGCCCCGCGGGCTGCGCTGCCCCATACGTGACCAAGATCGGACCCGGAGGTCACTACGACGTGGCGTGGCCCGGCACCGTCTTCGAGTCGACCAACATGCCTGCCAAGTGCTTCTACGATGGCACCTGCGCGGCCGCTGCGTGCTACCTCGAGAAGCTTCCGCCCACCGGGCCGCTCACCGTCAAGGCTTCGGTCTACACCCAACCGTCGGGTTGTTCGGGTACCTGCCAGGACTGCACGCCCGGCGGAGTCGGCAATTGCATTCTCCCGAACGCGACCACCGTGACCGGGACCGAAGTCAAAGCCCAGGCGACTTGGACGAACCAGACCACGGTGCAGCTCGACTTCAACTGACCGAGTGGAGGAGCGCTCGATTCTTCGACGCTCTCGAACACACAAAAAGCAACGGGGCCGGCTCGCGCCGACCCCGTCGTCATCCGAGGCGACTTCGCGTCACTCCGCCGGCTCGGGCGCGGGCTTCTTGGTCGGGGCCGGCTCGCCACCCGAGTGGATGCGCATGCCGTAGAAGCTCCGGTAGATGAAGAACAGCGTGATGCAGAAGAACACCAGCGCGAGCACGAAGCTGGTCTGGCGCTCGAACTGCATCGCCATCTCCACCGCCAAGAGGCCGAAGAGCGTGGTGAACTTGATGATGGGGTTCATGGCCACGCTGGAGGTGTCCTTGAAGGGGTCGCCCACGGTGTCGCCCACGACGGTCGCGGCGTGGAGCTCGGTGCCCTTCTCCTTCAGGTCGACCTCGACCACCTTCTTGGCGTTGTCCCAGGCGCCGCCCGCGTTGGCGAGGAAGAGCGCCTGGAACAGGCCGAAGAGCGCGATGCTGATGAGGTAGCCGATGAAGAAGAACGGTTCGAAGCAGGCGTAAGCCAGCGTGCCGAAGAACACCGCGAGGAAGATGTTGAACATCCCCTTCTGGGCGTACGTCGTGCAGATCTCCACCACCTTCTTGCTGTCGGTGATGCTCGCCTTGGTCACGCCTTCGAGCTTGATGTTGGCCTTGATGAACTCTACCGCGCGGTAGGCGCCGGTGCTCACCGCCTGGGTCGAAGCGCCAGTGAACCAGTAGATCATGCCGCCGCCGGCGATGAGGCCGAGCAGGAACGGCGGGTGGATGAGCGAGAGCTTCTCGAGGTTCTCCTTGAGGCCGTTGGTGAGCACCACCACGATGGAGAAGATCATCGTGGTCGCGCCGACCACGGCGGTGCCGATGAGCACCGGCTTGGCCGTCGCCTTGAAGGTGTTGCCGGCACCGTCGTTCTCTTCGAGCATGTGCTTGGCCTTCTCGAAGTTGACCTTGATCTTGAACTCCTTCTGGAGCTCGTCCTCGATGCCCTCGATGCTCTCGATGGTCGAGAGCTCGTACACGCTCTGGGCGTTGTCGGTGACGGGGCCATAGCTGTCGACGGCGATGGTCACCGGGCCCATGCCGAGGAAGCCGAAGGCCACGAGGCCGAAGGCGAACACGGCCGGGGCCATCATGATGGTCTCGAGACCGAGGGTCGAAACGAAGTAGCTCGTGCCCATCAGGACGAGCAGCACGATGCCCATCCAGTAGGCGCTGAAGTTACCGGCCGTCATCCCGGCCAGGATGTTGAGCGAGGGGCCACCTTCGCGGCTCGAGGTCATGACCTCGTCCACGTGCCGCCTCCTCGGTGCTGGTGAACACCTTGATACGAGCTCCGGCCGGCCTGCGCCGGCCAGCGTGCCGCACGAGATGATGATGCTGAGCTTCCACCAAAGGCTCGGGTCGCCGCCGAGGTTCGATCAAGAGATACGAAACCAGGAAGGAGGCCGGGTGGATGCTCACGATCGAGGTGAGCCACCGACGGTGAGGGGCATCTCGAAGTTGAAGGCGTCTTTCGAGCTCAGCGTCGCCTTCTGGTAGCCCTCGTTGGCGAGGTAGACCGCGCTCGCCACGACCATCATGACGCGCATCGCGAAGATCCAGACCAGGAGCTGGATCTGGAGCAGCTCCTGGGGAACCGCCGTGAGGATGAAGGTGATGAGCGCGACCCCTCGTCACGCCGCAGGTCTCGAAGCCGTCCGCCGAAGGACTGACCGAGTCGCCCGTTGTCACCGGTGCACGGCGATCACGCCCGGGTTACGCGTCGTCTTCCTTGATCTTGAAGACGATCTTCGCGAGATCGAGCCGATGTCGGCGATCTTAAGATGCCGCCGGCGATGCGCAGGGCCGAGGCCCCGAGGGACTCGCCGATGGCGCAGCCGATGAAGCACGGCCCCGCGTATTCGCGCGGGATGAACAGCAAAATGGCGAGCATGATGAAGAGCTCGACGCTGATCAGCGCCATGCCGATGCTCATGCCGGCCTTCAGCGGAATCGCGTAGATCGGGAAGGGCTTGCCCTGGAGGCTCGCGAACGCCGTGCGGCTGTTGGCGTAGGTGTTGATGCGGATGCCGTACCAGGCGACGCCGTAGCTTCCGGCGATGCCGACCAGGCTGAAGAACAGGATGATCAGGACCCGCTCGATGGGGAAGTGCTGGAGCACGCCGAAGTAGACGACGATGATCGCCCCGATGAAGATCTCCAGGAACAGGATGAACTTGCCCTGCGTGATGAGGTAGGTCTTGCAGGTTTCCCAGATCAGGTTGCTGATCTCCCGCATCGACTTGTGAACCGGCAGGTTCTCGAGCTGCTTCAGCGTGATGAACGCGAAGGCCAACCCGAGCAGGCTGACCAGGAGCCCACTCATGAGCAGGCTCTTGCCGCTCATGCCGAGCATCTGGACCTTGTTGAGGTCGGGCAGGATCAGGTTGGCTTCGCCGCCGCCTTTGTGGGGCGCGCCTTCGCCGGCCCAGGCCAAGCCGCTCACCAGGAACGTGGCGAGCAGCGTCGTGAATGCAGTGAGACCGATCGTGGCTTTGTGCAGTGCGCCACGGGCAGACCAAATAGACATCTCGCTTAGACCTCCGCTTGCGCGGAGGCGAGCTTCCACGTCCGGGCGGCGCACCGAGCACCAGTAGGGCAGCTCGGGGCGTCGTTCGAAGCGCTTGGCCTCGCCTCGCCCCCCCTTGTTTGGAGGGGGGAAACGGGCCGGCGTTTAGCAGAGGTTCAGTCTGCCGCCAACAGGTGTCGCACTCGCGGCGCCAATGTAGGTGTGGTGGCTACTCCCGGCAGTCGTCTAACCTATCAAAACCAAAAGGGAGATTTCTGCGTGCTGGTGTTCGGGGCCATTGCCGTGGCGTTCGTCGCCTTCTTCGCGCTGATGGCGCCGCTCGTCTTCTGGGTGAACTACGCCATCGGCTCGAGCTTCGTGCGCGAGGCGGACCGCATGAAGGCTTCGCTCGGGGCCCGGCCACTCGCTTTCGCCGAAGATGGCATGAAGCTCCGCCAGTCCGCGGTCGCACCCTTGGCCTTCAGCGTCACCTGGATGCTCGCCGACCTTCGCGTCGACGGGCACGCGCTCTACGTGATGCGCTATTTCCGACACTTCGGGCGTTGGGTGTTCGGTCAGCCGAACTTGCGAGTCACCTGGGAGAAAGACGAGCGCGTCGACGGCTTCTTCTCGGCCTACATCGAAGGTGAGCCACGGATCGAAGAAGGAGCCGTGGTGATCCGAGTGCGGATGAACGTGCAGTCCATCTCGCTTCGGCTCCGTCCGCGCGAGCCCGAGCGTCTGCTCGCCGCGATCTTCGCCATGCGCTGAGCGATACGTTGACGTCCAGGGCGTACCGGAAGACGGTGCCTTCATGTCACGCTGGTACGTAGGACTGCTCCTCGGCTCGTCTCTGTGCGGGTGCATCGTGACGCGCCAGACCCTGACCCCCGAAGCGGCGAAGGTGCACTATCTCGAAGGCAAGCTGGAGCCGGCCTGCGACATGATCGAGGAGATCCAGGTGGGGCGCGAGTACTTCGTCACGGACGAGCGGCAGCCGGCCGTCAGTCGCGACGACGTCGTAGTGCGCATGCGGCGCCTCGCCGCCAAGAAGGGCGGCAACCTGGTGGTGATCCTCGAGAACGAGCCCCCCAACAGCAAGTGCAGCGGTTTCAACGGCCTCGGAAGGGTGTACCGCTGTTCGGACTCGGCGCTGGCCGGATTGCCCCCGTCGGGCACCGAAGTGGGAAAGGGCAGCGCGTCGGGCTCTTGAGGCGCCCTTCACAAGGGGACGTCGAGCAACCGCACTTCGTGGCCGACGGCGCTGGTTTCGACCAGGGCCGCACTGGCAAAGCCCTGCGTCGGGTTTTCGCCCACGCTGCCGACTCCCACGATGTGCACGTCGGGCAGCCTGCGCTCGAACGCCACGTGGCTCCCGCCGCACACGATGATGTCGGCCATGTCGTCGCCGACCAAAGCGTTCATCTCGTCGTCGCTCATCTCGGGTGAGAAGGCCTCGGTGGTGTCCATCGGCGAGCCGTGCACGACCAGCAGCT
>JAXLYN010000054.1:0-62514 GCA_046351435.1 Polyangiaceae bacterium
CCGGCTCGCGACGCTCGATGCGGGCGAAGCGGAGCCCCTCCCCGAACCACGCGGGACGCGCCACGTCACGGAGGCGGAGTGACATGGGAAAGCCCACGGGATTCCTGGAATACGCACGAGAGAACGCCGACAAGCGCCCGGTGAACGAACGGCTCCGCGACTACCGCGAGCTCGAGCTCCCGGTCGTGGACGAACGACTGCGCCCGCAGGGAGCGCGCTGCATGGATTGCGGCATCCCGTTTTGCAACACCGGCTGCCCGCTCGGGAACTTGATCCCGGAGTGGAACGACCAGGTGTACCGCGGTCGTATGCCCGAGGCCGTGGCGCTCCTCCATCGCACCAACAACTTCCCCGAGATCACCGGCCGCGTCTGCCCTGCCCCGTGCGAAGCCGCGTGCGTGCTCGGCATCGACCAGGATCCGGTGAGCATCAAGCTCATCGAAAAGTCCATCGCCGATCATGCCTTCGCCCGCGGGCACGTCTCGCCCGAACCGCCGCATTCGCGCACCGGCAAGAAGGTCGCGGTGATCGGTTCGGGGCCGGCGGGTCTCGCTGCCGCCCAGGAGCTGAATCGCGCCGGCCACAGCGTCGTGGTGTTCGAGCGCGCCGACCGCATCGGCGGCCTCCTCACCTACGGCATCCCCGACTTCAAGCTCGAGAAGCGTTGGGTTCACGCACGGGTGGAGCAGCTACGCGCCGAGGGTGTGGAGTTTCGCACGGGCATGGACGTCGGCGGCTCGCTCGACGCCCAGGAGCTCGTCGCAAGCCACGACGCGGTGTGTGTGGCCATTGGTTCCCGCAAGCCCCGCGATCTCACGGTGCCCGGGCGGGAGCTCGCCGGTGTGCACTTTGCCATGGACTTCCTGGAGCAGCAGAACCGCCGAGTGGCGGGCGACGTCGTGCCGGAGGAGCGGGCGATCACGGCCACCGGCCGCGACGTGGTGGTGATCGGCGGCGGCGACACCGGCTCCGACTGCATCGGCACCTCGCACCGACAGGGTGCGAAGAGCGTCACGAGCCTCGAAATCCTGCCGCGCCCGCCGGACGAACGACACCCCTCGACGCCGTGGCCTGCGTGGCCTCTCGTGCTCCGAACATCGACCTCCCACGAGGAGGGCGGCTCCCGCGAATGGAGCGTTTCGACGGAACGGCTGAGCGGAGAGGGTGGCCGCGTGAAGGCGCTCCACGCGGTGCGCGTCGAGAGCCGCGGCGGTCGCTTCGAACGTGTCGAAGGCAGCGAGTTCGAGCTCCCCGCAGACCTCGTGCTCTTGGCGCTCGGGTTCGTGCACCCGGAGCAGAGTGGACTCGTGGAGGCGCTCGGGCTCGCCCTCGATCGGCGGGGCAACCTGCAAACGGATGCGAGCCTCATGACCAGCTGCCCCGGCGTGTTTGCGGCCGGTGACTGCCAGCGCGGGCAGAGCCTCGTGGTCTGGGCGATCGCCGACGGCCGAAGGGCCGCGCGGTCCATCGACAAGTTCCTGATGGGCAAGACCGAGCTCGAGTGACCGGAGGGCTTCGAGGAAAACCCGAGCCAATCGCGTCTGCCTACATCGTCGCCGTACGCGGCGCGGCCGCGCGAGCTTTTGCACGAGCCGCGCCCGTGAGATACTCGGTTCACTTGACTCAGATCCCCAAGAAGCGCCCCCCGAAGCGACCGCCCCGACCCGCGCCGCGCAGCGCCGCTACCGCTTCCCCCAAGAGCGACGACGATCGGGACTCGTCACCCGAGATCCAGATCGGCTTTGCCCCAGCCGGGCGCGAGACGCTGGCGGCCATCAGCACCACCGTCGCTCCGCGCACCGAGGATCGGAGCCCCGATCTCGAGTTTCACCTCGTGCCGGCCGGACGCGAGACGCTGGCCGCGATCACCGCCGAGCTCACACCGGTCTCCGGGCGCTTGAGCCGCGCGTCGTTCTCCAGCGAGGCCGGAACCACCGACGAGCCCAAGACCGGCGTGCGACCGCGTCTCGCGACCCGTGGGTTCTCCGAACCGCCGCCGGAGCGCGTGCCGGTGCCGCGGATGACGATGCCCGGGGTCGCCCCGCCGGCCAATCCGCCTCAGGCCAAGTCTGACCGCGTGAGCAAGGACACCATCGACGCTCTGGCCTCGGCCATGCTCGATCCCACGCCCCCGCCCTCGAGCGCGCGCCAACGAGCGCAGTCGCTCGACGTGTTCGAGCTCGTGACGTTCGTGGTGAAGGGCGACGACCTGGGCCAGCTCTCCACCGAAGCGACGCGTCGTGAGTTCGTGGCCGAGCGCTTGATGCACCGCCTGCCCATCGCGGCGGTCGACCAGATCGATCGCGTCGACGTCACGCCCTGGACCGTGCGCGGGACCCTGATCCTCCGCGTGTGGTGCAAAGTGCGCGCGCCGCTGCGCTGACGCTCACGGCTCGCGGGGTCGCGCGTTGGCGCGTTCGACGCGCTCGCAGGACACGGCGTCCCCGAGAGCGCAGGCGCGCTCGAAGTACGTTTTGGCGCGCGCAGCGTCGGCGCTGAGCCCGGCTTTGCCGTCCACGTACAAGAGCCCGAGCGCGCGACAGCCCATCACCGAGCCACCTTCGCACGCGCGATCGAACAGCTGGGTCGCTTTGGCCTCGTCCTGCGGGACGCCGCGACCCCCGAGGAGCATGCGGCCGTAGCCATGACAGCCCTCGGCATCTCCGGCATCACACGCCTTCTGGAAGAGGGAGACGGCGAGCTCGACGTTCTGCTCCGTGCCCATGCCGACGAACTTGGCCATGCCGAGCGCGCCGCAGGCCCGCGCTCCGCCCAAGTCGCAGCCGCGCTGGTACAGGGTGGCAGCCTTCGCGGCATCTTTCGCCACGCCAGCGCCTTTCTCGAAACGCAGACCCGCCGACGCGCAGCCATCGCGTTCGCCGCCGTCGCAAGCGCGCTCGTAGAGGGCGGTCGTGCGCGGAGCGTCCACTTTGCCGGTCTTGCCTCCCTCGAAGAGGTCGGCGAGGCGCAAGCAGGCGAGAGCCTCGCCGCCATTGCAGGCCCGCTCGAGGAGCTCGGCCGCCTTCTTCGGATCCGGCGGGCCGTCAAAGCCGACTTGATGGGCCATGCCGAGCTGCCGACATGCGACGCGGTCTCCGCGCTCGCAGCGGGCCCCGAGCTCCGCCGACAGACTCGACTCCTGCTTCGGTCGCAAGATGAAGGGCAACGCGCCCACCAGGGCGCCCAGAGCGGCCCCGAGTAGGAAAGGCACCACGGGCTTTCGCGCCGGCGGCGCGCTCAGGCGCGATGGGGGCGCGCGACGCACCGGGCCGCGCGCTTTGGCCTCGGCATCGCTTTGACTGGCTTCGGACGACTCGGCGACGGTCATGCTTCGCTCACTTGCACGCGGCTCCCGACGGCACGTTGCACGTGCTCTTGACGGCGTCCACGCACGCCTGGTCCCAGTCCGTCGAGCAGCAATAGTCGTCGACGTCGCAGATGACGTCGACGCAGGGGTCGCAGCTCGCCTTCAGGGCAGGGCCGGTCGCGCAGTAGCTGTGGGTGCAGCCGCAGCCGTAGGCGCCTCCGGCGATCGGGGCACACACGTTTTGGTCTTTCACCAAGCCGACGCAGACCGCGTCCCAGGCGCCAGTGCAGCACGTCGGGTCCTTGGCGCACACGTTCTTGGCACAGTCACTCGCGTCGCCGTAGCCGCAAGACGTGGTATCGAGAGCGAACCCCGGCGTACACAGCGAGTGCGCACAGCAGCCGGCCACCGGAGTGTTCGTGCAGGCCCCCGTCGACGCATCACAGGTGTCCTGGGTGCACACGTTGCCGTCGGCACACTTCGCGGTGGAGAAACAAGCCCCGGTGGCGGGGCTGCAGAAATCGTTGGTGCAGAGGTTCCCGTCGGAGCAGTTCTTGGTGACGTGCAAACACTGTCCATTCAAGGGATTGCACGAGTCGTTGGTGCAGAGGTCGGCGTCGGCGCAGTTCTTGGGCGTGTTCTTGCAGGCTCCCGTCGCGAGCTCGCAGCTGTCGACCGTGCAAGGGTTCGTGTCGTCGCACGACTTCGGTTGGAACACGCAGCCACTCGAGGGGTTGCAGTTGTCGATGGTGCACGGGTTCGTATCGGCGCAGCCGATGGGCACGTGCTGACAGGTCGATCCATTGCAGCTGTCCTGCGTGCAGGCGTTCCCGTCGTTGCAGTCCGCGGGCGCGCAACCGGCGCTTCCGCCCGTGCCGCCGCTCGCTCCCGTGCCGCCGCTCGCTCCCGTGCCGCCGCTCGCTCCCGTGCCGCCGCTCGCTCCCGTGCCGCCGCTCGCTCCCGTACCGCCGCTCGCTCCCGTACCGCCGCTCGCTCCCGTACCGCCGCTCGCTCCCGTACCGCCGCTCGCTCCCGTACCGCCGCTCGCTCCCGTGCCCGCGACGCCGCCGGTAGCGCCGACACCGCCCGTGCTCACGCCACCGCTCGCACCGCTGCCGCCCGCTCCACCGCTCGCCGTCGCCCCAGTGCCGCTCGCTCCGCCGGCGCCGCCCGTCGCGGAGCCACCAGTGCCGGGCCCGAAGGAGACGCTGTCGTCACCGCCGCAAGCCGCGGCGAGCCAGCCAAGCGCGAGAACCCCGATCGTCCTTTTCCCCATTGCGTCGTCCCCGAGCGCGCGTTCGCACCCGAACTGATGCGGCCCTATACGCCCGTTCCGAGGCCCGCGCACCCGCATTTCCCCGAAAGGCCGAGGGCGGAGCGGCTGCGGACGCACGTGCTCCGGCGATCCCGCCTGCCCGCCCGCCTCCCGGCTCGCTCCGCTCGATCTCGAACGCCATCCCTCGGCGCGAGCGGGCGTTGTAGGCTCGGTCCCCCATGCGACCCGAGCACCGCGAACGCGCCCGTATCGAAGCTGCAACGCGCGTCGTCGACCGCGCCGTGGCATCCCTGAAGCCGCCAGAAGAAGTCCAGCTCGAGGCGCTCGTGAACGACACCCTCTATCACGAGCGCCGGCGCCTCGAACGCGAGCGCGGGGACGACGCACGCGTCGCCGACGACCACGCCTTCTACTCCAAAGTGCAGAAGCGCCTGCGTCATGCGTCCGCGCGCGACCTGCGGGAACTGCTCGATCAGATCGCGCTGCGTTTCGCCTCCGAGATCGTCGGCAACTTCGATGATCGGGTGTACAAGCTCTCGACCACGGTGGTGCCGACGGGGCTGAGCGTGCTCTTGACCGCCATGTCGCCCAAGAAGCTGGGCTCCCTCGGCTCGCTCCGGCACGGGCTGAGCGATCACGTGCAAATCCAGGGCAGCGTCGAGCACGTGAAGAAGCTGCTCGATCAGGGCACGTTGGTCGTGGTGCCGACCCACTCGTCGCACCTCGACAGCATCGTGCTCGGCTACGCGGTCCACCTCTTGGGACTGCCGCCGCTGCTCTACGGCGCAGGTCTGAATCTTTTCAACAATCCGGTGACCTCGTTCTTCATGAACAACCTGGGCGCGTACCGCGTGGATCGCAAGAAGACCGCGGCTCTGTACAAAGACGTGCTGAAGGAGTTCGCGACCGTCGCGCTCGAACTCGACTACAACAACCTCTTCTTTCCGGGCGGCACTCGCTCGCGGAGCGGCGCGGTGGAAACCAAGCTGAAGCGAGGTTTGCTCGGCACGGCGGTACGCGCCTACGTCGGCAACCTGAAGAGCCGGCGGGACAAGCCGAACCTCTACGTCGTGCCCTGCACCATCTCGTACAAGTTGGGCCTCGAAGCGGACACGCTCATCGACGATCACCTGAAGGAAGTGGGCAAGAACCGCTACATCATCGAGGACGACGAGTTCAGCCGCCCGCGGCAAGTGCTGAACTTCATGTCGAACCTGGTGTCGCTCGACAGTCGAGTCGTCATCACCTTCAGTCGTCCTCTGGACATCGTGGGCAATTACGTCGACGAAGAGGGCAGGAGCCTCGACCCTCGGGGCCGGGTGGTCGACGCGGCGAGCTACGTCTGCACGAACGGCGAGCCGCGGTACGACCACCAACGCGACGAGGAGTATACGAACGAGCTCGCCTCGGGCATCGCGCGGGAGTTCCTACGAGACAACGTCGCGATGAGCACCCACGTCGTGGGGCATGCGCTGCTCAGCCTCTTGCGGCGCGAAAACCCCAACATGGATCTCTATCGTTTGCTCCGCACCGGCGGAAAGTCGCCGAACTTCACGTTCACCGAGGTCTGTCGCGAGACGGAGGCCGTGGTCTCCGCGCTGCGCAACGCAGCTCGCGGCCCGCGGCTCTCGCCGGAGCTCGAGAAAGACGCCGGCTCCATCGTGGACGACGCGGTCCGAGCCTTCGGGAGTTATCACGCGCGGCCCGCGGCCGTCCGGCGCGGCGACCGCGTGTTCCACGAGGATCGCAACCTGCTTCTCTACTATGGCAATCGATTGCGAGGCTACGACCTCACGAACTCGAGTGCGGGAGGTCGCGCGGCATGAGCCAAGACGAATGCGTGGGCGTCATCGGCGCCGGCAATTGGGGCACCACTCTCGCCAAAGTGTTGGGGGACAACGGACGCTCGACTCTGCTCTGGGCACGGCGAGAGGACTTGTGTCGCGAGATCAACGAGACGCGGCAGAACTCACAATATCTCCCCGGGTTCCAGCTGCCCCCGAGCGTGGAAGCGACGCCGGACCTCGCGCGCATCTGCAAGAGCGCGTCCCTGCTCATCGCCGTCGTGCCGTCGCACACCATGCGCGAGACTGCCCGCGAGCTCGGCAACTACCTGACCGGTGAGCACGTGGTCGTGCACGCCACCAAAGGCATCGAGCAAGGCACCTTCAGACGCATGAGCGAGGTGCTGCGGGAAGAGACCTGCTTGCGGAAGATCGGCGTGATCAGCGGCCCGAACCTGGCCAAGGAGCTCGCAGCCCGGCATCCCACCGGTACGCTGGTGGCCAGCCGCTACGACGAGGTATTCGTGCGCGCGCACCACGTGCTGCACAACGACTACTTCCGGGTCTACCAGGGCCGCGACGTCATCGGCGCCGAGATCGGTGGCGGCTTCAAGAACATCATCGCGCTCGCCGCCGGCGTGGCGGCGGGTCTCGGTCTCGGCGACAACACCAAGGCCCTGCTCTTGACCCGAGGACTTTCGGAGATGGCCCGCTTCGGCGTGGCGATGGGCGCGGACGTCATGACGTTCGGCGGGATGGCCGGCATGGGCGATCTCATCGCGACTTGCTCGTCACCGCTCTCGCGCAACCACCAGGTCGGCGCGCGTTTGGCGCGTGGAGAGAAGCTCGACGACATCCAACGCGACATGCGCATGGTGGCGGAGGGCGTGAAGATGGCCAAAGCGGCCCACGACTACGCGACCAAGAAGAAGCTCGACCTGCCCATCGTCGGGGCCGTCTACCGCCTGCTCTACGAGCACCACGAAGTTGCGCTGCTGCTCAAGGAGCTGATGAGCATCCCCGCCGGGCCCGAGTTCGCCGCGCTGGCGGTGTGACGATCACCGAAGCTCTTCGGGCAAGTACTGGGCGATGACGGCTCGCACCTCCGCCATGAGCTCTTCCTTGCGCTCGTAGCCGAAGTCGGCTGCTTGGATCGCCGGGCTGATGTGCACGCTGACCTGTGCCCCGGGCATCACCTTTCCCGTGCGCGCCACCAGCACCTTTCGCGTCCCCTCGATGGTGATGGGCAGGATGCGAGCACCCGTGTCGAGCGCGAGGTGGAAGCCTCCCTTCTTGAACGCGCCCAGCTTGCCCGTTTCGCTGCGTGTCCCCTCGGGGGCGATCCAAATGCTCGTTCCGCTGGCGAGAGCGGCCTTGGCAGCGTTCAGCGATGCGATGGCGCGCTCGCGGTTCTTGCGATCGACCTCGACGAAGCCGGACGCCCGCATGGCCTGAGCCCAGATCGGTATCCGGAAGAGCTCCGTCTTGGCCACCATGCGCACGCGCCTTCGCAGCGATTGGAACAGCACTGGGATGTCGTAGAGCGATTGGTGGTTGCTCATCACCACGAACGTCTCGCCCTCCGGTGCGTTCTCGAGACCGTACGTCGTCACACCGATCTCGGCCTGCTCGAGCAGCCGCCGCGACCAAGAATCGAGGCGACGATCACAGGTTTCGGGTGTGAGACGGCCGACTGCTCCTTGAACCACGGTGGGAGCCGAGATCCAGGCCGTTTCGAGCACGGCCCTGGCCAGATGCCAAAGCGTCATGAACGCCCCCACAAAACCACGGTCACGGTCGGGGCGCCAAGGCTCGCGGAGGGCCGATGGGGCTGGCTTTGGCGACCCCGCTGGAATAGGCTGCGAGCTGCTTCGTCGATGGAAGTTTCCTGCACGAGCTGCCCGGCGCGTTTTGCCGTCCCCGACGACAAGGTCCGCGGCCGCAAGGTGCGGATCGCGTGCAAGCGTTGTGGCTCGCCCATCATCGTGGACGGCACGCACATGGGCGCAGGAGGCGCGGCGAAGCCCGCTGCGGGCGCGACCGCCGCACCGAAGCCAGCTGCCGGCGCTGCCGCGGTGCCGAAGCCCGCGGCGTCCGCCGCCGCCACACCGAAGCCCGCCGTGGGCGCTGCACCGGCACCGAAGCCCACTGCGCCCGCCGCTGCCGTACCGAAGCCCGCGCCGGCCGCTGCAACTGCGCCGAAGCCTGCCGCCGCAGCCGCTGCGAAGCCGCCGGCCACGGCGCCCGCCCGGGCGAGTCAACATCGACGACTCCAAGCCGGAACCTTCACCCGCCGTTCCGAAACCGGCAGCGTCATCGCCAAACCCGCCGAGCCGAAGTCCGCTGCTTCCGGATCGGCCGACGCCAAGTCGGCGCCAGCACCGTCGGTGAAGGCCGCGACCGGCTTGCCCAAGCCCGTCGTGGGTGGGGCGAAGCCCGGCGCGAGCTCCGAAGACGAGAATGATTGGAGCGCGCTGGCGGACGGCGCGGGCAAGACGGGCGCGTGGCGCGAACCCGCGTCGGCCGTCAAACCTGCGGAGGTTCCGCGTCCCGCGGGCGCGCTGTCGGCGAAGAAGACCATGCTCGGCGGGCTCGAGGCTCCGAGTCGCGCGGAACCGCCACCCCCAGCCGCCGCGCCACCGCCCGCCGCGCCGCAGCCCGCTGCCCAGGCTTCGATCCGCCGCACGATGCTGGGTGTCGCGCCGCCCGCGGCGGGACCGCCGGTGCAACGGGGGCCCGAGCCGGAGCTGAAGAGCGCGCCGAAGGCGAGCGAGTCGGACGAGCCCGAGTGGACGGTCGCCCTCACGGACGAGCACCACGAAGAAATGCGCACCGCCGAGGTCGTGCAACTCTATCTCCGAGGCAGCATCGATCACGAGACCTTCATCTGGGCGGACGGGATGGAGGATTGGAAGCGGCCTTGGGAGATCCCGCTGATCGCGACGGCGCTCGCCGCCCGCGGCTTGAAGGAGCCGCATCCCGACGAGGATGACTTCCCACCGTTCGGCCTCGACGAGCCTGCCGAAGAAGATGCCACCATCGTGGCAGCCATGGCGATTTCGCCGCCGCCATCGGCGCGCGGCAAGGTCCCTTCCGGCGTTTGGCACGAGCCCGGGCGCGCGGAAGCCGACATCGGATTCGAAGACGTCACCGTTTCACTCGACGGCCAGAGCGCGCAGGCACTGCTCGAGTCCGTCGGCGCGCGGGTGCCCCAGAAGTCGCGGCCGGAGGTGCTGGCGAGTCAGTTCGAGGACATTCCGACGCGCGTCGAGGAAGCGTCGGCTTCGCCCACGGAGCGTCCGGCTGCGAGTGACGTCGACGATCTGCTTTCTGACATGGACGATCCCACCATGGCCCTCGAGGATTCGTTCCAGGCCATGTCGCGCCCGATGTCCTCGGTGCCGGATCTCGGCGATGACGACGAGACCACCACCATCGAGAAGTCCGCCCTCGCGGGACAGTCCCTCGATGCGTTGTTCGGCTCCCCGCGTTCCGACCCGCTGCCACCGTTGCCGTCGCTGCCCACGGTACCGGAGCGTAAGGCCGACCTGTTCGACGGGCTCGACCTCGGTGCCCCCGAAGGCCGCGACCGTCCGCTCGACTCGCTCTGGGAGCCCACGGGAATCCAGCGCCAAGATGCAGCGCCGCCGCCGATCTACGCGCCGCAGCCAGCGCCCTACGCGGGAGCGTCGGGTGCCTACCCCGCGCAATCGGCCCCGTTTCCGTCCTCGCTGCCGTCTCCGCCGCGCAAGTCGTCTGGCGGCCTCGGCTGGCTGTTCCTGCTGTTCTTCGTGCTCGTTCTCGGGGCCGCGGCCGGTCTGTCGTACTACTTCAAGCAGCCGCCGATGCTCTACGGTCCCGATGGGCGCCCGAAGATCCCCGGGCTCCGCTGAGGGTGTCAGCGCAACCTCCATGTCGATCGCCCTTCTGATCGCCAGCGCCGCGCTCGCGCTCGGAACGCTGGTGCTGTTGGCGCGGCAGCGCTGAGTCGCGCAGCACGCGGCTGCGCTCAGGGGTGAATGTAGACGATGGTGCCTTGTTCGGTAGCGTCGCTGGCGTACGCGGCGTGCCAGTGCAGCGGCACGTCGGGGCTGGCCCAGAAGAAGACGAAGCGCGCATCGATGGGAGCGAGGTTCACGCAGCCATGCGAGCGAACTTTGCCGAAGTCGTCGTGCCAGTACGCGCCGTGCAGCGCGTAGCCGCCTTTGAAGTACATCACCCAGGGGACGTCCCGGAGCTCGAACTCGTGGTCGGCCACTTCGGAGTCCATCGTGGTGGTGATGTGCTTTTGGTAGACGCGGAAGGTGCCACGCGGAGTGCTGAGCGTCTTGCCGGGCTCGCCCAAGCCATCCTTGCCGCTCGAGACCAGGGTGACGTAGACGGGCCGGTCGCCTTCCCACAGCGTGAGCGTCTGGCTCACGATGGAGATGTCGATCCACTTCGTGCCCTTCTTCGCCCACGAGGGCAGCTGGCTGGGTTTGGCGGCGGTCTTGAGATCTTCACTCTTGAGCCAGCGGCCGTTCCGCGCCTCGACCATGCGCACGCCTTCGAGCATCTTCACCGTGCCGGTGAGCGGAACGAACTCCCGCCACTCCAGCCGTTCGCCGCGCTCGAGCTTCCCTTCTTTCAGATCCCACCACGTGGCGCCGGCCTTGCGCATGAACGCCGCCGGCAGGCCGGTCTCGCGCACGCTCTGCCCGTGGAACGGGGACCCGCTGTCGGCCTTGAGCTTGTCCGCAGGCACGAGGCGTGCGTCGGTGCTGATGGCGAAGCGCCGGTTCTGGGCTTCGGGTCCGGCTACGAAGGTTCCGATGAGCGCGACTCCGGCGTGGCGCTTCAACCGATCGGCGATCACGGCGTACGGAGGCGCGCGGAAGGAGGACAGGTTGGGGATGCGGCGCTCGCCCACGAGCCACCAAGGGACTTCGTCGTGACCGTCGCCGCCGTAGCGCGCGCTCTGGTCGAGAGGCTCGGCTTGCTCGGGGATCTTCCCCGTCGCGAGTCCGTTCTTGTCGAGCGGGACGTCGTTGGCGCCCACCGTGAGCTCGTCCCACTTCTCCTTGAGCTTGTTCCAGTTTCTGAGATGGCGCTCGAGCCGCATCTCGTATTGGAATTGTTCGTCCTTGGACGGAATGCGGAGGTAGTTCGGCGCGATGGAGCGCGTGAACGCGTAGCGGTAGGGCATGGCCCAGTCCCGGTGGGGTTCCGCTTGAATGGCCTTGGCCACCGGGTGATCGAGCTTGACGGTCGCGTCGGCTCCGACGCACACGAAGCCGACTGGACGCACGGCGTACCAGCCATCGGGGCAATCGCGACGATCCACGGGCTCGGCGGAACGCGCAACGCGTGCCCCCACGCGCAGGTAGCCGATGGGCTCCACGTGCTTGTCGGGCTTCGGGTAGACGGGTACGGTCATCGCCACCGGCGCGAGCTTGGGACCGTTCTCGGGAGGCACGGGGACGTTGCTCCAGTCCTCCTCCTCCACTTTCGGGCCGCCGTTCTCGGGTTTCACCTTGGCGGCGCCGGGGTCCGACTTGCCGAAGAAACCGTCGCAGCCCGGCAGCAGCGCGAGCGTGAGACCCACTAGCCCCGAAAGGGCGCGCTTCCGCAGCGGGGCGGATGGCCCGAATCGAATGGCAGTCCTCGAGAGAGCCATGAGGCAGTGCATTGCCCATTCGGCGGGATCCGGCCCAGAAAGTGGCAAGCCTCGCCGGCGGGGCTCGCGCCCGCCTCGGCTCGGGTCGGGGCTGCCCGCGGGCCGAAATTCGTTGCGGATTTCACACACCCCACACTAAGAGCGGCTCTCTTCCGGCGGCCCCGACGATGCCCGACCCGACTGCCCTCGCCCGCTCCGAAAGTCCGAGCTTCGATCGCTCGCTCGTGCTCTCGGCGCTGCTCTTCGCCGCCTGTCGCTTCGTCCCCCTGCCCTTCGCCGACGACCTCCTACGTAGCGCGGTCGGCCGCATGATCGTGAGCCGGCTCCTCGATCAGCACGGACGGACCTACTCGTCGAGCCGGGTCTCGTCGCTCTACTCCGAGCCCGGCGGCTGCTTCGGCGGCTGCTTGGTCGCGCTGCCGAGGTTCCTGGCAAAACTCGTGCTGTTCCCCATCCGAAAGATCTTGTCCTGGCTGTTCGCGCTCCGAGGCGTCACCCGCGACTTGGTGACGGCGCTCTTGCTCGGGCGCACGGTCGAGCGCTGTCTCGTGCGTGGACTCTTGCCCGAGGGCAGCGACGAGCTCGCTCTCGAGTCCAGACACATCCGCCTGGCCTTCGACGGCGCCCTGGAAAAGAGCGAGCTCGGGCTTTCGAAAGCCGCGCTCACGCTGGCGCTCACCCGATCGAAGCAAAGCTTGGGGGCAGCGGGGCGAGCCGTGGGAGCCATGTTCCAGAAGAAGCCCGACGCCGCGGCCGGTGAGTTCCCCGAGAGCGAGCGCGAGCTGGTGAACCAGGGCGCCGACCAGGTCGAGTCGGCATTGCGCGAGCCCGGCGTGGAAAAAGAGATCGCAGATTTCGACCAGCGCTTCGACGCGGAGCTCGAGCGCTTGCGTGGCGCCTAGGAGCGCATTTCAGGCCGCTCGGGCGCGCCACTGGGCGTCGAACGGTTGTCCACGGGACGAGCTCAACTCCCGTCGGGGAAGACCGGCTGGGTCCAGGCCCTTTTCCCGCTGTCGTCTTCGACCACACCCCGGGCGTAGCCGTCGTTCGGGCCGAGTGCGTAGCTCGCGCTCGTCCCGCTCAAGCGCTGAAGCTCGCGGCCACCTCGGCCGACGATTCGAATCCGGCTGCCTCGAGTCTCCGGCGCCACCTCGATCACGAGCGTTCCGCGCGCGCGCTCCACACGCGTGAGACGAACGCCGGTCGACGAGTAGTAGTCGCCCCGCTCGAGCGCTGCGCGGATCGCCGCCGGGTTCTTCTCGGCGCGCACCATGACCCAGGCGCGATCGCCGACGTAGGCGAATTTCCCGACACGGGCGCGGTCGGCGGCGTCGGCGAAATGGTGCGCATCGTCGGTCGCCATGGCGAAGATCCGAACGTCGTTCGACAGCGCCTGGTCCCACAGCTCCTCGGCGCGGCGCTCGGCGTCCTCGCGTCCAGCTGGATGCTGGCGGTCGAGACTCGCGTTCCAGAGCTCGACGTGGCGCAACCCCTGGGCCGCCAGGGCGCCGAGCAGGCGCGCGTCCGCGGCGAAGTGGAACAGCGGGTGGTTGAGCACACCGACTCCGCCGAGGCCGTCTACCAGTGAGAGCTCACTCTGGTAGGCGTCGAAGCGCCCCGGGCGGAACGCCAGCGTCATGCGCTCCCCGCGCGCGCGGTCGCGAGCCGGGTCGACGAACAGCCCGCTCGCGTGGAACAGACAGCGGTAGCCCGGGCTCGGCTTCGGCTCGCAGATGGTCGAGTTCTGAGTCACCTCGATGCCCGGGAAGGTCAGCATCCCGCGCGGGCCGGGACCGGCGTCGGTGACCCGGTTGTGATCGGTGACGACCAGGAAGTCGTAGCCGCGCTCGGCGTAGAACTCGAGGACCTTGTCGGGCGGAGTGTGCGCGTCGTACGAGCGATTCGTGTGGACGTGGGTTTGACCCTTCAGGTACGCGACGGCCGTGGGCGCGGGGCTCGAAGTCGACGACGGCGCCGCCGGCGCCGCGAACGTCGAGGCCCCCGCAGCCGGGGCGGCGGACGCGCGCGGCGCAGGGGGCCTGGAGCCCTCGAGTCCCGCCTTGGGCGCGGCCGAGCACGCCCCGACGACGAGCGCCATGCCTAGGACACGTGCGGCTTCCACTCGGCGAGATCATCCCACCGAGCGGCGCGATCGTCCAAGAGACGAGCCTCCCGGGTCGTTCGGGCGCCCGGAGAGGCCTGTCGCCGATGCCCGGTGGTTGATTTAGAGTCCTTCTCGTGCGCTCGAGGGAGTCGGCCAGATAGCTCATGACGCGTCGTCTCGATCTCGTAGAGCGGCTCCATGGGCGAGAAGTCGCCGACCCCTACCGCTGGCTCGAAGACTCGGAGGCGCCGGAGGTTCGCGCCTGGGTCGAAGCGCAGAATCATCGGTTCCGCGCTGCCATGGACGCCTTGCCGCTACGGCGCGAGCTGCAAGCGAAGCTCGAACGCTTGCTCGCCATCGGTGAGGAGTCGTTGCCCGCGGTGCGGCGCCGGCCGGACGGTGGCCTGCGCTACTTCCACACGCGGCGCGCGGGTCACCAGAACCAACCCGAGCTCTTGGTGCGTGACGATCTCGACGGGGACGACCGTAGCCTGATCGATCCGAACCGGCTGAGCGCCGACGGCACGACTTCCCTCGACTGGTACCAGCCGTCGAGCGACGGCGGCCTCGTGGCCTACGGCCTCAGCGAGGGCGGCAGCGAAGAAAGCACACTCTGCATCCGCAACGTGGAGACGGGGGAAGACCTGACCGATCGCATCAGCCGTGCGCGCTACTCGTCGGTGTCCTGGCTCCCGGGAGGCGAGCGCTTCTTCTACTCGCGCTTCCCCGCGAAAGGCAGCGTGCCGGACGGCGAAGAGAAGTACCACCGCACCATCTTCGAGCACCGGATCGGACGCGACCCAGAGCTCGACCCGGTGGCGTTCCAGGCCAAGGTGTTCACCGACTTCCCGAGCTCGGCCATCTCACCCGACGGCCGCTGGCTCGTGGTGCGAGTGCACCAGGGCTGGAGCAAGAGCTCCCTGTTCGTGGCGGACACCCAGGCCGAGACGCTGCGCTTCCGCGAGATCACCCCCGACCTCGATCACATCTACGATCCGGTGCCCCTCGACGACGCCTTGTGGGTGCGCTCCAACGAAGGGGCGCCACGCTACGCCTTGTTCGCCGTCGACTGGGAAAAGCCCGAACGAGCGCACTGGCGCTGCGTTCTCCGCGAGCATCCAACCGACGTCTTGACCGACGTGGCGCTGGTGGGGGGAGAGCTCCTCGCGAGCTACACACGAGACGTCGTGAGTCGACTCGAACGCTTCGACACCCGGGGAGCGAGCAAGGGCGAAGTCCGCCTCCCCACGTTGGGCAACAGCAACGGCTTCAGCGGGCTCCACGACGATCATCAGGCGTTCTTCGACTTCGAATCGTTCGTCACTCCACCCAGCGTTCGCCGCATCGACCTCCGCACGGGCGAAGTCCGCATCTGGAAGCAAGTGCAGGCCGACATCGCCACCGACGAGTTCTCGGTGACGAGCCGCAAAGCCAAGAGCAAAGATGGCACGCTCATCCCCTATCTGATGGTGCACCGGAAGGACATCGCACTCGACAGCGGCGACAATCCGACTCTGCTCTACGGATACGGCGGCTTCAACGTGAGCCTCTTGCCGCGCTTCTCGCGCTCCACCTATGCGTTCCTCGAGCGAGGCGGTGTGTCCGTGCAAGCCAACTTGCGGGGTGGCGGCGAGTTCGGCGAGGAGTGGCATCGGGCCGGCCAGCTCGAGAAGAAACAGAACGTGTTCGACGACTTCATTGCGGTCGCCGAAGACCTGGTGCAGACGCGCGTCACGCGACCCGAGCGCCTCGCCATCCACGGGCGCTCCAACGGTGGACTCTTGGTGGCAGCGACGCTGGTGCAGCGCCCGGACTTGTTCCGCGCGGCCGTCGCGGGCGTACCGCTCACCGACATGCTCCGCTATCACCACTTTCAGATCGCCAAGCTTTGGATCCCGGAATATGGGTCTCCCGAAGACCCTCGCGAGTTCGAGTGGCTCTTCGCGTACTCGCCGTACCACCACGTCGAGCCGGGGACGCGCTACGGAGCGGTGCTGCTGATGACGGCCGAGAGCGACACGCGCGTCGACCCGATGCACGCGAGAAAGATGGCAGCCGCCCTCGAGCACGCCGGCGCCCCCCACCCCGTCTATCTCCGAACCGAGAGCCGCGCCGGGCACGGGGCGGGCAAGCCGGTCTCCAAGGTGGCCGAGGAATACGCCGACCTGTTCGCGTTCGTACTGACCGAAATCGGCTCCGGTTCGGGCGCGGACCGCATTGAGTAGACTCTCCCGGTCCCCCGTCAAACCTCGCGGTGCCGTCCGACTCGGTGTAAGCTCCCGGCGCCCCACAAGGTAGGTACTTCATGAAGTCCAAAGCTTTTCCGATTGTTGCGCTGCTCGGCACCGGTCTCATGGTGTTCGCCGGCTGTGTGATCCAAAACCGCCCCGCCGATTCGACCCCAGCGGCAACCCCAGCCGCCACCACGGCCCCTGCTGCGGCGACGACGACGACGCCAGCGACGACCGCGACCACGACCGCTGCACCGACCGCGACGACGACCACCGCCGCGCCTTCCCCGAAGGTCCTGAGCAAGCCGAAGGCCCAGGCGATCGACGCGGGTGCCCCGGACGGCAGCTGAAGCCCCGTCTCGCCAGCCCATCCACGAGGCCCCCTTCTGGGGCCTCGTTTTTTTGTGTGATCTCGTGATCTTCGTAGCGGAACGGAGATTGTTCAACATTTGGCGTTGATTGTTGGACATTCCGTGTTTACAAGGTGCGGCACCGAATGGCTGCCGCTGTCCGCCGAAAGAAGAGCGACACCGCCGCGCCCAAGCTGGGCACTCAGGTCGCGGAGCTCCTGAAGCGCCGGATCTTGTCCGGCGCCTACGCGCCCGGGGACAAGCTGCCGCCGGAGCTCGCCTTGGCGGAAGACCTGGCGGTGAACCGCTTCACGGTTCGCGAGGCCATGAACCAGCTGGAGCAGCTGCGCCTGATCGAACGCAGGCCGGGGGCTGGCACCGAGGTCCTCGACTACAGCGAACACGCCAGCGTCGACGTCATCGAGTACCTGGTGCTCACGCCGGAAGGCGTCGTGAACACCGGCGTGCTGGCGAACTTGCTCGAGTTCGCGCGGATCTTGAGCGCAGACATCGCCGAGCTCGCCGCCGAGCGACGGGGCGACGACGACCTCCGCCGGCTCGACCTCATCGTGGCGGAGATGCGGAGCGAGAAGAACCTCTCGCGACTGCTCTGGCTCGACTTCGAGTTCAACTGGGCGCTGGCCGGCGCCGCCAAGAACGTGGTGCCCCGCCTGTTGATGAACAGCGTCCGAGGCTTGCTCCGGAAGTACACGCCCTACCTCGAAACGCTGTTCGTTTCTCCGGGCAGCATCACCGAGGGCTACGAGCACGTGGTCGATGCGGTCCGGGCACGCGATTCCGAACGCGCACGCTCGCTGCTCTTGTGGATCTGGACCAGCCGCAACCACCGCTTCGTCGAATCCCTCGACAAGCGGAGCCGCCCGCCCGGGCCCCCATGAAATCCCCGTCGGCGCACGCCGGCGAACGGAGCAATGTGCTCCCCACACACCAATCGACACAGGAGACACGACATGGCGACTGCCAAAGAGAAGATGGATGAGGCTGCGACCAAGATCACGGAGCACAAGGAGAAGGCCGCGGCCATCGGCGCCGTCTACAAGTTCGTGCTCGCCGGCGACGGCGGCGGCACGTGGGTGATGAACCTGAAGGACAACCCCGGGGTCACCGAGGGCGACGGCACCGCGGCCTGCACCATCAAGATGGCGGCGAGTGACTACGTCGACATGCTCGAAGGCCGCGCCAACGGCCAGCAGCTCTTCTTCAGCGGCAAGCTGAAGATCGAGGGGGACATGGGGCTCGCCATGAAGCTCCAGAAGCTGACCGAGGTCCTGAAGTAGTCCGTCCCGTTCGAGACCGAACGCCACGTGGGGTCTCGGGCCTCGCGTGGCGTTCGTGTTTCTACCGGGGGGACGCCGCTGCCGTGGCCGGGTAGGCCCGGGCGTCGGGCCGTTCTTGTCGCCCGTCGCGGGTCGTTGATTTAGGCTTCGTGGCGAGGGACTTGTCTCGCGAACAGGCACGCACGCTGAGAACGCTGGACCGCGCTCTCGCCGAGAGCGGGTCGGGGACGCCGCGACGTTTTGCGCTGGTGCGCGGACTCGAGCGCTACCCGCTCTCGCTGGGCGAGCTCTTCATCGGGCGCTCGCCGGAGTGTGAGCTCGTGGTCGACGACAGTATGGTTTCACGCCGACACGCCAAGCTCGTGGTGAGCGAGAACGCCGTGTTCGTGGAAGACCTCGGCAGCGTGAACGGCGTGCGCGTGGACGGCGTTCAGGTCAAAGCGCGCACGCTGCTCGCGCCGGGCTCGGAGCTACAGGTCGCCAACGTGCTCTTCAAACTCACCGAAGACGACGCCCGCGCGGCACCCCGATCGGAACGAGTCGACACCCGAGACGCGGCGCCGGAGGCGGAGAGCACCACCCGGCGAGCGGACGCCTTCCGACTCATGCTCGGCGTGGTCGACAAGGCGCTGCTCCTCGGCAAACCCGACGACGCCGAGCGCTTGATCGGCACGCTCATGGCGGACGTCCTCAGCGACGCCCAAGCGCGCCGCGACGTGCCCGCCGCCGTCGCGGAAAGCGCCTCGGTTACGGCGCTCCGCCTCGCCAGCGTCACCGGCAAGCGGCACTGGGCCGAGTACCCGCTGCGCCTCCATTTGGCGCTGGGCACCGCGCCGCCGAGGGCGGTCGTGGACGATCTCTTCGACCTCGTGCGCCGCGTGGGCCGAATCGACGTCGCCCTGCTCGAGAGCGTCATCGAAGCGCTGGAGGCCGCACGGCAGCTCGGGCCCAGCGACAAATTCACGCTGCAAAGGCTCCACAACCTCGCACGGATGCTGCGCACGTGAACCGAACGCGCCGCCGCGTCGCGGCTACCCTGCTGGCGGCGCTCGTCTTGCTCTCCGGGCTCTGGCTCCTGCGAACGGAGTCGCGAGACGCACCCTCACCCTCGGCTACCCCTCCGGCTTCCGAGCGCTTCTTCGTGGTGGACGTGCACGTGCATCTGGCGCCCGACGGCACCGAGCGACTCGGGCGCTTGATGCAACGCTGGCACTTCGACCACGTGGTGAACTTGTCCGGAGGAACTCCGGCGCGCGGTCTCCAGGTCTCGCTCCGCGCGGCGGAGGCGCTACCGGGAAAGGTCACGGTATTCACCACGCTGAGCTACGCTGACGCGCGTTTCTCGGACTACGGGTCGCGCATGACGCGGGCGCTCCGCACGGCGCACGAGCAAGGGGCGCGCGGCCTCAAGATCGCCAAGGTCCTCGGCCTCGGTCTACCGGGGCCCGACGGCACGCTGTTGCGGGTCGACGATCCGGGCCTCGACCCGGTGTTCGAGGCAGCAGGAGAGCTCGACATGCCGGTCGCGATCCACAGCGGGGATCCGCGGGCGTTCTGGCAGCCGACGGACGAGAAGAACGAACGGAAAGCAGAGCTCGAGGCCCATCCGGGCTGGTCGAACTACGGGCAAGCGGTACCGAGCTTCGACGAAATCCTCGCCCAGCTCGAGCGGCGCATCGCGCGACACCCGAAGACCAAGTTCATCTCGGTCCACTTCGGCAATTGCGCTGAGGAGCCGGAGCGAGTCGCGGGCTGGCTCCGCAAATACCCGAACCTGTACGTCGACACGGCCGCGCGCATCCCGGAGCTCGGGCGCCACCCGCCCGAACGCATGCGTGCATTCTTCGTCGAGTTCCAGGATCGCATCCTCTATGGCAGCGACCTCGGCGTGGGGCCGGAGCCCGAGCCGTTGTTCCTCGGCTCCGAAGGCAAGGAGCCCGCCGGCCCCAAGGACGAGGTGCGGTTCTTCAGCGCGAGCCGTCGTTACTTCGAGACCCTCGACCGAGATTTCGAGCACCCGACGCCGATCCAGGGCGACTGGCGCATCAGCGGCATCGGGCTGCCCGCGGAGGTCCTGCGCAAGGTGTACGGCGACAACGCGCGGCGCCTCGTCCGGCTCAACCTTCCGCCGGGCTGACGGGCTTGTCGTCGAGGGCAAAAGCCAAGGTGCCCAGCAGCGAGCCGAGACCGGTGAGCACCCACATGTTCGAATAGCCGAAGCGTTCAGCAACCTCGCCCGCGACGAACGCGCTCAACGTGACGCCGATGTTGAAGGCCAGATTGAAAAGCGCCATGGCTCTGCCTCGCGCTTTCGCCGGGGTCGCCTCGACGAACGCGGCATTCATCGACGGATACGCGAGCCCGTGGGACAGGCCGAACAGCAAGGCCAAGCCGACCAGACTGGTGCGTGAAGTGACGCCGACGAAGCCGAACGCCGACAGGCAGAAACCCACGGCGCCGAGGAGCCCGATTCTCCGGTGTCCCACCCGATCGCCGAGCCCGCCCAGAAACACGCGAACCACGATGGCGCAGGCGACGTAGCTCACGAAGAACGGCGCGTGACTCGCGATGCCTCGCGACCGCACGAACACCGGCATGAAGTTGAGCGCCGCGCCGAAGGTGATGGCCGTTCCGAGCGCACACGAGAGCGCTCCCCTCGCGCCGCGTCGCCACGCGAGCTGACGCAAGGACGACTCGACGCGCGCGCGTCCCGGCGCCGCGCCACGCTCGGGCTCGGGCAACAGCAGATAGAGTGGGACCGCCGCCAGGGCGAAGAGCGCGGACAGCTCGAACAGGCGTGCAAAGCCGTAGCGCTCGGCCACCCACTCGCCGAACGAGGGCCCGAGCGCGTGCGAGATCAACGTGGTGGCTCCGAACCAAGCGATGGCGCGCCCGAGGGAGCCCGCGGGCGCGATGTCGACGATCACGGCGTTGGTCGCGACGAATGCCAGCGAAAACGCCAGACCTTGTCCCAGTCGAAGTGCGTAGGTGAGCGGACCCACTCGGTCCACGAGCAAGAACCCCAGGGCCGCGCACGCCCAGACGACTGCGCCGCCCAACATGAAGCGACGTCGCCCGAAACGATCGGCGAGCTCGCCCGTGAGCGGGATCCCGACGAGCGAGGCGATGCCGAACGAACCCATGATGCGTCCGACCTCGGCGCGGGAGGCTCCAAGCGCTTCGAGATGCACCGGCAACGAGAAGAAGCTCGTGACCGACACGAAGAACACCAAGTTGGCGACCGTGGCGGTGACGAAGCTCGAAGTGACGATGCCGGCGCGCGGCTCCGCTCGCCGGGTGATCATGGGCAAAGCTCCATCGTGGCGCTGAATTCGCTCTGAAAATGGGCTATCTCGTCGGCCATGACGAAGACCCTGCTCGGATACTTCTGGCGCGGCTGCCTGGTGCTCACGCCCGTCGGCCTGACTGTGTACATCGCGTGGCTCGTCTTCACCACCGTGGATCGCATCCTGCCGGTGGGGATCCCCGGGCTGGGCTTCGTCTTGACCCTGGGCATCATCACGCTGGTCGGCTTTCTGACCTCGAACGTCATCGGACGAGCCGTGGTGAACGAAACCGAGAAGTGGCTGGCCCGCGTGCCTTTGATCAAGCTCCTCTACACGTCGATTCGGGATCTGGTGGGTGCGTTCGTAGGGGACAAGAAGAAGTTCGATCGCCCGGTCTTGGTCGAGGTCGTACCCGGAAGTCAGATCAAGGCTCTGGGTTTCGTGACCCGCGAAGCGCTCACGGCGCTGAACCACTCCGGGCACCTCGCCGTCTACTTTCCGCAGTCCTACAACTTCGCGGGCAACGTGCTCCTGGTGCCACGCACGCAGGTGGAGGCGCTCGGCATCACCAGCACGGACACCATGGCCTTCATCGTGTCGGGTGGTGTGTCGGGTCTCGGCATCGAGCCGGCGCCGCTCTCGAGCCGAGGGCGTCCCGACAAAACCCTGGTGATGCAGCCGCCGCCCCAGAAGCCCAAGTGAGCCGATTGCCGTCCGCCAGAAACTGGGGCAGAGGTGCAGTTCCGCGTGTCGAAACCCAAGCTGACCTGGACGGTAGACCGGCTGGATGCGCTGTCCCCTCCCGTGGAGAGCATCCGCGAGCTCGGCCGCGAGGAATTGCAGGTCGCCTACCAGCCCATCGTCGACCTCACGACCGGCGCCACCTTCGCCTACGAGGCGCTGCTTCGCTGCGTGCGTCCGGGATTCGAGTCGCCACCGGTGCTGCTCGACCAGGCGGTCAAAGAGCGATCCATCGGGCGCCTCGGCCGACAAATCCGTGACGTGGCGTTCGCCGGCGCGCCCGCGGCGCCTCTGTTCGTCAACATCCATCCCGAAGAGCTCAGCGCGCGCTGGCTCGTGCGGCCCGACGATCCCATCGGCTTCCATGACGCGGGCGTGTATCTCGAGGTGACCGAGTCGGCCGCGTTCACCCACTTCGACCTCTGCACCAGCGTCCTGATGGAGCTCTGCGCGCGCACTGGGGCACGCCTCGTGGTGGACGACTTCGGTGCGGGCTACTCGAACCTAGGCCGCATCTTGGACCTGGAGCCCAACGTGGTGAAGCTCGACCTCGCGCTGATCCGTCACATCGACGAAAAGCCGCGGCAGCGCATCGTCGTGAAGCACATGGTGGAGCTCTGCGCCGAGCTCCACTGTCGGGTGGTGGCCGAGGGCATCGAGACCTTGGACGAGCTACGCGCGCTTCGCGACCTCGGTGTTCAGTTCGGACAGGGCTTCTTCCTCGCTCGGCCCGCGTTCGAGCCGGCACTCGCTCGTTGGCCTGCCGAGATGGGGCGGGTGGTCCGCAAGTCGCTCGCGTCGGAGCGGCCGGCCGAGCGACCCGCGGTGTCGCGGCGGGCGCCGACGGCGCCGTCGGGGATCCCCCGCGCCGCCGTCGTGGGCACGCGACGCGTCGCGGTGGAGGAAATCGTGATGTCCCAACCGCCCAACGAGCGCACGCGCAAGCCAGCTTCGAAGACCCCGAGCCGTGGCAGCAAGAGCCCGCGAAAGCCTTCGCGGCAGCCGGAACGCAGGACCAAGCGCCCACCCCGCTGAACACCCGGCCCCGCCTCGCGTTCAAGCCCACGCACGGCGTGCCGTTCTGGCACGCAGATGGCCGAAACGACAGCGCTCGAAGCCAAGGGCCCGTCGGAGTTGGTGTCACTGGTCCGCGAGGCACTGGAGAAGGGGCAGGTGGACCTCGTGCCGTACCCGGCCGTCGTGCTGCGACTCCAGTCCGTGCTCGCACAGCCGAACTTCCGGATCGAAGACGTCACGAAGCTCGTCTCCGCCGATCCCGTGATCACGGCGGCGGTGTTCGCAGCCAGCGCCGCGGCGGCCAACGTCGCGCGACTCGGGCAGGCGAACGTGGCCTCCGCCGTGATGCGCCTCGGCGCACGGAACGTTTCGCGCATCGCGCTCGCGGCGAGCCTCGGCAAGGCCATGCTCGTCCCCGGCCCCCTGCGAGAGCTGAAGTTCCTGTTCTGGCGCCGCGCGGTGAGTGGCGCGCTGCTAGCGCAGGCGCTCGCGGGAGGCCGCGGGCTCGACCCCGAAGCGGCGTTCGTCGTCGCCCTGCTGGATGGATTCGCCAAGACGGTCGCCCTCTCGGCGGTCGAACGCATGGCGGCCAACGGACAGCGACTCGCGGCCGGGACCGTCGCCGAGTGGCAACATCTCGCCGAGACGAGCCACGAGAGCAGCGCCCAGATCGTCGCCAAGCGCTGGCGCCTCCCGAGCCTCGTGGCTGCCGTCGTTGGCGACGGTCAGCACCCCGACGCAGATGCGCACCAGTCGCTCCTCGGGTTCGTGCGCCAAGCCATCGGCGTGATGGAGGGAACCGCTCCCGACTTTGCGCCCTACGCCCGGGACTCGGCAGAGGTAGCACGCGCGCGCGCTCTGATTCCGGACCTCCCGAACGCCATCTTCGACATGGTGGATCGGACCGATGCCCGCGCCGAGCCGAGCGACCTGGTGTTGCGGTCGGCGAGCCTGCCACCCGGCGCGCGGCCGGTGGCGTGGCAGGCGCGCGATCTCTCCGCCAAGCATCCGAGCGAATACAGGGTGTCCCACGTGTCGCCGACGGCGTGCGTGCTGCTCGGCGAGCACCCCCTCCAGGAGCATTGGCTCGGACACTTCGAAGTGCGCGGCCCCGCCCCGCCGTTCGCGTTCTGGGCCGTGGTGGAGAAGTGCTCGGAGGACGTGGACGGGTTCCAGATCGTGACACACCCGTTTGCCCTCGGCAGAGACGCGGGCGCGCGCTGGAACGAGCTCGCCCAAGCCGCGTGAGCGCGCTCCGATCGGCGGCCCTAGCTAATCCCCGAGCAGCGACAGCATGCTCGCGCCACCGAGCAGCGACTGCCCACCATCGATGAGCAGGGTGCTGCCGGTGATGAAGGCGCCGGCGGGGGAGACCAAGAACGAGACGGCGTCCGCGACTTCGTCGACGGTGCCCCAACGGCCCACGGGCAAGCTGCCTTCGAGCCGCTTCCGAACCGCGTCATCGGTGGGCGCGAGTCGCCGCATGCCCTCGGTGTCGGCGATGGGCCCAGGCGCCACGGCGTTCACGCGGATACCGCTCTTCCCCCACTCGAGCGCCAGGTCGCGTGTCAGCTTCTCGATCCCGGCCTTGGCGGCGCCGGCATGACACTGGAGCGGCGTCGGGACGAAGGCTTGCGTGGCGGTGATGCTGACGATGCTGCCCCCTTGCTCCGAGAGCGCGCCGAAGCACGCGCGGCACGCGTTGAACGTGCCCACGAGGTCGATGTCGACCACGCTCTTGAAGCCGTTGGCGGAGAGCCCAGCGGCGGGCGCCAAGAAGTTCCCAGCCGCCGAGTTCACCAAGATGTCGAGGCGCCCGAAGCGCTCCACCACGCTGGCTACGGCCGCTTCGAGCGCGGCGTAGTCGCGCACGTCCGCCGCCATCGCCAGCGCGTGGCCACCGCGATCTTCCAGCGCGACGCGCGTCGCTTCGAGCTTCTCCAAGCGCCGCCCCACGAGCCCCACGCGCGCCCCGTGATCGACGAAGCGCTTGGCGATGCCCGCGCCGATGCCGCTACCCCCACCGGTGACCAGCGCGACAGCGCCGTCGAGCAATCCCGCTCGGAACACGCTCATCGCGGCCAGCCCGCCTGCCCCGGCATGCCGAAGCTCGGTCCGGGCGGCGCGGCGATCCTCCCCGCGATGGGCGCCCAAGCGGCTTGGAAGAACGTGGGTTGGAGCCGCTCCCACTCCTGATAGGCCATGAGCCCCACGATCAGCGCCGCAGGGAAGAACACCAACCAGAGCACGATGGCGATCACGATGGCGTTGGTGTCGATATCGGCCATCACGCGAAGATCCAGGAAGAAGCCAGCGCCGCTCGGCATCATCGAGACCATCACTTTCGGCACGACCCCGTAGTTCGGTGTCGAGCCGCGGCCGCTCCACTGGTTCGGTCCCGTCTGCGCCAGGGGTACGCCCATGGCGGCGAACGTGCCCATGAGCGACTGAATCACGGCGTTGGCGTGCTCCTGGGCGAAGTACTGGCGCTCGTTCTTGTCGAGCATGAGCTCACTCGATGTCTTCGAGCACCTTGCTGCCGAGTCGAAGCGCGCCGTCTTTCACCGAGTCCAGGATCTCCGTGGCTTGCTCCGCGTCGAAGCCCAGGAGCTCCGTGAGCTTGTCGAGGAGAGCCTTCTCCGACTCGCTCTGCTCGCCGTCGGCGTGGGTGAGCAGAGCCGCGTTGGCTAGGAGCAGCTCACGCTCGTCGTCCCCGAGCTCGGACAACGGGATGTCCTTCTCGAGCGTGCGCTTCTCCTTGGCATACTCGCGGATCTCCTGCTCCTCCGCCTCCGTCGCATCGAACCCGGCGAGGAGCCCTTCGATCACGTTCTCTTCTGGGCCTTCCACCTTGCCGTCGGCCCAGGCGACCGCAACCAGGGATTTCACGATGTTCTTTTCCGCGGGTGTCATTGGGGGCGAGCCTACTCAATCTCCGCGAAAGCGGCCCGGCGATTTGGATGGTCCCGGTCGCGCCTTCGGAAAAATGCTCTAAGCTCCGGAAACCGGGAGCCCGCCACTGAACGCACGCGACGACACCATCGTCGACCGCACGGGCCAGCTCGTCGGCGGTCGTTGGCAGCTCGGGTCCCTGCTCGGATCGGGCGGCATGGCGTCGGTGTACGAGGCGCAGGACGCCGGCGGCGAGCGGGTCGCGGTGAAGATCCTGCACCCGGAGATGGCGCGCCGGCGCGATCTCAAGGAGCGGTTCCTGCGCGAAGCCTACGTCGCCAATCGGATCGAGCACCCGGGTATCGTGAAGATCCTCGACCACGGCGACGGAACCGACGTGTTCCTGGTGCTCGAACTGCTCGAAGGTGAGCCGCTCAGCGCCTGGGCCCAGCGCGCCAGCGAGCTGACCGTGCGCCAATTGCTCGAGGTCGCCCAACAAATCCTCGGCGCGCTCGCCAAGGCGCATGCTTCCGGGGTCGTCCACCGCGACATCAAGCCCGACAACGTCTTCGTGCTCCATTCTGGCGTCGTGAAGATCCTCGACTTCGGCATCGCGCGCGTGCTCGACGACGTGCCGAGCGACTTCAAGACGCGCACGGGCATGGCGCTCGGGACGATTCCCTACATGGCACCCGAGCAGGCGCTCGGCCGCCGCGGCAAGGTGGACGGGCGCACCGATTTGTTCGCGACCGGTGCACTGCTCTTCCGGCTGCTCACCGGGCGCCGCGTCCACGAGGAGCCCAGCGAAGCGGAAATGCTGGTGGCCATGGCCACCAAGAGCGCGCCGCCTCTCGCCACCGTCGCTCCCAACGTCCCGCCCGCAGTCTGCTCCATCGTCGACCGCGCGCTGGCCTTTTCGCAGGCCGATCGCTACCCCGACGCCGCCACGATGCAGCTCGACGTGCGCGAAGTCCTCTCCGGACGGCCGCCGCCGTTCGCCACGAGCGCTCCGGAAGCTCGCTTCGAGCGTGGTGTGACGCTGCCCGAGTCCATCCGCGGCGGCGTGTCCCGCGACGACCCGACGGTGGCGGCGCGGGCTCCCGACGAGCCGACGCGCGCCCTGGGACCGAGCGACGGACCCACGCTCGCCAGCGCCGCCGAGCCCGTCTTGAAGCCGGCCTCCGTACCGCCTCCGTCGTTCATCGGTTCGAGTGCGATGGGCGCGATGCATGTCGCAGAAGCGCAGGCCGCATCGGCGGCACTCGTCACCGAGAGCCCGGCTCCCGCCACTTCCGTGGAAGCGCGACCGAAGCAGCGCTCGGGCGGCGCCGTGTTTCTCTTGGCGGGAGGAGCGCTGGTGTCGACGCTGTTCGTGGTCGCGATCGGTGCCGTGTTGGTCATCGCCCCGTGGTCGAAGAGCACGGACTCGGCACCGAGCGCGAGCGCCGCGAGTGAGATACCGGAGCCGACCGGCTCGCCCGTGGACACGTCGAGCCGCGAGCCAGGCCTCGGCGAGAGTACTCTGGGCGAGCCGAGCGCCACGGCCAAGCTCTTCCCAGCCAAGACTTCCACCCCGAAGTCGACCGCAACGGCAGGCAAGTCGAGCGCCAGCGTCGCGCCGCCGAGTCAGGCCCATCCGCCGAGCGCTACCGCGACTTCGGCGTCGAGCGCGTCGAGCACGCGCCCGCCACCCCCGCCTCCGCCTCCGCCGACGCCGAGCACGACCTCGGGCAGCCCGTCCAACGGCAAGAGCAAAGGCAAGGGACCGAAGAAGGATCGATGACCGAAGTGCTCGCGCCGGTGGGGCGGGCCTACTGCTACCGCTGCATGAAGCCGCGGATCACGTGCCTTTGCGCGCGCATCCTTCGGGTCGACAACCGCACGACGGTCTGGCTGTTGCAGCACCCGCGCGAACGCTTCCACCCCATCGGCACGGCCCGCATCCTCGAGCTCGGCCTCGCGCGGTTCGCTTCGAGCATCGCGTTCCATGCCCAGCGCCCCGCCTCGTCGCCCGCGCTCGCGGGGCGCGCCGCTCTGCTCTACCCGTCCGCCGACGCGCGGGACCTGTCCGAGCTCGCCGTCGACGAACGGCCCGACGTGTTGGTGGTGCTCGACGGAACCTGGCACCACACTCATGCGCTCGCACGCGACTTCGAGTTCCTCGGGCGCCTGCCCCGCGTGAAGCTCCCCGCGGGACCGGCGAGTCGCTACCGCATTCGAAAAGAGCCGCGTCACGAGTGCGTGTCCACGGTGGAGGCCGTCGTGCGCGCGCTTGCCCTCCTCGAGCCCGAAACGCCCGGGCTCGAGGGGTTGCTCGAGGCGTTCGAAGCGCTGATCGACGACCAGCTGCGATACGTCCGGGCGCGGGCTGGCCCGCGGCGGATGAAGCTCAGAAAAGACGGCCCGCGCGCGCTCCCGCGGGCGCTCGGCGCGCATTTCGACCGAGCCGTCGTGCTCTACGCCGAAGCGCGCCCGGAGAGCGCGCCGCCCCACGGTCTCCTGCAACTCGTGGCGCAGCGCGTGGCCGACGGCGCTCTCTTCGACGAAGTGCTGCGCGGCGAACCGCCCCGGGGCCTTTTGCACATGCGGCTCTCTGCCGAGGACTTCATCGACGGGATGGCGCTCGCGGAGCTTGGCGCCGCGTTCGCGGCTTTTCTTCCCGAGCGCGCCGAGCTCCTCGCCTGGAACCAGAGCACGCTGGATGCATTGCGGAAGAGCGGCCTCGCCACGGGCGGGACCAGCCTGAAAGGTGTGTGGGCCGAACGCATCGAGCGCGCGCCCGGTACTCTGGAGGCTGCCCTCGCGCGCCGCGGCGCCAGCGTTGCTCCCCTCGCCGTGCGCGGGCGCGCTGCCGAACGGCTGGCGCAGGCGCGCACCGCGGCCGAGCTCCTGAGGGCGAGCCGTTGACGCTCGCCGTCGTCCCGCACGGCTCGGCCCTCGTCGAGGGCCGACTGCTCGGTCGGCGCAAGCGGTTCTTCGCCGATGTGGAGCTCGCGAACGGCCGGAAGGTGGTGGCTCACTGCGTGAACACCGGCAGGATGGAGGGCCTGCTCGAGCTGGGAAGCCGGGTTTTCCTTTCTCGCGCTCGCCCCGGCCGAAAGCTCGCGTACACCTGGGAGCTCAGCGAACTCGACGGCGTGCTCATCGGCGTGAACACGCTCATGGCGAACCGTCTGGTGGAGGCGGTGCTCCGCGCGAAGCGCTGGCCGGGGTTTCGCCGCTATCGCGAGCTCCGACGCGAAAAGCCCTTCGGCGAGGCTTCGCGGGTCGACTTCTGGGTCGCGAGCGGCGAACGCGAGCACTTCCTCGAAGTGAAGAACTGCCACCTGGTCTACGCCGACGGCTTCGGCTACTTCCCCGACGCGCCGAGCGAGCGGGCGACGCGGCACCTCGACGAACTCTCGAGCGTGGTCCGCCACGGCCAGCGTTCGAGCGTGGTCTTCACCGTGCAGCGCCCGGACGTACGCGGTGTGCGACCTTCGGATTTCCACGACCCCACGTTCTCGCAAGCCGCCCGCGCGGCCGCGCGAAACGGAGTCCGCTTCCGCGCGCTCCGCATCGAGCCCACGCTCGACGGCTACGTGGTATCGGAGGAGATCCCCGTCGACCTTCACCCCTACGACCTCGGCTGCGTGACGCGGACGACGGCCAAGCTCACTTCTGGAAGATGAAGTAGGCCCCGAAGGCGATGCAGCCGAAACCGATGGCGTGGCGCAAGCCGAGGGGTTCTTTCAGGTAGAGCGCGCTGAACCCGCTGAAGACCACCAGCGTCATCACCTCCTGGATCGTCTTGAGCTGGGCTGCACTGTACGTGGCATGGCCGATCCGGTTCGCGGGCACCGCGAAGCAGTATTCGACGAATGCGATGCCCCAGCTCACCACCACCACCAGCGGCAACGGTGCCGACTTGAAACGGAGGTGCCCATACCAGGCGAAGCTCATGAAGACGTTGGAGACGGCGAGTAGCAATACTGGAAGCAGGGCCGGCACGGCATCCTCTCCTCGCGCGCGGGCTCGGCCCGGGTCGATCCGGTGAACTCGGCGGCAAAATCGGCTGTTCGAGGGCTACCACGGCGCCGAGTCGTCGCGGTAGACTGCCGCGCATGGACCGTTTCCGGCGCTTCGATGAAGCCTACTATCACCGCTTCTACGAAGACCCGAAAACTCGTGTGACCTCGGAGCAGGAGCACGCTGCGCTGGCGGAGTTCGTGTTCGCGTTCGCTCGTTACAACAACGTCGAGATCAAGAACGTGCTCGACATCGGGGCCGGCGTCGGGTTGTGGAAGCGCTGGATCGAGAAGAACGCCAAAGGCGTCGCGTACACTGGAACCGAAGTCAGCCAGGCGATGTGCAAGAAGCACGGCTTCTCCCACCGCGACATCGCCCGCTGGCGCGACCGCAAGAAGCACGATCTCATCGTGTGCCAGGGCGTGCTGCAGTACCTCCCGGACCCCGACGTCGCACCAGCGGTGGCCAACATCGCCGCGATGAGCAAGGGCCTCGTCTACATCGAGGTGACGACGCGCCTCGACTTGCGCGAGCGCTGCGACAAGACCCGAACCGACAGCGACATCCACGTGCGCAACGGCTCGTACTACCGCGGCATCCTGAGCAAGCACTTCATCCACATCGGCTGCGGGCTGTGGTGGAGCAAAGAGCGCGAAGTCCCGTTCTTCGAGCTGGAAATGGCGGAGTGACATGGCCGAAGGCAGAGGTCCGCTCCGCGCGCTCGTCCCCGTCGTCTTGCTCGGCCTCTCTGGCCTCGGCCTCTACAACGTGTTCGCCGACAATTCCGAGGTGCGCGCCCGAGCCGCCGCCTTGGCCAAGACCGACAAAGACCCGAGCCCGCGCATGACCCGGGAATCGAAGAACCCCATCGGACAGAGCTTCGATTTTCAAGTCAGCGGCGCCGGTCAGGTCGAGGTGAGCTGCCGCCGGGCGTTCTACCTGGTCGGCGAGTACGCCTGCACGCGCGTCGGCGCCGGTTCTGCACCCGCCACCAGCGCGAGCCGCTGACTCAGGCTTTCAGCGAGACGCCCAGATGCTCGCGGATGCGCGCGTGCTCGACGCTGATGCTGAACGCGTGCAGGTCGTCGGTCTGGGCCCGCGCTTCCAGCTCCACGCCGAGGGGGAAGCGCTCGACCAACGCCACGGCGCGTGCGATGTCCCCGCAGGCAATCAGCCCCGCCCGTCCCGCAGCGCGATGCACGCCGCGGACATAGCGCCCGACCCGCGTGCGCAGGCGCTTCTTCTCGAGGGCGCGCGCGAGCTCTTCGACTTCGCCGAGGACGTCGTCGTCGACCAGCTCCGCGAGAGCCTTGGAGAGCGCGAGCGCGTCACCTTCGGCTTCCTCGACACCCACCAGTGCGAGTGTGCCGAGCAAGAGCTTCGCCACGTCGAGGGCCGTGGGATAGAAGATCACGAGGCGGTGCTCCGGGCGTAGGTAGGATAGGACGCGCGCCCACAAGAACGCGAGTTCGGGCAGGTCGAGCCCGCTCGCCACGTTGCGCCCCGCCACCGCCGTGCTCTCGACCAGCGGCAGCGGCGAAAGATCGCCCTCCACGGTCGGCAGGACGTGCACCACCGGCACGCCGGTGCCGAGCAGGCGAGCCGTCCAGGCCAGGCTCCGCATCAGCGTGGTGGTGCCGCTCGGGTTCTGTTGCGTGCTCTCGTCGAGGCGCGGCAGGCGCTTGTTCTTCTCGAGGTCGCGCACACGCAGCTCGATGGCGGCAGGCGCGACGCGCTCGAGCAGAGATTCGAGGGCGTCGTCGCGTTCGCTGCGCAGGCTCGACCACTCTGCTTCACTGAACGAAGCCCGGGCCACGAGCAGGCCTTCCGGGCGATGCGTGTCGGCCAGCAGGGACTCGTTGATGTCGGCTTCCCCGAGGTGATCGAGCACGTTGGCGGCACACCAGGCCGAGTCCGCTTCGCCTGTCTTCTCGAAACACCAGAGGGCGCGGCGGTAGACGTTGGCGTCTCGGCTCGACTCGGACGCTGCAGCGCGCATCTGTCGGGCGGCCGCGGCGTAGTCGCGCTGGGCCTCGTGGAGCTCGGTCAACCAGAAGCGTAGCTCCAGATCCGAGGGCTTCTTCTCCACGGCGCGGCTGAATGCCGCAGTCGCGCGCTCGGCGTCGTCGAGCTCGTCCCGGTACAGCATGCCGAGCTTCTTGCCGAGGTCCCAGATCACGACGTCGCCCGAGACGCGTCCGAGCAGCCACTCGTAGAGCTCGGACAGCTCCTTCCAACGGCGCCGTGAACCGAGGGCGCGCGCCGCGACTTCGAGAGCCTCGAGCAGCGCGGGGTCCGCGTCGAGCGCGGCCTTGGCGAGGTCGAGCGCGTCGCCGCCGCCGGGCAGGTGCTTCTCCGCCGTGGTTGCCGCCTCGAGGAGCACGCGGCCTCTTCGCCCCGGATCCGTCTCCAAGAGAGCCGCCAGCTCTTTTCGTGCTTGATTCGCAGCCGCGTGGCGCGCCGCCCCCGTGCGCGCCTCGATCAAGCGCGCGAGCGCGTCGGCGTTGGGCTCGAGGGCGATCCACTGCTCGAGCGCGGCGATGGCCTTCGCGGGCTCGCCGGCCAGCGTCTGCCAGAGCGCTGCGATGGCGCTGAGCTCCTTGATCTTGCCGGGCGTGTCGCTGCGCGCATCGAGGCGGCGGCGAAGGAAGCGCTCGAGCCGAGCGAAGTCGCCCTCGGTTTGCAGGAGTTTCGAGGCGCGGTTGTGGGCTTCGTGGTGCAGCGGCTCGATTCCGAGTGCCTTGTCGTAGTTGTGGATGGCTTCGGCGGCGCTCCCGAGGGCCTCCTTCTCGCGACCGATGCGGTAGTAGAGCTCGGCACGCTCGGGCTTTTGGCCCAAGAGGAGCAGCGCCTTCTTGTAGTGCTCTATGGCCTCGGCCGGGCGCCCCGCCTTCGAGGCATTCGTGCCCTCCCGCCAGGCATCTTCGACCACCGGGAGCTTGACCGCAGGCGGGATGGACGGCCGCACGCTCGGCCGCGTGCTCTTCATGGAGGCCGGCGCCGTCGACTCGCTGCCGACCACCACGCTCTGTTCGACGAGGAGCGGGAATTCGCGCCGGCCCGGGAAATAGCCCGCGGCCGGAATTTCATGGAACAGGTCCGCGTTGTCTCGCATCGAGCGATAGACCTGGGCGGCCGTGACGGCGCCCGACCGCGCGAGCTTGCTTCGGGCGTCGTCCAGCGCGGTCAAGAACGACCGCGCGAACTCGCTCTTGGGTGTCGTGGCCGCGTCGGTCGGGCGGGCGCCGACGAGCAACGAGATGCCGCTCTCTTTGGGTTCGATGGCAGCGATCACCGCGTCGATCAAGGTCGCCGACAGCGTCGGGTCGTCGGGATCGCCGACGTGCCCCGCGTCGAGGACCAGGAGCACGTCGTCCGCGCCGGACACCAGCGACGCGCGGAGCTCGGAGAACAGGAGCTCACTGCCACCGCTCAAGTCGAGTTGCGGGCCGTCATCCGCCAGAGAGATCCTCCCCGAGACGAACACCAGGGTCGGACCGTTCCCTCCGTGTTCGCGCAGGATCGCGGAAATGCGCTCGCCGAGCCGCCCGCGCGTCTCCAGCACCTCGACCCGAAAGTTCGCGTCGGGTTCGCTCAGGCGGTCGTGGAGCTGATCTCCGAGCGCCGAAACCCGACGCGTCGTCGCAGCTGCCTTGGTCAAGGAGGGAACGACGACGAGGGCCAGGCGCATGGGCGGGGGGCGTCGAGAAATATCCCGCCCAGCCGGGAACTGCTCGGAAAAAGAACGACCGCAGCACTCGGGGGCGTCCCTAGTTCGCTCGTCCACACCGGGCAGCTGACGGGCGCCACGGCGTCGTAGCTACGAGGAGCTCGGGGGGACCGGCTGCGGTCAGCGCGGCTGCGGCTGCGGCCGTGGCACTCGGCTTCGGATTTCGGCGGCGGCCGCTTCCTCCTGCCGCACTCCGGCGCGGCTCGAGGAGGTCATCATGCGTCCGAAATCCGAGTCTTCGAAAACCCGCAGCCGCCCAGCCGAAGCCGTGGCCGTCTTCGCTCACACGTCGCTCGATGCTCACCGCATCGCGCTCGAGGCGCTCACCCGCGGGGACGCCATCGCGCGGCGGCTGCCGCGGGCCATGGCCCGCTTCGCGACCAACGGCGATCGATTCGATCCAGCTCCTGCGCCTACCGAACTAGGGAAGCCCCCTAGTTCGCACTGCCGCCGCCCCGGCCCGAGAGCTCGTGCACCAAGCGGCGCACCTCGGCCACGTCGCCGGCTTGGGGTGCCGCCTCGAGATACGCCCGCAGATCTTCCAGGGCCGCCTTCGGAGCACCGAGTCGCGCCGCTACGAGCCCGCGGTCCCGGCGCTCGTTCCACGCCGCCGGGTCGAGGCAAATCAAGCGATCGAGCACGACCAAGAGTCGCGCGAAGTCCCCGCGGAGCGCGTAGGCACCCCGCAGATTGTTGAGCATGCGGATGAGGCTCGCGCGGTTGCCTGCGGGAGCGAGGTAGCGCTCGTCGAGCGGGGCGTGGGTGCCGCCCGCGCGGCGCCACATGTCCTCGAGCTCCGCGCGCCGCAGAGGCCGACCGCTCATCGGATCGATGAAGAGCTCGGGCGCGTTTGCGGCGTCGCGCGCGATGCCCACCAAGTAGTGCCCCGGAAACCCGACTCCGACGGCGGAGACGCCGATGCGGTAAGCGACCTCGGTGTAGACCAACGCGAGCAGGATCGGCAGCCCCGCGCGAGCATCGAGCACCGAGTTCAGATACGAAGCTCGAGGGTCCGAGTAGTCGACGTTCTTGCCGCTGAACGCCAGCTCGCCATAGAGGTGGTATTCGATGGCACGCGCTTGTTCGCGTGGCTCGCGCTCGGCGAGACCGAGCGTCGCGAGGGGTAGCGCCAACGCGTCGAGCCGCGCCCGCTCGGCTTCGAGCACCAGGTTCGGATAGGCGTCGCGCGCGATGAGGAGCGCCCCGAGGCACAAGTCGAGGGCGGCGTCCGGTCCTTGGGCGAACTCGGCGAACTCCACGCGCCCATGCTACGCCAACGGCGTCCCGGGGGAATCAACGCAGAGTGACGAGCTCCTCGGCCGCAGTCGGGTGGATGGCGATGGTGCGGTCGAAGTCGGCTTTGGTAGCGCCCATGCGCATCGCCACCGCGAAGCCTTGCGTCAGCTCGTCAGCCCCGATGCCGATCACGTGCATGCCCACGATCTCGAGGCGCGCCCCCACGCACACGAGCTTGACCACGCTGGACGTCTTGCGCTCGGTGAGCGCGTGGTAGAGGTTCGTGAATCGTGAAGAAAAGACGCGGACGCCGTCACCCCAGCGTTCGCGCGCTTCGTCTTCGGTGAGCCCCACCGTGCCGATGGGCGGGTGGGTGAAGACCACGGTCGGCACCTGGGAGTAGTCGAGCTTCGCCTCGTTCTGGCCACCGAACAGGCGATCGGCGAGGTGGCGGCCCGCCGCGATGGCGACCGGGGTGAGCAGCGCGCGACCGGTGACGTCGCCGACCGCGTGCACGCCATCGGCCGACGTGTCCTGTCGTTCGTCGACTCGCACGTGGCCACCCGCGTCGAGCTCGACGCCTGCGACATCGAGCCCGAGGTCCTGCGTGTTCGGCACACGCCCCGTGGCCCAAATCACGCAGTCGAGCCCGCCGAGTTTCTCCCCCCGCGTCCCCCGGAGCTCGAGCTCGCCGTTCGCGGCGCGCTCCACGCGCTCGAGGTGCACGCAGGACAGGATGTTGATGCCTTCGGCGGCCATCTCGGCCATGAGCACCTCGCGCAGCGTGGCGTCGAATCGCATGAGGAGCTGCTCGCGCCGGAGCAGCAGCGTGACCTCGGAGCCGAGCGCAGCCAAGACGCCCGCGATCTCGGCCGCGATGTAGCCAGCGCCCACGATGGCGACGCGCTCCGGCCGCCGCTCGAGCGCGAAGAAGCCGTCGGACGTGATGCCGTGGTCGGCGCCCGGCACCGCCGGGACGAGCGGGCGCCCGCCGGTTGCGATGAGCACGTGTTCGGCCGAATGGACCTCGCCGTTCACCTCCACGCGACGCGGCCCCACGAACCTCGCGTGCCCGCTCACGCGTTCGACGCCGGACCGCTCGAGGTTCGCCGCGTAGATCCCGTTCAGCCGCGCCACGTAGGCGTCGCGCTTGGCCTTCATCCGGCCCCAATCGAAGCCCGCGACGTCGACATCGAACCCGTAGTCTTCGGCGTCGGCCAGGGCCTCGGCGAGCCCAGCCGCGTTCCACATGATCTTCTTGGGCACGCAACCGACGTTGACGCACGTGCCCCCGAGCGGCCCGCGCTCCACGAGCAGCGTTCGCGCTCCGTATTGTCGCGCACGGCGGGCCGAAGCGATGCCACCGCTGCCTCCGCCAATGACCAAGTAGTCCCAGGTCGCCATGCGAGCGACTCTGGCACGAATCCCCCTCGAAGCTCGATGGTGTATGCTCCCCGCCGTGTCGTCGCGCATTCGCCTGGGTGTCGCGCTCTCGGAGCTCGGCCGCCGCATGAAGCGCCGGGGAGACCACGGCGATGGCCCGACGCGCGCCGAGCTCGACGCATTTTGCGACGAGCTGTCGCGTGCCACCGGGCTCGAGATCGTGCCCTACGCCGCTCCCCGCTACGACCGGCTCCTCCACCGCCTGCGCGCCGGCGAGGTCGAGCTCGCATGGCTCGCGCCGGTGGTCGCTCTGGCCGCGCTCCGCGCCGACGTCGCGCCAGTAGCGCTGCCCGAGCGCAGCGAGAGCGCCTGGTACTGGGCCGCGCTCTACGTACGGGCCGACTCCTCGATCCACTCCCCCGCGAACCTGCACCGCGCGAAGCTCTACTGGGTCGACGAAGACAGCGCCTCGGGCTTCCTGGTCATGCGCGCGGCTCTCCACCATGAAGGATTCGACGTCGAACGCGGCTTTCGAGAGCAGCACTTCGCTCGCTCCCACGACGCGGTCCTGCGCGCGGTGCTCGCCGATCCCGAAGCGGTGGGCTCGACCTACGTACACCTCGACGCTTCGGGGCGGGTCGCGCGCGCAGGCTGGGGCGCGGCCGCCGTTCAGGAGCTGAGGCGCGCCGGCCCGATTCCGTCGGACGTGCTCGCCGCTTCGTCGACGCTGGATGCGTCGAGCATCGCGCTCCTCCGCCGCGCGCTCTGCGAAACACCCGCGCCCGCACTCCTCGAGGCCGGTCAAGTCTTGTTCGGTGCGCGTCGCTTCGTCCCCGCCGAAGCAACCCAGCTGGCGCACCTGCGAGCGCTCGAGCGCTACTTGATCCGCTCCCAGACGTTTTCTGCGCACTGAAGGCGGGACGAGTGAGCTACCGGGATCCGAAAGAAGCGACGCGTGCCGAAGTCGCCGAGCTCGAGGCCGAGCTGCGGGGCGCCGAGACACGCGTCGGCGAGCTCACGCAGAAGCTCGCGCGCACCGAGGGCGCGCTCCGCGGCTACCGCCGCGGGTCCGCGCGAGAGCTCGGAAGCGGCGTGTGGCCCGCGCTCGTCGCTGGGGTGAGCGTCGCGCTCGTCTGGTTCGCCTCTATCGCTGCGGCCGTGGCCGACCACGACGAGCTCGCGCGAGAGCTCGCCGTGGCTTCCGTGCTGCTCTCCGCCTTCACGCCCCTCGTGGTGTGGGCGACCGTCGGTCGTCTGCCGAGCGGCCTCGCCGTCCTGGTCGTGAAGGCACTCGCCGGCGCCTTCCTCCTGTCGGTCACGACGATGCGCATGCCGGGAATCGACGTCCTCTTCTGGTTCGGCCCCCTGTACGCGGCGGTCACCGCCGGTCTCGAATGCAGCTATCTGGGGACGAGCAGCTAGCCCGACCTTCTTCCTTGCAATTCGCCGAAAACCGTCTACCTTCCGCCCACCCTTGCTGGCAGAGAAAAGCTCGCGAGGGGGTTCGGGGCGTAGCGCAGCCTGGATAGCGCACCAGACTGGGGGTCTGGGGGTCCCGGGTTCAAATCCCGGCGCCCCGACCATTGGCTCTCGCCGCTCGAGGCGCGGGCAGACTTTTCACCCCTCCGCGGTTCGCCTGGCGCGGAGGAGCGCCTTTTCGTCGATGAGGCGCGTCATCTCGGTCCAGGCACTCTTCTCTTCGGCGTCCGGCTTCCACAGCGTGAAGTGACAGGTGGGCGCGCCCGACGGGATGGTCGAATCGAAGCGCACCTCGAAGCCGAAGCCGCCGGCGACCTTGCGGGCCGCGTCGATCATGCCTTGTACGAAGTAGCGCTGGACGCGACAGTCGAACGCTCCGTAGTGGTCTTGGTGCGGGCACCAGACGATGTCGAAGCTCACTTGGTCTTCGCCGTCGATGCGCGGCTCTTCGAGCGAGGCATACGCGATGCGGTTGATCACCGTGGCGTAGAACGAAACGAACTCCGCTTCGCTGAGGTCCTCGGGCCACTGGAAGCCCTCGAGGATCTGGCGACCAACGTCGAACCCGACGTCGTAGAGCGCGCCGTAGACGAGCTCCTGCCCTTCGCGTCCGAAGCGCGCCTCGGCAGCGCCGAGGAGGCGGATGAGCGCCATGGCCTGCATCGTGCCCCACTGCCAGAGCACCGCGGGGTCGAAGTCGGTCTTCTCGAGGACTTCGTCGCGCAGCCGCGCGAGCCCCTTCGCGTACGGCTGGCGGAACTCGAACTTCTTCCACTTCTCTTCGGGCCTGTGCTGCCAATGCGCCATGGGTCGAGCCTAAGTCGCCGTTGGGTCATCGGCGACAGGAGATGACCAGGCACGCGGCGTTTCGCCTGCGCAGGCGAGGCGTGAGCCGAGCCAAATTCAGCGCGAAGGCTCGCGGAGCCAGCGGCCCACCTCGGTCTCGACCCGGAACGTCGGCGGGAGCGCGGGGGCGCCGACGAGCCGGAACGTGCCGTCGCGATCGCCCTGATAGCGCCCGCGCATCTCCGCCGCGCGACGCACCAGTTCTTCCAGGGCGTGGCCCAGGGCCTCGACGTCTTCGCGAGTCGAGTAGACTCCGAGCGAGGCGCGCACCATGCCGGGGATGTTGCGGCGATCGCCACACAGCATCTCCTCTCGGTACGAAGCTTCGGTTTGATCGTCGACCTTGAGCAGCGTCTTCACGTAGGGGTGGGCACAGAAGCAGCCGTCGCGCACGGCGATGTCGTGGAAGTCGTTCAGGTAGGCGGCCACGAGACCGTGGGGGAGATCGAGCACGTTGAACGAAACCACGCCCGCCCGGGGCACGCGCTCGAGATCCGTCGAGCCGTAGATGTGAACGCCTTCGATACGCTCGAGCCGCCGCACGAGCTCGCGGGTGAGCTCGTGCTCGCGAGCGGCGATTTCGTCCATGCCCACGGCGAGCAGTGTCTCGGCGATGAGACCCATGGCGATGGAACCCGGGATGTTGGGCGTACCCGCCTCTTCTCGGGCCGTGACGTCGTCCTTGATCTCGAACTCCTGCATGGTGACGTACTCCACCATGCCGCCTCCGACGTCCGTCACGCAGCGCCGCCCGCTGAGGGTCGACAGGTTGCCGATGAGCGCGCCGCGGCTGCCCGGAGCGTAGAGCTTGTGTCCCGAGAGCACGAGGTAGTCGAGGGTCTCGCGCTCGTCGCCCGGGTGCATTTCGACCCGTGCGTGCGGCACCCATTGCGCTCCGTCGACCAGGATCTCGGCGCCTACGGCGTGGGCCATGCGCGCGATGCGGTGCACCGGGTTCACGATGCCGGTCACGTTGGAGACACCGGTCACCGCCACGAGGCGCACGCGCGTGCCTTCGGTGGCGAGGATGCGCTCGAGGTCGTCGAGATCGAGGCTGCCCGTGTCGGGATCCACGCGTGCCGCGCGCAGGTTGTGATGTCCGACAGCCTCCATCCAGGGAATCAGGTTCGAGTGGTGCTCCATGGTGGACACCACGACGAGCGGGCGTGAAACCATCTCGTAGAGCGTGCTCTGCCCTGCTTCGCCCAGCGCGCTGGCGAAGGTCTTCACGAAATCCGCCGGCGCACCCGCCGGGAAACGCTTGAGCACCGCGCGGAGCTCCGAGGGGAAGAGCGCACGCGCCAAGAAGTTGGTGGCGCCGGTGGCACCGTTGGCCGTGAACAAGACCACGTCGCGATCGGGGCGGTAGCCCACGAGCCGCCCGATGGCGTCACGGCTCTCTTCGATCGCGTGAGTGGTGTCACGCCCTGCGCGATGGGCCTCGGTGTGACTGTTGGCGCACGCAGCTTCGAAGTAGCGCTCGAGACCGCGCCACACCACGCGCGGCATGAGCGCGGTGGCCGTGGTGTCGAGATAGACGCGGCGGGCCTCGGCCGCGTTCTCCTGCACTCGATCGCGCTGCCCGAGACCGAGGAAGCTCCTTGCGAGGGCGTCGAAGGACTCTGAAGAACTCATGCTGCCGAGCCTTCTACCGCGAGCCAGGGGGCGCGGCGACACGCTCGACTCGACCCGCCTCGGCACTTCGGGTACGAAGCTCGAGATGCGCATCCTCGCCCTCGACACGTCGTCGCGTCGCGGCTCGGTGGCCGTCTTCGACGCAGGTGCGCTGGTCGCTCGGGCCTACCACACCGAGCTCTCGGCTCACGCCGAGCGGCTCGCGCCGCTGGTCGACCAGGTCCTTTCGGAGGCCGGCATCGCGAAAGCGACCGTCGAGCGCGTGGCGGTCGGGATGGGGCCAGGAAGCTTCACGGGGCTGCGGGTCGGGATCGCGTTTGCGCGGGGTATCGCCCTCGGGCTCCGGATCCCGTCGGTCGGGGTCGGTTCCCTCGCCGCCATGGCCCGGGCCGCGCCCCCGGGCTCGAACCCCGAGCGGGTCGCGGTGTTGGATGCCCGCCGCGGGGAGGTCTTCGCCCAAGCATTCCTCGACCACGAGCCGGTCGGGCCCCCCGACGTCCTTGCCCAAGAAGAAGCACGAGAAGCACTGCTCGGTCGCTTCCCCGGAGCGCTCTTCTTGGGCGAGATGGCCGAGGCGCTGGGCCTCCCCGCCCACCGCTCCGAGCTCACGGACCTGCCCGATGCCTTCGGCGTGGGACTCCTTTCGGCGAGCCTCGACCCCAGCGCTTGGGTCCGCGCGCCGATCTACGTGCGGGACGCGGGAGCGACACCCCAACATCTCCAAACGCTCGACCTCCCCGACGATCCTTCCCTCCCCCGCCCCTGACTGGCAGACTCGGACGCGATGGCGACCCAAGAGGAACAGCAAGAGAAGCTCTTGGCTCGCTTCGGCCGCCCCTTCGCTGCGGGCGACGTCCTCTTTCGGGATGGGACCCCCGCCGTCGAGGCGTACTTGCTGCAAGAGGGCCGGGTCCGTCTGATCAAGCACATCGGTTCCGTCGAGCGGAGCCTCCGTGTCCTCCGGCCCGGGGACTTGTTCGGCGAATCCGCGCTGGTGCGCGGGGCGCCCTACTCGTCGACCGCCGTCGCACTCTCCGACGGCATGGCCCTCGCGCTGGACCATTCGACCTTCGAGCAAGTTCTCTCCAGCAACCCGGCGGTGGGTGCCCGCGTCCTGCAACAGCTGATTCGTCGGCTTCGGGACGCCGAGGACCAGATCGAGATCCTCATGCTGCGCGACTCGCACTCCAAGGTGGTGGTCGCTCTGATCAAGCTCGCCCAGCAGGCGGCTGCCCAGTCCGGGGCAACCGAAGGCCCGATCGAGGTCGCCATCTCGCCGCTCGAGCTCTCGGCTCGGGTGGGTCTCGACGTGGACTCCGTGAAGCGGATCATCCAGGAGCTCCGCGACCGCGGCTACGTGCGCATCGCAGACGAACGGGTAGAGCTGCCCGATCCGGACGCGTTGCGTGAGCTCTACGGCCTGCTCGGGGTCCGGGACCAGATCCTCGGCGACGTCCCGGCCACGGCTGCCAAGAACACTGCGATCTCCGGCACCTAGCTGGAGGCCCTGCGTTGACGCATCGCGAACCGTGCGCTATCGCCGGAGCGCGCCCACTGTCGTCCCGCCTGCCCACCCCCAACGGAATCGGCCACGGGGGCACGGCGCCGCCGCGCTCGCGACTGAACCGACTCGCCGCCCTTGGGCTCGTCACGTTGCTCGCTGCCTGCGGAGGGCGCGGGGCGAACTCGCCGGGCGGGGGCGACCCCGAGCGCATGAGCGAGTCCGAGTACGATATCGCCCGTGACGCGCTCCTCCGCCAGAAGAACCCCCGCCAAGCCCTGGACCACGCGCTGAAGGCGCTCGAGCTCAACGACGAGAACCACGAGGCCGCCCACCTGGTCGCGCTCATCTACCTGGGGCTCTGCAGCCAGGCCAAGGACGAGTGCCGGCTCGCGGACGCCGAGAAGTACGCACGCATGGCCTTGGCGGCCAAGCCGGACTTTCGCGAGGCCAAAAACACCCTCGGCGTCGTGCTCATCCACGAGCGGCGTTTCGACGACGCCATCGGCGTCCTGAAACCGCTCTCGGAAGACATGCTCTATCAGACTCCCGAAAATGCTTGGGGAAATCTGGGCTGGGCCTATCTCGAGAAGGGGCAGCTCGAGCGCGCCATCGACGCCCTGAGCCGAAGCGTGGCGGCGCAGCCGTTGTTCTGCGTCGGAAACTACCGGCTCGGGACCGCCCACGAGAAGAAGAAGCAACTCACCGAAGCCCTCGACGCCTACACACGCGCCCTCGAGACCGAAGCCCCCGCGTGCAAGGGACTCCAGGAGGCGTACCTCGGACGCGGCAGGGTGCTCGTACGGCTCGGCCGGAGCGCGGACGCCGAAGCCGACTTGAAGAAGTGCAAGGAGCTTCTACCGACCTCGGCGTCGGGTAAAGAATGCAGCTCCATCTTGGCGAATCTCAAGTAGGCTCGGGCCCTCGCCGATGGAAACCGTAGGACAGCTCCTGCGCCGACACCGCCTCGAACGGCGGATGAGCGCGGAAGAGATCAGCCGCGCCACGCGCGTGCCGATGTCCAGCGTCGAGCGCATCGAAGCCGACCGCTTCGACGAGCTTCCGGGCGAGGTCTTCGTGCGAGGCTTCCTGAAATCCTACGCGCGCGCCGTCGGCCTCTCGGCAGACGACGTGCTCGCTCGTTACACGGCGAGCCGGCGCGTGGCGTGGGTGACGCCGCTGCCGTTGTCGAGCGCCAATCCCACGGTGAAGCCGGCGCGCAGCAAGCGCTACGGTGTGGCACTGGCGTTCGTGCTGCTCTTGATCCTGTTCACTCTGGCCCTCAGCATCGTGCTCAAGCCGCGCGGCGACGACATGCCGCAAGAGCTGAGCGCGTTGCCCGCCCCGTCGGCCTGCGTCTCGGCGTGAGCGTTCGGCGCACCCGCTCGACGGCGAAACGCTACGACACCCGCGCGCTGCTCCTGCGTCGCGTGGACTACGGCGAGAGTGACCTCGTCGTCACGCTGTTCACCGAAGAGCTCGGCAAGCTGAGCGCGCTCGCACGGGGAGCACGCAAGAGTCAGAAGCGTTTCGGTGGCGCCCTCGAGCCCATGCACACCCTCCGGCTGACGCTCGAAGAGCACGCGACGAGCGAGCTCTTCGCGCTGCGCGAAGCGCGCCTCGACGTGGCGCGCACGAAGCTCGTGTCGAGCCTCGAGCACATGGAGGCCGCCGGCCGTGCGCTCGGCTGGGTGCGTCGAGCATCACCCGTGCGCACTCCGGAACCCGAAGTGTGGCAAGCACTCGACGCGCTGCTCGGCCGCCTGGAACACGCGGGCGCCGGCACGCCACCGCGCGCGGAGCGCCCACGCGGGCCTCGCGCTGCTCGCAGCGTTCGGCTGGGGCCTCGACCTCGGCCGCTGCGTTTCCTGCGGAAAACCCTGCCCCGAGGGCCAGGGCGCCTTGGTCGACGTCGCCCGCGGGGGCTTGGTCTGCCGCGCCTGCGGCGGGGCGCGCGCGAAGCTCTCGGGCGAGCTCCGGGGGCGGATGCAGCGCGCCGCGGCCGGGGAGAGCGATGTGCTCGTTCCGTCCGACGTCGATGCGGCGCTCGACCTCGTCGACCGTGCATTCCGTACCCACCTCGGGATCGAGTAGCGGGGGATCGTGCGCTCGGGGTCTGGTACGCTTGGCGCATGGGACTCGAAGCTCGGCTGAGGAAGATCGCAACTGGAGTCACCGCGGGCGAAGCCGCGCACGCCCTCGCGCGCAGCTTGCGCCCGGGAGAAGCCTTGGACGACCGCGCGAAGTCGCAAGCCGCGGAGTTCGAAGCGACCCTCGAGACCATGTTCCTCATGGCCGCGGTGGACGGCGTCGTCCAGAAGGAGGAGCTCGAGCAACTCGCAGCGAGCTTCCAGGCCGTCGTCGACATGCACCACGTGCGCGGCATCGATCTCCAGGCGCTGCTCGATCGCTTCAACGAGAAGCTCGCGCGCGACGGCTGGCGGGCGCGCCTCGACGCCTGCGCGAAGCGCATCGAGTCCGCCGATGCCCGGGCCTTCGCGTTCCGACTCGCCGCTGGCGTGGCCTTCGTGGACGATCACGTGGCCCACGCCGAAGCCGCAGCCATCGAGGCCGTGTCGAGCGTGTTCGAAATCTCGAGGGCGGAGTCCCAAGAAATCCTGGACGAAGTCCACTCCGAGCTGTTCGGGGACTGAACTCGTCCCAATTTGGCCGGGGTGTGCCGCTCTGTGGTACCTCGGCCGAGATGGCGGCCGAGAGCCCGAGCACGGCGGAGGCCGAACGGAAGAAGATCACCGGCCGGGCCGGTGTGGTCGCTGCTGGGACCCTCTTCAGCCGCGTCCTCGGGCTGGTGCGGGATCAGGTGCTCGCCGCGGTGTTCAGCCGCGCCGCCACCGATGCGTTCTTCGTCGCCTTCACCATCCCCAACGTCCTCCGACAGCTGTTGGCCGAAGGCGCGGTGCAGAACGCGGTCCTGCCGGTCTTGGCCAAGACCCGCGAACAACAGGGCGATGCGGAGGCGCGGCGGCTGTTCCGCGCGCTGCGGGGCCTGTCGCTGTCGCTGCTCGTGGTGGTGACCATCGCGGGCGTCCTGCTCGCTCCCGAGCTCGTCGAGCTCTTCGCCGGTGGGTTCAAGGCCCACGAAGGCCAGTACGAGCGCACCGTGACGCTCACGCGTTGGGTGTTCCCGTACATCTTCTTCATGGGCACGGCGGCCATGGGAGTGGCCGCCCTCAACGTCCACCAGCGCTTCGTCGCCACGAGCTTCGCCCCCGCCCTCTTGAACGTCGCATTCGTCGTGTGCGCCCTCGGCTTGCCGAACCTATTCGGCGCGCGAGGCCAGGATCGCGTGCTGGCGCTCGCGGCGGGCGTGCTCCTCGGCGGAGTGCTCCAGGTGGTGGCGCAGTGGCCGAGCCTCCGGGCCATCGGCTACTTCGAACGACCGAGCCTCGAGCTCCGGCTACCCGGCGTGCGCGAGGCCCTGCGCCGCATGGGGCCCGTCTTGATCGGCCTCGGCGTCTACTACGTCGACGTGGTGCTGGCGCGCCGCTTCCTCTCGGAGCTCGGCGTGGGAGCTCAGAGCTACTTCGGCTGGGCCCTCCGCCTGTGCGACTTCCCGCAGGGGATCTTCGTGATGGCGCTCCAGAGCGCGACCCTGCCGAGCTTGTCGTTGCTGGTGGCGCGCGGCGAACACGCCGAGGTGGCGAAGACCTTCGCTTACGGCATGCGCCTCGCGCTGTTCGTGGCCATCGCGGCCAGCGTGCTCTTCGTGGTGCTGGCCGAGCCCATCGTGGTCGTGATCTTCCAGCGCGGACAGTTCGACGCCGAGAGTGCCCGCGAGACGGCCAAGGCGCTCATGGCTCAGGGCGTGGGCATCTGGACCGTGGCCGCGGTGCGCCAATTGGTCGGCGTCTATTACGCGCTCGGCGACACGCGTACGCCGGTGGTCGTCGCCGCGCTCGACCTCGCGGTGTTCGTGCTGCTCGCTCTGGCGTTGAAAGGTTCGCTCGGACACGTGGGCGTGAGCCTCGCGGTGAGCGGCGCGAGCGCTGCGCAGATGTGCCTGCTCTGGTTCGGTCTGCGGAAGAAGCTCGGCGACACGCGACTGGGCGAAATCGCGATTTCGGCGCTGCGCACGCTGGCGGCGTGCGTGCCGGCGGCGGCCGCCGGGCTCGTCTTGGTCCACTACACGGCCGACTTCGGCCGGGGCAACGCGGTCGCGCGACTCGTCCCTGGGATCGCAGCTGGCGCAGCCTTCGGGCTCACCTTCTTGGCGGCGGCGAGGCTCTTCCGAAGCGAAGAGCTCGCTGCGCTCACGAGCGGCATCTCGCGCCGGCGTCGCTCGAAAGCCTGATTGTCGTGGCCCGCGGCGGCAGTTCGTTGCAGGCTCCGCAGCGATGAGCCGCGAAGCATCTTCCCTGTCGAGCCGGGTGGTGAAGGCCGAGTTTTCGGCCGGCGCAGCCACGCTCCGCGAGCTCCCCCCTCCCGTGTCGCTCGAGGTCGCTTTCGCAGGGCGCTCCAACGTGGGTAAGAGCAGCCTCGTCAACTGCCTCCTCTCGCGCCGGAACCTGGTTCGTGTCAGCGGAACGCCGGGGTGCACGCGGCGCATCGGCTTCTATGCGACGGAGCTCGCCGACGGTGCGACGCTTTCGATGGTGGACTTGCCCGGCTACGGCTTCGCTCGGCGCAGCAAACAGGAACGCAAGGACTGGGGTGAGCTCATCGAGGGCTACCTCCTCGGACGCGCGACCCTGCGCGCCGTGGTGATCATCGTCGACGTCCGACGCGGCCTCGAGCCCGACGACGCCGATCTGTTCGAGCTCTGCGCGAGCCCCGCGCGCGTGAGTCGGCCCAAGCTCGAGACCGTGCTCGTGGCCACCAAACTCGACAAGGTCGTGCTCTCGAAGCAGAAGCTCGCGCTCGCCGAGCTCGAGGCGCGAGCCAAGCGACGCGCCCTCGGCTTTTCTTCCGAGACCGGCGAGGGACGGGAACGACTTTGGCGAAAGCTCCGCGACCTGCTCTCGCTCTCGGTCAGCCCGGAGCTCAAGGAGCCACGGTGAACGCTTCGGCCTCGTCGAGCTGCCGCCCGCAGTCGCCGTAGAGCGCGAACTTGTGGGGCGTGCCCGGGATCTCGAAGCGCCAAGCGGGACCGGCCTTGGCACGGTAGTACTCGATGCGCGCCATGCGCTCGCGCGGCGCACCGCTTTTGATCGCGTGTGCCCACACCTCCGCGAAACCGCAGCGTGGCGGCTCGGGCAAGGGGTCGAGGGTCTGGCTCGGGCACGGGTAGTCGGTCACGTCGGGATCGGCGACGAGCCCTTCCTTCTTCAAGTGCACGGTCTGCTTGCCGCAGTAGTGCCGGCGCGGCAGCGTGCCGGGCTCGCGCGCCGGTTGCGGCCCCTCGCCTTCGAGGCTCTGGAACGTGTAGCGGGCACGACCCGTGATGTCGTTCAGATCCAGCGTGCCGTCGCTCTTCACGCCTTCGGCCCAGATGTTCCGGAGGAGCGTGCGCTTCGTCACCGCGCGGGCCCCGGGGAGCGAGCTCAAGATGTCGACCGCGTTCGGGTAGCCGACGATGCCCCCGAGCGTGGGCGGCGCGGGGGGCTCGGGAAGCTCGGGTCGGGTCTTGCCCTTGGCCCAGAGCGACATGGCGAGCCCGGCCACGAAGGCGGCGATGATGATCATGAGCCCCACGACGCGGTCGCGGCTCCGGGCGGCTTCCAGCCGGCCGAGCTCGGCTCGAGTGTCGGGGTCGGTCATCGGGGGGGCTTCCTATATCATGAAGGCCCGGAATCGCGCGCTTCGACTCGAGCCATTGCCCTTCGGCCCGCGGCGCGCTATCTAGCGCGCCTCCGCTGGCCTCGAGGGGTCGCCGGAGCGAACCGCCGGGCTCGGAGCCGGCGGCTCGGGCGCATAACTCAGCGGTAGAGTGCGACCTTCACACGGTCGAAGTCGCAGGTTCGATCCCTGCTGCGCCCACCCCGCCCTCTCACGCGGGCCGATCCGTAGCGACGTGGGTCAGCCGCCTTCGTACTCTGCCAGCAAGCGTCCGGCGAGGTGGAGCACCGCCGTCTGTTCTTCCACCAAGTCCACCCGGGCGCGAGCGACGCGCAGCTTCGCGCGCCGGAGATCGTCTTCGGCTTGCTGGACCTGGATGGGCAGCGACTGACCGAGCTCGAAGCGGGCCTTCTCGGCAGCGTGGGCCTTCTCGGCGACGGCGAGCGTGCGCTCGGCGAGGCGCACGCGCTCGGAGGCCGCCTTCTCGTTGGTGACCGCAAGCGTCGCTTCCGACGTGATGCGGTCGCGCGCGGCGCGGAGGTTTTGTTCCGCCGCACGCACCGAGAGGAGCGCTGCACGCTTCTCGGCGTTCCGGCGCGAGTCGTCGAGGGGCAGCTCGAACACGAGGCCCACGTGGGCGGTGACCCAGCTCATCTGCCCCGCTCGGGTCGCCGCACGGGGGATGCGCTCGCTCACGCCTTGGGACTCGAGGTAGCCCTCGACGTCGAGCCGCGGTCGCGTGGATTCGCCGGCGACTTCGGCCCGCGAGCGCGCGACGCGCACTTGGGCTTCGAGCTCGGCGAGCTCTACGGAGGTCGAGCCGAGCGCCTTCTCGACGTCGGCCCGCGTGGCGCTCGCGCCGGCGGCGGGAGGGCCGCTGGCGATGGTGACGAGATCGCGGTCCGGGTCGGGGGAGCCCATCAGGCGACCGAGCTCGAGCGCGCGCTGCCGTTGGCCGAGATCGGCGGTCACCACGGACTCCTCGAGCTCGGCAACGCGGCTCGTGAAGGTGAGCACGTCGCTTTCGGCCGAGGCACCCTGGGCCACCTTGGCCTTGGCATCGGCCTCTTGCCGCTTGGCCAGAGTGAGCGCGGAGCGCTGGATGCGCGTGGCCTCGTCGGCGTACCAGAGCTCCCAGTAGGCCATGACGACGTCGCGCACGAGCTCGCTCTTCTGACGGTCGCGAGCCTTCTCGCTGGCTTGCTTCTCGACGCGGGCCGTGCGGAGCTCGGCTTCGCCGACGCGCGTGCCCGCTCCACGGAGGAGCGGATGGGTCACCGATGCGCGACCCGAAACGCCGTAGCCGGTGCTCGTGCCGCCGGCGAGTCCGCCCGCCGACGACTCGTTTTCGAAGCGCTCACCTTGCAGGCGCACTTCCGCCGTGGTGCCGAAGGGAAACGTGCGGCGGAGCGCCGAACCCACGGTGTACGTGCGCGATGTCGAGGAGCTGACGGTGTCGCCCGCGCCGAGGCGCGGCACCTTGCTCCGGGTGTAGCCGGCGTCTGCCTGGAACACGTACGGGTAGCGGGCTTCTTCCACCAATATGTTCTGGCGCGCGCGCTCGACCGCAATCTCGGAAGCCTCGCGGTTCGGGTTCTTGGCCAGGGCCTCACGCACCGCGAGACCGACGTCGATCCGGCGCGGCGCGCCCGCCGGTCGCACGCTCGACGGCGGGTCTTCGGCGCGGGCCGATCGGGGACACGCGGAGAAGGCCACGAGGCAAGCGAGTCCGAAGCCGATGCGAATCGTCGTTTCATTCATGGCGTAGCGCCTCGATGGGGTTGAGCCGCGCTGCCTTGTGCGCGGGCAGGTAACCGAACATCACGCCCACCAGGGCGGAGAACAGGAACGCGATGATCAAGATCTTCGGGTCGACGACGAAGGGCACGCCGAGGGCGCGCGTGGCGGCGTAGGAGCCAGCGAGACCGAAGCCGATGCCCATGAGGCCGCCGATCATCGCCAGTACGACGGCTTCGACCAGGAACTGGAGCAAGACCTCGCGCGCCATGGCGCCGATGGCGAGCCGGATCCCGATCTCGCGCGTGCGCTCGGTGACGTTGACCAGCATGATGTTCATGATGCCGATGCCGCCCACGAGGAGACTCACGGCGGCGATGGCACCGAGCAAGGCAGTCAGGGCACCGGTCGCGCTGGTGACGGTCTGGGCGATTTCGGCCATGTCGCGCACGTTGAAGTCGTCTTCGGCGCCGGCGGCGATCTGACGCCGCTCGCGCAAGAGATCTTCGATCTGCTCCTTGATGCGGGTCGTGCTGCGGTTTTCGGCAGCCGTCACGAAGATGGAGCTCACGTCGTTGCTGCCGACGAGTCGGCGCTGAACGGCGCGCAGGGGCAGGAGCACGACGTCGTCCTGGTCTTGGCCCATTCCGCTCTGGCCTTTGGCCGCCAGGACGCCGATGACCTCGCACGAGAGCTTGTCGACGCGTATGGACTCGCCGACCGCGGGGCTGTCGGCGAAGAGCTCTTTTTTCACCGACGCGCCCAAGATGCAGAGGGGCTGCCCGGCGTTGATCTCGGTCTCGCTGAACGGCCGGCCCTGCGTGACCTCGTAGGCACGCACGTCGAGGTACTCCGCCGTGGTGCCCGTCACGCTCGTGCGCCAGTTGCGGTTGCCCCAGACCGCCAGGGCTTGGCGCCCCACCGTGGGTGCGACCTTCTCGGCGCCGGTCACGTCGCGGCGAATCGCGTCCACGTCTTCCTTGGTGAAGCCGTTGGCCTGGGAGAAGCCGCTCGAACGCCGGCTGCCTCCGGGCGAGACGATGAGCAAGTTGTTGCCGAGCTTGCCGATGTCGGCGGTGACCTTCGCGGTCGCGCCTTCGCCGATGGTGACGAGCGCGATCACGGCACCCACGCCGATCACGATGCCGAGCATGGTCAGAAACGAGCGCAAGGTGTTGCGCCGGATCTGCCGAAGCGCCATCACCAGAGTGATGCGAATCATGCTTGGCCCCTGGCCGAAAGCGGCCGTTTGGAGATGGGCCCGGCGTATTCGACGTCGGCGGGCTTGCCCTGATCGGTGATGCGCCCGTCCTTGAACATGACGACGCGCGACACGTAGACGCCCATGTCGGGCTCGTGGGTGACCATGGCAATCGTGATCCCGCGTTCATGGTTCAACCGCACGAGGAGCTCCATGATCTCGTGCTTGCGCGCCGAGTCGAGGTTCCCGGTCGGCTCGTCGGCGAGCAGAAGCGAGGGGTTCGTGACCAAGGCGCGCGCGATGGCCACGCGTTGCTGCTGTCCACCCGAGAGCTCCGCCGGCGTGTGATCGGCGCGATCCGCCAGTCCCACCGCGACTAGCGCCTCCATGCCGCGATCGTGTCGCTCGCGGGCCGGCACCCGGCGGTAGACCAGGGGCAGCTCGACGTTCTCCAGGGCAGTGGTGCGCGCGAGCAGGTTGTAGCCTTGAAACACGAAGCCGACGTAGTGGCGCCGGAGCAAGGCCCGCTGATCGGCGTCGAGAGACCCGACGTCGACGCCGCGGAACAGGTACTGGCCGCGCGTGGGCGCGTCCAGACAACCGATGATGTTCATGGCCGTGGACTTGCCCGAACCGCTCGAGCCCATGATGGCCACGAACTCGCCACGAGCTATGCGCATGTCGACTCCGTCGAGCGCGCGCACTTCGGTGTCCCCTTCGCCGTAGATCTTGTAGACCCCCTGGAACTCGACCACGGGGTGATCCGTGTCCGGCGCGACCGCGGTCATTTCTTCGTCTCCGCGACGTCCGTGATGACCTCGGTGCCCGCGCCGAGCTCGGTGCTCTTCACTTCGGTGCGCTTGCCATCGGTGACGCCCGTCTCGACGCCCACGCGCACTGGCTTGCCATCCTTCACCACGTAAACGCCCTCGCGCGGTCCCCGCGCTTCGGCCGAGCCGGCGGGGCTAGCGGAGCTGGCGGGCCGCGCGCCGCCGCCCCGACCACCACCGGGCGGACCGAAGCCGCCGCCGCCCGGCCCCCGGCCGAGGCCGGGCACCGGCAGTCCACCTCCCCGACTCTGACTGGCGCTGGCCGACTTGGGTCGATAGCGCAGGGCCGCATTGGGAACGGACAGGACGCTCTTCATCTCCTGCGTGATGATGGTGGCCGTCGCCGTCATGCCGGGGCGCAGGAGCCGCTCGGAGTTGTCCACGGTCAGGAGACCCTCGTAGGTGATGACCGTCGTGCCCGACTTCGGCAGATTGTTCAGGCGTACGACCTTCGAGCGAAAGCGGCGCTTGGGAAAGGCATCCACGATGAAGCTCGCGGTTTGGCCGTCTTTCACCTTTCCGACGTCGGCTTCGTCGACGTCGATCTTGAGCTCCATCTGGGTGATGTCGCGCGCCAGCGTGAAGAGCACGGGCGTCTGGAAGCCCGCGGTCACGGTCTGACCGGGCTCGACGCTGCGTGCGAGTACGATGCCTTCGATGGGCGACTTGATCAGCGCCTTGCCCTGGCTGGTCTTGGCCGACTTCAAGCCGGCCCGCGCCACGGTCACCTGTGCGGAAGCCGTGCCCACTTGGGCCTTGGCTCGCTCGAGGCTGGCTTCGGCGGTCTCGAGCTCCTGCGCCGACGCGAGCCCGCGTTTGTTCAGCTCGCGCAATCGAGTGGCCTTGAGCTCGTTCTCCTTCACCGTCGCCTTGGCGTTGCGATACGAGGCCTGCGCGCTCGAGAGCTGGGCTTGCGACTCTTCGACGCGGGCGTTGAGGGTCTCCTGATCGATCTCGACCAGGACCTGCCCCACCTGCACGCGATCGTTGACGTCGACGTTCACCTTGAGCACGCGCCCGGTGACCTCTGCGCCCACCTCGACCGCGTCGAGCGGGGTCAAAGTACCGGTGGCGGTCACGGTCTCGCGCAGATCGCCGAGCTCCACTGGAGCCGTCACGAAGGTCTCGACGCTGGCCGCTTGGCTCCGCATGCGGAAGTACACGACGCTGCCTGCTACGAGCGCGACGGCCACGAGCAGCAAGATCCCGCGCACGAGCCAGCGCCGGAGCGTTCGGCTCTTGCCCACGCCGAGCTGGGAGAGAACCTTCGGATCACCGATGGCCTGGGGAGGAGTTTCCACGAGCACCTTTCGGGAATGGCGAGGAAGTCAGGGAGGAGGTGGTGGTGGGGGCGGACCGTCCGGCGGACCGCCGAAGCGCCGCCGCATCGTTTCGTATTTCTCCTGCTGCTCGGGCGTGAGCACCGCGCGAACCTCCGCGTCGATCTTCTCGCGGAGGGCTCGGTGCTCGGGCTCGCAGCGCTCGAAGGTGCGCCGGCGCTCCCCCTCGTGGGCCTCGAAGATCTTCTGGATCTTGTCGCGTTGGACCGCGTCGAGGTCGAGCGCGCGGGCCAGGGCTTCCACGTGAAAGCCCATGCGGGCGCGACCCGGAGGTCCGCCGAAGCGCTCGGCGAAACGGTGCAGAAGGTAGCTCTTCGTACCGTAGCCTCCGGCCACGGCTCCGAGCCCGAAGGCCGCCACGAGAGCGAGCACGGTGGCGAGCTTCCGATTCACTGCTCGAGCTCCACCACGTCGAAAGAAGCCACTGCGGCGCCGTCGAGGTCACCTTGCGCTGCGCGCGCGGACCAGATGGCGAACGCGGCGGCGGCGGCGAAGACGCCGAGCGCGACCCAGCGCACGCGCCCCGGTTCCCGCCGCGTGACGTCGAGCTCGACGCTGGCCATCACGCCGTCGGCGAAGCCGGGACGCGGCGCAAGCTCTTCTGTGCGCGCCGCCAAGCGCGTGAGCTGTTCGAGCGTTTCGTCAGGCTTCGTCATCGGCCCCTCGCTTCTGGCGTAGCGTCGCGCGGGCTCGGACCAGTCGCTGTTCGACTGCTCCCGCACTGACTCCTAGCACGTCCGCCGCTTCCGCATTGCTCAGACCCTCTACCCCACACAGCACCATGGCGACGCGTTGATCGGGGGGCAGCTCCCCGAGCCACGCGTCGAGCTCGCGCAGAGCGATCCGCGCATCCGGTGAGGCGTGCCCATCGTCGGGCAAGCCAGCGAGCGGAGCGTCGTCGCCCGCCGGCCGCACCGCTCTCCGTCTCAGCGCATCGAGGGCCGCATTGGTCACGATGCGATAGAGCCAGGTGCGAACCTCCGAACGCCCGTCGAACCTCCCGCCTTCCAGCGCTCGATAGGCCTTCACGTACGCCTCCTGAAGTGCGTCCTCGGCGTCCGCTTCGTTTCCCAAGAGGCGCGCCGCCAGCCGGAAGAGCGGCTGCGCGGTTCGGTCCACCAAGATCCGATACGCGGCGCGGTCGCCGCCACGGACCCGCTGGGCCAAGAGCCTGAGATCGGGATCGGACACTCTGAGTCGACATACTCGTTGGGGGCGCGGGTGGGGACGCTATTTGTGCCCCATCCGCACCCGCGGGGTCAGTGCTTGGGACCGCGAGGTCCAGATTCGATTCGAGCCGCCAACTTCTCGCGCTGCCCCGGCTCGAGCACGCCAACCAGCGGCTCGAGGTGCTTCGTGCGCTCGAGCGCGTGCTCACGCGCCATGTTGCGAATGTCCGCTTCGGGCACGAGACGGTTCGCGTCGAAGTCATTGCCAGCGAACGCGCGGAGCAGTGCTTGGTGCTTCTCGGCTCGATCCTTGCCGCGCGCCATCATCGCATCGCGATCGCCTCGCCGTTGCTCGCGGACCGCGTCGAGCTTCTCGCGCTGGGCGTCGCTCAGATCGAGGTCGCGGAACATCCCCTCGGGACCATGACCACGGAAACCGTGGCGCTTCACCCGCTCGGGCGGTGGCTCGTCGCCCGGTTCGGGAGGACCGAAGCCAGGGCCTGGCCCCATGCTGGGGTGCGGCTGAGCTTGAAGCGCCTTCACCAGCGCCTGCCGCTGCTCGGCTGTGAGCAGCGCGTGGAGCTTGTTCAGCGCGCCGTGCATGCGCTTCGCACCCTCGACGGCGTCTTGCTCGAGGCCGGTGAGGCTCGCGCTGAGCGCGTTCGCATCGACCTTGCCCGCGCGGATCTGCCCCGCGAGCGCCTTGTCGAAGCTCCGGTGCGCTTCGCTGTCGAACGGCCGAGCGGAGTCGAGCTCCTTTTCGAGGGCCTCGATGTTCGTTTGCTGGTCTGCCGTCAGGTCGAGCTCTTCGAGCGCGGCGTGAAGCAGGAACCCGGGGCCGTGATGGCCACCGGCGCGGGGGCCACAGTGCTCCGGGCGTTGGCCTTCCGGCTTCTCGCTCGGGGGCTTTGCGGGCTCGGCGGCTGGCGAGAGCCCCTCGGCCGCGGACTGGGCGGGCTCGGGCACCTGGTCCGTCGGCCCCTGGGCGCAAGCGCCGAGGGCGAGAGCGAGGGCAGCGCCGCTGAGGCAGCTCGTGATGGTTCGCAGGTTTCGTCGGGTCATCGCGGTTTCTTGCTCCGAAAAATGGGATGGGGCGTCGTTTCAGCCCTTCCGACGCGGGCGGTGAGCGGTTCCCTACGCTTCGACCAGCTTCACCACTCGGAAGCGCGCGAGGCTCACCGGCTCCGAGGCCGAAATGCCGGCTTTTTGCCGGGCGATGGCGATCTGGGTCGCGGCGTCGTCGACTCCTTCGATGTCGGGCAAGAGCAGGCCGCGGCGGCCCAGCCGGTCCCGGACGATCACGCCGTAGATCGACGGGTCGAGCTCGCTGGGGCTTGCGATGGGCTCTTCGGGTGCGAGCACGCTGACCTCGACATGAAGGCCCGCTAGCTCGTCGGCGCGAACGGGTTCGAAGCGAGGGTCGCGGGTCGCGGCGAGCACCGCACTGCGCACGGTCTCGGCGAGCACGTCGGACTCGAGGGGTGAAATGGAACCGATGCAGCCACGTAGGTTCCCGTCGGGACTGCGCAACGTCACGAAGACCCCGCCACGCGGCGCGCCCGCTCGCCCCGCCTCGATGCTCCGCCCTTCGCGCACGAAGGCGGAAATGGCGCGTCGAGCCAACGCGGGCAGTCCGAGCTCGGCGAGCTTCGCCTCGTTCACGCGCCGAGTATGGCACGCGACGCCGGGAGCCGGCGGCCTCCCGCTGCGCAAAGCTGGCGCCCCAGAAGCCCCGCTCCATGGGAGGGGAAAGATGCTCTACCTTCGGACGGTGCCCGCCCCGCGCTTCGTCGTGCTTGCACTCGTCGCCCTGACGTCCGCGTGCTCCGTGACGTTCCGGGACGCCCGCGTCCCTGCGGGGGAGGAAAAGAGCGAGTGGGCCCATCACTACCTCCTGGGCGCCGTCGGCGAGGCCGAGGTCGACGTCCGAGATCACTGCTCGACGGGGCGGGCGCGAGAGATCTGGGTGGGCGAAGACGTGCTCACCCTCGGCGTCAGCATCGTCACTCTCGGCATCTACACGCCGCGAAAGGTCGCCATCGTCTGCGCGCGCGAGGAGGCGAAGAAGCCATGAGGCGCGCTGCTTGGCTCGTGCTCGGCGTACTCGTTTCGGGTTGCTTCCGCACCGTGGTGCGCACCGGTCAGCCTCCCGATCGCGTTCCCGACGGATACGACGAGAAGTGGCACAGCGGTTGGATCGCTGGTCTCGTCGAAGCGAGCGGCCCCCACGAGCTCGATCGGCTCTGCCGCGAGGGAACCGCCGAAGTGCGTACGAGCACCGACCCGCTCCAGAGCCTGCTCACGTACGTGACGACGACGATCTACTCGCCACAATCGGTGACGGTCGTCTGCGCGCCACCCGGCGCACCACCCGCGCCGTCGCCCAGCGGTCCCGGATCTTCGCCCCTGTCCTCGTCGACCGCCTATCCGCCGAGCGCGAGCGGGTTTCCACCGCCTCCACCGCCGCCGGACTATTGATTCGCGGCGGAGGCTTCGCTCGCGCTTCGCCTCGTCCAGCGTCTGGCCGCCCGGGCGCCCGACCCGAGCGCCCCGAACATCGCGCGCTCGAGCGCCGGCGAGCGCCGGTGGAGCACACGTGACGTTTCGAGCATCACGCGCTTCGCGCTCCGCAGCGGCCACGGCGCCTTGCGGAGATTGTGGAGCCACATCAGCTCGAACACGTCCTCGATCTTTCGCCGAACCGCCGGCGCGTAGTGGAAGAAGTCGGCGTCCAACACCGCGCCCCGCGTGAAGAGCTCGGTCTGGTAGTACGCATGACGTCGCCGATCGGGAGCGTCGTAGCTCCGCGCGTGGTCGAGCCACCAACCCGTGAGGCCGTGCTCGGCCTCGTGCTTCTCGTAGATCTCGGTGCCCGGAAACGGGATCAACACCGAGGCGATGGCGGGGTGGAAACGCGCCACGAAGGGAGCGAGCTCCAGCATGAATCGCTCGGTCTCCTCGATGGACTCGACGGTGTCCCAGGGGAAACCGAGGATGAAGAAGACGCAGGGATCGATGCCGCTCTGGCGCGTGGCCTCGACCATGCCGCGCGCACGGGCGACGTCGTGGGGCTTGTGGATGCGCTTCAGGGTCTCGGGGTGCCCACTCTCGATGCCGTAGTCGATCTGGACACAGCCCGCCCGAGCCATGACCCGAAGCAGGTCTTCGTCCACGCGGTCGACCCGGGTCATCATGCTCCAGGTGAGCCCGAGACCACCCTCGCGGAGGCCGGTGCAGATCTCGAGCATGCGCTCCCGGTTGACGGTCATCGCGTCGTCCATGAAATGGAAGTGCCGCGTGCCGTAACGCCGGTGCACGTCCACCATCTCGCGAAGCACGCTTCCGGCGGAGCGGAAGCGGAACCTCCGACCGAAGAGCCCGCCGGCGCAATACGCGCACTTGGCCGGGCAACCGCGCGACGAAAACAGATTCATGTGGAGCGCCGCGTCCTCGCTACCCCCGTAGTGCGCGGGGTTCACCAGGTGACGCGCAGGAGCTGGCAGCGCGTCGAGGTCGGCGATGGGCGGCCGCGGCGGCCCGCGCGAGACACCGCCCCGGTCATCCCGGTACACCCAGCCCGCGACACCTTCCTTCGGCAAACGCCCGTCGAGCGCCTCGACCGCCTCGAAGATCGTCGGCTCGCCTTCCCCCACCACGACCGCGTCGAAGCCGTGCTCCAGGGGTTCTTCGGGGAGAAGCGTGGCGTGCGGGCCACCGGCGAGGAGCCGCGCTCCACTTCCGCGGAGGAGCGACGCCATTCGATACGCCTCGCGCACCAGGGGCGTGACCAGTGTGACGCCGATGACGTCGGGGCGTTCCTCGCGCGCGATGCGGGCGATGTCTTCGCTCGTCAGCTTCCGCGCGGTCGCGTTGGCGTCGAGCAAGCGCACGGAGTGGCCGTTCTGCTCCAGCACCGCACCGAGCATGGTCAGAGCGCCCGGACAGCTCTCGTGCTCCTGCGTGCGCGACGGCGGGTAGACGAGCAGCACCTTCGACGCCATGCCTCGAGGCGCGCTCGCAAGGACCATTCCACGCGAAACCCGCCGTGCATTCGACCTCTCGGCGCGCAACCCGATCGGAGACGCGTCCTTTCGTCGCAGAATTCGCGCGCCTGCCGGGCCGCGCTCCACTTGGAGCCCCGCAGTTGCTCGGGAGGGCGGGCCAGCCGAAACTCGGGGCGTGGATCGAGGGCGCCGGTGGTTCGTGAGCCAGCTGCTTCTGCTCTCGGCTTGTGCCCCGCGACCGAGCTCTCTGCCGGGCTCCCCGCCGAAGCCCCGGGCTGCTGGGCCGCGCGCGCCGACGCCGGAGAGCTACGACGTGCGCCTCGAGCTCGACATTGCCCGGAGGACTTTCCGGGGCGATGCGGTGCTCGGGCTCGCGGGCCCTGGACCCTCGCGGCTCGTGCTCGACGCCGCCGACCTCACCATCGAACGCGTGGCGTGCAACGGCGTGCCCGTGGAGTTCGTCGCGCACAACGAGAAGTTGTCCGTAGATCTGCCGGCATCGGACAGGAGTCGACTGGAGATCCGCTACGCGGGGGCGTCCTCGGAGGGTCTGCGTATCCACGATGACCACGCATTCACGGGCTTCGACACACGCCGCTGGCTCCCCTGTGACTTCTCGCCCGGTAGCCGAGCTCCCATCCGGATCGCAGTAGCCTCGAGTCGCGACTGGATCGGCGTGGGGAGTGGCGCGACCGATCTCGGTCGTGTGAAGGCGAGCGACGTCGCGCGCTTCTCGCTCACGACGCCCCACCCAGCGTACCTGTTCGGCTTCGCAGTGGGTGACTTCTGGCGCGCGAGCTCTCGGGCCGGTGCTACGGAGTTCGCGCTTCTCGCCACACGTCGCTCGCCCCGCGACGCCGCGCAGTGCTTGGCGGCTGTCGAGCGAGCGGCCGAGTTCTTCCACCGAGCGAGCGGCATCGCGTATCCATTCGAATCGTTCACGCTGGTCCTCGCGCGCGGCACGAAGGGGCAGGAGAAAGCTGCTTTCGCGCTCCTCGACGAAGACTGGATCTGGGAGTGGCTCGGCGACGCGAGGGAAGACTGGCCCCGATCCACGAGCTCGCCCACAGTTGGTGGGGCAACCTCGTGACCTGCGCGAGCTGGTCCCATTCTCTTCTGGCTCAACGAAGCGTTCGCGACGGCGATGACCGCGTTCTACAAGGAGCACCGCTGGGGTGCCTCCGAATACGAACGGGAGCGCGCGCTCGCCAGGCGACGTGTCGATCGCGCGCTTCGTCGGGGACGCGGCCGAGCGCTCGAGCTCCCCCCCGGCGCGACGTTCGCCCAGGCCTCGGGAGGCTGGTCCTACGCGTACGGGTTCGAGCTCGTGAACGAGCTGCGTGCGCGGCTCGGCGACGAGCGGTTCTTCCGCGCGCTGAAGACATACGTCGGCGACCACCCACTCGCGGGCGTGACCGGAGACGACTTCCTCGAGGCCTTCGCCGGCGATGACTCGAGCTTCCGGGCCGAGCTCGGCCAGCGCATCCGTAGGCCGCCGCCAGCGCCCGGACCCGAACCGCCCCTGGAGCGACTGGCCGAAGAGGCGAACGCGCGCGACGGCGTGCGCCGGTTTCTCGCCGTCGACGGGCTGACGGAGCGCTGCCTGGATCAGGGGCAGGACTGCTCCCGCTTCCTCGGCGCGCTCACCGCGCGCGAGAACGACACGAACCGCGCAGTAGCGGCCTCGGCGCGTCGTCTCCGCCGCGCGTGGCGCGCGGAATTCTGGAAGACCCGACGCCGCGGCGCGAACTTGTTCGACCTCCGAGAGGACTTCGACCGACTGCTCGCAGCGCGCGACGCCGGAGTCGAGTTCGTGCGGCTGGCCCCCAACAAATACCAGACGCCCTCGCGAGATTTTCTTCTCGGCGACGCGGGTAGCTACCGCGGGATCCCTGGGCCGGACGCCAAGGAGCTGGTTCGCGTGCTGGATGCCGCGAGCAAAGCCCAAATGAAGGTGTTGCTCACGACGCTGTCGCTCCCCGGCGCGAGGTGGCGCCAGCACAACTCCGGGAAAGACGACCTCCGGCTGTGGGACACGGCGTCGTTCCAGCCGCTCGCCGCTGGCTTCTGGCGCGACCTCGTGGACCTCGTCGGCGGCCACGACGCGCTCGTCGGCTACGACTTGCTCAACGAACCTCGGCCCGAAGCGCTGGCGAGGATCTTCGACGCCAGCGACCCGAGACGCGCGGACTGGGCGAAGCGCAACCGCGACACGCTCGCGGACGTGAACCACTTCTACCGGCGTGCCATCGCAGCGATCCGGTCGGCGGATCCGGTCACGCCGGTCGTCCTCGAGAGTTCCTTGGACGCCGCCGCGTCCTCGTTCCCCCATCTCGAGCCCGTGACGGATCAGAACGTCCTCTACTCGTTCCACCTGTATGACCCCTGGCTCTACACGAGCCACGAGAACGCGGGGAAGTGGAGCTATCCGGGCCGAATCCCCGTGGACGCAGCGCCGGGGAGTCCCACGGAGGAATGGGGCGCGCTGCGGCTCGCGCAGACCGTCGCTCCCGTCGTCGCGTGGACGAAGCGACACGCGCTGCCACCGGAGCGCGTGCTGGTCGGCGAGCTCGGCTGCTTCCGTCGCGCGCCGGGCGCGGCTGCGTGGCTCGAAGACGCGGTCGCGCTCGTCGAAGCGCGCGGCTGGCACTGGGCCTTCTATTCATTTCGCGAGGACGAGTGGGACGGCATGGACTACGAGCTCGGCCCATCGGGCAGAGCGCGACGGGACAACCCCCTTTGGAACGTCCTCAGCCGGCGCTTGAACCGGAAGCGCTGACCCCTGGGGCCGCAAATCCCGACAGCTTTGTTACCCCCCGCTCCAGCCTGCATCGACTACATGACTCGCACAGGAGAACCCACGAATGACTGAAGCGCATCCCGTCGTTTCCAAACGCGAGTGGCTCGAGGCCCGCGTTCGGCTGCTGAAGGAAGAGAAGGAGTTCACGCGGCAACGTGACGAGCTCAGTGCGCGTCGCCGGGCGTTGCCCTGGGTGCGCGTGGAGGGAAGCCTACGAGTTCCAGCGCGGCCGCGGTCGAGCATCCCTCGCCGACTCCTTGACGGCCGCAGCCAACTCGTGGTCTATCACTCGGGCGTTTCCGCCCGAGTGGGAGAACGGGTGCAAGAGCTGCTCGTTCTGGGCGGACAACTTCGAGCGCGTCGTCGTTCACCTCGCCCACCGCGACGTGACCTTGGTCGCCGTGTCACGAGCTCCGCTCGGGAAACTCCAGTCGTTCGCCAAGCGCTTGGGCTGGACGTTCGAATGGGTGTCCTCCGAAGGTTCGAGCTTCAACTACGACTTCGGTGTCTCGTTCACGCCGGAACAGGTCGCGAGCGGCGAAATCCCATACAACTTCGGCAAACACCGGGCATACGGCGGCGAGATGCCGGGCATCAGCGTCTTCTACCAGGACGGAGCGGGCGAGATCTTCCACACCTATTCCACGTACGCGCGCGGCCTCGACATGCTCAACGTCGCCTACCACTACTTGGACATCGTGCCCAAAGGTCGCGACGAGGCCGCCGGCAACATGAGCTGGCTCAGATTGCGGGACGCCTACGAGTGAAGGAGCCCGGCCTCGGGCGCGCGCCCGCGTTCACGGGCTCTGGGATTCGAGCGCTGTGAGCCGTGCCTCGCACGTCTTGGTGTACGCGTCGTGGTGCCGGTACTTCTCCGCCAGGTTCTTGCACAGCCGGTAGGCCCCCTTGGCCCGCTCGAGCTCGGGCGCCAGGGCATCGTGCAGCGCGCTCTGGTAGGCGGAGAGCAACTTCGGGTCGTTTCGAATCGACGGTGGCACCGCTACCTTCTCCAGGTCCTTCGGCAGCGCTTCGTACAGGGTACCGACCTCCGACGCGGCCGCGACGACCCAGCGCGGCGGCGGAACGGGCTGCAGATCGAGGATCTTCCGGTATGCCGCGTCCGCTTCTTCGCCCAGCGTGCGGCGCTTCTGCATCCACGGCGCGACCTCTCGGGAAATGTAGCGGCGGACGGCTTGGTCGTTCGCCGCGCCGGCGAATCGAGGCGGGCGGAGCGCGAGCGCCTTGGCGCGTTTCTGCTCGGCCTCGAAGAAGAGCGCTTCGCCGACCACGGTGAGTGCTTGCCCCAAGCGGCGGAGCCCCTGCGCTTCGTCGGGGCTCGCGCCGAGGATGGTCTTCGCGGCTTTCCCCGGGTCGGACCAGGCGGCCAAGACGAGCTGGTACTCTGCGCGTGCCTTCTTCGAGTCCTTCCGCTCGCCGTGGCGTCGACCCAAGAGTGCGTGAGCGAGCATGCGATCTTCGAGCGGAGCCTCCCGATCGATGCGAGGCAGGGCGCGCGTGAGCTCCGCCGCGGCCTCTCCGAGCTTGCCGGCCTCCGCCTTGGCGTTCGCTGCCGCCACGCCGGCATCGCGCGGAACCAAAGGGCTCGGAGGCGGGGTCGGCGCGGGCGGCTCCGGGCTCACCGGTACCGCGCTCGGGACGGGATAGGCGTCGGCGATGGGTGCACCTTCGTCGACCGCTCGTGCCGGCTCGGGTTCGGCCTCGGCGCTCGCCGGGGCGCTCGGTCCAGGGGTAGCGCTCGGCGCGGGGGGCGACGCCGCGCAGCCCGCGAGGGCCAACCAAAGCCAAAGGGTGAGATGCGCGCGAGCAGTCATGCGTCAGGGTCTGACCGCGACGAGCGGCGAAAGTTCATCTGGGGAGCGCGGGCTTGCCAGGTGGGCGTCCCTAGTTCGCCCGTCCGTGTCGGGGAGCTGAGGGG
>JAXLYN010000055.1:0-59638 GCA_046351435.1 Polyangiaceae bacterium
GCCGGGGTGCGAGGCCGGCGAGAAGTTCGTACCGTTGCCGAACGCCGCGACGTTGCTGAGCGCGAACGCGTCCCCGGTCACGTCACCCGTCGCGTAGAAACCGATGCCGTTGTTCAGAGCGAGCGAAGTGCTCACCTTGAAGCTGTTGCTGACGGGCGCGCAACTCTCCTGGTCGGCCAAGAAAGCCTGATGGGTGCCGCCGAACGCGGAGTTGTGATCGGCGACGACCTGCGAGCTCCGGCTGTAGAGCAGCCGCCCGGCGCCACCGACTGACAAGTTGTCGCGAACGATGGCTTCCAGCGTGGCGCCGTCCGGGTTACCGTCGCAACGCGAATGGAGCAGGACGAGGCCGCCGCCCATGTTCACCCCGATATTCCCGAGCCAGCGGTTGCCGACGTTGTCGTGACCGAAAGGCATCGAGTCGAAACCGTATGGCGGATTGCTCTCGACGATGTTGTCCTCGACGATCATCTTCGAGCCTGGGTAGATGGAGAAGCAGGTGCCGACGGCGCCATGCCCGCGGGGGTTGCAGTAGTTGCGACGGAACACACCACCCACGTGCTGGTACTTCGTTGCGACTGCGTGCCGGCGGTAGTCGTAGAACTCGTTGTCTTCGATCACGAAGTTCTTGATGTCGTAGAAGAGAATTCCGCCGGAAGAGCTCGTGTTCAGCAGGTTGTTGCGCGATACCAAGTTGCGGCGAAAATCGACGTTCGCGCCGTCGTAGAAGTTCCCGACGCCGTCACCCGTCGCGGTCGCGACATCGGACTGGCTGAGACGCAGTCCTTCGAGCGACCAGTAGCTGCAGTTCCGAAGCCGGAACACGAATCCGCCGTTGTCCGACGTCAGGTGCGCCTGGCGTTCGTCCTCGGCCCGAAGCGTGATGCGGCCAAGCGCGGTGCCGTTCCACTTCGCGGCGTTCTTGGAGCAATCGATGTTGATGGCGGGATTCGTGTAGGTGCCCTTGCCCATCAAGATCAGATCACCCGGACCGAAGGTCGGCTTCGCCATTACCCCCGCGACCGTCGCGCAACGCGCCGTGCTGGTGCACGGGTTCGCGTCGCTCCCGTTGGTGCCGATGTAGAACGTATCGCCGGAGGCAGCGCCACTCCCTCCGTTTCCGCCAGCTGCACTCGTTCCTCCGCTTCCGCCAGCTCCACTCGTTCCCCCGGCTCCGCCTGCGCCGCTGTTGCCGCCGCTTCCGCTCTCGCCGCCGGCGACGCCGCCGCTGCCTGCCGCGCCACTCGCACCGGAGACGCCCGCCGCGCCACTCGCGCCGCTGGCACCCGCCGAGCTGCCGCTGCCGCCGCTCGCCCCGACCGTTCCCGCGGCGCCACCGCTGACGCCTCCACCCGGTCCGCTGCCCGCGCTGCCGCCCGTGCTCGCCGCGCCTGTGTCGTCTGCTTCGCTCTGACACCCGACGAACGCCACCAACGACGAGAGGGCAATGACCCACGGCGAAATCTTCTGCTTCATGTGACTCACCTCGGTATCGCCCGGTGAATTGCACGCGACGTGCCGGCAGAGTTGCAGGGAATACGCCGAGATCTCGTGACCTCCGAGGTCACCGCAGGCTGCCGGGTAGAACGCAGGTGACATGGGAGGTCACCGCGCACCCGGTCCGGCGGGGCGCTCCGGGCTCGCGCTGGAAGCCACGCCACCGAGGGCGTGGCCTCCAACGTTCCATCCTCGGCCGGCGGTCGAACTACTGAGCGTACAGGTCGTACTCGAGGCTCCAGTTCGCTGCGCCGGTGGGCATCGGACTGGGCCACGTCGACGCGTAGGAGCGGGCTACGAACATGTTGAGCGAGCTTTCGCTCTCTGCGGTCACGACGTACGCCTTCGTATTGGCCCAGACCGCGAGCCAGACCTTGGTCCCCGCAGTGACCGAGAGCGGGGTGGCGAGATTGAGCGTACGCCAGCCAGAAGCCAGAGCTGCACCTTCGGTGGTCGTTCTCAGCAAAGCGCCGGGGTATCCGTTGTTGTCGGCGTAGATGGCCATCTTCAATTTGTCGGCGCTCGACGTCGAACCCTGGCTCAGGTGGATGCTCATCTTGGTGAGGTTGAGGTCGCCAGTCGCCTGGTGGCTGAAGAAGACCACGAAGTTCTGCAAGGTATCGGTCTTGGTGCCGACCTGGTCGTTGCCGAGCACGCTCGGCGCCGCCGACGAGGTGCTCTCCAAGACCAAAACCCAGTCGTTGTCCGGGGCCGGAGCCCCCGGCGGGTCGAACGTGTAGTTGGGCGCGCCGGCCCCCGCTGGCACCGTGGCGAACGCCGTCGAGGTCGTCCGGGTGTCCGACTCGACGCCGTCTTTGTGCCATTTTCCGTTCCGTGGATTGAACCAATAGGCGCGCATGCTGGGCCCGGTCAGACCCGCCAGCTTGAGCCCGATGCCGCGGCCGTTCATCGCGTACACCATGGCGCGAGTCCCACCGCTTCGCGTGGCCACTTGCAGGTCACCGCCAACCGTGAAGCCTGCGGGAATGCTGCCGGGCTTGACGAGCAGGCTCTGGTCAGGAACGCGAGCCATGTACCCTGCGTCACCCCACACGTTCATCAGCTTGGTCAGGTACTTCATCTGCGAAGCGCCTGGCAGATTGAGGCGCTCTTTCCACTCCGGAGCGAATTTCATGACCTCGTTGGCTCCGTACATGAACCCCATGGCCCCGGAGAACACCGTGGTGTAGGCCTCATAGCGCGCGAGCCAGGGGACACCCTCCCTCGGGTTCTCGTACATGCCTTCAATCACCCAGGTTGGCTTCACGGGCGACGCCTTGAAGTCGTCGGCGATGCGCACTGGGCCCTGGTTCGGGTACGCCTCGATGCTGCTGATGTCGAGCCACGTCTCGCCCGGAAAAAGGTGTGTCGCACCCGGCGAAAAGACCGGCGGCTCGTGGGTCACGATCGTCGTCGACCAGTTGGCCGTCAGATCGAACGAGCCGACGGCGTTGGCGCCGTCCGTCATTCCCTCGGCGAGCGCGCGGTAGAACGGGCGCTTGTCTCGGTTGCCCCACTGAACCGCTCGGTCACCTCCGGCAGAAAAGACGATGGCCGATCGATGATTTCGTAGCTGCTCGCCGATGTTCTTCCCGTACGAGTAGGCGAGGGTCGGCGAGTCGATGTAGGCCTTGGATTCGTTGCCGTTGTAGTCCCAGAGTTCGTTGTTGAACGCCGTCACCAGCAGGAACGTGAGACCTCGGTCTCGCGCGGACTGAACGGCGAATCGGAGGTGATCCCAATAGTCGTATTGCGCTGCGTTGGCCGGGTCGGCACCTGGCGTGACATACGGAGCAGTGACGTCCGGCTTGCCGTCGGCTCTCGGTGCGAAGGCCTTATCGCCGTAGGCGTTGGCCTTCTCGGGGTCGATGGCCACCATCACCATGTTGAAGCCCTTCGACTTCCGATCGTTCAGGTAGGTGAGAATGTCGGCGCGGTTTTGGCCGAGGAGGAGCCAGGCAGTGTCGCCCAGCACCAAGGTGGGTTTTCCGGTGGTTTGGCCCTTGAGATAGTGGCCACTCACCTGAAGCGGCTCGCCAGAGGTGAGGCTCGACGTATCGGCGTCGAGTTCAGCATCTTCGGACTCGTCGATGGGGTTGGCGCAGGCAGAGCCGAGCAGGGCGACCGCGAGCAGCTGACGGATTCGGTTTGGTGTGGCCAGCATGGAGCTTCTCCCAGGTTCGGGTGAGCTTCATATGACTCACCGTCGGTTCATCCGACGGGTTGCATGCCACGTGCCCGCTCGGGTTCGCGACATACGTCGAGCTCTCGTGACCTCCGAGGTCACCAAAGACGACGCACGTTCGTTTCGGTGACACCGTGGGTCACGGCTCGCGAGCGCTGGTCTCGGCGCGCGATCGGCGCGCGCGTCGCCAAGCAACCAACAGCAAGCCAAGAACCGAGCTCCATGCGCTCGTTCCCCCACTCTGCGCCGCACGGCAGCCGCACCCACCGCCGTCTTCGTCGCTCGGTGCACCCGAGCTTGCGCCACCGCTCGAGCTCGCTCCGCCCGTCGCGCCGGCAGCCGATCCGCCACTCGCCGCGCCACCGCTGCCGCTGCCAGCCGCCCCCGCCGATCCGCCGCCCGCCACGCCGCCGCTGCCCGCCACGCCGGCACTGCCGCTGCCCGCCACGCCGCTGCCGCTACCCGCCACGCCGCCGCTGCCGCTGCCCGCAGCTCCGCCGCTGCCAGCGCCCCCCGTGCCGCCCGAGTCGACGTAGCTCTTGGGGAACGAGCAACCGTGGTTGTTCACGTGCAGGCGCTCGTGCACATCGAACAGCGACTGCCCGGGTACGTCGTTCACTCCAGCGACGATCGCTCCCCCGTGCAGCCACTCTCCGGTGCTCGGATCCCACAACTTCTTCGACGTGAGCACGCCGTCCTCGTACGCGTAGAGTACGTTCGCACCGATGTCGGCACCGCCTTTCCCCGCGCCCTTCAGCGGCGAGCCGTCCGGGATCCACAGGTAGCAAGCTCCGAGCTTCGGATCGCTCACGTTCTCGTGGGTGACGTGTGCGTCATCCGGGCTGTAGGCCGTCGCCGCACCCGTCGCGTTGGTGTAGTCCGCACCCCAGTCCTTCTGATTCGCGAACAGGAACCCGTATGTTCCTCCTATTGCGACAGTGTTCAAAACGAAGGTGGAGTTCAGACCCGTATTCGCGATCCCCGACTCTTGGTCGGCGACGAGGCCGCGTCCAGATGACGCGCTGAAGAACGAGCTGCTTTCGCAGTGGGTGTTCTGGCTGCCTCGTACGTAGACGCCAGACGCGGCCGCACGGATGGCCACCAAATCCCGAATCGTGGTGTCCTTCGGCGGAGCAGAGGGATCCTCGCTCCTTTGGCGCAGGAGAACCGCGAAGTCATCGCCGATGGAGACACTGCCCAGAACCAGGTTTCCGACCGACGATGTCTTTGAGGTAATGGACACGCTGGCGCTGGTGCCCTCGGAGAGGGTGTTCTCTGCGATGCTCTCCCTACCCGGATACAGCACGATGCAATCGTCCCCGCCGAACGACTTGCCCGACGGAAACCCGCCTGGAAGGTCGGCGTGGCCTCGTGAGTTGCAGTAGTTCCGCCGAAATACGTTTCCTGTCGTAATGGAACCTGTCGAGTGAAACGCCATGACGGCATGACGGTGAAACCAGTAGAACTCGTTCTCCTCCACCAGCGAGTGGTTCACCCGTACCAGCGGGAGAAGGTGGCTGTTCTTGTAGCGATTGTTGTGGTGAAACAGGTTCCTTCGGAATGTGAGATGATCGCCGTCGGCCACGGCGAAGACGTCGGCATTCGAGGAGCCATCGAGGTCGGCGCTGCTCACGTGCAGGCCCTCGAACACCCAGTAAGCGCAACTCGAGCTGCTCGCCGGAACGTACGATCCATCGCCCTTCAACCACGCCTTGCGTTCGTTCGCGGCCCTGACCGTGATGGGCGTCTGGACGGTGCCGCTCTTTGCGCCCGACGCGCAGTTCACCACCAGCGCGCCGCTGCCCCCCTTGGTGTATTCGCCATCCAGCAGCGTGAGCACGTCGCCGGGGCCGAGCTTCGGGATGGCGTGCGCAAACGTCTTCCACGGCGCTTGCTGTGACGTCCCGCTGGCGGAGTCCGAGCCGTTCGGTGCGACGTAATACGTCGTAGCGAGAGCGGGGCGAGCGAGGGCTCCCGCAAGTCCCAGCGCCGAGGCGGCCAGCTGCCCGAGGACGAACCGGTGGGTGGACATGACCCGTGCGGCTGCAACATGCATGCCGGGCAACTCCCTTGCGATACCTCGTGCTGCGGTGACCTGCGAGGTCACAGGCGCACGGGCGCCAGCGCCCGAGGTGACGTCGAATGGCACGCGCCGTCCAAGGTCGCCTGCGCGGACATGGTGCCCCACGGGAGCACGGTGACGAGTGTCGCGGCGTCGCGAGCACGGCCTGGAACCCCATGGAAAAAACCGGGACGTTCGGCGTCGCCGCGACGCGGTTCGTGTCCCAGGCGGTGCTCAGGAGAAGAAGCGTAACGCTGGTCGGAGGGGCTCCAGCGGCGCCCGCTGCGACGAGCAGCGCCGGTGTCTTCACTTTGCGTAAAGGTCGTACTTCTTGTCGAACGTCGAGGCGCCGGCAGGCATCGGCGACGGGAAAGCACTCGCGTAGACGAGGTCTATGAACTGGGTCGACCCGTCGAAGTTGATCTTGTCGGCCCGAACGACGTACTGCTTGTTGTTGGCCCAGGCGGCCAGCCAGTAGCTTTTTCCTGCGTTCAGCGTCAGCTTCGCGGTGAGGCTCAACGCGTTCCAGCCGACGGTGTCCAGCGCCGAGCCTTCTTCCGTCCAACCCAAGATGTCGCCAGGGTACCCGCCTTGGTCGGCATAGATGGCCATCCTCAGCTTGTCGCCGGGAAACGTCGAGCCCAGCTCGAGGTTGATGTGCATCTTGCTGAGCGTCAGGTTGACGGGCGCCTTGTACTTGGAGAACACGATTTGATTCTGCAACGTATCGGTGCTCGTGCCGGTATTGACATTCCCTATCGCGGCTCCCGGCTCCGAGTCGCAGCTGAACACGCAGTATCCGAAGTTCGGGACGTCGGGCATCTTGCTGCCGAAGGCGACGACGGCCGTCTCGGTGGTCGCGGTCGTTCGGTCGAACTTGGCGAAGTCGCAGCGCCCAACCAAGCCTGGCGCAGGGCTGAACGGGACCGCCGTTTCCCACTCGATCACGTAACCGACCGCAGCTCCGCCGTCGCCCGAGTCCGCTCCGGCGTCGGCAGCTCCCGCGTCCTTCGAGGTACCGGCGTCCGAGCACCACCCAGTGAGAGGCGGGTGCTGCGTGTCCAGCTGAGAGATCGGATCATAGGATTTGTCGGCGTATCCTTTGTCGTAGCGCGCGTCCCAGCGCGTTCCGCACGGATTCACCGCGACGGACACGGTCTCCTTGCTGAGGGTGGCGGATTCGCTGCCGTGGAGGAAGAACTGGATGCGATCGTCACTGAACACCCCGGCCTCGCTCGACGAATCATCGTCGACCACCGACGTCGCGTGAGGGGTAGTGTCCGTCACCTCGACGCAGCCGTACACCTTTCCCGTCGCGGCGCTCCAGAGCATGCGCCACCGGGGAACGAACGGGGACGAGGCCGCGCCCGAGAACTGTACGAGAGCCGCGCGGTCCCAAGCGGGATCCGAACAGTCACCGTCGACCGTGATGGGCTCGCCTCCGAGCTCGAACAACTCGTACGGTGTCACTCCCTTCGGCAGAGACGGCGGACAGGTCGGTGCGTCTTCGGAGGGGGAGTCCGCGGGAGTCTGCCCGTCGCCCTCGTCCGCGCTGGCGTCGCTCGGTGTCGGCTGCTCGGTGCGAAGAGGGTCGACTTCGGGGAAGCAGTTCTGAACCAAGAGAGCGGCGAAGAGGGCCAAAGGCCACTTCGCCCGCCATCGTGCGCGTTCAGTCATGACCCGACTCCACGGTTGGCCCGCACCCATAGCGGCAGTAACCGAACGTCGCAAAGCCGTTGATCAGCGGCCCGAACGCGATGTCTCCACTCTGTGCCCCCCCGGATACATCGAACTTCGCGAACTCGCAGCGACCGACGTGCCCCGCCGCCGGCGCCAGCGCGGGGCGCACTTCCCACTCCACCGTCCAACCCACCGCAGCGGGCTTGGCGTCCGGCTTCGCACCGGAGTCCGGAGTGCCAGCTTCTCCCCCGTCATCGGCGGGAAGTTCCTTTGCGTGGACCGCCAGCACCGTCTCGAATGCAGTGTTGGCGTTCGACGCGCCGTATGGGTGGTTGGCGTCGTGGTAGTGCCCGGCACGATTGAAAGTGACTTTGATCGTGTCTTCGCCGACCGGTTCTGCATCCAGCCAAAGCTCGAGCCGGTCGTCCGTGGCCCACATCGGCTGATCGTTCTGAAGAACATGGGCTTCGTAGCTGGGGTCCTGGATTTCGACGCAGCCGAACACCGTGCCCGACTTGGCGCTCCAAAGCATGCGCCAGACAGGCGGACTGCCGGACTCGACGAGACCCGCGAATGGGAGCAGCCCTGCGCGGCTCCACGCCGCATCGGAGCAGTCGCCGTCGATCGTGACCGAGTCGCTCCCGAGCGCCGCCAATTCGTAAGAGACCTCGGCATCGGGTGCGAGAGGTGCGCAGTGCCCAGCGTCGCCGGCGTCTCCATCTACGTCGATGGCGCCATCTCCGTCATGTGTCGCTGCGTCGGAGTCAGCGTGTTTCAAGTCGTCCACGGGCGGAATGCACATGGACAAGAAGCAGAGAGTGAGTGGCAACGACGCGAGCGCGGTTCGACGAATCCGTGGACCACGGGCGTTCATCGGCGCCCGACCGCGTATTTGGACCTGAGCCGGTAGAAGTGCCGTCTGGCAATGCCGGCAGCTGCGGCGGCTCGGTCCACGTCATCGTGGTGCTGCTCGAGCATTTGCTCGATGTACCGAGCTTCGAACGCTTCGACCACGCGCTGGCGCGCGTCCGCGAGCGGAAGCTCCAAGCCGAGCACCGCGGCGTAGGGATCGGCGTCGCGAGTCGCAGCGGTGCCAGGCGACGGGGAGAGCGACTCCGCCTCGCCCGACTCGGGTCCGGCCGGTTCACCCAAGGCGTAGCGACGCAAAACGGCGTTCCGCAGCTCGCGGACATTTCCCGGCCAAGGCTCGTTTTCCCAGCTCTCGAGCGCGGCTTTGGGAACCGCGCGTGGGTCACCGCCGAGGCCGGCCCAGAAGTGGCTCGCGAGCATGCGAACATCGCCCCGTCGCTCGCGCAGCGGGGGAAGTTCGATGCGGGCCACCGCGAGTCGATGGTAGAGGTCGTCTCGGAAGCGCCCTTCCGCCACCCATTGGTCGAGGTTCCGCCGCGTCGCGACGAGGAGTCGAGCGTCGACCCGGATGGTCTCTCGACCGCCGACTCGCACGAGCTCACCTCGCTCGACGGCTCGCAGGAGCTTCGGCTGAAGCTCGAGGGGAAGGTCGCCGATTTCGTCGATGAACAGCGTGCCGCCGTGCGCGCGCTCGAACACCCCGATGTGCGTGCGGGTCGACCCGGTGAAGGCGCCGCGTTCGTGACCGAAGAGCTCCGATTCCACCAGGCTCGGGGCGAGCGCGGTGCAGTCGAGCACCACGAAAGGCCCGTCTCGCCGAGGGCCCATGGCGTGCAACGCGCGCGCGAGCTCTTCTTTCCCCGTACCCGTCTCGCCCTCGATGATCACCGAAATGGACGCGGCCGCGAGCTGGTCGCAAAGTCGATAGAGGCGCCGCATCGCGTCGCTCGCGCCCATGACGGCGCCGAACGCGCTTCGGTCTTCCTTGGCCTGTCCTGCGCGCACACCGGTGGGAGCGAGTCGAAGTGTGGTGCGCCCCACACGAATGGACTCCTCGCCGCGGACAAAGGCCTTGCCGATGCGGATCCCATCCACGTAGGTCCCGTTGGTCGAATCCAAGTCCACGACCTCGACTCCGGCGTCGACCACTCGAAACGCGGCGTGCCGGCGCGAGACCTCGGGATCCGTCAGTCGAAGCGCACAGACGTGGCTCTTACCGACGAGCGTTCGCTGGGGCTCCGCGCCGGCGATGCTGATCGCCTGTCCCGCGTCTGGCCCCGCTTCCACGCGCAAGGAATACGTCCGGACCGGCAACGCCTGAAACGCGGCGTAGCCAGGCCGCGTGAGGTTGCGTTTCGGTGCCGTCATCGTCGGAGCTCATGCGCGTTCGATCTACGCCGGCCGAGAGGCCCCCAAGACCCACCAGCGCAGCGCGCGCTTTGCGGCTGCCAGGTGGGCACTGTCGGCAGTGGCATAGGGTGCTAGGATTTGAGGCCGTGGGGCAGCCCCTCGACGAAACGGCCGCTCTGGGATTCCCGCTCCGAATCGGCAAGTACGAGCTGCTGGTACCGCTCGGCACCGGCGGCATGGCGAGCGTGTTCTTGGCGCGTGTCCCAGTGGGGGCCGACACGTTCCGGCACGTGGCGCTCAAGCTCATGCACTCACATCTGCGCTTCGACAAGAGCGCGGCAGCGATGTTTCTCGACGAGGCGCGCCTCGCTGCGCGGATCCACCACCCCAACGTGGTGGCGGTGAGCGAGGTCGGTGAGTTCGAGCAGTACGCGTATCTCGTGATGGACTACGTCGAGGGCGAGAATCTAGCGTGCATACTTCGCTGGGCGCGAGCCGAGGGAATGGAGCCCTCGCGCGCGGTCCTGGCGCGCATCCTCAACGATGCTCTCAGCGGCCTCCACGCCGCACACGAGCTGAGGGACGAGTCCGGTGAATCGCTCGAAGTCGTTCACCGCGACTTCTCGCCGCAGAACGTGCTGGTGGGAGTCGAGGGCATGACTCGCTTGACCGATTTCGGCATTGCCAAGGCAGTGGGGCGCTCCGAATCGACTTCTTCGGGCATCATCAAGGGCAAGGTGGCCTACATGCCCCCCGAGCAGGTGCTCGGACAGAGACTCGATCGCCGCGCCGATGTCTGGGCGGCCGGCGTGGTCGTCTGGGAAACGTTGTCCGGTCAGCGCCTCTACAAGAAGGACGATCACACGGCCACGATGGCCGCCATCCTACAAGCGGATCCGAGATCGCTCGGCGAAGTCGCACCCGGTACGTCGGCTGAGCTCTCCCGAGCCGTGGAAGGCGCACTGAAGCGCAACCTCGAGGAGCGGTATTCCTCTGCGGAGGAGTTCCGCCGGCGCTTGATGGCGGCATTCCGACTGGACGGCGAGGTTGCGGAGAGCCAGGAGGTGGCGGAGTTCGTCCGTCGCGTCGCGGGCAACCGCTTGGCTGAAAGACGCGAGCGGATCTCCTCCGTCATCCGGCTCCGCGAGCGGACATCCACGGAGGCGATTCCCGATTCCGGCGCGAGTGACCCCTCGACGAACACCTCGCGAATCGCCCCATCAACGCTGCCCATGACGGGCGCGACCACCGAACAGAACAGCGCTTGGGGGCATGGCACCGAGCGCGCCCGGCCTTCGCGCCTCCTGTCCGTGACGGCGATATTGGTCGTGGGGGTCGCGCTCGTGACCCTCACTTGGTTCAGTGCTTCCGGCGATCGGGTATCGAATCGCCTTCGCGCCGCGGGCAGCGTCCTTCGAACCCCCGAGGTCCCTTCGGCCGGGGCCGCGCGCTCCGAAAAGCCGAAAGACAGGACCGTGCGTGTCTCGGCCAACGCCGCCATTCGCTCGATACGCGCCAACGGGGTCGAAATCCGGCCGAGCGGCGAGGTTCGAATCGCCAGCGTTCCGGTCAGCGGCGACGCGCCCATCTCGGTCGAGGTGACCGCCGTGGACGGCCGGGTCGCCACACGCGAGCTCGCACCGTCGGCCACCGAGCTCGAAGTCGACTTCAGCCAGCAAGCCCAGCGCGGCGCCAAAGGCAGGTCGGCGCCGAAACCGAAGCACCCGAAGCTCGCCGATCCAGACTACTTCTAGTATGCAGGCCTCGATACTCGGGTCTCGGACCTTCCATGAACCGCAAGCACTGGGAGCGCCATTTCGCCGTCACCGCGGCGTTCGCGACGGCCGCGCTCATGGCCGTGCTCTTCGCGTCGGGTCCCGCGAGCGCAGGCGACGAGATCCCCGAGCTCGATCGGCGCGCACGAGCCGCGTACGAGGCGGGCGAATTCGCCAAGGCCGCGTCGCTCTTCCGGGAGATCTTCCGAGTCCGCCCGAAACCGGCCGCGAAGTTCAACGAAGCGCTCGCGTGGGACGGCGCGAACCGCCTCGACCTGGCCGCTGATGCCTACGAGATCTTGCTGAGCCTCCGAGACGCCGACGCGCCGAAGATCCGAAAGGCTCGCCAGCGGCTCGAGGAGCTCCGCAAGCTCGTTGGATACGTGACCGTCGAGTGTCCGATCGGCGCAGCCGTCGATGCCGGAACGGGCATGACGTTCACCGCTCCCGCCAAGTTCCACGTGGTGCCGGGAACCCATCGCATCAAGATCAGCTCCAGCTCGCGGCGGCCGATGGAGCGCAGCGTCGACGTGGGCGCAGGTGAACGGGTAGTGGTCGACTTTCCGTGTGAACCGGACGAGCGACCCACTCCGACCGCCGAACCGCAGAAACGACCTGCTCCAGCCCCGCCTGTCTCCCGGCCTCGTCCCGACGAGCGGGGGCGGGGCGCGCTGCCGTGGGTCTTGGTCGGAGGCGCCGCCGTCTTGGCAGGAACGTCAGTCTACTTCGCGGTGGATTTCGCGAACGCCAACGACGACTTCAACCGCAGCGGCGACACCGATGCCGACGCTCGCGATCGGGCATTGCGCTCCCGGCTTCTGGCGAACGCAGCCGGGGGCGCGGCGCTGGTGTGCGCCGGCGTCGGGATCTACCTCTTCGTCGCACCGACCTCGAAACAATCTCCGACGGTCGCGATCCTCCCCGACCGCGTCTCGGCGACGCTGCGCTTCTGATCGCGCCGCGGTCGCGCGCGACCCGAGAGCCGAGCTGAACGCTGCGCTCGAGGGGCGAATGCGCGCCAAACCGATCATCGTGCGCCAAAGAGCTCACGCGATGCCGACCTTCGTTGACCCTGCACGTCCCAGAGGCGTACTCCGCGACCCCAACCAAGTGATCCGCGTGTTCACTGCACCGTGGAGGAGAACATGACCAAGCCCCTGACCGCCCTTGCCATCAGCTTGATGACGACGCTGCCCTTCGTGGGCTGCGCGAGCTCGAATGAACCGAACGCTGGCGCGGGCAACGCAGATGGGGCCGATCAAGACGACCTCGACGGCAAGGCCGACGGAGTGACGAAGCCCACCGGCAGCTACGTCCTGAGCAAGCCGTCGAGCACGGGCGCGAAGAACCTCACGCTCTTGGCGCTCAAAACCGACAAGACGTATCACGCCGAATCGCAGGTCGAATGCGTCACCGAGCCGTGTGATCCGCTCGAGTTCGACGGAAGCTACAAGTTCACCAAGTCGTCGAGCTCGAGCAAGCGCTACCTCAAGTTCGACGATGGAACGCGTTACGAATACAAGCTGGCGAGCTCGGGCAAGTTGAGCCTCCGGCTCGCCAACACGACCCCCTGGTTCGAGATGAGCCGCGCCACGCAGGCGTGGTGCTCGCAGCCTTCGGACTGCACGCTCCAGAACCTCCCGCAACCGAAGTGCCCCGGGCAGTGGCAGTGCAACGCCAACGCATGCTCGTTCTCCGAGTGCTCCGGCGGCAACGATTGCGAAGCGGCGGGTGGTTCCTGCGTGGCGCTCACGCCGACGAGCTGCAAGACCGGCGTGGTGGGCGACGCGAACGAATACTCGTGTGGCGGTGGCGTGGGCGTCCAGTGTTGCCTGCCACCGCCCGAGCCGCCCACCTGTGAGCACGTCGGAACGAACGACGAAGGGTGGTACTTCGCCGACGGCACCAAGATCTGCGCGGCGGACTGCGGCGGCATCACCCCGACTTGCAGCGCGACCGGCTCGAAGAGCGAGGGCTGGTACACGACCTTTGGCCACGGCTGCGGAGGCGGCGAGCTCGTGGGTTGGGACAACTGCGGCTGAGCAGTAGCGGCCCCAGCGTCACTCGTCGTCGACGGAGGCGCGGGTGCATGCCGAGCCCATGAGCGGGCCCGACCAGAGCTCGGGCCCACCGCTCGTGTTCCACACCTGGGCGTAGATGCGTTTCTCGTCGGCCGGCAGCGATGGCTCTCCGAAGAGGCGATCCCCGATCTCGGGCGCGACGGGCGGTCCGCTCACATCGAGGGGCTCGACCAGCGTGAACTCCCCCGACGCGTCTCGAGTCGCCACGAGGAGCGCCGAGCCCGCCCCGGACTTCGAGAAGCGATGGAAGTAGAGGCGCTTCTCGTCTGGGCTGATCCACGGGGTTTGGCTGTACTGGTCGGGCTCGTTGACGGCGGGCGGGAGCTTCTCGGGTTTCGACCAGCCGCTCCCCGTCGCTCCGGTCGCGACCCAGATGTCTTGCCCGGCCCCCGCGTTCGGATCTTCGTTGGCGTCGAAGTAGAGCTTCGTGCCCGTCGAATCGAACGCGACGTTTCCGTTCACCACCGGGAGTTCGGCGAGGGCCGGCGCTCTGGCGCGGAGCTGTGGGATGGGGCGGTGAGGCGGCAGAGAGCGCGCGCGACACGTCCAGTCGCGTGCGCCACGGCGTAGGACTGCGCGGCGGTCAACTTCGACCGCGCCACACCTTGGCCAGGTCGAGCTCGATGGCATCGAAGGGTTCGGCCCGCACGACCGACTCACCCGTGAAGACAGCCGCGACCACCCACAGATCGCCCTGCAATCGCAGGACCTCGAGCGTGCGCGCGAGCGGGTCCATCAACCACAAGTGCCCAAAGCCGGCGCGGGCGTAGAGTGGCTGCTTCTCGCCGCGGTCGACCGCTGCGGTCGAGGGCGACAAGATCTCGCAGATCCAGTCGGGGGTGACCGTGTAGGGGCCGCGATCGGGCTCGGCGTATCGCTCGGCGCGCCAGCCGGCGAGGTCGGGGACTCGCAGCTCGTCGCCGAAGCGGATGCGCGGTTCGTCCAAGATCACCCATCCACCGGGGCCGCCGACGCCCATCCCGAAAGCTCCCCCTACGAACACCCCGAGCCCCGATGCAGCTCGAAGATGCGGCGGATCCGGTCGCGGCGTCGCGCGGATCTCACCGGCGACGATTTCGCCGACGACCTCGTCAGGAAGCCCGTCGAGCTCGTCCCACAAGACGTCAAAAGAGGTCTCAGGGGCGCGCTGAACCATCAGCGACAGTATAGCGCGCCTCGCCATCGGACGAGCCCGCCTCGCGCATTGACTCGGACGTCTGCGTGGCGGTGTTCTTTCCCGCGCCGGTGTTCGGATGGCTGAGGGCGCGGACGAAGGGCATCGGTGCGGGCCTGGTGTTCCATGCGCTGTGCAACTTGTTCGCGGCGTACTTGGCGCGGAGCCATGGGATTGGGAGGTGAGGGGGCTAGCCTGGCGCCGACGTCCGAGAGACGCGCGCAGGCCTCGGCGGGTGCCGAGCACCGCAACGCCCTCCAAAGTAGGGGCAAAGCGCGGCCTGGACCGGGGGCGGCCCGTGGCCGTCCGTGACGGGTGGTGCCGCGCCGGCCGACGCGGATGCGGACGGAATGCCCGACGGTTGGGAGCTCGCCCACGGCCTCGATCCGACAGCGCCCGCGGACGCAGCGGCGCGAGCATGCAACGGCTGGACGAATCTCGAGAATTACCTCGACGAGCTCGCCGGCGATCCGATTCCGTAGCTCGCGCCGTCTGGAAGACGCGAACCGAAGTCGGCACTCAGAACCGGACTCGGACCATGACCCGCGAACCCGTGTTCTTGGAGCTCGGGTCGCTGCTGAGCAGCAGGTACGTTCCGGCACCGAGCCCCACCACGCTTGCGGCAAGGGCCACGTTGGTGAGCGCGCGGTTTCGAACGCCACGCTCGCGGGCAGACGCGTCGCGATAGCCCGACGCTTCGTAGTCGTCTGCGGCATCGAGGGTTTGCGTCCCGAAGAAGACGGCAGCACCCGCGAAGGCGGCACCGAGCCCCAGCGAAACCCAGCCCCACGTGCTGCGGGAGCTGCCACCCGTCGCGGGTGTCTCGCGGGGGCGCGGGCTCGGAGCTTCGCTCTTGGTCTTTCGCGGAGCCGCCGTCACCGTGGCGGAGCTCCCCACCTCGCCCTCGAAGGCGACGACTTCGCCCGCACGCACGGACAGCGGCCGAGTCGCTCGCGTGCCATCCGGCGCCTCGAGCTCGAGCTGGTATTCCCCGGGCACGAGGTGGAACTGAACCGGCACCGGAGCGCGAGCCACGTGCGCCACACTGACGCTGCCGCCCGTCGGCTTCATGACCTTCACGTAGCCCAACGTCTCTTTCAAGCCCGCGAGCGAAGCCTGAGCTCTTCGCACGTGCTTGTCGTCGAGACCACCGCGACGCAACGCGCGCTCGTAGGCATCTGCCGCGCGGGCGGGCTCCTTGGCCTTCTCCCACGCGACGGCCGAGTTGAAGCGAAGCTCGGGATGAGGGGCGAGCCGATCGGCAGCGTCGAACTTCTCGCCTGCTTCCGCGAACTGGCCCGCGGAGAAGGCCTCGCGAGCCTGGCGCTCGAGCTCCGCTGCCTCCGCTTCCCGCGGCTCGGAGCGCGCGGGGGTCGTCACGACGAGCAGCGCCCAGATCGCGCCGATGCAGGCCAAGAGCCGAAACAGAACCCTCACGACCGCACCCTACTACTTCTTGAACGGCGTCGGCGCGAGCTCGTCGACGGGCCGGGGTTTGGCCCGTGGCGCCACGCCGCCTTTCGGCCGAGGCGGGTCGTCGAACCGCACGCTCACGCTGCCCTCGTCGGCGCCGACCTCCCGAGTCACGGTGACCCCGCTCTCGGAGGTCACCTCGACGGGCAGCACGCTGGCCTGCTCAGCGCCCAAGAGGGCGACGTCCACGGTCGTTGCGGGCGGGACGACCTCGACACTGCGCCGCCCCACGCGCACGCGGGCGATCTTCGTGTTGGCCCGGACCGTCAGGCTCACCGCATGCTGGACACCGCCACCATCGGCGCTCGGAGAAGGAACTGCGGGCGCCGGGGCAGGCGCACTCGTGACTAGCTCCTCGCTCGGCTGCTCGCTCTTCCCGCGCAGCCAGAGCGCGGTCACGCTCGCAACGCCGAGAAGAGCGACGACTCCGCCTGCTCCGCGCGTCAAACCGCGCCGGCGAGCTTGCGTCATGAACTGGAAATCGGTCGGCCCTTCCAGGTCGACGGTCGTCTGGGGCGCGAGCACTAGCGAGTCCCCGGATGGCTCGTGGGACGACGGGGTCGGGAGCTCTTGTCGCGCTGCCTGGCGGCGCTTCAGGAGGGACTCCGAGATGGCGTCTTCGACCAGCGCGCCGATGGCTCCGGCGTCCGCCAGACCCACGTACGCACGCCACGCGGTCTCGAGTCGCTCGCTGAACGTTCGGATGTCGGGGCACCGGCGATCGACGTCGGGAGTCAGGGCGTGGGCGATGACCTCGTCGAGTTCGGGGGGAACCTTGGGGTTCACCTCGGTGAGGCGCGGCGGGCTCCCTTGGATCACCGCCAGCAGTGTCTCGGCCTCGTTGCGCTTGGGATAGAGGCGTCGACTGGCCAAGAGCTCCCAGGCGATGACGCCGGCTGCCCAGACGTCGCACCGGCGATCCACACGCTGACCGCGGGCCTGCTCGGGCGACATGTAGCTGACTTTGCCCTTGAGAACGCCCGTTGCCGTGGCCTGACCGCCACCTGCTTTGGCGATGCCGAAGTCCGTCAGCCGTCCCATTCCGTCCGTGCCGACCAGGATGTTCTGCGGAGAAAAGTCGCGGTGCACGACGCCGAGCGGCGCCCCAGAATCGTCGCGTAGCTCGTGGGCCGCGTGAAGACCCGCGAGCGCGTCGAGCAGGATGCGCCCACTCATCGGCAGCGGCAGACTCGCCCCGCGTTTCGCCAACGCGCGGGAGAAGCCCGAGAGCGAGTCGCCTTCGACGTAGTCCAAGACCAAGAACACCCCGATGGGGTCGTCTCCGGCCTCGAGCACCTGCACGACGTTGGGATGCCGGATGCGGGCCGCGACCTGCGCCTCGTGCAACAGGTGCAAGGCCCAGTCGGGATCCCCCCGTAGATGCGCGTGCATCAGCTTGAGCGCGTACTGTCGCGTCACTCCCGGAACGACCTCGGCCTTGGCGAGGTACACCGTCGCCATTCCGCCCGTGCCGAGCGGCAGGAGCAGCTCGTACTTCCCGATCCGACGCGGGATCGAAGCGTCCCCTGCGGTCTCAGGCACCACCGGCACGGGTACCACGGGGGAAAGGCACCAGCACTGAACGCAAAGTCAGACTCGCGCCCGCATGACGTTCGTCAACCGTTCGGGGCGTCGAGCGCTCCCTGTCACGACGCACTCGCGGATCGAGTGCAGTTCTGGCCTCGCGCTAGGGAGCCGCGAGTTCGTCGAGGTAATTCTCGAGATTCGTCCAACCATTGCAGGCCTGCGCCGCTCCGTCGGACGGTGTCAAAGGATCCAGACCGTGGGCGCTCTCCCAAGCGTCGGGCATCCCGTCGGCGTCCGTGTCCTTCGCTGCAAGCCCACCCGTCAGTTGCGGCCAGGGACCGCCCTCGTCGCTTCGGAACGGATGGCTCACCAGATTCGTCACGTCGTCGATCACGCGTTGGCTCTCCGCGTCGCGCTTCCAGGGCGTGGCCCCCGCGCCACTTGATACGACGCTCCGCACGTCCTTCGCTTGGTCGGTCTTGACGGCTGGCGCGGTGAAGGCGTTGGTCGCTCGAAACTCCGCCTCGGTTGCCTCGAGATACGAGCCGCTGTCGTTCGTCGAATAGCCGTTGTCCCAATCGTTGTCGCACCCGGCGCTGCAGAGCGGCCCCCAGTTCCCCTCGGTGAAAATCTTGGTCCCGCCGCGATCGGGACTCGGTAGACCCGAGCCGTTGGCCAAGTAGAAGGAGTTCGAGAGACTGGTGGACCCTTGCAGGTACACATTGGCCACGAAGTTGCCGAACGCCGAAAGGTTGCTCGCCTTACTGCCGAACACCGCCGCGTTGTTGGTTCCCCAGTTGAAAATCAGATTGTTGCGGAAGTCGAAGACCTGTTGACCCGAGAGCTTGCTCCCGGCCCCGCTTCTGGTCAGTAGATTGTGATGAATAGTGAGGGTCCCGCCGGCGGAAGTGTCCCAGGCTGTGCCGCTGAACGCGACGCCTCCCGGTTCGAGTGCCTCGGCGACGAGGTTCCACTGCAAAGTCACGTTCGTGACCGCGGAGCCGGTTCTGATCAGGTCCCCGGTCGACCACATGAGGTCGCAGTGATCGACGATTACATCATGGACCGGCGCCCCGTCGCCCGTGACTGCAATGGCCGCACCGCTCGCACTGCCACCGGGTCGCACCCGCAGGTGGCGCACGATCCCGTCGTGGAATCCGCTCGACAGCAACAACCCGCCGCCTCGCAACTGAATGCCCGCGGGACTAGTTTGCCCAGCCACGGTAACGTAGCTGTGAGCCGCCGTGAGAGTGATGCGAGATGCCAGCTCGATCGTGCCGCTGACGTCGAACACGATGGTTCGCGGACCGGTCTGATTCATCGCTGCTCGAAGACTGCCGGAACCGTCGTCGTTCAGATTGGTCACTCGCAGCACTTTGCCACCACGTCCCCCTTTGCTCAGGGCGCCGAAGCCCTCGGCCGTGGGAAAGGCGAGGGTAGCGGCCGCGCTCGCGTCACAGTCGGCGTCCGCGTCCGGCGTGGCAGCGTCGCCCGGACTCCCGCTGGCGCCACCCGTTTGGGCGTCGCTGGAGCGCAGCGCAGGGAAGTCCGTCAAGCAGCCGGATGCGACGACCGCGCCCGCCAGTGCCAGGAGGGCGGATCTGTGCGCGCTGCGTGAGCTCATTCCCGTCTCAAGTCTGGCAGAGCGCCTGGTGCCAGCCGCAACGCACCACCCGATCCGCGGTCTTAGGGTAAGCCAGTCGTAGACGCTCCACTGTCGAGTACCAGTGTACCACCCCGACGCGCCTGCGTAACGACCCTTGCCGCCGCGTGAGTGCCGGGTGCTTCGCGTCGAGCGCGGCTCATGACGAACCGGCGAGCCAGCGCTGCCGCACGCGAGCTCCGGCGTCGTGCGGCGAGTGCTTCCGAGGTTCTCGGCTCGTCGCGTCGTGTCGGGCGCGGTCGGGAACCGTATGGTGTGTGTGCGCTGCGAGCGACCGAAGACCTCGAGCACGGTCAGCAGAACGCCGGGCTCGAGGCCCGGCCATGCGCAACGCGAAGGACGCGATCGAGGCCCACGGCCTGATGGCAGCCACCAACAGACGCGCAGCCGCGAGCGACGGACTCGCAGAAAATCAGCCCTATGCGGCTGGCACGCGACGTGCGTTTGGCACCGAGTGAACTCACCCACGAGGAGGCCCCACATGAGAATCCGGAACGCGTGCAGCCATTGGTATCGTCTTTCCTGCGTTGCGTTCCTCTGCCTCAACGCAGCGGCATGCATGTCGAATCTCGAAGAGGTCGGGTCAGGCGGCACGGGCGGTGCCGGCGGAAGTGGCGGCTCGGGCACAGGCGGCACTGCCGGCTCGGCCACGGGCGGCAGCGGCGGAACTTCAGGCTGGGCCACGGGCGGAGCGGCCGGCTCGGCCGCCGGCGGCACCAGCGGAGCGGCCGGCTCGGCCACCGGCGGCACGAGCGGAGCAGCCGGCTCGGGCGGCAGCGGCACAGGCGGCACGGCGGGCTCAAGCGCCGGCGGCACGGCGGGCGGCACGGCGGGCTCCAGCACGGGCGGCACTGCGGGCACCGGCGGAACTGCGGGCTCGAGCGCCGGCGGCAGCGGCGGCACGGTGAGCTCGGGCGGCGGCAGCGGCGGCACCGCGGCAACGGGCAGCGGCGGCACGGCCGGCTCGAGCGGCGCTGGCGGCGTCCCCCCGGGTCGACTACGGCACCCTGGTCAACAGCCCGCGCTCGGCAAGCCCGGAGAGCTCGAGGCCAAGGAGCCTATCGCCTGGACTCCGACCGGCTACAACGCCGCAAACTTCTTCTACGCACTACGGCAGCCTTTCAGCTCCGACAAGCAGCGGATCTACTTCCACGAAGGTGGCACGCTCCGCTGGGGCTTCGTGAACGAGTTGAAGACCTGGAAGACGTCCGCGGAGTACGAGGCCCGCCGCAAGAACTTCCCCGGTCAGCTTCACATGTTCCTCGAGTGGAGCCCTTTCACCAACGAGCCGAACATCGTGTACGCAGCCAACACCGCCACGAAGAAGATCGTTCGCTTCAACGTGGACACGGCGGCCATGCAGGACGTCGTTTCTTACGATCCCGCCGACGGTACTCCACTGAACCCATACCTCCGAGGTTGGACCATCGACAACAAGCTGGTCGCCTGTATCAACGGCGAACAATACACCGACGGATGCTGGGAGGTCGACGTAAAGGCCAAGACCAGGGTGCGACGCTTTGGCGACAACCCGGCGCCTGCTACCTGGCCAAGTCTCGGCCACGGCCATGGTTGCACAAAGCCAGACCGAACCATGAAGGCATCCATGAGCACCAAGAAGGTCACGCACCCGGTCACGGGCGCGCTGATCAGCACTCTACCGAACGCGTACTATGCGCCCAACGAGCGGCAATTGACCCATTGTTCCTGGACCGTCGACGATACCTGGTTCATCGCCGATGACGTTGGACTCGACTACTACGACTCGGCACTCAAGGGGAGCCTGGTGGCCAGCCCTCACATCGACAGCTACGGCCTGCATCAATGCTGGACCGATGGTAAGTGCAAGCTGCTCTACACGCAGAAGTCCGCTGGCAGCTACCAGAAGTCCGACGGCACCATCGAATGGAACTACCAAGCCACCATGATCAACACGGCATCCCCCGACGGTCGTTCGGTGCTGTTCGTGACCACCGAGGGCAAGTACTCGACAAAGGATGGCAAGACGCCCTCCGGAAACCCGGTCCTCTACCTCGTCGAGCTCGAAACCGTTCCCTGAGAAAAGTGGCTGCGGATAGCGACGGCGCCCTGCGGCGAGTGCCGGTTTGCGACCGATTGGGCCAAATTCCGGCGCTTCACCGCCGACCGCCCCCGCATGACGGTCGGTGGTGGTGCGCGTGGCCGGTGTAGGCAACCTCCAACAGGCCGGAGGCAGCGAATGACCAACGGAATTTCGAGAAATCAGCCGGAAAGGCATTGGCACCCGGCGTGCTTGGAGGTCCGCCCATGACGATTCATGGTCCTCGCTCGTGCAAGATCGTTTCGGGGTGTGCTGGGCGATCGTTCGCCGGTGTCGCCGCCTTCGTGGCCGTACTGTCGACGTCTCAGGCCCGCGCGGCAACCATCGCCGTCGCGCCCACCGGTAGTGACGGCGCGAGCTGCGGCGCGGCGGCGTCTCCGTGCAAGACCATCGCTCACGCCTATTCGCTCGTCGCGCCGGGAGACACCATTCTGGTCAAGCCCGGCACGTACAAGAACGAGTTCAACTACACTTGGTCGACGGGAGAGCGCGCGTTCCGTTTGACCAAGAACGGTAGCGCGCAAAAACCCATCACGCTGAAATCGGAAGTCCAATGGGGCGCCGTGATCGACGCCCTCGACAGCCCGACGCTGCCCACCGTAGTGACCGTGGGCGGCACCTACCACGTGATCGATGGCTTCAAGATCGTCAACGGCCACAAAGACGGCATCGTGCTCTGGGGAAGCGCCAATCTCATCCAGGGCAACGAGATCGCCAACAACGGCAACCACGGAGACCCGACGTCGAGCTTCGGCCGTGACGGGGTCTTCACGGGCCAAGGGACCTCAGGGAACCAATTCGTCGGGAACTTCATCCACGACAACGGTCGCCCTCAGTGCGGAAGCAGCACTACCTGCAACCTCGACCATGGCTTGTACCTTTGCGGCGACAATGAGCTCATCGTCAACAACGTGGTCGTCAACAACTCGTCGTATGGCCTCCAAATAGCCGGCTACGACACGGTGGCGGGCATGCGCGTGTTCCAGAACGTGTTCGCGAAGAACGGCCGTTCTGGATTCGTCGTGTGGCACAGCGCGACCGATGTCCTGATCCAAAACAACATCATCTACGGCAACGCGGAACACGCGGCCGTGATCTACGACTACGCTCCCGGTGATGCGGACAAGCTCCAAGGCGTCGTCGTCTCGAACAACATCTTCTTCGGCAACAAGGCGAGCAACGGTTTCTACTTCACCAAACACGGCGGCTCGGGAGTCGGGTATTCGCTGAGCGCCAATCAGGTGATCGACCCGGGGTTCGTGAACCCCGCGGGGAACGACTTCCGGCTCAAGACCGCTTCGTCTCCCGCGGTCGACGCAGGACTCAAGCTGACGCAAGTCACGAGCGACTTCGTTGGAACGGCGCGCCCGCAGGGCACTGGTTGGGACATCGGAGCCTACGAGTGGAAGGCGGGCGGGAGCGGAGGAACCAGCGGAAGCGGAGGAACCAGCGGAAGTGGCGGAACCGGCGGAAGTGGCGGAACCGGCGGAAGTGGCGGAACCGGCGGGAGCGGAGGAGCCGCCGGGAGCGGGACAGGTGGAAGCTCGAGCGGCGGCGATGGAACGGGCGGAAGCGTGCCCGACTCCGGCGGAGCAGCGGGCGCGAGCGGCATGGGCGCAGGCGGGGGATCCGGAGGCGCTGCGGGAGCGGCTGGCTCGCCGAGCGGAGGCACGGCATCCGCGAGCGGTGGAACGAATTCGGGAGGCGGGGGATCCGGAGGGAACGCAGCGAACGCCGGAGGAGCTTCTGGGGCTAGCGATGAGGCGGGTTGCTCGTGCAGGGTCGGTGCGCGGCCGGCATCGAGCCCCTACGCTGTCGCAATCGGTCTGCTCGCGTGCTTCGCCCGAGCGATCGGCACGCGCCAGCGGCGATAGCTCGGGTCTACGGATCGCTGTAGGCTGGCATGTGACGATGCCACAAGCCCCCAGTGGCCCACCGCACTCTCACCTGGCGCGCGGGCTCGTTTGGACGTGGGTCGTCGCGGCCACTGGGTGCGTCACGAGCTTTCCGGAGCTCCGCGAGTCGAGCGAAGATGCGGGGAGTGACGCTCCAGCGGACTCCGCCTCCAGCGGAGGTTCGGACGGCGGTTGCGCCAGTGGCAGGAAGCTGTGCGGCGCGAGCTGCGTCAGCGATGCCGACCCAGCCTACGGCTGCGGAGCTCAAAACTGCAACCCGTGTGCGCTCAAGAACGCCACCGCGAGCTGCGATGGCCAGAAGTGCAGCGTGGCCAAGTGCTCTCCGGGGTACGAGGACTGCGACGGGTTGAGCAAGAACGGTTGCGAAGCCCAGATTTGCCTACCGATCCCCATCGCCAAGAACCAGACCAACCCGTGGACGGTGCGAGTGGACGCAACACATGTCTACTGGGCAAGCGCACACGGCGCGGCGGGGATCCAGCGCCTGCGGCACGAAGACCTCGGTCAAGCTCCGGAGACCCTGAGCGCCGAAGCCGCGGACGGCGACATGATCCTCGAGGGTGAATTCGTCTACTGGGCCAACGCTTCCTTGGGGCTCGTACGCAGGCTTCCCAAAGCGGACCCAAAGGCTACGCCGGTCGTGCTCGGAACCGGGGATCGCCCCATCGGCGTCGCCGTCGACGATCAGTACGTGTATTGGGCCAACGCGGGAGCCACCGGAGCCAGCCAAGGCAGTATCGCTCGGGCCGCCAAAGGCGGCTCCGGCGGCGCCTCGACGCTGCTCGCGAGCGGGCTACCCACTCCATGGCTCGTCGCGCTCGATGCATCCACCGTCTACTTCACGAGTTACGAAGACGGCTCCGTCTACGCCGTAGCCAAGACCGGCGGTCCGTTCCGAAAACTCGCGTTCGGACACAAGACGAGCTCGAGCTCCATCCGCGGCTGGGGCATCGCCGTCGACGCGAGCTTCGTCTATTGGCGTGACGAGGGTTTTCTGAGGAAGATCGCAGTCGATGCGTCGGTGGTCGGCGACGCGGGCAGCGACCTGTCCGTGGATCTGACCAGCACCGACAAGACGGCCCGCTTTCTCGCGCTGCGCGGCAGCGACATCGCGTGGGTTTCCGGAACACCTTCGCGAGTGCTCTTGGGATCGACAGCGACCCTGCCGGGCACCCAAGCCCAGGTCGTCGCGGCCTCGAACTGGAGGCTGCACGGCGTGGAAGTGGACGAGCAAGTTCGTCTACTTCACGACTACGGCTCGGGAGAGTCGATGGCCGATGGCGGCGTGTACAAGATCGCCAGGTGAAGAGGCAGGATCGGGACGGCAGCGACGGGCGGCCGCACGAGAGTCGAGAGGCCCTGTAGGACGCAGCCAACGATCCAACCGATCGGGTCGAGGGTAGAAGCCACGAAACACGGGAGATCCGTCCTGGCTTCCGACTTGCACGGGAGGTCGTTCGAAAGCCGGTGACCCGGAGGCCGCACCTTGTCCAATCGATACCGATCGACCTCGAATCGAATCGCACTCCTCTCGACGTTGCTCTCGGCAGGCTTCGCCCTGCAAGCGTGCGGGAGTGGTGAAGCGAAGAACGCCGCCAGCGGCGGCAACGCAGGCGCTGCCAGTGGCGGTGGAGGGAACGCGGGCGCTGCTTCCGGCGGTGGCGGGGCCGGCGGAGTCAACGGCGGTGGTGGTGCAGCGGGAGCCTCGGCCTTTGGGGGCGGCGGGGGCACGGGTGGCAGCGGAAGCGCGGGCGGCAGCGGGGGCGCGGCGGCCGTTGACGGGGGAGCGGGAACGGGGGGGTCGAGCGGCGCTCCACCAGTCAAAGCATTCCCCAGTGCGGAGGGCGCCGGGGCAAACGCCATCGGCGGGCGCGGTGGCAAGGTCGTGGAGATCACGAACCTCGAAGACTCCGGTCCCGGGAGCTTCCGAGCGTGCGCGGAAGGGACGGACAAGCGCATCTGCGTGTTCCGGGTCGGCGGAACGATCGCGCTCGACAGCGACATCGTCGTCAAGGAGCCCAACAGTTTCCTGACTGTCGCCGCACACACGGCTCCGGGCAGCGGGATTCAGCTGAAAAACTGGGGCCTCGTCGTGACGAGCGGCGCCCACGACGTGGTGGTTCGGTACCTGAAGATCCGCAAGGGAACCGACCAATCACCCCAAGACATCAACAACGACTGCAACGGCATCTTGATTTGGAGCAAGTCGGCCGCAGGCCCCACGCGTGACGTCATCATCGACCACGCGTCGGTGTCGTGGATCTGCGACGATACGGTCCAAACGTACTCGTCCGCGACCAACGTCACGGTCCAATGGTCGATCGTCGGTGAGGGGCTGGTGCCGAGCGACTACAAGACCAGCGCTGGAAAGGGCGCTCAGTCCAAGGGCGGACTCGTTGCTGGCTCTGGCCAATGGAAGCGCAGCTACCATCACAACTTGTACATCCACTCGGGCAGCCGAAACCCCTACACCAAGGGACAAGCGGCGGCACTCCCCACGCTCGATTGGCGCAACAACCTCGTCTACAACTGGAGCGGGTGCCAAGCGCAAGTCGCCATCGGCGAGTACAACGAAAATGGTACCCAGGGCAACGACGCGAGCGTGCGCGTCAACTTCGTCGGCAACAGCTACGTCGCTGGCCCCGACACGAACACGGGCGCGGCCTGCGGGCTCGGTCAGTTCGGAGGCAAGGGCACCAAGATGTTCATCCAGGACAACATCGGACCCTTCTGCAAGAACGGCTGCTCCAGCCTTCCGGACATGAAGTTCTTCCACCAGCCGACCGTCATGGGCACGCCGCCCCCGTACGCGATCGCCACCGACACGCAGTTCCGAGCCGACACTCCGTTCGCGGTCCCCGCGGTGGAGACCATGCCGGCTTCCTCGCTCGAGGCGGTCCTGGTGAAGACCGGCGGCGCCTACAAGCCCGTTCGTGATCCGCTCGATGCGAGACTCATCAACGAGCTGCAGACCCGAACGGGCAACCTCGGCCGGAACGGAGAGCCCTGGCCCGCGCTCGCGGGCGGAACGCCGCCGACCGACACCGACGCGGACGGCATGCCCGACGCCTGGGAGACGAGTCACGGCCTCGACCCCAAGAGCAGCGGGGACGGAGCGAAGACTTCGAAGAACGGCTACACCAACGTCGAGAACTACCTCAACGAGCTTGCGGACGACGTGGTACCTCCGTGGTGAGGGGCTGTACTCCCTCGAGCTTCAAACGAGGCCCTGGCGAGCATCTTCGGCGCCGCGCGCCCGTGAGCTCACCAACCGACGTTGGGATGGCGCCGGAGGACGAAGCCCTGCCCGGGAGAGATCTGCCTGCTCTCGGGTGTGGCCGTGATGTACATCAGGTTTTCCTTGCCCGAGCTGCTGTCCGCGATCGGATCCTCGAATCCGGGGTCGGGCTGGTAGTTGTGGAACAGCCCGAGGAGATGGCTGACCTCGTGCGCGATGGTGACGCCGAGTGTCTTCGTGCAGGCGGTATCGGCCGACACCACGACGCCGGAGCGAGGGAGCCCGTGTTTGCCGGGCGGGCCGGGCATGTGGCCCGCGAACCCCGCTCCATCTGGGATGGTCTCGACGACGAACACGTCGACGGAGAACCCCTGGGATTCGGTCGCGAGCGCGAACACTGGATCGAACGTCGAGGGATCGCTGGTGGTGAGCGTCGCGATGGCCGGGATCGTCGTGCGATCGTGATAGCTGAGCTCGCCGAGCTCGATGGCAGCGCCTTCGAAGATCGTTCGGGCCGACTCCAGCGCGTCGCTCAGGACCGCGTGGCTCGACGCCGTGGCCGCCGTGATGCCTGCGAGGCCGCAGCCAGCGGCTTCTAGACCGGTCAGGTAGATGTTCAACGAGAGCTTGCCGTGCGCAACGTCCCCGCCCTGGTCACGCTTCACGATGGCTTCGACCTGGAGGGGACCGCCGCTCTTCACGCTGGCGCAAAACGGGCCGCGCGCGAGCGAGTGGTCCGGCGTCGTGGGGACCTGGAGCGTGGAGACGAACGCATCCGGGTAGAACCAGACGTCGTTCTTCAACATCTGCGCGGGATCGTCCGTGGAAAGGAAGATCTCCTCACCATCCGGCGCCTCCAGCCGACCGAAGCCCACGGGCTCGGCTCCCTCGGTGCGCCCTACGAGAGAGAACGACGCCGCGCCTTCGGGGAAATCCAAGACGATGACTTTCCCGTCGGCGACCGAGCCGAGATCGCGAACGAGGCGCGCGCGCTCGGGCTGACAGAGCTTCGCTCGCGGCAACGACGACAAGTCGGGGCAGGCAGACAGGATCTGTGCGCCGCCTTCGATCACGCTGATCTCTTCGCAGACGTTTCCAGAACCGCAGTCGCCGGTCTGACCGCACAGGTCCGAGCACACCCCGAAGTGACACACCCCCGTCCGGCAGTCGGCAGTCGACGAGCATTCGGCCCCTGCTGCCGAACCCGTCGACGCCTCGGGCTGGCAGGTCGCCTCCGCGGTGGCGCTGGCCGCTACGAAGCGACACGTGAGCGACTGGCCGCCGCAGGCAGCTTCTCGCGAGCACGAATCGCCTTCCTTGGCGGTCGAACTCGACCCTGCATCGTCGGAGCCACACCCCGTCACGAGGGCGACCGCTGCGAGTAGTGCGACGCCTCGCATGCCCGTCACGCTATCACTCCCCTGGAGAGCGCGCGTCCGCGTCACCCCGTACGCTGGGCCGCGGTTCTAAGCTCAACAACCTTGGCTCGCGGCCGCTCCGCCCTGAGATCCGCCGTCGATCCCGGAGCTCGCGCCCCAACCGCCACCGCTCCCGCCACTCCCGCCACTCCCCGCGCCGCCACTCCCGCCACTCCCCGCGCCGCCACTCCCGCCACTGCCGCTGCTCGCACCGCCCCCGCCGGCGGATGCGCCGCCGCCGCCACTCGGCGGAGGAGCCGCCGGCGCGCACGCATCTGCCACGCCGGGCGGGTTCAACACGCAACCGTTGGGGCATGGAGACGAGCTCGCCGTAGCGCCGTTCGAACAGTTGTAGAGCGTCGAAGGATCGCCGCCGAGCGTCTTGCCGCAGTAAGGACCATTGCCGCTCGTCGCGTTCTTGCAAGGGTCGCTGCCGCTCGACGCGCACTTGTCCGCTTGCCCCGGAGGCATCACGCTGCAACCGTTCGGGCAGACGGTCTTGTTCGAAGTCGTAGCGCCCTGGCAGTTGTAGAGGGTGTTGGGATCCGCGCCGAGCGTGACTCCACAGTACGGACCGTTGCCGCTGGTCGCCGCAGCGCAGGGATCCCCCGGAGCGCCGCCGTCGGTGACCACGGGCGGCGACGGGACGGTTCCATTCTGCGCGAACGCCTTTAGCTGAGCGAGGGTCCCATCCCAGACGTTCTTGTCGACATCGAGGCTACCGACGCCGGGCACGCCACCCTTGCTCGTGTACTGCCAGAAGACCCAGCTCGACCACCCATCCGGCATCAGTGGGCAGCCCGCCTTGGGGTCGCCCGTGTAGTTCGCGATCCAGAGTGGGTAGGCGGAGAGCGCGTTGCCGAGCACGCTGGACCAGCCCGCCGCCGTGTAGACCAGGGGCTTCTTCCCCGTCTTTTGCTCCACGTGGGCGAGCCAAGCCAGCGCGCGCTGCCGAATGGTGGTGCTCGATTGTCCGTCGGCGACCTCGATGTCGATCACGCAAGGCAGATCCGCGTCGACGAGCCAGCCCGCGTCGGCGAGCTTGCTCAACATCAAGTCGGCTTGGGCGATGGGATCCTGGGCGGGCCGGAAGAACTGGTAGGCGCCTCGAATCACACCCGCGGCCTTGGCGCCTTGCCAGTTCGCCTTGAACTTGTCGTCGGGGTAGCTGAGACCATCGCTCGCTCGAATGAACGCGAACTCGTAGCCAGCTCCCTTCACCTGAGTGAAGTCGACGTTCGCCTGCCACTTGGAAACGTCGACGCCCTTCACCAGCGTGCCGGACTTCGGGCAAACGTTGGTGAGCGGGAGCTCGGTTCCCTCGAGGCACGCGCTCTCCGAGGTCGTGCACCCGGAAACCCAAGCGCCGAGGAGCCCGAGCCCACCCCACCACGTCGCCCGCCAGCGGAGCACCATGGCGTGGATTCTATCCGAGCCGGGCACACCCGAGAGCGGCAGGTGATGCCGTCGCCGCGTCGACTGAGCCTACAGCCGACACCACGCACACACATCCGGAGCGCTGCTCGCACGCACGCCAAGCGCACGCTTTGCGGTGGCAAGCTCCCACGTGACTGCTAATGATGGAGAGGTCGCTCGTCATGTTTTGATAACATCGGTGGTGCTAGCTTGACCGACCCCACTTCAGAGGTCAGTCTTCGCGACCGTTCCGAGCTTACGAGTACGAAGAACCCCGTGCGTACTCGAACCGATTCAAGCTCTCCTCAGACCACCCCGGTTTCCGTATCTATTCGGATTCTCGATCGCCACCTGGCCGTCTAACGACTGGATGTGGCGCGCACCGGTGCGCACGCACCGACCACGGCCATGCACGCAATCCCCACCAACAAGTCCCGGGAAGAGCGCCTCAGGGTTCTATTGATCGACGATCACCCGGTGGTCCTCGCCGGCTTGAAGAGCTTCTTGCGTGAGGAGCCCGACCTCGAGGTGATTGCCACTGCGGTCGATCCCGGCGAGGCCCTGCGCAGAGCAGAGCACTTGCGCCCCGATGTTTTCCTCCTGACCATCAGCTCGTCGGGGCCTGCACCGGTCGACGCCATGCGCAGCCTGCGTTCGCGTTTCCCCGACGTCGCGGTGTTGGTTCTGGGGCTCGACGCGGGCGGAATGAGCGCCCAGTCGCTGGTAGAAGCGGGCGCCAGCGGCCTTCCTCGACAAGAGCTCGGGGCGCGAAGCGTTGGTCAAGGCCCTGAAGTCGTTGCGCGCCGAAGACGACACGGGACCGCGACGGCTCGCCGCAGTGCGGGACACGTCGCCGCCGCCGAGCTCGGGCAGCGGCTCCCTCTCGCGCCGAGAGCTCCAGGTGCTGACGTTGATCGCCGAGGGCTACACCAACAAGCAGATCGCCGACGAGCTCGGCATCAGCGTGCGCACGGTGGAGACTCACCGCGAGCGGCTCATGCGCAAGCTCGACGTGCAAGGCACGGCGGCGCTGACCAAGGCCGCCATCGCGCTCGGGCTGGTGAGCACCAAGGCCTGAGCGCGAGCATCAGCTCTCCCAAGAGAGCTCGAACTCGCAGCGCTTGGCGCCTCGTGCTCGGCAGCGCGGGTGCAACATCGTGGCGTTCTTCCCACCGACCAGCTCGATCACGCGCGCCATGTAGGCTACGAGCTCGGCGCAAAGGGCTGCGTCGACGACGCCCCAATCGTCCAGACTGCCAGTGACGTGATGCTCGCCGACGCGCGCCACGTTCCACGTCCCCGTGTCGTGGAACCGCCGCCAATACTCGGCGATCTTCTCGATGGCGTATGCCGGGCTCGCCAGTCGGAAGAACAATCGCTGGATCGTGGTGAGGTCGCGCTCCGCTCCGTAACGCCCGAGCTCCGAGAGGAGCGCCAGGTCACCCCGTCCGAGAACGGAGTCGAGGACTCGGATCATGCGCGCATAGAGATCGAGGTCGTACCAACCGACCGCGATGATGCTCTCGAGCGCGTCGCGATCGGCGGGTGACAGGCGCTCGAGGGTTTCCGCCCAGGCGCCGGCGCGTCGCTCCTCGGCAAAAGCCTTGGCATTCACGAAGCTGACGCCTTTCGTCTGGGCCATGGCGGAACGGCCCGGAGCATCGCAGATCTCGCCGCGGGGCGCAGCGGCAGCGCCGGACGTGGGCTCTCGGCGTCGATCTCCAGAGTTTCGGCACGGGAACCCGAGGCCGCGGCCTGGTAGAAGGGGCGAGACCGCCCCATGCTGGCTCGCGCGCCGACTGCACCTCTCTGCCGATGGAAGAGCTGAGCCCCGACCCCAAGGACATCCCGGTCACGCTCGGGGCTCAGTTCGTGCGCCAGCTCCCGCGCTACGGCGTGGGCCTGTTGTTGCTCGCGATCTACCAGGCGGCGCAATACTGGTTCGACACGCGGCTGATGCAGGCCATCAACCTCGCGGTGGACGCCCGCTACTCCGCCGCCACCTCGCTCGGCGCGGCGCTGATTGCGGTGGCGGTGGGCTCGTTCGTGATCCGAGTGCTGTCGCGCGTGGCGGTGTTCAACGGCGGGCGCATCGCGGAGTACGAGCTCCGACGCGCGTTGCTGGATCGGCTGCAGCGCCTGGGGCCAGCGTTCTACCGCCGCATGAGCACGGGCGAGATCATGAGCCGGGTCACCAACGATCTGACTCAGGTGCGCTTGTTCCTGGGCTTCGGCGTGCTCAACGTCATCAACACCGTGTTCGCGTTGTCGAGCGCGCTCACCGTCACGCTCAGCATGTCGTGGAAGCTGACGCTGGCTTCGCTCGCCACGCTACCGATTCTCTTGGTCGTCACCCGCCACTTCTCGCGCCAAATCTACACGCGGCAGAAGGACTACCAGGACGGGCTCGGCAAGCTGAGTGAGGTGGTCCAGTCGAGCATCGCCGGGATCCGCGTGGTGAAGAGCTTCTCGCTGGAGAAGAGCGAGCTTAGGCGTTTCGAAGAAACGAACCAGCACTACTTCGAGAAGACCATGGCCCTCGCGCGGCTGCGCGGCAGCATGGGCCCGATCATGAGCGCCATCACCACCGTGGGGATCCTGGTGGTGTTCTGGTACGGCGGGCACTTGATGCTCGAGGGGGAGCTCAGCGCCGGCGGCTTCTTGGCGTTCAACCGCGCGCTCATGCGGCTCACGTGGCCGCTCATCGCCCTCGGCTTCCTGGTGGGCATGGTGCAGCGCGGTCGGGCTTCTTACGCTCGACTGAAAGAGGTGTTCGACGCCGAGCCCGAGATCGTGGACGGGCCGCTCGAGCCGCCGTCGACCGTGAAAGGGGCGCTGGAAGTGCGGGGGCTCAGCTTCTCGTACGGCGAAAGAAGGGTGCTCGACGACGTGAGCTTCTCGCTTCCCGCGGGGAAGTCCGTGGCCATCGTGGGTCGCACCGGCAGCGGCAAGAGCACGCTCGCCGTGCTCCTGCCCCGCCTGCAGCCGACGCCGGCCGGTAGCATCTTCCTCGATGGGCAAGACGTGTGCGACCTGCCGCTCGTGACCGTGCGCAGTGCCGTCGGCTACGCGCAACAGACGGCGTTCCTGTTCTCGACGACGGTGGGGCGCAACATCGCCTACGTGCTGGACGATCCCGACGACACGGAGAGCCTGCTCACCGTGCGCGAGGCAGCGCGCGAAGCCAACATCTTGGACGAGGTGCTGGGGCTCCCCGACGGCTTCGACACCGTGGTGGGCGAACGCGGCGTGCAACTGTCGGGCGGGCAGAAGCAACGCGTGGCGCTGGCGCGCGCCTTCGTCAGCGACCCCAAGATCCTGGTCTTGGACGATCCGCTGAGCGCCGTCGACGCCCGCACCGAGAAAGCGATCTTGGAGGCCATCGAGCGGCAGAAGCAAAAGCGGGGGCTGATCCTCATCACCCATCGCGTGGCGGCGGCCGCGCGCTGCGATCAGATCGTCGTGCTCGATCAGGGCCGGGTGGTCGAGCGCGGCACGCACGACGAGCTCGTCGAGCGCGGCGGGCTCTACGCCCTGTTCGCCGAAGAACAACGCATCGAGCAGGAGCTCGAGCGCTTGGGGGCCGAAGAACTGCCAGAGTCCACCCGCGAGGCGGCGCCGGCATGACCACCGCCCCCGTAGCAGCCAAGCCCAAGAGCGGCGCTCGCACCGAAGAACTCTTGAAGGCCTTCCACGAAGAGAGCGCCCTCGGAAAGGCCTACGACAGCCGTCTGCTCGCGCGCCTCTGGCCGTACCTTCGCGCGCACAAGAAGCTCTTCGTGATTTCCCTGGGCGGAGTGCTGATCACCGCGGTCACTTCGCTGTTTCGTCCGCTGATCATGCTCCACGCCATCGACCGCGGAGTCTTGGCGGGAGACCGAGCCGTCCTCCTGCGCGGTGGCCTCTGGCTCGCCGGCATCATCCTCTTCGAGCAGATCCTCTTGTACGTGCAGATCTACGCGACGCAGCTCCTCGGAGCGCGCGCCACGTCCGACCTGCGACGCGACATCTTCGCGTTCTTGCACGAGCTCCGCATCGGCTTCTTCGATCGACAACCCGTCGGCCGCCTGGTCACCCGCGTCACCAACGACGTGGACGCCATCCTCGAGCTGTTCGCCTCGGGGGCGCTCAGCGCCGCGGGCGATCTGGTGCGTTTGGTCGGAATCGTCGCCCTGATGTTGGTGCTCGACTGGAAACTGTCGCTCGTCACCTTCGCCACCACGCCGCTGGTCCTGTTCCTGGTGTTCAGCGTACGCGGTCGCATGCGCGAAGCGTTCCGCGAGATCCGCGCCAAGACGGCGCGCATGAACGCCACCATGAACGAGCAGGTGTCGGGCATGGCGGTCATCCAGGCATTTCGCCGCGAGCAACAGGCCGCCGAGGAGTTCGACACCATCAATCGCTCGTATCGCGACGCCAACATCGCGAGCATCAAGTTCGAAGCGATGCAAGACGCGGCCATCGAGATGGTGACCGCGGTGTGCCTCGCGTCCATCGTGGTGGCGTTCGGCTACCACCGCGTGAGCTTCGGAACCGTGGTGGCTTTCAACGCCTACGTGGTGCAGTTCTTCGAGCCCATCAGCGCCCTCGCCATGCGCTACACGCTGCTCCAGAGCGCCATGGCGGGCGCCGAGCGCATCTTCGGGCTGATGGATGGCGTGGGGCCGAGCGACCGCGACGCTCCTCCGGGTCAGAAGGGACGGTCGGGCAACCCTTCTCTCGCCCTCGAGTTCGAGGACGTGTCGTTCGAATACAAGCCGGACGTGCCGGTGCTCTCCCACGTGAGCTTCTCGGCCAACCGCGGCGAGAAGATCGCGCTGGTGGGCCCCACGGGGGCCGGCAAGAGCACCGTCACGCAGCTCTTGCTTCGCCTCTACGAGCTCAAGAGCGGTTCCGTGCGCGTGCTGGGCGACGACGTGCGAACGCTGGAACGAAGCGAGCTCCGGCGGCGCTTCGCGGTGGTTCCCCAAGACGTCTTCCTGTTCCCGGGCACCGTCTGCACCAACATCGCCGCGGGTGAAGAACCCGATCGCGATCGGGTGCGTCAGGCACTGGATCGAATGGGCGCGCTGGACCTGTTCGAGAGTCGACCCGACGGGCTGGACTGCAAGGTGGCCGAGCACGGTCAGAACTTCAGCGCCGGCGAGCGTCAGCTCATCGCGTTCGCGCGCGCCCTCTATCGGGATGCTCCCATCCTGATCTTGGACGAGGCCACGGCGAACATCGACAGCGACACCGAGTCGCGCATTCAACACGCGCTCGAAGAGCTCTTGCGCGGGCGCACGGCCATCATCATCGCGCACCGGCTTTCGACGATTCGACGCGCCGATCGCATCGTGGTCTTCCACAAGGGTCGGGTCGTGGAACAGGGCAACCACGAGGAGCTCCTCCAGGCCGGAGGCCTGTACGCCAAGCTCCACGAGCTCCAGTTCGCGAGAGAAGAGAAGAGCGCAGCCGAGTGAGTCGCGAGCTCAGTCGGTGCCGGCGTCGCTCCCGCCCGCGCCTCGAGTGAGGGCCACGACCCGCAGCCAAAACTCCGCGCAGGTATCGTTCCGGACCACGATCACCTCGTCATCCACCCGTTCGATCACCGACTGGTTCCCGGCGCTCTCCGACACGTTGCCGCCCGGGAGCGGGTGCTCGTCGAACGCCAGGTAGGTGAGCACGGCGACCGGCGTCGTTCCGAGTCCGTGGTGGATGCGGTAGCGCTTGCCGCCCGGGAAGTGCAGGTAGGGCCCTTCCCAATTCGACGACTCGTACGTCGTCTTGGTCCCGTCGACCTCACCACCTTGGAAGTCCACCGCCTCGGTACTGGCGGTCTCGCAAGGTGGACTGCAGGCGATCACGCCGAGAGCCAGGGGCGCGATCAGTGCTGCGCGCGCGAGAGTGCCGAACTTCATCGCGCGGAAGATACGCGAAAGGCGCGGCGGAGCACCAGCCGCGTCGGCGGGAAGCCCGTCAGTTCCAACCGAGCGCGACGATGCGAACCGCCAGCGCTTCGGCCACTTCTTCGACCTTCGCGAGCTCGGTCGCACGGAACGGACGCGAGGCGCGGCCGACCTCGATCATGGCGGCCATGTGACCTTTCACGAGCACCGGAACCATGGCCACGCCGCGTGGACCCGACATGCAGCGGGTCATGCGCCCGGCGATGTAGCGCCCGGCCTCGCCGAGGCGAGGCTCACCCATCACGGTGTGGCCCGCCTGCGCAGCCAAGAGCACCGGGTCGTTGCCCGCCAAGCGTTCGCCGAGCAGGACCTCGGCGTCGGGGCCGTGGGCGAAGCTCGTGACGGTGGCGCCGAGGTCGGGTCGCGCGAGGTGAAGGAAGCCGACATGCGCGCCGGCGGCCGTCACGGCGGTGCTCAGCGCGAGCAGCATGGCCTGCTCGAGATCGGTTGCGTTTTCCAGCACGCCGCTCGGATCCACTTGCGCGGGGCGGAGCGAGGGAACCTTCTTGCCGTCGTCCTGCGCAGCGAGCTCTTCTTCGGTCGGAGGGGGCGGAGGCTCGTGGTAGGGGTTGCTCGCCCGCTCTTCGGCGGCCTGGCTCACCGCCGAAAGGTGTTGCACCGCTTCGTCGCGCTTGGCCGGCGAGAGCTGCTCGAGCTCTTCGAGGCGACGCCACACCTTCCAGTTGTCGTGACGCACGAACGAACCCGCGGGAATGCGTCCCGACTCCACTCCGCGACGGAGAAGCTCGTAGCTGACGGGGCCAACCGCCGTGACACCGTTGGTGACGAACCAGCGATCCAGATTCGAGATCTGTTCGCCCACCACGAGCTCTTCGATGGAGGGCGCTGGCTCGGCGGACGCGAGCGCCACCACGGGCGCGACGGCCACGGCTTCCGCGACGGCGCCAGCCGGCTCGGGAGGCGCGTCCGACTCCGGCGGCGGCGCGGCGCACGGGTCGGTCTTCTCGGGAGCGGGAGGCGGGGGATTGGACGACGCTGCCAAAGGTTCTACCACCGACAAATGCATGAGCTTTCCCCAAGAGCGCATTGACCCGGGCCTGGTGTCCGGGACTCGAGCCGGAACGCGGCTCGTGCCTCGTGGCGCGCGAATGCACGCTGCGCCTGCGAGAGGGCTCGCTCTCGCAAAGCACCGCGCGAGTGTCAAGCCGATCGGCTCCGACGCGCCGTGCCAAATGCGTGAAATCGATGGGTTGAGGCGACCCAGTCCGCTGGGCGCACGAGCGCCCGTCGGGGGCCTTCTGCCCCACGTCCGCGCCGCCGCTTCCTGCGCGCTGATCTAGTCTGCGAGTCGATGCCGAACGGCAAGGCATGGTTGGTCGGTGCGGGACCGGGGGACCCAGGTCTCATCACGGTGCGCGGACTCGAGGTGCTCACCCGAGCCGAGGTCGTGCTCTTCGACGCGCTCGCCCACCCTTCACTTCTGGACGCCTGCCCTTCGGCGCTGAAGGAGAACGTGGGAAAACGCTACGGCGTCGAGAGCCCGTCGCAAGAGGCCATCAACCAGAAGATCATCGAGCACGCTCGCGCGGGCAAGCGCGTGGTTCGGCTGAAGGGTGGAGACCCCTTTCTGTTCGCTCGCGGCTCGGAAGAAGCGAGCGCGCTGGCCGCAGCCGGGATCCCCTTCGAGATCGTTCCGGGCATTCCTTCTGCGGTGGGCGCCAGCGCATACGCCGGCCTCTCGCTCACCCACCGGGACTGGTCCTCCAGCGTCACGATCATCACGGGCAGCGACAAGGCGGGCAAAGAGTGGTCGCCCGACGCGTGGAAGAAGCTCGCCACGGCGACCGACACCATCTGCGTGCTGATGGGCATGCGGCGCATCGAGGACATCACTCGAGCCATCATCGACGGTGGACGCCCCGCCAGCACACCGGCTCTCGTGGTGCAGTGGGGTACGCGCCCGGAGCAGCGCGTGGTGGAAGGGGTGCTGGGCGACATCGCCGAACGCGTGCGCGCCGCGAAGCTGTCGAATCCGGCGGTGATCTTCGTGGGCGAAGTGGTGAACCTGCGCCAGAGCCTGCGCTGGTTCGACAATCGTCCGCTGTTCGGCAAGCGCATCCTGGTCCCCCGGGCCCCTCATCAAGCCGAAGCCACGGCGCGCGCCATCCGCGAGCGCGCGGCCGAGCCGGTGGTCTTCCCCGTGATCGAAATCCACGAGCCGCCGGATCCGGAGCGCCTGCGTCGAGCTGCACGCGAAGTGGCGAGCTACGACTGGGTGGTCTTCACGAGTGCCAACGGAGTCGATCGCTTCATGACGACCCTGCGCACGGAAGGCAAAGACGCTCGCGCGTTCGGCGGCGCGCGGGTCGCCGTGATCGGACCGAAGACGAAGAGCGCCCTCGCTGCGTACGGCATCGAGGCCGACCTGATGGCAGACGAATACGTGGGCGAAGCCGTCGCCGAGGCGCTGCTGGCGAGGGGCCCCGTGCAGCGCGTGCTCATCCCGCGAGCGCTCGTCGCCCGCGACGCGCTTCCGGCACGGTTGCAGAGCGCAGGAGCCAGCGTTGACGTCGTGGCCGCGTACGAGACCCGCGCGGTTCCGCGCGAGCGCGGCGAAGCGCTTCGGGAGATGCTCGCGGGGGGAGGCGTCGACGTCGCGCTCTTCACCAGCGGCTCGACCGTCACCTCGCTCCTCGACCTGCTGGGGGCCGACGCGGCCGACGCGCTCGCCCAAGTGACGGTGGCGAGCATCGGGCCCATCACCACGCGCGTCCTGGAAGAACGGGGGATCCGCCCGCGCGTGACCGCCGAGCGCTACACCGTGGCCGGGCTGCTCGACGCGCTCGAGCTTGCGCTTGGTGGAAACTAGGCCCATGAAACTGGGACTGCCCGGGAGCAGAGGTAGGCAGAGCTCCTACCTTTTCGCCTCGAAATCCGCTCTGGCGGTCAGAAACCTCAGAGCCTTCTGTGCCTGAACAGCGCAAACTTCGGATTCTGGAGGAGGAGATGGCTGGAACTCGTTCCCTCGTGATGGTGCTCGCGGTCGGCTTCGCCGCATCCCTCGGCTCGAGCTGTAGTCAGCGAGAGGTCGAATCCGAGGGCACGTACTTCGATCGCAAGATCGCACCCGTCCTCAAGCAGTCGTGCGCGACGAGCCCCACGGGTTCGCTCTGCCACGTCACCGCCGACGAGCGGGGCAACGCGCTCGGCAACCTGGACGTCTCGACCTACCACATGCTGGCGAAGCGCAAGGACCTTCTCGCCAAGTACGGGCCCTACGGGATGCCCGCCCTGCTGGCGAAGGCGGTGCCGCCACAGAGCATCAAGATCGTCCACTACGACGGAACGGAAGCGGTGATCGACACCGACATCCCGCACGCCGGCGGTTCGATCCTCGATCCGACCTCCGCCAGCTTCCAAACCATCTCCAAGTGGCTCGAGCGAGGGGCGCAAGAGAACAACTCGGAGCCCAAGAAGCCCGAATACGACCGGGATCCCTGCGTCGAGGCCATCGGAACCGATCCGCTCTTCGACAAGACCAAGGACCCAACGACCCCCGACTACCAGCAGTTCGTCGACAAGGTGAACCCCTGGCTCTTGAAGAACTGCGCGGCGGGCAACTGCCACGGCTCCCTCGAGGCGCCGTTCCCCATCTCGTGCGGGAAGACCGACGAGCAGAAGCGCTGGAACTACTTCTCCGCGGGCGACTACGTCGCGTTCCAGCCGCAGTTCAGTGAGATCCTCACGCGTCCCCTGAACCCCACCTACGGCGGCGTCTACCACCCCGGCGGCTGGGTGTTCGATTCGACCAGCGACTCCGAGTACCAGGCGGTGCTCGCCTGGGCGACCGCGCATGGTCCGCCCACCAACATCCCGACGGGCGCGGGCTTCGAGTTCTTCGCCAAGCGCGTCCAGCCGATGCTGGTCAAGCGAGGCTGCATTCTCCTCGGCTGTCACTCCTCGCCCACCTTCAACGAATTCCGGCCGCGCCCGCCGAGCGGCGGCCACTACGGAATCGCATCGACGCGCCACAACTACGCCGAGATGCTGAAGCAGATGGCCATCGAGTCGCCGAACCCCAACGCGGGCCGGCTGATTCGGAAGAACCTGACGCCGGGGCCGGCGGGGCCGGGCATCAAGCACCGCGGCGGCTCGCTGTTCGCCCAGGGTGGCGACCCGACGCAGTGCAACCTGGTGGACGCCGAGACCGGACCGCTGAACGACCAGATTCCGTACTGCGTGCTGGTGGCTTGGGTCACGAAGGAGCGCGCCGACCGGCTGAAGAACCTGACGCCCTTCCAGGGCATCGTCTACGTGAAGCGGCCTCCCGTTGCCGGCAACGAAACGATGCAGGACTGGGAGACCTACCGGCCGGGCGCCGATCTGCGCTGGATCGACGCCAGCATGGACGCCGCAGGCGCGATCACGACCGGCGGCAACGACAAGAGCTTGCTCGGAGGGTGCGGCTTGACGGTCGCCTCTGCGGACGTGCGCCGGCCGATGATCTCGTGGGACGGGAAGAAGATCGCGTTCGGCGCTCGGAGCAGCGCCACCGAGCCGTACAAGGTGTACGTGATGAACACGGACGGCTCGGCGTGTGCTCCGGAGCCGACCATCAACGCACCACCCACCGACACCGGCGGCGCGGCCCTCGACACCAAGGGCGAGCCCATCCACAACTTCGACCCGGCCTTCGCGCCCGACGGTACGCTGGTGTTCGCCTCGAGCCGCGGCAACATCCTGAAGGGTCATCTGTTCCCCGGGCCGCAGCGCTCGGCGGCCGACCCAGCCAAACTGAACGCGAACCTGTACGCCCTCGAGAAGGGCAAGATCCGGCAGCTGACCTTCCTCTCGAACCAGGAGCTCTATCCGGCCTTCAAGATCAACGGGCAGCTCTTGATGACGAGCGAGAAGCGCCAGCCGGGCTTCTACCAACTCTCGGCGCGGCGCATGAACCTCGATGGCGGCGACTACCACCCGCTCTTCGGACAGCGCGCCCATTTCGGACATCTGCAGCTCACCGAGACGAGCCAGCTCCTGGACGAGAACTTCGTCGGCATCGCCAGCGACAAGGGAGCGAATCACCTGGCCGGCTCGCTGGTGGTGATGAACCGCTCGCTCGGCCAGGACAACGTCAGCCAGAACCCGGACGACTACGCGGTGAACGACGACGCCGTCGCCTATGCCAACACCGCGTTCTTCCAGCGCTCGCTGACCGTGCTGGATCCGGCCGCCAACGGGCGGGTCGGCGCCAACACCCAAGGGGCCTACCGAAACCCGTCGCTCTTGCCCAACGGCGACATCGTGGTGAGCTACGCCGCCAACGTGGTGGACCTCGCCAACTTCAGCGGGAACTTCGACGTGGTGATGGTGAACCCCTCGAATGGACAGCGGACGCCGCTGCCGGGCCTCTCCGATCCCGCCGCCGACGAGATCTGGCCCGTGGCCGTGTTCGGGCGCATCGACCGTGGCGTGTTCCGCACGACGCCCGGCGGCGACTCGGTGTTCCACGGCGTCGTCTACTCCCAAGACGACGATCAGCCCCGCATCGACCGCTTCCAGCTCACCATCGTCGACTTTCCGATGCTCTCGAGCTTGCTCTTCCAGAGCACCCGTTCGGGACGGCACGTCAACGGGGACATGAAGTCGTTCGAGGCTTGGGCCAGCCTGCCGCCGGACAAGGAAAAGAGCCTGGACGACCCGAGCCCGTACATCGTCGAAGACCAGTACGGAAAGGTCTACGCCCGGCGCGTGAAGGTGGGAACGGTGCCGCTCTTGTCGGACGGCTCGGTCAAGGTCCAGGCGCCAGCCGGCTTCCCCGTCGTGCTCGCCATGGAGGAGCAGCTCAAGGGCGAGTCGAAGCCCACGCTTCACCATCACCGCGAAGAGATCCAGTTCTACCCGGGTGAGTGGCTCACGCTGTCGTTCCGGCGCGAGGTGTTCAACAACTTCTGTGGTGGCTGCCACGGGCCGACCAGCGGCAAGGAGTTCGACATCTCCATCAAGCCGGACATCGTGAGCCACGCCTCCAAGTCGGAAGCGCGCAACGCCGCGCCGGTGGACGGGACCAAGAGCCCGCTCAACGAGATCATGGGCCCCCCGTTCCCGTGAGCTCCTTCGTTCCCGTGAGCTCCTTCGTTCCCGTGAGCTCCTTCGACTGAGAGCGCGCCTCACCCCATGCCCGCGCCGTCGCGAGACCGCGAAGGCGCGGGTGAGGTGCGTCCAGTCCAGTGGGAGTCCGGGCCCTCGGCGGGCTTCTGGAACCGTCTGGACTCCGTCCAGAAGCCGCGGCCGCGCCTACATTTTCTCACCGTTGGCCAAATCCGGTGTTTTCTGCAGGAAAGCGCCCGATTTCGGCTGCGGCACGGCGAGTGCTTTACGCGCCCCCATGCGCCTGTCCGCGATCTCCGCCGCCCTCCTGTTTGGATTCAGCTTCGCCGCCGCCTGCGCTCCCGCCACCGAGCCACCGGAGTCCGAGGACCTGGCCGAGGACGCCACGGCGACGGGCGAGGGCGTTTCGGGGACGCTGGCCCAGGGCACTCAGCTGAAGGCCACCGGCAACGTGAACCTGCGCTCGAGCGCGTCGGGGTCCGCGAAGATCCTCCACGTGGTCCCATCCGGCTCGACGGTGACGTTGGTGTCGGGCACGCCGACGAATGGCTACTACAACGTGAAGCACGACGGGACGGTCGGCTGGAGCTATGGCGCCTACTACGAGCCGGTCCCCACGAGCGGTGGAGCACAGCCGGCGGGCGCGACGCTGGTGGCAAACGCCGACGTGAACCTGCGCTCGGGCCCCTCGACCTCGTATTCGATTCTCAGCGTCGTGACCTCGGGCTCGCAGGTCACGCTGGTCTCGCCCAACGCCGTCGACGGGTTCTACAACATCAACTTCGCCGGAACGGTCGGCTACAGCTCGAGCAAGTACTTCAGCGCCGCGTCGGGCGGCTCGAACCCGAATCCGGCGCCCACGCCGACGCCCGACCCCACTGGCGATCCCAAGATCACGGCCGCGATGACGCGCGCTCAGGCCGGCGTGGGCTTCTCGTATTGGTGGGGCCACGGTCGCTTCCGCGCCGAGGGTCCCAACGGCAACGCCGGCTCGTGCTCGGGCTCCTGCCCGAACTGCTCCCACAGCGGGAGCTACGGGGGCGACTGCTCCGGTTTCGTCGCCAAGGTCTGGCAGGTCCCTTCGAACAACACCGACCTCACGAGCGACGCCCACCCGTATTCGACGGCGGACTTCGCCGACGACACGAGCCAGTGGAGCACGGTGTCCCGGGGCAACGCGAAGAAGGCCGACGCCTTCGTCTACCGTAGTGGTAGCTCGGGCCACATCTTCCTCTATTCGAGCGGTGACGGCTGGGGTTCGATGTACGCTTACGAGTGCAAAGGCTGCTCGGCCGGCTGCATCAAGGGCTATCGCACCGCGACGAGCGCCTACCACGCAATCCGGCGAGCGGGTTACTGACGGCAGGTGGGCTCACGGCACACGACATGAAGAAGACGGCAGGCTTCGCGCTCGTGCTCGTGCTGGGCGCTGGGCTGTTCTTCGCCACGCGCGCGCCCTCGTCGGAGAAGCGCCGGCCCGGGCCACGCAGCGAAGAACCCGAGGCTCGGCTGGAAACGGCCAGCGCAGCCGTGCCGAGTCGAACGCCGGCGCGGGCTCGAGCTCCGCGGCCCGGTGCGAACGCCAACGGCGGTGCGGTGTTTCGCGCGAATTGGGGCGGCGCACGCGACGAGCTCGGCCGTGAGCGCCCGAACGAGGGCAACCCCATGGGGCCCATGAGCTTCGCGGCAGACTCCCAGGGACGAGTGACCGTGCTCGACGGCGTGAATTCGCGCCTCGTGCGCCGCGCGGCGGACGGCAGCGTCGAGGGGACCACGCGCCTCGACGTGGGGCATCCGGAAGATTTGGCCGTCGGCCGTGACGGTTCGTCGGCGGTGCTCGATCGGTTCTCCGACAAGGCGGTCGCGGTCTACGACGAGTCGGGGCACCTGCGGGGCAAGCTCCCCATCGCTGGTGAAGGCATCGACGACATCGGGAGCGTGACGGGCGTGTTCGTGGACGGCCGTGACGTGTACGTCGAGCGCGAGCACGGCCCGCTCGTGAAGATCGGAACCACCGACGGCGCGCCGGCGGAGCCGCGCAGCGAAATCCCCGGTCGCCCGAGTCGGGACGGCCAGTCTTTCCTGAAAGCCGGAATCATCGAGCCCGCGGCGGGCCGCACCTACGTGACTTCGACGAATCGCGAGACCAAGGAGCATCGGTTCACGAGGGAGCTCCGCACCGAAGGACCGGTCCGGACGCTCCAGCTCCTGGACACGGACCTGGCGGGCGTCATCTATTTTGCCGCTGAAGTCACGGCCTCGGAGAGCTCGGAAAAGATTGAGCTCTACTGCCTCGACCCGGCCACGGGCGCCCCGGTCGGCAGAGCCACGCTGCCGGTGAACACCATGCCCGAAGAGTCCTTCCGAGACTTGGTGGTCTTGGATCAAGGCGGCGTGATCCAAGCCCTCCGCACCGAAAAAGGCGTAAGCTACTCTCGCTATGACTGTGAGTGAGGGGAAGCTCGTCGCGTTCGCTCTCCTCGCGCTGCTCACGGCGTGCGCAGCGACCGACGCCCCTCCGGAAGAGAGCGCAACGGTGGGCGGCGGAGCAGGTGCTCCGCCCGAAGAGCTCACTCCCGATCCTCCACCGGCGAGCGGCGGCGGTTGGGGAGGCGGCGCTGGGGCCACGAGCGTCGGAGGCAGCGCTGGGAGCGCCGGCACCACCGGCGCGACTTGTGGCGATGGCGTGTGCGATGCCGTGTCGGAGAGCTGCGCGACCTGTGCCGCCGACTGCGCCTGCGGCAGCGGTGGCGCCGGCGGAAGCGCGAGCGGTGGCGCGGGAGGCGCGAGCGGCGGCGCGGGAGGCACCGGCGCAGCAACCGCGACGGGCGGCAGCGCTGGCGCTTCGAGCCCCGGGGACCTCGCCATGATTCGAGCCGAGAGCGGTGTGGGCTTTTCGTATTGGTGGGGCCACGGTCGCTTCCTGGTCGAGGGCCCGAGCGCGAGCAACAAAGGCTCGTGCTCGGGAAGCTGTCCCGACTGCACGCACACCGGGAGCTACGGCGGCGACTGCTCGGGCTACGTCGCCAAGATCTGGCAGGTGCCGTCGAGCAACTCCGATCTCACCAAGGACTCACACCCGTACACCACCGCGAGCTTCAACGAAGATACGACCCAGTGGAGCACCATCGCCCAAGGCTCGATGAAGGCCGGTGACGCCATGGTCTACCGGAGCGGCGGTGCGGGTCACATCTTCCTCTACCATCACGGCGACCCGTGGGGCTCGATGTACGCCTACGAGTGCAAGGGCTGTTCCGCGGGCTGCACCAAGGGCCTTCGCACGGCGTCGAGTGCCTATCACGCCATTCGCAAGACCGGCTATTGACGGCTCGGTCCGCGAAGTTCACCAGGGCTTCGTATACGGGCTCGAGCCCACCTGGATGCGCAGGCGGTACTTCGGTCCATTGTCGGCGTCGAACAAGAGGAAGTTGAATCCCTTGGGCGCGGTGGCAGGAAGCGCGAGGTCCACGAACCCGCCAGCCGGGATGCTTCCGGTGTCGAGGGGCGCGAGACCGGCCACGGAGAGATCCACGCTGGGGATCTCGCTGTAGTCGGGGCTGAACAAGCTGCGGAGGCGGCGCGCCGCGGCCGAATCGTTGTAGATGCGCACCTTCGTCGTCGAGTTGAAGTAGGTGGGGCGGAAGGGGGTACCGAGGTAGCTCCCGATGACCACGTCCACACCGGCGGCGCCCATCGAGAGCGGCGCCTCGCCGAGATCGACGGCGCGGGCGAAGCACTTGCCGGCACCGGGCGAGCCCCAGGTGTAGCTCGTGGCCGAGCCCTCGGCGGTCAGCGTCGCGCACGCAATGCCGGAGCTCAGGCCTTGGCGGTCCACCGCCGTGGCCTGAAGCTCGAGCTGGTTCGAGCCCGCGCTGAACCACGACGGGTCGACGCGCACGCGCGTCCGGGTCGCGATCTTCTCGTCGGCAGCTCGACGATAGATCTCGTGGAACACTCGCTTCTTGGTGGTCACGTTCTCGATGCGCACCTCGAAGTGATCGAAGGCTGCGCTGGACTCGGAGCCGTACCAAGCCAGCGTCAGATCGCCGATCGGGTCTTTGACGTAGAGCTTGGCCGGCTCGCTGATCCCCGTCTCGACGCGGGCCGGAAGATCGAGCTCGACTCCCGCCGGGAGCACGACGGGGGCGCGTCGTTCCCCGATGGCGGGCCGCGCATATCCGGCAAACCGCAGGCTCACGGACGGAGACAGCCAGAGCAGGCTCCCCCAACCTTCGCGTTGCAGCGCGCTGGTCGGGAGCTTCTCGAAGACGTTGGGGTCGTTCTCGAGCCCGGTCGGATCCGTCTCGGCAGGAGTGCTGGCGAGGCTCGTGAGCACGGTGGTAGCGAGCGCTCCGGAAGGGGAGTCGAAGGTCCCGGCAAACTCGTCGCCAGTCGCCGCGTATTTGGCCCAGTCCTGCGTTGTGGCGGAGCTCGATGCCACCTTGGTCAGGAGTTCGTCGATGGCACCGAGATAGCCGTCGACTTTGGCAGGGTCGGGGGCCTTTCCCACCTTCACGAGATAGCTCAGCGACTCGGTGACCTGCGCGGCCTCGCTGCCCTGCACGATGATGCCTTGCACGATGATGCCTTGCACGATGATGCCTTGCACGATGATGGAGAGCAGCTGCTCCGCCGCCGTCTTCGCATCGGTCGCGCTCGGCGCGAGCCGCGCCACGAACGCGTCGATGAACGTGTTGGCCGCGGCGAGGTGCGCCGGCGTCGGAGCCGGTGCGGGCGGGATCTGCTCGAACATGAACTGATAGAGCGGGGCGTTGGCGCCGAGCTCGGGGTAGACGCCCACGGGAGCGGTCGTCAGCGTCATGGCAGTCGCCAGCGTGTTGGCTGCCGGCAAGAGCACGTTCAAGTCGTCGGCGCTGAGCGCTTTGGCTCGTTCGAGCAGGTTCCCGTACGACAGCAGCTGTGCGGCCAAGGCGATCCGCCCCCAAGCATGGCTCGCCGCCTGCACCTTCTTCAGGCCCGCGCCGAGCAGCGCCTTGTTGGCCTGGTACTCGGTCAGGAGCTGCTTGGCCTGGGTGGCCGAAGGGCAGCCGTATTGGCTGGAGGTACACGTGTTGGAAGACTGCTCGCGAAACACCTCGCTCACGGCGCTCGCGATCAGGAGCGGGTCGCGCAGCGGGAAGAATCGATCGGGCGCGCCGACCTCGGCCTTGCGCGCGACGGAGAGGAGCGCGTCGACCTTGCCGCGGGCGTCGCTGAAACTGCCCTGGGTGGGATCGAAGTCGGGGAGCGACGCGGCTCCGTCCGGCGCGACGTCGGCGCCCGCGTCCGAGGCCGAGTCTTGGTCCGGCGCCGCGTCGCCACGGCCAGCGTCCGGCTTGGCCTTCTGGTCGGTGCCGGCGGGCGAGTCGTCGCCGCAGGCGGAGGGGAGACGCACGGTGGCAGACAAGAAGGCGATCACTGCAGGGCGCAGGCGACGCATGGCCTCGAACGCCGCCGGAGGCAGCGCGCGAAGTCGCTAGGTAATTGTGGCGCCGGACCCGAGCCCCTAGGCTCCCGGTCAGATGCAGCGTTTCGATCCGGTGGGATTGCTCGAGGCAACTTCGGCGTGGGAATCGGATGAGGCGGCGTGGCTCCAGCGCATCGTGGAGTCGACACGCGCGCTCGACCTCGGCCGCGGGCGCCTGGCGTACACCCTGCACTTCGAGGCCAAGGGCAAAGCGCCGAGGATGTGCATCGCGGAAGATGGCGCGCCCGAGTGGCCAGCGCAGCTCGCGCGGCTAAACCAGGTGTTTTCTCCCAGAGCCACCGCGCTCGTGCACTTGCCCCTCGGGCGCGTGCGAAGCCACGGCCCGGCGGTCATGCGCGAGAACGCCAAACGCACGGGGTTCACCGAAGCAGAGTATCTCGAGCTCGCCGGGCCTGGAGCTTCGGGACCGCCGCTCGCGGACTTCGTGTTCTCCGGCACGGGTCGGCATCGCGCGGCGTTCGTGGCGCTGGCGAGTGAACGGCGCGCCATCCACCCCGATCGGCGGCGCGCGGTGGAGATGTTCATGGCGCACTTCGCGGCCATGGTCCGGCTGCGGAGTGGACTTCGCGCGCCCGATCCGAGCGAAGGGGCGGACGCCGTGGTGAGCCCTGCGGGGAAGCTGCTGCACGCGACGCGGAGCGCCGCCGGGGAGAAAGAAACTCTGATCGACGCCGTGCTCCGCGCCGAGCGCGCGCGCGGACCGCTCCGGCGTCGTTCGCCCGACGAAGCCGTAGCCATCTGGCGCGCGTTGGTCGAAGGCAAATACACCCTGGTGGAGTGCGTCGAGCGGGACGGGAAACGGCTGCTCTTCGCGCGGAAGAACCCGGCCCAGGTCCGCGGTCTTTCGGCGCTCACGACCAACGAGGCGGCGTGCGCTTACTTCACGGCCCTCGGCCATTCGCAGAAGTTCATCGCCTACGAGCTCGGGCTGAGCCTCAGCGCGTCGGCGAGGACCACGCGGAGCGCCATCCAGAAGCTGAGGCTCGGTTCCCCCGAGGAGCTCGTGCGAGTGATCGCACCGCTATTACGAGAGCCGAGCCGTGGCTGAGCGCAGGCGCCGCGCGGAGCCCAAAGCGTTACGGCTCGCGGCGCTGCGCGGGCGTCCGCCGCGCGATCTCGAAGCCATGAGCGTAGGTCCGCCCGGAGACGAGTGGGTGCTGCTTTCGTGGGACGAGGCGCGAACGGAGACCACCGGTCTGCCCAAAGCGCTCGCCGAAGTGCTCGAAGGTGTCTTGCGTGGCGAGACCAATCGCGCGATCGCCGCACGCCGCGGCACTTCGGTGCGCACGGTGGACAATCAAGTCGCGGCGCTGCTGGAGCGCTTCGGAGCGGCCTCTCGCGTCGAGCTCGTGCGCAAGGTGCTCGGGCGCCGGCGTCCAATCACTCCGGCGCGCGGTAAATGATGCCCGCGCGCGCGAGCGCGGGCGAAAAGCGCCGATCGCTGCCCATCTGCTCGCGGAGCCCGGGCACGCTCGGGTCGCGCAACATGGCGAGATACTCGCTGGCCATGCCACGCACGTGGGGCGGTGCGTTCGAATCGTGGACGAGCTTCTGCACCGCGTCGCGGCAGCGATCCCCCAACAGGCTGAGGGCCCAGAGCGCGTCGTCCACGGCGTCGTCCGTGGCGCCCCGCGAGGCCTCGGCGACGATGGCGCAGGCGTTGGCGGGCGCCTTGCGCGCCAAGAGATAGATCGAAAGCTCTCGCGTGAACCCCTCGCGGTCGAGCAGGCCCAGGACCCAGTTCTCGTCGCCGCGTTCGGCCAACGCTTCCACCACGCGGCCGTGCTCGGTGATGACGTGGCCTCCGCGGTGGGGCCACGATTCGGTAGAGAAGCGCCGCATGTGTTGCTGCATGGCGATGCGCAAACGAATCGCGGCGAGCTCGCGGGCCCGCGGCAGCTCCAGCGAGATCGCATGGCTTGCCGCGATCCAGGGCGCGATGCCGTCGTCTTTGGGATCGGCGACCAGCGCCTCGAGCTGCTTCTGACCGGTCGCGTCGCCGAGCGCCGCCAGAGCCGCGAGATGCAGCGCGCGCTTGCTCGGGATGAAGTCGTTTCGCGTGCGGTCGCCGGCCACGTCGGGCTCCTTCGAACGCTTGCGGAGCCAGTCGAGCACGCGTTGTTTGGTCTTCGTCAGCGTGGCGTCCGCGGGTGCGTTGCGCACCGCCTCGAGCCAATCGAGCAACGCTTCGTAGCGGTGCCGGTGCATCCACACGTCGGCCTCGCTCGCATCTTTGCCCGGGTAGAGCGCCGGCATCAGCGTGGAGTAACACTCGACGCCACGCTGGGTGGAGAGCGAGTCGACGCCGAGCTCGGCACGGAGCTCCCGCGCGAGCTCCTGGTCCCCCAGGCGCACGCGGGCCGCCAGGAACATGCAACCCTCACCGCCATGGGGGATGGCGACGCTGTCCTTCGTCAGCATCCCGGATGCCTTCCTCAGCGTGGCGAGCGCGCCCGGCGACGATTGGGTGACGAGCGGCAACACGTCGCGATGAAGCGTGACGTTGCGCGAGTGGATCTCCGGGTCTTTCAGCGAACGCTCGAGGAGCTCCAGGGCGTACTTCTGGGCGAGAGCGGGATCGAGGCGCGCGAGGCTGTCGAGCGTGTCGCGCCACAAGTTGAAGCCGTCGCGTTCGAGGCTGCGCAAGAACGCGAGCACGCGCGGGGCAGACGCCGTGTCTCCCAGGTCGGCCAGCGCGCGCGCTGCAGCGTGTTTGCTGCGCTCGAGCTCACCGACGTGCCAGGCTTCGTCGTTCTTCGGGATGGGGCGATCGAGCTCGCGCCGGAGCAGGCTCGTGGCCTTGCTGATACCGAGGTCGCCGGCGGCCTCCATGTTCTCTTGCCGCCAGGACTGCACGTACGGGTGACCGTAGAAGCGCGTGCCGGGCGCGGCGCCGATGGTGCGCAGGATCCCGGGTGTGCCGCGCGGCACGCCGATGCAATACCAGTTGTTGCGGCTCTCGATGGCGACGACCGGGGGCTCCTCGGGGCGGACCAACGCAGGCTTCGTGCTGGCGCTCCGCCGCGACGGCATGGGGTCGACCTCCGCCACCTCGAACACCTCCAGCTTGGCCGCACCGAGTCGCGGTGGCCGGCGGCGCGGCAGCGACAGCCAGTCATCCGGTGATTTGGCGCGAGGCTCTGCGCTCGGCTTCGGCAGCTCGACGTGGATCTCTTCGTGGCACACGGCGTAGCGCGGGGGATTCGCCCCAGCCGCGCACGGGGCGAACAGCAGGGCAAGGGCCCATCGAAACTTCATGGCTGAGCCTCGTACAAGGCGAGGTCGGCCTCTTCTTTGGCATCGCAGAAGAGCGGCGCGTCGGCTCGTCGCGTGCCGAAGAGCACGCTGGCGTTTTCGACGCCCCGCTGATCCGACCGCCGGAGCGTGTAGGACCCTTCGACCCAAAGCTCACCGTCGAACGCACGGACGCGGTGCAAGTGGAGCCGCGTGTCGGGCGCGGCAAAACGCAGGGGCGGCAGCGCCACGCGCTCGAACCCCGAGTCGTGCCTGCGATGCAAGGCTTCGCCGTTCGTCACCCAGAGCCCTCCGCGGCCGTCGCAGGCGACGCCGAGCAAGCCACCGCGGAGCCCGGTCTCGATCGGCTGCCAGGTCTTGCCGTCGAAGCGCACCAAGTAGGCTTGGCGCTCGGCGGGCTCGCGGAACGGCTCCCACGCCGTCGCGTAGATCTCCTTTTCGCTCGCCGCGGCCAGACTCACGTTCACGATGCCGCTGAGGCGCTCGGCGCCGGGGAGCAACGTCGCGCGCCAGCGCTGGGCGCCCGGCGATCCGATGGCGGCGACCAGCGTCGTCACCGTGTAGTTCGGAGCCTTGTCGTCGTCGCAGCGACCCGCAATGACGAGGCCTCCTTCCGGCGTGCTCGCCCAGGTGATGGGAACGAAGTCGAGCTCTTCGCTGCAGAGCTCGCGATGCGGGAACTCCATCGGAAGCGAGCGAGCCGCCTTGGGTACGCTGACGGGGTTCGTCACTCGGCTCCCAACGCTCGCCGCTGGAGCGATAGCCCTCGGGCGAGCGTTCGAACAGCGGACCGCGATGGACCAGGCTGTAGCGCACGGTCGTGCGCACGAGCCATGGGTCGGCCGCAGTCCCGCCCACGGTCAGCTCGCCATTCACCCAACCCCGCGCGTCGCGCGGCAGGCCAGCCAAGAGGGAAGGGCGACGGAACACGCGACCTCCGCGGAGCTCCGCGATGGACTCGGCGCTCGCGACGCGATCACCCGGCATCCATCCCGCGAGCACCCGGCCGTGATCACCATAGACCAGGAAACGCCGGTCGCCGGCGGCCTCCACCGAGAGCTTCGGACACGGACCCTCGACGAACACCTGGAGCTCACCCTCGGTCGCGCGCGGTCGCGCACGGGGGCCTTCGGCGCGCCCCGCCGTATTTGCGCACGCTGCGAGCAGCGCGGCCGCACCCCACACCAAACGGCTACGAACGGGCTCCACGGCTCGCGTGGACGATAGCACGCCCCCCCGCGCACTTGGTGAGCGGGAGGCATTCTGCGCTACGATGACACGCCCTCTTGTCCGCTTCACTCGGGTGTCGGAAGTCCGTGCGCAAGTCTCGCGTACCGAGCTTGGCAGCGACGTTGCTCGCGCTGGCTGGAGCCGCGAGCTGCGTTGTCGACGACTCGTTCAACGACGCGTTGTTCCGGTGCGACCCCAAAGGCGGCGCCGACGAGTGCCCCGACGACATGACGTGTTTCGCCGACGGCTTGTGCCGCCACAGGAGCCAGAGCTCGGATTCCGGAGTCGGTGGCAAAGACGGCGGCCCGGACGGGAGCTGCTTTCCGACCACGTGCTCGAGCCTGTCTCCCAAGTGCGGTGTGCTCGACGACGGCTGCGGCTCCAAGGTCAGCTGTGACTGCCAGAAACCATTCACCTGCGGCGGAGGGGGCAAGCTCGGAGAGTGCGGCTGCACGAAGCAGCAATCGGTCACGCGCACCGCGGGAGTGGTCTTCGAGCAGAAGGTGACGGGCGCCGCGAGTTGGACCAATTTGGACGCCGCGCGGGTTTCGGACGATCAGTGGGCGACCACCACCGCTGCCGTCGCCGCGGGCAAGGCGACGAGTCAACTCAAGGCGTCCGTGTTCGATTTCAGCTTGCCCGCCGCCGCCGTCGTGAAGGGCGTCGAAGTGAAGATCGAGCGCTCGGCTGCGAGCTCGAGTTCGGCGCTCAAGGACCAAGAGGTGAAGCTTCTGATCAAGGGCAGCGCGCAGTCGGCGAATCTCGCCAAGGCCACTGCCTGGAGCACGGGCGATCAACTGACCCAATACGGCTCGGCCACCGAGCTGTGGGGTGCGACGTCCATCTCGGCTGCGAACGCCATGGATTCCCAGTTTGGTGTGCTGCTCACGGTGAGCGCTTCGGCGGCCGACACGCCGCGGGTGGACGCCATCAGCATGACGCTCCACTTCGAAGACCCCGCGTGCCCCAACTGAGCGATGCGAAACTCCGACGTCGAGAACCTGATGGTGGGCGCGTTCGGCGCCGTTGCCCTCGCAGCCGCGGTGGCCTCGGCGTGGGTGGGCGTGTCCCTGTTTCGGAAGGGCAAGCGCGGCGGCGCGGTCGTGGCGTTCGTGTTCGCCGCGCTGGCGCTGTTACCGGTGGTCGGCGTGGCGCTGTTCTTCGCGCTCTTGTGGTTGGGCGCTGCCTGGCACTGAGCTCAGGAGAGCCCGCAGCCGCCGGTACCGCAAAAGCCGGTACCGCAGCCACCGGAGCTCCGCACCTCGCTCCGGCTCCCACCACCGATGGCGAACGTGGAAAGCTGTTTCGTCACCTGGTCGGACGCGCAGGCGGGGCAGCGCGCTTCCGAGAGCTCGCGCACCAGGTCTTCGAACTCTTTCCCACATTGATTGCACTGGAAGTCGTAGAGCTTCATGGTCTTCGCCGGTTGGAGCCCGCCCTCGGCCAATGGATTCGCCTTCGCCCTTTTTGAGCTACGCTCGGAGCAGATGAGCGTCTCCCGCCGTCGTCTCTTGCTCGGTGCCGCAGCCTCGGTGCCGGTCGGTGCGGTCCTGTTGTCGCGCAAAGACCCGACGCCTACGGCGGCGACAGCGGCGCCGCGCAACGTGCGTGAGGTCGCGAAGGTGATTCGGGCCGAGCCCACCGTCGACGGCGCCGGCGTGAGGCTGAACCGCGTGCTCGGAGGGCGCGCGCTGCCGCTGCTCGACCCCTTTCTCCTGCTCGACGAGTTCCGTTCCGACAGCCCCAACGACTACATCGCCGGTTTCCCCGATCATCCCCACCGGGGTTTCGAGACCGTCACCTACATGCTCGAAGGGGCGATGGAACACCGGGATAGCGTCGGCAATCACGGCCGGCTCGGACCGGGCAGCGCCCAATGGATGACGGCGGGGCGCGGCATCGTCCATTCGGAGATGCCGAAGCAAGAGCGCGGCCTCATGTGGGGCTACCAGCTCTGGGTGAACCTCCCCAAGCGAAGCAAGTGGCGTGCGCCTCGCTATCAAGACATCGCCGGCGAGAGAATCGAGACCCGCGCAGTGGACGACGCGAACGTCCGAGTGGTCGCCGGAAACGCCGGCGGCATCGTGGGGCCAGTGCAGGGGATCGACGTCGAACCGCTCTTCCTCGACGTGAAGCTCGAACGCGGCGGGCGCTTCTCGCACGAGCTGCCGCCGGAGCACACGGCCTTCCTCTACGTGGTGGCCGGGGCGCTCGACGTCGGCTCGGGGTCGCGCGAAGTGCGCGAGGGCGAGTTGGCCGTGCTCGGCTCGGGTGAGCTCGTCGCCGTGGGGTGCCGCGCGAGCTCGGGCCGCGGGCTCCTGCTCGCGGCGCGACCGCTCAACGAACCGGTGGCGCGTCGCGGCCCGTTCGTGATGAACACCGACGACGAGATCCGCCAAGCCTTCGAGGACTACCGCACCGGCCGGCTGGTCTCCGGCTGACGGCCACCGCTAGCCAGCCTGCGCAGCGCGGCGTAGCCTGACGAGGATGCGCTCGTTCGCAGCGATGCTCGCTGCCACGCTCCTGACCGTCTCGTGTCTCCCGGACTTCGTCGTGGAGAACGGCGCCGACGGAGCGGCTGGAGCGTCGGGCGACGCTTCCAGCGGGGGTTCGGGCGGCAGCGCAGGGTCAGTGGCCGGAGGCGGGGCGCCGAGCGGGGGCTCGGGCGGAACGGGTGGCGACTCGGGACCGGACCATTGCGCGGGCAAGAACTGCTTGGGCGGCGCTTGCGTGAACGGGAAGTGCCAGCCCGTGGTGTTCGCCGCCCAGGGGCTCCGCTATGGCATCGGCTTCGCGCTCTCGGACGCGGACGTCTACTTCTCGAACTCGGAGCCGCCTGCGATCTATCGCTGCCCGCTCGCCGGGTGCGGCACCGCGAACGAAGCGCGAGTCGAGTTCGTTCCGGGCGAGCAAACGTACGATCTCCACGTCGCCGCCGACCATCTCTACTGGAGCACCAATCTCACTCCGGGAAGCTTGAAGCGCTGTCCGCTCGCGGACTCGACCAACCCGCAAGTCTTGACGTCGTCGCCCTATCAGATCGTGCGCTTTCGCGTCGACGGCGCCGAGCTCTTCTTCGGCGACGGAGTCTGGGCATCGAGCTGTGACACCACGGGGTGTGCGCTGAAGACCACGTACGGCAAGGAGGAAGGCATCGCGAGCCGCCGGGTCGACGTGGGACAGGGTTTCGTGTTCTGGACGACTCAGAGTAGTTCGCTCTGGCGCGTTCCCAAGAATGACTCGTCGAAGGTCACACAAGTCACGGGTAGCCTCACGGACACGTCTTTCGCGTTGGACGACCAGCGCATCTACCTGGCTCTCACCCAACCCGCGCCGACCATCGCGTCCTGCGACCTCACGACGTGCGGCTCTGGCTCCAGCCCCACTCCGCTCACCAACGCCACCAACGTGAGCTCGATGACCGTCGACGGAGGTTTCCTGTATTGGGCCGAGTTCGGCACGAGCCTCTACCCATCCGGCGCCATCCGACGCATGCCCGTGGGGGGCGGCGCGGTGGATACGATCGCGACGGAACAGGCGAGCCCAATGACGTTGGCCGCGGACGCGAACGCCATCTACTGGTTGAATGGCGGCGTCTCGCCGCCCGGTCCGGGAGGCAGCCTGATGAGGTGGGCGAAGTGAAGACGCGACGCGCTTTCGGCCTGCTCGCGGCGCTCGCGCTCGTGGGAGGTCACCGGACCGCGTGGGGCGAACCGATGGACGACGCCACGCGGAGTGCGGCGCGGCGCCTGGGCGAGGAGGCCGTGGCGCTCGCCGAGACCGGCGACCACGCCGCAGCGGTCGAGAAGTTCGAACGCGCGCTCTCCCTCATGCAGGTGCCGACGCTGGCCCTTCTCACGGGCAAGAGCCTGGAGAAGCTCGGGCGCTGGGTGGAGGCGGCCGAGCATTACCGTCGAGCCACCGGCATGCAGATCGACCCGACGCTCTCCGCGGCCTTTCAAGAGGCGCAGAAAAACGCCCAGACCGAAGCGGCGGCGGCGGCGCGCGCGCTCCCCCCCCGGCTCGCCGGGCGCGGCGTGGTGGTGAGAGGTGCTCCGCCCGAGAAGCTCGAACTGGAGCTCGACTCGAAACCGCCCCCGAAGACGCTCGTCGCATCGAGGGGTACCCATCGACCCTGGCGAGCACGTGCTCGCGCTCCGGCGCGGTTCGAAGAGCGAAGAGCGGCGCTTCACGCTCGGTGAAGGACAGAAGCAGACGGAGTCCTTCGAGTTCCCCGACGTGCGTCCTCCGCCCCCACCGCCGCCGCCTCGGAAGACACCGGCTCGACTCGACGCACCGCCGAAGCCCGCCTCGTCCCGCAGCGCCTGGCCGACCATCGGCTGGGTCGCGCTCGGTGCGGGCGGTGTCGGGCTCGGCGTCGGCGGCTACTTCTGGGCGAGCGCGCGCGCCAAAGCCGACACGCTGGAGGGCAAGTGCGAGGGATCGTCCTGCCCCGCCGAACAGCGGTCCCGCGTCGATGCCTACGACCGCGACAAACTCGTCAGCAACGTGGGTTGGGCTCTCGGGGGGTTGCTCGTGGGCACGGGCACGGGGATCTTGCTCTTCGCGCCGCGCTCGGACCGAGCGAGCTCCGCGCTGGTGGTAGCTCCGGGTTCCGTGGCCTTTCGTCGAGCCTTTTGATCAGAAGCTGAGCACGTCCTTCTTCACTTCTTTGGCCTGCGCGGCGGCGCTCGGCACCGACGCGACCGAAGGAGCGGGACGCGGCGTGGTCGGAGCGCTCTTGGTGGCGCGAGGCTTCTCGGCGGAGGCAGGGGGAGCGGCCTCGTTCCGCACCGGCGCTCCCGACGAAGCCGCGCTCGGAGGTGCCGGCTCTGGCACCACCACGGGTGCGCTCAGCTCACGCGCCACGCTGGGCGCCGTGACCGCTGGCTCGGACTTCGGTGCCTGCCGGGACGCGACCACCACCAAGGACACTCCGACGAGGGCGACCGCGGCGCTCGCCCAGCGTACGCTCGGGCTGCGTAGCAGCGCTGCGCGGGAACGCCGCTCGGCTTGGCTCTGGAGTCCGCCGAGCGTCGCAGGGGCACTGGCCGCCGCCGCCGTGTCGGCTGGCAGCGTCTCGGCCGAGCGTGACACACGACGCTCCGCGTGCGCAGGCGCGATTGCACGCGTCGGCATCGGATCGTCTGGATTCGAAGCCAGAGCCTCGCGAGCTTCGGCGGACATTTCCCGGGCCGACTGGAATCGGTCTTCGGGTTGTCGCCGCACCGCGCGGCGGAACCAAGCATCGAACGCTTCGGGTACTTCGGCGTAGTCGCTCGGCTTCGGGATGGCGTCGGAACAGATGCTGACGGCCACGTCTCCGACGGTGTCACCGGCGAACGGCCGACGACCGGTCAGGCATTCGAACGCGATGACGCCGAGGGCCCAGAGATCCGTGCGGTGGTCGACACCGCGACCGCGCGTCTGCTCCGGGCTCATGTAGAAGGGCGTGCCGACCAAGGCGCCGCTCGCGGTCTCCACGCCGAGCGGCGTCGACGAATCCACGCCGAGTTTGGCGACGCCGAAGTCGATGACCTTGGCGATCTCCTCGTCCTCGTTGTGTATCAAGAAGACGTTGTCGGGCTTCAGATCGCGATGGACGATGCCGGCGTCGTGAGCCTGGGAGAGCGCTCGGGCTACGTGCACGATGATGCGCAGAGTCGCGGCCTGCGAGAGCGTGTGCTCTCGCAAGAGCCGCGCGCCGAGGCTCTCGCCGTGAAGGAGCTCCATCACGATGTAGGGAACTCCCTTCTCGACGCCGTGGTCGAACACCTGGACCACGTGGGGGCTCTTGAGCGACGCAACGGTGCGACCCTCTTGTAGGAAGCGCGCTACGGCCTTGTCCGTTCCCAGCCAACGCTCGGAGATCTGCTTGATCGCGACGTCACACTCGAGGGAGACGTGACGGGCACGCCAGACGGCGCCCATACCTCCCTTGCCCACCACCTCGAGCAGGCGGTAGCGCTCGGCGACCAAGAGCCCTTCGGACCAATCCACGGCAGTCGACCATTCTACTCCTCCACCGAGCATCCGAGGCGCGGTGGCGATTCAGCGCAGCTTTTTGGGGTCCAAGGCGTGGCGCTCGAGCCAGCGCCGCACCTTGTTCCGATGGATGCCGAGCCGGCGAGCGGCGCGGGTCACGTTGCCCCCTTCTTCGGCGAGCGCTCGAGCAATTTCGTCTCGGGGCGGCTCCGTCGTGGTAGCGCCGCCGAGCTCGGTTCCGGCCCGCGCGTCGAGATCCTCGGCTGCCACGACCAAGCGTCCGGCTTCGGCGGCGAGCGCGGCCGAGCGCCGCGTCTCGGCCCGGAGCTCCCGCACGTTGCCAGGCCAAGGTCGCAACGCGCACACCTCGATGAAGCCGGCGCTGGCTTGGATGCCGTCGCCCAGCTCGTCGGCCACGTGCCACGGGATTTCGTAGCGACGTTCGCGGAGCGGCGGCAGCCTGACGTCGGGCCGGCCAACGCGGAAGTAGAGGTCTTCGCGAAAACGCCCGGCGCCCACCTCGGCCCGCAGGTCACGCCAGGTCGCGACACAGATCGCGATGTCCACCTGTTCGGGCCTGTCCCCGCCGACGCGCTGCACTTCACCGTATTCGAGGAGGCGGAGCAGCTTCACTTGGATGGCCAGGGGCAGCTCGGCGATCTCGTCCAAGAACAGAGTGCCACCGTGGGCGCGCTGGGCGATACCCGCCGCGTCGACGGCTCCCGAAAACGCACCGCGGCGCGAGCCGAAGAGCAAGCTCTCGGCCACGCCTTCGGGGATCGCGCCGCAGTTCGCGACGACGAAAGGTCCGCGAGCTCTCGGTCCTTGATCGTGAAAATAGCGGGCGACGAGTTCCTTGCCCGTGCCCGTCTCCCCCGTGACGAGCAGCGTCTTGCCGTGGGCGGCGGCGCGGGCGGTGGCGCGCAGGACTTCGCGGACCGCAGGACCTATCACCATCTTGCCTTGCAGGCTCACCGAGTCCAAGACCAGCGGCCTCACGTCGTTCGTGAGCAGCAGCAACGAGCCGCCGAGGCGCACGATGCTGCCAGATGGCGCTTCGACTTCGCCGTGCAGGCGCTTGCTGTCGACGAAGGTTCCATTGCGGCTGCCGAGGTCCCGCACGACGAAGCCACCGTCGCGCCACGCCACGTGGGCGTGCTCTCTCGATGTCAGGGAGTCGTCGAGGGTGACTCCTTGGGCGACGGAGCGTCCAAAGGTCAGCCCACTGGCATCCAAGCGGTAGGGTTCGTGACGAGGCCGCTGATTCGAAACGAACAGCACGCAGCCTGGCAGAGGCTCGACGTCGGCGCCGGATCGAAGCTGAGCCTCTTCGACGGTGGTCGCGCCGGCTGCGGGGGAGCCTTGCTTCGTCATGTGCCTCGGTCCGAGAAGCTCTTCGAACGTGAGGGAGCAGTCTACAGCCCTCGGAGTCAGCGGAGGCATGCTTCTCCTTCAGGCGGCTCCAGCCTGGATGGTCGAGGACACGGCCGACACGTAGAGCCACGCTGGCAAAGCGCATGCCGCCGAGCAAACGGTGAAAAGCGCGAGCGAGCCGGCGTCGAAGCCCACGAGGAGGCCGCGATTGGCCCGGCCAATGGCCGGCCATTTCGCTCCAGCTCGACCAGGCCGCGAGCCGAGCGTCGGACCGTGTAGCGTGTCGCCCGCGAGCGTGTCGCGAGTTCAGCGCCACAGCTCAGCGAGCGCCGCGCCGGTCGACGATTGCCAGCGTCCGGGACTCGAGAAGCTCGACGATCTGTGCCTCGGAGCGGGGCGTGTCCGAGAGATCGACGAAATGCTTCGCCAACGTGCGGTAGCGCTTCAGCATCAAGAGCGCCCAGACCTGGAAGTAGTCGATGCCGTCGAAGACGATCGCGCTCCGGTCGCGGTAGACGTCGAGCTTGGACTCGAAGTCCGTCGGCATCTCGGTCCAGTGGCGCGTGGGGGTCTCGTGGTGACCGATGTGGTACCCGTCATTGAAGCAGCGCCGGTTGTAGCGAGTGTTGACGCACGTGATCGCGCTTCGGTACGGGTCCTCGGGCGCCATCGGGTCGACGAACGCGTGCTGCGCCCAGTTGCCGCACATCATCAGCCAGCGCGCGGCCAGAAAAGGAACGCCGAATACGACGAGCGCCGCACGCCAATCGACGAAGACGGCGAGCGTGACCACCATGGCCACGAAGAGCAACTCGCCGGTCAAGAGCCGCCGCGCCAGGCGCCGGTTGCCCTTGCGCAGGTGGTACCTCGCGAGCTCGATG
>JAXLYN010000056.1:0-59626 GCA_046351435.1 Polyangiaceae bacterium
CGCCATGCTCGGGTACCGCTCCGCCGGCTTCTTGGCCAGGCAGCGCTGCAACACCTCGTCGAGGCCCGGCGGCGTCCCCGGCACCACCTTGCTGGGGGGCTCGAACTCGGAGTGCAAGATGGCCACGAACATGTCCGGAAGCGTCTCGGCCAGGAACGGCAGCCGACCCGTGTAGAGTTCGTAGAGCACGACGCCCAGCGACCAGATGTCGGTTCGGACGTCCACGTTCTTGCTCGACCGGGTCTGTTCCGGCGACATGTACTTGGGCGACCCCAGCACCGCGCCGGTGTGGGTGGAGGCGTCGTCGACGGTGGGGGTGTTCGTGAGCTTCGAGATGCCGAAGTCGAGCACCTTGATCAGCGGCGTGCCGTCCGCCTTGCGCGTCAAGAACACGTTGCGGGGCTTGATGTCACGGTGGACGATGCCGCGTGAGTGAGCCTCGGCGAGGGCCATGGCGACCTGCAGCACGTAGTCGACCGCCTCTTGTAGCGGGAGTGTCCCTCGACGTTCGAGCAAGTCCCCGAGATCCTCGCCCTCCAGGAACTCCATCACGATGTAGGGCGAGCCGTCTTCGAGCCGACCGACATCCATGACGCGAGCAACGTGCTCGCCCTTCAGCTTGGCGACGGCCTTCGCCTCCCGCATGAAGCGATCCAGACCCACCTCCACCAGGTTGGCGTGCATGAACTTCAATGCGACCCGCTGGTCCAGATCGGTGTGCGTGGCCTCCACCACGACGCCCATGCCGCCCTCGCCCAGCACGCGATCGACCCGGTACTTGCCGGCCAGCACATCGCCGGGCTTCGGGGCGGTGCCTTCGGCCATTCCGTAGTTTTCGCCCGTTGTCGGGCCGGGAGCAAGTGGCGGCTGCCCTTGGGTCTCGTTTCCGCCGCCCAGGTACGCGATCGGGAACGACTCGAGCGCGACCACGTACTGACACGACAGACTGGCCCGCGGCGGGCTCTCCGACATCAGTGCGGCTCGCCCAGGAGGACCCGCGAGAGCTCGTACTCCTCTACGCGTGCGCCCCGCGCTCCTTCGATGCGGACTGACAGGCCCAGTGACGTGCGGCGATAGCTGATGCGTTTCGGCTAGTCGTAGGAGAGGTTCTCGAACACCGCGTCCTGGCCGGCGTTGGGCGCTACCGCGACGAGCTCGGTGGCTTGCCCATCGGGTGCGCTACGTAGACCAGGCGCCCGTTTCCGCAGCTCGATCCGCATGGCTCGAAGAAGGTCGCCTTGCCGTCGCGAACGACGCGACCGGAGTCGATCAAGGTCCCGCCGTCGGGATTCTGCCAGTGCCGAAAAGGATGGCGCCGGGAGGCGAATCGGGACTGCTCCGCTCGTTGCTCGCTCATCAACGGCAGCCGATTCGACGTTCAGACGGGTCAGCTCACCAAACCACCCCCCGTTCATCTTACATCTGCGCCTCGGTCTGGTAACAGGAGCTGAGGCTGCGCCGACTGTTTCACGGCATCGTGCTCACGACGCTCGGCGCCGGCGCGCCGGCCGCGCTCTTGGCGGCGGGCTGCTCCTCGGAGAGCGCGGCGCGGGGCCGGTGCAGACTCCGCGTGCTTCGAGCTCCTGGAAGCACGCTGATCCGCTCCTGCGCCTTGCGCGGTCCACCTCCGGAGTTCGAGACGCCAGAAGCGCCGTCGCTCCGAGACAGGCGCCGCCCGAAGCCGATGGGGACCACGCGCGGAGGCGCCAGCTAGACCGTTCGCGCAACGTTTTCATGTCAGAACAATCGCTCCGTGGACTCCATCGCCCCAACTCGGCCCAGGCTCGATGCTCGCGCTGGCGCCGGGCAAGAAGCATTCGGCACGACGGGGCGTCTACGGCTACTTGGTGCTGTTGACCCAGCACACCAAGAGCACGAAAGCTGTGGTCCCGTGACGAGATCCTGAAGCTGTCGGGAGGCGCGTCACGGCGCCACCCGAGTCGCAGCAGAGGAGCATCGCTCAACGATCTTTCGCCGCGAGCCCGCGAAGGTATGGGCCGGAATGCTCCTCGGCGCAGGTCGGGCAGACGCCGTGGCTGAATTCTGCCGGCGCACGCTGGGAGATGTACTGCTCGAGGCGGACCCACGATCCGTCGGGCTCACGCATTTGCTTGCAGAAGCTGCAGATTGGCAGGATGCCTTCCAGCGTGCGCACCTCTTGCTCGAGGGTGCGCGTCCTGGCAGCGCGAGCCGCGAGCACCGCCAGCGCACAGCCGACGGCCGCACTCGCGACGGCATTCAGCATGGCGACCAGCGGCGAGTACGGGGCGTACCACAGCGAGTAGAAGCCGAGCCGTGCGGTCGGCGCTGCGATGCCCAGCGCGACGCCCCAGCGGGCGTCACCGTACCATCCCGCCAGCGCAGCCGGCAGCGCGAAGAACACGGGGACTTGCACGAACGGACCGCTGGCATAGTCGAGCGCTACGAATGTGGCGGTGGTCGCGACCCAGACTGCAGGTCGTCGAAGGATGGGGTTGGAGGGAACGGACATGGGTGCTGCGCCTTCGAGAGAACGGCGGCCCGACCATTCACGATTCGTCCTGCCGAGACATCGCGTCTCGGCACCCAACCACCCCTTAGCGCAATGCGCCTGCAGCGCAAGTCGGCAGGCGTCGCATGGCGCACGGGCTCAGTCGGCGCGGGACTCGTCGGGCGGTGGGAGCGGCAGTGTCTCCTGCCGAGTCGAACTGCCTGCCGAGGCAGGTGCTGCCGGCTGAGCAGGTTGCTCGGTTGGCGCTGGCACTCGGCGTCGCGTCCACGGGAACCCCACCGCAAAAACCAGGATCGTGGTGAACACCGCAGCGAATACCACGGTCGGCAGCTGGTCGGTCGCCGGAACACCCGCGGCGGAGGGCAACGTTGCGAGCACTCCAGCAGCCATCCCCCGGGGCAGCGACACGGTGACCAAGACCTTCTCTGGAGCGCTGAGGTCGGTGCCCAGCGTCGCGAGCCGAACGGCGGGCACCCGCGCGGCGAGCAGCAGCGCCCCCAAGAGGATACCGACTGCGATGAGCCCCAGCGGCGGGCCCAGCATCGCCCCGATGAACGTGAAGAAGAACGACTTGATGATGAAGGTCATCTGCCGGTGGAAACCGCGGACGTCTTCGCCCAAGCCGCCCTGACCCGTGAGACCGACCCTCTCGCCGATTGCCTTCGCGTTCCCGACAATCACCGCGAATGCCAAGATGCCCAAGGCTGCGCTTCCGCCGGCGTGCGCGATGGCCACGTAGAGCACGATCAGCGACGAGAGGGTGATCGGGTAGGCGTGCTCGCTGCCGCGCAGGAGTCGCAGCACCAAGAGCCATGCAGCACCGGAGACCGAGCCCATGCGGCGCCGATGGCGAACGGGGTGAACAGCGCTGCGACTGGCGACTGACCCGGCGTGGCGTACGGAAAGGATATCGATGAGGGCCGAGGCACCGACCACACAGAAGGCGTCCGTGAAGGCTGACTCCAACCCGACCAGACTGGCGACGCGCGGGTCCACCTTCGCCTGCTGCATGGCCGGCAAGATGACGATCGAGCTGGAGCCGCCGAGGATGGCGCCGAGCAGGAGACCGTGCGTCCAGGTCCACTCCCGGGGCAAGACACCCAGGATGCGCGCGCCCATGCTGGGCACGGTGACCGCGGCCACTGCGAGCACGAAGCTCACCACGGCCAGGAATTCAGGCGGGCGCCGCCTTCGACAGGTCGGCCAGCTCGGGCGACTGCCTCACTCGAACAGCACGATGACCAAGGTCACGGCGGCGAAGTACGGAGCGATGCCGGTGAGTTGCGCGCGGCTCACGAAGTGCAGCACCAGGCCGAGCAGGATACCGACCAGGATCAACCAGATCACGTCGGGGACGTTGGTACGACAGAACACCGCCTCGCCTAGAGCGCCGATCAGGAAGATCCCGGCGACTGCTAGGAGAAAGGGTGCGACGCTCATCGCGGGCATTCTGGCGGAGTTGGTCGCGCGGTTCTACGACGTGTGACCCGTCACAAGCGTGATTGCTCAGAGATACCGGGCGCCCGCGTACAAGAACCCGAGCACGGTGAGCACGACCACCGCGAGGGCGAAGCCGACCCACACCCAGGTCATCCAGGTCGGGTTCAGCCCCGGGATCTCCGGCGACATCCACGCGTCGTGTTGCTGTCATGGCGACCTCCTGTCGACTCAGGCGTGCACGCAGCGTGCCTCGCACATCAGGGGCAGATCCGACGGTCGGAGGCGCAAACGCTGCGCGGCCCGAGCGATGACCGCCGCCGTTGCGCTTGGTTCCCGAGTGGAAGGCACCCGCAGCGCGGGACTGGCGCTCATCTTGCTAGCGCTCCGCGTATGCCTGACGTCCCGGGCTTCGCCCACTCGGCGACCGCCGAGCGTGTGTTCGCCGGCATCCTCACCCCGGTCGGGTGACCAATTACTTTGACTACAAACTAGTTTGGGTGCAAACTAGGGACGTCGTGCGCGAGCTGAGTCTTTGCATTCTCGCCGTGGCAGTGGGTTGCGCTGCCGCCCCCGCAACAGCGCCGACGGCGCATCCCTCGACACCCGCGCCGCAGCAAGCAGCCGACCGCAGCGCCGTCACGACCTCGCCTGCCTCGGACGCCGTCGCCGAGCTCCCGAACTGCCCCGGCGGCGGCGCGAGCACACGGGTCGTCATGAAGGACACACACGCCGGAGCCGCGCTGGTGTTCTCGGCCCGAGAGGACACGGCCGAGCTCCGACGACGCGTGAGCCAGCTGAGCTTGTCGAGCACGCTGGAAGCTGCCACGCCGTCTGAGGACAAGATCCAGAACGGTGTCCGGTTGGTGTTCCATGCCGCGACTCCGAGTGATGCGCCCGAGTTGCGCCGTCAGGTAGCGGCGTTTGCGCGCGAGGTTGCAGAACGCTGCCAGTTGGTCGTCGCCGATCCCTACGAGCCGACCCCGCCTGCGGCGGCGAGCAAGACCAAGGCCAGCCCTACGCCCACGACGTCCAGCGCTCCTGTTAGCGCTGCTTCGTCCAGTCCGGCCCCGGCGCCCGCAGCCATGCCCAAGAAGCCCGCGGTCAAGCCCCTGGTGCCGCCTCCCGCTCCGCCGCTGCCCAAGGTTCCGACGCAGCCACCTTCTAGCACGCACCCGTACGGTACGCGTGGCAGGATTGGCCCCGGCTGGGGAAGATCAACACGGTCTCGCGGTACTTGTGCTGCAGCCCTCGGAGAGAACGCCCGGAACGGCGCGGGACGGTGAGCTCGATCTGCCCGGCCGGATGTGGGTTCGGTGTGAGTTTGATGCGACGGGCGTGGGCCTTCAGCTCGGACTCGGCGGCGCCCCTCCGCTTCAACCGCAAAAATGGAGTCGAACGCAGCCCGCGAGGGCATTCCCGGCTGCGGAAACGTGAGCTGGAAGATCGGGTCGTCGGGGACCTTGCTCCAGTCCACGAGCTTCTGGACGACATAGTCGTTGACGCGAAACGGCAGCACCGCCGCCACGGCCTTCATCTCGAGGCGTTGGGCCGCGCTCAGCCCGGAGCGCTCCGGCATGCGGTCGATGTCGCCGCGAGTGAGCGCGCGATATTTCGGGCGGATATGCGGACCGTCGTGCTCCCTCTTCAGTCGGCGACCGCAGCCGACACGTCGGGAATTCCCAATCGGAGTTCGCTGCCCGGTTCGCCGGCTGATGGACCGAGGCGAGCGCGGGAGCGGCGGCGCCCGCGACCGCGGGCGAGCACCATCGCAGCCAACCACAGATTAGTTTCATGTCAAACTACTTGCCCCGTTGGACGCGGGCACGCGCGAGCTCGCTGCGGCGCTCGGACTCCGAGTAGTGAGCGCGCGAAGCTTGGCGTCGAGGCGACGCAAGCGGAAAAGGCATGCTCGGCGTAGTCCGCGCCTAGCTGAAGGTTCGACGCAGGAGACACCACCCATGGACGTCGAAGGCAATTCACTGATGACCCGGCCGCTGTTCTCCATCGGCTCGCGCTGGGTGGACGCGTGGACGCTCGCCACCGTCCTCGCCATCCTGCTGCTGACCTTGGCGCTGGTCTGGGGCGCGCGCCGCGCGGTGCGACGCGCCGCGGCCACGCCGGCGTGGAGCCGCGGCGCGTGGACGGTCTCGGCAGACTGCTTTCGTACGCGCTCGGCATCACCGGCGGCGCCGTCGCCTTGCAGACGGCCGGAGTGGAGCTGACCGCGCTGTTCACGGCGGGGAGCCGTGTTCGCCGGTCGGACCTCGGCTTCGCCGTCCCAGAACATCGTCCAGAATTTCGTCTCGGGCGTGATTCTCTTGGTCGAGCGCAGCATCCGTCCGGGCGACGTCCTCGGGGTGGACGCCCGACTCGTCCGCGTCGAGGAGATCGGCATCCGCACGACGCTCGTGCGAACGCTGGACGAAGAGGCGCTGATCGTCCCGAACGCCACCCTCGTTCAGTCTACGGTCAAAAACTACACGATCCAGGACAACCACTTTCGGCTGCGCATCTCGGTCGGCGTCGCCTACGGCTCCGACATGCGCCAGGTTCGAACGGTGCTCGAATCGGTGGGCGCTGCCCTCGACTGGCGACTCGAAGACCGGCAACCGCTGGTGCTTCTGTGCGGCTTCGGATCGTCATCGATCGACCAGGAGCTGTCGGTGTGGACGGACGACCCCTGGAAGCAGCGCGTGCACTACCTCGTTGGTTCGCGAGGCGTCTGGAATGCGCTGAACGACGCCGGCATCACCATTGCGTTCCCACAACTCGACGTGCACCTCGACCCGTCGGTCAGCGAGGCCATCGCCCGCCTGCCGCGCGCCGCCTGAACACCGCGTACCGGCTCCGCCCGTCGTTGGCGCGAGCGAAGCCGTTCCCTCATCAGACGATCAGCCGTACCCCGCCGAGCTCGCCGATGTTGTGCGGGAAGTTGTCGCCCAGGCAGCCGATGAACATGTAGTTCTTCGGAACATTCAGGTGACCGCTGAGGTTCTCGATCCAGCTGAGGCCGAACCGGCCCCGCACCGCGACGAAGTCGATGCGGATCTCGGGGAAAATCTCGTCAAGGTTCGCAATTGGTCGGCGAGCTTCGTCGGGATGTTTCGCTCGTCGTCGTAGACGTGGACGACGAGCAGATGATTGGTCTGCTCGTTGTCGAGCACGTATTCGGTATAGCACGGTCGGCGAGGTATAGGTCGTCACCTGCAGCAGAGACGACCGGGGCGGCTGTTAATCGCGGCGATCTGAGGCGTCCAGCTCGCCGACGATTCGTTGGCTCGTCGCACCTTGTCGTGGATGGCGCGGCCCAAATAGAGCAGCCCGCGCAAGATCCGGATGCGCGAGAACATGAGCCCGACCACCGCGACGGCGATCGACAGGTAGATCAGGAAGATCTTGGCGTGCTCGGTCGACTTCATCACGTTGCCAACCAGTCCCACGGCGACCGCCAGCATCCCCACCAGCACTGCCGGCCAAGTCGCTCGGGCTGCGCGAGGAAGCCGCCCCCGCTTCACCGCAAGGAGTCGGTTGCCGACTGCAAACAGCATCATCACGCCCAGAAAACTGATGGTGTAGACCCCAGCGAGGGTGTCCACCTGCCCTCGCGTCAGGAACAAGATCGAGCAACACAGGGCAAAGAATCCCAAGATGATGTAGTGGGGCGTGCCGAAACGCCGGTTCTCGATCAGCAGAACCTCGGGCAGACAGCGATCGAGCGCCATGCGTCGAACCAAACCGGTGACACCGACATAGCTGGTGAGCACGGCGCCCGAGAGCACGAGCACCGCGTCGATGCTGACCCAGGTTCCGAGCCATGCGCCCACCGAGCGTGAGCCCATCTCACTCAGGAGCGCGGTCTGGTATCGTCCGTAGTCGTCGAGCGGAACCATTCCGAGCGCGAGGAGGCAGATGAGCGGGTTGAATAGGAACACCGCGACCCACATGTTTCGCAGGGTCTTGGGGAAGACCCCGACCGCCTGCTCTTCGATGAAATTGGCCGAGCTCTCGAAGCCGCTGATCCCGAGCATTCCAGCCGCAAAGCCATAGAACAAGGCCTTCTCGATTCCGCCCACGGGCGGGGCTCGCCAGTTCTCGACGAGGCGCGCGAAGCCGTCCTGGAACACGAACACGCTGGCGGCGATCGTGAGCGTCACCAGTGTCCCGATGTGCAAGATGAAGATCACGAGCGCGACAACGGCGCTCTCCGATATGCCCAGTACGTTGAGTGCGGCAAACGCCCCCAGCAAGACCACCGTACCGATCATGACGGGGACCCAAGGGAACACGTGGTGCGCGTAGTGCAACGCCTCGTTGGCGCTGATCACCGCCGTCGCGATGTAGGACAGCAGAGTCAGGCAGGCGGCGAGCGACGCTTTTCCCTTGCTGGTCGTGTTGAGCAGCACGTTGTAGGCGCCGCCGTTCAACGGTAACGCAGATCCGACTTCTGCGTAGATGCTCCGGAACAAGTAGAGCACGACGCCCACCAACGCGAGTGCGAACGGAGCGTACTTGCCAGCCTGCAGCGTGCAGAGCGCCGCCACGTAGAGCACGCTCGAAGTGATGTCGTTCCCGCAGATGGCCGTCGCTCGCCAGACTCCGAGCTTGTTCTTCAGCGATACGTGCTGCGCGCGCCCGACCGGTGGCTTGGCCGCGCCGAGGTCCTCGATCCTCGTGGACCGACCCCAGCCTGCGAACTCCCACGCGGCGTCGACTGGGTCACCACCCGGGTCCGCTTCTCGAGGCAAGAGCGCATCGTTTTCCGAATTCGCCTCGGGGCGTGCGGGGTCTTCGGGCATGCGGGTCGTCACTCGAGCTCGAACCTCGCCGCCGCCCCAATCACCTGACCGGCGGACGTCCCGCCCCCGGTCGGCGCCGACATCGACGCGATGTCGGAAGACGAGAACGCGCCGGACGTCCGCACGACCGCGAGGTAGCACGCCGCGCTCAGTGAACCAAGCGCCGCGGCTCCTGGGCTGGCCTCGATCGGTTCTCTCCGGTGCGAGCGTGACTTTGGGAGTGCGCGAGTCGCGAACCGCTGGCTTGCTGCGCGGCGCGAAGCGAGCAAACGGGGCGACCCGCACACGCAATCAAACGACGGATCCATCCCCCAACGACTTGAGCTCGTAAAGGTCCGTACGGCGATCAGCCCAATTCGTCGTGGTGCCGGTGTAGCGGTGGCGACGCAAGAGCTCGAGGTCGACGTCGTGCATCACGATGGTCTCGACGTTGGGTTGACATTCGTCGGCCACGCCGTCCCGCGCGAACGGGATGTCCACTGGCGTGAGGATCGCAGACTGCGCGTAGTGGATGTCCGCGTTCTCGACGTTCGGCAAATTCCCCGTGCAACCTGCGATCACGACGTAGAGGTGGTTTTCGATGGCTCGAGACTGGGCGCAATGCCGCACCCGAAGGTACCCGTGGCGAGCTTCGGTGTTGAAGGGGACGAACAAGATCTGCGCCCCGGCCTTCGCCGCAAAGCGCGCCAGCTCCGGGAACTCCACGTCGTAGCAAATGTTGATGGCGACCCGCCCGCGGTCGGTCTCGAACACCTCGACCTTGGACCCGCCCTCGACACCCCACCACTTCCGCTCGGCGGGCGTCACATGGAGCTTGTACTGCTTGCCGAGGGTCCCGTTGCGGCGAAAGAGGTACGCGATGTTGAAGAGTCGCCCGCCCTCGATGGAGAACAGTGACCCGCCGACGATGTTCACGTCGTGCTTGATGGCGAGCCCGGTCATCAGATCCAAGTACTTGGGCGTGAACTCGGCGAGCTTGCGCGCCGCCAACCCGGGGCGCTTCGACTTTGCCAAGCCTAGGAGCTGCAGCGTGAAGAGCTCCGGAAACACGACGAAGTCACAGCGGTAGTCGCTGGCTACGTCGACGAAGAACGCCACCTGCTGGGCGAACTCGTCGAAGCTACTGATGGCGCGCATCTGATATTGCACGGCCCCGATGCGTACGCTCTGGATCGCGCGCAGGCGGCGGTGTTCGCTGGGCCTGTAGTCCAGGTTCACCCACTCCATGTGCGTCGCCCACCCCGCCGAGTCTTCGTCGGACGGTAGATAGTCCGGGATCAGGCGCTGCAACGTGAAGCCATTGGCGACCTGGGTCGTCGGGACGGGATCGAATAGCTCTTTCCGAACGACGCGATCGCAATACTGCTGCGCCGTCCAGTGCTTCGCGTGTTGACGGTAACCGGGGACGCGCCCTCCGATGACGATGCGCGCCAGGTTCATGTGCCGGCAAAGCTGCTTGCGCGCTTCGTAGAGGCGACGCGCGAACTTCATCCCCCGGGCGTTCGGGTGAACCATGATCTCGATGCCGTAGAGGGTGTCGCCCTGCGGGTTGTGGTTCCGAATGTAGCCGCCGTCCGAGAGCTTCTTCCAGTCGTGCCACTCGCTGTACATGTCGAAGTCGACGACGAGACTGGCTGAGGACGCGACCAGGACTTGGTTCACCGTCACGCCGATCTGACCTTCCGGAAACGTCGCGATCTGGCTCTGAAACTGCTCTTTGGACCAAGGCTTCATGCCTGGGAAGCACGCGAGTTGGAGCTCCACGACGCGCTCGTAGTCTCGCTCGCGGAGCCGACGCACTCGCACCTTCTTCTCGAAGCTCGACAGATCCACTTTCCTCGTCATGGCAGCCCTTATATACACCTGCCCTGCATGAACGAGGGGTTCTCCCCGCAGGTGGCCTACATCGGGGTCCTGTTCGGGCTCTTCGTCGTGCCGCGTGTGTTGCAGCGATTTCGAATCCCCGCAGCCATCACCAGTCTCTGTCTCGGCGCAGCCGCCGGGCCTGGGTTGGGTCTCTTTGCGGGCGACGCAGTCATCGCGCTGCTCTCGACCCTCGGGATCGTCTCGCTCTTCTTGTTCGCAGGGCTCGAGGTGAACGTGGCGGAGCTGCTCCGCGAGAGACGCATCTTGACCGAGCACATCGCGGTGCGGCTGGCAGTGTTGGCGCTCGGTGCCTGGGTCGTCGCCAAGGCCTTCCCGCTGGACGCGCGGCCCGCCGTGCTCTTCGCGCTCGCAGTGCTCACGCCGTCGACGGGCTTCATCCTGGACTCCCTCTCGATCTTGGGTCTTCCGGAGGCCACCAACTTTTGGGTGCGCTCGAAGGCCATCGCCACGGAGCTCGTCGCGTTGACTGCGCTGTTCTTCACGCTCCAGTCGGCGAGCACTGGAGAGCTGGCGCTGTCGACGGCGGCGCTCGTGCTCTTGGTGGCGCTTTTGCCCGTGGCTTTCCGCGCGTTTGCCCGGCACGTCGTTCCTTACGCTCCGAACTCGGAGTTCGCCTTCTTACTGATGGTTTCGGTGGTCTGCGCGTTCGCGACCAAGAAGCTCGGCGTCTATTATCTGGTCGGCGCGTTCGTCGTCGGCATGGTGGCCCAGCGGCTTCGAGAAGAGCTTCCGGCGATGGCATCCGAGAGGATGCTCGACGCGATCGAATCGTTCGCCTCCATCTTCGTACCGTTCTACTTCTTCCACGCGGGGCTCGCGCTGAGGCGTAGCGCCTTCTCGTTCGGCGCCCTCCTCACGGGCTGCTTGCTGCTCTTGCTAGCGGTGCCGCTGCGGCTCGTGCTCGTCGCAGCGCACCGCAAGCTGCGCCTCGGCGAGAGCTTCCGGGAGAGTCTGCGCGTGGGCATCCCCATGACCCCGACTCTGGTGTTCACGCTGGTGGTGGCGGAAATCCTGGGCGAGCGCTTCGCCGCGCCGAGTCACGTCACCGGCGGGCTCGTGATCTATGCCCTCGGCAACACCGTCATTCCGTCGGTCGTGCTGCGCTCGCCGCCTCCGGAGTTCGAGACTCCCGAAGTGCCAGCGATGAGATCCAACCCGCGCATCAGCTCGTCGGATCGGTCGCGCTGAGCTCCGACGAACACGCCCGCGAGAGCGTGGTTTCTCCGTCGCCCTGCGGCGTGGCCAGCTTCGCCGGCACTGGCGTGGCGGGAACGGAGTCGGTATTCTCTCGGTCGTGAGTCTCCTTTTCGTCGGTCCCAGCGGCTCGACCGAGCGACGCTGGATCATCTACGCCTTGCTGCGAGACAACGTGTTGCATCACCTCGAAGGCGGCGTTCCGTCCGGGCGTTTCGCCGTGATTCACGGCGTGTCGGTGGCGCTCGGCGGCAACCCCGTGCGGATCCTCGCCTCGGAGCTCCGACGCGAGCTCAGCTCGGCCCAGGCGTTGCGCACGAGGCCCATCGCCGAGCTCGCGCTGAGTGCTCGGACGGTAGCCGTGATCTCCCACGCCTGGCCACTTCCGGAGCACTCCGCCACCCGGCTCGCGCAGGACTGGAACGCCTTTCCCCAGGTGGCGGCCGGTGCGGACACGCTCGGCGACGTCTTTGGAACGTTCATGGACGAGCTCATTGCCGTCGCGAAATCCGACGACGCGGGCGCAATAGTGGAAGTTCGCGACGGCTGAGTGCCGAGACGAACCCGGGTTCTGCCGAGTCTGATTCGCGCCCGAAGCCGATCGAAGTGACGAAAAGCCTGCGGGCTTCCGGAGCGACACCGCACCGCATGCGCGAGCGGGAAGCGCCAAGGACGCAGAGACCTCGGCCGCCGCGTGGCGCGCTGGTTGCTTCTCTGTTCCCACGGTGCGCGGAGTCATGGCGTCCGTGTCAGGCAGCGTTGTCGTCGTATCGCTTGGCTCCTGCGAGTCGCTGAAGCTCCGTGAAGCGCTCGCCGCCGAGCTCGACTACGGAACGTTGCGCGAGGCGCCCGCGCGTTCACGGGCACGCCGGCCAGGGAGAAGCACGTCGACCCGATCGAGCCTGCAACGCGCGCTAACCGCGCTGTGCTCGTTGGTGTTCGCCGCCTGCGCGCCGCCGCCGCCAGCGGCGCCCCCGCCGGCTCCGCCCGCGGACGAACACCGGGTCGAGCGCGTGCCTGAAGCCGCTCCGGGCGAGGGGGAAGAACCCGTCGTCGCCCCGCCGCCCGCCTACGGGCACAAGCTCGTCGAGCGCCCAGGGCGGAGAGAGCGGCAATACTGCTTGTGGAGAGGCAGACCGGTGCGGATCGAGCGCTGTCCGAAGCGGCCCTGATCGCGTCAAGTGCGGTGCAAGTCGCGGCGCGCACGATCGAGCACCACGACGAGCCCAAGGTGGGCGACACGTCGCTCGGCGGTGATGGCGTAGTCGCGCTCGCGGATGCCATTCGCAGCGACCCACGCGCCTCGGCGGCGCCTGCGTCGCGCTTCCCGTTGGCCGCGACCCGCTCTGCCACGCTCGGCGCGTGCACGTCTTCGCTGACCGCTCGCGCCGAGTCGCGGCGCAAGATTCAGTCAGTCGGCCAAACGCACGTCGACGCGTCGATCTTCCGCCCACCCCGTCTCGTCGGTTCCAGTCGCGTCCATCTCGCCGCGAGAAGACGTGGCGACGTTGGAGGACTGGAGCCCGCGTTCGACGACGTAGCTCTTCACGCTGTAGGCTCGGCGGTCACCGAGCAACATGTTGTACTCGAACTCGCCACGCGGATCGGCGCGTCCCACGAGCAGCAGCGTGCGACCTCGCAGCGGCCCGTTGGAGAAACATTTGGCTACTGCGTTCAAAACCGGCAGGTTTCGCTGCTTCAGGTTCGCAGAGTCGAAGTCGAACCAGGCGTTCGAGTCTTGGATCCCGCACGCCTTGCGAATGGATTCCTCGATTCGAATGGCTACGGCCGAGTCGCGCGCCGGCGTTTCGGGCTCACTCGAAGCGCGCTGAGGCGTCGTCCCCGGGCCGGTCGCGACCAGCGGTTTCTGCACAGTGCCACACGCGATGGCGGCGAGAGACGCAGCCGCCGCAAACGAGACGATCCGATGGTTCATGTTCTTTCCTCCTTTCGTGCCAGTCCGTGCGCCCCGCCAAAGCGAGCAGCGCCAGACTTGGCTGCGGACGCCGCGCGCCCGTAATTAGTTGCAGCTCAAATTAGTCGCACGAACGAGATCGCCGGCCGGCTCACGCCCGCCCCGAGCTCACTTCGGGACGCACGCGCCGTCCCGACACGAAAACCCAGAAACGCACGCCGAGCTCCCGACGCACTCCACGCAGTGCTTCATCAAGCAATAGCGGTACTTCCCCCCCAGCTCACGACAGTCGGTGTCGATGGCGCAAGTCACGTAGCGCGGATCGGGGCTGCAGTCGGTGAGCGCCGAGGCGCCGGCGAGGACCAGAAGGCCGCTCAGCGTGCACCGAGCGAGCGCCGTGAGCCAGTGTGCGTGCATGGGGACGGGTCTGACATGCAATTCGTTTGATGTCAAACGAATCGGCGCGCGCCGGGTCGCGCCAGGTTTCGCTGCCGACCGCATCGGCCGGCCAGGCTTCGGATCAGAAGAACTCGCACACCTTCACGCCTTTCGGGGCTCGCGGAGCCGGTGCGCAGCGGCGTCGGGCTCCGGCGGCAGGTGGGCAATCCCGATCGGCGTCGCACGCCGCCGTGAAGTTGTGCTCGTCACACGCTTCGCTGCAGCCCGCCAAGCCCCGTGAGCGCGGCGCAGCGACAGGTCCCCTTGTAGCACTCTGCCGGGCGCAGGCCGGGAGGGGTCTCGGAGCAAACGGCAGCGAAGGTGGCCGGCAACGGCCGGCGCCGTGGAGGAATTCGGCCATGGCGATCCACATCGCCCTTCCCAACCGGAGCACCGCTTCGGCTTCGCCGCCACGCAGCGATCACCAACTCAGCGTTGCCGATCAGTTGCGATGCGCGGCCTGTAGTGGTCGGGCCTCTAGGGGCACGAGACTGTCACCGGGCTCGGCTGTTCAGCGTTCACTTGGCCAAGGCAGCGAGTCTTGCAGCGCTCGAGGAGCTCGCGGCCGCCTGGCAGGTTCGAGTAGACGTCCCCGAAGCGCGTGTCCGTGGACTTCGCCCCCTCTGGCGTGGCTTTCCAGCGCACGAGCGCCGCGTCGATGGTCGGGTCGTGAGCGGTGCACCAGCCGAGGCACACGCTCTGCTTGGCCTTCTCGGGATCGTCTCCCGTCGCCTCGAAGGGCTTGCCCTCGAAGACGAGCCGCGCGCGACAGCTCCCGGACCCTGGACTGGACTTGCAGGCGAGAAGCGCCGAAAGGAGCACGCAGCAGAGCACACCGGAGCGAAGCGCGATCACGAGTGTAGTATCGCCGAGAGCGGCGTTGGAGTCAGGGCTCGTACACGATGCCCGGGCTCGAGCGCTTGCCGCCGTCCACGCCGTCGCCGAGGGCGCCGCGGGCCCCGAGGCCCCAAGCGTAGACGATCTGCTGAGGCCCGATGACCAACGCGTGGCCTACGCCGGAAGAGAGCGCGGTGAAGCCCGTGGTCGGTGCGCTGACTTCGGTGGGGAAGGCTTGGGGTGTCACGGAGTCGGCTCCGAGGATCCCGTTGGATCGCTTGCCCCAGCCCAGGATCTTGCCGTTTTTCAGCGCCAGCGTGGTCGGTCCGCCGTTGGAGGCGATGGCGCTCACGCCCTTCAAGCGATCCGTGCAAGTCGTCGCGGTGCAGGTTTCGGCGAAGACCTCCACTGGACCGTTGGTGACCACGCCGAGAGCGCTGCCGAGGCCGAGCTCGGCGTCGGTGTCGTAGCCGCTGGTCCAGACCGAGCCGTCCGCCGAGCGAACCACGAACACCGAGTAGAAGAAGCTCATGCTCGCCGAGCCGATGGCGCCCCAGGCGTCCCGCATCACGGCAGGTCCGGCCGCGGTTCCGATGAACGAGGTCGCGGGGGGCGTCATGCCGAAGCCGTTGTACGGGTTCTCGCCGAGCCCGTAGCCACGCCCATCTTCGAGCACGATCAACAGCGGGGGTGAGCCCGAGGCCGTAGCGCCGAGGAACAGCTTGGACGGCGGCGAATAGCCAGAGCTGCCGGACTGCGGGAGGTTCGGCAACTTCGTCACGACCCCCGTGACCGGGAACGGGGGCATCCACCCCGCCATCCACACCGTCTTCGCGGAGCCCGGATTGCAGTCGGTGGTGTTGCCCTGATCGTCGATGGCGCGGATCATGGCGAGGGCCACGTTGCCCGCGATGGAGCACACTCGATCCACCGGTACGGCGCTGCCGCTCGGGCGCTCGAGCATCTCGACCGGAGCCGCCATGTTGTCGCGGAACTGAGGCACGCTGCCGACGACTCCACCGAGCCCGTCGGTGCCGCGCCCGTCCGAGCCATAGCGAGCGTGACCCCAGTGCAGCACTCGGCTCGAGACCGAGCCGGGAGTGCCGATGAGCGCCCAGTAGTTGTCGTACCAACCGGCGACCGCGTAGGCGTTCTTCAGCACGGACGGGTACATCGGCTGCGGTTTGTAAGCCTCGGAACCGGGCGGAACGGCGAGCGAGTAGGTGCCGTCGTTCTTGTGCCAGTTGCCCCAGGCCCACACCGTGCGATCGGGGCGAAGCACGATGTTGGCCTCGTAGGTCGCCACGATTTGCAGCGCAGTGAGAGGTTTGGGTCCGGCATCGGCATCGCTGGCGTCGCTGGCATCGCTGGCGTCGCTGGCATCGCTGGCGTCGTCTGCGTCGCTGGCGTCGTCTGCATCAGTGGCGTCGGACGCGTCACTGGCGTCACTGGCGTCACTGGCGTCGCTTGCGTCGCTTGCGTCGTTGGCGTCGCTTGCGTCGGAAGCGTCCGGCGTCTCCTGGTCCTCGGCGGCGTCGCTGCCGTCGGCGCCGGCATCGGAAGCGTCGGAGCCCGCGTCCTTCTTCTTTTCGTGGGTCGAGGTGGTGGAGTCCCCGCAGGCTCCGCCCAAGGAAAAGACCACTCCGACCCCGACGCTGACCGCCAAGACCCCCAACTTGCCAAGCTTCATCGCGCGACTATCGCTTCAAGTCGGTCGCCTCGGCAACGTCAGAGGCTCCGGGCGCAGCGGAACCCAGCGTCCAGGTAGAAGTCCGTCGCGACGAACGCTTCCACGGTGTCACTGCGGAGAACGCTCTCGCTGGGCGGCGAGATGTATGCACCCCCGTGGCGGTTGTGGAGGATGCTCTCGGCCGCGCTTCCCAGCGGCGCCGCCGGGCCGGCCCAGTTCAGCCCGTTGACCGGAAGCTCGTTCGGGCTGTTCGTCTGCGCGTTCCACACCCACTCGAACACGTTGCCGACCATGTCTTCCACGCCCTCGGCCGTGGCGCCTTCGGATGCCGAGCCCACGTCTGCCGGGAACGGGCAGCCGTTGACGATGGCGCGACTGCAGCCCGGTTCCGTGTCACCCCAGGGGAAGGCAGTCAGGTTCTTTCCGCTGTTCGTCACGGCGAACACCCACTCGCTGTCCGTCGGCAAGCGTTTGCCTTCCCACGCGCAGAACGCGGCTGCCTGGAACCACGAAACGCATGTCATGGGCAGGTTCGCCTCGTCTGGGCTCTGACCGAGCTCCCAGGTCGACTTCTGACCGTACGGCGTCGGGCTGTAACATTCACCGGCGTCGTTGAAACGCCGGAAGTTCATTTGGCGCGCGCGGGCGTTCCAAGCCGAGTCCCAGGTCATCTGCGTGGCGTAGGGCCCGCCGGCCTCCAGCGAGCACGTGCCGGATTCGCACGGGACCGGCGCGTCTTGTCCGGAGTCGAGCCACGCCTGGAAGCGGCCCACCGTGACTTCGTAGCGATCGATGGCGAAGTCGTAGTCGAAGCGCACGCTGAAATTCTCACCGTTGGTCGAAAAGGCGAGACTCTGGTTCGTCGCCGCGATGGTGCGCATGTCCCCCGGGTGGACCGAGCTCTCTTCCACCTGATAGTCGGGGAAACAACCGGAGACTGCGGCCGCGAGTAGCGCGACAGTCGTGAGCCGAAGCCAACTCATGGCGCGACCATACCACCGCCCGCGGTCCGAGAGCGGGGCTCGAAACCGCCGCCCAGTCGATGAATGCGATCGGCGACTTACGCCGTTCCGACGTTCGATTTCCGGTCCCGTTTTCCGGTCCGTCGGCACCGCCCGGGTGTTGACGGGCGGGGCCGTGCTTTCCCGGAGAGCGTTCGCCCTCACGCTGAGCAACAGCGGAACCCGATCAGCACGTCGGCCTTGCCGCGAGTGGTGCCGGCGCCGGCCAGCGTCCCGCAAGTCAGGAAGGTCGCGTCGTTCTTGTACGAGCCGCCGGCCGCCCCGCATTCGTCGGCCTCGCCGCTGGTCGCGCTACAGGCGTCTACCCATTCGTAGACGTTGCCCGACATGTCGAACAACCCGGGATAGCCTCCCTGGCAGGCAGGGCGCGAACCCACGTTCTGGAGACCGCCGATGCTCACGTCGGCGCAGGCGCCCAGTTGGAACGTGTTCCCGTACGGAAACACGCGAGCACCGGCTTCCGAGCAGGCTCGACTCCACTGGCTCAGCGCCGGATTGGTGAATGCGGTTGGGCTGATGGCGCCACCGTCGATCTGACCGCAGAGCCGCTTTCCCGCCCATGCGCAATACGCACGTGCGTCGCACCAATCGACGCAAACCACCGGTCGGTCCGGAGTGAGCTGCGGAGTCACGCCGCAGGACGTTCCCGGCGCGTAGGTCGAGTTGAACCCGCACTCGGCCGGCTGCCCTAGGGTGGAGACATTGGCGTCGAGGAAAGCTTGATATTGGCCTTGCGTCACTTCAGTGGAGTCGATGCAGTAGTTCTTCCCTGGGACCTCCACCATGACCGGGCCGGCGCCGTTGGGACATTTGCTGGTAGCGCCACCCGTCCCCGAGTCGGTCGTGCCCGAGTCGGTCGTGCCCGAGTCGGTCGTGCCCGAGTCGGTCGTGCCCGAGTCGGTCGTGCCCGAGTCGGTGCCCGAGTCCGCGCCCCCCACGGCTGCCGTCCCCCCCGAACCGGAGATGCCACCACTACCGCCGCCGGTGCCGCCGCCGCCCGAGGACCCGCCAGCGGACTCGTTGGTGGAGGTCGAGCTGCACGCGATCCAAAAGAGCGAAAGTGCGGCGCACCCGACCCGACCGGTCGCGCGAAGCCAGGTGCCGAGCGTCTGCATCGCGGGTCAGTAGAACTCCACGAGCGCCACTTGTCACGCGCTGCGCCCGACCCGAAAGCGCTCAGCTTCCGCCGCGCCCCAGCTCCGATTGGAGCTTCTGCATCCTGTCGCCGAACCTGGCTTGCTTCTCCATCACGGCCTTGTGGCCGAGCGCCGCGCCAAGACGTTGGATTGCGACCATGCCGGGCTCGATCTCGACGGCGGTCACCTTGCCCTGCGCCCGCGCTCGACGCTCCAAGCGATCGAGGTACGCGTCCACCGCGCCTTCGGTGTCGAGGCCGGCGGTCTCCTTTTCGATCTCGGCCTCGATGGCGGGCCGCAGGCTCTGCCGAGCGGAGGCCTCGGGCGTGCGGTTCGAACGGAAGAGGAGCGCGGAAAGCACGAGGACCAGCCCTGCGAGCACGCCGATGGCGAGCTTCGAGCCGGCTTGCTTGGCCATGGCCGGGATGATGCCGAGCGCGGATGACTCGGGCAACCGCGGGCCGTCCCGTCTTCGACCCACTGAATTTTCCCGAGGAAGCGCTCGGGTGCCGAGGTGGGTCGAGGTGCGAGCTGGCCACGAAAGAAAGCAGCCGCCGCTTTGCACGGGGGTCGAGATCACGTGCTACCCTGAAGCCTCGGTGCTTCGGAGGCTCGACATGCGAAAAGGCTACCTTTGGGCGGCAGCGGTGCTGGCGGTTTCGTGCGGCGATAGCGGCGGCGGTGGCGTGACCGGCGGCACCGGTGCGGTGTCGCAAGGAGGCTCGGGAAATCAGAGCGGGAGCGGTACCGGAGGAAGTGCCGCGTCCAGCACGGGTGGCGGCATCAACCTCGGTGGCAGCGGCAACGAGGACGCGGGCAGCGACGCACCCGTCAAGTGTACGCCGGGTACCAAGAGCTGCTCGGGTCTCACGCCGCAGTTCTGCGAAGCGGACGGCACTTGGACGCAGGACACCGCGTGTGCCTATGCGTGCAAGGACGGCACTTGCTACGGCTCGTGTCTGCCGGGCACCGATCAGTGCAAGCTCGGGAAGACGCAAGCCTGCGGCACCGACGCGGAGTGGGGCCGAAGACGGACTGCGAGTTCGGCTGTGAGCACCAACGGCAAGTGTCGCACTGCCTGCAACGCCGGCGAGTTCCACTGCAACGGCAACGAAGTGCAGCAGTGCGATCCGGGTCCGCCCGCCAAGTGGGTTCCGAAGAGCCCGGCGACCACCTGTGCCGCATCGACCGGTCAGACCTGCGACGACAAGACGGGCACCTGCGTTTCTTGTCCGCTGATCGGCAGCACGACCCCGACGGCCGAGTACTACCAGTACGCGGTGTTCGCCACGAGCGGCGGCGTGTTCAAGGGCGGCTATGACGTCACGAGCTACGGCGACTTCATCTACGTGAATCGCTCGTCGACGTTCATCGACGTCTACAAGGTGACCCTGCTCGACAGCGACGGCGACGGCAAGCTCGAGCCCAACCAGCACCCGAGCAACCCGAAAGAGACCGGGCCCATCGAGACTCGGCAGCTCGACTTCGTGCAGAGCTACGCCAAGTCTGGCGACAACGCGCCCACCGGCCCGGCCAGTACCTCGTCGCTCCGTGCGCTCAGCAACACGGAGATCCACTCGCTCGGGCCGACGAAGAACGGCAGCGTCACGCGCTACGACTTCGCCAGCAAGGCCAACACGGTGATCCTCCAGCCCTCGGCTGCCAGCCTCACCTTCTCGTTCTTCGGCTACGGCGCCGACGAGAAGGTCTGGTACGCGGCCAACGAGTCGGGGCGGCGCGTCTACTCCTTCCACGAGCCGACCAAGGCGTGGACGGTGGAGTTCTGCTACCCGGACCTCGCCGGCAGCCACATGGACGGCATGGACGTCGTGGTCTCTCCCAAGACCGGCATCCAATACGTCTACGTGAGCGACATGACGTCCGACTTCATCGCGCAGTACCGTCGCGACGACGCCCAGGGCTGGGTGCAGGAAGCGCTCTACAAGTATGCCGACACGACGTCTTCGTCCCTGGAGGGGTTCGGCTTCGGCGCACTGAAGCACTTCTGGGCCACGTCGGGCACGTATCTCTACGAGCTCGGCGGGGGTGAAATCCAGGAAGACCTCGAGCCCTGCCCCGCAGGCAAGCAAGCGTGCGGCTCGGGCCTCCCGGCTTGTCCCAACGCCGGCATCTGTGTCGGTGGCTGCTGCTCGACGAATCCGTGCCAGAACGGCCAGCAGTATTGTGGTGGCGGCCAGGCGTGCGCGGCCGGGCAGGTCTGCACCAACAGCTGCTGCGAGAGCCAGTGTCCGAGCGGTAAGACGCCGTGCGGCGCCGGTCTGCCGGCCTGCCCCACGGGCAACGCCTGCCAGAACGGTTGCTGTGTGAAGATCGGCTGAGCAACGCCGACTCGCGAAGCGGGCGTCACTTCATCGAGGTGGCGCCCGCGGCGCTTTTGTGGAGTTTGTCCGGACGACGCGCGCGCGCAAGTCCGGACAGCGTTCCGGACGCGTCCAGAAACCGCGAGGTTTCTTGCGAGCCTCCGCCAGCCTCGCGCGGCACGCGCGTTGCAGTGTCACTGTCCGGAGGTACTGGATGCTTCGTTCCATCGCGCTCTTTGGTTTTGGCGTCTTCGTGCTCGGATGCGGTTCGGCCACCGACGGCGGGATGGACGACACGGGCGGCTCTGGCGGGTCCGTCCCCACTGGCGGCGGCGGGGGCGGGGGGATCGCGATGGGTGGCTCCGGCGGCGACAGCGGAGGCGCCGGGTCGGGGGGCCTGAACTTCGGCGGCGGTGGCGCGGCGGGAGGCCTCGACGGGCTGCAAGAAGATCGACTTCCTCTTCGTCGTCGACGACTCCGCATCCATGGGAAAGCAGGCAATCGCAGCTGGCGCAAGCCTTCCCCGACTTCATCTCGGCCATCGAATCGACCACGGGCGCGGGCAGCGATTACCACGTCATGGTCGTCGACACCGATGCGTGGGGCCGCTGCAACACGGCGAACCCTTGGAAGGGCATGGACCCGAGCAGCAACCTCTGCAACGCGTACATCAAAGGTACGGTCTTCGAGGAATGCGATCGCGTCCTCGGCGCGGGCGTCGTGCACCCGGCCGGCGAGTTCGCCAGCAACAAGGTGTGTCCACTGCCGGCCGGCCGCCGCTTCCTCCAACAAGGCGACACCGACGTGTCCGGTGCGTTCGCCTGCGCGGCCCAGGTAGGCACGGCTGGGCACTCTTCGGAGCGGCCCATGGACGCCCTGGTGGCCGCCCTCGCGCCCGGGATCAACGCTCCCGGCAGCTGCAACGACGGCTTCTTGCGAGACGACGCCCTCCTGGTCGTGACCTTCATCAGCGATGACCCGAACTACGAAGACTCCGGTACGCCCGACAGCTGGTACCAAGCGGTGGTCGCTGCCAAAAAGGGCGATCCCAAGGCAGTCGCGGTCGTGGGCTTCACGCCCGCCACCTGCGGCACCGGCGGAGGGTCGAAGATCAACGGGAAGCACTGGGAGGAGTTCGTGAGCAAGTTCCCGTTTTCCGTCCATGCACAGGTCTGCGCCACGGACTACGTGTCGAGCTTCCAGCAGGCGGTACAGGTCGTGGACGAGAGCTGCGACCAATACATCCCGCCGGTCAACTGAGGCGCGGAGCCGCGTTTTCCGACCGAGGCATGGTATCGGTCCCCGACCTCGTGTAGGGCTCGGGGAATGCTGCGGTACACGTGGGGGCCGGCTTCGGTCGGGCAATCGGCGTGCGTGACCCAATCCAACCGGGGGTGGCGTTGTCGATGGGGACGACGCCGATGACCACCGACCCCATCTGCCCCGACCTCCTGCACCCGATTCCTCTGGTTCGGATCGACCGGGAGAAGACTCGGCTCGGGCTCAACCTGGCGTTCGCCGGCGGCGTGTCCGGCGGGCTTTTCGAGGAGAGCCTCGACGCCGCACGCATGGCACCTTCGAGCTTCGAGCCGGCGCTGTTCGAAAACGACCTGTTCTTGCGGCGCTTCGCCGCCAAGCGTTCAAGTTGAAGCTGGGGCGCGTCGAAGGGCCCATCGCGCAAAACCGCCTGGTGCGGCTGCTCGGGCGTCCGCCTTCCGATCGCGCGGTGGTCGAGCACCGGCGCGCGAACAGCGGGCTATGCAACGTGCCGGCGCTCCGCGCGGCTCGAGGAGCTCTACTCGGCAATCGCCCGCCTGCGCACCATTCTCGAGAACACCGCCCAGGTGAAGAACTGGGACCCCGCGTCGACAGCTCGATGTCCTCATCGCGGTGAAGGAGGCGTTCGACCTCTTGGCAGCCGGTTTTTGCGAGCAGCGAGAGCGGCCTCTCCGATCTTGAGCGTTTGGGGGAGCCGCGTGCTCACCAGCGAGCCCTACCGTTGGCTCACGGACCTTCTGCGTTACGACGAGCGACTCGCCACGTTGAAGGAGCTTGAAAGTCGGCGTCGGCGCCGACAGGGAGGATCCGTGGCTTCGAGGTGATGTCCATCTCGGAAGACGCCGAAAACCCCTTCGTGAGCCCACCCTGGCGCCGTTGGCTCGCGAAGCTGGAGCTCTACGCTCGCGGCTATCGCTTCAGCGATGCAGAGGTCATGACGCGCCTGCTCGATGCGGTCCACAGCGGGCTCGAAGACGACATCATCCAGCTCGTCCAGCTCTTCGGCGATCTCGAGTTCTACCTGGTGCGCTCGGCTTCCGTGATCAGGCGCGCGCTGCCGGCCTCGCCGTGTGTTTGCCGAGTTCGTCGCGGCCGACGCTCCGCGCGAGCTCCGCGCCCTGTGGAACCCGCTGCTCCTCATGAGCCAGATCACGCCCATCCCGTGCGACCTGGCGTCCGACCGACAAACCGTCACGATGCTCGTGACCGGTCCGTATTCGGGTGGCAAGACCCGTCTTCTCCAATCCATCGGGCTGTGTCAGCTCCTGGCGCAAGTGGGCGCGTTCATCCCGGCGCGCTCCGGCACGGTGGCACTGAGTTCCTCGCTCGTCATGTCGCTGATCCAGGAGACGCGCGCCGATCAAGCGGAGGGCCGACTCGGGATGGAGCTCGTGCGCATTCGCACGCTCTTCGAGCAGCTTCCACCCGGTGCAGTGGTGTTGCTCGACGAGCTGTGTTCGGGCACCAATCCGTCCGAAGGCGAGGAGATCTTCGAGCTCGTCATCGCGATGCTCGGAAAGCTCGCGCCCCAGGCGTTCATCACGACTCACTTCCTGACGTTTGCGGCGCGGCTCGCGCGGGAGCAGAAGCACGAGAACCTCGGCTTCTTGCAGGTGGAGCTCGCGGCGGATCGTCGCGCGACCTACCAGTTCGTGCCGGGCGTCGCGACGACCTCGCTGGCAGGTCACACCGCGGAACGGCTGGGCGTGACCGGCGAGCAGCTCCTCGGCCTGATCGAGCGAAACCTCGGGCGCTTCGCCCACGAGCGCACGAGCCGCCCGGGCTGACCATGCCGACGCTGCTCGTCACGAAGAAGATGTCGGCCGAGCTCGCGCGGCGGGTCGAGGCCTGCGTGGAGGGACGCACCCGCGAACCGGGGTCGAGGCTCGCTCCACGCGCGAGGGCCATGGTCCGTGCGGTCGCGTTGACCTCGCTGGTCGTGTTGGTGGTGCTCGTGACTTCGACTCTGTTGCGCGAGAGTCGTGCGCTGGATGCCCGGCGCACGAAGCTGCTCCAGCGCCAACACGAGCTACGCGCCGATCTCGGTCCGGACGACCTCGATGCTCCGCGCCGGATGGCTGCGTTCCTCCCCGAATTCGCCGGGGCCCGCCGCGCCGACGACGTCGATGGCGAGCTCGCCGTGCCCGACGCGTGGGCGAAGCTCGTGGCTGCGCCCGGGGTGTACCTGCGTTCGTCGCTCGCGGGTGTCTCCGGACGCGTCGAGGACAGCGCCGAGAGCTCACTGCTGGATGCGTTCGTCTTGTGCCTGAGGTCGCCGCCTCGGGCTCGCACCGAGACGGAGCTCCGCAGCAAGGCGCGGGCTGCCGCGGGCGGGCGCGCGTCCGCCCTCGAAGGCATGGCGCGCTTGTACGATCTCCTGGTCGGGCTGCCTCTGCTGGGTGCCGATTTCGAAGGGCGCGTGCGGCGTGCGGACACGCTGAGTGCGCTCGCCAAGCTCGAGCGTGAGCTCGACCGTGCACCGCTTCCCCGCGCCAAGCTAGGGGCACGCGCGCGCTATTTCTGGGTGGTGGTGGATGAGCCGAGCTTCGAGAAAGTGCCGGCGGAGCTGGACGGCGAGCGGCCCCACGACGTGCGGGTCGGCTTGGTCGACCTCGTGCGCGGCAAGGTTCTGCTGCGGCTGGCGCGGAAAGTCGATCCGAGCTTCGTCTCGGCGCCGGCGCGCGCCGAGCATGCGAGTGGGATCGACAGCTGCGCTCTGGCGTGGGACGTGCGCGCGGCGGTGGAGGCGTCCGCCAAGGTCTCGGCGGGCCCCTGAGCCCCGCAGAAAAACTCGGGGAGCTCGCCGGTTGCTTTGCGGTTCCGCGGGATTGCGCTACACCACCTTACGAGTGCCCACCATCACCTTCACTCGCCCGCACTGCCTGACGCGTGACGACGCACGCGAAACGGCGGAGTCCATCGCGCGCCGCTTCGAAGAGCGGCTGGAGGTCACGTGGCGATGGGAAGGGGACGCGCTGCACCTGACGGCGGATCGGGGCAAGGCGCGCGGCACGAAGGGCAGCGTGCTCTTGCGCGAGCGTTGCGTGGACATCACGCTCCACCTGCCGTTCCATCTGCGGCCGCTCCAGACCTTCGTGAAACAAGAGCTTGCCCGGCGTCTCGATGTGCTGCTCGGGCCATTGCCCGAGTACTGAGCTTCGCGCTCCTGCGCGCCGGATGATCCCCGACGCGAGCTCGCGCTACGGGGGCAGTCCTTCGGCGTCCCGGCAGCAGCGGAAGCCCGTCGAGTAGTCGTGGTAGCTCGGCGCGTGCGCGCTCGTCACGTACAGGCAGCCGTGACCGTTGTACTCTGCGTCACCGTAAAACCCGCCGCGAAACCGGCCGTGGCCCTTCGGATCCGGCGCGTCCGATCCCCACTCGTGGAGATTGCCGACGCAATCGTGGACGCCGAACGGTGAGACACACTCGGTGAACTCGCCGGTGAGCGCCAAGCCGCCGTCCCACATGTTGAGCGCCGGATCGTTGAAGTCGTCGTAGGTCCAGAGCGACGGGTCGCTGCCGTGGAACAAGGCGACGGCGCTGCCCTTGCCTTCGTTGCACGCGCCGGGTTCGTGCGTCTGTCCGCCGTATGGGTAGTAATCGTTGGCGTCGATTCCTCGGCACGCGAGCACGAACTCGGCCGCGTCGCACAGGCGCTTGCCGGCGTTTTCGCAGGCTTCGGTGGCCTGGAGCTGAGAGATGTAACCCTGCGGCACCACGGCCTCGGCGCTCTTTGCGCGGATCGAGACGCCGTCGGGGATCACCAGGTAGGGCGAGTGGGTGAGCTCGCTCCCGTCTTGGCCGAGCTCCACGACGTGGGCTTCCCAACGGTCGACGCAGAACGCATCGATGCGCACCATCTCGGGCGGGCAGCCGTCCACGAACGCGTCCAGCGCTGCGTCGGCGTCCGCGAGCGAAGCGTCGACGTCGGGGCCGACGTCCGGGCTCGCGTCGGCTCCGGAATCCGCGGCGTCGGCGCTCGCGTCGCTGGTCCCCACGCTACCGACGCCATCGGCCTCGCTGCCGCAGGCCGGGGGCCCGAGGCACCCGAGCGCGATCGCGCACCCAACCGCGATTCGGAACGCATTGGCCTCGGCCGACTCCATCCCGGGCCGAGCATAGCGCGGATGCGACGCTCCGTTCAGAACTCGTAGCCGTAGCCCGCGTCGCCGCCGCTCTCGCAGCGGGTCTCGCAGGACGGGCCGTGCGAGTGGTAGCAGATGTATCCCTCGCAGCCGTCATCGCCACGAGCGTTGCAGTCACCGCGCCCGGACGCGCAGCTCAGGATCTTGCACACCCCTTCTACGCAGAGCGCTTCGGCGACTTGGGCGGTCTGGCAGGAGAGCGCACAGCGGCCACAGTTCCGGACGTCGCTCATGAGGTCTGTCTCGCAGCCGTCGCCCGCAAGGCCGTTGCAGTCGGCGCTCGCTCCCTGACACGCCGATTGGGCCGGTGCCGGCGGAGACGGCCGCTCGCCGCGCTCTCGCGGCGGCGTCGTCGCGCAGCTCGAGAGCCAGAAGATGCAGGCGAGGGAGCGGAGGTGTCGCATGACTCAGGGCTTCAGCGCGAAGAAGTAGGCGGCGGAAAATGCCAGCACGAGCTCGCTCAGGATGTAGCCTGCGTGCCAGAGCAGGAGGCCCCGGCGCCGGAGTCCGTAGGCGATTTCCACGAGCAGAGCGGAGGCGGGCGCGATCACGGGCAGCACGAAGCGGAAGTCGGCATGGTGACCGGTGGGAACGAAGGCGTGGAAGCCGACGCCAGCGACGACCCAGACGCCGACACACACCGCCAGGAACCCTCGGTAGGGTCCGGCGTATTTGCGCGAGAGCCAGGCCCCCACGAACCCGAAGCCGAGGAGCCCGAGCAACGAAGCGTTGAGCGCTCGGGCAACGGTTTCGCTCCCACGGGGCTCGACCTCGAACAGCGCGGTGCGCCCGCGGTTCTTGGTGCCGAGCAAGCTGGACTTCAACCAGTGATTCCAAAACGTGGGCTCCGCGCTCTTGGGGATGGCGGACTCGGCTCGCGGCTGTTTCACGAAGCTCACCGGATCGAACGCGAGGTAGTAGCGCGGGCCGCGAGCATCGAGCTCACGCGATGACGACTTGTAGGCGCTGCCGAGGCGCGCAGGTAGCCACGCACCTGGCCCCGCGGAGCGCCGAGAGCGCCAAGGCGCCGAGCAGCAGTCCGAGCGCGACGGCGATGGACGTCCGCTCGGGGCGCGAGCGAAGCCGGTAGCCGCGATAGGCGACGAGGGCGAGGACGAGGCCGATGGAGCACCATGGCGTTGGCCCCGAGCGCGCCGAGCGCGACGGCCGCCGCCGCGATGCCGAGCCAGCGGGCTTGGGGGCGTCGCCACCAGCGAACCAGGCAGAAGAAGACCCTGGCGGCGAATGCGTAGAACCCGACGTCGTTGTTGACGCGCGCCGACGCGATGATGCCGAGGGGCCAAAAGGCGACGAGAGCGGTGGCCCACGCGCGCTGAGCCGGGCGGGGGAACAGCGCCGTGTTCACGTACGCGTAGAGCACGTTCACGGCGAACATCAGCGTCAAAGAGGCGAGCTGGAGCGTTCGCTCGGGAGCGGTTCCGAGTGCACGGCAGACCTGTGCCAGCGCCGCCGCGGCGAGGTAATAGAGCGGCGGGTGGTGGCAGACGGAGCAGTCGGTCGCACGCGGCAGGGCGTGCCGGTCGAGCAAGAATTGGATGTACGCGAGATGCTGACTCGCGTCGGGGTTGCGCAAGAGCACAGGCGTGTACGAGTAGTGGAAGAGCGCGAGCGCGACGCTGAGCGCGAGCAGCAAGAGGACGCTGGCGTCGAGCTTCGGGCGAGGCACGCGTCGAGTATAGGAGGCTTCCCCGGCGTCCGTGTGCGCCGAGCTCAGACCGGGCGCAGCGTGGCGAGAAGCGAGGTCCCGAGCATGAGATCACCGCGGGCGAGCCAGCGGCGTTCGGGGGCGAGCAGGCCGAGCATGGCGCGGTCGAGCGCGGGGCTGGACTGGGTCTCGAGCATGCCGCGAATGTCGCTCTTCGGAGGCGGGCCCACGGTGGCTCGGCGGAGGAGCCTCACGCCCTTGACCCCGAGCGCAGCGAAGAACAGCGGCAGGAAGAAGTAGCGCTGTTCTTCCACCCGGAAACCGGCTGCTTCGGCCACTCGACGGAGGGATGCTTTGGTGTAGCGGCGTTTGTGCCGCTCGAGCTCGTCCCAGGGCGACCAAAGCAGCGAGAACGCGGGCACGCTGAGCAGTACGAAGCCCTTCGACCGAGCGTCGAGCGCGCTCCGCAATTTGGTGAGAACGCGCTCGTGCGGTGTCAGGTGCTCGAGCACGTCGAACATGCAGTAGCCCAGGTAGCCTTCCGGGATTTCGTCCCGGGTGACATCGAGTCGCAGGAAGTGCCGCGTGAAGCCCGGACCGAGCTCCGCGCGGGCCGCCCCCTCGGCGAGCTCCAACGCCTCACCGTGCACGTCGGAGTAGTCGACGTGACGGCCGCGAGCGTTGAAGTACGTGGCGACGCTGCCGACGCCAGCGCCGAGCTCGAGCAGGCGTGCGGAGCGGTCGGGACACGCTCGCTCGAGAGCGTCGAAGAGCACGCGCTTGCGGTGGACGTGCCAGTAGTGGTGGCGCTCGAGCTCGACGCGCAGCCGAAACTCGCTCGGGTCGAAGTCCGCGTCGGCGTCGGTCATGGGCGAGGATCCACGTGCGCTCGCGCGAGTCTTCGCGTGCGTGGGGCGCAGGGTCAAGTCGCGTGCGCTGGGCTGGACGGAAGAGACGCCGGAAATTCGGCCGCTCGGAGCCCGATCGATAGGCTTCGAGTCGCGTTCGAATGCGTATCGCCGCCTTCTTGCTCTCGCTCTTCCTGCTCTCGAGCTTCAGTCGATCCGCGCGCGCCGATGCGCCCAACGAACCCGTGCTTCGCTGCCGTCGCGTGGCGCACATCGGCGACAGCTTGAGCGCCTACACCAAGGAGTCGCTGGCCCGGGCCTACGAATCGGTGGGCGTGAGCGCGGAGATCGACGCCTACGGCGGGCGCGCCACGTTGCAGAAGCTCCGTCCCGATCCCCACACCGGCAAGCAGGCCGCGCTCGCTCTCTCGGAAGCCGGATTCGACGGCTGTTGGGTCGTGGCTCTGGGCACCAACGACACGGCGAACATCTCGGCCGGCGCCCGTTACACTCGCGAGCGAGTCATCGACCAGATGATGGCTGCCATCGATCCGTCGGGAAGGGCTCCGGTGCTCTGGGTGACGGCGTTCACGCTGAAGAAGTCCGGCCATTGGTCCAACGCGAACATGCGACTCTTCAACGAAGCGCTGTTCGCGGCGCGCGCGCGCTGGCCCAACCTGCGGGTGTTCGACTGGAGCGCCGTCGCGGCCCGGGGAGTCGCGCCATTCGCGGACGGCATCCACCACACTGCCCAGGGGTACGCGGTGCGGAATCGGGCCATCGCCGGGGCGCTGGCGGCGTTCGCGACCGAGCGCTGAGCCCTCGCGTCAGCGTTCGGCGGCGCGGATCGGGAGAAATTCCACCCGCCGGTTCCGAGCGCGACCCAGCGGACTCTTCGGATCGGCCCTCGGGTGGCTCGCTGCCGCGTTCTCGAGCTTCGCGATGCGCGCCGGGGCGAGCCCGTGCTCCTCCAGGTAGTCGCGGGCCGCCTCTGCACGCGCCCGACCGAGCTTCGCGGGCTCCGTGTCGTCGGTGTGACCGACGATGGCGACCGAGAGCTCGGGCTCCTGACGGAGGATTCGCGCGACCTCGTCGAGCACGGCGTGTGACGCGGGCAGGATGCGCGCGCTCCCCGCCTCGAACTCCAGCGGGTGGAGCACGACGATGGAGAGGCAGGGCATGGGAACTGCGCGTGGACAGCCGAGGTAGCTCGGATCCCCGTCGTGGACGCCCACGTCGGACGGACAGCGATCGTCGGCATCTCGGACACCGTCCCCGTCCGAATCGACTTCGTCGACCGCTGCTTCCGCCCGTGGACGAGGCTCGGCTTGGACGCTGGCTCGGGGCGGCGGCTCCGGCGCGCGAGCGGGCGCTGCGTCGGGCTGACAGCCGAGACCGCCCAGTGCTGCCGCCAGGAATCGCGCTCGGCGTTCCAGGATGCGCAACCGAGACTCGGCGGGGTCGCGATCTCGCACCGCAGCCCCTCAGGCCTTGTCGGGAACGAGAAACCAGAGCACGAGGAGCCCTACGCAGCTCAAGAGGCCGAGCAAACCGAAGTACCAGGGCTGCCCCTTGGCGCGCGCGAGGTTGATGCAACCGAGCACGAAGATCACGTTCCCGAAGGTGATGAGGAGCGCAAAGCCCTGTGCGATGCGCGGCCCGAGCCCGCCGAGGAAGGCGTTCAAGAGAAAACCGGCGCAAGCGATGCCGAAGCCGAGCCAGATGCCTCCCATCGCGGTCTTGCGAAGCCCTGCATTCATCTCGCCAGGGTAACAGAGTCGGGCCGGCGTGCGCCTCTCTCGCTGGCGACGGCGAGCGCCTTGCTGGCACCATTCGGGATGCGCGAAGCGCGCGCACGAGCGGCGGCGCCCCCCCGCCGTCCCGCTTCGACGCTCCGGACCGAGCGTGTAGGATGGGACGTATGGCTCTCGGTCGCCTTTTCAGCGCTGCGTTCGCCACGTCACTCCTGCTCGTGAGCGCGCACGGGCTCGCGCAGATCTGCCCCGACCCGCCTCCGCTCACGAACCCCTCGCCCGCGGCCTGCGCCACGGACGCCAAACCGGTGACGGCGATTCCGGCCAAGCTCGACCAGCCGAACACCAAGTACTGCATCGCGCAGAGCCTCGCAGGGGGCGGTGCGGGCGTGATCGAGATCGCCGCCGACGGCGTCGAGCTCGACGGAGCTCAGGTTCCCGTCGGAGCCGATGTGAAGATCGGCAACGTGAAACACGTCACGGTTCGGCGCCTGAACACCACGGGGACCCTCGGCATGGGCGCGACGGGCACTCCGTCGGACGTGACCATCAGCGAGTGCCGGTTCGACCACGGCGACGCCTACGTCGCCCAGGTGTTCGCGGTCTCGGGCTTGCATGTCGCCGACTCGGTGTTTCGTTGCGATTGCCCGGCGACGACCGCGGAGAACCGCTGCGTGAACTTCGAGCCGGCCACGCCCGGCAACTTGATCGACGATCTGGTGTTCGAACGGAACCGTGTCGAGAGCGACTGCGTCAAGAACATGAAGCTCGTGGGCGGCGTTCCCTACGGCACCGGGGGCACCGTTCGCCACACGCTCACCGACAACGTGTTCTTCTCGAAATACGCCGCCGCACAGGGCGACGAGATCACGAACTTCACCTGGCGCAACGCGCCGGCGGGGAAGGCGGCCGCCGAGCGCAACGTGTTCTCGAAGAACCTCTTGGTCTCCGCCGGCAACGCCAACTCGATCTATCTGCGCGATGACCTCGACAACGCCGACTTCAGCGACAATTGCCTCGACCTACGGAACCCCGGCGGACTTCCCGTGTTCTACGGCGCGATCATTCCGTCCTCGGGCAACGACCCGCCCGCGACCGATCCGAGCGGTCTCCACTTCGAGCGAAACCTGGTCTACGCCCACGACGCGCCGGCGATCTACGTGCAGGGCTACGAAGAAAACCCGACCGCTGACGACAACCGCACGCTGTTCCGCTACAACGTGCTCGCTTCGGGCAGCGCTTCGGCCGTCTATCATGGCGCCCAAACCGGCGCCTTTTGGCAGCACAACACCATCTACAGTGGCGCCGACACCCAGCCCGGCTTCGTGTTCGACAAGCCGACCGTCGTGCGCGAGGTCGAGTTCGCCGACAACATCTTCGGCTGCCGGAACCAAAAAGACGGAACACGCTTCTACTGCTTCGTCTTGCCTGGCGCTGCCAGTGACTACGCGGGGAAGAACAACCTGTTCTTCAACTTCGCGAACCCGGCGCTTGACGTGTACCAAGGCGGCGCCATCTCGCTCGCCGATTGGATGAAGTCGGGTGAGGATCCGGGCTCCATCGGCAAAGATCCGGCGTTCGTGGATCTCGCCAAACTCGACTTTCATTTGACCGAGGGCTCGCCCGCGCGGAACGCCGCCAGTGACGGTACGGACATCGGCGCGTTCCAATTCGACCACGGCGGCGGTCCCGGATTCGGTGGCTCCGGCGGCGGAGCGGGCGCGCCGAGCGGCGGCACTGCGGGCATCGCGTCGGGCGGCGCGGGCACCGGAGCGCTGGGCGGAACGAGCGCCGGCGGAAGCTCGGCCGCGGGCGGCTCTGGCGCGAAGGCCACGGGTTCGGATGACGATGGCGGCTGCGGCTGCCGCTCGGCCCGAGATCGAACCCGCGCTCCGTTCGCGTTCGTGCTGGCCGTGCTCGCAGCCGGCGTTGGGGCGGCTCGCCGTCGTCAGCCGCGGCGGCGGGCATGACGACGAGCGGGTTCGCTCCGTGCGCAGCGTGCAGCCTCTGCGCCGCGCTGGAGCTGTTCTCGGCGTGCGCCGCGCCGGCGCCGCGCTCGTCGGCGCCGCCGGTCGCCGTTCCGAGTGCCACGCCGCGGGCGACCGGCAGCGCAGAGGCTCCGCCGCCGCTCCCCGAGCGAAGCCCGCCGGCCGAAGCCGGAGCCCTCGTGCGCGTGGCAGATGCCGCGCCGCCGAGCCACGTGGACGCGCGGGGGGATCGCTTGCCGCTGGGTTTCGAAAGCGAAACCATGCTGAACGCCCTCTTTCCCGGCCAGCCCATCGATGGGCTCGAGGTGAGCGTACTCACGTGGTCCATCGAGGTCGACGACCGCCCGTTGGTGGTCGACCGCGTCATCTTGTGGGTCGAACGCCAGAACTCCTGGCATGTCGCGCACCTCTACCGGCACCCGCTCGATCCTCCACCAAACCGCGACGAGTGGCATGTCGCCATGGTGTACGACGTTCCCTACGTCGGGCAGCGGAGCTTCTCCCACGCCCCGTCGTCGAGCGACCTCGATCTGTTTCTGAAAGAGACGTGGTGGCGGTTCGAGGCGGGCGGAGGGTTTCGCTACCTCGACGCCGGCATCTGCGCCAACGCCTGGTTACTGCGCATGAAGACCTCCCCGAAGTACCAATTTCACTGACACCACGGGCCGCAGTCCGGGCAGGCGCAGGTCTCGTCGTACGGGTTACAGACGCCGTCGTAGTTGCACCACTGGTCGCACGAGGGGTGGCCGTAGCAGGAGTCGCAGATGCAATCCGACGTGTAGCCGGCGATGGGATCATCACAGAGCGGGCCACATCCGACGCACTCGCAGTAGACCGGATCGTATGCGGGGCAGGAAGGGTTCGCGCCACAGACGGGAGTGGCGCCGCCTGCGCCGGTGCCGCCTGCGCCCGTGCCACCCGCCCCACTACCGCCGGCTCCGCCCGCACCCGTGCCGCCCGTCGCACCCCCGGCACCGGTGCCACCCAGACCCGTGCCGCCGCCGCCCGGTGTCCCGCCGCCGCCTGGCGCACCGCCGCTCGGTGTGCTGCCGCTGCCCGACGTTCCCGACGTCCCGCCGAAGCCGCCGCTCGCGCCGCCGAGCGCACCTTCCCCCGCCGCACCGCCGGAGCCGCCCGTCGCACACAACGCTGCGGGGCAAGCGCCTGCCCCGCCACCGGTGCCTTCCGACTCCTCCGGAGCGAGGTCCACGGAGCAGGCCGCGAGAGCCGTACCGAGGAGGAGCCAGGCGCTCGCGCGCATGACAGGCAGGCTAGCACGCCTCGGGCTCCGGCGTTGCCGCCAGCCGGAGAGCGCCTGATAAGCTCATCCGGCCATGCCGAGCCTTCGCGCGTTCTCGCTGTCCCTCGCGGCTTGTTTGCTCGCCCTGACCTTCGCCGCCTGCAACGACCCCGAGCGCTGCAAGTCGACGAGTGACTGCAAGAAGCTCGGCAAATGTAGCGAAAACGCGCGGGGCATCTGCGCCGCAGCGAGCGATGGGGACTGCAAGGAAAGCGAAGAGTGCCGAGTCCACGGCAAGTGCAGCGCGAAAGAGAACGCTTGCGTGGTGGCAAAAGAGGCGGACTGTCGAGGCAGCGAGGACTGCAAATCGCGCGAGCTCTGCTCGGTGCGGGACGGCCAGTGCGTGAACGCGGCCAACCTGGTCGAGAGCGAGTGCGCGAAGAACTGCAGCACCGAGGGAACGTGCGCGATGCGGAACGGGCGCTGTAGCGCGCTCTCGCGCTTCCACTGCGCAGGCGGCAGCAGCGACAAACCCGAGAAAGACAGCCCATGTGTCGCGCGCGGCGAGTGTGCGGCGAAGGACGGGCGCTGCGTCGCCGACAGTGACAAGGACTGCGCGGCCTCCGTGGCGTGCAAGAACGAAGCACGCTGCACGGCGAAAGCCGGACGCTGCGTCGCGAGCGCCGAGGCGTGCAAGTCTTCTCCCGCCTGCGAGCGCGACGGCAAGTGCACCGAGAAAGACGGTAACTGCGTCGCCAACTCCAGCGCCGACTGCCGCACGTCGGCGCGCTGCAAGCTCGAAGGCAACTGCTCGGCGAAGGACGGCGCCTGCGTGGCGGCTTCGTCGGCGGACTGCCAGAAGTCGTCGGTGTGCGCTCAGGTGAAGCGCTGTCTCTTCAAAGACGGCGCCTGCGTCTCCGCCGGAGGCGGCAAAGGTCCCGCTCCCGAAGCCGGCGCCCCCGACAAGACCCGAAAGACCACCATCGACGGCGTCTTCGGGCTCTGAACGCCCAGCGCGCCCCCGCCCCGTGCCCGGGTGTCCATCGACTGTCTAAAGATTGTCTAGATTAGAGGTTGCGGAAAACTCCACGTGTTCTAAGATTCGTCTATGCAGCGAGGTGCCCTTTGAGGCGAGCTTGGGTCATCGCGGCCAAGGACCTGCGGCTCCTCGTCCGCGATCCGATGGCGCTCTTCTGGGCCGTCGGCTTCCCGGTGCTGTTCGCGCTCTTCATCGGCAGCGTGCTTTCGCTCTCGCTCGGCCTCGACCGCGCTCGAGTGCGAGTCGGGTTCGTCGACGAAGCGCACGACGAATCCTCCCGCCTCGTGCGTGCCCGACTGGCCGCGGACCCGAAGCTCGAGCTCAGCGAGGGCACCCTCGACGCTGCACGAACGGCGGTGCGCCGAGGGGAGCTCGCGGCGGCCGTCCGCACCAGCGGGGGCGCCGTCGAGCTCTGGGTCGACCCTTCTCGTTCGACGGAGACGCGGCTCGTCGAGGCGGCGCTCGGAGCTGCGTTCGTGCCGCCGCAGGAGATCCCGGTGCGCAGCGTGATCCGATCGGCTGACGCGCCGAGCGCGTTCGCTCTGGTGTTCCCGGCAGCCATTGCTTGGGGTCTCATGGGTTGCGCGGCCACGTTTGCCGTCTCACTCGTCGCCGAGCGCACCGGCGGCACCCTGATCCGCGTGCGGGCCGCTCCCCTGTCGGGCTCCACTCTGGTCGCTGGCAAGGCCTTGGCCTGCGCGCTCGCGTGTTTCTTCGACGCAGCGCTGCTCCTCGCCGTCGCCCGCGTCGGGTTCGGGGTGAAGATCGCGCAGCCGCTGTCCGTGGGCCTCGCCATCGGAGCGCTCACGCTCTGCTTCGTGGGCTTGACCCTGCTGCTCAGCACGCTGGGCAAGAGTGAGCAGGCAGTGTCCGGCGCGGGCTGGGCCACTCTGCTGTTCTTGGCCATGATCGGGGGCGCCATGGTGCCGGTGTCGTTGATGCCCGGCTGGATGCAGGGGCTCAGCGTGATCTCTCCCGTGCGCTGGGGCGTGCTCGCGCTGGAGGGTGCGCTCTGGCGAGGATTCGGTCCGCGCGAGCTCTTGCCCTCGCTCGCGGTGCTGGTCGCCGTGGGGTGCGCGGCGGGAGCCCTCGGTCACGCCGTCCTTCGGAGGCGCGCGGCGTGAGGAACGGGAGGCGGAACGAGCGGCCATCGACCGTGCTCTTCATGGCCGAGAGCGTGACCTTGGCGCAGGTCGTGCGCCTGAGCGTGCTCGCGCGCTCCATTCCCAGGTCAGTCGCCCGCGTGGTGTTCGCGACCTCTCACTTCGATCCGCTGGTGTTTCGCGAGCTCGACGCGGAGCAGGTAGTGGTGAAGGGACCGAACCCGAACGTGGCGCTCGACGCGGTCGCGCGGGGCAAGCCCTATCACGATCTCTCGAGCCTCGAGGCCAGCGTCGCCGAAGACCACCGCGTCTTCGAGCGCGTCCAGCCGGACCTGGTGGTGGGCGATCTCCGCCCGTCGCTCGCGGTCAGCGCGCGCGAAGCGCAGATCCCGTACGCCAACCTGATCAACGCCTACTGGAGTCCGCGGGCCGTGCGCGACCGAGTGCCCATGCCCGACCATCCCATCGTGTCGCTGGTCGGGGTCGAGCGCGCGGCGCGCTACTTCCCCAAGGCGATGCCCCACGTCTTCCGCCACTTCGCGCGCCCGTACCGCGAGCTCCGTCGCCGCCATGGCATCGCCGACATCGAGGACTTGTTCGACCTGCTCCTGGACGGCGACACCACGCTCTTCCCCGACATCCCGTCGATTGCACCGCTCACCGAGCAGCGAAGCTCGGAGCTCTTCCTCGGAGCGATCCCCTGGCAGCCGCCCGTCCCGCTGCCTGCGTTCTGGTCCGAGCTTCGACGCGACGTTCCCCTGGTGTACGCCACGCTCGGCTCGTCGGGGCAGGCGAGCCGGCTCGAGTGGGTGCTCGACGCGCTCTCGGAGCTCGACGTGGAGGTCGTGGCGGCCACCGCTGGGCGCGTGACGCCGCGACACGTTCCGCGGAACGCCCACGTCGCGGACTACCTGCCGGGTGAAGTCTTGGCCAGGGCGGCGAGCATCGTGATCTCCAACGGTGGAAGCAGCACCGGCTACCAAGCCCTCGCCGCAGGAAAACCCGTGATCGGCATCGCATCGAACCTGGATCAGTACCTGGCGACGGACGCCATCGTGCGCGCCGGAGCGGGCCTCGGCCTCCGGGCGGGCACGCTCCGCCGGAGCGAGATCACCGTCGCGGTTCGCGCCGCGCTCGCTGACTCCAGCATGCAAGCGCGGGCCCGGGAGCTCGCGCTCACCTTCGCTCGCCACGATCCGGTCGCGCGCTTCGGCGAGTTTCTCCGGTCCACGTTGCCGGGGCCGGGCGCAGCGCTGGACTCGCCCCGGGAGGCCGGCGGTGCTTGAGCGCCTACTCGTCGCTGCGCTCGTGCTGCTGGGGCCGGCCTCGGCACAGGCAGCGCCGAAGAGCTCGCTTCGGGTATCGGTGACGGGATTTCAGAGCCTCGACGGCCACGTGGTGTGCGCGCTGTTCCGCTCCAAGTCCGGATTCCCGGACGGGCGGCACGCGCTGCGCTCGACGCGGGCGCGCGTGGGAAAGGCCGGAGCGACCTGCCGTTTCGGCGAAGTACCGCGGGGAACCTACGCCGTCGCCTTGTTCCACGACGCCGACGACGACGGCGAGCTCGACACGTTCCTGGGCATTCCGCAGGAGGGCTTTGGTTTCTCTCGCGACGCGCGGCCGAGCCTGTTCGGCCCTCCGAGCTTCGAGCGAGCCGCCTTCCGGGTCGTGCGCGGCCCCTACGCCTTGAGCGTGCGGCTCCAGCACCTGTGAGCCGACGTGCGCTCAGAACGGCGTTGCCGTCGCCCAGTCGGTTTCGAACGTGCCGGTGACGCTCGTCACGGCGGGGCTCTCGGTGAGCACGAGGCCGACCTCGCGGTTCTTGTTCAGCGAAGTGTACGAGAGGTTCTCGGAGCCGACGTACGCGCGCGTCCCATCGGCCACGATGGCCTTCACGTGCACGCTCGGCTTGGTGAGCCAGCGTGCCGGAATGCCCTTCTGAGCGAGGAAGGTGGCCGCGGCCTGATTGGCGTCGATCCAGCTCGGCGCAGCCAGGAGCACCCGCACGTCGACGCCCGCCGCCTTTCGCGCCGCGACGGCGTTTCGCACGCTGGTGTCGGCGAACTGCATGGACTCGATGGTGAGCGACTTCTGGGCCCCGCCGATCAGGGCGAGGATGCGCTGCTTGGCGTTGACCGGCGAGACCACGAGCCGCGTGCAGTCGAGGTTCGGGCTCTGCCCTTGGAAATCGGCGGCGAAGAGCGCGTTCAGGTTCACGAGGTCCCACGGGTCGCGGTCCGTGACGACGAAGTTCCGCTCTTTGAGCATGAAGCTCTTCAGGTAGTTGCCCGTGGAAATCACCGCTGTCTGGCCGTCGACCACGATCAACTTGGCGTGCATGTACGTGAAGTCGGGGTCGCTCCAGATGACATCCGCCCCGGCGCCGACCAAGACGTCCATGTACTTCTGGTTCACGCTCTTCTGTGAAACGTCGAGGATCACCCGGACCTTCACTCCGGCTTTGGCCTTGGCCGTCAGGGTGTCGAGCACGCCGCCGTAGCCCATCTGGTAGACCATCACGTCGATGCTCGACTGAGCCTTCTCGAGCACGCTGACGAAGGGCGCTTCGCCAGCGTCCGGCAACACGGCGAGCTCCGCCGGCACGCTGCGCGGATCGAGCTCCGAACACGCGGGGGTGGGGCCGGCGTCGCTGCCGCCATCGGTCGAGCCGCCGGTCCCGGCAGCGCCTCCGCCACCGGCCTGGCCAGCGGCGCCATCGGCGGCTTCCCCGCCGGCTCCTGCCTGGCCCGCCATGCCGCCCGAGCCGGGCGCACCTGCGCTCTGGTGCGGAGAGTCGCCTTTGCCCGCGCCGCCGCCGAGCGCGCCTTGGCCTGCGCCTCCGGGTCCGGCACCGCCGTCTTGGGTTTCGGCGCTGCACGCGGCGAGCACGAAGCCGAGCGAGAGGACGGAGAGCGAGAGAGCAAATCGGGTTTTCAGCATGGCGCGGGGGAAGTCGCGCGGCGTGCCGATTTGATCCCGATGGCGCGGACGATTTTCGCCAAGTGCGCGGAAACGCTTCAGCTCTTTTCGACGAGCACCGACTCGGCGAGCGCGACCTCGTCGGCGGGCCCTAGCTCGGCCAAAGCGCCACGGAGTTTCTCCCGGGCCCGCGCAAGGCGGCTACGAACGGTGTTTTCCCCGATCTCGAGCACCGCTGCGACGTCGCGCGTCGACAGCTCCTCGAAGTAGAAGAGTTCGAGAGCGATCTGATCGTCGAGCGGGATCCGTTCCAGCGCCCGGTGGAGCAGCGCGCCCTCTTGTCGGCGGCCGAGCTCCGTTTGCGGGCCGGTGCAGAGATCGACCACCGAGCACGTGGACAGATCCAAGACCGGCGAGCGTCGCGCGTGGCGGTAGTGGTCCGCGATCTTCTTCCGCGCGATGGCGAACAGATACGGCTTGGCGGACGGGCCTTGGATCCGGTCGCGACCCTCGACGCAGGCCAGGAAGGTCTGCGAGATCAGATCGGCGCCGTCGTCCCCGACCTTGGAACGAAAGAAGCGAGAGAGGCTCGACCAATGGCGTTCGACGAGCTCCTCCCCAGCGCGGGCTTCGCCGCTTCGCCAGGCATCGAGGAGGTCGCTGTCGGTTCTCACGCTCGCCCCGGAGGAGAATACGCGAGGTCGCGCCGAGTCGTGTGCCCCGTGTGCTAGCGTCGACCCGAATCCATTCGCGGATGACCGAACGCGATCTGCTCGACGAGCTGCTCCAAGCGAAGGTGAAAGAGCGGCTGTTCGGGGGCGACCATGCGCCTCGGCTGGGGCGCCTCGTGATCTTGGAGCCTTTGGGCAAAGGCGGCATGGGTAGCGTCTTCGCGGCGTACGACCCGAAGCTCGATCGCAAGGTCGCCGTGAAGCTCCTCCGCGGGAGCGGAGCCAATGCGGCCCGCGTGCTGCGTGAGGCGCGCATGCTGGGCAAGCTGAACCACCCCAACGTCGTGTCGGTCTACGACGTGGCCGAGTCCGACGGCGTGATTTCCATCGTGATGGAGTTCCTCCCCGGCCTTTCCATGCGCAGCATCATCGGCAAGGCCGAGCCCTGGCGCGACGTCGTCGCGATTCTGTCGCAGGCGGCCCAAGGGCTCGCCGCGGCGCACCGCGAAGGCATCGTGCACCGCGACGTGAAGCCGGAGAACATCGTCCTCGGCGAAGACCGCGTGCGGCTCGTCGACTTCGGGCTAGCCAGCCTCGAACCCGAGAGCCCGGTCGCCAGCGAGGCTCGCGGCTCCGACAGCCTCGAGGGCTCGGGTACGCCCGGCTACATGGCGCCAGAGCTGCTCGCCGGGCAGCCCGCCAGCGCGGCTTCGGATCAATACGCCTTCGGCGTCACGCTGTACGAGGCACTGCACGGCGTGCGTCCGCCTGCGGCCGGCGCGAGCTCGAGCGAGGCGAGGCGCGGCGGAAGCGCAGTGCCGAGTTGGCTCGACGAGCTCGCGGCCAAGGCGCTGGAGGCCGATCCCAGCCGGCGGTTCACGTCGATGGATGAGCTCGTCACGGAGCTGCTCCACGATCGGCGCCGCCGGCGCCGCCTCGGCTTCCTCGGCGTCGCCGCGCTCGCGGCGCTCGCGGCTGCGACCTGGTTCGGCTACGAACGCGGCAAAGCGCGGGACGTGTGCGGCGCGGGAAACGCGCGAGTTCTCGCGAGCTTTCCGCTCGAGGGCTACCGGCAGACGCTCGGCGAGGAAGCGTGGGCCAAGAAGGCGCTCGACGACTTCGCGGCCTCGACGCGCGCGTGGGCGAGCAGCCACCGCCGGGTGTGCGAAGCCACCCGCGTCCACCGCACCCAGAGCGAAGTGCTGCTCGAGCTCCGCATGCGCTGTCTGGATCGGAATTTCGAGCGCATGTCGGCGCTCGCCGCCCGCTTCGCTGCGCCCCTCGACGTCGACGCGCGCGAGAACGCCGGCGCTGCCGTGCTCTCCATCCCGCGTCCGGAGACCTGCGAAACGCTCTCGGAGCGCGAAGACCTCGCGCTCCCCGACGATCCGGCCGATCGCGATCGAGTGCGCAAAGCCGAGCTCGCACTCGACCGAGCATGGGCCGCCTACGCCCTCGGTCGCTACACCGAGGCCAAAGACGTCGCCGGCGGCATCGAACCGCAGGGAACCACGCCGCTGCCCGCGGCATTCCGCGCGAGCTGGCTCTCGCTGTTCGGGGCCACCGAGGCGCGGCTCGGGGTGCGTGGTGCACGAGGCCGGCTCGAGGAAGCGCTCGGCGAAGCCGCGCGCGGACACGTTCCGCTCGTGGAACTCGAAGTCTGGGGCCGACTGCTTCGCAACGAGCTCTTCGACGGCGAGCCCTCCCGCGTCGTCGAGTGGGCCCCCTTCGCACGCGCAGCCGCCGCGCGCGCGGGGACGGGAAACGCGGAGATCGACGGTATCGAAGCCGAGGCGCGCCGCGAGGCCGGCGAGCTCCGCGAAGCCAAGCGCCTCGGGACGCGAGCGCTGGCGGCGGGGGACGAGCTCCGCGGTGATCAACGTGCTCTGGTGGAGATGAACCTCGGCAGCGTGGAGCTGGTCAGCGGCCACCCCGTCGCCGCCGAGCTCCAGTTCAGCCGAGCGTTGGCCAGCGCCCAGGCAGCGCTAGGAAAGGATCATCCCACGCTCGGGCTCTACCTCGACAAGCTCGGGATCGCAGCGCGACATCGCGGTCGCATCGCCGAAGCAGAGCGCCGTCACGCCGAAGCGCTCGCGCTCCGCAATCGTTACGGGGAGTGGGACCGCGCCGTCGGTACCAGCTTGATCCGCCGCGCGCAGACCCGCATCGAAGCCGGACGCGTGCGCGAAGCGGAGCGCGACCTCGAGCGAGCTCGAGCCATCCGCGTGCGCGTCCACGGCGAGCAGCATCGCCGCGTGGGAGAGGTCGACCTGGTCTCGGGCGATGCGGCTTGGGCACGCGGTGATGCGAAGCGGGCCGAGGAGCTCTGGCGAAGCGCCGCTCGCCTCGATCCGCGGCTGGAGACGGCGCCGCGCCTCGCGCTCGCGGGCTTCGAGGTCCCCGTCGAATCGCTGGAGACGACGAGCGCCGAGCTGTCGCTCGAGACGGCGCTGCACAGCGCGGCGCTCGTGGCGCTGCTCGCGAGAGCGGGCGACCCCGTGCGGGCAGCGCGCCGAGCGGATGCGTTGGTCGCCGAGCTGCGAGCGTGTGGCTCGGACGTCGCTCCCGCGCTCGCCAACGACGTCGGAGTCGCCGCCGAACGTGCGGGCCGCACCGACGCGGCTCGAGAGGCGTACGAGCTCGCGCTCCGCGGGCTCGGCGAGGAACCGAGTCGCGAACGACTGCGCGCGTGGCTGGGACTTTCGTCGGTGGCTGTTCCTGCGGCCCGATCGCACGCCGCAGAGGCGGCGCTGGCGCTACTCGACAAGATGCCCGAGCTCGATGCGCGCGCCCGCAAGGGGCTCGAGCTCTTGGCAAAACGCTGAGCTCGAGCCGACGCCGCTCAGCTGCCGAGGCAGCCGAGGGCGAGCTCGAGCTTCGCCGTGTAGTCCGCTTGCACCTTGGTGCAGAGGCTCGGGCAGAAGTTCACCTTGGTCGGCGTCGTGTTGTTGTCGTAGTACCAACCGTCGCCGCTGCACTGCGCGGCGCTCGCCACGTGGGGCACGGTCTGCACCGGCGGGTTCCCGCCGGGCGACTAGTGGAGCTCCACCTTGTTCCAGTCCGGGATGCCGCCGCTCACCTGAGGAATGTCCAGGCTGCAACCGAGCGCCTGCTGTTGGATGAGCTTCAGCGCCTCGACGAACACCGCCGGATCTCCGTTGCCCACGTTCCAGTGGTAGCAGGGGCCGTTGCCGTTGCCGCAGGTGTCGCTGAGCGTGCTGACCGCGTCTGGGTGGGTCTTCGTACCGCCGCCCGCCGCGATGGTCTCGACCGTGGCGAAGTCCGCGCCGGTCATCCCGATGACGTAGGTGGGGATGCCGGTGCTCGAGAAGTGGCTCGACACAATCTGAGCGAGTCCCGAGCCGCTGCTCACCGGACAGGTGTTGGGCAGGCCGTCGGTGATCAGGATGCTGATCATCTTGCGTTTCGGATCCTTGTTCGCCTGGCTGAAAGCGTTGGCGCCGAGGATGGCGTCTTGGGTCGGCGTGTAGGTTCCGAGCGGGCCTTCCTGGTTCAGCGAAGTCACGAGCGCAGCCGCGCCGCTCGGCAGGCTCGTGAGCCCCACGGCGGGTGTGCCGTAACCGTTGCCGGGGCAGGTCGTCACGCCGGCGATGGGGAAGTACTGGAGCGCAGCGCGGTTGTTGGTGGCGCTCGCCGACTGGAAGTACTGGCCGAGCGCGTGGACGGCGCGACACCACTTGCTGTCGACTACCGGGTCCGACACGTTGCAGTCCGAAGCTGGGGAATACCAGGCGAAGCCGGGCTCGGACATGGAGCCGGAGCGATCCAGCATCACGATCATGTCGAGCTGGGCGAGCTCGGCCTTCACGGTAGTCCCCGCGCAAGCGTCACCGATGGAGCCGTCGTCGACGGGGCCGTCGTAGCCGAAGGTGACGTCGGGCAGGCCCGCGTCGGCGTCGGGTGCTCCGGAGTCGAAGCCGCCCGAGCCCGAAGCGCCCGAAGCGCCTGCTCCGCTGCTGCCTCCGCTGCTGCCTCCGCCGCCACTCGAGCCCCCCGCACCGCTCGAACCCGCGACGCCGCCGCTCGCCGCAGCGCCCGCGCCGGCTGCGCCGCCGGTCGCGCTACCCCCGGACGAGCTCCCTCCGCTCCCCGGCGCGTCGTCCGCGCTCGAGCCGCAACCTTCGACGACGCCGCCCGTGACGAGCGAGAGAGTGACGAGCCCGAGGCGCCAGCGAGTGAAAGTCATGGCAATGGTCGGCGAGAGTAGCCGAGCCCGTTCACCTCGGGTAGATCCGCTGCGCCGAGCTCTCCGTCATGGAAGAAACGTTGCCGATCGCGCCGTCTGCTCCAGCTTCGCTCGTCACACCGGCGGGGTTTGCGTACGGTCGATTCCGGGAGCCCATCGCCGAACCGCGACTGCCGCCGTCGCTCTTCGGGCGCTTCCGGACCAAGGAGTGGCACTACCACTCCATCGTGACCGACGACTGGTTCCTCGGGGTGGCGCTGGTCGGGCTCGGCTACGCAGCCAACGCCTTCCTCTACTTCGTCGAGCGGAGGGCCCCGGACCGTCGCCTGGAATACGAGGCCATCTCGCCGCTCGCTCGCGCGCTCGAGTTCGCGCCGAGCTCGATCCGAGGTCGGAGCCAGTGGCGGAAAGGGCTCGATCACGTCTCCATCGAATACCGCGAGGGCTGGAGGCTCGAGCTCGACGTCGGGCTCTCCGAAGGGCGGCTCGAAGGGGATCTCCAGATCTCGCCGGACGCCTCGCTGGCCCTCTCTTTCGAGCTCGGTCGCGCGCGACCCGCGTACACCCACAAAGCAGCCGCGCTCCTCGCCCGCGGTGAGCTCAGTCTCGGTGCGCGTTCGTTCTCGTGCGAGGGCGCCCTCGCAACCTTGGATTGGACGCGCTCGCTGGCGCGCCGGCACACGCACTGGAAGTGGGCTTCGTTCGCGGGCCGTAGCCGCGACGGACGCCGCATCGGCCTGAACCTGAGCGCCGAGGTCTACGACGACCCACCCGGCGTCTCCCACGAGAACGCAGCGTTCGTCGACGGCGAGACGCACGCGCTCGGCGGGGTGACGTTCCAGCTTCCAAAGGACCCTGCGCGGGAGCCGTGGCGCATCCGGAGCTCGAACGGCGCCGAGGTCGACCTCGAGTTCCAACCGCTGGGCGCGCGCGCCCAGAAGCTGAATCTCGGTCTCGTGAAGAGTGACTTCGTACAGCCCTACGGCCTGTTCCAGGGCAAGTTGGCGCCCCAGGGCGTCGAGCCCGCCGACGTGAGCGGGGCGTTCGGCGTCGTCGAAGATCACGACGCCGTTTGGTGAGGCGTCCTTCAGCGCTGGCCCGCCCACTCGTGACGCTCGCCTTCGTGGAGCGCTGCGTAGATTTCGTCGCGCAGAGTGTTGGCTTCGTCGTGCGTGAGGGTCCGCTCGAGATCGCGCAGCACGACCTTCACGAGCACGTTCTTCTGCCCCGGCCGCAGCCCCATGCGCTCGAGGGCCGACTCTGGCAGCTCGTCGTAGGGTGTTTCGGAGAGGAGCTCGACGGATTCAACGGCGCTCGCCCGCGCGCCCAACGCGCGCCGGACGCGATCTCCGAGGCTCTCGGCGTCGCTCTCGTTCGCCACCGCGAGCGACAGGTCGCGCCGGATGGGCGGCATGCACGAGACGGGCTCGTAGGGCGCGAGGTCGAGCATCTGCCCGGAGATGCGCGGGTCTTCGGCCCGCAGGAGCCTGATGTCCGGGATGTTCTTTCGCGACAGCAACAGCCGATCGAGCCCGAGCCCGAGCGCGAGCCCGGTCGTGCGACTGACGTCGAGCCCGGCGTCGGAGAGCACCCGCGGGTGAGCGAGGCCGCACTCGCCGATCTCGAGCCAAGGTCCGCCGCGGCTCACGTCGATCTGGAGACCGCCGAGCGTGTAGGGGTGCTCGGTTTCGCTCACTCGATGCTTCCAGCCCGGGAGCAGAGCAGCGACCAGCGCTGCGATCATCGCCAACAGGTCGTCGCGCACGAGGGCGTCGCCGGCGCGGATGCGCCAGAGATCCAGCTGATGAGGCTCCCCGGTGTGATTGCGATCGACCGAGTCCCGGCGGTAGACGATGCCTGGACACACCAGGACGACGTCGTCCACCGGCCCTCGAGCGAGCTCGCGCAGCGCGCTCGGGATCATCGCCGACGTGTGGGTTCGCAGCAGTGCGGCCTCGCACACGTAGCGCGAGTAGCGCGCGTCTCGGCTGACGGCTTCGGGCGCGTAGCCCAGCCGGTCATAGTTGTCGGCGACGCTGACGATGGGACTCTGGCGCACGATCCGGGCCCGGGTGCCGAGGCCGGTTTCGAGCGCTTCGACGGCGAGCGTGACGAGAGTCTGGAGCGCGTGGGGACCCTCGCTGGGATCGGTGAGGTCACGGAGGGCGAGCGCACGCCGGACATCGGCGACGCTCGAAGCATGAATGGACATGACGAACCTTCTTGGGAACGAACGGAAACGGGTCGGAGCCTCGGGAGTCACCCCCCGAACCACCGTCCGCGTGCCCTGGTGCTCGTCGCCTGAACGCTCAGACCGCCGAGCCCCCGCGACACCCAAACGGGGTCGGGGGGTTGGTAAACAGGCGGGAAGCGCGGGTCAGCGTCACGGAGCGAGTATGAGCGCGCGCCGAGCGATCGTCAAACCGGCGCCTCACGGTGACTTCGGCACGCACTCGTATTGATGGTGCTCGGGAAGGTCGGCGGCGTCCGGGAAGCCCATGACCCACACGCTGGACTTCTGGCAGCCCGGCGTCGCTTCGCACACCTTCATGTCACGGATCGACGCGCACTCCGCGGGCTTCGGTTTGCTGCTCGGACAAGCGGTGACGAGCAGCGCAGCGGCGAAGCCGACGGCACGGATTCCGGTGCGAAAGAGCGCTGCCGCCATGGTGGATGGAGGCTACTTTCGGATCGGGTTTCGCCCAAGCGGAAGTTCGTCCGCAGCAGGGCTGCGTTCGACCGGATGCGAATCGCCACGAACCCGCGTAAGGTAGGCTGCCGATGACCGGTCCGACCAGGAAAGTGTCGAGGCGTCGGACGTCTGCGCCCGGCATGCTCGTCTCGGGCGCGCTCACGCTCGCGTGTACGAGCGCGTCCCCTTCGTCGCCGGCCCAGGCGTCCGCTCCCGCGCGTGCGTGTGACTCGAAGGATGCGTGCTTCGAGCTCGGGGAGCGCTTGCGCCTCGGGACCGGCGGCAGCGCGAAAGATCCCGCGCGAGCGGCGCGCGCCTACGAAGAGGGATGTGAGTTCGAGCACGCTGCGGCCTGCGACGCGCTCGGCGTGATGTACTACGGTGGCGAGGGCGTGCCGAAAGACGACCGGCGAGGGGACGCGTTCGAAGATCGCTCGTGCACGCTCGGTCACGCGCCAGCATGTTTCGCACTGGCGTACGTACTTGCCACGAACGCCAACCAGCTGCTCTCGGGCGGCGGAGGCGTGAGCGAAGCCAAGCGGAGCGGCCTGTTCGAGACCGCGAAGAGCCGCGCCCAGGGCTACCTCGATCGAGCCTGCGACCTCGGAAACCCTTGCGCGTGCCTCGCGCTCCGGACCGGCGACTGCAACGTTCCCGGCTCCTGCTCCGTGCCCAAGCCGGGTGGAGGCTGTCGCCTCGCGTGCAGCGAAGAGCTCGGCTGCGACTCGGGGACCTTCGCCGTCCTCGCCGATGCCCGGCCCGGCGGGTAGACTCCGCCTGCCATGCGCTTCCGGCTCCCGCTCGCTTGTGCTCTCGGGTTCTTCATCGCGTGCTCTGCCAACAGCGGCAACGACGGCTCGGGGGCTGGAGGTGACGGCGTCGGTGCAACCGGCGGCACGAGCGGTGCGGGCGGCACCGGTGTGATCTTGGACTCGGGCCTCGACGGCAGTGAGCCGCCGCCGTCGGTGGCCACGCTGATCGGAACGGTGCTCGCGCCCGAAGGTACGATCCCCATCTCGGGCGCCCTGGTCTACCTCACGCCCGTCGCGCCAGGGGCCATCCCCGAGGGCGTGTACTGCGACAAGTGCGTGAAGCTCGACTTCCAGACTCCGTACACCTTCACCGGGGCCGACGGCGGATTCCACCTCGGTGTGCCCAAGACCGGGAGCTATCAGCTGGTGGTCCAGAAGGGCCAGTTCCGTCGCGTGCGCCCCATCGACGTCACGCTGGGCAACGTCGCGGTGCCGCTCACCGCGACGACGCTCCCCGCCAAGAGCGACGGTGCGGCGGGCGACTCGATTCCGAAGATGGCCATCGTCGAAGAGGTTTGGGACTCCATCGACGTCTCGCTGGCGCGGCTCGGTCTCGGCACGCTCGCGCCCACCGGCCCGTTCGGCGCGCTGCAGGTGGATCGTGCGACTGCGCCCTACGACTACTACGACGGTCTGCCGGGTTCGAAGGGCGGCTACGACGCCATCCTGAAGAACTGGTCGACTCTTTCCCAGTATCACGTCGTGTTCTTGCCCTGTGCCTGGAGCAACCAGACCGACTGCAACACGAGCTCGCCCGCGCAAGATCCCGTGGTGCAGAAGAACCTGCAAGACTTCGTAGGCAAGGGCGGCAAGCTCTACGTGACCGACTACTCCTACGAGTTCGTGCGCCAGGTGTTCCCCGGCTACGTCGACTGGCAAAACCAGACCGCGACCCTCGGCTCGGCGTGCCTCTCCGGCGCCTGGGACGGCGCCGCGAGCTCACCGGATCCGGGTCTCACCGCTTGGCTCGGAACGCAGGGGATCAACAGCTTCGACGTGAAGGAGAACTGGACGGCCATCGCCGCGGTTCACCCAGGCAACACCACCGACCCGGATGGCAAACCCATCAGCGTGACGCCCAAGGTCTGGGTCGAAGCGAACACTCAATGGGGCAAGCGGCCCGCGACGGTCAGCTTCGAACAGGCATGTGGCCGCGTGCTCTTCAGCACGTATCACACGGAAGGCGCGTCGCCGACGATGCTGCCGCAGGAGCGCGCGCTGCTCTACATCTTGCTCGAAGTCGGCGTGTGCGTAGCGCCGGCCGAGGTGAGGTGAGGGGACCGCCGGTCGAGAGGCCCCCGCCCCCCCCCGGAAATAACGGGCCCGGTCCTCTGGCGCCATAGTCAATTCTTGGAGCGCGAGGGCGCGAGCGAGCCGGCGCCGGCCGCGTCCGCACGCCGCCACATGTCTTTCCCGGCCGTGCGTGCGCCGAGAGGAACATCGTGAAAATGACCATGTCGCTGGCGTCCGTCGGCAGGACCACGGCAGCCCGCCCACCGCAGCCGCCAGCGCCGCATCGGCCGCCATGGCCACTTTGCCGATGATCCGATCAGAACCCACCGCCGACCGTCAACCCATCCGGCGCCGGCGCCAGCCAGAAGCGATACGCGCCCGAGTGCAGCTCACGCTCTCCGACCATGGCGGCAGTCGGTCGCGTCGCGATCTGAAGCTCGGTGACCAGCGTTCCGCCGAGCAGGTTCAGCCAACCGGATAGGTAGCGCTGGTAGCCGAGCCAGAGCACGGCGGAGCCCGCGAGGTTCACTGCCCCGCCGAGCACGTGAGGCACCCAGGAGCGTCCTTCGCGCTGCTCGCGTGCCACCTGGGCGACGAGCGCTTCGGCGCGGAGCCTGCGCGCGCGGCGCGCTCGTGGATTCGAAGCGTCCATGGCGCGGAGCTCGGCGCTCGCTCCGATGGCGGTGCGCGGCTCGAGCAGTACGCCGGCGAAGCCGAGGCCACAGCTCGCTGCCCCGACTGCGCTGTCGACGCGCAAGCCGCGGTCGCGCGCTGCGAGAGCCACGGCGCCCTGGGCGACGCTGCACACGCCGAATCCGAGCGCCCACCCGTTCCACCAGACCGCCGAAGGTCCGCTCGTGGCTTCGAGTACGCGTTCGCTGCGTTCGTAGCGATCCTGGTCCGAGTCGGCGTGTGCGATGGATGCCCGGAGCGCACCGGCGACGAACGCGAGCACGAGAAGGCCCCGTCTCACGCGTCGGCTCCGCTCACGGGCGGGAGCGAGATGCGGAAGGAAAGATCCTGCACGAGGTCACGGCACCGCGAACCTGACTTCATTCGCTGCAACGGCAGCACCAACACAGTCCAAACGCCTGTTCGCACTTTGTGCGAGCCAATCATCGGGGACAGATCCACTCGATCGCAAGGACTTCATACGCCTCCGCCTCGACTTCACCCGCCGGGGCCGCCGACCATCAGCCCGCCCGGCACCGGCGCCAGCGCCAGTCAGTTGCGACACGCGCCCGAGTGCGCTCGCGCTCGTCGACCACGGCGAGAGTCGGGCGCGTCGCGACCTGAAGCTCGGCGACCAGAGCCCATCGACGGGCGAGGATTCCAGAGGCGCAACGCGCCGTGCGAGATGCGTGAGACCTATGGGATCGCGACGTACACGGGTTTGCCGCCGTCGCCGCCGGTGTTCAGGTTCACCTTGGTGGGTTGCTCGTAGAACTGGGGGAAGGAGCCGACCATACCGAGCTTGTAGATACTGACCTGGATGGTGCACGGGCCGTTGGGCGAGCCCGGTCCGGACATCTCCCACTTGCCTTGCTCGTCGGCGCCGGTTGCGGCCACGGCGGCGCCGGTCGGATCCAGCTTCAAGAGTTGCCAATGCCCGTCCGGACTGAACTCGACGCCCACCGAATCGGGCGTGGCGAACACGAAGTCGCCGGAGCACTGCCACCATCTGCGACACAGCCGAGAGCTCAGCTCGGCCTGCGTGCAAGCGTCCGGCACCGGAATGCCTCCCATCCCGCACAGCTGCTCCGGTGTCGCGGGCGCACCGTCCACCATCGCGTCCCAGGGTTGTCCGAAGCTGCCACCCGATCCGCTCGATGCGTCCGCGTTCGGCGCGCCGGCGCCTCCGCTCGCTCCCGCCCCGACGAATCCGCCCGGCTTGGTTTCGACCTGACCGCCGCACGCGACCGCCAAGAGCAGCAGTGCCATCTCGCGAGCCCGAGCCACGCCGTGAGTTTACCACTCACGGCGGCCAGAGGCCGGTCAGAGCCGTACGGATGTCCTCGTTCCGCATCGACCAAGCCGCGCCGGTGGCGGTTCGAAATCGCCTCTCTGCGCGCGAGCCGTGGGGTTAGCTGTGCGGCAAGCGCCGTCCCAGCGACTATGCTGAGCGCCCTTGGCCGAGGAACGACCCAGAGCTGCCGCTGCGACGGGCCCGACGAGAGTCGTGGTGCGCGGCGTGCGCCCCACACCGTTTCGCGATCTCTACCACCGCTTCCTCCGGCTGCGCTGGTCTGCCGCGTTGGGTGTGCTCGTGCTCGTCGTCGTGGCACTCAACGGCCTGTTCGCCGCGGGCTACTGGTATGTGGGCGGCGTCGAGAACATGCGACCCGATTCGTTCCGGGATGCCTTCTACTTCAGCGTCCACACCTTCGCGACCATCGGCTACGGTTCGATGTACCCAACCTCGGACGGCGCGGAGCTCTTGGTCGCCGCCGAGGCGATCGTGGGACTGCTCACGACGGCCCTGGCGACGGGACTGCTCGTGGCGAAGTTCACGACGGCCACGGCGCGTGTGGTCTTCTCGCGCTCCGTGGCCATCAGTCCAATGGATGGCGTTCCCACGTTGATGTTTCGCATCAGCAACGAACGCGGCAACTCGATCGTCGAAGCCCAGCTACGCGCTGCCATCGTGCGCACCGAGCACACCGCCGAGGGTGTGGTGTTCTATCGCATGATCGATCTTCCGCTCTCGCGCGAGCGGGCCCCCGCCGTCTCGCGCTCCTGGATGGCCATGCACCCGATCACCGAGGCGAGTCCGCTCCACGGTGCCGACCCCGAAATGTTGCAGGAGTGGGAGCTCGAGCTGAACGTGTCTCTGGTGGGTATCGATGACACGTCGCTCCAATCCATCCATGCGCAGCACAGCTACGATGCCGCCGACATCGTTTGGGGTGTCCGGCACGCCGACGTGCTGAGCGAACTACCGGATGGCGCGTTGCTCTTGGACATGACGAAGTTCCCGACGTGGTTTCCACCGAGGCGACGGCGACGTTCCCCTATTCGGATGGCCGTCGCGTGGGCGGATAGCGAGCTCGGGGTAGAGATGCCGCGCGACTAGAACGGATGCCGAAGAAACCAACGAGTCGGAATCTGCTGGGTCGGCCGTGCGGTCCTTCTCGCGCTGGATGAGGTTGATGCGGTTGGCCAAGCCGAAGGCCGGAACCAGCGCCTCGGCGCCGAAGCCCGCGCGCAGCCTGACCGTGACCAGCGTTTCGTGCGAGCCGACGCCCGCGGTCTGGGTCGCGTCTCGTCGCGGCCGAGCTGAACCTCTGCTGGACGCTCGGACATCTCCTTCCGCACAGCTTCCGTGCAGCGCGCGCATCTGCAACGCGATGCGGCATTTGGAACATGATCTCGATCATGTAGGCGGCGAAGGATGCGTGGGACGACAGGGACGTGGGCAGCACACGGGTGGATAGCCCCCGCTCCGTGCCGGGGGAACCGCTTCTCGAGCGTCGTGCAGGGGAGTGCGAGCACTTGCTCGGCAACGAAGCGATCGTTCGGGGCGCGCTCGAAGCGGGGGTGGTGTTCGTTGCGGGCTATCCCGGCACTCCGTCATCTGAGATCACCGATGGCTTCGCGCGCATCGCGCGCACTCGCAAGATCGAGTTCGAGTATTCGGTCAACGAGAAGATAGCGCTCGAGCTCGCCTTCGCTGCGGCGCTCGCGGGTGCTCGCTCGCTCACCGCCATGAAGCACTTGGGCTTGATGGTGGCTGGCGACCCGATTTCGACCATTCCCTACGTGGGCGTGGAAGCGGGCATGGTCATCGTCAGCGCAGGTGATCCGTCGTGCCACACCAGCCCGAACGAAGCCGATCAACGCCATCTCGGGCCGATGCTCCACCTGCCGATCCTCGATCCGAGCACGCCCGCCGAGGCACACGCGATGACGCGAGCGGCCTTCGAGCTCAGCGAAGAGTGCCGGTTGCCTGTACTGATCCGCACCACCACTCGCGTCGCTCACTCGCGCGGCGCGGTGACGTTGGGTGAGCTTCGGCCGCAGCGGGTAGCTGGGTTCGTCAAGGACCCGGCGCGACATGTGCCCGTTCCGGCCAATGCGCGTCGCATGAGGCTCGAGCTCAAGCAACGCGTCGAGCTCGCTCGGGCTTGGATGGCGCGTTCGGGCTTTTTTCGGGCCGAAGAGCGGAAAAAGCGGGTCGTCTTGGCGTCGGGTGCCCCCGCCGCGACCGCCGCTGACCTCCTGTCGCTGGCCGGCGCCGAAGACGTGGCGCTCTGGCGCCTCGGCACCGTCCACCCGTTGCCCGAGGCCGAGATCGTCCGAGCGCTCGCCGGCGTGGAGCGCTTGCTCGTCGTCGAAGAGCTGTCGCCGTTCCTCGAGAATTCCTTGCTCGCTCTCGCGCAGCGCCACGGGCTCCGGCTCGAAGTGTTGGGCAAGCACTCCGGTCACCTGCCCGAAGAGTTCGAGTATGGCCCCGAGGTCGTCCAGAGCGCCCTCCACGCGGCGTTCGGGGTCGGCTCGCCTCCGCGACCCAAGCCGTCGTTGCCCGTAGTGCCCCCGCGCGCTCCGACCCTGTGTCCGGGTTGTCCGCACCGTGCCGCGTTCGTCGCGGCTCGCGCCGCGTTCGACGAGGACCAGATCTACATGAACGACATCGGTTGCTACACGCTGGGCTACGCCCCGCCGCTGAGCACCGCCGACGCGCTCTTGTGCATGGGAGCCGGCTTCTCGCTTGCGGCCGGTGTCGCGCGCGTGACGGGCAAGCGCACGGTGGGCTTCATGGGGGACTCGACCTTCTTCCATGCGGGCATGCCGGCGCTGCTCGACTCCGTGAAGGAGAACGCCAACGTGGTCGCGGTGGTGCTCGACAACGAAGTCACGGCGATGACGGGCTTTCAGGAGAGTCCGACCCGCGACCAACGCGTCGAGGACGTTGCGCGGGCGCTCGGGGCTCGACACGTCGAGACCATCGACCCCTACGAGCTCGAAGCGTCCAGCGCCGCGTTTCGCCGCGCGCGTGCGGCGAGCGGCACCAGCGTCATCGTCGTGCGCCGGCCTTGCCCCGTGAACGGGGCCCGCGCGGATCGCCTCGCAGCGCGGCCGCCGGCCTACGTCGCCGACACCGAGCGCTGCCGGAACTGCGGGCGCAGCGAGCTTTCGTTGCGCTGCGACGTGCCCATCACCGAGGGCTTCGAGCGGAACCTGGCGCGGGTCGCGGCCCAGCGTGGCCCGCTCGCGCTCGAGTCGAACGTCGCGCCCTGCGCGGAGCGCTGTCCGCTCTCGCTCTGCATCCAGGGCTACGCGGGACACGTTGCCGCGGGTGAGAACGCCGAGGCGTTGCAGCACATCCTCGCCCGCACGCCGTTGCCCCACTCGGTGTGTCGCGTGTGTGATCGCCCCTGCGAGCAGGGTTGTGTGCGGCGCGGGCTCGACGACGCGGTCGCCATCAACGACCTCAAGCGCTTCGTGGTGGATTGGGCGGAAGCGGAGCGTCCGGAGCTCTTCGTGCGCGCGAAGCGCGCGAAGAACTCGCTCGAAGTGGCCGTGGTCGGCGCGGGCGTGGCCGGCCTCTCGGCGGCCCACGACCTCGCGCACCGCGGCTACTCGGTGACGCTGTACGACGCCGCCGAGAAACCGGGCGGGCTCTTGACCCACGGCATCCCCGAATACCGCCTGCCGGCCGACAAGTCCGAGCGGGACATCGCGCGCGTGCTCGAAGCGGGCGTGCGCTTCGTCGGGGGCGCGCGCCTCGGCGCGGGCCTAGAGCTCGCCCAGCTCCGGGAGCGGCACCGCGCCGTCTTCGTCGCCATCGGCGCACATCGCGGCAAGACCATCGAGCTCCCCGGGCGGGGTGAGCCAGGCGCGCCGACCCTCGCTGTCGCGCTCGACTACCTCAAGGCCGTACGTCTCGGCGTGGAGGCGCCGGTGGCCGAGCACGTCGTGGTGATCGGCGGCGGGAATGCAGCCGTGGACGCGGCTCGGACCGCGCTCCGCCGCGGTGCCTCGCGCGTTCGCATCGCGTGCGTCGAGGCGGCGAACGAGATGCCGGCGCTGGTCGAGGAGATCGGCGCAGCGGAGCACGAGGGCATCCAGCTCTTCACTCGCGTCCGACCCGTGCGACTCGAAAAGGGCGCGCTCGTGGTCGCGCCGATGGAGAACGGCACCGAGGAGCGTCTGGATGCGGGGCTCGTCATCCTCGCCGTCGGCCAGGACCCGGATCCGTTGGCGATGGAGGCGTCTGGGCTCGAGCGCGACGAGCAAGGGCTCGTCCGAGTGGATGGGCTCACGGGTCGAACGTCGCTTCCGGGCGTGTACGCCGGAGGCGACGTGGTGGCAGGCGAGCGTACGGTGACCGCGGCCATCGCCTGGGGTCTCCGCGCAGCGTGGGCCATCGATCGCGAGCTCTCCGGGGCCGCGCTCGCGGACGCGCGCCCGCCACCGGCGTTGCCCAAGAAGCGCGCCGCCGTCGTCGCGACCGCCCCGAAGGTCCCGCGTCTCGAGCCCCGCGAGCTCGACCGGGGGACGCGTACGCAGCACATGGGCGAGGTCGTGGCAGGGTTCACGGCTGCCGACGCCCGCGCCGAAGCGAAGCGTTGCCTCCAATGTGGACTCTGCGGCAACTGCCGGGCGTGCATCGAAGCTCTGGGCTGCCCTGCCATCGCCATGGACACCGCTCGGGCCCAAGTGACGGTCGATCCCGTGTGGTGCATCGGCTGCGGCGTGTGTGCCGAGATCTGCTCGAACCGCGCGCTCGCGCCCAAAGAGGCGCCATGCGAGTGAAGCGCTTCCAGGTGCTGCTGGTCGGTGTCGGCGGCCAGGGGGTGCTCGCGGCCGCGCAGATCCTCGGGATGGCCGCCCACGCGGAGGGCAAGCCCGTGGTCGTGGGTCAACTCCATGGCATGAGCCAGCGTGGCGGTAGCGTGCGCTGCACCGCGATCTTCGGCGAAGCCGAGAGCTCGCACACACTGGGCGAAGAGTTGGACGTCGTGGTCGGTTTCGAGCCCCTCGAGACGCTGCGCGCCCTGCCCGACATGGGGCCGCGCACGCCAGTGGTGACGAACCGCCACCTGATGTTGCCCTTCCAGATCGTGCTCGACGGTACGAAGCCGCCAGACCCGGAGGGCGTGCTTCAGTCCATCCGTGACGTCGCCCGCGAGGTGCAGGTGGTGGACGCGCCCGCCCTGGTCGGTGCCGTGGGCGAAACTCGGACGCTCAATGTGTTGATGTTGGGGGCGGCATCCGGGCTCGGGCTTCTGCCCGTCGGCGAGCAGCCCTGCTCGAGGCCATCGTCGAGCGCTGCGGGCAGAGGTTCGCGGGCACAACCAGAAGGCGTTCCTGCTCGGGCGCGACGCCGTCAGGACCCCAATCAGAAGGCCACGGGGTGATGGAGCAGAGCTACAAGTTGGGCATCGACGTCGGCGGCACGTTCACGGATCTGTTCCTGTGGACGAGCGCGGGCGAGACGCGGAGCTTCAAGGTGCTGTCGACGCCGAAGGATCCGAGCATCGGCGTCTTGGACGGCATCGGGGCGGTGGCGAAGGCGCTCGGGCTGACTCCGGCCGAGCTCACCTCGCGCCTGACGACCATCGTCCACGGGACCACCGTCACCACGAACGCCACCCTGACGCGCCGCGGTGCCAAGACCGGCCTGGTGACCACCGTGGGCGTGCGCGACGCGCTGGAGATGCGTCGCGGCATCCGCGAGGACCAGTACGACAACCGCATGGCCAACGTTCCGCCGCTCGTGCCGCGCTACCTGCGTCGGTCGGTACGAGGCCGCCTGGACTACGCGGGCCGTGAGCTCGAGCCGCTCGGCCTCGACGACGTGAAAAGGCCGCCGCACTCTTCGCCAAGAGGGCGTGTCAGCATCGCGGTGTACTTCATGAACGCCTTCGTCAGCCCGGCGCACGAGCAGGCGGCGGCAGAGGAGTCCTGCGTCGCGAGCTGCCGGAGTACTTCGTCAGCGTGTCGAGCGAGGTGTTGCCGGCGGTCCGCTTCTACAACCGCGTCTCGACCACGGCCCTCGACGCCTTCGTGGGTCCGGTGCTCCGCGACTACCTGCGTGCGCTCACGGGCCGCTTGGCGGAGGCGGGCTTCCGCGGCGCGCTCTGATCATGCAGTCGAGCGGCGGCGTCGCGCTGCCGGACGCCACGGCGAAGAAGCCCGCGGCCACCCTGCTCTCGGGTCCGGCGGCCGCGCCCGCGCCGCGGCGGCCTGGGCGGGTCCCTCGGGCTACGACGACTGCCTGGTCGTGGACATGGGCGGCACCAGCTTCGACGCCTCGCTGGTGCGAGGTGGCGCGGTGGAGCTCAAGGCCGAGGGAGAGATCGCACGCCTGCGCATCGCGCTGCCGATGCTCGACATCGTCACCATCGGCGCCGGCGGAGGCAGCATCGGTCGTGTCGACGCGGGCGGCCTCCTGCGCATGGGTCCCGGAGTCGGCCGGCGCCGACCCCGGGCCGGCCTGCACGGCCGCGGCGGCACGCTGCCGACCTGCACCGACGCCAACGTCGTGCTCGGCTACCTGGACCCGAGCTACTTTGCGGGCGGCGACCTCCGGCTCGACGCGGACGCCTCGCGCGCCGCCATCGCCCGGCACGTGGCCGAGCCCTTGGGGCTCGACGTCGAGCGCGCGGCCGTCGGCATGTACCGGGTGATCAACTCCAACATGGCCCACGGCGTGCAGGAGATCACGGTCAAGCGCGGCCTGGACCCGCGTGAGTTCCCGATGGTAGTGGCCGGCGGCGCCGGCTCTCTCCACGGCACGGCCATCGCCAGTCGGCTCGACATCCCCGTGGTGCTGGTTCCCCCGGTGGCCTCCGGGTGCTCTGCGCCGCCGGCATGCTGCTCACCGATCAGCAGCACGACTTCGTGCGCTCCTGCATCTCGGAGCTCGGCAAGCTCCCGAAGGGAGCGCCTGCAGTCGCTCGTCGGCGAGCTCACCCGGCAGGGCGAGGCGCAACTCCGCCGCGCGGACTTGCCGCCCCGAGCGCATCGAGCAGCGCGTGGCCTGGATCTGCGCTACCTGAAGCAGTACCACGAGGTCACGGTGCCGGTGGCCCTCGAGTCCATCGAGCGCGGCGACTGGGCGTCGATGATCGCCGCCTTCCACCGCGAGCACGACCGCCTGTACGGCTACGAGCTCAGCGCGGAGGGGACACCCGTGGAGCTGATCAACGTGCGCGTGAAGAGCGTCGGCCGCGTCGAGAAGCCCGCGCTCCCGCGCCTGCCGGCCGGGACGGCGGACCCGAGCCGCGCCGCGAAGAAACCACGACGCGCGTACGTCCCGGAGCGCGACCGGTTCGAGGAGCTCCAGGTGTTCGACGGCCACGCGCTCCAGGCCGGGAACCGCATCTCCGGCCCCGCGCTCATCGAGCGCACGGACACGACGATCTTCGTCAGCGCGGCCTACGACGCGCGCATCGACGACTATGGCACCGCCATCGTGGAGCGGAGGGCATCATGAGCAGCGTCGCCGTCGACAAGGTCCTGGTGAGCATCCTGGGGCGCGCGCTCCGGGCCATCACCGACGAGATGAGCATCAGCATGGAGCGCAGCAGCCGCTCGCCCATCTTGTGCGAGGCCCGCGACTTCGTCACCGGGCTCTACGACGCCGAGGGCAACATGCTGGAGCAGACCGAAAACCTGCCCATCTTGAGCTTCTCGCTCTCTCCGGTGTGCCGGCACATCGCCAAGAAGTTCGCGGGCGACATCTTCCCGGGCGACGTCTTCTTCCACAACGACGTGTTCAGCTTCGGCAACCAGAACAACGACGTCGCCGCCTTCAAGCCCATCTTCCTGGGCGAGCGGCTCATCGGTTGGTCCGCGTGCAAGGGGCACCAGGCGGACATCGGCGGCGCGGTGCGCGGCGGCTACAACCCCGCGGCCACCGAGGTCTGGCAGGAGGCGCTGCGCATCCCGGCGGTGAAGGTCTACGAGCGCGGCAAGCTCCGGCGGGACGTCTGGGATCTGATCTTCGCCAACATCCGCCTGGCCATCGTGCAGGAGGACATGCGCGCCGAGATCGGCAGCTGCACCGTGGGCGAGCGCAGGCTCAAGGCGCTGGTGGAGAAATACGGGCTCGAGAGCTTCGAGGCCCACAAGCAGGCGCTGTTCGAGTCCACCCGCAAGCTGATGGAGGCGGAGATCCGCAAGATCCCGAACGGGGTCTACAAGGGCGAAGCCACGTCGCACTTCGACGGCCACCACCCCGGCTCGAAGCACCAGGTCCGGGTCACCATCACGGTGAACGACGGCCACATCCGCTTCGACTACTCGGAGACGGATCCGCAGACCACGGGCTTCGTCAACGGCACCTTCACCTCGAGCGCCTCGGCCACCGTGCTCACCTTCCTGCAGATGGTGGACCCGCGCATCCCGCACAACCAAGGGATGATCGAGCCCATCGAGATCGTCATCCCGGAAGGCACGCTGCTGAACGCCGCCTACCCGGCCGCGACCACCTTCGGCAACCACCTCTGCCCGAACAACGCCGACGCCATCATGCGCGCGCTCGCGCCCGTCATCCCGGAGCGCGTCACGGCGGGGTGGAACCAGCTCTTGTGCTCGCTCTCGACCGGGCGCGACACGCGAAAGGGGCAGGACACCAAGGAGACCTACGTCGACATCCTGTTCATGGGGCTGAAAGGCGGCTCCGGAGCGCTTCCCGACGCCGACGGCTACGACCACATCGGCATGATCGACGCCTCGGGCGGCGTGCTCGATCAAGACTACGAGATGTTCGAGCAGATCACGCCGCACCGGCTGCTTTCCCACGAGTACCGGTGCGACTCGGCGGGGCCGGGCCGGCACCGCGGCGGGCTCGGCGTCGAGACGCGCTACCTGGTGGGCGGGGCCGACACGCAGATCGTCACCTTCGGCGACGGCG
>JAXLYN010000057.1:0-59209 GCA_046351435.1 Polyangiaceae bacterium
GTCCCGTTGCACCGCCACGACGCTGGGCTCGCAGCTGACGATGCCCTTGCCCTTCACGTAAATGAGGGTGGTCGCCGTCCCCAAGTCGATGGCGAGGTCGTTCGAGAACAGGCCGTAGAGCCAGTCGAAAATCATCGGTCACTCTCGGGCGGACTCGGTCGGGACCATCCCGGCCGAACCTCCCTGCACGAGGGGAAATCGGGGCACCGGTCGTAGCACGCCCGAAGCGGCCGACGCAATCGCCTAGGAATCCCTGGCCGGCCACGTGGCCGATCGCGGAGCAGGCAAGAAACCAGGCTCGACGCACAAGAACGCCTCTCGGCGAGGCGTTCCCTCGCTCAGTCGTCGTCCCAGTCTTCCCAGTCCTTCTTGTTCTCGCGGCCCTTCTTGGCCCCGCCTTGGTCGAGACGACCGCGCTTCTTCTTCTTCTTCTGGTCCCAGTCGGCGGGGCTGCCACCGCCGCTGCCGCCGCTGGCGCGCCGATCGCCGCGTCCCCCACCGCCACCTGCGTCCATGGGCGGGCCCGGCGGGAACTCCGCGTAGCCACCGCTCGGCGGACCGTTGTCCCGCCGCGGCCCGCGGTCGAATCCTCCTCCGCCGCCGTAGCTCGGGCGATCGCCGCTGCTCGCGGGACCGCCACCCGGAGGACGTTCGCCACGCGGATGCGCGATGTTCACCATCAGCGCGCGGCCCTTCATTTCGACGCCGCGCAGTGCCGTGATGGCTTGGTTCGCCGCTTCGGCACTGCCCATCGTCACGAAGCCGAAGCCGCGCATCCGTCCATCGGGACCGACGGGCAGATGAATCCTCACGACCGGCGCGACGCCGTGTTCGCCGAACACCGCTTCCAGATCCGCAGGGTTCGCGTCATACGGCAGGTTTCCCACGTAGAGAGTGCGATCTCCGGTGTTCCCGCTGGCCGGGCCAGCGGTTTCACCTCGCGCGTCACGACGCGGAGGCTCCGACTGGAAAGGCCGAACGGAGATGGAACGCCCAGCTTGCAGCGAGCCATCGAGTTGATTGCGCGCCGCCAAAGCTTGCTCGGTCGTGGCGAGTGTGACGAAGCCGAAACCGCGTGGGCGGCCCGTGTCACGGTGCTTTGGCAGCGTCACGTTCACGACCGTTCCACCGGTCGCTTCGAACAGCTGCCGCAGCACGTCCTCGGTCATGGAATCCGGCAAGCCCGCAACGAAGAGCTTGCGCTCATCCTCGGTCGACATGCGTAGCGATCCTCGTTCAACCCTTTCTGGACGGTCCCTCCGAAGCTGGGCGCTCGGCGGGCTCGGACTCGACGATATCGTTGGGGTGACTCTGGTTCAAGTCGCGACTCACGCCGGAGGCCGAGGTGGGCCGTGATATAGGTCGGTCCGCCGTGAAGCTCCGCGTCCTCGTCAACCCGAAAGCCGGCTCCGGGATTGCGTCCCGGAAGATCCCGGAGATTTCCCGAGCCCTCGAGCGGGCCGAGCTCCCCTTCGACGTGGTCCAGACCACCGGCCCGGGCGACGCGCGGCGCCTGGTGGACGAGGCCCGGGCCGACGGCGTCGACTGCGTCGCGGTCGTCGGGGGCGACGGCACGCTGAACGAGGCGAGCCAGGCCTACGTGGACGCCGAGGGCAACCCGCGCCCCGGACCCGACCTGGCGCTCATCCCGGCGGGAACCGGGGGCGACCTCCGCAAGACGTTCGACCTCGGCGACGGTGTCGACGAAGCCGTGCAACGGATTGCCGGCGCCCAGCCGCGACCGCTCGACCTGGGCATCCTCGAGCTCGTGGCGGACGACGGGACGAAGGTCGTGCGCGCATTCCTCAACATCACGAGCTTCGGTATCGGCGGCTTGACCGACCGCATCGTGAACTCGACGCCCAAGTGGATCGGCGGCAAAGCAGCTTTCTTCTCGGGCACGCTGCGCGCGATGTTCGCCTACGTCAACTCCCCGGTGAAGATCACGATCGACGACGAACCGTGGTTCGAGGGCCCGATCTTCAACGTCGCCATCGCCAACGGCAGGTTCTTCGGCGGCGGGATGATGATCGCGCCGGACGCAGATCCCTCGGACGGGAAGTTCGACGTGGTCGCGCTGGGAGATCTCACTCGGGTGGAAGCCATGGGCCTCTCGCGCGCCATCTATTCGGGCTCCCACCCCGGTCGGCGCAAGGTCCAGATACGCCGGGGTTCCCGCGTCGTCGCGACTCCGCTGCGCGCTCGTCGGGACGTCTTGATCGACATGGACGGCGAAACGCCCGGGCGGCTTCCGCTCAGCGCGAAGGTGGCGGCCGGCGCGCTCAAGATCCGGGTTTGACCAGCGCCTCGGGCGCGCTGGCGCGCGGCGCGGTGTCGCTCGCTCGGAGCCCTTTCCAGAGCACGGCGACACCAGCGCCGAGCAGAAGGAAACAACCCCACTGGGCCGGCGTGAGCTCGAAATAGCGCGCATCGGCCACCGCACCCTGGCGGATCCGCAAGAAGTCGAGGGCAAAGCGCGTCGGCGCATACGCCACGCACATGCTGCCGAGGTAGAAGCCCCAGGGTCGAGGCTTGCGCGCGAGCACGAGGAACAGGACGGCGAGCGGGATCGTGAGCAGCATCTCGAGAAACCCGAGGTCGAGCCGCGCTCCGCCGGGATACCGCACGGCAAGCCAAGCGTCGCTGAGGATCCCCGGATGATCGTGAGCGAGCGAACAGCCGAGACGCCCGAACCACCAGCCCACGGGGAAGGTGGCGGCCACTACGTCCGCGTAACGCAGCGAGGGCTCCCGGTTCAGTGCGCGCCAGATCAAGAGGCCGATGAAGGCACCCGCGAAGCCACCGAAGCTGCTCAGCCCTTCCCAAATGCGAACCAGCGAGAGCGGATCCGCCAGCACGCGCTCCGGAAAGTAGAACAACGTGTCGAACACGTGGCCGCCGATGAAGCCCATGGCCCCGATCCACATCATGAACGAGATCAGCGTCTTCTCGTCGAGCCCTCGCCGGCGACCGTGTCGGACCGCGAGGTAGGCGCCGAGGTAGACACCCATCGCGACCAGCGTGCCGAACGGCTTGAACGAGAAGGGAGCTGGGGGAAAGCCGTTTCCGAGCGCACCCGGCTCGAGCAAGGTGAGATCGGGCAGCTGCACGTAGGGATGAGCGGCTGCGACGTCGGCGGCAATTTCGGGGCAGCGGCTCGACCACGAGCTCGTCGTCTTCTTCCTGCTCGCCGCGGCCACCGCCGGCGACGTTGCCACCGCCTGGTTGCTCCACCGGCTCACGGTCGCGCCGCGCACTTGTCGTCGGCGAAGTCGCCGCCGCGAGCAGCTCGACGATCTCGCACGGCACGGGCGATGGACTCTCGGTACGGGCTTGGGCGTTCCTCGGCTCGGATCGGGCGCCGCTCGGAGGCTTCGTACAGGCGGTTCCGAGCTCGGGACCGCCAAGCGCGCGCGCACGACAGCGCCGCGATAGAGCTCGAGCTCGACGTCGAACAGCGCCTTGCGCGGCGCGAGCCGGCGACCGTCCGGAATCGCGAACGGCAACGTGACCGACTTTCGACAGCGCTCATCGAGGCAGCGCGCGACCGGCGCCTCGACCCGCAGCCGGTGGATGGTCTCGTGGTGGAGCTCAATGGTTGGCGCGCCGAAAGTCCGGATGGCCGCCAGCCGACCCGCCCAGTCGCTCACTTCGCGCACGACGCTCCTGCGCATGAGATCGGCGTCTTCGAGCTTTTGCTCGACGCCCATCGCCTCTTCGAGCACCTCGGCATCACGGCGGGCTTCGATGCGCTTTTCCTTCGAGCTCGGAGATGCTCTCGGCCCGCACCGCATGCGGGCCATCCGGTAGCGTGGCCAGGTAGTTCAGAAGCCCCGCCTTCGAGCTCGCCGAGCGCTCGTAGAACTTGGGCTCGGCGCGTTCGAACCAGGCGCGCACCTCGGTGCTCCAGCGACCATCGGGCGATTTTTTCAGGTAGTCGTGTCCCGCAGCCAGGCGGGCTTCGCTGGTCTTCGCCGTACGTGTTCGGCGATAGCGCGCGTAGTCGTCGGGATCCGACGTGATGCCGGGTGGCGGAGCAGCCTGCGAGGACCGCCACGGCGAGCCAGGGTGAGCTCAGACCCTCACTGGCCCTCGCGTGGGGGACAGAAGTTGCATTCGCTGGGGGCGTCGCGTGCTCCGTCCGCGGCGTAGCCCGCGTAGTCGTCGCAGGACGCGTAACGGAGCGCGCGCAGGCACACCTCTCCGTCGTGAACGAGTGGAAAGCAATCAGCGGGGAACGCCGTGGCGACCGGCGAAGTTTCGTCGCAGGCGCGCACGCAGTAGTCAGAGGCGAAACCGCAATCCCGACAGCGTCAGTAGTCGATGCGTTTCTTGCTGGCGAAGAAGGTCGCGGTCGAGAAGATCCGGCTTTACCCGCGCAGCCCCCGATGTCGCCGGGGGTCGGAGCGAGAGGAAACAGAACAGGAGGAGCGCCAGCATCAGGCCGAGCTTCGGGAACGTGCTTCGCGAAGGGGTTCGGTTCGTCATGGCAGGAGCTCGAAGTCGACGAATGCGCCGATTTGCAGCGATAGCACGGGATCGCGCTGGAGTGCCTTGTCCTGGTGGCCGCGCCGTAGAACAGGGTCGCCCACGAGCTCACCCGTGACGCCGAGGCCCTCCGGTCACGAGGTAGCCGTTGCCGACGGCGAGCGCTCGTAGCCAACGTTGGGATCGGCTCGAGCACGATGGGTAGCCCAGACGCGCATGCACGAGGAAGCGCGGCGGCAGCTGCAAGACGCGAGGTAAGACGGAGTGATCACCTCCTGCGGCACTCCGGCGAGGGCGACGGACAGGTGAACGCCGCCTCCGTGTTGGAGTCCGTCCGGATCACCGAACGCCGCGCTGCCGGACAGGTCGAGATAGGTGGCGGTGAGCGACAGCGACTCCGCGGAGTCACCCAGCGGGGTCGCCAGGCGATAGGGCTACAGCGCAGCCCTCGCTCCAGCGCGATGGCGCCCAGGAGGTGCATGTGGAAGTCGCCGCCGGCGGGCCGAAGCCCGCCGGCAAGGACTCACCGTCGCCACCGCGCCGCCGCGGCGGCTGGGCGAGCGCGAGGACGAGAAGGCTCGAGGCGAGGCCGAGGAGCAGCGGGGCGGCCACGCACGCACCCGCGCGAGGTCGTCCACCGTCTTCGGGATGTCACCGGTGATGACGCTGAAGCCCTCCGGCGTGACGAGCACGTCATCCTCGATGCGGACGCCGATCCCGCGGTACTCCTCCGGCACGCCTTCGGCATTTCGGCCACGTAGATGCCGGGTTCTTCTACCGTGATCATGACGCCCGTGGAACAGGGCGCGGGCGTGCCTTCGAGGTAGTAGCGGCCGATGTCGTGGACGTCCATCCCGAGGTAGTGGCTCGTCCGGTGCATGAAGAACTTCTTGTAGCTCTGTTTTTCCAGCACTTCTTCCAGAGTACCGGACAAGAGGCCGAGGTCGACGAGGCCCTTGGCGATGACCTGGACGCTGGCGTACACGGCCTCGAGCGCTCCGGGTCGTCGCGCGGATGCTGGCCTCTGCGCCGCGAGCACCAGCTCGCAGATCGCCCGCTGCGGGCGAGTGAACGCCTACGCCCACGGGGAACGTGCGACGTCGAGGCGTAGTAGCCGGCCTGCAGCCGGCGTCGATCAAGAGCAGGTCGCCTTCCCTGCATGCAGCGATCGTCGCGGTAGTGGAGCACGGTGGTGCTTGCGCCCGAGCCGACGATGGCCCATACGCCGGGCGCTCGGAGCCATGCTTGCGGAACACGGCGCGCAGCTCGGCCTCGACCTCGTATTCGTAGACGCCGGGCGCGGTCTTGCGGATCGCGGCGAGGTGGGCGTCGCGGGCATCTTCGCCATGGGCGTCGCATCAGATCGAGCTCGGCGCGCGACTGATGGCTGACGCATCTCGTGGATGATGGTGGCGGGGTCGACCAGCTCCACCGGCCAGTAGACCCCGAGCTTCGCCTGCGCACGCGGTCGATGGCCGACAGCACACGGCCATCGAAATCGCGGATCGAAGCCGATCCGATAGTAGAGCCGCGACTTGTTCTGGAGCAGCTCGGGCAGCTTCTGCGCGAGCTCGGCGATGGGATGCGCGTGGTCTGCGCCGAAAGTCGAGACCGCCCCCTCGACGCCAGCGCGAGCGCCGTCCCACACTTCGCGTTCGGGGTCACGCGCGCGCACGAACAGCGTGAACGGTTTCTCACTCGCACCCGACAGGACGAGCACGCTGTCGGGTTCGTCGAATCCAGCGAGGTAGTAGAAGTCCGAGTCCTGCCGATACTCGTGCTCGACGTCGTTGTTGCGGATCGCCGCTGGCGCCGAGGGCAAGATCAAGACCGCCGAGCCCAACGCTTCCAAAACGCGCCGGCGGCGCTCGCTGAATTCGCTCATCGCACTCGCATCCTACGGCCGAGGCAGCCCGAACCAGAAAGGGATTCTCGCCCGGAGTATGGGGCCCGGATCCCGCGTCGGCCAGCGGTGGCGAGGCGTCGTTCGCGCTCTCGTCTCCTCGCCTCAGCGCAGGCGCCAAACCTCGATGGCGTAATGGCCGGCGCCGCGCTGCGCGTGAACCCGAGCCTTGTACGTTCCGCCTTCGAACACACAAAACGGCCCGTCGGGTTTGACGACGGGCCACCGGTCGTCGCTGGTGTCGAACGCTACGCGGGTGCCCGAGGGGCCGAGAACCTCGACGTCCAGGTCTTCGATGCCGGAATCGCCGACGGCGAACACGCGATAGCAGTCACCTGGCTCGGCCACGAAAGCGTGCTCGCGCTCCTTCACTCCTTCGCCGAGCTCGGTATCCTTGGCCTCGACTGCCTTGCGCATTCCGTTGGACGGCCCGCACATCAGGCCGAGGCGCATCACGTCGAGCTCCGGCTTCGTGCGCGGCTGGAAGTTCGCATAACATTTCAGCCAATTCCCACCGGTCGGAGCGGCCCGACCGCTCGGAGCGGGCGGCGGGACCGCACTCGGCGGGGCGGCCGGACCGGGTTCGACCGAGCGGGAAGGAACCGCCGTGGCGCTGGCGCTGCTTCGAGCCGGCGCGGGGCTCGGCACCGGTTCCTGGCACCCCCCGGTGAGGACGATCAGCAACGAGCAGGCGACCCCGCGCATGATCCGCCTGATAGCCCGTTTGCCCCGAGCGCCCAAACGATTGACTGACGCAGTGCGCCAGGCTAACCCGACCTCGTGGCCCACAGCGAAATCCCGCCGCCGGAAGGCGAAGACCGGCCCGAGGAGAAGGAGCGCGAGCGCAAGCGGCTCGAGCGCCTCCTGCCCGAGCTCATCAAACGCATCGTGGAAGCGGGCTACGAGAAGATCACCGAAGGCCCGGAGAACGTCCGCGAGTTCGTGCGCGAGATGAAGCTGCCGAAGGAGGTCCTGGCGCTCCTCCTCGCCCAAATCGACGAGACCAAGAACGGTCTCTACCGCGTGGTCGCCAAGGAGATCCGCGACTTTCTCGACCACACGAACTTCGCCGAAGAGTTGGCGAAGGTCCTCACCATGCTGTCGTTCGAAATTAAAACCGAGGTACGCTTCATCCCCAATGACGAACGCCTCAAACCCGACGTTCGTTCGAAGGTACGAGTGAAGCGCGAACATCGGTCGGAGCCGCCGCCTCCAGCCGCCGACGAGGAGAAAGAGGGCGAAACATGAAACCGCTCGCCGCCGGGAGCGAGATCGACGCTTGGTGCACCAAGTGTCGCATGGACCTCGGCCACCGCATCATCGCCATGCTCGAAGGCCGACCCAAGCGTGTCATCTGCCAGACCTGCGGCTCGCAGCACAACTACCGCGCGCCCGCGTCCGAGCGAGGTGCCGCGCGACCCAAGGGCGCCAGCGGATCGCCGCGACCGGCCGGCTCGGTAGCTCAGCGCGTCACGGAGAAGGCCAAGGCCGAAGCTCTCCGCGTCACGGACTGGGAAAAGCACATCGCCGGGCAGGCGATGGACGCTTTCACTCGCTACTCCATCGATCGGACGTATCGCGCGGGTGAGCTCGTGGCCCACAAGAAGTTCGGTGAAGGCTACGTGGTCGAGGTCGTGGACAGCGGAAAGGTGAACATCATGTTCCGCGACGGACCGCGCACGCTCGCTCACGGGCAGCCCGCGTGAGACGCGCCGCGGCCCTGGTCTTCGTTGCCGCTTGCGGGTTTTCGGCGACGGCACGGGCCGAGGTGGAAATCACGCCCGCGGGCGACGGCGCCATCGGCGCGCTGCTCGTGCGCGGCCCCATCGCGAAGGGCTCGCCCGAAGAGCTCGGTCGCGCGCTGCCCGACGCTTCTGCCGAGACTCCCGGCGGCCGGTTCCGAGTCATCGAGAGCCGCGATGGCGGGCTGGATCTCGACCGTGCGCTCGGCACGGGCCAAAAGCCGGGCGCACAAGCCCTTCTCGGTGGCGTGCTCACGCTCAGCGAAGACCTGGACGGCTGGCTCCTGCTCTCCGTCGACGGTGCGGTGCGCGCCTTCGTCGACGGCCAACGCGTGTTCGAACGCAAGCCGTTGGCGCTGCGTGGGTCTGCGTGGGACGCGGTTCGACTTCGACTCGTCAAAGGCCGACATCCACTCGTCCTCCACCTCACCCACCCCGGAACCTGGTGGGTCGCCGAACTCCGCTTGCTCGACGCGCGTGACTCGTTGGCTCCGCGCGGCGCGCGGCTGGCGCTGCCGGGTACGGACGAAAGCGAAACGGAGCGACTGGCGCGGAGCCTGCTCAGCGTCTTTCTCCAGCCGAACCCCGACGCTCGCGGTTTCGGTCCGAGTCTCGAGCTCGACTACCGACGCGGTTCGCCGCTCGGTCAGGCAGCGCCGAGCCGAGCGCGCGTGGGCGGAGTCGATCTCGCCCTCGGACCGTTTCCGCTCGCCGAGCGTGGAGCCACGCGCCAGAGAGTACGCTTGCCGCGGGTGCCTGCCGAGGCGGCGCCGAAGAAGCTCGAGGTCGAGCTCATGTTCGGACCGGTGAAAGAGCGCCGCACGCTGGTGCTCGACGCCGAGTTGCCGAAGCTCCTGGCTCGGGCCGATGGCGCGGCGGCTGGACTCCGGAGCAGGAAGACCTTGGATCCGACCACGCTCGAGGCCACCCTGGAAGACGCGCGCGCTCGCGCGGAGAGCGGCACGGCCGAAGGCAAGGCAGCGCTGTCGGCATTGCTCAGCGACCTCGAGGCAGGCCGCGACCCCCTCGCGCTCCCCGGCGTCCGCGCATTGGCAAGGCGCTCGAAGGTGGACGGAGAACCCGATCCCGTTTGGGTCCACGTGCCTTCCCAAGCAGCGTCGGCCACCGACCGCCGATTTCCGCTCGTGGTCTTGTTGCACGGACTGAACGGGAATCCGTCGCGCATCCTCGAAGCCTTCATCGACAGCAAGAACCGGGGTCCGGCCGTCGACGGCTTCCTGATCGCGCCCCACGCCCACGGCAACGCCTTCTACCGCGGACCGGGCGAGCGTGAAGTGCTCGATGCCATCGACTGGGCGCTCGCGACCTACCCCATCGACCCGGACCGGGTTTCCATCAGCGGTGTCTCCATGGGCGGCACGGGCACTGGACACATCGGCCTCTGGTACGCCGACCGCTTCTCGGCCGCGGCGCCGCTCTGCGGCTATCACAGCTACTTCGTGCGGCGAGACACGCGCGGGCGCCCGCTCAGGGCGTGGGAGCGTCAGCAGATGCTGCACTGGTCGCCGGCCAGCGTCGCCGAGCGCGGGCAGAACCTCCCGCTCTGGGTCGCCCATGGCACGAAGGACTTCCCCCTCGAGAATTCACGCGTGCTGGTCGATCGCTACAAGGAGCTCGGCTACACCATCACCGACGAGTGGCCGGACACTGGCCACGACGTGTGGACCAAAGCTTATGCCGGTGCGCGCCTCTTCCCGTGGCTGGCGCGAGCCAAGCGCGCCGCACAACCAGCCAAGCTCACCGTGAAGACGGACTCCCTGCGGTTCGGCCGCCTGGGCTACGCCAGCATTCTCGAGCTCGGGGAGCCGTCGCGCATGGCGCTGCTCGAGGTGGACGCCACGAAGCCTGCTCGAGGCCGTGGTGAAGACCGACCAGGTGAGCGCTTTCGCCTCGAACGCGGCACGCGCTTGCCCGTGCGAAGACGGGGAGCTTTCGCTGCTGGTCGACGGCGCCGAAATCGGCTTCGGCCCCGGCGAGGCCATCGCGCCCGGCGCAGCGCTGGGTCGTGGCAAAAGCGGCACGGCCCCGGCGCGCGGCAAACGCGCTGGCCTCGAAGGGCCCATCCGTGACGTGTTTCTCGAGCCCGTGGTGTTCAGCTTCGGGAGCGCCGATCCGGGCACCGTGCGCGCGAACCGCGAAGTGGCCCTCGCCCTCGCTCGCCGCCACGGCAGCGAAGTCGGCTACCGGGTCGTCGCCGACACCGAGCTCGACGCCACGACCATCGGCAAGAACGCCATCGTCGCGGTGGGCACGCCGCGAGACCACTCCCTGCTCGCCCGCGTCTCGTCGCGTCTGCCGATCCGCGCCGACGCAGGCGCCGTCGTCGTCGGCGAACGGCGCTTCGGGGCAGGCGGAACCGGCGCGATCTTCATTCACCCGAATCCGGAGGCGCCCGAACGCTATCTGGTCGTCGTCACGGGCAGCGACGCGGCCGGGATCTGGCGAGCGCTGTCGCTGCCCCCACTCTTGCCGGACTTCTTGGTGTACGACGCCGAGCTCGGGCCTGCAGCGGCGGAGATCCTGCTCGGCGCCAACGCCAAGACCTTGGCCCAGGGCTTCTTCGATCTCGATTGGAAGCTCCCCGCCCAGATCGACGACACCCCTGGCTAGTGCGAGCATGCTCACCCGCGACCGACTCCCGCACCTGCTCCTTGGCCTCGCCATCCTGAGCTCGGCCGTGACTTTGTGGGACCCCGCCGCCGGCCGCACGAGCTGGTTCCTCGAGGTCGGCCCGGGCCTCGCCGGAATCGCGGTGCTGGTGGCTGTCTACCCGCGTTTCCGCATGTCCAACGTGGTCTACGTCTCGGTCTTCCTGCACCTCCTGATCCTGATCTACGGCGGCTACTACACCTACGCGATGACCCCGCTCGGAAACTGGGCGCGTGATGCCTTGCATCTGTCCCGCAATCACTACGACCGCGTCGGACACGTTGCGCTGGGGTTCTTCCCTGCGCTCTACACGCGGGAGGTCTTGCTCCGGACATCTCCGCTGCGGCGGGGCAAGTGGCTGTTTTTCCTGGTGTGCTCGGTGTGCCTCGCCATCGGCGCTTTCTGGGAGCTCGTCGAGTGGTGGACGGCGCTCCTCGTCGCCTCGGACGTGGGCCAGGCGTTTCTCGGCAGCCAAGGCGACGTGTGGGACGCCCAGTGGGACATGTTCCTCGCGCTAGTCGGCGCGGTGGTCTCGCTGCTCAGCCTGAGCGGCGTCCACGACCGGTCGATGGCTCGCGTTTCGGACGCTTGACCGCGCCCTTGTCGCTCCGCCCCGCTGCGAGCTCGCCGCGCGTGCGCCGGTGCGGTCCACGGCCCGACTCATCTGCCACGCGCGATTCGGAGCGCGATCCGCGACCCGCCTCGCCGCCCCGAGGCGAATCCCAGCGCGATCCGCGACTCGCCTCGCGGCCCCGAGGCGAATCCCAGCGCGATCCGCGACTCGCCTCGCCGCTTGGGCGAGAATCCCAGCGCGATCCGCGACCCGCCTCGCTGCCCCGACGCGAATCCGAACGCGACCCGCGACCCGCCTCGCTGCCCCGACGCGAATCCGAACGCGACCCGCGACCTGCCTCGCTGCCCCGACGCGAATCCGAACGCGACCCGCGACCCGCCTCGCTGCCGTAGCGGCCCGAGCGTTCGACGGGCGGCCGCTCCGAACCAGCGGATCGGGAACGTGGCTCGCGTCCCACACGTGTGGGCTCCCGTGCATCGCGGCCGAAACCGCCGGCGCGCGGGGAGACGCGTCCGAACACGCCGGGGGCCGCCTCTGCGCCCTTCACGCGCCGAGGCACGCCGAAAGTCTTCTTCAACTGGACGAGCTCGTCGACGCTGAGATAGCGCCATTCGCCGGGGCGGAGCCCTTCGGCGTCGATCCCCGCGAAGGTCGTGCGCACCAGGCGCAAGACCGGATGGCCGGCGATGTCGCCGAGGCGACGCACCTGCCGATTCCTACCCTCGTGCAGCGTCACCTCGATCCAGGTCTTGTCGCCTTCGTGGCGTAGGATGCGCACCGCCGCCGGACGCGTGGCACGTCCGTCGATTTCGATGCTGTCGCTGAAGCGCGCGAGCGCCTCGTCGCCCACGCTGCCGCGGACTTTGGCCACGTAGGTCTTCGGGGCGCCCTTTTTCGGGTGGGCGAGCGTCGCAGCGAAGTCGCCATCGTTGGTGAGGAGCAAAACGCCACTCGTGTGGAAGTCGAGGCGGCCGATGGGAACGACGCGTGCGCCCACGCCGCGCACCAGATCCGCCACGGTCTTGCGCCCCTCTGGATCGCGCATCGTGCACATCACCTCGCGTGGCTTGTGTAGCACGACGTAGGCCCTGGACTCGGCGATCAAGCGTTTGCCGTCGAGCTCCACCCGGTCGCGCTCGGGGTCCACTTTGGTTCCGAGCTCGGTCACGATGCGCCCCCCGACTCGCACTCGGCCCTCGCGGATCAAGTCCTCCGCGCTCCGGCGCGACGCGACGCCCGCGCTCCGCAGCACCTTCTGCAGCCGTTCGAGCTTGCTCATGGAGCTCGGCTCAGCGCTTGCGGGGGCTCACGTGGGCGTCGGTGGCGGCGTCGCTCGGAGCCGCATCGGCCGCGCCGCCGTCGGGTTGCGCTGCCGCCTGCGACTTCTCTTCTTCCTCGCGTTCCTTTTGGTCGGCGAGGCGCGCCGCCTCTTCGTCGCGATCCCAGCGGTCGACGTGGCCGTCGTGGTCGAGGTCCACGCCCATGCGCTGCAGGCGCCCCTTCTCGTAAATCTCCCAGACGTCGGGCTTGCCGTTCTTGTTCGTGTCGCGTTGCACGCGGCTCAGTTGGCCGTCGACGTAGAACCGCACTTCGTCGGGCAAACCGTCCCCCGTCACGTCCTGTTCCACTTTGGCGATGCGCCCGCGCGCGAAGGTGATCCAAGTGTCGATGCGACCGTCCGCGTCCGTGTCGGCCTTCTCGTGAGTGGCTTCGCCCTTGTCGTTGTAGATGCGCACCACGTCCTTCACGCCATCGAGGTTCGTGTCGACCTCGCGGCAGAGCAGCACCCTGCGTGCATCCTCACCGATGCCGACGATGGCGAACACACGACGGATGTTGGGCTGAATCGCACCTGGCCCCGTGGTCTCCTGGACGTCGCGATCTTTGCGCCCCTTGAAGTCGCAGTTCGAGCGGTCGTCTCCTCCGCGTTTGTCGATGGCGGTACCGCGATCGCCCGCGGCCTTCAGCTGCGGGTGCTCCGAGCCGCCGCAGGCCACGAAACCCACCCACCCGGCCAACAAAGATAGTCCGATGCCCGAGCGATGAAGGGGGCTCACTTCTTCTCCTCCTTCTTGGGCGCGTCTTTGGGCGCGTCGGGCGACTCTTTGTTTTCCAGCTCTTCGGGCAGACCACCAGGCCGCTCGAACGTGTGCTTCGTGGTGGCCGGACCAGAGCGAGAGGGCGGCACGTAGCCCGTCTGCTTGCAGTAATCGATGGTGGCGCCCGGATCCGGGCGCCCGTCACCGTCGACGTCCGAGTGGATCATCGGGCACTTCTCGTTGCCCGCGCTGAACTCCCACCATTGGTCGATGATGGCGTCACCGTCGGAGTCACGCTCCGTCCGCGCCAGCTTCCCACCCTCGAAGTACTGCCAAGTGTCGAGCTTCTCGGCGAGCGTCGTGGAGCGCTGCAGCTCGCTCAGCGAGCCCGCTTTGTAGATGCTGATCTCCTCGATCTTGCCGTCGCGATCGTAGTCGCGCTCACGCCTCCGGAGCTGCCCGGAGCCGTCGAAGTAGGAGTAGCCATCGACCTTGCCGTCGAAGTTCAGATCGACCGCGCGGCACGCTTCACGGCCGCCGCTCATGACGAGCCACACATCGGGCTTGCCGTCTCCGTTGGCGTCCAACGTCTGCGCCGAGCCCAACGGACAGTCCTCGTGCACGACGCGCGTATCGCGGCGCTGGGATCCCCCTTCAGGGCCCTTCGCGCCGGCCTCCACCGACTTGCTACAGCCCGACTGAAATGCGAGAGCGGCAAGCGCGCACAGCACGCCCCCGGCCCGCCCGATGCTCTTCATGTTGCAGACCTGATCCGATACGCCAAGCGAGCCCCGCCCTCTTGCGGAGCGCCGTCATCCTACCTCAGCCTTGGGTGGCGCGACCCCATCAAATCAGGCAAAGGTCCCTGCGGAAACCCGCGCGGCGCGGGCTTCGACCGGGTGCGCGATTTCTTGTTTTTGTTTTGAAATTCGAACAATTGACCGTTCCTTGGCCGATTGACAACCGACATATTGGCATCTATTGTAACGGCTGGCACTCGCGCCCCGGGCTCGTCGGATGTCTAGGAAGAAGATCTCCACCACGGTCTACATCACGCCGGAGCAGAACGAGCGCCTGCATCTCCTGCACAACCGCACCAAAGTGCCGGTGGCGGTCTACATCCGCGAAGGCATCGATCTCGTCTTGAAACGCTACGAGCACGCGCTGCCCGGCCAGATGAGCTTGGGCGACGCGCCGCCGGCGAAGAGCAACAAGAAGACCTGATCCGGGTTCGGACTGGTCGGACGAGACAAGGCGAGCTAAACGCGGCACTCCGCTCCTCGCCGCCCAGGCACACATGCCCATTTCGCCCCAACGGATCCGAAACTTCTCGATCATCGCCCACGTCGACCACGGAAAGTCGACGCTCGCGGATCGCATCTTGGACGTGACGGGTGCCATCACGGAGCGAGAGAAGGTCGATCAGTTCCTCGACAAGCTGGAGCTCGAACGCGAGCGCGGCATCACCATCAAGGCGCAGAGTGTCCGGCTTCGCTACAAGGCGAAGGATGGCGAGGAGTACCAGCTCCAGCTCATCGACACACCGGGCCACGTCGACTTCAGCTACGAAGTGAGCCGCAGCCTCGCCGCCTGCGAAGGCGCGCTCTTGGTGGTGGACTCGACCCAGGGTGTCCAGGCGCAAACCGTCGCCAACGTCTACCTCGCCCTGGACAACCACCTGGAAATCGTCCCAGTCTTGAACAAGGTCGACCTGCCATCGGCCGACGTCGACCACGCGGCGCAGGAGGTCGAAGAGGTCATCGGGCTCGATTGCAGCGGCGCGATCCTGGCCAGCGGCAAGACCGGGCTCGGCGTCGGCGACATCCTCGAGGCCGTGGTGCAACGCATCCCGCCTCCCAAAGGCGACGCCGACAAACCCCTGGCGGCCCTGATCTTCGACAGCTGGTACGACAGCTACCGGGGCGCGGTGATCATGGTGCGCGTAGTCGACGGCGTGCTCAAGCGTGGCGAGAAGATCCAGTTCGTGGCCACGGGGCGTACCTACGAGGTGACGGCACTCGGCTGTTTCAACCCCCACCCCGTCGCCCTCGAAGAACTCGGGCCAGGCGAGGTCGGGTTCGTGGCCGCCAACATCAAGACCACTGAAGACACGAAGATCGGCGACACGGTCACCCACGCGCAGCGCCCCACGACCGAGGCGCTGCCGGGCTTCAAAGAAGTGAAGCCCATGGTGTTCGCCGGCGTGTTCCCCACCGACTCGGCGGAGTACGAAGACCTGCGCGACGCGCTCTCGAAGCTTCACCTGAACGATGCGTCGTTCCACTTCGAGCCGGACACCTCCGACGCCCTCGGCTTCGGCTTCCGCTGCGGCTTCTTGGGGCTCTTGCACATGGAGATCATCCAAGAGCGCCTCGAACGCGAGTACAACTTGGACCTCATCACCACCGCGCCGAGCGTGGTCTACCGCGCGGTCAAGCGGGACGGCGAAGAGGTCTGGGTAGACAACCCGAGCAAGATGCCCGCCGTGGGCGACCTCGATCACATCGAGGAGCCCATCATGAAGGTCACCGTGCACACCCCGTCGGAATACGTCGGCGCGGTAGTAGCGCTGTGCGAGGAGCGCCGCGGCGTCCAGAAAGGCATCCACTTCGCGGCCCAGACCCACGTCGTCATCACCTACGAGCTGCCGCTGGCCGAGGTGATACTCGACTTCCACGACAAGCTGAAGAGCGTGTCCCGCGGCTACGCCAGCATGGACTACGAGCTCACGGGCTACCACGAGGATGACCTCGTGAAGCTCGACATGCTGCTGAATGGCGAAGCCCTCGACGCGCTCAGTGTGATCGTGCACCGCGCCAACGCCTACATTCGCGGGCGAGCGCTGGCGAAGAAACTGAAGCAGCTCGTTCCGCAGCAACAATACGAAGTGGCCATCCAGGCCGCCATCGGCAGCAAGGTCATCAGCCGCGAGACCGTGCGCGCGCTGCGCAAAGACGTGACGGCGAAGTGCTACGGCGGCGACATCAGTCGCAAGCGCAAGCTCCTCGAGAAGCAGAAAGAGGGCAAGCGTCGCATGAAGGCCGTCGGCAGCGTCGAAGTGCCGCAAGAGGCGTTTCTCGCCATCCTGAAGCTCGAAGACGGCTGAGTTCGTCTGCGCGCGACGTCGCCGGCAAGAGCTCCCGCTCGGGGACGAGTCGAGCTATGTTGCGCGGATGCCGTCATCCAAGGTCCGACCGGACCGACTTGCTCGGATGAACCTGGAGGCGCCGCCGCTCGGGCGCGTGAGCCACGTCGCGAGCGTGCCGTTCGGGCCCGAGCTCGTGGTGGAGCGCTTTCGGCTGGAGAACGGGCTCGAGATCCTCTTGTGCGAAGATCATTCGGCGCCAGTCGTCGCCTACCACACCTGTATCGCGTCGGGTCGCGCCACGAAAGGAGGGCAAGACAGGGCTCGCTCATCTGTTCGAGCACTTGATGTCAACGAGTGGGACGAAAACTGCCGGCGGGGACGTTCGATCGCAACCTGAAGGCGCGGCGCCGAGAGCAACGCGCCACGGCTCGATTGGACCCACTACAACATCGCGGTTCCTGGGCGAGCAGCTCGCCCGTGATTGCGCTCGAAGCGGAACGCATGGCGCGCCTCAGCCGCGCGACCCCAGGTTTCGAGCGAAAAGGAGGTGGTGGCCAACGAACGGCGCTATCGCGTCGAGGACGACGTCGAGGGGGCCGTGAGTGAAGTGCTTTGGGCCACGGCGTTCCGCGAACACGCCTACAAGTGGCCGACCATCGGCTGGATGGCGGACATCGAGGGCTTCACCACCGAAGACTGCCAAGCGTTCTACCAGACGTTCTACGCGCCCAACAACGCCACCATCGTGGTCGCGGGCGATGTCACCTACGCGAACCTCTTACCGCGCATCCAGAGCGCCTACGGCGCGCTGCCCGCGTCCGAGCTGCCGCTCGAGGACGCGCCCCGAGCCGGCGCAAGCGAAGAGCGTCGCGCGGAGCTCACCAAACCGACCGCCACGGAGAAGCTCGCGGTCGGCTACCAGCCCGGCCATGGGCGACTTCGACCATCCTGCACTTTCGGTGCTCGCCGAAGTGCTGTTCGGCGGCCGTGTGAGCTGCTGCACCAGCTCCTGGTGCGAAAGCTCGAGATCGAGCGACGTCCGCGTGTTCGCGGGGCCGTTCCGCGATCCGGGATTGATGGAGATTTGCCGCGCCGGTGCGCACCGGCGTGACGGCGGAAGCGCTTCTCGAGGCCTTGGATCAGAGCTCGACGAGGAGCGAGTGGGCGAAGACGAGATCGAGCGCGCCCGGGCGCGGATGGAGCCTGGTCATCGCTGGCTGAAACCGCCGATGGCAAAGCGAGCACCATCGGCTTCTACGACACCGTGCCCGGCGCCCGGCTGCGGCCTCGAGCGCCTGGACGACCTCCGGCGCGTCGGTCCGAGCGATCTCCGCGTCGCGCGACGCTACCTTCGGCGCACGAAGCGCAGCGTGATCCTGCGCGAGCTTCGGCTGGCGAAAAGCAGGAGGCCGCGGCGTGACTTCGTCCTCTCGATCTCGGACACTCCGCTGCTCGTCGAGTCGAGCCGCGAACTACCTCTGGTGCACGTCAGCGTGGCGCTCGCGATGGGAGCCATCGAAGATCCTGCTGGCAAGGACGGTCTCACGCGCCTTCACGGCTCCACTGATGCGGCGCACGGCGGCGGCATGACGCAGCAGGAGCTCGACACGCGCATCGACTCCCTGGGCGGCTCGCTCATGCAGACATCGCCCACAGCACGCTTTCCTTCAACGGCACCGTCATCCGCAGAAACCTGGAACGGCCTGGGCTGCTCGCCGACGTCTTGGTGCGGCCGGGCTTCGCCGAGGCCGAGCTCGGCCTGCTCCTTCGCGAAACCGAGGCCGAGCTCGTAGAGTCCCGGGACAACGACCGCGATCGTCGGCGTGCTGTTCCAGCGCAGACTGTTCGACGGCCACGCCTACGCGCGTTCGGTGAGCGGGCGGCTATCCACGTTGCCCACGCTCGGGCACCCTGACGTACTCGAGCTCTACCGGCGCACTTGGGTCGGCGGTAATCTCCGTGTGGCGCTCTCCGGCGACATCGACACCGAGCAAGCTTCGCATCGTCGCGCGACTGGTCGCGGCGCTGCCGCCCGGCCCTGCTCGCCCAGACGCGGTGCCGGACCCAGCGGGGCCCGTCGGTCGCCGGCTCGTGATCGTCGACAAGCCCGAGCGCACGCAGACCCAACTTGATCGGCGGCCTCGGCACGCATCCGCACGATGCCGACCACATTGCGCTCCACGTCGCCAACACCGTGCTCGGTGGGACGTTCACGGCACGTCTGATGAACGAAATCCGGAGCAAGCGTAAGCGGTCGTACGGGGCCTACTCGAACCTGCCCTACGACCGGCACCGGCAAGCTTTCAGCATGTGGATTCCCAAGGCCACCGATGCGGCCGAGTGCATCAAGGTGGAGCTCTCGCTGCTCCGTGCTTGGTGGGAAAAGGGCATCACGGCCCGGGAGCTCGCTTGGGCCAAGCGTTACCTCGTACGAAGCCACGCATTTTCCGTCGACACGCCACTGCAGCGCGTCGGCCTCGCGCCGACGGCCTGCCTACGATCCGCCCGGAGGGCTATTACGAGCGCTACCTCGAGCGCGTGAAGGGCGTGACTCTCGGCGAGGTGAATTCGGCGATCCGCGCCCGGATCTCCCTCGAAAACCTGCTGGTCTGCGTGGTCGGAACGGCCAGCGAGATCGCCGATGGCGTTCGCTCGGCCATCGACGATCTCGCGAGTCACGAGGTGATCCCGTTCGACGCGGACTGAATCGAGCGGAGGATCAGAACCAGCCGATGAGGCCTGCCTGGATGCCGAACGAGCTGTACTTCCACTTGCAATCGTCGTTGTTTCCGCACTCACGCTTGCCCGTGAAGTCGAAGTCGAACGTGGGCCCGAACATGAACGAGAAGTGCTCGGCGGGCGCCGCCGTGAAGCTGCCTTTCCAGCGTCAGCGCGCTGATCCCGGATTCAAGGTCGTTGTTGTCGCCGTCCGGATCGGCGCTGTGGTACGTGAAGCCGCCGCGCGGCCAGAAGCCAAAGGCGCTGCCGAAACCCAGGTAGTAGCCCACGCGCGGAGCCAAGAGGAACAGGTCGAGGTCGCCGCCCGCTGTCGTCGACGTCGAGGCTGGCGTAGCCGAGGGCGCCGCCGATGCTGAGCTGGTCGATGACGAAGTAATCGAAGCCGAGGCGCGGATAGCTTGAACGGGTAGGTATTGGCGCCCCAACCGAAGCCGAGACCGGAAGCGTCGAAGTCCTCTTCGTTGCCCTGCGGCGACTCCACGGAGAGGCTCCCCTTGTAGAACGCGAACAGGCGCTCGGCGCCGAACACCATGGTGCCGCTCCGACCGGAAGTTCTCGGCTTCGCGACGCAGCTGCTGCCCCGAGTGTCACCGTCACAAACGCCAGAGTTCCAATCAGCTTGCGCATTTCTCCTCCGTTTTTCGTTCTGGTTCCTCAGAGACCGACCTGCGAGGCAATCTCGGCGGCGAGCCGCCCCGCTTCGGCGGTCGCGGCTTCTTCCCGCTCGCTGAGCTGCTCGCCCTCGCCGAGCGGAACGGCAAGGTCGATGTAGATCTTGAGCTTGCTCGGTGCCGCTCGGTCGCACGAGCACCCTCACGTTGCCCTCGAGCTCCAGCGCGACGAGGGTCGTGTTCGGTAGCCAGCGCGGTGCGGCTCTCGCCCTGACCTGGTAGTCCGTGAGCTTCACCAATTTCGGCCACCGAGCTCGGTGGGGGCGCGGCCAGGAGCCTTTGCATCGCCTGTTCGATCTCGCGACGCCCCGCTCCCCGGACGCGTGATGCTCTTTTGCACGCTGACCCAGAGCCCGTGCTTCCGATAGAGGCGCTCGAGCCGTTCACCGAGGCCACGCCCTGGGTCTGCTCGTGAGCAGCGAGATCCGCGAGCAGAAGCGCCGCGCTCACGCCGTCCTTGTCGCGCACCACACGTCCGACCGAGTAGCCGAGGGCCTCTTCGTAGCCGAACGCGAAGCGCACGCCTTCTTGGCTCTCGAGGTCGAGCGCGGCGTTCCAGATCCACTTGAAACCGGTGAGCGTTTGCTCGAAGCGCGCGCCGTGGGGCTGCTGCGATGGAGCCGAGCATCGGGCTCGACAGATGCTCGACCCGACCATGGGACGCGGCGCACGGACGCGTGTCGAGCAGGAAATCGGCCAAGAGCAGCCCGACCTGCTGCCCGTGAGCTGCCGATAGCGCCCGGTTGCCGACGGGATGCAGACCGCGAGGCGATCGGCGTCCGGGTCGTTGGCGAGGATCAGATCTGCCTTCTTCTCGCTGGCGAGCGCCGTGGCCAAGTCGAGCGCGCCAGGCTCCTCGGGATTGGGGAAGTTCACGGTTGGGAAGTGCCCATCGGGTTCGGCCTGGGCGTCGACCACGTGGAGGTTCGCGTAGCCGGCACGAGCGAAGGCCTCCTTCACGAAGCGCCAGCCGACGCCGTGCATGGGCGTGTAGACGATGCCGATGCGCGAGTCGCGTTCCACGCGGGGCCGGACGGCGTCCACCTCGGCCAGGTAGCGATCGAAGAAGCTGTCGGGTACGCGCTCGGCGCGCGCCAGCTTACCCGAGAGACCACCCGCTTCGAGGGGCACGTCGCGCGCACTCGACACCGCTTCGATGCGCTCGCTGATCTCGGTGTCGACCGGTGGCACGATCTGCGCGGCGTTCGCCGCATACACCTTGTACCCGTTGTACTCCGGCGGGTTGTGGCTGGCCGTGATGACCACGGCCGCAGACGCCGAAAGCTGCCGCGCCGCATAGGCGACGAGCGGCGTGGGGACCGGCTCGTCGAAGTAGCGCACGGGGATGCCGGCAGCGACCAGCACGCCGATGGTGTCGTCAGCGAACGTGCGGCTCGTGAGGCGCCCGTCGAAGCCCACGACCACCGGCAACGTCCGCGCGTCGGGGTGTCTGGCAAGCAAGTAGTCGGCGAGCCCGCGAGTGGCGCGGATCACCACCGCTCGGTTCATGCGGGACAGACCCGCGCCCACCACTCCGCGAAGCCCAGCCGTGCCGAATTCGAGGGGCGCGCCCATCCGCTCCGCCAGCTCGGCCTGATCGCCCGCCTGGACCAGCGCTTCGAGCTCGGCTCGTGTCTCCGGGTCGGGATCCTGTGCGATCCAAGCTCGCGCCTTGTCCACCACGCTCGACGTTCCGCTCGCCATCGGACGGAGCATAGTGGCAACCTCCGCCCGCGAGAACCCGCTCTTCCCACTCCGCTGGCCGGCCGAAAGCCCACGGTTGCGGGCTATGGCCCTCAGATCGAGGGCTCCGGTCCTCAGCGCGCGCTGGTCACTTGGGGCGCACTCGGGCGCGGTCGGCGAGCTCGCGGGAGAGCGCGAGCTGACCGCATGCCGCGTCGACGTCGTCACCACGTCGTACACGGACGAAACACGAGAGCCCGGCCCGAGCCAAGGCTTCGCGGAACTCCGCGACCCGTTCGGGCGTGGTGGCCCGGAGCGGGCTCGCTGTCACCGGGTTCATCGGGATGAGGTTCACCTTCACGCGTAGACCCGCGAGGGACGAGACCAAGGCACGCGCATCGGCCAGCGAGTCGTTCAAGCCCGCGATCAGGGTGTATTCGATGGTGATGCGCCGGCGCTTGGGCAGCGGATAGCGGCGAAGGGCGGCGAGGAGCTCCGCCATGGGATAGCGCCGGTTCATCGGAACGATGCGCTGTCGAATGGCGTCGCTCGGCGCGTGGAGCGAGACCGCGAGCCCGATCTTGCCGCCAAAGTCCTCCCCCAAGCGCCGGATCTCGGGCACGAGGCCCACCGTGCTGACGGTGATGCGCCGAAGGCCGAGCCCGATGCCCTCCGCGTGCGTGAGCAAGCGAATCGCGCGCGCCGTCTCTTCGTAGTGGTGGAGAGGCTCCCCCATTCCCATGAACACGAGGTTACGCAGCGTCTCGTTGGGCTCGAGGTGGCGGCGCGCCAGCGAGACTTGGGCCACGATCTCGGCAGCCGAGAGCCCGCGGACCAGCCCGCGCTGCCCACTCGCACAGAAAACACAGCCCATGGCGCAACCGAACTGCGTCGAGATGCACAACGTGACGCGCTGTTTGGCCTCGACGATCGCTTCGGTTTCGTCTTCGTCGTCGTCGGGCGCCGCGCTGGCGTCGGCGTCCAGGTCGTCCGAGAGCTTGGTCATCGGGATGAGCACGCATTCGACTCGAGCCCCGCCGGCGAGCGCGAGCACGAGCTTCTTCGTGCCGTCGCTCGCGCGTCGCACCTCGAGCAGCTCGGCCGGCGCTGCGAAGCCAGCCGCCAGGAGCTCCTCGCGGAGTGCGCGCGGCAGCTCGGTGATCTCCCTGGGATCGAGTCGGCCCTGAGCGTGGATGGCGCGGAAAACCTGTCCCGCGCGGTAGGCTCGCTCGCCTCGGAGAGCGAACAACCGCTGCCACTCTTCCAGGCTGCGAGCGACCGGGTGGATCTCGCTCGCATCCCGCGCGCCGAGCACGGTACCGAGCGCGCGCGAGTGCAGCCCTTCGTCGCTCACGGCGCGCTCCGCTTGGCCTCGTTCCAATATCCGTCGAGCTCTTCCAATGGCAGCCCGCGGCTCGGCTTGCCGTCGGCGCCGAGCGGCCACCCGCCGTGGACCTCGCGTACCCGAGCCTCGACGTGAGAGAACCGCGCCCGGAAGCGGTCCGAGGCCTTTCGGAGAGCAGTCTCCGCATCGATGCCGCGGTGTCGCGCCAAGTTGACCAGCGCGAACAGGAGGTCGCCGAGCTCGTGCTCCACACGCGCGGGGTCCCCTTCTGCCACCGCCTCATCGAGCTCTTCGACCTCTTCACCGACCTTGGCGCGCGAGCCGGCTGCATCGGGCCAGTCGAAGCCGACCCGACTCACTTTTTCGCTCATGCGCTGGGCGCGGTGGAGCGCGGGCAACGAACGCGGCACGCCATCCAGGATGCCGCGATCGCGTTTCTCGTTGGCCTTGATGGCCTCCCAGTTGCGGAGCACGTCCGCGGAGCCCTCCACTTCCAGGTCCTGGAATACGTGCGGGTGGCGCCGGACGAGCTTGTCGACGATGCCCCGCACGACGTCGTCGGGGCCGAAGCTCCCCTCACGGCGCGCCAGCTCTCCCAGAAACACCACCTGCAGAGCCAGATCTCCGAGCTCCTCCCGGAGGTGTTCGCGGTCCCCAGCCTCGATCGCGTCAATCACCTCGCAGGCCTCCTCCAGCACGTAGCGTGACAGCGACGAAAAGGACTGCTCGCGGTCCCAGGGGCAGCCGTCGGGAGCGAGCAGGCGCTGCATCAGCGCCACCAGGCGTGGGAACGTCTGTCCTTCTTGCTCGTCGAGCGGCAGCGCGGAAGGGATCTCGAAGGGCTCGCCCATGGCCGGCGGTTCGTAAATCACCGCCCTGCCTCGTGCAAGGGGCGGCTATCTTCTCCGCGATGAACCCCACCGATTCCCCCCTGCTCGTCGCGTGCGACGACGGCGTGGCGACTCTGTCGTTGAACCGCCCGTCGAGCAAGAACGCACTCAATCGCGCGCTGGTGCTCGCCCTTGGCCAGGCGATCTCCGACCTCGAAGCGGATACCAGGGTTCGCGCGGTGATCCTGACGGGCGAAGGCGGGGCGTTCTGCTCGGGAGCGGATCTGAAAGCGGGCATGGCCGAGCTCGGCGAGATCGGCATGGAGCAGCGGATCGACGAGTTTCACACCATCGTGAGAGGCATCGTGCACTCGACGAAGCCGTTCGTGGCGGCAGTGGACGGGCCTGCAGTGGGGTTCGGCGCGGATCTCGCCCTGGCCTGCGACCTCCGCGTCCTCTCGGAGCGCGCCTACCTGCAGGAGAAGTTCGTGAAGATCGGACTCATGCCGGACGGCGGCGGCACCTTCTGGCTGCCGCGCGCCATCGGAGTGGCACGCGCCCTCGAGGTCTTGCTCTTGGGCGAGCCCATCGGGGCTGCGCATGCTCGGGAGCTCGGTCTCACCAATCGCGTCGTACCCGAAGCCGAGCTCCTGCCGACGGCGAAGGGCCTGGCCCGTGCGCTCGCTTCCGGGCCGCCTCTCGCGCTCGCGCGGATCAAGGCCGCGGTGCGCGAGAGCTCGTCCGGCACCATCGACGACGCACTCTCGCGCGAGCGCTCGGGTCAACTCACGCTGCTCGGCTCCAACGATTTCATGGAGGGCGTGATGGCGTGGACCAGCCGCCGCCCGGCCGTGTTCCGCGGGAGCTGAGGCTAGCGACTTCAGAAAATCAGAAAAGATAGCGCTCGCCCGAGTCGCACAGGATCGTCACGACGTTCCCCGCGTCGAGGCCTTCGGCCACCTCGCAGGCGGCGTGGACGTTGGCGCCCGAGCTCGGACCGACCAAGAGCCCCTCTTCGCGAGCCAGTCGGCGCGCCATGCGATCCGCTGCGACGTCGCTCACCTCGATGACGCGGTCGATCACCTTGCGATCGAGGATCTTCGGGACGAAGCCCGCGCCGAGGCCCTGGATGCCGTGCATGCCCGGCGGTTTCCCCGAAAGCACGGCGCTCGATTGTGGCTCCACCGCGACCACCTGCACCTCCGGGCGCTGGCGTCGCAGCGCATGGCCGACCCCGGAGACGGTTCCTCCGGTGCCGACCCCGGCCACGAAGGCCCTGAGCTCGTCTGGACATTGCTCCAGGATCTCGGCCGCCGTCGTGCGCTCGTGGCTGGCCGGATTGTCCACGTTGTCGAACTGACTCGGCATGAACGCGTTGGGCGTCTGAGCGAGCAGCTCGAGGGCCTTGTCCACGGCACCCGACATGCCGTCGAGCGCTGGTGTCAGAACGATTTCGGCGCCGTAGGCCTTCAGGATGTAGCGGCGCTCGAGGCTCATGTCTTCGGGCATGACGAGCACGCAACGATAGCCGCGCACGGCGGCAATCATCGCCAAGCTGATGCCCGTATTCCCACTCGTCGCCTCGATCAACGTGGCGCCGGGCTCGAGCTTGCCCGTTCGCTCCGCCCCGAGAACCATGCCGAGCGCTGGGCGGTCTTTCACGCTGCCCGCCGGATTCGAGAACTCGCACTTCGCCCAGACCGTCGCGTGTCCCTTGGGACTCAGCTTCCCCAATTTCACGAGGGGCGTCGCGCCAATGAGGGAGAGCGCGTCGTCGGCGACGCGATACCCGCTCGGCGTCCGCGCCGCCGGCGACACCTCCTGTTTCGGCCGCGTGTCTCGGGGCCCCTGGCGTTCCACCATTCTCGAACCTTAGAGCGTCTTTCGGGGAGCGCGTCGCTCAATCCGCCGGGGCCGATTCGGGGCGGGCGACGAGCCGGGCCGGACCCCCAGCGACCGAGAGTAACGGCGCACCTTCCAGGGCGCCTCCGCCGAGGCGCGCCAGGGCGACGGCGTGCCCGAGCCGCGGGCTGAACGCCGCGCTCGTCACCTCTCCGACGCGTGTACCGTCGGGGAGTTCGACGCCCATGCCGGGGCTCGGCGGAGCCTCGCCCTCGAGCGCTAGCGCCACGAGACGTCGCTTGAGCTTGCCTCGCATGCCCTGCATGCACACGACCTCTTGCCCGAGGTAACAACCCTTGCTCCAGGACACTGCAACCTGGTCGAGACCTGCCTCGTGCGGGTTGTCGTCCGTGCCGTAGTCCGTGCCGAATCGACCGACGCCACGCTCGATGCGGAGGAGCTCCCAAGCTCCCGCATCGGCAAACACGCTGTCGGCATCCTCCGCCGCCGCCAGCGCGGGCAAGTCGCCCAGCCGAGCCCGAGGCACGACGAGCGCAGCACCGCCCAGACCGGTGCGGTCGATGGAGCCCTCGGCTCCGCCGCTTGCCAGCGCCAGCTTTCGAGCGAGTGCGCTCGAGCGCGGCCCATGGAGCGTGAGCCACACGAAGCCCTCCGTCACGTCTTCCAGCTCTGCATCTTCCATCACCAACATGCGATCGAAGTAGGACGCGAGCTCCGCGCTCGCGCCGGGCACGACGGATAGGAAGAGCGCGCTGTCCGAGGCGACGACGTAGAGGTCGCTCAGAACCTTTCCGGTCTTGCTCAGCACCAAGCTGAACGCCCCATGACCCGGAGCGACCTTGGCAACGTCGGCGGTGACGATGCCATTGAGCCACGTCGCGCGATCGGGCCCCCGCACGACGAGCGTGCCGCGGTCGGGTTCCTCGACCAGGAGCACGGACCTACGCGCGGCTTCCGAGGCGGCAAGCATGACTCACTCGATGGGGACGTCGTCGTCCAGCGTGGGGTAGATGGGGCCTTCCCGCAAGCTGACGTCCAAGGTCGAGCCGTCGGCTTTCTTCACCGTGAACGACACCCCGGTCGGTGCGTTGGCGTTGATCAAGCTGCGTGCGTCGGCCTCGTCCATGCCTTTGACGTCCTTGGACTGGATGCGGACGATCTCCTCTCCACCTCGAAGGCCCGCGCGGGCCGCCGGCGAGTCGATCACCACCCGCGTGATGAACACGCTCTGCGTCCGGAGCTCGTAGCGCATCCCGAGCCCGATGCGCGCGTGAGCCGGCTCGGTGATCATGGTGATCTTCGCGCCGCTCTCGCAGTCGATCTGGATCAGTCCACCTTTGCCTCGTCCGCGAACGACTTGATGACGCGCACGCAGATCGGATGGTTGTTGATCGGGTTGGCGTCCCAGAGCTCGACTCGCACGCTGTTTCCCTTCGGGATCCTGTAGTTCGCTCGCTGCGCGTCGGGCCAGGTGGGCGACAGCGTGTCGGGCTGGGTCGGCGTACGGAACAGCTCTTTGTCGGAGACCAAAACCTTCACGAAGGGATCCGGCGCCGCACCGCCCACCGCATCCCACTTGCGGCCATCGCGGGTCCGCTCGGGGATGGAGGCGGACTGGATTCGAATGAAGTAGAGGTCCTCGGGCGGCGGAGGGGTCAGCACCGCACGATCGGGGACGGCGCGAGCCGGCGTGGAGATCTCCGGGTAGACCGCGCTGCACGCCCCAGCCAGGACGAAGGCGAGGATCGAGCCCGCGCGTTGGAAGCCAGCGAGAAGCGCCATTTTCCCGGGAAGGCTACCTCACCGTTCCGGTATCGGCGACAGAATCAGAGTTCGGGCGCGACCCGACGCCGTCGGGCCTGCGCGAGCGCCTCGGGGGAAGCGAGTCGGGCGGCGGTCGTCGGCCGGATCGCGAGACCGAGATCCCGAGCGCGACCTCACGCGCGGCGTGGGGCCCCGTCGGCCCCGCGCACGAGGCCGACGTGCTCCGCGATTTCGTCCCGATACGAGAGCCAGGCATAGAGCACCTCTTGCATCGAACGCACGACCCCGGGCCTACGCTCGGCCCCCACGTGCTCCAGAACCACGCGCCAGGCTGCTTGTCGATGGGAGCCCTCCACCGAGCGATGGGCCTTGGTGAGGCGCAGGCTCTCGAGGGGCAGGCCGTAGTGCACGACGAGGGGGTGCTCCTCGAGGGACGGTTCCGGCCGGCGCGGGTGAGCGGCATCGAGTTCACCGCGCTCGAAGCGCGTGCCTTCCACGAAGATCGTGGTCACCGTCGCCGCTGGCTCCCAACCGGCATCCAGCGTCGCGCGATCGAGGGCATCGCGGTACGCCTTGGCGCGTGGCAGGAGGACCACGCGATCGAAGCGCTCGAGATCCATCCCGAGCCCACGCGGGTAGTCGAGGAAGAGCTCGGGATGCGGTCGGCCCGCGTGCAGTCCTCCGGTCTCCTCCTCGTACACGTTCTCGATGAGCTCGCGTCTGGCTTCGGCGACGGGACACGCAACATACGCGCGCCCCACCAAAACCGGAAAGTCGCGCACGTAAGTCGCGTATTCCTGCTCGAGATGGATGTGCAGGCGTTCGCGGGGCACGAGGCCGGAGGTGAACGCCGGCCACGCCCAATGAGTCTTCCGTTCCATCACGGACAGCAGCGCTTCACGAAAGGTCTCGCGATCCATGACAAGCTCGTAAACAAACCAGCCGAAGCTTTGGAAGTATTCGGCACTCACCGGCCTTTGGGCCGGAAAACGCCGGCATTTCGCGCCGTTCGCGCCGCCCGATGGAAAGTGTGACAACCGCCGCCGAAGACCCCATGCTTGAGACGATTCGTCGAGCGCACCATGGCAAGGATGTTCGGATTCATCGGCAACCGCGCGGACCTCGGCTCGCGGGTGCTCGAGCTCCACTCCGCGGTGCTCGCCGTACGCCCGAGTCCCGGAGAACCCCTCGGTTGGGGCATCGGGTTCTATCAGTCCGGCGAGGTGCTGCTCCGCCGCCGCCCCATCGATGATCGGCCTCTGATCGAGATGTCGGAAGCTGCCAAGGGCGTGCGCACCGACGCCATGATCGGGCATGTGCGTCGAGCGACGGTCGGGGCGCTGCGCACCGAGAACACCCACCCCTTCCGCTATCGCTCCTGGCTGTTCGCGCAGACCGGTACGATTCGAGGATTCGACCGGCTTCGCGATCGGCTGCTGGATTCACTCCCGGAGTTTCTTCGACGCAACGTGCGCGGCGAAACCGACAGCGAAATCTTCTTCCACCTGTTTCTGTCGTTCCTCCACGACGCCGGCGAGCTCAACGACGGCAACGTACCCACCGAGAGCGTGGTGACGGCCCTCCGCTCGAGCGTCGCGCTGGTCGACCGCCTGTCCCAAGAGGAGGGCGAAGAGCAGAACGCGGGCGACATCCTGGTCACGAACGGGGAGCAGATGGTCGCCGTCCACCGCAACGGCGGCATGGCCTTCCGGGTCCTGCGCGGGCGCTACGACGTCGAGGAGCTTTTGGGGGCCGAAAGCCGGATGCACGTCCGGATCCCCGCGGTCGAGAGCACGCATTTCAGTCTGATCGCCTCCGAGCTCGATTCCACGCCTGCGGGCTGGACAGACGTCCGGAGCCCGAGCATCGTGACGCTGTCGCGAACCGATGACCCGCTCACCGAAACGCTCTGAGCTGCCGTCCTTCGTCGGAGCGCTCGCGCTCGGGGTCCTCGGCAGCGCATGCGGCGCGCGCCAGACTCCGCTCGCGATCGACACGGTGAGCGAGCTCGACTCGAGCCCGCGGCGAGCCCCCGGCGTCGCCGTCGATCCGACGTCGGAGCTTCCCAAGTCGGCGCCCGCCGCCCACTCCGAAGACGGCGTCGTGGTGCTGAAGGCCCCGCTCGATCCGGAGTCCGCACGCGAGATGGTGCGCGCGTTCTTCCGGGCGGTGAGCCAGGGTTCGTACAGCGATCTCGAAGCCGTGCTCCCCGACGAAGCCTGGCTGAGTGCAGGGGCCATGGCTGGGCGCCAGAAGGCCCGCCAATATTGGCAGCAGCGCCTGTCTCGCCTCGACTACGCCTCGTTGGCAGGTACCACGGTGTTTCGTGAGGGCGAACTCGAGACGTATCGCGCCGCCGATCTCGCGGCACTCCGGCCGCCGCGCGTTCTCGGCGTCGTCGCGCAAGGCGATGACGTCATCGTGCGCGTGCCCATCGCGACGCCGCGTACCGGCAAGACGCGCCTCTTCGGCGACGAAATCGTCTTTCTGCTGCGTCCCGCCGGCTCGAAGTTCCAGATCGTGGACATGTCCGAGGACTTCACGCTGCCGTGAAGCCGCCTGCCGGCCCACGGAGACCCCTCAGTTGAGCGGCCCGCCGAGCGCGACCCGCGGCAACTCGAACAACCCGCGCTCCTTCGCGGCGGCCAGCGTCTGCAGCGCCGCGCGGTACCCCCGCAGCACCAGCGAGCGGGCCGCGAAGCGGTTCAGGTACCCGAACCGCCCGATGTCGGGAGCGATGTCGATGAAGGTGCAACGCGGGTGGACGTGCGTGTAGAGATCGATGCCTCGTCGTTCCTTCTCGGTCAACATGATGTTGATCGACTGATTCATGACCTGGAGCGGGCCGCGCCGCGCGACGCTCCGAGCGGTGCGTTCTCCCTCCGCCGGTCGGTAGATGTTGGACACGATGACGATATCGGCGCCCGCTTCGACGGCCACGTCCGCCGACAACGTTCGGGCGACCTCGCCGTCGATGTGGTAGCGGCCTCGGATCTCGAACGGGCGGAACAAGCCTGGGATGCAACAAGATGCCGCGACGGCTCGACTGATCGGGGTGTCCGCGTCGTATCCCTTGCCGAACAGCACGCGCTCGGCGCGATCGAGGTCCACCGAGGTGATGATCAGACGGTTTTCGATCTTCTTGAAATCGTTCAGGGGCAGGTGTCGCCGCAGATATCGTTCGAGCTTCTCCAGCGAGAACAACCCACTCGTCAGGTAGCCTGGATCCAAGAGCTGTGAGAACGACGGCAAGCCGAAGAACGTGCTCATGTGAAAGCGCGGCCCATCGTGGCGGCGCTTCCAAGGCAGGCGATATCCGTCGAGCAGCACGTCGAGCGGAATGCCCTGCCCGTAGGTGGCGGCGACGATCGCCCCTGCGCTGGCACCGACGAAGATGGTCGGACGGATGCCCAGCTCCTCACAGGCCCGGAGCACACCGAGATGTGCAATTCCACGAGCCGCCCCCCCGGTCCCCACGAATGCGACGGTGGGCTTCTTCATGACCGATGCCCGTAATCTGACAGAGGCCGCCACCGGGCACCAACTTCCGTTGGTCACCCCCTGCCCGCGCGCGACGAACCATCGCCCACCATGGCAGCTCCGAGCCGACGCTTTTGGCGGCGTCGACCCGCGGCCCGACTCGATCCGCTCGGCGATGACGCGACGTGTCAGAGCGACCGAAGCTACATGCCCGACACGATCTTGAAGCTGTCTCCGTCGGGGATCAGCTCGAGCCGGTTGTCGGCGACCACGTGCCGCCAGACGTCGCCGGTGTCCGTGGGAAGTTTGTAGCTCGCGCTGTAGGTGTAGTCGACGGTCACCAGCGCTTTCCGTCCGCGCGCGACGCGCCGATAACGGATTTCGTAACGAATGCCCTTCGTCTTGGCGAAACGGTCCTCGAGATAGGATTTCAGGCCGGCGTAGTCGAGATCGTCTGCCGCGTCTTCGTTGCCGCCGTTTTCGTAGTAGCTCGGGTCCGCGAGCTGAAGCAGAAGACCGATCTTCTTCTGCTCGACGGCACGCCGGTATTCCTCGCAGAAGGTGATCACCTTGCGATTGTCGTCGTTGTCCTCGACGTCGGTGTTGGGGATGGTCTGCCCAGCGCAGCCGAGCGCCAACGGTGCGAGCAGGACGACGGCGGGCAAACGGAGAAAACGGAGCATGGTCGGCAACAGCGGGGGCAACGCTCGGGTCAGGTCCGAGCATTCCCGGGGCACAGTGCCAAACGCCCTCGCGGCGGGCAAACGATTTGAGTCCCGCCCGCCCGACCCCAGCGCCGAGCCGCCCCGGACGAACCGCCGCGGAGGGTCATCCGCCGCGCGCCGATTCCTCGAGGGCCGCCAGGAAGCTCGGCCAGCCCGGGTCCTTTCCGCCGAAAGAGCCTCGGTTCTGCCGACAGCCCTCGGTTGCCGCTACGAGCCGGCCCCGCTCGAGGAGCGCGCCGCTGGTCGCGACCCCCAAGATGGCGGCGACGGCCCCGCCCCGCGGCGTCGGCCATCCCGCAGCCGGCCACAGCGACCTCACACAGGCGGCGACGTGCTCCACCCCCACCACCACGAGGCGGTCGGCAAGGCCCGCACTGACCCAGTCGTGCGCGACGAGCAGCGCTTCGACGCCCGCCGCGGGACTCGCGCCCACGGTGAAGGAAGGACCGAGGAGCTGGTACGCGATGCTCGCTTCGCCGGCACACAGGTTGGGCGACGTGGCGGGAAAGCGCCGGGGTTCAGCCCGCCGGCGCCGCCGCCGGCGCTCGAAGTCGGCGTCGATTTCGAGAGTCGCCGCCGCGGTGCCGCACACGACTCCCGTCTGCGTCGCGAAGCCATTTTCTTCGCGGAGCGCTGCGATGGCGAGCAAGACCAATCCCGACAGCGGGTCGATGCGGTCGACTCGCGCACCCGGGGCGAGCACTCGCAGCGATTCCAGGGCCTGCACGTCGATGTGCTCCACGGCGGGACCGACACGCTGGAGGTAGACCGGACGGGCGCGCGGCGATACGCCCGGCGGCCTCTCTTGGGTCAGCACCAGCGCGGCGTTGGCGCCCCCGAACGCACTCGACAATTTCAGGCAGACTCGAGTTGCACTGCGCTCACCGCGATCGAGCACTCGGCAGGGGCACGCCGCGTCCACCGCCCCCGAGCCGCACGTCGCGGGCGCGAGCCCGGCGTCGAGGGCGGAGAGTGCATGCAGCGTCTCGAGTGCACCAGCGGCTCCGAGAGTATGACCGACCGAGCCTTTGAACGATGTCACGACGGTGCCCTCGGCGTGGGTGCCGAGCACGCTTTCGAGGCACTTGGCTTCGGCCGCGTCGTTGTAGGGCGTGCCAGTACCGTGAGCGCTCACGAGGCCCACGTTGCGCGGCTCCACGCCGGCCGACTCCAGCGCCGCCTGAACGGCGCGTACGAGGCCGCGCGCCTCACGGTCCGGTGCCGTCACGTGCATGCCATCACTGGCCGCGGCGAAGCCCCGAATGTGTCCCAGCGCCGTGTGCGCGTTTCGAGTGAGCGCCAGCAGGGCGGCGCCCTCGCCGAGAGCGAGCCCCGAACGTCGGCCGCGGAACGGCGCGGGAGCCGAAGACGTGGCGCCGAGCGCCTCGAAGCCGGCGGCAACGAAGGGTGTCACGGCGTCGTAGCCGCCGGCGATCACGAGGTCGACCACATCGAGGGAGAGCCAGCCGAGCGCTTGACCCAATGCGAAGCTCGAGGAAGCGCACGCCGCGAGCAGTTGGACCTCGTGCTCCGCGCGCACGCCCAGCGTCGCGGCGACCAGCTCGAGGGGCCCGAAGTAGGGCGCCCGCCGTGCGAGGTCGCGCGGAACCGAGCGACCGTCATCGAGCACCGAGAGCGCGTCGAGGAAGCTCGCGAGACCTCCAGAGGACGTGCCTAACGCGATCCCGATCCGCAGCTCCCGCCAGCCTGCATGCCTCCGGTCGAGCTCGCCGGCGAGATTCCGTGCGGCCGCCACCAGGAGCGCTCGCGCCGGATCCGGCTCGCCGGCAACGCTCTGGACGCGGGCGACGAACGGCTTCGCGAGCCCAGCCGCCTCGAGCACCGCATCCCGCCCGACGTGGGAGACCGCGGGCTCCCCCACGCGACCCGGCGCGAAGGCTGCAGCACCCTCACCAGCCGCGGAGATTGCGCCGAACGCGACGACGCTGGCGACGTGGCGGGGTGCCAACGCGCTCACGCTGCAGCGCCTTCTGCCAGGACGAACGCGTAGTGACCGCGACGCCCGACGCTCACGACCAGCACGCGCTTCGCGTTGCCCGAACGGATGGTCTCGACCGCCTGCGCCAACGCAACCCCCCCTCGAACTTCCATTGGCATGTCGTCACCCTCGACTTGCCGCTGAGGCGCGGCACGCCAAGGCGACAGCGCGATGAACGGCGCCACCCCATCGAGGTCCGGAGCCAGCACCAACGAGCACTCGGGCGCCGGCGGTGGAACGTGCTCGGGACGCGCCGAATCCGACCAGTATTCGATGCGGGCGAGCATGGGGTCGGATTCGGCGGCCAGGAGAGCGAGACTCGCGGCCGAACCGCGCGCGGCGCCCGGAGTCCGCGCAGCCCAGAGCGGCGCGAGCACGCGCGCGACCACCGCGTCCTCCGACTCCGCGCCACCGGCCACCATCCGCCGTCCGTGGCCCGCCTCGAGGAGCGCCAGCGCCGTGCACCAGGCGGCTTCCGACGAAGTGGCGAGGTCTGCGACCGACAACACGGGGCCCCTGAGACCCAGGTAGATGGAGGCGTTTCCCGCGGCGGCTGAAGGCAGGAGATGAGGAAAATCGGCGGGGGCGGCGAACCGCGGCCCGCGGTCGACGATCCGCTGGAGGTACTCCACCGTGCGCTCCACGTTGCCATATGCCGTCCCGAGCACGAGCCCCACTTCTTCCTGCGGAACGCTCTGCTCGAGCAGGTGTCCCGCGCCAGCGCTCACCAGCGCCGAAGTCAGATCGAAACGGCGCGAGCGCGCGGGATCGAGGCGAGCCAGCGCCCCCCGGCTGTCTGCGCCACTCTGCAGCGATATCGCCGCGACTCCCAGCGATGGCAGTGGGAGCTCGTTCCGAGCGTCGATCCGCTCGGGGCTGACGAAGGTGAGCACGGTGCCTGCACCGCCGAAGCCGAACGACGTGGAAATCGCGACGCGGGGCCGCGCATGTTCCGCGCACCCGACCACGTGGCGCAGGCCCAAGCTGGGGTCTGGAGTCACGAGGCCTCCGGAAGGGGGCACGTCTCCATGCCGTAAGGCGAGCACCGTGATGGCCGCTTCTATGGCTCCGGCAGCGCCCAACGTGTGGCCGACCTGCCCCTTCTGCGACGAGACCAAGACGCGCTCGACCTCCGCGCCGAGCGCAAGGCGCAACGCCAGCGCCTCACTCTCGTCGTTCTTCTGGGTGGCGGTTCCGTGCGCGTTCACGTAGTCCACGTCCGAAGCTCCCAGCCCAGCGCGCGAAAGCGAAGTCGAGATCAACTTGGCGGCGCGCGCCGCGTTCGGCTCCGGATGCGTGATGTGGTGGGCCTCGGAACCGAGGGCGAAACCGTCGAGCCAGACCCAGATGTCGGCGCCTCGTGCCCGTGCGTGGGCTTCGCTCTCGAGCACCAAAAACGCGGCGCCCTCGCCCAACGTGAGGCCACTGCGCCCGACGTCGAACGGGCGACAGGGTGTCTCCGACATCACGCCGAGAGCGTTGAAGCCCACGAAGGTCAGGCGGCAGAGTGCGTCGGTGCCTCCCGCGAGCACGCTCTCAGCGCGCCCCGTCTCGACCCAACTTGCCGCGAGCGCGATGGCGTTCGCACCGCTGGAACACGCGCTGCAAACGCTGGCGGTGTGACCGGCGAGGCCGAGGTCTCTGCCCAGCCGCTCAGCCGTGGTCGAAAGCGGGTACGAGAGCAGACGCCGGGCACAGGACTCGGTGAGCACCTCGCCGCGTGTCAGAACGGCCTCGGCCTCGCGCATCCCGCCGGTCGTTCCTCCGACCGCGAGACTCATGTCGCGCGGCGCCACCGGAAACCCGGCGCGTGCCAGCGCCTCGCGCGCGGCCGACCAGGCCAAGCGGTCGCTGCGGGACCACTCGGGATCGCCCACGCCCTCGAAGCTCGCGTGGACTTCGGCGGCGAGCTGGCAGCGCAGACCCGCGACGTCGAATCCCGCCACCCGGTCGATCCCCACGCGCCCGACGCACAGCGCTTCGAACGTGGTCGGGGCCTCGAGCCCAAGGGCAGAAACGACGCCGACACCCGTGATGGCGACGCGAGGTCGAGGCGGCTTCATGGCTCGGAGCGTGGCGACTGGCGGATGTGGGCCGCCAAGGTTGCCACCGATGCGAACACCGGACGTGCCGCCTCCCCTTCCGGGAGGCGCACGCCGAATCGCTCCTCGACCGCCATGGCGAGCTGTAGAGCGTCGAGGGAATCCAGGCCGAGGCCGCTACCGAAGAGAGGAGTGTCGTCACCGATCTCCTCTGGCCGTCGATCCCGGAGGTCGAGTTCTTCGACGATGAGCTGTTTCAACTGCTGCTGGAGGTCGCTCGGGTCCACGGGGAGTACGTCCCGAGAGCATAGCGCGAATGCCGAGGAACAGAAGCACGCTCGAAGGCTTGGCCCCGGCCTCGTCGCTCCGCCGAAGCCGCGCTAAGGTCGACGCTCGGGCTCGCGAGGCCCCCGAGGAGCGAGGCACGAGGCATGGCGAACCTGGTCGGCTACAGGACGGACCACGGGGTGGCGCTGCTCACGCTGGATGATCCACCGGTCAACGCATACACGCACGAGATGATGAAAGAGCTCGACGACGCCATCGTCGAGGCGCGATTCGATCCCGACATCCACGTCATCGTCATCACCGGGTCCGGGGATCGCTACTTCTGTGCCGGCGCCGACGTCGACATGCTGCGCGAGACGGATCCGACCTTCAAGTACTACTTTCAGCTCCACGCCAGCGAAACGCTCCGCCGCCTCGAAGAAACACCGAAGCTCTGCATCGCGGCGTTGAACGGCAATGCTGCGGGAGGCGGCTTCGAGATCGCCATGGCATGCGACATCCGTATCGCGAGAAAGGGTCCGTTCCGGCTCAGCTTGCCCGACGTGAAATTCGGCGTGCTCTCTGGCATGGGCGGCACGCAACGCCTCACGCGTCTCGTCGGCAAAGCGCGCGCACTCCAGATCCTGATCGAAGGCGAACAGTTCACGCTCGAGCAGGCGCTCGATTGGGGTCTCGTCCATTACCTCTGGGAAACGGGTTCGGTCGACGCTTTCCACGACGAGGTGCGCGGTTACGCTCACGAGTTCACGCCCCCGCGAAAAGCTTCGCTCGCCGTCGGCAAGATCAAGCGAGCAGTGAATGCCGCGCTGGACCTCCCCTTGCCCTTGGGGCTAGCCCTCGAGCGCGAGCTCCAGGCCGAGCTCCTCGGGAGCGAAGACGCCAAAGAAGGCCTCGCGGCCCACGGCGCCGGGCGGCAACCTCAGTTCCGAGCGCGCTGAAGGCCGGCTCGAGGACGCGGGGGACGCTCAGATCCCGACTTTCTTGCGGACGGCCTGCACGACGTCTCGATCGCGTACGCGATCGGCGTCGGCTCGATACGACAGCACCATGCGGTGGCGGAGCGCAGGCAGCGCCAGCGCCGCCACGTCCTCCACGTCGGCCGCGGCTTCGCCGCGTAGGGCAGCACGCGCCTTGGCAGAGAGCACCAGCGCCTGACTGCCGCGCGGACCAGCGCCGAAACGCACGTACGAGCGCACCATTTCCGGTGCGTCCGGGCCATCGGGCCGCGTCGCGCGCGAGAGCTGCACCGCGAGCGCCACGGCTTCGTCCGTGACCGGGATACGCGGGACCAGCGCGCCCAGAGTTCGAATCTCCTCCACCGTGAGGACCGGATCGATGTCCGGCATCCTCCCCGAGGTCGTGCGCCGGGCAATTTCTCGCTCTTCGGCTTCGCTCGGGTAGTCGACGTGCACCTCCAAGAGAAAGCGATCGAGCTGAGCTTCGGGCAGCGGATAGGTGCCCTCTTGCTCGATGGGATTTTGCGTCGCGAAGACCTGGAATGGATCCGGAAGCGCGTGCGTCGCTCCGCCAACCGTCACGTTCCGCTCCTGCATCGCCTGGAGCAGTGCGGCCTGGGTCTTGGGCGGCGTCCGGTTGATCTCGTCGGCGAGCACCAAGTTCTTGAAGATCGGCCCTTGCATGAACCGGACCTCACGACGAACGACTCCGCCCACGTCGACCTCGTTCAGGACATCGGTGCCCGTGATGTCCGCGGGCAAGAGGTCGGGAGTGAACTGGACGCGCCCGAACGACAAGCTCAGCGCGCGCGCCACGCTGGCGACCAGAAGCGTCTTGGCGAGGCCCGGAACGCCTACGAGCAATGCATGACCGCGAGCCAGCAACGTGATCAGCATGGCCTCGACCACGTCGTCCTGACCCACGACCACTCGCGCGACCTCGCGGGTCAGTCGTTCGCACGCGTTCTTGCAGCTCTCGAGGAGCTCGGCGTCGGTTCGGCGCAACGGTACGCCGTCGGTCTTGGGTTCGTTCACGGTCTTCGCGGGAGCGGCGCGGACGGCGCCGTGGCCGGGCAGCATAGCCGAGAAGTCGCCGCTGCTTGCCAGGCAAAGCGCTCGTGGGGGCTTCTCGGGTTGCCCCCCCTCGCCCGGGCGTGGTAGCCGGCTCGGCGTGCAGCTCGAGCCCAGCGACGCGGGAAGGCCGGTGGAAACCAGCCGAGTGGTGGTGGAGCGGCCTCCCCCCGGACTCGCGCGAGGCAAGTACGCATTCCCCGCGTGGGGCATCGGGCTTCTGGGTGGCGCCGTCGTACTCCTCGGCCTCGGCTACTACCTCTTCCGCGTGAGGCGCCGCCGGTCGAGATGAAGCGCTTCCTCCGAAAGCTCATCATCGCGATGCTGTTCGGCGTCGCCGTGTATGGCGTGTTCGTTGCCTGGGCGGGTTATCGGGACATCGGCGCGTCACTCACGGAATTTCGCTGGAGCGCCTTCGGACTCGCGCTCCTGCTCGCCAGCGCCAACTACGGCTTGCGCTTTCTCAAGTGGGAATACTACCTCGCAAGACTCGAAATCCGCGGCGTTCCCAAACTCGACAGCTTGCTCGTTTTCCTCTCCGGATTCGTGCTCACCGTCACTCCGGGCAAGGTCGGGGAAGTGTTCAAGAGCGCCGTGCTCGCCGAAACGCACGGAGTGCCCGCGGCACGCACCGCTCCCATCGTCGTTGCGGAGCGGCTCACCGACGTGATCGGCGTAATCGCGCTCATCGTCGTGGGGAGTCTCGGGTTTTCAGGCGGCCTGGTCTGGGCACTGATCGGTTCGGCTGCCGTGGCGACCGGCATGCTGTTCGTGATCTGGCCCGCGCCCGGAAACGCCTTGATCCGCCGGCTCGAGGCCAGCCGAGGCCGCCTTTCCAGCCTCGCACCCAAGCTTCGCCAGGCGTTCGAGAGCTTGCGCATCGTCGCCAGTCCCAGCGCGCTGCTCTGGCCGAGCTTCCTCTCGGTCGTCGGCTGGGGTGGAGAAGGCTTCGCGCTGTACCTGCTCGTCCGAGGGTTCGGCGTCGATCTCCCCGCGCCGTTGGCCATGTTCTTCTATGCGACGGCGACGTTGGCCGGCGCGGTGATTCCGGTCCCGGGCGGGCTGGGAGTCGCCGAGGCCATGATCCAGGAGCAGCTGGTTCGACTCGCGCGCGTTCCCCACAGCGCCGCGACCAGCGCGATGATCCTGATCCGCTTCGCCACGCTGTGGTGGGCGGTGGTGGTCGGATTCGTCGCCCTCGCCGTCCTGCGCGCGCGCTTCCCCAGACTGATGCGTGAAGGAGCGGACGCCGACCTCGAGGTGGGGAGCGCAAAGAAGGCTCCCGAAACTCAAGCGGACTGAAACCTGAGTCGCTCGAGCGCCATGGCCATGTCGGCGGGCAGCGGGGACTCGAACTCCAGGAACTCTCCGCTCACGGGGTGCTTGAAACCCAGGGCGCGTGCGTGGAGCGCTTGCCGGCCCAGCTCCTCGGCGACGGCCGCGAGCAGCGGCTCCACGGGCGTACGCCCGTAGACTTTGTCCGCCAAGATCGGCGTCTTCCTGACCTCCGATAGGTGGACCCGGATCTGATGGGTTCTCCCGGTCTCGAGCTGGAGCTCGACGCGTGCTGCCTTGCCGCCGAACAACACCTCCTCGACCTGCACGCGGGTCACGGCGCGGCGGCCCCGAGGGACCCGGGCACTGAACTTCACGCGGTGCCGCGGATCCCGCCCATAGGTCGTCTCGATGCGGCCGGGAGTTGGCACGCCGAGCGTCAACGCCACGTAGACCCGGAGGATGTCGTGGCGCGCGAAGAGAGCTTTCAGCGCTTCTCGTACCGTGGCGGTCTTGGCGATGACCAGGAGCCCGCTCGTATCCTTGTCGATGCGGTGCACGATTCCGGGTCGGAGCAGCGCTTCGGGGTCCTGCGGATCGGGCTCGATGCCACCGACCACCGTGCGTGCGAGCAACCCGCTCACCAACGTCCCGCTCGCGTGCCCGCGAGCCGGGTGCACCACCACTCCGGCGGGCTTGTCCACCACCACCAAGTGCTCGTCTTCGTAGACGATGTGGAACGGCACGCTCGCGTCAGGCTCGGCCCGGCTCGGCGGCTGCGGCCCGGGTTCCACGTCGATGATGGAGCGTTCCGCCGCCTGGTCCTTGGCGCGGCACGGCCGGCCGTCGACCCGCACCCGCCCTTCACCGATCCAACGCTGGATGGTCGCGCGGGAGACCTCAGGGAGCAGCCGCGCGAGGAGCTTGTCGACTCGCTCTCCGGCGAGCGAGGCGTCCACCTCGAAGCGGCGCATGCGCGCTCGTCACCAGATCGGGCTCTTGATGTGCCCCTTCGACTTGATCAGGATGTCGACGAGCGCGCGATCGTAGAAATTCTTCTGGTAGAGGTCCGGCGAAACGCGGCTCTTGTAGAGGGCACGCCCCTCTTCGATCTCCTCGGCCAGCTCTTCGAAAAGGGAGTCGTGCTCGATGCCGCGGACGATTTTCTCCTCGTTGTAGAGGGAAAGGTCACTGGCAATGGCGCGGGCCAAGCGGCGAGCAGCTTCTTCGGTCTCGATGAGCGGCATCCGTCGAAATCCTCTTTTTCGAGTATCACCTGCCGAAGCTCCGGATGTCAAAACGCGGGCGACAGCACCCGCCCGACCTCTGGCCCCGCGCTCTCGCCATGGGTCCCGAAGCGGGGCGGCCCGGGCTCGAGAGGCCATGAAAGGTGCCACGGCCCCTCAGGACTCCGCCTCCCCATCACGGTCCGTGCGCGCCGCGCGGAGCGCGCTCGCGCCGAGCACGACGACGAACGGAAGGGTCACGAGCGAATAACGCCCGGCACCGAAGAAAGCGGCGTGGGTCGCGGCGGTCAGTGCCACCACCGTTGCGCTCGCCACGATGCTGGGCTGTCGCAAGATCGGTCGCCCGACGAGGCCCACACCGAGGCAAAGGAGCACGTGCGCCACCCACGCCAAGGGGAGGAGCGACGCAAGCGCGCCGAGCGCCGAGAGCGCGGAGCGAGTGCGACGCAACGCGCCGGGGAGGCGTGCCACGCCGAAGAGCGCGAGCAGCAGCAACGTGCGCTGCCACACCGTCTCCACCACCCCGAGGCGGAGCTTGTCCTGCTCGGAGAAAGAGCTCGGCCCTGACACCGAGAGGTACCAGCCGGCAGCTCCGCAATATTCGAACGTTTGAGCGAGCTTCTTGGGAATCAGCCCGAGCCAACGCATCGGCGCAGCTCGGATCTGACGCAGCGCCGCGCTGGTGAAGCACCGGTCTTTCTCCGCCTCGCCGAACACCGTTCGGCACTCGGCGGGAACGGTCTCACCCGTGATGGGCACGAACGTGCCGGTCGCGCCGGGAGTCACTCCGATGAGAAGGTTCCAACCCACGTTCGCGCTGACCACTACGCAGCGGTCCATCCGCTGACAGTTGCGTGCGGTCCAAGGGAGAACCACCAGAGCGGCTGCGCACACCAGCACGAACCCGCGCAGCACGCGCCGAGGCGGGCGCTCGCGGCCGACTCCCCGAGCCGCGAGCCACACGAACACGGGCAAGAGCAGGAGGCTCTGCCCCCGCACGAGGATGGCGACCCCAGCCAGGCCCCCCGCAAGAGCGAGAAGCCACCAGGAGTCGTGCGCCCGGGCACGAACAGCCGAAAATGCGCACAACACCAGGAGCGCAGCGGTCACGCCCTCGGTCATGAGCGCAGGCGTATAGAACACCGCCGCAGGGTGCAGCGCGAACGTCACAGCGGCGAAACCAGCCGCCAATCGTCCGGCGTCCGCGGCCACCAAGCGGTGAAGCCCCAGCACTGCAAGCGCTCCCAGCGCTGCGTTGAGCGTCATGGCAACGGTCGGCGACGCGCCGAACCCTCGATACAGCGCAGCCACCAGCGCCGGATAGCCCACGGGGTAATGGGCGACGAAGGTCACCACTCCGTCGGGCCACTGCCAGGTGTAGCCGAGACCCGCAGCGATGCGCGTCGCGAGCTGGTGATAGAAGCGTGCATCTTCCACTGGCGGAAATCGCGGCGCCGCCCAGACCACGACAGCGACTCGGACCGCGAGGCCCAGCGCGAAAAGCACGACTGCGTCTCCGAGCGGTGCGCGCTTCGACGCGAATCGCGCGAACCAGCCAGCGACCCACCTTCGCATCACGGAAACCGCGCGAGCAGCCCCAGCGCCACCAGGTCCAGGATGACCTCGGCGGCCGGAAGCCCCACGACGTTGGTGTAGGACCCGGCGATGCGCTGAATCAAGAACGTGCCGATGCCCTGGGCAGCGTACGCGCCAGCCTTGTCGAGTCCTTCTCCGGTCGCGGCGTACGCCCGGACCTCCTCGTCGCTCACTCGACGCATGCTGACCTCGGTCTCGACCGTGCGTGCGCAGGCGAGCTCCGCGAAAGCCGGCGCCCTCGAAATCCCGTAACGAGTGAACACGGTGTGGGTGCGCCCGACGATTCTCGCGAGCAGGCGGCAGGCGTCTGCCTGGTCCACCGGCTTGCCGAGGATCTCGCCGTCCACGACGACGATGGTGTCCGCGACCAGGATCCCCGCCACGGCCATCGACTCGGCGCGAGGCACGACGGACGCGAGTTTCTCGCGGACGATACGCTCGAGGAAGGCTTCGACCGGCTCACCGACTCCGGGCGACTCGTCGATGGAGCCCGAGGCGACCGTGATTGGGATGCCTAGCTCGGCGAGGATCTGTCGCCGTCGGGGTGAGCCCGAGCCCAGAAGTAGGGGGCGATCTGCGCGGATCACGGCCTCCGAATACCACGATCCACTCGAGTGGGGAGCCTCGCACGAACGCCTCCACGAGCTCGGTTCCGAGCTATGTTGACCGCCATGCGCACACCCATCCCGAGCTGGATCGGAGCTTGTCTCGGTGTCGCGCTATCCACGGCGTCCGCCGACGCGCTCGCAACCGACTGCGACCCGGCATCCGGGATCTCCACTTGCTTCGACGCCGACAACGTCTGGTTCCACGCGACCGGCCGATTCATCGGCGTCGCTGGCGCGGAGATACCCGACGAAGGAGCGCTCGCGTTGGGAGTCCTCGCGAGCTACGTCGACCGCCCCGTGCTGCTCCGTGCCCCGTCGCCCGACCCCGAGGGTCGTGACATCGCCGTCGTCCGCGACGCGCTGGGCCTCACTCTCGCCTACGAATTCGGCCTCACCGATCGACTCACCATCGGCGCAGCCACGCCCATGGTGCTCTATCAACGTGGAGCCGGCGCCGAAGGCGCAACCTCCCAAAGCGCTCCGCCCCTCGGCAGCACGGCAGTACGCGACCCCAGGGCCTCCGTCGGCTACCTGTTCGCTGGCGCCGGTCGAGCTGCACGCTTCCGGAGCTTGGCGCGCCTCGAGCTCGCGCTACCGCTCGGCGACTCCCAGCTCTTCGCCGGCAGCGGCGGTTTCACCCTGGCGCCCTCCGTGGCGTTTTCGGCGCGACAGGGCGCGTTCTACGGAACGGGCGAAATGGGCGCTCGCATCCGCCGATCGGCTGCGTTCGCGACGGCTCGACTCGGGTCCGCTCTGCACACGGGCGTCGGTGTGGGCGTCGAGGTCTTGGGCGAGCTCCTGGCTTTCGAACTCGAAGGCTACTTGCTGCCCGTGCTCAGCGAGCAGCCGGGTCGCGAGAACAAGACCTCCTCGACTCGCGACGGCGTCTTGGTACCGGCCGAGTGGGCGCTTTCGGCTTGCTCGACCCCTGTCGCCGACCTCGCGGTCTTCTTGGGCGGAGGAACCGGACTCGCCCTTTCGTCGGAGACCCGCGAGAGCGCCTCCGAGGCCAAGAGCGAGAGCTTCGCGGCGTCACGACGCCGCGTTTCCGCTTGTTCGCTGGCGTCCGATACGCACCTGCCGCGACCGCTCCGCGCAGGTGAAAGGGCGGCTCAGAACACGCGTTCGTGGACGTAGATCGAATCCCCGGCCTGGAGGGGCAAGTCCGGCGAGCGACCGTCCGTAATGGCCTCGACCGTGAGCACCACGGTGGTGCGCCCGGTCTTGGTCTGACGCGTCAGGTTCACGCGGTCCTTGTTGGCGATGGCGGTGAGCCCACCGGCAAGCGAAATGGCCTGTAGTAGCGTCAGCCCCGGGGTCAGCGGGAAACTCCCCGGCTTGGACACCGACCCGAGCACCGTCACTCGCTTGCTGTTGTACTCCTTGATCGAAACGACCACGCTCGGGTCGCTGAGGATCTTGGCGTCGATCAGGCGTTTGCGTACCAGGCGGGCGACTTCCTGTGGCTCGAGTCCAGCAACTTTGACGCTGTGGACGTAGGGCAGGTCGACCGTGCCATCGGACGCGATCTGATATTCCGACGGTAGCTCCTTCTCGCCGACCACGTGGAGCGTGAACACGTCCCCAGGACCGAGCGTCGTGCTCTCGATGGGCGCTGGCAGGTTGACCCTGGAGTTGTCGCCGCTCGAACCGCAGGCCAAAAGGAGCGGCTGCATGCAAAGCACGAGCGCGAGGAGCACGACCGAGCGAAGCCGGAAGAGCAGGGCGAAAAGCATGGGCTCGGTTCGCATCGGAGCAGCAAGGGCTTGGTGGCCCCGGAGTCGAGATCCGTTCGCGCCGAAGCTCACATGAACCAGCGGGCGCCGAGCCAGATTTCGTAGCGGTTGTACTGCAGGTTGTCCTGCTGCGCTGCGCCCGGGGCAATTGGCACCCGCTGGTTGCCCAGCGAAGCGTCGTAGCGGAACGTCGTGTTGACCCCGATGCTGTCGCTCGGGCGGTACTCCGCGAACAGAGTCGCGTCGGCCCGCGATTGGCCGAAGCTCCCCTTCCGGAGGGCACCAGTGTCGAAATAACTCGGCGAGTGCGTGAGGTAGGAGTACCCACCCTCGAGGTTCACCAGGAAGGCTCCGGCGACGAAGTACGAGAAGTTCGCGTACCCGCGATCGCGGCGGTAGAAATCACCGAGATAGCTGTTGGTGTAGTCGCGGGTATAGCCAACGGCGATGCTCGAGAGACCCACAGTTGCCTGGTCTGGGGCCAGCGAGGGCTGCGGCAGAAGGAACCACTTGAGCTCCGCCTGCCCGACCGGGCCGTCGTAGTTGTGCACGGGCACGCCGCCCCGCGAATCGTAGAAGCTCGCCGCCCAGCCGGCCATGGCGAGCATGGCGAAGTGATGCGTGATGAGCCCGTTCACGCCGAGCTTGCTGTTCACCACTTGCGCGTCGTGTTGGAGATTCGTCGCGTCGGAGTAGCGGATGAAGCCGACGTTTCCGTCGTAAATGAGCGCCGTGCGCGGCAAGAACCGCCAGCGACCCCGCATCTTCAGGTAGTGCTGGTAGTTGTTGAGGCGCTTGTTCGCGTCTCGCTCGAAGAAGTTGTAGTTGAGCTCGTAGCCGAGCCGCCAGTCGAAGAGGCCGCCGCCTGGACGCCAGTTGATGCCGGCACCGAGGCGAACGCTGTCGCGATCGAACGCCAGGCTGTCTTGGATCGAGTTCGAAGGCTCCGCGCTCCGCACGAAGTCGCCGTACATGTCGAAGCCCCAGGGACGCTGGGGCAACACGTCGAGCGTGAAGTTCACGCCGGCGTTCACGGCGTGATCGTTGTCGCTCACCGCATCGGAGTTCTTCGAGTCGGTCGCGAAGAGCTTGTTGTACGAGAGGAACGTCCCGGCGCGGAAGTTCACCTTGGGCGGGTCGCCCCCCAGCTCGCGGCGCTGTGGGCCCAACGTGGAGAGCGAGAGCGACGGCGTGACTCGCAGCCGAACGACGCTGATCTTGTCGCCCTCGTCGTCGGCAACGAGGAAGTAGTTCGAGTCGTAGCCGAGCTCACCAGCGATGCCCGGATGGATTTCCAGGTTCCCGGTGCGGTACCCGATGCCTTCGCCGTAGCGCCGATCTTTGATCCACGGCTGCGCTTGCTGCGCAAAGGCTGCGGTACTGGCTGTCGCGGCGACGAGGGTCGTCGCAAGGAAGGCACGAAGTCGCATGTCGGGTCAGCGTCCGGAAGGGTCGGGGGAGTGATAGTCGATTCTACGGCCCGTTGCGAGTGCCACTCACTTGGTTGGGCTGGCGATGATGGGCGGCTGGGACAGGATTGGATCGATCGGGTAGGTCGAAGGGTCGTCCGGAATGGTCGGGTCGACTTCGACGGTGACTTTGGTCTCGCCGACGAAGCCGGTCTCTTCGCCGATGCACTGATTGGCCTCTGCCACCAGGCTCCGGACTCGATCGCGCAGTACTTGGATGACCGTGAACTCGTGCTTGGAGCTGTCGGTATCGTTCTTCTCCGCAGCCCCGCGGAGATTCGGCATGCGCTCGCGCGCCGACCGCGTAGCGACGTCGATCTGGTTCAGCTTGTCGTTCAGACAGAGCACCTTCACCACGTCACGCTTCTCGCGCGCATCGCTGAGCTGGCGGCGGACCGTGCTGGCGCCACGCTCCATTTCAGGGAGGTAGGTCTCTGCCTCGTTCCGCATCTCTGTCGGACTGAGCTTCACGTCCTTCTTGGCCGTGACGTCGGGAGGCGGCGACGAGGGCGCCCCTTCTTGGGCGACCGCCACGCCGAACGCACCAAGAATCGCGACAGCGATCCCCAATCCCCAGAGCCGTTTGGAAAGCATCGAGGCGAACCTCCCTCTACACTTCAAAGTCGGGCCAGTATAGAAACCGGCTTCGCCAGTGTCAACGCGCTCGGGATCGGGGAATCGCTCCATGTTTCCGCAACTTCCAGGCGCAGTTCGGTGCGCCTGGGCGATTCGATGCGCAGGCCGAACGGGCTATTCAGTCGCAGGTTGAGTCGGCTCGTGGGTCGGTTCCGGTCACTGCTTGACGAAACTGACCGGCACCACGATGACCGCGGACCCACCCTCGGGCGGGTCGAACTGCGCCGCCTGAGCTCGAGATTGGACGCAGCTCGTCACCGATCCAGGCAAGTTGCCGCTAGCGGCAGCCGACACGCCCTGGACCTCGCCGCCCGGACCGACCTTGATGGTCAACCGGATGCTCCCCTGTGCGTCCGGGTTTTCCGCGAGACCTCGGTTATAGCAAGAGCGGAACCCCGCGCGCATGCCGGCCACGACGCGAGCTGCGTTGCTCACGTTGCCGCCGCTGACATTCGCCCCGCCCACGTTGGCGCTGCCCTTCGGGCCTTCGACCTTCTTGACGTCGCCGGTACCGCCCGTGCCGCCAGCCTTGCCAGTGGTGCCCATGCCCGCGAGGCCCGAGCCGCCCATCCCGGGGCGAATCGTGCCGCCACCGCTGCCCAGGTTCAGGCCACCGATGCCTCCCGCAGAGACGCCCGCGCCGCTTGCCGCGGCTGCGTCGAGGGCACCCGTCGGCACTTCACCGCCGCGGAGCACGCCGGCCGTTGCAGGACCTTGGCTCGACAACGCACCGATGGTCGCCATCTCGAGGTTGTCGAGCTCCTTGCTCAGCGCCGCGGCCTGCGCGCCGGACATCGGACCGCCCTTGCCCGGTGCGCCGCCCCCCTTGCCGCCACCGCTCTTCGCCGCTGGCTTCTCGGCCTTCTCGGCCTTCTCGGCCTTCTCGGTGTTGACGTCTTCTTTCGTCTCGATCGGCGGCGGAGGAGGCAGCGCCTTCATCGAGTCCACGAGGCCTGCAACGCTCACTTCTTCGTCGAACACCGGATCGAGCCAGTCGGAATACACCGCGCCGATCGCTAGGAAGTGGAGCAAGAACGAAAACGCGGCGATCATCGTCGTCGCCCAGTCGATGCTGGTTGCGCCCTGGGTGACCGAAACGGGGAGCTGCGGCTTCGGCTGGACCGGCGGGGGGGCGACGAACTGGAACAAGATGGTCGTGTTCGCCACGACGACCTTGCCGCGAGAGTCCTCGGTCAGACGGATCTGGTACGCGCCCTGGGGCGTGCGTCGAGCTTGTCCCTTCAACACCGAGAGATCCGAAATGCCGGTGGGGAGCGCGATGCGTCCGGTCATTCCGTCCAGGAAGTTCAGGCAGTAGTCGTTGCCGACCAGCTCGAAGAGGCGGAAGGTCGGAGGCAGGTTCTGCGTCGAGATGACGAACATCGCCTTCTCGCTCGGTCCAACCGTGACGTGAGTGCGCTGCTTGACGATGCGCTCTTCGATGATCCGGCCGCCCTGGACGACGCCGATGCGGAGAACTTTGGGTCCCGACAGCGCGACGGCGCGCATCACGGCCGTCATCTGGCCCGGACGCTGACTTCCCTGCTGTTGATAAGGCTGCTGTTGAGTCATCGAGCTCCGGTCTCCGCTGGCTGGAAGATACTCTGGGCCAGCTCGTTCGACAGCCCCTCCTGGTCCTGAGTTCCCGGCCGGGCAGGAAAAATATTAGTCGGCGAAGGCTTCCGGGTCCACTCCGTCTCCCTCGGCTCGACCCACATTGTGCGACTCGCGCAGCAGCCGCTCGAGGGTCCGGCCCAGGCGGTCCCAGCCGTCCCGGGCCGAGCGGGCCCGGTCGTCGGCCCCGCGTGCGATCAAGAGACACAGGCTGGCGCCCACGAGGCCAACGGCGAAGGATCCACCCGCCGTGGGCAATGCCCGCGCCGCGCCCTGCGGCAGGAGGCGTCCAATCTCGATCAACGCCAGGAGCGTTCCAGTCGCGAGGGCCACCCGTGTCGCGCTCTTCGGCACCTCCCGTCCCACGTCGAGCTCTCGCGCAACGTCGCCCAGCGCTTCGTTCAACGTGGCGATGGCCGCGCGCTCACTGGGCGCTTCCAGCACCTCCCGGCTCAGACTCCCCATCGGGCTTTCGGGAGCGAGCCGCTGGAGGACGCGGGCGCGACTCGCCCGCTCGAGGCCGTCGCTCGCCTGCGCGGACGCGGCGAGACGGGCCACCGACTTCAGCCGCCTCAGCGCCGACCAGACCGAAAGCGTGGCAGCGACCAGCGCGAGGACGACGGCAGCCACGTCGGCCGCTCAGAACGGATCTTGATAGATGGCTTTCTCGATCCGATGCAGGAACGGCTGCCGGAGCTCCGCCAAGGTGAGCTTCGGCTGGATGCGGCTCACGTCGACCGCCGCGATGGGCTTCTGCACGCGCCCCACGATGGTGACCTCGCTGATGGTGACGACTCGGCTCTTGCCCTGCGCCCATGCCAGCGAGGGCACGGTGATGGCGACGGTGAGCGCGAAAAGCGTGACAATGGTCTTCATCACTTCTTCCCCGTGGTAGGTGGCGGCAGCTTGCCCGTGGAGCTGCCTCCGGTCGTGCCGCCGGACTTCGTGTCACCCGCAGCCGGCTTCGAACCCGAGGCAGGCGTGGCGGCGGGCTTGGACTTCGACTTCTCGGCCTCTTCCAGCAGCGCCTTCTTGGTCTTGGCGCGGGTGATGAGCTCGTCCGTGTCGTCGCGATCCCCCGCCTTCCCCTTGGGCTTCATCTTCTTGTAGAGCTCGAGCTCGGCGATGGCCTTGTCGACGGCGGACTTCGGCGCGATGCCGCTCAGGTTGTCGCTGAAGAGGTAGAGCAGGCCGAGGTTATAGTGAACCTGGGCGAGCGCGCTGTCCTTGTTGGCGACCCATTCGAGCTCTTTCTTGGCCTGATCGGGCTTGCCCATGAGCCGGTACGCGTCGCCCAAGTTGAGGCGGGCGAGCACGTGGTTCTTGTCGAACTTGAGCGCGCCCTCGAGCAGGTTCGCCGCTTCGAATGCGTTGCCCGCTTCGAGCAGATAGCTCGCGAGCTGCACGCGCGCCTCGACCAGGTCCGGTCGAACCTCGACGGCTCGCTTGAAGTCGTCGAGGGCCCCTGCCTTGTTGTTCTGCTCGCGATAGATCAGCCCGCGGAGGAGGCGCGCCTCGGCGTTGTTCTTGTCACGCGGCGGGTTCTCGTCGCCGAATCCGTCCAAGATCGCCTTCAGCGTGTAGAGAGCGAGGTCGAGACGGCGCTTCCGGTAGTGATCACGCGCGATGGTGACCATCGCTGGGCGATAGTCGGGGTTCTTCTTCAGCGCGTCTTTGGCGAGCGACTGGGCTTCGACGGAGTCGCCCGCGATGGACTTCACCTCGGCGAGCGCGGCGCTCACGGCGGCGCTCTTCGGCATCTTGGCAGCCTTGCCATTCAAGAAGCTCTCGGCCTCGCTGCCCTTGCCGTCTCGTGCCAGCAGCACTCCGAGCGCGTAGATTGCGGGCTCGTAGTCCGTGACGACCGAGATCGCGCTCTTGTAGGCCGACGAGGCGCCGGCGTTTTCACCCAGCCGCTCCTTCACGACGCCCAGCGAGTAGAAGGCTTGGTAGGCCTGCGAGTCGGCTTCGCTGGCCTTGGTGAACTGCTCGCGAGCCGTCGGCAGATCCCCGGCCTTGAACGCGTCCATGCCGGCCGCGTACGCCGCCATGGCAGACGAGTTCATCTTGGGCCGATTGCTCGCGGACTCGCCGCTCGACGGCGCATCGGTGACCGCGAACTGCTGACCCTGCGGCGTGTACACCGCGCCGGGCCCCCCATGGACGCTCTGCTCGACCTTGGCACCCCCGGTGGGAAACTTGCTGTCCTTCTTGCCGCCACAGGCCGCGACCGAAAGCGCGGCGGCGAGGGCGAGAGCGGTCTTGGTTCGAAAGGTCATCTCGGATCCTTCACTGCGGCAACACCGGGAGGGGCTTGGGCATGCCTTCGGGCGGTGGCGCAGTCACCTGACCTGGGCGCATCTTGAGGAACATTCCTTCGGTGTAGTTCAGGTCCTTCACCTTGGACGTGAACTGCTTCATCTTGGCCTCGCCGATGACGTCAGTGAAGAACGCCAGGCGGCGGATGGCGTGTGTCACGCCCGGGTGCGACACGTTGTAGCGACGCGACAGCATGATGGCGTTGGCGTAGCGGTCGACCATGATCTCGTCCGCACCGTTGATCTCCTTGTCGCGCGCGTCGCGCCACGCCTGCTGAACCTTGACGCGGATGGCGTCCACCTTCTCTTGCAGGTCCGGGTTGTCGCTCTCCTCGGCCTTCTTCAGCATCGCCTCCTGCTTCTTGTCGAACATCTGAAGCTCCGGCGGCCGCACGTTGTAGAGGCCGGTTCGGAGCGAGTCGTACAAGGTGCCCTGACGTGCGATGGCGACCGTCGAGTATTCCGGCGAGACGTACTTGTCGATGACGGTCTGGAGCTTGTCGTACCAGGTCTTCGCCACCGTGGCGTCCTTCCGGTAGGCCTCGATGACCTGGACGGGCGTGCCCTTGTAGCGGTGATGCCCCGACTCGTAGTCGAACTTCTTGGTGATCTCCTGATCCAGCATCGTGTACTCGGCTTGCGCCGCCATGCTGGCCTCGCGCGAACCGAGAGCGCTGTTCTTTCCGTCCTTCTGCGGTGCGACCTTCTTGTAGGCGTCGAACGCGTCCATGGTGGCGTTCCACCACTTGTTGGTGTCACCCGAATCGACTGCGTCCTTGGTCTTGGCCACGTAGTAGGCCGCATGCACCACGTACTGCGCCGCGTCGGTCTTCTTCTTGTTCGCGTCGTAGTAGTTCATCATGGCGTTCTGCGCCTGCTTGCGGGCCGTCGCGTTGGCCCCGGTGTCGGGGCTGTATTCGTCCCACTTTTTCAAGTCGCTGGACGCGATGATGAAATCTGCTTCGGCGATCTCCTTGGGTGAAGCTCCGAGGTTCTTGAAGCGGTCGCGCGACTTCTGCATCGCGCTCTGATCGCCCAAGCTCGAGTAGAGAGACAGGGCTTGGCGCGCGGCCTCGCGACGGGCGTTGGGCTGGAAGTGCTCGATGCTGCTGATCTTGTCGAAGGTCTGAGCCGCCTTCGGGTAGTCGAAGAAGAGCACGTAGGAGCTGGCGAGGGCGTCGTAGGCCGTCTTCAAGTACTTGACGCGGTCCTCGTACTTCTTGGGCTCCGGCGAAACGGGGGGCTTGGCTTTGGCGTCGCCGTTCTTGAGCTTCTGGAGAATGGTCTCGCTGCCGTACTTCGAGATGAACAGCTCGTACATCTCGATGGCCTTGTCGTATTCGCCCACCTGCTTGTAGGCGAAGGCACCGTTCATCGCTGCTTCCGGCGCCTCGTCGCGATCGGGCGCGGCATCGAGGGCGGTCTTGTACGCGGCTGCAGCCTGGCGCCAAGTCTTCTGGCGCTCCGGGCCGTCCGCCATGCCTTCCGCCTTCTTGAACAGCTTGGCGGCCTCCTGGAACGCCGCGGTCTGCATGATGGGCTTGCGGCGCCCTTCCTCTTCCTTCTTGGTCTCCTCGCTGTACGCGCAGCTCTTGCCCTGGGCGAGCTTGGTCGCGGCATCGGCGTCGCGCTCGAGCGCGGCCATGCTGATGAGTTTGTCCCAGGACTTGTAGCCCCACTCGTTTTTGCCGCAGTACTGGTCGTAGAGCGCCTGGTAGCGGGGACGAGCACCCGCGAAGTCGCCGTAGACGAAGAAGTACTCGGCGTTCTGGAAGGCATAGAGCAGGCCGTTCTGCTTCGCGTCGCGGTCCAATGGAACGCGCGCGTTGTATTCGTCGCGCGCCTTTACCGCGTCGAGCACCTGCTGCGGCATCGGATCTTTGATCACCGTGCGGGTGTTGGGATCCTCGCCGTTGAAGCGAACTTCTTCGCGCTTGGCGATGCCCTGGGCGCCCTTGCTCTCTTCGTGCTTTCGGTATTCGTCCTCGAGGACCTTCTCGGCGATGGTGACGACGTAGTAGCCCGCGGGCTGCATGTACTTGTCGTCTTCGTTGGAATCGCGCACGGCGACCGATGCTTCGCGTGCTCGTTGGACTTCGGCGGGCGCCGGCGAGCGATTGATGGCCACCTGGAGCACCACCACCCAGTAACGCGCGTCGGCGAGCCAGAATTTGCTCTCGTAGGCGTCGATGGCGTTCGGGTCCTGGTTCAGGTAACCCGCCCAACCCGTCTCGGCGAGCCGATACTCGTCGATGGCCTTCTCGATCTGCGCGCGCTGCTCGGTCGGATTGCTGAGCTCGAGCGCCCGGTTGTAGAAGATGCGAGCCGCGTTGGTGTGATCAGCTGCGGCGCGGCGGAGACCGCCTTTGACCAACGCCTCGGCCTGGGCCAGCGCCTCGGGATCGTCGCGGTTCGCGTCGGTCCACGGCGTCGCGCCCACATAGGCTGCGAGCTTGGTGCGGGCCTCGAGGGCCTTGGACGAATATTCGGCCTTTGCAGGCGAGCCTTCGGGGGCGAGACGCGTGAGCTGGTCGTAGAGATCGGCGACGCGGTTCTGCATGACCGGAGCGTCGCGATCCATCGGGAACTTCTTGAGCGTGAGCTCGAGCGTCGCAATCGCGTTCCGGTTCTGCGTGATCTCGATGTATTCCTGAGCGAGCGCCTTGTAGATTTCGACGCTCCACTTCTTGTCCTGGGGAACCAGCGCTGGATCCTGAACGCGCTGAATGCCAATCGCCATCTTCTCTTCGGCGACGAGCGGGTTCGGCTCGGTGTCGAGCACGTCGTTGCGCGGGATGTAGGGGTGCTCGCCCGGAGGCCCCTCGAAGTCCACGTAGGTCAGTGAACCCGCAATGTAGGTGAAGGCCTCTTGTCGGAAGTCGGCGCCAGGATCCCCGGTCTTGGCCTCGAGCTCGTCCGCGTGGTGGAGCAGCTTCACGAACTCTTCGACTGCCGTCTTGTAGCGCTGCTGCTTGAAGTAGGTCCAAGCGAGCTTGTACATCGACACGCCGTAGACGGGCGGCTTCTTGAACTCCATCGAGTGCTGGTAGGCACTCACCGCGCGGTTCAGGTTGTAGGGGCCGCCCTTCGGATCGATCTGATCGAAGTGGTTGTTCCCGATCTGCCACCAGATTTCTGCGAGGTAGCGCGGGTCCTCGCCGGGACGCACCTGTTGCGCCAGCGGCTTGCAGTCGAGCGGGTACGGATCGCGGTAGCTGAGCTCTTCTTCCTTGGTACCGACCGGGTCGGCTTTCTTCCCGCCTTTGGCGGGCGCCGGCTTTGCAGCTGCCTTCTTCGGTGCCCCCTTGCCCAGCGCGCCGCCGTCGAGCGGCACCGGGTGCTTGTTGTTCCAGTCGTTCCAGAACTTCTCGTCGTGATCTTGCTCGAGCGCTTGCAGCTCGATCTTCGTCGAGTCCTTCTTGTCCGGCTTGACCTGGTAGCGATTGCTGCAGACGAGGGCGCGCCAAGCCTGCTGCCCCTCTTCGATCTTCGCCGAATCGGTGTAGGCGTGACCGAGGAAGTAGTGAACGGCAGCGAGCTCCTCGTACTGCGGGTACTCGTCGATGATACGTCGATAGAGCGCGATGGCCGGCTCGAGGCCCGCTGCCAAGTCGCCCTCTTGCGCTTCCCGCGCCCGCTCCTCGTAGAGCGCGGCCAGTCGGAACATGCCGTCCGGGGTGGCGGAGGGGTGGGCGTTGTCTCCGCTGTACAGGGCGATGAACTTCTCGAGACGCTTGATGGCCTCGTCCCGCGCCTCCTTGAGGCCCTTCTTCTCGATGCCAATTTCGCGATCGAGGGTGTTCAGGATCCTGCGCCGCCGCTCTTCGTAATGGTGGCGCACGATCATGGTGAGCGTGTCGCGGAACTCCTTGGCGCCCTTCTCGTAGTCCGTCGCCTCTTGCTTCAGGATTTCGTAGGCCTTGAGCTGTGCGGGCGTGGGGGGGGGGGGGGGCGCGCCCTTTTTGATCTGGATGTCCGGCGCGCTCGGCGGGGCGGCCGGCGTAGCCGCCGAAGCGGCGGGCATCGCAGCCGAGCTGGTGGGCGCCGCCGAGGTGCCCGGCGCCGAGGACGCCGACGGGGCAGCGGCGGCCGGCTTGGTCGCGGCCGGCTTTGCGGGCGCCGCCGGCTGGGAAACCGCCACCGACGGCACGATCAGGGACAGCGCGACCGACGCCACGAGCGCCGACCGAAACGGAGCGCGGCTCACAGATCACCTCCGGCGTCGTCGAGCACTTCGCGAAGCTCGTCGTTCAGGTTCTGTTCCTCCCGAGCTCGCTCGCGCTGGAGGTTTCTCACGCGCATGAGCTGCTCTTCACGCACTTCCCACGCCTGTTGGACGATGCCGACGTCGGCGCGAAGCACGATGCTCTTCAAACGGTCGCGGACGAGCCCGAAGTTCTTCATGGCGAGCTCCCCGACGAGGAGCCGCGCCTGCTGATCGAGATCATCGAGGTCGCTGGTGTATTTCTCGAGATTTTGGGCTTCCTTGTCGACCTGCTCGCGGAGCGATTGGGCCTGGGCGTCGGCCTCACGCTCGAGGCGCGACTTGGTCTTCTCCAAGGTGTCCTCCACGGTGTCCGCGCGCCGGAGGACGGGTTGGATGGAGCGAGCGTATTCCTGGGCCGAGGGGTCGGCCCCGCCCGCCACGAGCTCGACCTCGCGGTTGAACACCTGGCGGAATCGCCGCCGCACCTGGTCGTCTTCGATGAAGCGTTGGTCCCCGAACCCCACCTGGGCCCGGCCCATGTCGACGGCCTGGCGGTATTCCGCGATGCGTTTCTTGTACGCATCGAGGTCCTTTTCGTTGGCCGCGATTTCCGCCTGGAAGCGCTGGCGGCTCTGCGGATCGGCGGTGACCGAGAACTTGTCGGCGTCCTTCATCACGCGCTTGAGCCCGTTGACGATGGCCTGGAGCTTGTCGGCTTCGAGCTCCAGCTGCTGGAGCCGCTGGCTCACCTTGTTCCACTGCCTCTCGCCCGAGGCCTCGCGCTGGCTGAAGTCGCCAGGAGTGACCGGCAAGTACTCCATGCGCTTCATCAGCGAGCGGCGCTCCGCGCGCACCGTGGACAATTCGCCGCTGGCGCTGCCCGCTTCGTCGTCCATGCCCAGCGCCAGCGTGCGCCGGGCCTGGCCCGACTTGTTCAGGAGGCCGAGGGTCTGCTCCATGGCGGCGACGAGCTCGGGGAACGCTCGGATGCGCGTGCTCGACCCGAGCACGGAGTTCAGCTTCACCACGAGGCGCTTCGATTTCTTGATCAGGTCACGTGACGCGTTCACGTCGTCGATGAGGGAAAACGCTCGCTCGTTTTCGGCCTCTTCCCGCGCCCACTGGATCACGACGGGGGAGAGCGCACCCTTCTCGGACTCCAGGTGCTCGCTCACGAGCTTGTCGTAGTAGACGGCCGGATCCTGCGTGTCGGCGAGAAACGTCGTGACCTGCTCGCGGATCGGGTCGAACCGGCTACGCACGCTCTTGTACAGGGTGAGGGCCTTCTCGAACTGGCCCGAGCGCAGCATGAGGTCGGCCCGCAGCAGCGAGCCGTCGGCGAAGCGCAGGTTTTCCGGGTCGGTCACGCTCAAGACTTCCAGCGAGCGCTGGGCGCGCTGGTAGTCGCCGAGCCTCACGTAGACCCAGGCGAGCTCGTAGAGCATGTTGGAGAACTCGGGGCTCTTGCGGTCGACGTGGCTGTACGCGTCGGATGCGTCGAGGAAGTTGTCCGTCTCGTAGAACAGCCGACCGATGGCCATCCAAGCGAGATCGATCACGTGGCGACCGGAGTCGGTGTCGGCCTTCATGCGCGTCACCCGCCGGAACTGCTCGATGGCCGCGGCGTAGCGCGACGTGGGCACCTGTTCGACCGAGTTCTTGGGGACGATGGTCGCCTGGTCCTTGGTTGCGTCGGCGCTCTTGTCGTCGGTCGCCGGCGTCGCCTGCTTCACCAGAATCACACCAAGCAGGTATTGCGCCTGCAGGCCCCAAGTCGCCGTCGAGCTCACACCATTGAGAGTCGACTTGGCGCCGTCGTAGTCCTTCTTCGCGAACAGCGCCTTCCCTCGTGCGTATTGCAGCGAGCCAGACGAATCAGATGTCGGGAGCGAGCCGAGCTTCGCGTAGATCTCGTCGACGCTTTCGTAGTTCTGCGTTCGCAGCGCGATGTCGAGCAGCCGGCTGACCGCTCGCCCCGCGTAGGTGTCGTAGGGCGATTGCGAGCTCTTCTCCAAGATCTCGCGATACGCGCGTCGGGCAGAGAGATATTGCTTGCTCTTCAGGTAGCTCTCGCCAAGTAAGAACTGGGCGTCGGCCTGGGAAGCGGCATCGGCGCGGCCTTGGCGACCGAGCTCGACCACTTGGGAGAACACCTCGATGGCGCGGACGTAGTCCTTGTTGCGGTAGAGGATGTCGCCCGCTGCGATGCGCTGGGCCGGAGTGAGCTTCTGGCGACTGGCCCGTGCGGCAGCCTTCTCGACGTTGCCGAGTCCACCTTCGACGCCCGAGATGGCCGATTCCGCCCGCGTCTTGGCTTCGGAGCCCGAAATGGCCCAGGCCGGCAACGTCGCCGAAATGAGCGCCCAGACTACTCCAGCGCCGAGCCAGCGCGGCGCCCTGAGCACGCCGCGCCAGGGCGACTGCCCGCGTCGCATCCGCATCACTTGCCTCCGGTGCCGAAGGAGAACGAGCCGGAGACGCCGGACTTCTGATTGTTGCCGCCCGCTGGGCTCGCGGCTGCTCCGCCCGTTCGGAGCTTCTCCACGAAGCGGATCGCAGGGCGCTGCTCTACCGGCGTGGTGACGCCACCCTTTTCGTACGCCACGGCCTCGAGCTCCATCGTCTTGCCTTCGGTCACCGTGAACGAGTGACTCGACTTCACCTCGAAGCGATAGCCGCGCAGATACGAGAACACCCCGTAGCCGTAGCCCTGGAACTGTAGGAGCACCTGGAGCGTGTGATCGCCGGGGGGCACCGACCCGCTGAAGATCGGAATTTCCTTCTGAGCAGCAAGCGCTCCGGTGTCGTCTTGCTTGTTGTATTGAACGGCACCGTCCAGCACGAAGAGCGCGCGATTGAGGCGGAATACGCTGCTCATGTCGTTCGTGAACTTGACCTCCGCCCGGGCGCCGCCGACACCGCCCGACAGAATCGTCTCACTCAGTAGGCTGAGCCGAGTGTGACTGCGCCGAATCTGCTCTTTCAGCTCGTCCACCCGTTGTTCGAGCTCGCGCAGACGCACCTGATACGTCGCGCCATCCATCTGGCCCGAGGTGGACGCCTTCGGCGTCGTGGGCGTGGAGGGGTCGCTGGGCTTGGCGTCCGTGGCGACCTCGGGCTTCTTGTCCCCCGCTTTCTTGTCACCCTCCGCGGCCTTCGCGTCGGTGGCCGGAGGTTTCGCGGGATCGGTCTTCGCCCCTGCCTTCTTGTCGGCCGCTGCTTTGTCGGCGGCGGCCTTGTCCGCTGCCGCCTTGTCCGCTGCCGCCTTGTCCGTCGCACCTTTGTCGGCGGCAGCCTTGTCGGCCGGCTTCGAGTCTGCCTTCGGTGCGTCGGTGCCTTGGGCGAGAGCCACGGGGGTGAAGCTCAGCGCGGCGATCATCGGCAAAGCAAATGCCATCCAGGGTCGCATCTTGGTCCCTCTCTCGAGTGTTGAGACGACGGATGAGGCCGTTTCGGATCAGCGGGTGCCCCATTTCTTCGGGGCTGAACCGATCATCCGTCGTGCGCCATCCCAGCTCGGCAGTAACGCCCTCTTATGTTCGGGATTTGCGGAGGGCGCAACAAGGGAAGGCGACGCCTACTGGGGGCTCGAGACCCCAGCCAGCGTTTGGACCGCTGTTGGTTGCCAGGCCAAAGGGCCGGTGGGCATCGGGAGTCAGACAGAGGAGTTCGCCTCCCGGCACCGTGAACCACCCTCGAGCCGCGCCTTGCAGCCCGCTCCGAGCGGGGAGTAGCGTTCGAACCGGCCGTAGATCGATTCCCGTGGTGGGACGTCCGACAGTGGTGAAGGTCCCGGGCTACTCTCGGGAGCTTTCCGGAACGAAACCAACAACGTGGGCGTTCGTCCATCACCCGCTCGGGTCGAGGTGAGGGATGGCGAGCGCCCGAATCGATGCGACGGACGAGATGCTCATGGTGCGCTACCAGCGAGGCGACCGTGAGGCGTTTGCGGAGCTGGTGAGGCGCCACAAAACGCCAATCTACAACTTCGTGCTGCGTCATGTCCGGCAGGGCAACACCGCCGAGGACGTCACTCAGGACGTTTTTCTGCGCGTGGTGCAAAACGCCAGCGAGTTCAAGCACGAAGCTCGCTTCTCCACCTGGCTCTACACCATCGCTCGCAACTTGTGTGTCGACCACCTGCGCAAACAGACCCATCGCCGCCACCCGTCCTTGGACCAGCCCGTGTCGAGCAGCGAGGACAACCGCCCGCTCATCGACAGCGTCGCCGACGCCCACCCGCGAGCCAGTGTCGAACGCAGCGCCGTCTCCGGTGAGGTGGCTGGGAGGATCGTCGCAGCAGTGGACGCCTTGCCCGAGGATCAGCGCGAGGTGTTTCTGTTGCGCGAGATCGCGAACCTACCGTTCAAGGAGATCGCCGAGATCACGGGAGTCGGAGAGAACACGGTGAAGAGTCGAATGCGCTATGCGCTCGATCGACTGCAAGATGCATTGAGTGAGTTCGAGGAGTACGCACGCGCTCTGCGCTGACGAGGAACGAGATCGTGGACTGCGAGAAGTTCGACCGCATCGTACTCGACCT
>JAXLYN010000058.1:0-57732 GCA_046351435.1 Polyangiaceae bacterium
CTCGACCTCGATGCGGCAACCTTCGACGAGCTCACCGCGCACCTCCCTGACTTCGCCTTCTTGCTCGACGACCTCAGTCGCACACGCGCAGAGGATCTCCGCCACCGCTCGATGACCGCGCTCGGCCACCTGACGTTGTTCTGCCTGAAGCGCGCGCGCAGCTCGACGGCCTTCAAGGCCGAGCTCGAGCGTTGGCTCGACGCGATGGACAAGGTGCTCGAGGCCCCGAACGGCGTAGCTGCGCTCGGCGCGGTCTTGCGCTATGTTCTGGAGGCGAGCGAGACGTCTCCCGAAGAACTTCGAGAGCTGACCAAGAGACTGGGACCCAAAGCCGAGGAAGCCTTCATGACCGGTGCACAGATCCTCACCGCCGCAGCGCGGGCCGAAGGAAAGGCCGAAGGAAAGGCCGACGTCCTACTTCGCCAGCTCCGGCTCAAGTTCGGGCCGCTCCCCGAGTCTGCCGAGGCCCGTGTCCGTTCCGCCGCCGTCGCCGACTTGGATCGTTGGGTCGATCGCGTGATCACGGCCACCACGCTCGAGTCGGTGCTCGCCGACTGAGCGGGACGACGCTCGTGAGCGGGGGCTTCATGACGCGCATGCTCCTGGCGCTGTGCGCAGCGATGGCTTTGGTGGTCTCGCCCGCGCTCGGGTAGGCGCGCACGCTGCCAGACTCGGAAGGCGGCGCCCCCTCCATGCGCGCGCAGCGCCGGTCCGAGGACGTTCCCTCATCCTCTCGCATCGACGCAACCCGCTCCTTCCCTCTCGGCACGCCGGCGCGAGCACGCATAAGGAGGGGGCGAGACGGAGCGCAGCGGCGCGCAGCGCCGCAAGCACCGGCCGGGGGAGGCATCAAGGACCGCCGTCGAGGCCCAACGCAGGTTGGGCAGGCGACATGACGGACAACGCCCGAGCTCGGTCTTCTCGCAGCACGAGCCCGCGGAAGGCGAGCTGCGCCTGCTGCTCCTCGCCTGGCCGATCTCGCCTTGACCCACGGCGGGGCGCGGCCATGCGGCGTTCCCTGGGAGCGACGGGTTCGGCGACGGCGACGGCGACGGACCTTGTCGCCGATGCGCTCCGGCGTTCACTCGAGGCGGCAGTGCTTCTTGTAGTGCTTGATGCCATCTTGGACGTAAAAGGGCGGATTGCAGTCGTTGCCACCGAGCTTCGACTTCGACGCGCTCGGCGTGAGCGCAGGCGGGGGCAGCCTCGCAGTCGTGGGCCGAGTAACCGAAACCGCGGGAGTCGGCTCGGAGCTCGACAGCGGCGGGCCCGACGGCGTCGCGGGCGCGCTTGGCTCGGCGGTCGTTTCGGCCGGACTCGGACGAGGCGGCTCCGCAGGCGGAGAACTCCGGCCACGCACGACGAAGTACAGCGCTAGGCTCGAGAGGAGCAGTAACGACGCCGAAGCGAGCAGCCACCCGCGCCGGGCAGGACGCGCGCTCATGGGCTCCGGCGCCCTGTCCAGCGGCATCGGAGTCGTGACCTCGTTCGAGGTCTCGGGTGCCGCATTCGCCAGCACCGAATTCTGATAGTCGGCGGTGGCGTCGCTCGCGCCGTCGAGCGCGCTCGAAATCGCCAACGGGGGCGAGTCTTCGCTCTGTTCTCGCTGGAGCTCGGCGAGGGCGCGCCCGCGTTGCTCGATCTCCTCGCCCACGACGCTCGTCACCCAGTCGCCGACCTGCCGCGGGAGCGCCGGCGGCAGAGCGTCCTCGAGGGCCATGGCCATCTCCCGAGCCGACTGGAAACGGAGCTCGCGGTCCCGCTCGAGCGCACGCATCACCACTCGATCGAGAGCCGGCGACAGGTCGGGAGAAAGTCGACTCGGGGGTTCGATGGGCGCTTCGAGCACTTGCCCGAGGATCGCGTAGGGGTCGACGTCGTCGAAGAGCCGGCGACCACTGAGCACTTCCCACAAGACGATCCCAGTCGAAAACACGTCCGAGCGCCGGTCGAGCGGCGCGCTCTTGGCTTGCTCGGGCGACATGGAGCGCAGCTTGCCTTTGATCCGACCGGCCTCCGTCTCTTTGCTGCGCCGCGCGGCCTTGGCCACGCCGAAGTCGACGACCCGCGGCACGCCGTCCACCCCGACCAAGAGGTTGTGCGGCGAGACGTCGCGATGAACGATGTCGAGCGGTGTGCCGTCTTCGCTCTTGGCTTCATGGGCCGCGTGGAGCCCATAGAGCGCGCCCGAGACGACGGCGCTCGCGATGGCCGGCGGCACGCGGTCGCCCCGCTTCTTCAGTCGGCGCTGGAGCTCGGACAAAGCCTGGCCGACGACGTAGTCCATGACCAAGAAGAGCTCGCCCTCGATGGCCACGACGTCGAGGGTCTGGACCACGTTCGGATGCTGGATTCGTGCCGCGAGGCGCGCTTCGTCCAAGAACGACGCCACGAACTCCGGGTCCTTGGCGAACTGCGGATGCAGGCGCTTGATGGCCACCGTGCGCGCGAAACCCACGGGGCCGAGCAGGCGCCCGAGGTGGATGGTCGCCATCCCGCCCGCGGCGATGGAATCGGCGAGTAGGTAGCGCCCGAGGACGCGACGCACTCGCCGGATTTCGCTCACGGCTCAGCGTACCACGCCGACTTCGCCCACGCGGAGCTCACCAGTCGGGGCAACCGAACTTGAGACAAGGTCGCGGATTGGCGTTCTCCGCGTCGTCCTTGATGCGTTGCCATTCGGAGCCGGCGCGTTGCCCACCCGCTGCCACCGCCTTCGCGATGCGTTCGTCCAACTTCTGGCGGCGCTCGGTCAAGAACTTCTGGTGTTCTTCGGCGCGCGCTTCGAATGCCTTCGCCTCCGCCGAAGTCCCCCCGCAAACCAAGAACTTCGAGAAGCCGACGTCGAGCCCTTGAAGCGCTTCCGCCACGCTGCGCCACGCGGCGGCGCACTTCGGCTCAGCGGGGCTACAGCCGTCGGGCACGGTTTTCTCCACGCTCGCCAGGGTCGCGTGAGCTTCTTTCATGCGCTTGAAGAGCTGCTCGTAGCGCGAGCGCGCGGTCTCGCTGACGCCCGCAGGGATCTCCATGTTCGGCAGAGGCTCGCTGACCGGTTCTCGGGGAGGCGGAGCAGCGCCATCGGACGCATCGCCGGGAGCGGGAACCGCGCTCGGGACGGTCACCGCGCTCGTGTCCGATGAGCTCGAGCCTCCGGGTGTGTTGGGCGCGGGCGTCGGGGCGCAGCCCACGGCGGCGAGCGCCGACGTCACGAAGAACGCGCGCCGGCGCAAGATGGTGGCTCGGTCGTCCATGGGCTTCAGGTATCAAAAGCCGGCACCCAGGTCTAATGCTCGAGCGCGGACGCCGCGCCGAGCTCGATCCAGGTGTCGCGATTGGGCAACGTGCCGCGGAGCACTCGGCGGAGCACGGGCTCACCGGGCTCGACGAGCCCGAGGACGCCGTCTGGCGGCCTCGAAAATCCGATTTCGTCTCCGGTCGCGGGATCCCTGAACGAACCCACGGCGCCGGTGACCGCTGGCGTCTGGTAGTAGAGCTCGTGGTCGAACTCGGCGTGGTCGTGCACCCTGCCGTCGTGCACGTGGACCGTCGGGAAGAACAATCGGCCGGGTTCGCGGGTGACGAAGCGGAAGGCCATCGGGTGGATGGGCTTCTTCCTTCCGGGTCGGAGCCGGAACACCGCAAAGCCGTAGTCGTCGTAGTCGCCCAGCTCTTCCCATATGGACTCGGGCAAGCGGAAGCGCTCGTCCAGGCGTGAGAAGTCCGCTTGCGTGGGGACGAACGACGCTTCGAACGATCCGACTTCGTGCACCACGAGCTTCGGGGCGCGGTGCGGGAGCGAGTATCCACCCCCACGCGCCGCAGCGGTCATCGGCACGAAGAACAGACTGCGGAGCGAGTCGAAGAAGCCCGCGTGATCGACCAGGCTCACGAACTCGAGAGCGTCGTCACCCGAGCCCGGGACGACGGGGATGGGTAGCAGCATCGCCGTCTCGCCACGGAGACGGATCCGCATGGAGTAGATCAGGGCCTGGCACCGCGGGTCGACACGGCGCGCGAAGATGGCGGTGTCGGAGACGGCGAGGGGCGGCCCGAACACGCCCCGGAGGCGCTCCCAGAGTGTCGAACCCGCCTGCACGGCGGAGAAGCAGCACATGGGGGGAGAGCATCGCTCGATTCGCGCGGAGCTCGAAGCGCTTCGCGTCGAAGACTCGCGGCGGTCGCAGAGGGCGGCGCAACTGCGCTGGTCCGTTCTCAGTTGGAGCGCAGCGTCGGGGTATTCCACGCGGTTTTCGTTTGGCAGGACTCTTGCGAAGGGGGCGTGGAGGCCGAACGACGATGCCCCTTCGCAATTGCGCTGTTTTGATCGCTGGCTGGGTCGCCCTCGCGTGCGGTGCGGGACCGAACGAACCGGGTGAGCCGTCTGTCTCGGGCACATCCGGCGGCGCTAGCGGAGTCGACGACGGCAGCTGGCAAAGCGCCGGCACGGGGGGAAAAGCCGATGGTGGCGCGGCCGGACAGGGGTCGCTGTCCTCCGGTGGTAGTTCGTCGGGTGGCGCCGCGTCGGGCGGCAGCGCTGGAGGCGATCCGGCCGCCGGTGGGACCGCCGGGGGCGGATCGGCTGGGGCAGCAGGCGCGCCGGGCGCAGGCGGGGGCGAGATCGGCGGCGGGGGCAGCACGGCGTGTCCGGCGGGGAGCCCGCCGCCCGGACCCGTGCTGCTGCGCTTCGACACGGCGACGCTGAACTGCGGCGCGTCGAACGTTTGCGCACCGAGCGACGGCAAGTGCTTCTGCCCGCCGGACTTCGACGGGCTGAACGCGCTCACCCACCACCTCATGGCCGTCGGCACCGACATGCACAAAGCGGAGATCTGGGCTGCAGGCAACCAACAAGCGGTCTACGTGAACCAGCTCAACGTCGATGTTTCGGCGGGCGGCGCCGCCCGCGCATCGGCGGTGTATGCCAAGGCACAAGCGGACTTCCCCTGCGGGGTGCCGAGTTGGTTCATCGTGAACGAGATCTCGGCGGGCAATTGGCCTAGCAACGCGAGCTATCGGGCGTTCGTCATCGATTTCGCCAAGACGTTGAGCGGACTCGGACGCAAGGTCGTGATCGCGGCTCCGTTCGCCACCCCCGGAGCGAACGCGGCATCTTGGAGCGAGCTGCAGAAATACGCCTACGTCGGCGTGGAGAACTACTTGTCGGGCGCAGAAGTGAACGCGAGCGGCAACTCGGTGGCGTGGTGCCAGGCGCGCTATCAAGCCAGCGTGGACGCCTACGCGAAGCTCGGCGTGCCGAAAGCTCGCCTGTTCCTGTTCGAGCACTTCGGCAACACGGGCGCGGGCGTCGAGTGGGGTCGGGGAGGTGTATCCGTCGCGGGCTGGCACAACGCCATCCAGACGCGTGCCAAGGCCATCGCGGCCGTGGGGTTCACGGGCTTCATCAGCTACGGGTGGGCCAACAACGACATGGCCGCCACGAACGCCGAGCGCTCGGCGTTCATGCAGACGTACAAGTCGGCTTCGCTCCCGTGATTTGTTGACGCCCTCGCGTTAGACTCGGCTCGTGCGTCCCTCGCTGCTCGCCGCCACGGCAGCTTCCGCGCTGCTCGGCGGCTGCACGCTGCTCATGCCCACGGACGACGAGCTTCGCGGAACGACTCAAGCAGCGACGGGTGGAAGCGGAGGAACGGGCGCATCGGGTGGCGTCTCCGGTAGCGGCGGCATGGCGGGGGGTTCGACGGGCGGCGCAGCGAACGGCTGCGACGCTGCCGCGGCATTCCAGACCGTGTCAGTGGCGAGCGGCGCGAGGAACCCGCTCCTCGCGTTCCGGCTCGCATCGAACGATCTGTCGCTGGTCACCAGTGAAGGGAGCGACGTCTTCGCGCGAAGCGTTTCGAGCACCGGAGCCTCCGGCGCACCGGTGCAGCTTTCGATGGCGGGCAAAGCCACCCACGTGAGCGCGAGCGTCGGCGCGCTCGACGGCCGCACCATCGCGACCTGGTTCGACACGACGCTGCGAGTCGGGGCGACGAACCCGACGCTGGCGGCCAAAGCCGTATACTCCGAAAACCCACTCGACCCCGACAGCAAGTCTCCACAGTACTCCGCGATCTTGGGACTGGACTCCTCGTGGGCCTTGGTCTGGGTGGCGCACGCCGACTTCGCACGCCGCCTCTTCGGCGTGTCCCTCGACAGCTCCGGCAACGGGAAGACTCCGGGCTCGGGCTACGTTCCCCTCACGCCCGAGGTGGGCTCGGGCCAGTGCGGACATCGCGACAACCCCGCGCTCACCCGCGTCGACGGCAACGTGCTCGTCGCCTACGCCTGGGGCAAACAGGACTGCCCCGCGGACGGCGGCGCGGTCTCACCTGCCGAAGATCCCGACATCCACTTCGTCATGGCCAACGGCGACGTGGAACCACAGTTCGCGCCGCAAGCAGTGGCGCCTGCGAAAGGCGTCTCGGACTTTCCTGCGGTCGCTGGCCGCGGCACGGAGCTCGGGTTCGCGTGGGTCGACGATCGCGACGGGTCCCCGCGCGTCTGGTTCGTCCGCTACGCGTCGGGCACGCCCGTCACGAGCTCCCTCGCGCCCTTGTCGAGCGGACCACCGAGCGCGAACCGCGCGCCCTCCATCGCCCCCGGCGTGAGCGATTTCGCGGTTGCCTGGCAATCGGGCGGTGAGCTCCACTTCCGCCGCGTCGCTCCGAGCGGGCCGGGCCCCGACCTCGTTCTCGCGACGGACGCCCTGCCCGGCGACACGCCCTCCCTCGCCTGGGCCGGTGATCGTTGGGTCGTGGCCTGGGCCTCCGCCGGCGCGACGAGCCAGGTTCGCTTTTCGAGTTGCACGCCGTGACGCGCATCAGCGGCGCCGAGTGGGAGACGGACCGCGCGTGCTCGCCTCTCACTTCTTCTTCTTCGGATCCTTCTCGGGTTTCTCCCACTGACAGTCGCCGTCGGCGTCTTCGGTCGCCGTCCCCTTGAAGTCGATGACGTCGTCTTTGATCTTCACCTGGAAGGTCTTCTTCCCGCTGGTCATGGGGAGCTCGAACTCGAGCCACTTGTTCTCGACCAGTGGGAGATCGAGCTTGTCGCTCTTGCCGTCGATGGCGTACGACCCGCGGTAGCTGTATTCGGCGGCAACGATGCGGTCGGCCTTGATCTTGACCACCATCTTCTCGTTGCTCTTGGTGTCAGGGCCGTCGTAGCTCGACTCGTTGAAGGCGCACACACCCGTCTTGGGTTCGGGCGGCGCCGCGTCGACGCCGGCGTCTTCGGGCGGTGCCATGCCGGGAGGGTAGGCGGCAACCGGCGGCGGCGCCTCCGTCGCGGCTGGCGCGCGCGAGGGCTCGGGTGTGGCAGCCGGCGCTGGGCCGGGCTTCTTCTTCTCCTCGCAGCCGGGCGCGAGGCACATCCAGAGGAGCAGCAACGCTTTTCGCGACATGAGCGCTCTAGTGGCTCGCGCCGTCCACGTCCACGTGGACGCTCGCGACCTGGGTTGGGTTCGCTCGATCGAACTCCACGAACACTCGCACGGTGCCGCGTGTCCCCTTTTCGTAGGCGGCGAACTTGGGGCCTGCACCTTTGGCGTCGGGTGCTGCGGGCATCGATTGGAGTGGCCCGAGCGCGGACTCGATGGCGGAGCGTCCGGGCCGCGAGTTCGTTGCGAAGGTCATGTCCATCGCCACCTCGATGCGGAGGTGAGGCATGGGGTAGACGAGCACCTTCTCGAGATAGGGGGAGTGGGCCTTCACCCTTCGATAGCCGGCTCCGGTGGTATCGGCGCCGGCGTCTTTCCCGATGAACTCGCTCACGTGCTCGCGCGTCGCGGGCTCTTTTGCCAAGGTCTTCACCAGGTGGGTGAGCCAAGAAAGGTCCGCGGGGTTCTTGGGTGTGGCGGGTTCGCTGAACGGATTCTTGAGCGGAGCCGCTGGCTCTTCTGCCGCGCTCGCCGACGGCGGGGTCGCGGGCGTCGCGCTTGGCGGTGGCGCGACCTCGGCGCTCGACGGCGGCGGCGCCGGAGTCGAGCTCGGATCGGGCGACGCAGAACCGGCGGGGGGTTGGGAGGTGCACGCGAGCACGAGCCACACGAGAGGAGAGACGAGCGCCTGACGCTTCATCGTTTCATCATAGTCGAGTGGGCGGCGAAATCGACGGCGGCGCGCGCTACTTGCAGCGCAGGCGGACCAGGTAGCCCGGGTTGTAGTTGACGCAGTCGTAGCCGAAGTCCGTGGCGCCGTAGGCCGAGGCGCAGCCCTTCGGCGCGGTCGCGAACTTGGCGCCACCGATGGGGTCACCCACGCAGTCGTTGGCCGTCGAGTACGACGGGCAGGACAGGGCTTGGAAACCGGAGGGGCAGGCCCCCGGTCCGGCGCACTGCCACCACCATTAGCCAATCGAGTCGGAACAGCCCGAGAACCACAAGCCCTGGCACAGCTCGGTTCCGGTCTTGCCCGAATTGCCGCAGGCCACGCTCGCCGTGGCGAAGACGCTGCTGCACGTGCTGCCCTTGCAGATCTGATCGGTGCCGCAGGAAGCCCATGCGCAATCCGGGTCGGCGCAATCGATACTGCCGTCGCAGTCGTCATCGGCGAGGTTCGCGCATTGCTCGGCCGTGGGTGTGCAGCCGTCGGCGACCGGACTGTCCGGAGGCGGAGCCTCGCCCGAGTCGGCAGCGTCCGTGCCCCCGCCCTCTTCGGGCGCATCGGGCTTCGCGTCTGCTTCGCCGTCGGTCGCTCCGTCGGGCCAAGACGACCCATCGGGCAGCGAGCTCGTCCCGCCTCCACCCGGCCCTGCGTCGTGGGTCGACTCGGCGCTCGGATCGTCCGAGCAAGACACGAGCACCGCGATGGTGAGCGCGCCGGAGAACGCCGGAAGTCGCATCGAACCCTCGAGTATTCACCAGGAGCAATCGCACGTCCACGCCGTCGCACGCGCTCGGGAACCACGCGCAGCACCCCTTTTGGCGGGGACGCCCGAGAGCGCCTGGTCTAGAGCACATCGACATGCGCATCGCGTGGCTCTTCGTCTGCTCGTTCTGTGCCTGTGCGCCTGCGGCCCCGTGTCCGCCTTCGGCACCGGCTCAAGCTCCGCTTCCGCCGGCCGCAGCGCCTGCTCTCACCCCGACCCCGACCCCGACGCCGCCGACCGCCGATGCGAGAGCCGCGCGTGACAAGGTGGCCGTGATCCCCTTCGAAGACGACGAGCTCTTCCGCGACGAGCGCAAGGCGTTGCGGGAGGCGCTCGCGCTTCGCCTCGCCCGCTTGCTTCCGGATCACGAGCTCGTGCCCCTCGCCGAGGTGGACGCGAAGCTTCGGCCCATCGCCAAGAGCGGCGCACGCTGCGCGTTCGACGCCGAGCCGCTGGCACGTCGCGCGCGCAACCAGGGGTGGCTCACCACCTCGCTCCTGCACGTGTCAGGCTTCCGAGACAAACCGGAAGAGCTGTGGGTGGATCTCTCGAACGGTCAAGGTCCGGAGCGAACGTTCGGAGCGCTCTGGGATCGAAAGCTCGCACGCGTCGCCCGCTATCAACACGCGTTCGCGTCGCTGGCGCTCTTGCCGGGCGCCGGGCTACTCGGGGGCTTGAGCGTCACTTTCACGCCCAAAGGCGAGGTGACCGTCGGCGAGCTCTCGCTATGCCGACGGCACGGCTTTGCCGACTGTGTGCCCGAGACGAAGTCGCTGACGGATCGCGCAGCCGAGCTCACGGCTTGCTTCGCAGGCGTCGACGAGGAACGGCGCGACGTGCTCTTCGAGGGCAAGCGCTGCGAGCTCGAGAACCTGGACGACCTCGGCGGCAGCGACGGCAAGCGTGAGGCTTGCGTGTGCGCGGCCCTCGGACAATCTGCCGGCGTCAACGCCAGCGCGGGTCGCTGGCGGCTTTCGCTGCACTACGAGGCGAAGGACCTGGTGGGAAAGGCCCGCCCGGAACTTCGGGTGCTGGAATCGTCGACGAATCTCCACGCCGAAGACGATTTCCACAGCCTCACGCGGCAGGAGAACGGCAAGACCGTCCATTCGAGCGTGCGCCGGCTCACCGTGGACAACCTCGACCAAGTACGGCCCGCGCTGGCGCGCTGCGCCCTCGGTCCAGCGAGCTTGCTGGTGGCGGAGCTCGACGTGAGTGAGCACGGAACCGCGGACGCTGCCCGCGTGCTCACGGGCGCCAAAGACCGACGCGCCAGCCAATGCGTCGAGAAGGCGCTCAGGGCCGCGACCTTCGGTTGCACGAGCGACGGTGCGCCGGCCAAGCTCCGCGTGAGCATCGAGTGGCCGAGCCGAACGCGGTGAGCGACGCTCGGCGCTACTTGCAGAGGCCGCGCTCGAGGCAGGCGATGAGCGGCGCGCGGATCGGCAAGGCGTCGAGCCCGTCCTTCTGGAGCTTCGCCAGCAGGGTCGGCGCCTGCACCTGGCTGCCGAGGACCAAGTCGCCCTTGGTCAAGAACTCGGGATCGCCGGTCAGCTCGGAGCCGAAGGCGATGGGCAGGTAGATCTCGTACTTGTTGGCGCCGCTCGCCTGCGCGTAGCCCTGAGCATCCGCCGGCAGCTCGCTCCATTTGCAGTAGGGTGTGCCCCCCGAAGCGGGGGCCGTGGGCATCTCCACGTAGGGCGCATTCCACGCCGGATTCCAGCTGAGCCCGTCGAGGATGGAAGCCTTCGTGGACTTCGCGATGAGATCCGTCAGCGTCTGGACGCGAGCAGGATCGATGCCTTCGTAGACCGTGCGCAGCGTACCCAGCATCACGGTGTCGCCGAACGCGGCTTCGTTGCCACGCCGCGAGCGGTACTTGTTCTCGGTGTTCTTGTTCACGTTCACGCCGATGTAGCCCGAGCAGGGGATGATGCCGGGGGCGAGCACTTGATCGACCACGACGTCGAAGAAGGTCTGACGCTTCTTCGCGCGCCAGGTGTCGTCCGCGACCGAGTAGGCACCGAGCAGGGCGTACTGCATCCACCACTCGCCACGGCCCCAGGACACGCCCTTGCCGGGAGGGGTCGGCAAGTGATCGTAGAGGCTTCCCAACGAGGGTTTCGGCGTCGTGCCCGAATACCAGAGTGGAATCGGCAGAAGCTGGATGTCGGCGAGCTCGGCGGTGGCGACGAGGTCATCCTTCGCGAAGGGGTCGTTCCCGAGCCAGACCAGCGCGACCTGGGTGCGAACCAGTCGGATCAGGTGTTGGTGATCTTCCGGGTCGTAGCCGACGAGGTCGGCCTGGTAGCTCGGGACCTGGCCGTTTTGGGTCACGTGGGTCTTCTGGTGAAGAGGTTCGTTCTTGAATACGAACGGATCGCACGCGGAGCAGAACTTGAGGTCCCACGAGTTGAACAGGCGGAGCGGGGCGTACTTGCCGTTCGGTCCATCCACCACCCAGTTCTCCCAGGCGATGCCTTCGCCGTTGGCCTCATAGAGATGGTTCGCCTGTCGCGCGGCGCGCATGCGATGCACGAGCTCCAGGAAGCGATAGCCGTCGCGCGATGCGGAGGTCGCGACGTCGACGCCCTCGAATGGGTGGATCTCGGTGCCACCGGTCATGCCGCCGTACTGCACGCCCCACGGCTGGAACGGCCCCAGGTTGCCGAACATCACCGGGTACATGCCCTTCCCACCGGCATCGAGCAGCGGCTTTCCCGTCTGGACGAGCGCCGAGTACTTCGAAAGCTCGGCCGTGAGCTTCTGCCGGATCACGTCCTTGCCCACGTGGTCCAGGTTGGGAATGAAGTGGCGCGGCGGGAGGAATCGCCCCGTCGCTGGGTTTTCGAAGCTGAAGAGCTCCGCTGCCGCGTCCGTGCTGCTCTGACCGGGCACGGCGAATCCGAGACCGGCGTGGGTCGCGAGCTCCTTCGCGAGCGCCAGCGACGCACTCGGAGCGATCACCAACCTGCGGCTGACGTGGAAGTACTTCGGGATCACGTGCATGCCGCTGGCGGGCGGAGTGATCACGGGGAAGATGCGCTTCTGACCTTCGTCGTGGGCCGTGCCGAGGGTCGGGTCCGACACCGACGCCACCACGTCCCAGCCGGGAGGCAACACGAGCTCTAGATCCTGGAAGTAGAGATCGTCGAGGGCATCGTCGCTCGGATCTTGAGCATCTTTGCCCGCCGAGCCGTTGCTGATTTGGAGCGTGAGCTCGACGGCGGGCTCGAGCGCGCGCAGCGTGAGGTAGGCGTGGACACCCATGAGATGAGGCAGCGTGCCGTTCGGTGCGCCCTTGGGCGCCGATGGATCTGGGCTCAACGTGCCGTAGGTGCGCGCGCTCAGCGCCAGGTTGCCATGTCGATGAAGCTTCGGGTGCCCGGTCAACAGGTCGCGCTCGTAGCGATGGCCGAACACGTCACGCGCTCGGATGCGAAGCCCCTGAACGGCAAGGTTCTTCACCTGCGCGTCGAGCGGCACCGGACCCGCCGCGAACAGCTGCGGCAAGTCGACCGTGGCCGGCGCCGTCGGCGCGTCGTGTTCGAGGACGCGCACTTCGTAGCGCACGCGATCTCCCGGCTTCACACTTGCCGAGTCGTAGCCCACGCGCGCGATCACCTCGACCACGTCCGCCGAGCCCGACGGGTAGCGCGACACGACCTCCACCTGCGCGGGCGCGGTCTGCCCATTCGAGTCCAGCACGCCGAACGGGGACTTGCCGTCCGCCCGTGGAAACACACCGGGCGGCACCGGCAAGGTGCCGTGGAGCACGAAGGGCGTGTGACCCGGCGCCTCGACCTCGAGCGTCGCAACGTGGCCGCCTGGGTCCAGTGCGCAGACCGCTTGGATGCCGCAATCTGGGTCGGCGCAGTCGACGGCGCCATCGCCGTCGTCGTCGCTGCCGTTTTCGCAGTTGGCTTCGGAGCCGGGCGCCACGCCCCCCGCCCCGCCTCCCGGAGCGGCCGAAGAGCCGCCAGCGCCCGCGCTCGCGCCCGCGCCCTGTCCGCCGGTTCCCGAGCCATGCGAGTCCGTTCCGTCGTCGCTGCCGCAAGCAGCCACCAGAAGCGCCAGTCCAATCCAAAAGGGGGCCATAGAGCGCGCCATGCCGCGAGGAGAGCGACAACCATGCCAGCCACGAAAGGCGGCTCTTGGCGCTGGCGAGTCGGCGGTCGTCGTCCAGAAACTGGACGATTCGATCGCACACTGGACGTCACGGACAGCGGCCAGGTGTTCCGAGCTCGGCAGCGATGGCGGAGGAGAAGCAGGCGAAGCGCGCTTGGTCGTCCGTGGCAGCGAGGCACGCCTGGAAGTGCGAAGGCGCGGCGAGCTCCACCCTTCTCGAGGGAGCGTATTCGACACTCGCGTCATCGTGACCCACGCCGGACATCACTTCGGTGGTCGCGGCGTCGACCAGCCAAAAACGCTGGTAGACCACGCTCGATTCGTCGATCACGCCGGACTCGTAGCGCCCCACTTTTCGGTCGCGGAGCGCGCTCAGAAAACACGTGCTCACGGGCGAAGCGCCGAGTGTTCCATCGCTCGTGACCAGGAGCTCACAACCGAGAGAGGACGGGCACTCGGGCGTCGCGGAGGGCTGCTCGGGCGCGGCATCGTTGGAGCCGCATGCGCTGGTGAGCAGAACCAAGGGCAGCGAGCCCCACGGTGCGCCGCGGATCATGCTCGACGAGAGAGCAAGCGACATGCCACGACGCTTGCGTTCGACGCGTGCATCTGGCCGCGTTGGGCGCGATGATGAGTTCGCATGCATCGCCCGCGCGCCGCATCGACGCTCGCGTTCCTCGTGCTCATGGCGTGCGTCGCCGCGTCGTGCAGCGAACCGGAAGAACCGGAGCCCGTGGCCGAGGCGCGACTCGCTCTCGGCGGCCCAGGGGCGGCCTGCAAGACCGGCGGGGACTGCCAGGCCGGGCTCCCCTGCCGCGACGGCGTGTGCTGCTCCAGCCTGTGCAACGCCAAATGCTACGCCTGCGCGGCTGCGCTGAAGGAGAGCGGCAAAGACGACGGCATCTGCGGGCCCGCGCTGGCGGGTACGAACCCCCGCGGAGGTTGCTCGGACACCGGGCTCCCCTGCTACGCCGGCACCTGCAACGGCTATGGGTACTGTGCCGACCCTCCCAAGACGGAGTGCGCGACGCCTTCGTGCGCGCCGGGGGATCAACGACTCACGGGACAGTGCGACACGCAGGGCAAGTGCGTGTTGTCGGTGGACGGTTGCGCGCCCTACGCCTGCGCCGCAGGCAACTGTCTCAGTCAGTGCACGAGCGACACGGAGTGCGCCGCTGGCCACTTCTGCAGGAGCAAGCAGTGCGTGCCAACGCTCGCGGACGGCGAGCCGTGCACGCTGGATTCGCAATGTACGAACGACCACTGCACCGACGTGCCGCTCACCGGCTATGGGGTGTGCTGCAACGTCGCGTGCACCGGCCTCTGCCAAACCTGCCGCGGCAGCCAGAAGTCGAGCGGCTCCGACGGCGTCTGCGGTGCGGTGAAGCCGGGCGCGGACCCGCGAGCGGACTGCGCCCCCGACGGCACCGCCTGCGGACTCGACGGGACGTGCGACGGCCAGCAAGCCTGCGCGTTCCAGCCGGCGTGGGCAGCGTGCGACAACCTGACGACGTGCAGCGTGTCCCTCGGCCAGGCGCAGGTCAGCGGGCTCCTGTGCGACGGCAAGGGGCAGTGCAACAAGACCGGCGGGCAGGCCGCCTGCATCGGCTACGCGGTCTGTGACGGCTCCAAGTGCGCCACGTCCTGCGACGAGCAGAGTGACTGCGCATCGGGCTACGTGTGCGCCGGCGGAGCCTGCGTCACCGCCAAGGGCCTCGGCCAGAGCTGCAACAGCGACGCCGAGTGCTCGCCCCTTACTGCGTGGACGGACGCTGCTGCTCCGCTCCTTGCACGGGTCAATGCGAGCACTGCGGGGACGACGGCGTGTGTGCGCCCGTCCTCGGGGCGCCCAAAGGAAACCGCCCGCCATGCCCGACGGGCACGACCAAGAACCCCTGCCTCGGGCGCCTGTGCGACGGAACGGACCGCACCACCTGTCAGGGCTTCGTTTCGGGCGTCGTGTGCGTGGCAGCGAGCTGCAACGCCGGCAGCAAGACCCTCGAGGCCCAATGCATGGGCAGCGGGGAATGCCCCGAGCCCGTCGTGGTCTCGTGCGGCGGATTCGCCTGCGACGGAGTCGACTGCAAGGACGCTTGTCAGACTGACGCAGACTGCGTCGACGACACCACGTGTGATCTCGCGAGCGGGCTCTGCAAGACCGGGACGACCTGCGCCAGCGAAGTCGAGGTGCGCGACGTGACCGGTGGCCTCACCAGCTGTGCCCCGTACCGCTGCATCGCCGGGGGTTGCGTGAACCAGTGCGAATCGAACCAGAGCTGCGCTCCCGGCTATCTCTGCAATCGTGAAACCGAGCGCTGCGAAGCGCCCGAGCCCTCGGCTGACCTCACGGGTCCGAGCTGTCTGTGCGGCGCCGGACGCCGGCCGTCTTCGCTCTCGCTTTGGCTCGGTGTCACGCTGGCGCTCTTGGCCTGCTCTCGGCGGAGGGGCGATTGAAGCGAATCGGACGAGCCGTCTGCCTCCTCGTCGGACTGGCGCTCCCCCACCCCGCGCGCGCGGAGGGCAGTGCGGACACCGAAACGCGTGCGCGTGCGCTCTTCGAGCAAGGGCTCGACTTGGCACGGTCCGAGCGCTGGGACGCGGCACTCGCAGCGTTCCTGCGCTCTCGCGAGCTCCACCGCTCGCGGGGCAACACCCAGAACGCGGCCATCGCGCTGGCGCGAGTGGGACGCTCGGACGAGGCGTTCGATCTGTTCTCCGAGCTGCTCCGCGACTACCCCGGGCTCTCGTCCCAAGATCAGGCGCTGGTCCAAGCGGAGCTCGGAAAGCTCGCGCCGCTCGTCGGGTCCATCGACGTGGTCAGCAGCGACGCTGGCGCCAGCGTGCTCATCGACGGTCGAGCCCGCGGCAAGATCCCGCTTTCAGGCTCGCTGCGCGTGGCGGCGGGCGCGCGCATCGTACGCGTGGTGAAGACGGGCAGCGCTCCGTTCGAGACCCGCGTCGACGTGGCCGGCGGGGAGACGGCGCGAGTGAACGTGAAGCTCGAAGCGCTGCGCCGCGCGGGCAGCTTGAGGGTGAGCGAGAGCCGGAACGCTCCGGCTCAGGTCTTCGTCGACGGCGGGCTCGTCGGCGATGCGCCGTGGGAAGGGCGACTCTCGCCCGGACGTCACGTGGTGAGGCTCGGCGGCGCCGACCGCCTCGGAACCGATCCCGTGAGCGTCGCCATCAGCGAGAACGAGCAGAGTCGCGTCGCCCTCGAGCTCGTGCCGGTCGAGTGCCACGCGCGCATCGCACCGACGCCCGCCAGCGCCAGCGTGGCACTCGATGGCGTCGAGCTCGGGCGCGGCGTATGGCAAGGCGCGCTGAGCTGCAGGCTGCACCGGGTCGAGGCCCGAGAGGAGGGCTTCGTCACGATTCGCCGTAGCGTGACCCTGGAAGCGCTCCGTCAGACCTCCGTCGAAATCGAGCTCGAGCGCGATCCGAGCTCCCCGCGCTGGCGCGTCGTCGAGCCCCCGCACCTCGCGTTCGATCTCTCCGTGGGAGCGCCGCTCGGCGTACTGGGCGTCACGCGACCGAACGGCTGCGACGATGCGTGCAGCGCCCCGCTTCCGCTCGGCGCGCAGGCTTCGCTCGGCGCACGCTACGTGCTCGGCAGCGGCCTCGGCTTCGGGCTCGAGCTCGCCGCGCTGCGAGCGACGGCGGACACCAAACGAGTGGGGACTCGCATCCACGATCTCTCGGACGGCGGGAGCGCGGACGCGCGATTCGACGACGATGCGCGCCTCGACGGCGTGCAGGCCCTGGCCCAAGTGTCCTTCGAGCGCGGCAAGGACTATTGGGTGTTCGGCCGCGCGGGGGTCGGCTTCGCGGTGGCGGAGCTCGACGTGGCTCGGCGCGGAACGACGGGCTCGGGCGAGAAGATCGATGCGCGCCGGAGCGCGGTGAACGCCGAATTCCTGGCGCTCGACGCCCGCGTCGGATTCACGCGCCGTCTGGGCCGGCACTGGCGCGTCGGCCCGGCGCTCGAGCTCTGCGGTTGGGTCGCGCTCGGGAAGCCCCGATACGACGGGGACCGCGGCGCTCCGTCCGCTGCGTCGCTGAACGGTGTTCCGACGCGCTTCGTTCGCTATCCCGCCGATGCGCTGCTCGGCAGCGTGACGCTGTTCGTCGTACCCGAGCTCACGCTGGGCTACTCGTTCTTGTGAGCTGCGCCGGGCAGCGTGCTCAAAACGGAACCTGCGTCGCGACTCCGCCGAGGGCGGTGGCGGGGGCGGCGGGCTTGGACTGCGAGGCCGCGGGCGGCGCTTCGGCGGACGGCGCCGACTTGGCGGACTTGGCGGGTGCACCCGGTTTCGCGCGGTCGGGAGCCGTGCTGACGGGCGTCGCGGACGGAGCCGGGGCGGACGGACCGCTCTTTGCCGACGGCTCGCTCGGGGCCGCTGCGAGCTCGGTCGATGTCGCCGTTGGCGCGCCGCTGGTGCGAGCAGCCGGCTCACTGACGCTGGCTTCGCCGCTCGATCCGGACGCCGCGCCGACGCCGCGCGCGTTCGCGAACCAGATCCCCCCGCCCACCACCAACGCCAGACCGAGACCGATCGCCACGTAGGGTGGACGATAGGTCGGCGTGACGATGGTGTTTCCGGTGGTGGAAAACGCCGAAGACGTCATGGGGTGGGCGTGCGGCGCGTCGCTCGAGCTGTCGGTGGACGGGCTGGGAGTCACGGCGGAAACGCCCGAGAAATGCACGAGCTCCGACGTGCCCGGAGCGTCCACGCCCATGGCAAGCACCCCCGAAAACGACTGCGCCATCTGATCGGTGAAACGCCGCAGGACGTCGTACGCCATCTGCAGGCTCGCGCAGCGACGCGTTCGATCCGTCACCAGCATCTGCCCGATCAAGTCGCGCACCGCGAGCGGCAGGTCCGGCGCGATCTCGTCGATGGGACGAATCGCTCCAGTGGCGATCACTTTGAACAGCTGACCGAGGTTCTCGCCGTCGACGGGCCGAACGCCGGTGAGCGCCTCGTAGAGGATCACTCCCACGGACCAAACGTCGGCCCGCGCGTCGATGTCTTTCTCGCCGAAGACCTGCTCCGGCGACATGTAGTAGGGCGTACCGAGCAGGGCGCCCGTGCGCGTGAGGTTGGCGGACTCTGCCGCATCCGGAGTATTGCGGTTCAGCTTCGCGATGCCGAAGTCCAGCACCTTGGGCGACATCGTTCCGTCGGGCAGCCGGGCGAGGAAGATGTTGTCGGGCTTCAGGTCACGATGAACGATGCCCGACGCGTGAGCGGAGCCCACGGCCGAGACCACCGGGAGCATGATGGCCGCCAGCGTCGGCAGCAGAATCTTCCGCTCGCGCTCGAGCTTCTGACCCAACGACTCGCCGATCAGGAGGTCCATGACCATCACGGGGGCGCCGTCCGGCAAGAGGAAGATGTCGTGCACGCGGATCACGTTCGGATGATTCACCGAGGTAGCCGCGCGCGCCTCGCGCATGAAACGACGGACGGCGGCCGCGTTCTTGGTCGCTTCGGGCTTCAAGAACTTCAGCGCCACCGGGCTTCGCGTGAGCGTGTGGGTGGCGGCCCAGACCGCACCCATCCCGCCTTCCCCCAGCAGGTGGTCGAGCCGATACCGCTCGGCGATCACCTCTCCGGCCGCTACGCCATCGCCCATGCTCCGCTGATGTTACCGCGGATCTCCGGCGCGCACGCGACCTGGTGTTCGGCCGCGGGATTCGAGGGGTAGCGGGGGCGCGAAACGGGTTTCGACCGCGCTCCGTTCGCTCAGAACGAGAAACCCTTGGGCTGCGCGACCCAGCCGGTGTTCCCGCCCTGGTACGCAGGCGGCCCCGGGTCTTCGCGCGTGAGCGCGTACGTGAGCACGGCACCGCCGACGACCACGACTCCAGCGCCGGCCCAGAACCACCAGCGTTTGGTGAGCGGCACGCGCTCGGGCGAAAGCGTCGCGCGCAGGTCCGATTGTTCGCCTGCGCTGACCGTCATCACGCTCTCGAAATCCTCGTAGCCGGACTTGGTCACCAGCACGCGATGGGTTCCGGCGGGACGCAGCACGTCCACGGGGACGGGGCCCATGTCCGCACCGTTCACCCGCACGATGGCGTCGGTGACGTTGGACGAGACGCGGAGCGTGGCCGGCAAGCGTTCCAGCTCGAGTACCAGCGGAGGCTGCTTCCCGGTGCTGAAGTTCCGATTGATCACCGCGTCGGCGTAGCCCTTGCGGGTCACGGTGATGACGTGGACGCCGGGGTCGAGGATCAGATCGAACTCCCGGAGCCCGGCCGGCGTCCCCTTGCCGGCGGGCAGGAGACCAGCCACCAACTCGCGGCGCGAACCCGACGTCGCACGCGGCGCGAGGGGTCGACCGTCGACGGCCATGCTGACGTTCGGCTCCTTCAGAGTGACGGGCACGCGCGCCAGCGTGGCTTCGATTTGCTGCAAGAAGCCCTGGGCGTCCGCCGCCAAGTTCGGTGGCAGCTCGGAACCCGGTTTCTGCTCGGCGAGCGCGCGCTCGAGGGTGGCTCGCGCCAGGGTGTAGTGGCTCATGGCGCGCTGACAAGCGCCCATGTTGAAGGTCGTCACGGGATGGGGCCGGAGCCGCGCTGAGGCTTCGAAGGCGACCAGCGCGTCGCCGAAGTGCGCGTTCTTGACCAGCTCCACGCCGCGCGTGAACTCGGCACGCGCTTTGTTGCTCTGCTCGTCGTCGGCGGGTGCTTGACTGGGCGCAGGCTCTTCGGCGCGCGCAGAAGCGACGGAGAGCACAGCCGCCAAGATCCAACCACTGACCATACGCGCTCTCATCTCGACCACCTCGTTCGCCGCACCGCGTAGACCCGCCGGGCGCACCGCTGCCGCCATTCTCCGCCTCCCGGCGGGGCCGCCACAAGCCCTTTGGGGAGGAGTCCCTCGGGAAGGGGCGACCGCCGCGTGGGTGGCGCCTCCGAGCGAAACGAGATCGCCGTCACCGGCGCGTTGCCGCGGAACGCCGTCGACTCACTTGCACAAGTCTTTCTGGCTCTGATCGCAGCCCTCTTCCTCGTTCGGGTCGGCTGAGTCGTCGCTGCAATTGCAGGCACCCTGGCAGTGCCACGCGATGCGACCCGTTCGGAAGAACTCGTCCTGCTGGGCGAACGACGGCGTCAGGAGACGCACGCGATCGTGGGGGTCGCAACCATCGGTGTTCGCCTTGTTGATGGTCGGATTCGGCGCGAGACCGAATTCGTACTCGACGAGAGCGGACTTGCCTTCGAGGGGCGCGCTCTCCTGCCCGATGCCGTAGAGGTCTTCCCACACGGGCTTTGCAGCGTCGTCGGACGCGAGTTGGACGGCGCCGATGGCACGAGCCATGAGGTGAGCGCTGAAGTTCGTGACCTGATGATCTCCGCGCGCCACGTGCAAGAGGACGTGGTGGGCTGGAGTTCCGGGAAACGGGTCGCTCTCGACGTGCGTTGCGAAGCCCGACGGCTCCGTGCGGTCCCAGGACATCTGGATCATGCCGAGCACGAGCTGGTTCGCCACCGGGTCGAAGCCGAAGCCCGTGTTCATCAGCAGCGAGTACTTCAAGAAGTCCACGCTGCGCGGCAGCATCAGGTTGTACGACATGCCAGGCTCACCCAAGAGACCACGGGTCACGTCGGTGCTGAGCGCCATGTAGGTCGCGCCCATGATCCCACCCTGGCTGTCGCCGCGATACGCACGCAGGCTCGCGTCGATCCACGCGGGGTCGAGCACGAGCGCACCGGTCGAGTCTTTGATTCCGCTCTTGGCGACGCGGCCGAGCATCATCCGCATCGCGAGGAGCTGGTTCACCATGCCCTGGACCTGGCGTTCGGGGAACGACTTCAGCGCCTCGCAGCGGCCCAAGAGACCTTGTGCAGCCAGCGCCGTCGACTCGCCGTCGAAGCCGAACAGGTTGGTAGCGAAGACGACCCAACCGTATGCGTTGGCGGTCTTCGCCAGGAAGCCATCCGCGCCCTCGAAGCGGTCGCCGAAGAGGCCGTGCCCGTTCTGGAGCAGGCCGTGCTTCTTCCCGGACTGAACGCTGCGCGGGACGAGCACGAGGACGTCGAGGTCCATGCTGCCGTTCTGGACGAGCTCGCCCTTCTCATCGACGTTCAGGCGATCGAGCGCTTGGTTTTCGTCGAAGGAGGTGCTCGCCTGGGTCAAGAAGAGGGGCACCTTCATCACGAGCTCGATTCGACGGAGAAGGTCCGGGCTCTGGCTCACGTCCGGGTACTCGGTGACGCTCTTCACCACGAAGGTCGGCCCTTCTTCCCCCACCACCGCCAGCGCCTTGTCCCGCATCGAAAGCACGGGCTGAGTGATGTTCTCGCCCGTCGCCGTGGTGAAATCCCAAGCAACCTGCAGGTCGGAGCGGTCGACTCCTGCGGCCGCCAGCTTGGCGAAGATGTCTTTGTAGAGCGCGCGCCGCGCGTACACCGTCCAGCGTTCGGCCTGCGTCGGCGATTCGAGCTCTTTGCCGTCCCGAAGCGCGCGGAAGACGGGGGACGGCGCGATGGGCTTGCCGTCCAGGTCGTCGATGTGCCGGATCGCCACGATGTAGCGCGTCGCGTTCTTCAGGCGCATGGCCGGGCGCAACATGAAGAGCCGGCGATCGAGCTCGTCGCCGTCCGCCGTGTTTGCATCGATGTCGACCCAATGAGGGACGCGCTCCAGCGTGTCGGCATCCAGAAGAACGGTGGGAGAATCGTCTTCGAGCGAGCGACCGATGTCGAAGGGGGTCGCAGAGTCGCCGAGGGCCGCGCGCGCGAGATACGTCATCGGCGCTTGAGACGGCGAGAAGCCGTCATGATCGTACAAGAGCTCGGGAGAGCACGGGAGGTCGCTCTTGGCCGGTTTGGGCAGGGTCGTCGCGCCGAAGCGCACGGACTTACCGCTCGGGTTCCGCCCACTCGGATCGTCGTCGAGGTAGACGTTGGACGGGAACGGGAGCGCGCAGAACTCCGGCACCATGGGATCACAGTCGGCACCCAGCAGCGGCACGCCGCCTTCTGGCTTCTCGGGTGGCGCGGAAGTGCCGCCCTCGTCGTCGTCGGCGCAACCGCCGAGCGCGAGGCTCGAAAGCATGACGATGGGAGCGAGCGCCCGACACGCCCGACGAAGGGCGCAGGAAATCGGCATGACGGTCGGATTCCGTTGGAGCATCCCGCTACCTCGCTGTCGCGGCAGGGTGAAGTGCCCGCCCGGGCTTGTCCAAGCCAGAGCGCCGGTTGGCGGCCGAACGGCGGCAATTGGCGCCGGAATGGCGCTGGTTTCGGCCTGCTCGTTGCGGGGGTGCTCGCGCTCCGCGATACTGAAATCCGGGTATGGTCCAAAGGCCGACGGCGCTCGCGTCCCTGGCACGCTACGCGCTGGACGCGGCGCAAAGCGCCGGTCTCGAGCCGACGCGCTTGCTCGCCGAGGTGGGTCTCGACCCGGCCGTCGTAGCCGACGTCGACGGTCGCGTACCGGTGGAGCGACTGCTCAGGCTCTGGGAGCTCGCTGCGGAGCGATCGGGGGATCCGAGCTTCGGACTTCACACCGCCGAGCGCTTGGCCTCTCCGCAAACCGTCCATGTCGTGGGCTTCGCAGCTCGCACCGCGGGAACGATGGGCGAAGCCATCTCCACGGTCGGGCGCTTCGCTCGCGTCATGAACGAGACCACCTCGTTCGAGTTGGTGGCGAGTGGTGAGCTGAGCTCGCTGCGCGTCGGACCTGCGCCTGGCTTTCCGCGCTGGCCTCGGGTCTATGCCGAAGTCGTCATCGCGGGCTATCTGAAGGTCGGACGCTTCTTGGCGGGCGGCGATCACGAGTGCAACGGCGCGAGCTTCGAGCACGCGGCCCCGCGCGACGTATCGGAGTATCAGCGCATCTTCGGACCCAACGTCACGTTTTCGGCAGCCAACAACTCGCTCTCGTTTCGGCGCGAGCTCTTGGAGCTCCCGGTGAGGTTCGCTGATCCAGCGCTGGCCGATTACCTGCGCGTCCAGGCCGAAAGCATGCTCGCAGGGCTTCCCGCCGCGAGCGCCGTTCGCCAGCGCGTCCGGCGCGCCATCGCCGACCGCCTCGCCGAGTCCAACGAGGTTCGCAAGGTAGCGCGTCGCTGCGGCATGAGCAGTCGGACGCTCCAGCGAGCCCTCCGCGAGGAGGGCACGAGCTTCCAAGAAATCCGGGACGAAGTGCGAAGATGCGTGGCCCTGGATCTGCTGAACGAGAGCAGCCTGAGCGTCAGCGAAATCGCTGCGTGGGTCGGGTACGCCAACACCAGCGCATTTCGTGCGGCCCTCCGCCGCTGGACCGGTGGCTCCGCACGAGATGCGCGTCGAGCGGCTCGGGAGCGGAGCGGAGTCGCCTCCGCGCCGTCAGCGTGAGTGCGCGAGAACCCGCGCCGCGCTAGCATCGCCGCATGTGGCTCCGCTCCTGTACGCTCTTGGTCGCGGTCGTTCTGGTCGGTTGTGGCGGCGAGTCCTCGGAGGAACAGAACACGGGAGGCGCCGGCGGGAGCACGGGCGGCGCGGGCGGCAGCACCGGCGGCGCGGGCGGGAGCACGGGCGGTAGCGGGGGCACCACGGGTGGAGCCGGCGGCAGCACCGGCGGCGTCGGCGCGAGCGGTGGAAGCGGCGGTGTCGGGGCGACCGGCGGAACGGGTGGCGCGACCAGCGTCGACTGCAACCCGAGCACGGTGCTCTGCAAGTCGATGGCCCCGACCTGTTCACCGGGGGAGGTGCCCTCGGTCGTGAACCAGTGTTGGGGTCCGTGCGTGCCGATCCTGACCTGTGCTCCCGAAAAGGACTGCACCAACTGCCCGAACGGGTTCTGCGCCGAGTACGTCGCGCTCGGGACCGAGTACCGCTGCGTCCTCCCGTCGCTTCAGTGTGCCGCGTTGGCGTGCAGCTGTCTCGCCGACTACTTCTGCCTCTCGCCCTACAACAGCTGCTCGACGCCGTCCGCCGGAAGCGCGAAGGTGCGCTGCGAGTGTCCGAACTGCTGACGCTCGGTCCGCGCCGTCACTTCGTGTAGCTGAGCTTCGTCGTGCTCATGGCACCGACGTCGACGGCTGCGCGCGACATCGGCGCTGGCGCGAGCGTGCCGGATTTCCAGGCCTCCACGTTGATCTTGAACGTGGCTGACGCCGGGTCCTCCGACACCCCGGGCGGAAGGATCGCCTTCGAGCCTTCCACGTCGGCGAGGTTCACCCACTGGGAGTACGAATTCCCGGCCTGCGACCAAATGGAGCCGATCACGTCGTCGACGAGGCTCACGGGAAAGCTCTGGGTGGAGTCGAGGGCGCACCCGCCGAGCGAAGCGTCGAGCTTGCAGAAGAAGTTCACCTGGTACTCGACGCTGAACGTCTTCGTTGGGGCGGTCCAAGTCGATGGCTCACCAGGCTGACTCACCGCGTCCCAGCCCGCGGCGGCGGTCTCGATCAAGAACTTCTTGGCCTCTTGGCTCGGGTCGACGAGCCCCTGCTCGAACGACTTCAAGAAGAACGAGAGCCCGCCTTGGGCACCGCCCCACTTGCACGCGACTTCCGGGTAGTGCTGAGCGCGGAACTTCCCCGGTGTGTTGCCCGCGACCCAGCGCGCGGCCGGCGTCAGAGGATCGGAGTTGTCGAAGGCGTTCTTCCACAGCTTCAGCGCGCCGAGGAACGCTTGGGCCTTGCCGGCCTCGGCGCCGTTGGCAATGCCGAGCAGGCCTTTCTTGTCGAGCACGTCGAGGGCGTCACGGTAGAGGCGCACGATGTCGGAGCCCGCGTCCGTGTGGATCGCGAGCACGTCTTCGGGTGTCATCTTGCTCGCGGGGTCCACCGGATCCCACGGCTTGGCAGGCCCGGCGCCGGGCGCTTTGTGGAGCCGCTGTGCGAGGAGAAAACGCAGGCGCAAGCTGCGGTCCGTGTCGCCCGTACCCGCGAGGCCCGTGTAGTAGGGGAACCACTTCCCGACGCTCAGGTGGTTGCCCGAGAACAAGTAGCCCTGAGCCGGATCGATCACGTGGGGTCGCTCGTCGGCGCTGAGCGCCGCGCCCCAATCGTTGGCGCTCTTGGTTCCGTCCTGGGGCACACGACCGTGCCAGCCGGGATAGGCGGCGTGGGGGGCTCGCTTCGGTATCGCGATCAGCGGATGGTAGGCGGTGTGACCTTCGGCGTCGGCGTAGAGGGCGTTGGCGCCGGGCGCGAACCAGTGCTCGAGCGCCGCGCGGTACTCCGTGAGGTTTTTCGCCTGGAGCATGCGGAGCGCCCCGACCACGCTGTGGTCGTCCTGCTTCCAGAGGTTCACGTGGCGCTGTGCGAAGAGCGCGCCGCCCGTTTCGGCCTTGGTGAGCGAGTTCACCACCGGACCGAAGCGGGTGGTCTGGACGTCGAAGGATACGGGCGCGCCGCCTTTCACTTGGATCGTCTCGGAGCGGAGCGAAAACGGCTCGACTTGACCGTCCACGACGTATCCCTTGCCGTCGGAGGTCGGCTCGATCTGGAACAGGTCGGTGACGTCTCCCCCGGCCGCAGTGAGGCCTTGCGCGATGTGTTGGTTCCAGAAGATCAAGAACACCGGGGCGCCTGCCACGCCCACGCCGCGCGCATCCACGTCCCCGGCCGAGACGTGCCACTCGTACCAAACGCTGGGCGCGCGCACCAAGGTCTGCGGGTCGCTGTGGAGCACCGGGAGACCGGTCGTGGTGTGTTTGCCCGATACCACCCAGGCGTGACTCGCTTTCATGGGATGGTCGGGCCGCGTCCACTCCGCGTCGGCGTTGCTCGCGAGGGAAGGATCCGGGACGATGGCCGCGGCTTCGTCGATCACCGAGGGGCAGCTCGGATCCTTGACGCAACCCTGAGGCGATCGGCATTGCGCGAGCTGTTCGAGCTCGCCATCCATGTCGTTGCCGCCGAAGATCTGCGTCAACCGGTCCCACGCGAGCAGCGAGTCCGCCGGCGTCCAGGGGTCGAACTTCTGGACGCCGATGCTGGCGTAGCCCGGGGGCAACGTGAACTCGGGGCGCGCGACGAAGTCGTTCACGCCGCGCGCGTACGCTTCGAGTACCGCGCGGACGTCGGTCGGTAGCTGGTCGACGACCTGCTCGGCGAATTGCCGGAAGCCCAGCACCCGCTGGTAGCGGTCCATTTGCACGATGGCCCCGGCGTCGCCGGCGCCGAACCATTCCGCCAGCGACCCGCGAGTCCATCGGCGGGAGAAGTCCATCTGGAACAGCCGGTCCTCGGCCGTGGCCCAACCGAGCCCGTACATCGCGCTCTCCAGATCCGACGCGTAGATGTGGGGGACGCCGCGTGCATCTCGCACGACGTCGACCTTCGGGGCCCCGCCGCTCCCACCGCTGTCACCGCCGCCCGTGGAGCTCCCGCCCGTCGCGCTTCCGCCGCTTCCACCGCCGCCGCCCGCGCCTCCGGTCGTGGCGCTCTTCGCTGGGTCGTCCGACGCGCTCGAGCAGCCGAGCGCAGAAGCGAGCAAAAGCGCGAAGCACGAGACCTGGGCCGTACGAAGCATGACGAGTCCTCCGAATCGGACCGCATCGCAAGCCGCGTGCCGAAGGCCGAAACTGCTAGGATTCGAGCTGCCCCGCCGCGGCGACGGAGCCGCGGTCGTCCAGAAGTTGAACGATCGGATCGAGTGTTGACCGAAGCAGGCGAACCCGTAATCGATGGCCGGTATCGGCTCGGACGTCGCCTCGGCGCAGGCGGCATGGCCGAGGTGTTCGAGGCCACCCAGGTCGGGACTCGACGGCGCGTGGCGCTGAAGCTCGTGCTCCCCAAGGCCCTCGAGGCGGCGGACCGCGACACCTGGGTCGGGCGCTTCAAGCGCGAAGCTCGCGTGCTCGCCGCCATCGACGTGCCGCACATCGCGCGGGTGTTCGACGCCGGGACCGATCCTGACTCCAAGCGCGCATACATTTCGATGGAGCTCCTGGAGGGGGAAGACCTGCGCGATCTCTTGCAACGCGAGAGCCCCCTCGAGCCGCGCACGGCGCTCGCCGTGGCGGCACAGGCCGCGGCCGGGCTGGCCGCCGCGCACTCCGAAGGCATCATCCACCGCGACGTGAAGCCCGCGAACCTGTTCTTGCACCGTACGAAGGCCCAGGTGACGGTGAAGGTCGTCGACTTCGGTGTCGCGAAGCTCGTCGGCGAGCCGCTGGTCGATCCCGACACCGCGGAGCTCACCCAATCGGGCAGCCTGCTCGGCACCCCCGTGTACATGTCGCCCGAACAAGTCCTCTGCAACCGCGAACTCGACGCGCGCACGGACGTGTGGTCCCTCGGCGTAGTGCTGTTCCGCATGCTCACGGGCAAGCTGCCATTCGAGCGGAGCTCGCTGGGCGCCAGCGTCTACGCCATCTGCGCCGAGCCCATCCCTCGGGTCGATGTCGTGGCGCCGTGGGTGAGCCGAGAGGTGGGTGACCTGGTGAGCCGCTTCCTCGAGCGCAACGTCGAAGAACGCGTCGCATCGGCGGTCCTCGCCCGCGCGCTCCTCCTCGACGCGCTCGGAGGCGACGACGCTCTTCGCGCAGCGGAGCTCGTCACTGCGAAGGACGCGACTCCCGTCGTTTGGGTTCCGAGCTCTCCCCTCGAAAGCCCGCTCCGAGGCGACGGCGCGCCGACCGAAGCCACTGCGCTGGACGCGACGCCCGCGCGTGCCGAGCCCCCCGAGTCCGCGCCCGCGCGCCGGAGCGCCGTGCCCGGCTGGTTGCTCGGCGCCGCGACGCTGGGTCTCGCTGGCGCGCTCGGGGTCGCGCTCCTGGCCGCGCGCCGCCCGTCCGACGACGCCGGGCGCGAGGCAGGCTCAGCTGCGAGCGTCGGCTTCGCGGAGCGCGCGCCCTCGGCGAACGCGTCGAGCGCTCCGCCTGCCGCCGCGCCGAGCACTGTGCCTACCGGCGCGCCGAGCGCTCCCGTCGCGAGCCCGGCGATCGGCGCCGCCCCTTCCGCCAGCGCGAGCGGCGTCCGCACGAACGCGAAGCTTCGCCCGGGCGCGAGCGCCCAACCCAAAGCCGGGCCAACTCCGCCAGCGTCGGGACTCGGCTTGAGCGGCAAATTCGACTGACGAAGCCTTCGAAAGCTCTCGCGTCACGCGCCGTCGAGCTCGATCCCGTCGTAGATGGCGTTCACGGGAAAACTGGCGCCGAGCACGGGCAGCGAGATTTCTTCTCCCAGCGCCACGTCATGCTCGACGAAGCCCGCACCCTCGCGCGCAACGACGGTGACCACGGGCGCTCGGTGCGAGACGAGCAATACCGCCTGGAGGGAGGCGATGCGCTGATAGTGCCTGAGCTTCTCGCCGCGGTCGTAGTCTTCGGTAGAACGGCTGGTGACCTCCACGAGCAACGTCGGGTTGGTGAGCGCGTTGGGATCGATCGACGACGAGCGCGGCTCCCCACACACCACCGAAACGTCGGGGAACGTCGACAGGTCACTTTCGTCGATGCGGATCTTCAAGTCCGAGGTGGCGATGCGGCAGGTCTTGGGGAGTGCCGAGGCCAGCGCGACGATGGTAGCCGCGGCGAGCTCGGCGTGCGCCCGCGTTCCCCCCGTCATGGCACAGATGACGCCGCGGTAGTACTCGAGCTTCAGCGAGCTGGCGTCGAGCGACGCGAGGTAGTCCGCGTAGTCGTAGTGAAGCGGGTGGGCCGTCGTCACCGGTCGAGCATAGCCCATTCGACGGGAGGCGGCGCGGGCGCGGGCCGGGCGGCCGTCACCTCCCCTTCCGCGGTCGCCTCACGCCGAACGCGTCGAGGCGCTGCGAGAGGGTGGTGCGCGAGATGCCGAGGCGCCGCGCCGCAGCCGTCTGGTTGCCACCGCACTCGTCGAGCACGGCCAGGATGTGATCGCGCTCGACTTCGAGCACGCGGTCTCTGAGCTCCCCGACGCCGTCTGGGCTCGCGGGTGCGAGGCTCGGGCGACGTGCATCGCCACGCGGTAGCTCGAGATCGCCGGCACCGATCTTCGAGGAGTCGCAGAACAAGCTGGCGCGTTCGAGCACGCTCTTGAGCTCGCGCACGTTGCCGGGCCACGGGTAGACTTCGAGCGCCGCCAAAGCGCTCGAATCGAGGCTCGCGAGCGGCCGCCCCGTGAGCTCGGCAGCTCGGCGGAGGAGCTCCCGGGCGAGCGCGGGGATCTCGCTCTTGCGCTCGCGGAGTGGAGGAATGACGAGCTCCACGCCGTTCAGGCGAAAGTAGAGGTCTTCGCGGAATCGGCCCGCGGCGATCTCCGCTTCGAGCTTCTTGTTGGTGGCCGACACGAAACGCACGTCGATGTGGATGGGCCCGAGCCCGCCGACCCGCACGATCTCGCGGGCCTCTAGGGCGCGCAGCAGCTTCGCTTGCGTCGGCAGGGACAGCTCGCCCACCTCGTCGAGAAACACGCTGCCTCCGGCGGCCGTCTCCAAGAGGCCCGGTTTCGTGCGTACGGCGCCGGTGAACGCGCCGCGCTCGTAGCCGAAGAGCTCGGCTTCGAGCAACGAGTCGGCAAAGGCCGCGCAGTTCAGGCGCACGAACGGGCGATCTCGCCGGCTCGAGCCCTTGGCGATGAACTCGGCCAAGTGCTCCTTGCCGACCCCAGTCTCGCCCAAGATGAGCACGCTGAGTGGACTCTGGGCCACCCGCGCCGCCTTCGCGTAGAGCTCCACCATGGCCGCGTCGACCAGGACCACCTCGCGGAAGTGCGGGCTGTCCGAGAGGCCCACCGTGAGGAGCGTGGAGCCGATCTGGAACGTGGAGCCCGGCTCGAGCTCGATGGGCTCCCTCGGCGCGAGCCGCTGGCTCGACTCCTCGGCGGTGAGCACGGTCTCGGGATCGGTTGCGGGGGCGCGCCCGGCGTGGAGCAAGCGGGTGCCATTGGCGCTGCCGAGATCTTCGAGCACGACCCGCGAGTCGACGGTGACGAGCACGTGCTCTCGGGACACGCGGTCGTCGGCGAGCGCGACGTCGCACGAACGCGAACGGCCGATGACGAGGCGGGACCCAGGCGGCAGCTCGCGGACCAAGGTGCCGGTCGCATTCACGACGCGCAGCGTCCAGCGTTGCTCGGTCATCGGGCAGAAGGAACCTTACACGGGAGGCGCCGCGGCGCGCGCGGGCCCGACCGGACCGCGGTACGGGACTGAGATTTCCCGCGTTGGAAGGGGCTCGCGTTTTCTGCGCACTCCATCGGGTCAGCCGGCGCGCGGGATTTTCGCGCTCGTTTCTCCCACCGTCGAGTGCTCCCCGCTCTCCGGCAAAACTGCTACGGTCCGAGCCCGTTTCCGAAAGGGTCGAGACCATGAGCCATGCGAAATCCAAGCACGCTCGCCTCCTCGCCTGGGTCGACGAGATGGAGGAGCTGTGCAAGCCCGATCACGTCCACTGGTGCGACGGCAGCCAAGAAGAATATGACCGCCTCTGTCAGCTCATGGTGCAAGGCGGCACCTTCATCAAGCTGAACGCCGAGAAGCGACCGAACTCGTTCTTGGCGCGCAGTGACCCGCGAGACGTGGCGCGAGTGGAAGATCGCACCTTCATCTGTTCGGTCTCCAAGACCGACGCCGGTCCCACCAACAACTGGATGGACCCGCGAGAGATGAAGACCAAGCTCGCGAAGAGCTTCGAAGGCTGCATGCGGGGCCGCACGATGTACATCGTGCCCTTCAGCATGGGTCCGTTGGGCTCGCCCATCGCGCACATCGGCGTGCAAGTCACCGACAGCCCCTACGTGGCGGTCAACATGCGCATCATGACGCGCATGGGGCAGAAAGCCCTCGACGTCCTGGGCGAGAGCGGCGAGTTCGTTCCGTGCATGCACTCGGTGGGGCGTCCGATCGCCGCCGGCGAGAAAGACGTGCCGTGGCCGTGCAACCCGGACAACACCGTCATCGCCCACTTCCCGGAGACACGCGAGATCTGGTCCTTCGGCTCGGGCTACGGTGGCAACGCGCTGCTCGGCAAGAAGTGCTTCGCGCTGCGCATCGCCAGCGTGATGGCTCGCGACGAAGGCTGGCTCGCCGAGCACATGCTGATCGTCGGCGTCGAGAACCCCGAGGGCGAGCGCACCTACGTCGCCGCCGCCTTCCCCAGTGCGTGCGGCAAGACCAACTTCGCCATGATGGTGCCGCCAGCCGGTTTCGAGGGCTGGAAGATTTGGACCGTGGGCGACGACATCGCGTGGATCAAGCCTGGCAAAGACGGAAAGCTCTACGCCATCAACCCAGAGGCGGGCTTCTTCGGGGTGGCCCCCGGCACGGGCGCCAAGACCAACCCCAACGCCATCGCCGCGCTCACCAAGAACTGCATCTTCACCAACGTGGCTCTGACCGACGACGGTGACGTGTGGTGGGAGGGCCTGGCGGATCCGCCCAAACACTGCATCGACTGGCGCGGGCAAGATTGGACGCCGGACACCAAGACGCCGGCGGCGCATCCCAACGCGCGCTTCACCGCACCCGTCTCGCAATGCCCGACCGCGGATCCGCGCTGGGAAGATCCCGCGGGCGTACCCATCAGCGCATTCATCTTCGGCGGGCGCACCTCGAAGGACATGCCCCTCGTGTTCCAGGCCTTCAACTGGAGTCACGGCGTCTATCTCGCCGCGACCATGGGGTCCGAGGCCACGGCAGCCGCCGTGGGCCAAGCTGCGGTGCGCCGTGATCCGATGGCGATGCTGCCCTTCTGTGGCTACAACATGGCCGATTATTGGGGGCACTGGCTCAACATGGGCCGCCGGATCCCGAACCCGCCACGGATCTTCCGCGTGAACTGGTTCCGCCGAGACGACAACGGCAAGTTCATGTGGCCGGGGTACGGCGAGAACATGCGCGTGTTGAAGTGGGTCGTCGATCGCGTGCGCGGGCGTGCCTACGCCGTCGAGAGCCCGCTCGGCTGGATGCCCCGTCACGAAGACCTCCACTGGAAGGGACTCTCCTACGATCCCAAGACCTTCTACGAGCTCATGACGGTGAGCCGAGAAGCTGGGCGCCACGAGGCGGTCGCTCACGAAGAGCACTTCGATCGGTTCTACGATCGGCTGCCGAAGGAGCTGCTCTACGAACGTGAGCTTCTGCGCTCGCGCCTGTGGCGCAGCCCCGAAACGTGGGAGCTCGGCGCCGAGCGCTGAGCCCCCTCGCAGCCGGCCTCAGGGCTGCACGCCGATGGCACCTGGGACGTTTTCGGTGCCTCCCCCCAAGTCGAAGACCCCCAGGTCCATCGGCGGCTTTCCAGCTGAAAACGCCACTTGGCGGACGCCGGGAACTTCGGACACGAGCACGCGTCCTTGGAGTGAACCGCGGCGGAGCTGCACCATGTCCACCGGCAGCTGGGGCTTCGCACCCTGATACGCGAGCGCCTTCGCGCTGTACGGCGCGCTGGCGTTGCCGGCGTCGAACGAGAGCACGAGAAGCGCGTTGCCGAAACCGCTCGACACCAGCGCCGTGCGGTCGAAGGGCGAGGTCTCGATGTCCGCCGGGTCCTCGATGTCGGCGAGCTCCTGCACGCCCTCGAGCGCGCCCGAGTTCACGTCGACCACGGCCACGCGATTGGGCACGGACGAGAACCCGCTGCCGTCACCGATGAAGGCAAAGCTCTCGTCGTAGGTGACGCCGAACCCTCCGACGATGGGAGGTTCGACGCCGAAAACCACCGCGCTCTTCATCACCACCGGCGGCGGGCCGAGCGACAACCGGTGGACATTCTGGTCGGCCTGGCTCGACAGCACGTCGCTCGCAGCGAGCAGCGCCTGGCCGGGGGATTTCTCCGACAACCAGAGTCGAGCGGGTAGCTTGGCGGGAGCGAGCAGCGTCTCGTCGGTCAGCTGATCGTCACAGCCCACCCGCAGCCGATACACTCCGCCGCCGACGTCACGCCACTCGTCGTCGAGCACGTAGAGCCAATCTCCACTGCCGTCCATCACCAGTCTCGCGGCGTAGAAGCCACCGCTGAAACCGGCGTCGAGCACGCTCACGTCGCCGTTGGCCTCGAAGCGAAACACCCCGATCTTGCCGTCTTCGGTCGGGACGAAGCCGAGCTCACCATCGGGCGTGAAGACGATCTCGCCGGTGGTCGCCCGACCGAGCTGGAAGGTCTTTCCCGTCTTCGCCAGCACTCCTTTTGCATCGAGCTCCAGCACCTCGTAGAGCGACGACTTCTGCTGTGCGGCGTCGTAAGGATGGGAGACGACGAGCTTGCGCTTCGCGTCGGCAGGGCCCGGTGTGCGCGTGCAGTTGCCGGCGGTCCCGCCGGATCCACCCGCCGTTCCGCCTCCGCCAGTGGTGGAACCACCGCCGCCCGAGGTTCCTCCCGCGCCTCCACTTATCGAACCACCGGCCCCGCCGGGCGTTCCGGAGCTGCCCGCGTCTCCATCGTCGCCGCAGCCAAATACGAGGAGGACTAGAGCGAGGGGGAACGTCGACACCAGACGGGCTGACTGCATCAGGGGCCCGATGACACTCTTCGCAGGCGAGAGCAAGCCTCGTGTGCTTGAAGGTGCGCCGGTGTGGGTCTTCGCCGGGCACTGGTCCCGGGGAGGCGAGCGTGAGAATCTAGTGGATGATGACCGACCGCTCGCTCTGGCTTTGCGCGCTCGCTCTCGGGCTCACCTTCTCGTGCACGAACGACTACGAGTCGTTCAGCTTCAACTCCGGTGGCGGCGGCGGCCAAAGCAACAGTGGCGGCTCGAGCACGGGCGGCACGAACACGGGCGGCGCGAACGCGGGCGGCTCGGGTGGTTCCAGCGCCGGGGGAGCGACGGGCGGCGGTGGCGCCCCGAGCGGCGGCACGACGGGCGGCGGTGGCGCTCCCACGGGTGGCGCACCGAGTGGCGGTGCACCCAGCGGCGGTGCACCCAGCGGTGGTGCGCCGAGCGGTGGTGCGCCGAGCGGCGGTGCGCCTAGTGGTGGCACGGGGGGTGTCGTCACCGGCGGAACCGGCGGCGTCGTCACTGGCGGAACCGGCGGCGTCGTCACCGGCGGAACCGGCGGCGTCGTCACCGGCGGAACCGGCGGCGTCGTCACTGGTGGAACCGGCGGCGTCGTCACTGGTGGAACCGGAGGAACCGGCGGAACCACGAGCCTGTGCCCGGGGACTGCTCCCGCGGACAACTCGGCGTGCACGACTGCCGGAGCCATCTGCAAGTACGGGAACAACCAGTGCAGCTGCTACAACGGACAATGGGCGTGCAACCCTTGTCCCGACAACCAGCCCACGGACAACTCCGATTGCGGCACGTTCGGCTACGCGTGCAACTACGGCAGCGTCGCCTGCGGCTGCGACTTCCAGAACACGAGCTGGCACTGTCTGACTTGCCCCACGACCAAGCCGGCCGACGAGAGCAGCTGCAACGATCAGAGCGCCATCTGCCCCTACGCCAATTCGTATTGTCGCTGCCGGTTCACGAGCGGGAACTTGCGCTGGGATTGCCCGGCCTGAGCTCCGGCGTCGGCGCGTGTTCGTGCGCACGAACACGTAGTCGTTCTGGCCGTCGCTGACGGAGAGCGTCGGGCGCGCGTCGTCTCCGCCGACGCGGAACTCCGAGCCAGCAAACGGCGCGTCGAGAAAGACGAGCGTGGCAGCGCCACCATGACCTGCAAGTTCGCCCACCGCGCCCTTCCACTCCCCCGCGTCGAAGACCGCGCCGTCGGGCGCAGGGCGGAGCAGGCGCGCCGAGATGTGGGCATACCCAAGAAGCCGAGCCAGGCTACGCGCACGCCACGGGTTCGCACGATCCGCGCTCCGCTAGTTCGCCCGGGTCAGCGCGCCCACGGCAGACGGATGGGCAGCGGGCGCTCCGCTTCGGGACCGTTTCTCCGGGTGGGCGCACCTCGGAACTCGTCGATCAGGTGGTACTCTCCCTTGTACTCGCGCGCGAGCCACTCTTCGCACGTCCGGCTCGCTGCGTCCCAGTATTGATACTTCACGGAGTACGAGAGGCAGGTCTCGTAGGCACTCTTGGCGAGGAGCTTCTGCGGCTCCGACAGCCGGTCGAGCTCGGCGTAGTAGGCAGCCCGGAGCTCGGGATCCTTGCGGATCGAGTCCGGGATGGGGGCCCGGCGGAACTCCTTCACGAAGGTGCCCCACATCTCGCCCACGCGGGAACCGGACTGGATCACCGAGCGAGGGGGCGCCGCCGGTACGAGGTCCGCGATCTTTCGATATTCCCGGGTGGCCTCGTCGAGCAGCGGTCGTTTCGCCAAGACCCAAGGCTTCACTCGGGTCGCGATGTGCTCCATCACGGCCGCCTGGGTCCCGGGCCCGCGGTAGACGGGGAAGCGCATGGCTTCGGCCCGCTCTCGCTTGCGTTCCGCGAAGAAGAACAGCGCCTCGCCCACTGCCTCCAAGCTGCGCCCGAGCTTGCGTTCGGCGACGTCGGCATCGGCCTCGCTCGCACGAATGTCCGCAGCCGCGCGCTGGGGCTCGGCCCACAGGGCGAGCACGCGCTGGTACTCCGTCGCAGCAGCGGCGTCGCGCCGGAGCTCGTGCAGGGCCTTGCCGAACAGGGCGTGGGCGGCGAGGCGTACGTCGAGCTTCGCCTGCGCATCGATGCTGGGCATGGCTTTCGCGAGGCGCGCGCGCACTTCGTCCCAGCTCTGCCGCTCGGCGAAATGGGCAGCGATGGCGAAGCGAAGTTGGGCCGCCTCGGCCGCCTTCTTCTTGCCGAACCAGCGCTCGTATTTGTCGGCGTCTTCCAGGGCGCGATCCGCGGCGCCGAGCCCGAGACGGAGGAGCGCGGCGTCGAGCAACGCTCGGTCGGCGTCCTTGCCGCACTTGGCCCCCGCGCAGCTCGCGTCGACGAAGCGCTCGTAGTGCTCGGCGGCGCGATCGTAGGCGGCGATGGACTGGTAATTCGCGCCGAGATCGTAGAGCGCGCGTTTTCCGAGCTCGCTCTTCGCGAGCCCGTAGCGCTCGTCGAGCAACATCGTCCGCGCCTGCATCGCGCGGGCGAGCAGGCGCCCAGCTTGATAGGCCCGCGCCATGTTGGTCAGGATTTCGGCGGCTCCCTCGCACGGCTTGGGTTTCTCTGCCTTCTCGAGGGGGCCCTCGCAGTGGCGGCGAAAGAGCGACAGGTAGCCGTCGCCGGCCTTGCGGTAGAGCTCGAGGGCGCTCGGGCTGCCCGGCGGCGAGGCATCGGCGGCTTCGACCTGCGCTTCGAGGCGGGTGCGTTCGACGCCGACCTCGACCCGCGCCAAGAGCTCGCACTGCCCCGCAGGCATGTCCTCGCTCGGCGCTCGGCAGTAGAGGGCCGAGAAGCGCTTCACGTCCTTGCCCATACTCTCGATGCACGCGGTTCTCTTGTCCGCCGAACGGTTCGCGAGCACGTTGAGCGCTTCGAGGTAGAGCTGGGCGGCGTAGATCCCCGCTTCGTGGCTCGAGTGCTCGAGAGCGATGTGGCGAAATCCGGCGGCTGCTTCCGCCCAATGCTGCGCCTCGTAGTAGGTGCGAGCTCGCGCGAACTCGACCTCCACGTGTTGGTCTTTCCCTTGCTCTCCGAGGCTCGACGGATCTACCCAGCAGAGATAGCGATCGAAGGCCGCGAGCATCTTCTGGTCGAGCGCATCGATGGGCCGCGGCGCCAGGGCATCCAGCGTGCCGAGCTCCGCGCCGGGAGCGAGCCCGCGTCCCGTCCGATCCGAGCGCCTGCTCCGCGTCTGATCCCGAAGCTTCTGGTAGCAGAGGAGCGCCGCGTAGGCCGACTCCGCCGCCTCGACGCCTCGCGGGTTCGAAGCGAACACCTGGTCGAACGCCGTGGCGCACTCCGCCCATTTCCCGCGCGCGTACGCGAGATCCGCGCGCGCATAAGCCAGCTTGCCGTAGCTCGGCCAATCGGCGCGTTCGAAGCGCGGGAAGGTGAAGCGCGCGAAGTCTTTGGCTTGGAAGCTCGAGAGAAGCTTCGCGTAGAGCTCCGACGCGCGGTCCATGGTGCGCGAGTCGTTGGTACCTCGGACGCCCCCCGACCCGATGGCTTCGAGGTGCCATGCCATGGCCGTTTCGCTCGCCACCTCGGCGGTTCGGTTGTCGCACGCGAGCACGACCTCGGCCGGCGCGTCGCGCTTCCGAAGGGCCTCGCGCGCCTGGAAGAGACGGCCGAGCTCACCCGAGATCGATTCCTTGTCGGCGCTCTTCTGGGCCTGGGTCGCGGCCACGATCTGCGCCTGGTATCGGCACTCCGAGGTTCCCGGATCCTTGCGCAAGAGGTCGCGATAGAGCGTGATGGCCTCCGCGTAGCGACCGACGTCGAGGTACGCGATACCGAGCTCGTTCATGAGGCCGACGAGCCGTTCGGTCTTGCCCGGCGCATCGGCAGCGAGCGGGCCGAAGAAGCCGAACGCGCGTTCCGCAGCGCCGCTCGAAGCGTACACCGCCACGCTGTCGCGGAGCGCGGCTCGAGAAAGTCCGCCCGCGCCCGGAGCCGTGGGGTTCGCGCGCCCCCACTCGATCACGCGTTTGAGCTCGCTCAAGGCGCTCGGAAGGTCGCCCTGGTTCCAGTGAACGTAGCCCAGCTTGTAGCGCGCGATGCCGTAGACCGTGTTGCCGGGCGGCGGCGCCTTGCTGGCTTCGCGGTAGGCCTGTTCGGCGAGCGCCCACTTGGACGGATCGCCCATGGCCTCCTGGTAGAAGAGCTCACCGAACGCGAGGTACGCCCGCGGCACCCAGGGGCTCGTCGGCGCCTTCTCGATGAGCGAGAGGTAGGTCTTGCGTGCGCGCCCGAGATCGCCCGCCTGCTCGTACTCGTACGCGAGATAGTAGAGGATCTCGTCGAGCTTCGCGTAGCTCCCGTGGTCGCCGACGATGCGCTCGTACTTCTGGATGGCGTTTTTGCGCGCAGCCCGCAGAGTCTTGTCGAAGCGCGTCCGGTCCGCCCGTGCGCGGTTCGCTCGCGCCGGGTCCTTTTTGCCGAAACGCGCGACATCGCGCTCCGCCCGATCCTTCTGCCCCCGCGAAACGGCCTCGATTTCGGCGTAGTCGTCGGCGAGCCGCTTGGCGAGCCCGAGATGGTCTGGGCTCGTCTTCGCCGTACGCCGGAGTAGACCCTCGAGCCCGTTCGTTTCTTGGATCAAGAGCGAGAGCGAGCGCAGCTTCTTCTGCGCGTTCCGCCGGTCGCGTTCGTCGTCCGGCACTGGCGGCGGCGGCGGCGGCCCCGTCTTGGCCTTCTCTCCCGCCTTCTTCTGAGACGCGAGGCCTACCGAACGTCGACTGACTTTGCTTGGCTTCGCTTCCGCCGGGCACGCGGCGAGCGCTTGGGCGGCCGCATCGACACACGTGAGCTCGGAGGTTTCCGCCCGCGCCCGAGCCGGAACGAGCAGGCACGCGAGCGCCACTCCTAGCACGCACTTCTTCCACATCGGACACACCTCCGCGCGTGGGACTTCGCCCGAACCGCCGTTCGAGCGAGCTTTCGAATCCCGCGCCGCTTGGAACCCGCGTGGCGAAGGTTCCTTGGGGTGGCGCGCGAGTTGGGTTGAGTCCGCTGTCGCACCGTGGTCCACTAGCGAGCACGATGAGTGGAGGTGGGGACGGATTGAGCGGAGCGTTGCTCGACACGCCGCAGCGGGCCCGCGGCGTTGCAGTTCACGTGTTGGACGACGACACCGATCTCGTCGCCCAAGTGTTGGCTGCCATCGGCGGCGAAGACGAGGGATTCTTCGCGCTCTCGCCGGGCCGGGACCTCGCAGACCGCGGAGAGATCGCGGTCATCGTCGGCGCGAGCGCGGGAAATCGAGTGGTCGACCGAGCAGCCGAGCTCCGAGCGCGAGCGTTCCCGGGGCCCATCCTGGTCGTGTCACGCGCCGTCGACGAAGAGCTCATGGTCGCGGGCTACCAGGCGGGCGCGCACATTTGGCTGACCGCACCGCTCCGTGCGGCGGTGTTCCGCGCACAGCTCGGCGCGCTCGCGCGGCGCTTGCTCGGGCCCGACGAAGCAGAGGTCGAGATCCGCCTGCAGCCGGACCGCGCGATTCTCGTGCTGGACGGGCAGCGCATCCATCTCACGCCGAGGGGCTACGAGCTCTTCACGTGGCTGCTCGTCCGGCGCGAGCATTGGTTCACCGAAGAAGAAATCCTGCACGCGCTTTATTCGGCTGGGCCCAACTCCTCGGCGGTCCGCGTCCAAGTCGGCAAGATCCGCAAAGCCCTCGGAGAACGCTACGCTTGGCTGCTCCGCAGCAGCGAAGGACTCGGCTACTGCGTCACGTTGCGCCTCGACTCGACAGCAGCCCGTGAGCTCAGTCCACACCGGCGCTTCGGGTCAGGCGTGCGTAGACGCACCGACGCGTGAGCGCCAGTCGCGAGTAACGCGGCGGTAACGCGTGTCGCTCGCGCATGTCTGCGCAGCGACCGCGCTTGACCTGTTGGATGCGACCACGGATGCTCGTGTCGGAACGCGGGGCGAACGGACGGACCCGACATGTCCGAGGGAGCACAACGAGTCGTCACGGCGCCGGGAGCGACGCTCGGCGACGCTGCGTCCGCCGAGCACGATTTCCACGGCGAGGGGGCGCGGACCTTGGTGGCGACGATCGGTGATCCGGAGCTCTGCTCGCTGATGCGTCCCGCCATGGTTCGCCACGGCTTCTTGGTCCGCACGTACGCCGGGCTCGAAGAGCTACTCGACTCCGTGCTGTTCACTTCACTCGCCGTGCTCGCACTGGCGGTCGGTGGCGTCGGCGGCGTTCGAGCTTGCTCCGCGTTGAGACGCGCAGGGTTTCGTCAGGGGATCATCGTCGTGAGCGCAGATGCGGATCCAACGCTCAGGGCGCTTGCGTTGGATGCGGGTGCGGATGACTGCATCGGCACGCCGTTCGACACCGCCGAGCTTGCAGCGCGCGTCGACGCGCTCCGAAGGCGTTGTGCGTGGGCAACCAACGAGGCCGCCGCCGAGGTTGGCGAGTTCGGACCCGTGCGGCTCGATTGGCAAGGGGTCGGCGCCTGGATCCGCGGAAAGTACTCTCGGCTCACGCCGCTCCGGTTCCGCTTGCTCGCTCTTCTGGTCCGGCGTCGCGGCGCACCCGTCTTCGTGGAAGAGATCGCGGCCGACGTCCAAGGCGGCCATCGGTCGGCACAAGCAGCCGAGAACCTGATCTTCCTCCTGCGACGAGACATCGGCTGCCACGGCGACCTGATCCGGCGCCAGCGCGGGGGCGGCATTGCCCTGGCCCTGAGCGACGACCCTCCGGTCAGCGGCGCAAGACCTATCTCGCGCGGGCGAGCTCCGAAGCGCCACCGTTCGAAGGGGTGAGTGTGGTTTCAGGTGTGAGGTTTTCAAAATCAGATCAACAAATCCACGGCGCTGCGCTGGCTACGCTGACTCGTGTGGTGTGAACCATGAGGACGACGAAACCGATCGTATTCGCTGCACTGGGCGCACTTGGGTTTCTGGTGGCGAGCGGCTGCGGTGGCTCCGGCTCGGCCGGCGGCGGCGGCGCCGGCGCGGTCGGTGGCAGTGGCGGCGCGGGCGGAAGCGGTGGTGCCGGTGGGAGCGGCGGCGGACCCGGCGGTGCGGGCCCGGGGCCTGCGCGCACCGTCGAAGAGTACTGCCAGATGGATGCGGAGCTCTCGAAGCCCTGGTGTGAATACGCGGACAAGTGTTGTTCGCAGGCGGAGAAGGACGACATCGTATTCCTTCTACCAACGTGTTCCTTTGGCCCCGACGATCCGGCGGAGTGCGTGAAGTTCGTCAAAGACCGCATCGCCGACGGCACCATGGCGTTCGACGGCACGTGGTCCGACACCTGCGTCGCCAAGCAGGCAGCGGGGATCCCGGCACCGCCCTCCTCATGCAGCGGGCTCCCCGGCACCAAGACGGTGCTCGAGGGCCACGGCCGGCCGATCTTCGCGAAGATCCCCGAGTGTCGCAGGCTCTGGGTCGGGCTGGTGAAGCAGGGCGGCGCCTGCGAGTACGAAGCGCAGTGTGGGGAGGGGCTGAAGTGTGACGACGACGGCACCGGCACCTTCCGCTGCCAACCGCTCGGCACGCTCGGCAGCGACTGCACGCTCGAAAGCGATTGCCAAGACGACCTGGTCTGCAACTCGAAGCTCGGCTGCTCGACCCTGGGCGGCGTGGGTACGCCGTGTCTCTACGCCGGTGACTGCCAAGACGGGCTTCAGTGCGCGTCCGGCAGTTGCGCGACGCCCATTCCCCTCGGCGTGGCCTGCGCTGGGAAGTTCGACGGCTGCGGCCCCGGGGCTGGCTGCAGCTACGCCACGAGCACGTGCGTGAGCCTCTCCGCGAACGGCCAGACTTGCACCTCGTCGGTCACGTGCATGGGACGCTGTGACGAGGTCCAAGGTACGTGCGTGTCCATGTGCGGGGGCAACAGGTACTGAACCGGATTCGAGGGCGTGATGAACGGAGCGAGAATGCGAACGACGCGAGTAGCGAGCAGGAGCATTGCGGTGGCCATCGCGGGCATGGCGGCACTGATTGCCAACGCATGCGGCTCGGATTCGGCGTCGGGTGAAAGCGATGGCTGCGAGCCGCAATCTACCCGCGAGTGCGTGGGCCCCGCAGCCTGCAAGGGAGGCCAGGCTTGCGGGGCGGATCGCAAGTGGAGCGTCTGCGATTGCGGAACCGGAAGCGGCGGAACTGGAAACGCCGGAACCTCGGGCGTCGGGGGCGGAACCGGCGGAGCCGGAAGTGGCGGAACCTCGGGCGTCGGGGGCGGAAATGGCGGGACGGGGGCTCGAGCGCGAGCGGCGGCGGTGGAACGAGCGGCGGCGGTGGAACGAGCGGCGACGGTGGGACGAGCGGCGGTGGGACGAGCGGCGGCGGTGGGACGAGCGACGGCGGCTCGACCGGAGGCAGCGGCGGCATCGCCGACGCCGGCGACGCCAGCGCAGACCAGAACGCTGCCGACGCGACCGACTCCGGTCTGGGGCCGAATGACGACCCCTGCCCGACAGAACCCATCAACGTCAACTGCTCGACGTCGTGCGGCTCGGCTGGCGCATGCAAGTGCGCGCACTATGGCGGAAACGGCATCGACCAGAACCTCGCCAGTCACTACGTCGCCCGGACGCCGTCGAACCCCGATGGCGGTTGCGGCTGGAGCTGCCCCGCCGACGCCGGGCAAGCCCCCTTCTTTTGGATGCACTTTGCACTGCTCAACGTGCAGGGTGGCTACAAGCTCACGGTGGGCAAGCCCTGGCGGGTCTTCGCGAGCTTCTACCCGGACTTCTGCGTCACGAACAAGTACGCCAACGGCTGCGCGCGGCTATCGACCACGGGAGTTCAGAGCATCTACTTCTACGTCGCCACCGACGACCCGAACGCGCCAGCACGGAACATCCTGATCGAGAAGGGGTTCCAGAACTACTGCACCGCCGGGGAGTATTGGCAGTAGCGAGTCACCGCGACGCGTGCGCGTTCATGTAGGCGAGCATGCGGCGCGGTGGCAGGTTTTCAAAAGCATTTCAAAATCTGCGAGCGAACACGCTCCGATAGCGTCTCCTTGGGCTCCGCGAGATCCGTCGTTCGGTCGGTCTGCGTGGCGCCCGAGGAGAACGATGCATGTCCACTCGCGCATACGGCCTCGCGCTCTCGATTCTGACCAGCACAGCGTTTTCGTGTTCCGGTGATGGCGACGGTGTGTCGGCGAAGAAGCCCGAAAAGCCGTCCAGCGAGTACGAGGAGTATGCCATCCACGTGGTCGCCAAGACCGCGAGCGGCGAAGTATTGGTGGACTTTCCGCCGGCCCTCACGATCAGCGCAGGGCAACCGGCAACCGGATCTTCTGAAGCCTCGGTCAGGCTCACCGGCCCGGGCTCGAAGCCGAGCATCAAGGTGGAATCGGACGGGGGCACCGTGATCTCGGACACGGAGGCGGGCTCGACGGACTTGCTCCTGATGCGTGCGGTGGCTCAGTGCCGGCTCGACGACAACGACTTTGCGCTTGCTCTGACGCCGCCTTGGATGCCGCTGAACGGCGGGAACGACAGTTGGTTCGTCTTCAAGCAGAAGCTCAACGAGTCTACCGGCGCCACCACGTTCAGCACGTGCGAAGAGCTCCTCGCCGTGGAAGAGGTGCTGCTCTGCGCGGCAGACCGGCTGAACGAAATCGCCAACGCCGTGGCACCCATCACGTGGCCGTCACTGAATTCTGGACTCGTCACCTATACCAAGAATCCTGAAGGCTCTGCGGCGCCCGCGTACATGCACGATGAATGGGTCATTCCTCCGCAAAGCACCAAGGACAAGTTCGTCGTTCGCGACTTGGCCATCAACGTTCTTGCGAACCTCGCCCGACTCGACCTCGAACAGCCGACGGGGGTGCCTCCCGAGGAGACGTGCGCCACGGCCTGGAGCAAGTCCAGCTCGTACGGCTACTACGAGTCCAACGTCTCGGTGATCTATGGCAACGGAGCGCCGTTCTTCGACAAGAACCTCGCCTTGGACATCGACAACCGGGTCGAGCTCGCGGAGCTCCGCCTCACCCACAACACGCAGACCCTCCGCGCTGCGGGGCGGTTGCTCCGCAGGCTGATCGACGACTCGGTCATGGCCGACTTGGCCGGCGCGGAGCGACAGCGTTCACGCGCGGCGGATCCGGGTCGGGGGCCTGAGCTCTACTGGGGCCGAAAGTCCGATGCCGATGCGCCCTACAACTCCCTCACGCACGCGTTCCGAGTCGTGTTCGGGCGCTGGGAGAGCCCGCGCCCCAGTGGTTGGGGTGCGCCGCCCAGCTTCTCGTCCGGCGCGGCGGCGCCCGTCCCGTCGGGAGATCCGGCGTGCGGAGGGTACACGGCGATGGAGCTGCTCACCGAGGCGATGGGCGGCGGAACGAGCGCGCGCTGGCAAGATCGGAAGGTGCGCAAGCCTGCGCAGCAGTTCGCCACCCAACTCGTGGACAGAGCCGGCCTGGTCATTCCGAACCAGGCACTCGAGGCAAGCTGGAGCGCGGGAACCTTCGGCACGGTCGTGGGAGCCGTCAAGAAGCAGCTCGTGCTGTCGCAGGCGCTCGACGCCGGCATGTCATCGGTGAATGATCCGGCCTTCGCGCTCCGGAAGCAGTCCATCGAGGCGATGGTGGACGGGGTGAATCCCGCCGATCTGAGGTTCGCCCTCGACCGAAGCTTCGGCGCCTATCGGCTTCTCACCGGGGCGGCGGAGAACACGGCCGGGATCCCGGCAGCCGACCCCGCGGGAGTAGCGCTCGTTCCTTCGGGCGCGCTCGAAGCAGATGTCGCGAGCCTGGGCGGAAACGTGCTGAAAGGCGGAATGCAGCGCGGCGACGTCGCCACCGACATCATGGCGCGCGTCGGTCCCGCGCAAGCCGCGTCGCAGTGCTTCGAAGTCCTCACGCCCGTCCCCTGGGGCACCGCCAACATGGGGAAGGTCACGGTGTTCCAGGACGCGTTCATGATCGGGGACACCTTCCGTCGCCGCCTCTCGCAAACCGGGGCGCTGACTGCCGGATGGAGCTCCGAGCGGCTGTGGCGGCTCGCGGACGCCGGCGCCGCGGAGCTCCGAACGTGGACGGGGCCGACGTACGGCTTCCAGGCCGAGTTCGATGGGAACCTCTACGTCCGCCTCCTCGGCATCGGTCCCGACGACTTGGGAGTCGCTTCTCCTTCGGAGATGACCGGCCGCATCGTCGCCGTGTGGGGCAAGCCGTGGGTGGCCGACTGCGCCGCGAGGCTCAGGAAGTCCTGCCCACCCGACTTCGAGGCGGACTACCTACGCACGCCCACCAATGAGTGGGTGGACGGCGACACCTACCAGTACTCCGAGGTCTTCGGTGGGGACGGTCGAGCGCTCGAGCTCGAGTTCCCGCTCTCGATGGGCCCGACCCAGTTTGCTCCCACGTTCACGGCGGTGGGCCAAGCACCTCAGGACGCGCTCTACATCGTAGCCCGTAACGATCCGAAGAACCCCGGCTTCGGCAAGATCCTGACGACCATTGCGCTCCGGCAGTACCCCTTCGGAGCGCGGCCTGGCTATTTCCTCGTCAGCGACTACCAGCGCAAGCTCGCCAACGAAATCTTCGGCGTCTCACCGAAGTGGGACGTGAACGGCTCCAAGCTCGGCGAACCGTCCACGGGGAGCTCGCCCGCGTATTGCATCTCCGGAGTGCCCCGCGACTTCTTCGTGCCACTCGAAAACGAGCTCACGTCGGACTCCGACTCGTTCGAGAGCTCGTGGAAGCACTACCTCACGCTGGCGAAGCAGGCTGCGGCGCAAGCGGACCAGCTGGGGGAAAAGCTGGTCGAACTCGGACTCCAACAGGACTTCAGGCGAGAGGCCGCCGGCGAAGAACTCGGGAAGATCTGCGGGGACTTCAGCGCCATCGACAACATCGAGATCGGCAACGGCAAGGTGAAGGCGACCTCCAATGACTCCACGCTAAACGACTGCCTCCATGAACCTCGGTTCGAGCTGGTTCACCTCACCACCACGCCCCCGCCCGAAGTGCAGGTCAAGCAAGACGTCTTGAACTGCGCAACCAACACGAACCCGCTCTGTGAGAAGTCCGAGACTTGGATCCGGCAGAACTCGGGCGCGCTCGGAATCACCGAATACTACGACCCCGACGCGACCGGGGAGATCGTCCCGCTCCAGTGCGACCGCCAGCTCGCCGCGGTCGCTTCCCTCGGCTCCAGCTTCGACGGAAAGAGCCTGAACGACATCGCGACGAGCGAGGACGGCAGCGCCGCTCGCATGGCTTCCGTGCTCAAAGCGCTGCGCTTGAAGGTACTTCCCGATCTTCACTGGGAGGCGCATCTGGATGGCTTGCTCGTCATGAGCACCACGACGGCGGGCTACTGGCCGCACTGCCAGTCGCAGTGCGACGCCCTGAGCTCGCCGACCGCCAAAGAGCTCGCCACTCAGCTTCGCGACGTGTTCGGGACCATCAACGTGGCCCAGGCCGAGGAGCGCGACGAGCTGTTGCAAGACGTGACCGGAGCCATGTGGCTCATGGCGGCGATGTCCGGGGAGCTTCCGGTCAACCTGTATACGCTGCCAGTCCCTGCCGCAAACGGCATGGCATCTGGCGACAGCGCCAACGCGTTGACCCTCTACGGAAAAGGTCAGTTCGACCTCGTGGGCTCGAACTATCAACTCCAGTTGGCCTCCGACGACGGAGGTAAGATTTCCGACAAAGACGTCCAGATCATCAATAAGGCGCAAGGGGTCGCCATCAATGGTGGGTTTGCGTCGGCCGCGGCGGCCGACACTCGCCGCCCAGCGTGGCAGCGGGCCATCTACGACGATGCGGCCCATCACATCCACCTGACGGCCAGCAACGTCGCGCGAACGTTCCCGCCACAGCCCGAGCTCGCGACCTGGATCACGAATCAAGGTGGGCTCCTCTCGGGCGCTCGAGTCGACGGCTCCGGCGCCTGCGCGTTCGAGGTCTCGAAGAAGGCGCAGGCCATCGAGAAGCATCGCCAACTCAAATACCCGGACAAGTCGGTCGAGAAGCTCTGCTCCACGCCTGACGGCAAGTCAACGCTCTTGGTGGCTGGCAGAACCAAGTCCTGGGTGAAAGACCTCTTCACCTGGTCGGGCGACCGAAAACACAGCGACGTGATGCCCGGCTACTCGGGTCAATCGATCGGTGGATATCCGACGCTCGTCGGCATGCACCAGTCCAACCCGGACTGGTACGACAGCAAGCCGAGCGTGGACCCGCAAGGGTGCAACCACACGTGGAGCGTGGCTAACGACTTCAGTGCAGGGGCCGTCAAGTTGGCCTGCCTAAGAGACGTTGGTCAGCTCGCTGGGGGTGCCGTGCCGTGGATGCCCTACCACACGCGCTTCACGCGTTCGGCGCTGCTCCCCTCCAGCTGCACCCCGAGCGAGCGTGCACAGACCTTCGTCAACTCGAACAACCCAATGCTCACGAGCTGCGACGCGGCGCGCGAGCTTTCGCAGGCGCTGGCGCTCACCTGCGTTCTCGGGGCCGGCTACCGTTCGATCCTCGGCGGCGACCCGTTGCCGGCCATGACCGAACCCGCCGACATCGCCAAGCTCGAGACTTGGCTGCTGGATCAGTCCATCGAGCTCCGAAAGAAGCTCAGTCGGCTCTACCTGACTCAAGTCCCCAAGCGAGTCGTCAGCGACGCCCAGAGCGGCACCGTGGGTTCGGGAACCTACAAGGGGGAGCACGGACAGCTCGTGCTGCAATATCGGGAGCACTTGTCGGCGCTCGTGACCGGCTGGCTCGAGATTTCCAACGAGCTGGCCAGCATCAGCGGCGCCATCCGCCACGCTCGCATCGCACTCGAGGGTGCGAACTTGCAGAACCAGCTCGAGCTCAAGAAGCTCGCCATGGAGGAGATCGGACTCCACGCCGGGCTCGCCAAGGCGGCGGTCGAGGTCGTCGATGGCATCAAGAAATCCGTCAACCCAACGGCCGGCGGTGATGCGCAGGCCGTCAAGGGAGCAATCGACGCGCAGAGCTTCGCACAGCAACTCGTCGCAAGGAGATCAAGGCGCTCGCATTGGACGAAGGCCAACGCCGTCAGCGGCATCCTCGGCCTGAAGGACGAGACCGGCACGCACTACACCAACATCCAGAAGCACTCGAGTCCATGCGCATCGCCGTGACCAGCGTTCAAGACCGCTTCGTCCCTCGAACAAAAGGAGCAGGAGGCGCAACACCATGCCGCCAAAGGACTCGGCGCCGACTTCGCCACCGACTCGGACGGCAAGGTCACCAGCACGTACCCGGTGAACACCGTCCTCCGGCGGCAGTACGACATCACGCAACGCCGATACGAGACCGCGCTGCGTGACGCGCAGTACCTGGCGTACATGGCCCGTCTGGCCATCGAGCAGCGCATCGGGATGCGCCTCGAAGACATCGATGAGGAGGTGGGGACGCTGGAGGCACCGTCGATCTGGGCAGACGACGTCTGCAGCTTCCAGGGTATCGACTACAAGAAACTCCGGAAAGCAGCCACCCCCGAGAGCAACATCTTCGAGACCGTCCAGAGCATCATCTGGGACAAGTACGTCGACCCATACATTGGTGACTACACCGACAAGCTCGAGAAGTTCGTCGAGTTCTACAACATCAAGTACCCGTCTCACGAGGGCGATGACGTCGCCGTGCTCTCGATTCGTGACGACCTCTTGGGTCCGCAGGGCACTTGCTTCAGGCCATCGAAGAACCTATTGCTGTTCTCCCACGATCTGACTCGCCTCGAAGCGGGCGAGGAAGACGGGAGCATTCCACCGCGCGGTTGGATTCGCACGACGTGTGACGACGGTGACCCCAAGTGCCTCGACGTCATGCCGGGCTCGAACCTGAGCTTGAGCTCGGCACCGCTGGCGCCCCCGGGGATCGCACCGCGGGAGGGGACCACGTGGCGCTACAACGCAGCTCCGAGCGACCTGAACGTCCTCGATGGCGGGCTGGAGGCCGGCGTCGACGCGGGGGTCCCGTCTTCGCCGAACGCCAGCGCGCCGGCGGGATCGGTACACCAGACCGTCGAGCTGACCGTCGGCTCGTTTGCGCTCTCCTGGTTCGATCGTTCGTGGGGCGCGAGCGCCACGGATCCGGGACCATTGCCGGCGTCCGGCCCCGACGCCGGCGCAGGGCCGCCCGCCAACTACTTCGTGGGCGTCTACGATTCGAACTGGAACGTGGTCGCGCAGTTCACGGGGCAACCGAACGTGCCCGTCACGGGTGATGGCGGTGTTCCGAACCCGTGGAGCGAGCGCCGCGTGGTGGCGTTCACGACGAGCACCGTCGGTCAGCACCACGTCGTGTTTTCACCGACGCAGCCCGGAGAGTCCTTCGGGAGCGTGGTGATAGCGGACGTTCAGCTGGAGCAAGCCGCATCGGCGGCGAGCGTCAGCCCCTACGAGGCCACCGACGCAAGCCGCTTGGTGCTCACGGGGAAGTGCGCAGAAGGCAACGCGGAGGTGTTCCGGCACGCGTTCGAGTACGGGTGCGACGCGAAGAACTGCTTCTACGAGCTCAGGGCTCCCTTCAACGTGAAGTTGGGGGAGTCCATCGCCGGCTCGGCGCTTGCCGGCAAGGTCGCGCAAGACAACTACAACTACCGGCACGTGAATCTAGCACTCAACGTGGTGGGCACCGGCGTGGTCGACTGCACCAAGAAGCCGACACCCTCCTGCTTCGGCTCGCCCTACCTGGAATACACGCTGGAGCATGTGGCCACCGCGGCGCCCATCATCAACCACATCGGAGACGCACACGAGTTCAACTTCGGGATCGGCGGAGTGCGTTTCGCCAAGGCCCTTGCGGCGGAACGCTTCATCACGCTCCCCGTGAGCTCCGCTGACCAGGCGCTGCTGTCCCAACCGCAATTCACGAAAGTGGAGCTCCGCGGGCGGCCGTTGGAAGGTACCTATCGACTCCGGGTCTATGACAACCCGGCGCTCAATTGGAGCCACGTCGAGGACATCCAGGTCGTGCTCAACTACCGCTACTGGTCGCGAATCGACAAGGCATCTCAGCAGAAGTGAGGCTCCGCCATGACGCGATCACGCCTGGCGGCCACCGATGGCTCCGCAGCGGCCATCCTGGGGCGCGCTTTCGTCTTCGCCGTCACCCTCGTCGTCGCCTGTGGGACGGACGAGGGTGACACGGGGCGGACGAGCCCCGAGGACGCTGGAATCGATCAAGCGGGAGGCGGGGGCAGCGGCGGATCGGCCGGCAACACCGTCGACGCCACCGCTGAGCAGGAACCCGACGCCCTGATCGAGGCGGGCGGCGAAGCAGGCGCCGCCGGAGCCTCGGGGAGCGGTGGCTCCGGTGGCGACCTAGACGCTTCCGACGGGGACGCGGGCGCCACTCCGGACGCGGACGCGGGCGACGCCTCCATGCCCGACGCAGCCGTGGACGCGCCGGTTTCGCAGTTCTGTGGTGATGGCGTTCGCGATCCAATCACCGAGGAATGCGACGACGGCACCGGCTCCTCGCCGCCCGACTCCTGCTCGAGTGATTGTCGCGTCAACGACGTGCTGGTGTTGCCGGGCCCGGGCTCAGATGGGGGAACCGCGCCGCCACAAGATCGCAGCCTCGGGCGCTGTCGCCATCCCATCGCCGCGGGTTCGGGCGGCTTCGCAGTCGCTCTCGCCGACACCAGTGTCTTGCCCTACACGCTGAGATTGCGAGCGTTCAATTCGAACGGGACTCCCGGCCCTACGCTGGCCGTGGCGAGCGGATCGACGATCTCCAGTGACGCCGATCCGTGTGTCGCTGCGCTTCCAGGCGGCAAGTATGCCATCGTCTACACGGACCTGAGCGGCGACGGAGACGGCCGGGGTGTCGCGCTTCGGATCGTCGACGCGGTGTCGTCGAACACGGGCGCGCTCGTGCGCGTGAACTCGACGACCGTCGGCAACCAGGACCAGCCCGATGCCATCTGGACTGGGAGCGAGCTCGTCGTCGCGTTCACGGACCAGTCGAAGAGCGGGAACCTGCGCGATGTGCGGCTCAGGCGCTTCGACGTGAATGGCGCGGCCAAGGGTGGCGAAGAGGTTCTGAGCGCCACATTTGCGAACGAGGCGAGCGTCGCACTCGGGCCGTTCGCGAGCGGGTGGGCCATCGCGTATCGCTCGTCGAGCGGCCCGGTGAACGAGAAGGTGATCGTCCGGTCCGGCAGCAAGGAATGGTCGACGGAGAACTACTCCTTCGGGCCCACCGGCGACCGACCCGCGCTCGCGGAGCTCGATTCGACCCACCTCCTTCTGGCGTACACGGTCGGCGGCACGGCAGGTGTTACCGCGAGACTTCGGGGGATGGTCATCGACACTCAGGCCAGTACCGCGCCGGCATCATTCGAGCTCACTCCGCTCGTGCCCCCGTATTCGAGCACGCCAACCCTGGGCCAATCCCAGGGGAACGTGATCGCGACGGGGGATCGCTTGTTTGTTGCGTGGCGCTCTCAGGCGGTGCTCGCGACGGTCGAAGACGAGGAGCTTTGGTTGAAGCCTCTCTCCTGGTCGGTGATCGGCGGGACACCGACGCTCGATCTCTCGGCGGTCGAGATTGCGCTGCCACGAAGCCCAGGGCACCGGACCGGAGATCAGCAGCGCCCGGCGCTTGCTTCGGGCTCGCTCGGATCAGGCGGCGCCATCGTGACCGCCTGGGACGATCACGCGAAGGTGTTCGGATCGGTGGAAGGCCTGCCCGACGTGGTCGCGGAGCTGATTCCGCTCCCGGTCGTCCGACTCGCGCCGGAAGGAGGGATGGAATGATGGGCCTTTGGCAACGAGTCCACCGAGTCCGCGCACTCCGAATCCTCGCGCTCACCGCGGGGCTTGGGGCCCCGCACCGGAGTGCGCTAGCCGTGAGCGGAGACCCCAGCGAGAGCCCGCCGCCTCCGGCCGTCACCACCAGAGCGGAGGAAGAGCTCGAATCGAGCGAAGACGCTCCCGCTGCGAGCTCGCCGAACGTCACGGAAGCCGAGCCCAAAGCGCCGATGACCTCCGCGGACCCCATCGCCCCCGCGTGGTCTGCTGCGGCGCGGGCGTTCGCCCCGCTCGAGCCGACGGCGCTGCCGAGTGGCGCAGACAAGAGCGGGGTCACCAGCAAGAGCATCAGCGTGCCGGCGGGGAGCGGAACCGTGCAGGGCATGGGGGAGAGCTTCAGCGCGCAGCTCTCGACGGGCATCGCGACTTTCTCGGTTCCCATCGCTTTGCCTCGAGCACGCGGCGGCGCCCAGCCGAGCCTTGCGCTGTCGTATAGCTCGAGCGGTGGATTCGGAGTGGCCGGTGTCGGCTGGCAGATTGGGGTTCCTTTCATCGCGCGCCAAACGGACCGCGGCGTCCCGAAGTACGACGATCTGGCGAGCTGGCACCCGGAGCAAGACCATTTCGTCTTCAACGGCGGACAGGAGCTGGTGCCGATCTGCACTGTGAGTGGGACGACTTGCGCAGGTGCGCTGGAGGGCGAAGCCATGCCCGTCTGGGCGCACGGCTGGCAGTACTTCCGGCCGCGCGTCGAAGGCTCGTTTCTGCGCTTCTTCTGGTCACCGAATCACCTCACGTGGCGCGTGCAAGACAAGAGCGGCGTGACCATGGAGCTCGGCGTCCCGCTCGACGGGAGCAACTACACCAGCGGGCTCGAGCGAAACCCCGACAAGACGAGCGAGATCTACCGCTGGCACCTGGTGCGCCAGTATGACACCTACGGCGACGCAAACCCCGCGAGTGGTTACCCAGCACCCAACAACCTGGTTGCATATCGCTATTTTCAGGACGGCGGCAGCGCGTGCCCGTCGGACATCTACGACACGCCGCCCGCGACAGTCGCCTTCGAGCGAACCGCTCGACCAATGGGCGCACCACGCGGCTCAGCTACGCAACTCGTAGTGATCCCACCACGTCGTATCGCACGGGGTGGAAAATTGGAACAGCGGCTCCGCCTCTCCCGCATCGACGTTGCGTCAGACCAAGGCGCCACAGGCGCCGCGCAAGCTCGTGCGTCGCTACCATTTGACCTACGCGCAAGCATGGCACGGCGCCCTGCTCGAGAGCGTGCAGGTGGAGGGCCGCTGCGGTGCAGCGGAAACGGACAGCTCCGTACCCGTCGAAGACGGAAACGAAGGCTTCCCCGAGTCCACGGGTTGCGCTCGGCTTCCGGCGATGAAGTTCGGCTACAGCCACGTCACGCCCTACACGGCGAGCGGCACCTCCGGAACCGCGGACTTGCCCGGTTTCGAGGGCTTCGACGAGCGGGTCACCGCCGTGAAGAGCAGCCCGCCGCACTCGGTAGACGAGGAGCTGTCCGACCTGTTCGATGTCGACGCCGACGGGTTGCCCGACTTGTTGGTGACCGCCGCGGGCACCTACGGCGCGGGGCACGGCGTGTTCTTCAATGGCGCGACCGGGGAGGCCAACACATTTGGCCCCGTCGTGAAGATGTCGGTCGCAGGTGTGCTCGGGGCGGATGCCAACACCATCAGCCTCAAGAACCTGAACGTCGCGGCGCTGGATCTCGACGGCGACGGCATCAGCGATCTACTCCACATGCCCAAGGTGAAGACCTATGCGGTGTACGGCGCGGTGCAGACGGCCGGCGCGTGGTCATGGAAAGGGCGTGCGGTGGACACCGCCGACGGATTGAGCGCCAAGATCGATCTTGGCAAAGACGGGCTCGACACCCAGGTGGTCGACGTCGACTTCGACGGGTTGGTCGACGTGGTGGTGACGACGGGGACCGAGGTGCAGACCTACTTCTCCCTCGGCCGCTACCCAGGCGGCGACGGCCGCTTCGGACAGGCCGTCCCCACCGGACCTGCGACGGCGACACTTTCGACCGAGCCCGTTCGAACCTGCGTGCCGTGGAGCGCGACACCAGTTCGGTTCAGCGATCCGGACATCAAGCTCTCCGACATGAACGGAGACGGTATCGCCGACATCGTGCGCATCCACCAGGGCGAGATCATCTACTGGCCCGGACGCGGCAACGGGCTCTGGGGCACGGGCAAGCGCGATGACTGCCCCGCGGGGAGCTTCGGAGCGAACCGGCACGTCACCATGGCGAAAGCGCCGTTCTACTCGGACGTCCAGGGCCAGGGCCTACGACTCGACGACGTGAACGGAGACGGTCTCTCCGATCTGGTCGAGATTCGTTTCGGCGAGATCGACGTCTGGCTCAACGCGGACGGCAACGGCTGGACCGAGCGGCACATCATCAAGGGCACGCCGCAGAGTCCCGGCTTCATGAATCGCGTACGCCTGGTGGACGTGAACGGCTCGGGCACGCGTGATGTGCTCTGGGGCACCGCCAGCAACTACCAGTACATCGACCTGGCCGGAGGCAGCCGCCCGAGCGTGCTCACCAAGGTCGAGAACGGCCTCGGGAAGACCACGACCCTCTCGTACTCCACTTCCACTGCGGAGATGCTCGCGGCCACTCAGGCGGGCAAGCCCTGGAAGACCCGCATGCCCACGGTCGCTCACGTGGTCAAGACGGTGGTCGAGACCAGCCACTTGAGCCTCGTTGGTACGGGCGTGAAACAGCGCGTCACCGAATACAGCTACGCGGACCCGATCTACGAGGGACGCCAGCGCGAGTTCCGGGGATTCCAGAAGGCCGCCGCCAAACGCCTGGGCGACGCCAACAGCCCCACCGACATCACCGAAACGACGTTCCTGCTCGGCGAGTGCGTCGACGAAGATCCGAACGACGGAATCTCCGCCTGCGCCATCAGTGAACGCTGGCGCGACAACCCTCGCGAGGCATTGAAAGGGCTACCTCAGCTCACGGAGAGGCGCGACGAGAGCGGCAACTACCTGTCGACGGAGCTCAGCGTGTACAAGCTGCGCCGTCTGTACACGGGCCTGGACGGGCGCGAGGTTCGGCACGGTTTCGAATTCAAGAAGTACGCTGCGCTCTATGACACCGCGAACTTCGTGGCCGCGACGAGCACGCCGAGCACGGTCGGCCTCGTCGTCGAGAGGTACCTGCCCGGTGTTTCTGACACTCAAGAGAAGGTGAAATTCCCGTTTCAGTCCGGCGACGCCGCGATAACGCTCAGCCGCGTCGGGGTCGACCTGTTCGGCAACCGTCTCGCGTCATACGCCTACGGTTGCATAGAAGGATGCCCGGGGGGCGACGCGGACGAGATCATCACGACGCACACCGCGCCGACGCGGCCGGACGAGGACCCGACTGGATGGCTCTGGCGGACTGGGTCGTCCTACGTCGAAGGCTCCGTCTACTTCCTGGGCCAGCTCAACCCGACGGAGATCAGCTACTCCGTCCAGGGCGCCCCAGTCGACACCTACCTCACGCTGACCGACACCCTCGGTCTGGATCGCTTCCACGAGACGAGTGGCTCGGTCGCGCCCACGCCGAGCGACGCTTCGAGCGACGGGCAGATTAGCGCATCGAGCAACTCCTACGACGAATTCGGCAACCTGACGCGCGAGACTGGCGCGAGCTCGCGGTGCCGCGACGTCGTCTACGACTCGGCCTACAAGCAGCTACCGACGAGCGAAAAGATCTACACCAGCGGTTGCGATGGCGACTGGCTGGCGACCAACGCCGGATACGACCGCGGCCTCGAACAGGTCACCATCGTGCGCGACATGAACGACGTGGCGACCTACGTCGCCTACGACGGCCTGGGCCGCCTCACGACGATCCGCCGTCCGCGCCCCGACGGTCAAAGCGCCGAGAATACGACCCCGAGCGTCAAGCTCACGTATTACCTCCCGACCGACCTCGGCACACCGTCCGCGCCGGCCTACCACTCGATCGTCAGGACGGAGACCCAAGACCAAGGCTCGGTCGACACCGCGAGCTACCTCGAGACCTGGAGCTATGTAGACGGCTTCGGGCAGACTCTGGTCACCATCAGCGAGGCCGACGCGCAGGCCGGGGACGCGGCGGGGTGGATCGCCAGCGGGCGCGTCACGTTCGACGCAAAGGGCGCCGTCGAGAAGAAGTATCTCGACTCGTTCTACTCGGGGCCCGAGGGCTCCTTCGACCTCCAAGCCAGCGCGAGCGCTCCCGCGGGGTCGCAGAGCTACGATGCATTCGGCCGGCAGCGACTGACCCGTGACCTCGACGGGACCGTGACGCTCGAGAGCTTCTACCACGCGCTCTCGACGGATCTCTGGGACGCAGCCGACCGTGAAGACACTACCCATCTTCAGACCTACGCAACCGAAACCAAAGACGGTCATGGTCGCACCGCAGCGAGCATCGAGCGCTTCAAGGAGGGCACGACCATCCGCGAGCGCGAGACCACCACCACCTACCTTCCCACTGGCCAGCCCCAGAAGATCACGCGCAAGCTCGGCGGCACGTCGAACCAGGTCGTGCGCTGGATGCGCTACGACAGCCTGGGCCGCATGGTGCTGAACGTCGAGCCCAACACCAGCACGGGCTACACCGACGACCCCACCAGTCTCCCGAGCACTCTCAAAGGCTGGCGCTACGCCTACAACGACGCCGGAGACCTCGTGGGAACGAGCGACGCTCGCGGTTGCGGCGTGAACTTCGAGTACGACACCGCCGGCCGCCTACTCCTCGAAGACTATTCGCCCTGCGAGGCCCAGCACGCTGCGTACTCCACGCCCAACCTCACCAACCGGACCGGCATCGAGGTCCAGTACCTCTACGACTCGGTCCCTTCCGATGCACCGTCCGGCTTCTTCACCAGCTCTTGCCTGAACGCGGGCCGTCTCGTCGCCGTGTACGACCGCGCCTCAGTCAGCATGTCGTGCCACGACCCCCGGGGTCGAGTCGGGAAGTCTGCCGTCCGCGTAGCCAAGCCCGGCACGCCCGACGAAGACCTCGACAATCGCTACGCCCCCCGCTGGTACTCCCGCGTGTTCGTCTTCGACGCCGCCGACCGCGAGATCGCCGCCACCACCGGCGCGACCAACGGCAATCTCCAGGGCACCACGGAGTCCCAGACGGGCGCGACCAACGCCGTGACGACGCAATACTCCGCACGCGGCACGGTACAGAATCCGCCGGTGGCAGCTACGGCACGCTGTACTCTCCTCTATCGCGTCACGCAGACGGCCTCATGGCCGAGATCGTGCAGGGCGACGCCGCGCAAACCACGACGACCTACGCCTACGGCCGCGCGCCACCGCCGCACCGACCGGATCCTCACCGACCGGAGCGCGCCCAGCGGTTGGACCTCACCCCCTAGCAACTACCTGCCAGCGCCGAGCTACACGTCGAACCACCAACCGACCTATCAGCACATCCTCCAAGACGACAACTTCACCTATGACATCGTCGGTAACCCCACGGTGATCACGGACTCGCGGGTGGCCGACGAATGGCCCGCCGGCGCAAAGCCCGTGACTCGCGTCGCGGACTACGACGACCTCTACCGTCTCGTGTCGATGCAGTATCAGTTTGCTGCCAGCGACGACACTTGGATCTCTCCCTTCGACGCCGAGAACAGCGGAACCCCGAGCCTCCAGGACCCGCGTCGTGCCCTACCGAGCCCCCACGTCAGCTTCGCGAAGCGTCTCCTCTCACAGAGCTTCAGCTACGACTGGCTGGGCAACACGTCCGCCACTGACGACGACGCCGACGGGTTCTACGATCGCTCGCTCGGCACCATCACCAACGGGCCGCTCAGCGGCAGCGACCCGAAGCCGTACCAGCTCACCAGTGCGAGCAACACCGCGACGGGCTCGCCCCGCAGCGGTTCGCTCGACGCTGCCTACGACGACGCCGGCAACCTGAAACGCCTGCAAGTCGATCGCAACGGCCCCTGCATCCCCAGCGGCGCCCACTGCAACCAGGTTTTCGCCTACCGCTGGGACGAGGTCGGCCGACTCGCCGACGCCCGCCGCTGGGACGTCGCGACCCTACCGGCGATGACCGACCCCCTCCCAACCGCCACCCCCGACGCGCACCTGAAGTACGCCTACGACGCCGGTGACCAGCGTGTCCTCAAGACCTCGGTCGACGAAAACGAGACCGAGCGCCACACCGTCTACGTCTTCGAGACCCTCGAGCTCAGACGAGCCGCGTGGATCACGACGGGTACCCCAGACTACGAGCTGACCGAGTGGACGGAGGTCGCGTTCTTGTACTCGCACGGCGTTCGCCTCGCGCGCCTGGCCTGGGACGAAACCGACGTCCCCACCGTCGCCGGCGGCCAGATGCACATCCTACTCGAAGCCGGCGACCACCTCGGCTCGACCAGCATCGTCATCGACAAAGCCACGGGCGAGCTCGTTGAGCGAGGGACTTACCAGGCATACGGAGGAACGGAGAGCGACTACAGGCCGGGGAGGTGGAAAGGGTTCAGGGAGGACTATGGGTTTACGGGGAAGGAAGAGGACGTCGAGGTTGGGTTGCAGTACTTCGGGAAGAGGTACTACGCGCCGCTC
>JAXLYN010000059.1:0-56764 GCA_046351435.1 Polyangiaceae bacterium
TCGCCTGCTCGCGCTCGCCCTCTTCTGGCTCCCCGGCTGCTCTCCGCGCTCCGGTGACGGGCGCGAGCCAGCGACGAGCCCGGAGCGCTCGGCTGTCGCCGACGCTTCCCCGACGTCGCCACCGGTCGCGGGTCCGAGCTCGAGCGCGGCTGCGTCGAGCGCGTCCAGCGTGCCCACTCTGCCCAGCGCGGCGCCCGTTCCGAGCGCAGCGCCGCCCGTAGAGCCGCCCAAGGCGAGCGAGCCGCTCCCCGAAAACACGGTCGTGTTGCACATCGGCGACTCCATGGCCGGGGCGCTCGGAGTCGCGCTGAACGACGAGCTCAAGCTGCACAAGGTGAAGGGCATGCTGCGCTTCAAGACCGCCAGCTACATTCCGGGTTGGGCCGGGGGCCTCGATCTGCCGCTGTACATCTCGCAGTACAAGCCCGACCTGGTCCTGATCACCCTCGGCACCAACGAGGTGAAAATGCCCGATCCGACCCAGCGGGCGCCGCTCGTGCGCAAGATCGTGAAGCTCGTGGGCGACCGGCCCTGCGTGTGGATCGCTCCACCCGTCTGGACCAGCGAGAAGGGGCTCTATCAGGTGATCAAAGAGAACGTCGCGCCCTGTCGCTACATGGATACCGAGCAGGTCTACGGCGACATGCCGCGGCTGAACGACAAGATCCACCCGACCATCGGAGCTCGAAAAGAGTGGGCGAAGCGTGTGGTGGACTGGCTGGCGAAGGAGCGTCGGCCGACCGCCGAGCGGCCCTGGGCTTTGGCGCCCGAGTGAGCGAGATCAGCCGCTCTTCGCTTTCGGCGCGCTCGGGCTCGGCGGGCGCTTCACGAAGCGCGCGGCCAAGCCTCCGAGCAGGAGTCCGGCGCCGCCGCCCAAGAAGAGCGAAACGAGGAGCGCCGCCACGAAGGCGTCGAGGGAGTCCTTTCCAACGCGAACATGGGACGGGAGGTAGAGCGCGAGGGCCGTCACGATGCCGAGCCAACCGGCGAACGTGCTGCGCATCCCGCGGCTTTTCGCGACCGCCTGCACCACCGCGCCGAGCACGAGGGCCGTGAGCGAAGCCGCCGTCAAGACGCCGGTCGGGACGAGGGCGAAGAGCGGGACGTTCGGCGCCATCGCGTGGCCGATGGCGAGCTCGGCCGCCAGTGCGCCGACGACCCCTACGCCGAGGGCCTTGCCGAACAGGCTGCTCTCGCGGAGCGGCGAGCTCGCGAAGGCGAGCGCGAGCACCGGGAAGCCGTAAGTGAGGAGCACGCCAGCGATGGGCCGAGTGGCGTCGAAACGCGATGCGCCGTAGAGCGCGAGGCCGCCGCCGAGCAGCAGCGGGAGCTGATAGCGCTCGAGTCCCGGGGCCAGCTCGGAATCACTCATCGCGCGTCTTTTCCCATCTTTCCCCCATGAGCGCCAGCTCACGGTCGTGTTATGCGAGAGCCGAGATGCGACCGGAACGGTTCGAGCCCGATGCCATCGTCGGCGCCGCGGTCCCCCTCGTCACCCAGAGCCGGCGTGTCGCGTTCCAGGACGTCGACGCCGCCGGCACCATCTTCTTTCCGCGCGCCCTCGAATACATGTCCGACGCCTATCTGGAGCTGCTCGAACGCGCGGGGCTCGACGTGCCGGGTCTCCTCGCCCGGCGGGTGGCGGCCGCGCCGGTGGTCCGGGCAGAGGTGGAATACCTCGCGCCGCTCCGCTTCGGCGACGCGGTGACCGTCGAAGTCGTGCTGGCCCGCGTGGGCGGTTCGAGCACGACGTTCGGGCATCGGGTCCGGAATTCGGGCGGCACCATCGCGGCGATCGGGCAGACGGTCCACGTCTGGGTCGACGGCGCATCAGGAAAGCCGGTGCCCGTGCCCGGCGAGCTCCGCGACTTCCTTTCGGGCCGGCCGGGCGTCACCAGCCGCTGACGGAGGCGGCGAGCTCGCGGGCGACTCGCCGGCGATCGACCTTGCCGAGCGGGGTCTTCGGGAGTGCGCCGGTCACCACGACCCGGCGTGGCCAGGCATGACGTGGAACCTCGAGCTCGAGATCGGCTTTGAGGCGGGCGAGCACCGGCTCCGGCGCGCCGCTCACCACGAGAGCCGCCGCGATCACCACGCCGAAGCGTTCGTCCGGGATGCCGAACACCGCGGCTTCGAGCACGGCCGGGTGGGCGAGGAGCACGGCTTCGACCGCGGTGGGGTGCACGTTTTCGCCTGCGCTCACCAGCATCTCGTCGGCGCGTCCGTGCACGCTGAGTCGTCCGCGCTCGTCGAGCTCGCCGAGGTCTTCGGTCACGAAGAAGCTCTCGGGATCGCGCGTGGGCTCGCCGAGGTAGCGGGAGAAGAGCGTCGGTCCGCGGAGCGCGATGCGCCCCGCCCTAGTGCGGAGCTCGATGCCCGCGAGCACGCGGCCACAGTCGGATCCGGGTGGATCGGTCCGCTCGAACGGGCTCTCCGTCGCGATCTGCGAGCAGCCTTCGGTGAGGCCATAGGTCGAGACGAGCGGTACGCCGCGCGCGCGGGCTTCGCGTTTGTAGGACAGGGGGCAGGCCGCCCCTCCGACCAGGAGCGCCCGGAGCGAGCTCAGCGAGCCTTGCGTGTCCTCTGCGAAGAGCCCGGGCACCTGCGCCGGGACGGCGCTGGCGAGCGTGACGCCCGACTTGCGGATGCACTCGAGCATGCTCGCGGCGTCGAAGGCTGGAGCCACGACCACGGTGCGCTGCGCCGAGAGGCTTCGGGTCAGGATCGACAGTCCGCCGACGTGCGCGAACGGCAGCGCGAGCAGCCAGCGATCTCGAGGGAGGTCGCCCAGGTTTTCGCCGCTCGCGCGCGCGCTGGCCGCGAAGGCGCCGCGCGAGAGCTCGACCAGTTTCGGTGTGCCCGAGCTCCCGCTCGTGGCGACGAAGGCGAGGGGCGCTAGTGCGCCGCGGTTGCCTCGCAGCCAAGTCGGGCTCGGCCCCGGTCCGCTGGCATCGAGCGCTCGAGGTTCGACGAGCACGGCGTTCGCGTGGGCGACGGTTCGCGCCCGTTCGGAGGCGGTGCTCTTCGGGTGCAGCGGGAGCATGGGGATGCCCGCGTCGATGAGCGTGAAGGCCAGGATCAGCGCGCTCGGCAGGGGCTCGGCGAGGAACGCGATCGGCGCCTCGGGATCGAGGGCGGCGCGCTCGAGGGCTCCGCCGGTGCGGCGCGCGAGCTCTGCCAGCTCGGCGTAGGTGACCGTTCGGTCGTCGAAGACCAGCGCCGGTTCGGGCGAAGGAACGATGTTCACGCGAGCCACCGGCCTTCCAACTCGAAGCCGAGCCCGGGTGCCGGGTGGACACCCACGGCGAGGGGCGAGCCTCGCTCGCCGAGTCGAGGGATCGTGACGCGAGGGAAGGCCGTCAGCGCCGCGTGGACGTCGAGCCCGTGGGCCTCTTCGCCGCCGATCACCAAGCTGAGCTCGGCCGCCGCTGCCAACGCCACCGGGCCGTCGAAGGCGTGGCTCACGATCACCCGCTTCTTCGCCTGGCGAGCGAGCTGGGTTCGTTCGAGCGCGGCGAAAAAGCCGCCGAGCGCCGTGGGCTTCAGCACGAAACCGGCGCAGGGGTCGTGGGCGAGGAGGGCCTCGAAGCGCGCGGCGTCGATCGCCGATTCGTCGGCGAACCAAGGAACGGAGCCCGGTCCGAGGGACGACAGGGCATCGGCCGAGGTGGGCTCCTCGACCAGCTCGATGTCGCAGCTGCCGTAGACGGCGAGCGCCGCGCCGGCTTCGTCGGGCGTGAGGCACCCGTTCAGATCGAGACGCAGCCGGACGCAGTCGCCGAGGGCGGAACGCAGGGTGACCAGCGCAGCCCGGTCGTGTTGCAGATTTCGACCGGTCGCCTTCAGCTTGAGCACACGCGCACCGCGCTCCGCGGCCTCCTGCGCACGTTCGAGCGTACCGGCAGCGCCGAGCTCGCCCACGAGCACGCTGCGGAGGACGGGCCTCGCGTCGGCGCGAAACAACTCGTGCAGGGCTACCCCTCGGCGGCGCGCCAGGTGATCGAGGAGCGCACACTCGACGGCGAACCGCGCGCTCGGCGAGCGGAACCGGGCGACCTTGGCCAACACCGCACCCGGACGGTCCGCCGGCGTCGGCAATGGACCGTCGAGCTCTGCCGTTGCGCGCTGGAGGTCGTCGTCGCCGAAGCCGGGCAGCGGCGTCGCTTCGCCGTAGCCAGACACGTCATCCTCGCGCAACACGACCAGGAGCCCACGTCGCTCCGGGAACTCCACGCGCGCACTCCGCACGCCGGCGACCTCGCCGCCCCAGGGCACGACGTGCCAGGTCATCGCCAAGCGAGACCCGAGGCCAGGAGGGCGCTGGTGGCGAGAAGCAGCTGCGCCGTCTTGGGGAGCAGAGGGTTCAGCGCGCGGCCCTCGCTCGCCGAGAGCCGCCGCACGAGCCAAGCTGCGAGCGGCAGCGTCCCGAGCGCCAGAAGGACGCTCCGGGGCGCGAGCCCGAGGGCGAACATCACGACCGGCGCGACGTAGCTCGCGACGAGCAGCCCCGCGTACTCGAAGCTGGCGAAGCGGCGGCCGAAACGCACGACCAGCGTGCGCTTGCCGGCGCGTGCGTCGGTCACGTGATCCCGCGCATTGTTCACGACGAGCACCGCCGTCGCCTGGGCACCGACGGGCACCGCGGCGAGCCACGCGGCGTCGGGCACCCGACCGATGGCCACCCAGCTCGTGCCGAGCACGGCGACGAACCCGAAGAAGAGCAGCACGAACAAGTCTCCGAGCCCGTGATAGCCGAGTGGGTAGGGGCCGCCGGTGTAGGCGATGCCGCTCAGGATGGACGCGATGCCGATCACGACCACGGGCATCCCTCCGACCGCCGCCAGGTAGAGCCCGAACAAGAACGCGCCGAAGAAGGCCAGAGCCATCCCGAGCTTGACGGCCCGCGCCGAGAGCAGGCCGGCAGCCACGGCGCGCACCGGGCCGAGGCGCTCTTCGGTGTCCGCTCCATTTTCGTGATCGAAGACGTCGTTGGCGAAGTTGGTGCCGATCTGGATCAAGAGCGCGCCGCCGAGCGCTGCGAACACGGCCGGCCATGCGACGGAGCCCGCCGTGCTCGCCACGGCCGCCCCGACCACGACCGGCGCCGCCGCGACCGGCAAAGTCGCGGGGCGCGCGGCCTGCACCCAAGCCGATGTCGTGCTCGTCATGGCAGTCGACCGAACTTGTCGAAGTCCGGCGGCCGGCGCTCGAGGAAAGCGTTCTTGCCCTCCTGCCCCTCTTCCGTCATGTAGAAGAGCAGCGTCGCGTTGCCCGCGAGCTCCTGTAGACCCGCCTGACCATCGCAATCGGCGTTCAGCGCCGACTTCAAGCAGCGCAGGGCGAGGGGGCTCATCGCCAGCATTTCGCGGCACCACTTGACCGTCTCGGTCTCGAGCTCGGCGAGCGGAACCACGGTGTTCACGAGACCCATGTCGAGGGCGGCACGTGCGTCGTATTGCCGGCAGAGGAACCAGATCTCGCGCGCCTTCTTCTGGCCGACGATGCGCGCCAAGTACGAAGCCCCGAAGCCTCCGTCGAAGCTCCCGACCTTGGGACCCGTCTGGCCGAAGCGCGCGTTGTCGGCCGCGATGGTGAGATCGCAGACCAAGTGGAGCACGTGCCCGCCGCCGATGGCCCAGCCCGCCACCATGGCCACCACGGGCTTGGGCAGAGTGCGGATCTGTCGCTGGAGATCGAGCACGTTGAGGCGCGGCACTCCGTCGGCGCCGACATAGCCGGCGCTCCCGCGCACACGCTGATCGCCGCCGGAGCAGAAGGCCTGGTCGCCCGCTCCGGTCAGGATTACTACACCGACTTTCGGATCCTCGCGCGCGAGCTCGAAGGCGCGGATGAGCTCCTTCACGGTCTGGGGCCGGAAAGCGTTGTGCACCTCCGGGCGGTTGATGCTGATCTTCGCGATTCCGTCAGCGGTTTCGTAGACGACGTCTTCGAAGCCGCTCACTTTTTGGTAACTCGGTAGGCTCATGGGTGCTTCTCCAGTGGGGCCGGGGGAGCGGCCCTGAAAAACTCGTGGGCGAGGCGCGCGAGCTCGGCCGGCGCCTCGAGAACTGGGTTGTGTCCGGCGCCGCGGATGCTCGCGACGCGAATGGCTGGCGCACGCGCGCCGAGTGCGCGGTGGAGCGAGGCGAAGCGCGCGTCGAGCTCGCCGTGCACCAGACAGAGCGGAGTCGTGCATCGAGCGAGGTCGCCGCTGAGATCCGGCATCGAGCCCGTGCCGAGCTCGCGGAACGCTTCCGCGACGCCGCGCTCGCTGTGGCTCAGGCGGATCGCCTGCTGTTCCGCCTGCTTTGCCCTGGGGAGAGATGCTTGGCTCGCGAAGAGCGGGAGCTCGGCCCAACTCACGAGGAAGGTCGCGAGGCCCTCGCGCGCGAGCCTCTCGGCTTGGCTCGCGTCCCAGCGCTGACGCTCTTCGCGCTCGCGAGGGTCGGCGATGCCGGGATGCGCGCCGACGGCGACGACGCGGAGGCAGGTGTCCGCGTGCCGCGCAGCGAGTCCCAGCGCGAGCCGGCCGCCCAGCGAATAGCCGAGCACGTGACAGCGGCGCGGGAGCTCGGCGGCGAGGGCGGCCAGGGTCGCGTCGAAGCTCGCGACGGGCTCGGGGTCCGGGCCGTGTCCCGGGAGCACCGGCGCCAGCACCGGGCCGGGGTATTTCAAGATCGAAACCAGCTCGCGGAACGATTCCGGCGCGCCGAACAGGCCGTGCAGGAGCACGAGCGGCGGCTCTTTCGCATAGACGGATGGAGTCGAAACGCGCACGAGCTTCATCGGGCCTCCGCGCGATGGGCGAGCGCGCGGACGCGCTTGCGGAGCTCCGCGCCCTCTCCGCCAGCGACCCTCACCTCCACGATGCGCGCGCGCGCCATGGGAGCCGGCTCGAGCTCCAAAAGCCCTTCGGGAGATTCGATGCGCTGGTAGTCGACGCCGACGGCACGGGCAAACGAAGCGAGATCGACGTCTTCCGGGGTTCGAAACAAGCGTGCGAGGCGGCCTTCCTCGATGCGACGGGCCACGGGGAGCTCGTCGAAGATGCGGCCGCCACCGTTGTTCACTACGACCAGCGTCAGCGGCCCGACGACGCTCGAGAGCAGGGCGAGGGAGCCCAGATCGTGGCGGAGCGCGACGTCGCCGATGAGGGCGTAGAGCGGCCGCTCCGGGGACAGAACGCTGCGCGCACCCGCAGCCCCGGCCACGAAACCCTCGATGCCCGACAAGCCACGCTGGTGCAGCACCTCGACGGGTACGCTCGAGCGCGCGGCGAACCAGTCGAGGTCGCGGACGGGCAGGCTGTTGCCGACGAGCAGCACCGCGCCGGCCGGAAGCGAACGCAGGAGCGCGCGTCCGATGCTGGGCTCGCCATGGACGTCGTCGAGCGCGCGTTCGAGGCGGTGGGCTCGAGAACGCCAGCGCTCGGCGAATTCGAGGTCCCGCTCGCCGTGGCCCGGCAAAAGCGCGAGCAGGGCCTCGGGATCGGCGAGCAGGAAGTCGCTGGCGCTCGCCGTCGGATCCGGGAGCCCCGCCGGCGCGACGTGCCAGCGGGGGATGCCCGCGAGGCGGCTCGCGCAGCGTTCCCAGGCGCTGGAGACCGGTGGTGCGCCCAGCTGGAGCACGAAGTCGGGCAACTCGCCCGCGTCGAGCGCGGCTTCGAGCCAGAGATCGAACGCGGGCAGCGCGAGCTCTCCGCACTCGGGACCGTACGCGATGCCGCTGGTCGTCTCGGCGAGCAGGCAGAACCCGCTCTCTCCCACGAAGCGAGCCACGGCGGCGCCGAGAGCGCGATCTCGGTCAGCGGCTCCGAGCCGCGGCCCCGCGACCACCACGCCGCGCCGCGCTCGTGCGATGGCCTGGTGGAGCGCTTCGGGCACCGCGGGCGACGCGGGGCGGGGCAGGTGCAGGCGGGGGATGCCGAGCGCGAGCGGTGCGCCGACGTCGTCGGCTCCGGGCTCGAGGGGCTTGCGGAAGCGCGCGTTGACATGGACCGGGCCGCCCGTGGGACGAAGCGCATGGAGCACGGCGCTGAGGGCGACGTGGGGTACCCAGGGCAGCGCACGCGCGTCGGGTTCGCCGAGCTCGAGGCACGCGCGAACGTGGGAGCCGAAGAGCGCTCGCTGATCCAAAGTCTGGTTGGCGTGGGTGTTGGCGAGCTCCCAGGGGCGGTCGGCCGTGAGCACGATGAGGGGCAAGAGCGCGCGTTCGGCCTCGAGCACCGCCGGGTAGAAGTGGGCGCCCGCGGAGCCCGACGTCGACAGAACGATGCTCGGTCGTGCGCTGCGCTTGGCCTGCCCCAGCGCGAAGAACGCGGCCGCGCGCTCGTCGGTCAGCATGTGCAGCGTGATGCGTGGCTCGGCATCGAACGCCAGTACGAGCGGCGTCGAGCGCGAGCCCGGGCTGGCCACCGCGTGCTCAACGCCGGCTTCGGCGAGGGCCCGCACGAACAGCGCCGCGAACGCCGAGCTCTCGCTGCTCAAAGCTGCTCCACGCGGGAAAGGGAGGGAGGGGTCGTGGGGCTTCCGAGGGCTCCGAGCGCGCTCGAGAGCTTCGCCTGGGTCTCTCGCAGCTCGCCCTCCGGCGACGAGCCTTGGACGATCCCGGCGCCGGCAAAGAGCCACGTGCGGCCCGGCTCGATCAGGAGCGAGCGCAATGCGACCGCGAAGGCACCGTCCCCGTCGAGACCCACCCAGCCGACCGGCGAAGCGAACCAGCCGCGTTCGAAGCTCTCCTCTCGGGCCAGAAATTCCCTGGCGCGCGCCCGGGGAAGCCCCAGCACGGCGGGGGTCGGGTGCAGCGCGAGGGCGAGGTCGAGGGCGTGGCGTCGTTCGCTCGCGCGGCCCGTGATCGGCGTCACGAGATGATGCACGTGCCGCAGCGTGCGCACCTCCGCCGAGCGGATGGGATCGAGCGCGATGCCTTCTTGCACCAGGCGCGCTCGGATGTCCCGGACGACGTACTCGTGCTCGCGCCGATCCTTTTCGCTCTCGAGGAGCCGCGCCGGAGGGAACTCTCGGCTCTCTGTCCCTGCCACCGCCTCACTGCGCACGCACTGACCGTCCGTCGTGACGAGGAGCTCCGGCGTGGCACCCGCGAAGACGGCTCCTGCTCGGCCGAACGCGAAGCGGATACAACCGGACTCGCCGGCGAGCTCGGCCAGCACGGGGTGGGGAGCCACCTCGCCGCGGAGACCCACCCTGCGCACGACCACGACCTTGTCGAGGCTCGAGGCGGAAATGGCCTGGATCGCCCGCTCCACGGCCCGCATGAACTCGCGATCCCCGGCGTCTTCGAGGGCGAGAGCGCCCTTCGGGCGGCGCGGAGAGGCCACCGGGCACGTGACACGGCAGAGCTCTTCCAGCAGGATCTCGGGCTCTCGGAGCTCCGCGGCGCGAGCAACGAGCAGCACTCGCCGTGCGCTCGCGGTCTCGGTGAACGTCCACCGCGGAACCAGGAGCGACAAATCGCCGAACGCCCCAAAGGCGCCCCGCTGCCCCGGCTCGAAGGCGAGGCCGCCGAACGCGCGTACGCGCGCGTCGCGACGCTCGATGCGCGCTCGCAGGGTGGCGAGCTCCCCGCGTGCTCGGGCGCCTCGCTCCACGCCCTCGCTCTCGACGGAGATCGACGCGCCAATCCCCACCGCCAGCTCGGGTGCGAGGTCCGCGCGAGGCCGCGTGTCCCACAGGCAGAAGCGGTCGCCCGCCGGGAGAGCGAGCTCGTCCGGATCGACGTCGAAGTCGCCTTCGATGGCCACCCACTCGGCGCCCGAGTCGCGTCGCGCTTCCGCTCGAAGGCGCTCTTCGAAGCTCATGGCACCGTCCCGACGAACAGCGTGGCCACGCCGAAGGTGAGGGGGGTCGCCGACGATTCGAGCCCCTGATCGCTCATCAGGCGCCTGAACTCCTCGCGCGGAGGAAACGCCGCGATGGAGCGTTGGAGGTAGCGATACTCGCGCTTGCCGCTGATCAGGCCGCCGATGAAGGGAACCACCGAGCGGATGTGGAAGCGCGCGAGCCCTGCCAGGGCCCCGTTCTCGGGCTCGCCGAGCTCCAGCACGACCACGTGGCCGCCTGGTCGCGTGACGCGGCGCATTTCGGCGAGCCCGCGCGGGCGGTCTTCCACGTTGCGGATCCCGAAGGCGATGGTCACACCGTCGAAGCTCGCGTCGGCAAAGGGCAGGGACTCGGCCGACGCCGTTTCGAGTCGGACGCGAGCCGCGAGGCCCGAGCGCTCCACCTTCTCGCGGCCGATGGCCAGCATGTTGGTCGAAGGATCGACGCCCACGACCTCCGCTTCGGGCAGTGACTTGGCGATGGCGATGGCCAGATCGGCGGTGCCCGTCGCGACGTCGAGCACGCGCGCGGTGCCTTCGAGTGCGAGCGACGCCACGGCGCGCCGACGCCAGCTCTGGTCGACGCCGAGCGAGATGATGCGGTTCAAGAGGTCGTAGCGATCGGCGATGGCGTCGAACATCTGCCCGCTTCCCGGGCGCACTCCTTCGGTCATGCGCTCCCCAGGTTCGAGGCCGAGGCCGGCCAGGGCTTCCGGGGCAGGGCCCAGCAGCGTCGCTTTCTGCCGCCGAGGGCTCGTCGTGGAATTTCGATCATCAGCTTCAGCGCCGGCGGCCAGCGCCGCGCGGGCGAGCGGGAGGATCAAGTCGCGGCGGCCGGCGGCGTGAGACGGGTCCACGATCACCGGGACTCCGACGCTGTGCGAGAGCAGTGCCACGGCGCCGAGATCCAACAGGCTTCGCGTCGATGTAATCGAACGAGCGGATGCCGCGCTCGCAGAACGCCACGCTCTTCGCGCCGTGGACGAGCAGGCATTCCTTGGCAGAGGAGGACACCTCCTCGCCCACCGTCGCGGCCATGCTGCGCTTCAAGAGCACGGGCTTCAGCGCCACCGGCGGCCTTGAGCAGTGAGCAGTTCTGCATGTTGCGCGAACCGATCTGGAGAACGTCGAAGGTGCGCGCGATTGCCGACGTCGCGTTCGCTCATGATCTCCTCGTCACGACGCCGAGTCCGACGTAGTCCGGCAGCCCGCCGGAGCCACCCGAGGGCGGCCGAGCCGGAGCCCTGGAAGTCGTAGGGGCCTGTCCGCGGCTTGAGGCGCCGCCGCGCAGGAGGGACACGCCGCGTCCTGCGGAGCTTTTCCGCGATGCGATGCACCTGCTCCTCGCTCGACGGCGCAGGGGCCGGCGATGAGGAGCGGCCGCTGCCGGTCGAAACGTCGCCCGAGGATCTCGAACGCTGGCCGTGGGCGTCCACTCGCGGCCGGGCCGAAACGCGCGGAAGTGCGACGGAAACCACCGGGGAGTCGGCGACGGTAGCGGGGCGACGGCGGAGGACGCGCGGCCGACCACCAGGTGGGTTGGTCCGCGGTCGGTCCGTTCCACGCTCTCGACCCACAAGCTGGAGACCCGTGAGCGCGCGCCGGATGCGATCCAGATCGGCGTCGATGCGATGGTGACGATCATGCTGCCGTGGCCTTCCTCGAATTGGCGATGGCGCGCCACCTTGTCGTTACGCGCAGGAGAGGTTGCCGAACTTGTGGAAGTCGGCGCGTTGGGACTCGACGAAGAGTCGATGACCGTTCGAGCCACCAGCGCGAACGACACCAGGCGCTTCAGCCGCTCGAAGTCGTGACTCGCTGGGCGAGCGGGGCGCGTCGTAGGCGAGCTCGGTGGCTTCTTCCACCGTGAACGAACTGCTTCAGCCAACGCACGCTCGCGCACGCGCTGACCACACGGGATCATCTTCCAGAAGTCGGTTTCGGCCTCGAAGAACTGGTGTTGCCCAGGCTGCCACACGTTTCACGACGCCCCAACGCTGGAGCTCGCCGAGCGTCGTGCTGACGGCGCCCGCGCTCATGCTGAGACGCTCCGCCACCCGGCGGCCGAGAGCGGATTCTTCGCGATAGAGCACGGTCCACACCCGACCGAGGGCTGGTAATCCCCAATGCTCGATGACGTCACCGATGGCGTCGGCGGCGATGAGCTGAGACTTCGCGAGCGCTTCGCTCATGAACACCTCGAACTTTCAGAAAATCCTGAAAGTTCGTAGAGCGCGTCGGGGAAGGGGTCAAGCCCGGGGCCGACCTGCGCGGGGCACGCGCTCTGCCGGTCCAGCCGGAGCGCAGGCAGAGTTCCCGTCGCCGCGCCCTCCCCAGCGCGGCCGATTGGCGACCCCAGCGGGAATCGAACCCGCGTTACCGGCGTGAGAGGCCGATGTCCTAACCGCTAGACGATGGGGCCAATTTGGGTTGGGGGACCAGGATTCGAACCTAGATAACAAGGACCAGAGCCTTGTGTCCTGCCTTTAGACGATCCCCCAAGGGGTCTCCCCCGACCGCCTCGGGGCGGGGAGGGAGCGGCTAACTAGCTCCTAATCGCGGCTCCGGCAAGGACAAAGCTCCTCCAAGCTGCCGATGCCCGCTTCCCGCCGGGGCCAAGCCCGCCTAGATCTCCGCGGCCGCGCGTTGACCGCCCGGCCAAGAAGGAGTCCCTGGGATGAGCCAAAAAGAGATCGTCTACAGCCGCACCGCGCGGAAAGTGATCGGCGTCGGCGCCGATGCCCTCGCCAACGTGGTCAAGGTCACGCTGGGTCCCGGCGGTCGCAACGTAGCCCTCGAGAAGAGCTGGGGAGCTCCGGTGGTGACGAAGGACGGCGTGACCGTCGCCAAAGAGATCGAGCTCAGCGGCAAGCTGGAGAACCTCGGCGCGCAGATGCTCCGTGAGGTCGCCTCGCGCACCAACGACGACACCGGTGACGGCACGACGACCGCGACGGTGCTCGCTCAAGCCATCTACAACGGCGGCTTGCGTCTGGTGGAGGCGGGTCACGCCGCCATGGAGATCAAGCGCGGGATCGAGGCTGCGACCGATGCCGTGGTGGCGGAGCTCAAGAAGATGGCCGTCGAAGTCGCCGGCAGCGACGACATTCGGCGCGTCGCGACGGTGAGCGCCAATGGCGACGAGCGCATCGGCAAGATCTTGGCCGACGCCATGGAGAAGGTGACCCGACAAGGCGTCGTGACCGTGGAGGAGGCCAAGGGCCTCGAGACGGAAGTCGAAGTCGTCGAGGGCATGCGCTTCGACCGGGGCTATCTGTCGCCGTATTTCATCACCAACGCGGAGACGCTGACCGCGGAGCTGACCGACGCCTACGTGCTGGTGACCGACAAGAAGATCACCGCGATGATGGACCTCGTACCGATCCTCGAAGACGCGGTGCGAGCCGGCGCGTCGCTGTGCGTGATCGCCGAGGACGTCGAGGCCGAAGCTCTCGCGGCGCTGGTGGTCAACAAGCTCCGCGGCGTGCTCAAGGTCGCTGCCTGCAAGGCGCCGGGCTTCGGCGATCGCCGAAAAGAGATGCTGAAAGACATCGCCGTGCTCACCGGCGCGACGCCAATCATGGAGGAGGCCGGGCGTTCCTTCGAGGGCGTGGGGCTCAAGGACCTCGGACGGGCAGGGCGAGTGCTCCTCGACAAGGACGACACCACCATCATCGACGGAGCCGGCGACAAGCAGGCGATCCAGGGTCGGATCGAGCTCCTGAAGCGGCAGATCGCCGAGACGACCAGCGATTACGACCGGGAGAAGCTCGAGGAGCGCCTGGCAAAGCTCGCAGGCGGCGTCGCAGTGATCCGCGTGGGCGGAGCCACCGAGACGGAGATGAAAGAGCTCAAGTTCCGCGTGGACGATGCCTTGTCCGCGACGCGCGCAGCCGTGGCCGAGGGAGTGGTGGCCGGTGGCGGCGTGGCGCTGGTGCGCGCGGCCAAAGCCATCGAGAAGCTCTCGTTGGCGGAGGAGCAGCGCTTTGGCGCCAAGCTGGTCGCGGAGGCTTGCTCGGCTCCGCTCCAGCAGATCGCCGAGAACGTCGGCCTCGAGGGGCGTGTGGTGGTCGAGACCGTGAAGGCCGCGAGCGGCAACTACGGCCTGAACGCGGCCACGGGCGAATACGGCGACCTGGTGAAGGCCGGCATCATCGACCCCGCCAAGGTCGTGCGTGTGGCGCTGGTGAACGCCGCGAGCATCGCTGGACTCATGCTGACGACCGAGTGCGCCATCGCGGAGCTCCCGAAGCCCGAGCCAGCCGGAATGCCCGGCGGCGGTGGCATGGGCGGCATGGGCGGCATGGGCGGCATGGGTGGCATGGGTGGCATGGGTGGCATGGGCGGCATGGGCATGGGCGGCATGGGGGACTTCGATATGTGAACCCGCGCCGAGATCGCGGGCGCCGCGCAACCGAACGCGCGCGCGGCGCTCGCAGTCCTCGGCCCCGGCTTTTGACCCCTCCGCGACTCGCGGGATAGACTGAGCCCTCGGACTATGGAGTGACATGGAGCTGCGCGTCGTCGGCTGCCACGGAGGTGAAACGCCCAAGCACCGGACGAGCGCTTTCGTCGTCGACGAGCGACTGGCTCTCGACGCCGGCTCGCTCACCAGTGGGCTCGATCTGAAGCTCCAGTTCCGCCTCCAAGCGGTGCTGGTCAGCCACGCCCACCTGGACCACGTTCGTGACCTCGCGACCATCGCTGACAACCGCTGTCAGGCCGAGTGCGAGCCGCTGGTCGTAGCGGCAGGGGCGGGCACGATCCGGGTGTTGAAGAAACACTTCTTCAACAACCTGCTGTGGCCGGATTTCTCGGAGATCCCCAGCAAGGCGAACCCGACCATCCGCTTCGTCCAGCTCTCGCCGGAGAAGCCCAAGGACGTCGCCGGCTACAAGGTTCGCAGCGTGCTCGTGAACCACACCATCGAATCCGCCGGCTTCATCGTGGAAACGCCCGACGCGGCCATCGCATACAGCGGCGACACGGGCCCGACCGACCGCATCTGGGAGCTGCTCAAGGAGACGCCGAACCTCAAGGCGCTCCTGATGGAGGTCAGCTTCCCGAACCGCGAGCAGAAGCTCGCGACCGTGAGCGGGCACCACACGCCGCGCACGCTGCACAAGGACCTGAAGAAGTTCGGAAGCCCCAAGGACCTTCCGACGCTGCTCTATCACATCAAGCCCGTGTTCCAGGGCGAGGTCGAGCAGGAGTGCGCGAGCCTCAAAGGCGTGAACCTCACGGTGATGGGCATCGGCGACCACTACGTGCTCTGAACCGCCCGGGTGACTCGACGTCCCGACCTCCTCCGGGCTTTCAACAAGATCGCCGGCAGCGCCGATCTTGTCGCGACCCAGTGCGGAACACCGCCGCTCACGCGGCGGCGCTCTACGCAAACCGGCGGGGCAAGAGCTACCTCGCGGGGCGCTGCGACGTGGCCTGTCCCGCGGCGGGGTATTCTTCCCATCATGACTCGCGCAACGATGAGACCGAGACCGTTCCTACTCGCCTGCTTGGCGCTCGCCTGCGGTCGCCACGATGACCGCGAGGCCGACGGGGATGTGGTGTGCGACGAGCAGCTGGCGCCGCTGAAGGTCTATGCGTGCGCTCATCGGAAAGAGCAGGCCACCAAGCCGCCGTACTCCGTCGAGATCACCGGGACCGTTCTGGCCACCGGCAGCATCGACGAGTTCTCGAACTGCGCGCACTCGTTCGCGGATGCCGGCGGATTCTGGCTCGAGATGGACGATTCGAACGGCCAGCGCTGGGTGCTCGGCGCGATGTTGCCGAATCCGATGCTGCCCAGCGGAAATCCGCTGGGCGCGGGTGCCACGGTATCGGCGATGGCATCCCGCGCGCACGGGTACCCGACGACCGCGTCGCTCACGCTGCGCGACGCGAACGGCAAGCTCATCGCCTATGTCGGAGAAGCCGGGGAGGCAGCGGAGCTGGAGCCTCCCGACGGCATCCTGGTCACCCGCGGCCAGGCCATCTGCTCGGCGAATGACGAGTGCGGTGATTGGAAGGCGTACGATCTCGGCCTGGAGGTCGCAGACACGACGGCGAAGTTGCCGTACGGCAAGATCACCAGTGTCGGCCCCTACCGCTTCGCGCATGGCGGGGCCGAGCTTCAAGCAGGGGACCCTGCAAGCCCTGGCGGCCTCTGCTCCGGCGTGAGCCTCGCTCGGGTGGCGATCGGGATCACGCCCCTTCAGTGAGCGCGCTCATTGCTTCAGTAGACGGCCGCCCGACGGTTGGTGATTCGGGGCGGGCCCTGTGTGCCCGTGCTGCCGCAGGGCTACGCGAAAAGTTGACATAATCTATCTTATGCGACTTTTGCACGGAGGCTTGGATGCGGCTTGGCCGCGGGATTTCCGCGACGGCGAGATTTCCGCAACGGCACGCTCGAGTCGCAGTGCGCAGCCAGGTTTGGATGCTGGCCGCCCGGGTCGCGTCGCGCGAAGTTCCGCTCGTGCGGCGCCGTCGTCGGACTGGGATCAGCGCGGGCGTTCGTTCGGCGGTGCGATGTGCAGGCTGATGAGATCGCCGTGGTTCGAAACCACGAACGCCCGGTTCCCGTGGGCCGCGGGCGTGTGGGACGAACCGTCCGCCATGTGGATGCCGTCGATGACACTGCCGTCCGTCGGCGAAAGCAAGAACACCCCGAGCTTCGAGGTGTTCACGAGGAGCGCGCCGCTCACCGGCACCGGCGCCGAGATGCCACCGTCGGGCAGCGCCCGCCGCCACTCCTCGCGGCCCGTCTCGGGATCGAGCGCCCAGAGCCCGGTCGTGCCCGTGGCGGCGAGCAAGAGCTTCTTTTCCGGGATGACGGGTCCTTTGCCGTCGCGCGGTGCGTGGGCCGGCTCGGTCCAGAGCACGATTTCACTCACGCCCTCCACGGCCGGGTTCGACCAGAGCGGCGTTCCGCTGTCGGCCTCGAGGGCCCACACTCCACCCGCATAGCTTCCCACGAAGATCGCGGGACCAGCCTCGAGCGTGTCGGCAACGGGAGTCGTGTCGACGTCGAGATAGACCGGAACCTCGCCAAGGCCCTGTTCGGCTTCGGCGGCCAGGTCCACCGGCTGCCAGAGCTCGTCGCCCGTGCGCGCGTCGAACGCCGTCACCGTGCCGTCACTGAAGCCCACGAACAGCTTTCCGCGCCAGAGGAGCGGTCCGGAGTAGCCCGCCACCTCCATGCCGAGCGCCGGTGTCCGGTGTTGGCTCCAGAGGAGCTTGCCGGTCTTCGCCTCGAGCGCCACCACCGTGTCGTTGGCGTTGACGGCGTAGACGACTCCGCCCGAGACCACCGGGCGCCGAGCCACCTCGGCGTTCGTCGAAAACCGCCAGAGCAGCTCTCCCGTCTTGGCCTTCACCTTGTAGAGCGCGCCGTCGTTGGAGCCGAAATAGACGACGTCCTCGCTCGGGACGTAGAGCGGCGCACACTGCACGAATCCGAGCGTCTCGAAGCGCCACAAGACCTCGCCGTTCACCGCACGCAGAGCGTAGAGGCCGCGATCGCTCGACCCGACGAAGAGCCGGCGCCCCCGGACGTCGATCTCGGGCTGACCGCGCTCGTAGGGCTCGCCCACCTTGCGGCTTTCCGACACCATTTGCCGCTTGTAGACCACGCTGAGCGAACCGCTCGGTCGGTACTTCCAGAGCGGAAGCTCGGGATTCGCGCCAGCACGCAGCGATTCACAGCCCGCTCCCAGCGTCGCGAAGCCGGCGGCGGCGGCGAGAGCCGCCCACGCGCGCAGCCGAGTCCGGCTCGGTCGCGTCACGGCGCTCCGCTGCTCGGCGGGGCCGGAGTGGGCTCTTCGGGCGCGGGCGAAGGCTCCTCGGGCAGCGGCGGCGCGTTCTCCTGCATCGGAGGCATGTTCGGCACCTTCAACTTGCCCATGTCCTCGAGCATCTTCTTGAGCTTCGTGGGATCTTTGAGGATCGCCTCTCGCATCTGGTCGAGCTGCTCGGGCGTGTAGCTCGTCGCCGATGCCGGAGCGGTCGAAGGGTCGATGACGGCCAGGAGATCGCGGCTCGCCTTCTCGACATAGCTCGAAGCCATGAGCGGCGACTTCTCCTTGTTCACCTTCTCGGTGATCTTGGCGATGAGCTCCTTCGCCTTGTCCTTGTCGCCCTTCTGCACGAGGAGCCGAGCTTGGTGGTAGAGGCCGAGGCTGGAAAAGCCCGGTTCGTCGCTCTTCTCGAGGTCCTGGAAGGCCTTGTTGGCGCCATCCATGTCCGCCTTGGCTTCGAGGCACAGGCCCACCCCCTCGATGGAGCGCAAGCGGACGTCGGCGTCGTGCCGAGCGAGCTCCGAGCTCTGCACCTTCTCGTATAGCGACTTGGCCTCGTCGTACTTGCCCTCGTCGTACAGCACGCCGGCACGGCCGAGGCTCGCGAGGATGCTGGTCCCCGAACCGGGCTTGTTCTGCTCGGCCTGATCGAAGGCCTTCTTCGCAGCCTCGATCCGGGCCTCTTCAGTGGGGAAAGCGGGCCGGGGGGAAAGCGCAGCCTCGTCGCCCGCGGGTTCGGTGCCCACGCGCGCGAGCTCGGCGTCGACCCCCGTCATGAGGCCGTCGGACGCCTTGCCCGACGCCTTGTTGGTCTTCCAAGAGTAGATCTGGAACCCGATGCCGCCAGCGATGGCGAGCACGATGACCCACTGAATCGCGCTGGAGTTCTTGCGAATGAACTGGGTCGTGGCGTGCGTCCCACGTGCCAGCGCGTCGTCGACCATCTCGGAGGCGTCGAGGCCGCGGGCGACCGCCGCCCTGCGTTCCTTCTCGCGCTCACGCTTCGAGCGGCGCTTCTCGGTCCCGAGCTCGCGCAAGCGGCGATTGCGGTCCCGAACGGTCGCGGTCGCGCTCTTGGCTTCCTGCTTGGCGCGCTTCTTCTCGCTCTTGCTGAGCTTCTTCGGCGCGTCGTCTTCGTCCGCGCTCGGGTCGCTCTCCGTTCGAGCCTCTTCTTCTGCGTCCGCGTCCGCGTCCGCCGACGCGTCCTCGTCCGCATCCGCGTCCGAATCTGCGTCCGCCGACTCACCGCCGGCGTCTACTTCACGTTCCTCGTCACTATCGCGTGTCTCTGCCTCGGCCTCGGCTTGCGCCCGGCGCCGCGCCCTGCGAGAGAGCTGCTTGTCGTCCTGCTCTTCAGCCACCGGCGCCTCTATACCACCAAGGGCGGCGCTGGAAAGCGTTCCGCGCGGCCGATCACGGGGCCTTGTCTTCCGGTCGCCAGGGTTCTGGCGGCGGAGGCGGCAATTCATCCGAAAGCGGGACGACGGCCAGCGACTCGACCGCCACGTTCTCGTCGGCGAACACCACCAGCCGGAGCAGCCGGCCGGGCTTGGCGCCGAGGGACGCCGGCAGCTCGACGTTTCGCTCCGAGGTGGCGCCAGCGGCGAACTCCAAAGCTACGCGATTTTGCGGGTGAATTTGTGGTAATTTTCGCTCCTTTACCGGCATGCCTTTACGGTCGTACTTGAGCGCTTCGAACGGCGCACCGACCCGCACGACCCCTGCCCTCTGCGCGGCGCCTGCGCGCACGATCAGCCGAGCGCCCTGGCCGTTGCCTGCCCGAGGCACCACCACGTCGACCTCGACTCCAATGCTGCTCTGTTTCGCGAGCCGAGCGAGCTCTTTCCCGTCGGGGCCGCCCACCTGCTCCAGGATACCCGCGCGTCGAGCCACCAGCAGCCCCTCCGGCAGCGGATCGGGCACGCCCAAGAACCGCACCAGCGGTTCGGCCATCTCGGCTTCGGCGCCGAGCGTGACCAGCGCCTCCGCGATGGCGACACGTGCGCTCTGATAGCGCTCCTTGGCGAGGGCACGTGCCAGCGGGACGCGCGCGGCGTCGTCGCCGATGCGCGCGAGCGCGCCGGCGATGAAGGGGCGCAGACGCACGTCGTCCAGGCTCTGGACCAGCGGCCAGACCGCGTCCTTGCTCCGGATCTTCGCCAGTGCTTCGAGGAGCTCCCGCGACCGCGAGTAGTCGCGCGCAGACGAGTCTTTCCACCAGGCCACGAGCGCCGCCTCCCCGCGTTTGTCCCCTGCCTCGGCCAGCGCCAGCGAAGCGAGCCGCTTCCAACGTGGGTCGTCGCTGCGCTCGAGCTCGAAGACGAGCGGCGCCCCCTGGTCGAGCCGGGTCAGTGCCAGGGCGGCCCATCGCTTCACCTCCACGTCTTCGTCGCGGCCGAGCGCCAGACGAAGACCGGCGGCGGTTTCGGGGCGGCGGAGATCGAACAGCACCTCGGCCGCCTTGCGGCGGATCGCGACGTCGGCGTCGTCGAGGAGTTGGACCAGATCTTCCGCGGCGTCGCCGTCCCCGCTCACCCCCCTCAGGATCGCGGCGGGCCAGCCCTTGCCTTCGGCTCTGAGGCCTTGGACCTCGAAGCGTCCGTGGGAGGCACCGAGCTCCCGAAGCCGGCCCCGGAGCTCGCGAAAGCGCGCGGCTTCTTCGCCCGAGCGGTCCTGCGTCTGGCCCGGGTCCCTGTCGACGTCGAACATCTGGCAAGCGCCGAGCTTGCGCTGGCAGACGACGCGCAGCGGGCCCTCGGCCAACAGCGCTTGCTCTTCGGTCTCGGCGAGCGCGAGCCCCGGTCCGCTCGGCGTCTGGCCTGACAGCAGAGGGCCGAGGTCGCGGCCGCGCACGCGCGGAGGTCGAGGGATGCCGAGCGCCGCCAGCACCGTCGGCAGGAGATCGATGGTCTGAACGACCTCGGTGATGCGCCGCGCTTCGATGGCGCCGGGCGCCGAAACCACCAGCGGCACGCGCACCTGTTCTTCGTACACGCTCGTCCCGTGGTAGCGGCCGCCGTGCTCGCCGAACTCTTCCCCGTGGTCGGCGGTGACGATCACGATGCCGCGTGGCCTGAGCGCGCGGAATCGCTTCACCAACTCGCCCAGGGTGGCGTCGGCATGAGCGATCTCGGAGTCGTAGCGATCGACGTCCCGGCTGCCGAAGTCGTGTTCGGGGTGGAGCTCGTAGGGTTCGTGGGGTGAAAACAGGTGGACCCAAGCGAACACGCGCTCGGTCGGCGCGCGCTCAGCGAGGTAGGCCGACACCTGCTCGACCCGCCCCTGCCCTTCCATGAACTCGACCTTCTGGTACTCGAACCCGAGGTGTTGGTCGCGAAACGACGTGAAGCGGTCGGGGTCGATGAAGAACACGGCGGGCGGGTAGAACGCCGCCGTCTTGTAGCCGTAGGTCCGGAGCCAGGTGGCCCAAGTATCGGAATCGCTGCCCGCGCCTTGGAGCAGCAACGGCCGCATGTACTTCCCGGTCATCATCGAGGTGACCGAATACGAAGTGTGCGGCGTCGCCGCGTAGGCATGGGTGAAGACGGCCCCGTTCACGGCGAGTTGCGTCGGGGCTCCGGGGTGGTCCGGCGAGCGTAGCCGTAGGCGCCCACGTGGTCTGCGCGGAGCGCGTCGATGCTCACGAGGAGCAGGTCGCGACCCGAAAGCTCGACCCGTCCCGTTCCCGCGGGGCTCGGGGCGTTCGCGACATCAGCTCGTCCTTGATGGGCAGGCGGCGCGAGCAGCGCTCAACGACAGCGCCACCGCTTCTGCCCTGCCACGGGTGCACGGTCGAGCAGGACCATGCGGAAGTTGTCGAAGTGCGCCAAGCGCTCGGCGGCCGGGCGAGCGGCCGCGACGCCACCGAGGACCAGCGCCAGAGCCAGCGCGAGCCGAGCCCGGCCCCCTCGAGCTTCGCTCGACCCAGGGTCCACCAACGGTGCGAGCACGAGCGCGAGAGCGGCGAGTGCGAGGTGGAAGGCTGGGTGCCGAGCGAACCCAGAGAAAACGATTGGCGAGCTCCGCGGTCACGATGGCCGCCGGTGCCGTGAGCGCCAAGAGCCTGCAGGGCGGGCGACGGCCGAGGCGGGCGACAGCCGGCGCGGTCAAGAACGCCAGCACGCCCGACGCCGCGCCGAGCAGGGCGGCGAGCCCCGGGCGGCCTCCGAGCGCGGCGATCAGCCGAGTACGCCGCCGAGGCCGTAGCCGAGGCGCACCAGCCGGTCAGCGCGCCAGAAGCGCGAACGCGATGCGGGCGTCGCCTGCGCCGAGCGCGTCACGAAGGCCTGCCGGAGCACGAACCCGACGCACCCCGCCGCTCCGGCCGGACGAGCGAGGCAGGGCGACGTAGAGCGCGCCCAGCTGATCTCCCACACGCCCGCGAACCATCGACCGTCGAACAGGATGACGGAGAAGAGCTCGCTGCCCGCGACCAGCGCCGCCAGGCCGATCGCTCGCCACCTTGCTCGCTCGACCATCGGAAGCATGCGCCGCGCCCAGGCTCGCGGACGGTGTTCAGCGAAACTCGACGCCGACGACCTCGTAGTGCCGCGTGCCGCCGAGCTGCACCTTCACCTCGTCGCCCATTTCTTTGCCGATCAATGCGCGGAGCCGAGGCCGAGATCGAGATGGTCCCCTGGCTGAGGTCCGCCTCGTCGGCTCCCGATCTGGTGATCGTTTCTTCCTCCCGCTCTCCACGTTGAGCAAAGTGACGGTGGCGCCGAAGCGGACTTTGGAGCCGCTTCGGGGCTCGTCGGATCGACTCGGCCCGGCTGGGCTGTCCTCGATGTCCTTGATGCGGGCCTCCACCAGACCCTGCCGCTCTTTGGCCGCGTGATACTCGGCGTTTTCGCTGAGGTGCCCGTGCTCGCCGAGCGATGCCGATCTCCCGGGAGATCTTGGGGCGCTCTTCTTTGGGCGAACCAGCTCTTCTCGAGTTTTTCCGCCCGCAGGGTGTCCGTGAACGCCATCGACCACTGGAGGATCCCGGTTACCTGAGGCCCCGCGCTAATCAAGCCAGAACGGTCTGCCGAACCCTTGCCCCGACCCGCCGGGCCGCTACTCAAGAAGCGGCGCCCATGCAACTCGCCGAAGCTCCTCTGCCTGGTCGCCTCGCCGCCATCAGCGCCGCGTGCGGCGCAGCCGCAGCAGTCTCCTCGAATACGCCGAGAACGCCAAGCTCGAGTACAGAAGCCGCCCTCAAGGCCTACTTCGACAAGGACTGGGAAGAGCGGCTCTCCTGTTCCAGGAGGTGAAGCGAGAAATACGGCTACAGCCGTTACGCCCGCTTGGCCGACCTGCGGCTCGCCGACATCGAATACAAGCAAGAGAAGTTCGCCGAGGCCATCACGGCCTACAAGGGCTTCGTCCACGACTACCCGAACGATCCCGAGGTGCCCTACGCGCGCTTCCGCGTGGCCAAGGCCCTGTTCGAGCAGTCGAGCCCGACCTTGCTCCTGCCGCCGCTCGAAGAGCGCGACCTCGCCAGCGTGCACGAGGCGTACGACGCCATTCGGGCCTTCCTCGGCGACTACCCGAACTACAAGCGCGCACGCGAGCTCGACTACATGCTCGAGATGGTCTCGGGGCTCCTCGCGCGCCACGAGCTCTACGTCGCGCGATTCTACCTCACTCGTGGCAACTTCCAGGCCGCAGTGGCTCGCTGCCAATACGCCCTTCGCACCTACGAAGGCTCGGGCCTCGAGGCCGAGGCCATGGTGCTGCTCGGTGAGACCTACCTGAAGATGAAGAAGCGCAAGAAGGCGCGCGCGGTCCTGCGCCAAATGCTCTCGCTCTACCCCGACAGCCCGTTCGGGATCCCGGCCAAGAACTTCTTGCGCCTGCTCCAAGACGAAACCCCCGTGCCGGCAGCGCCGCTCCTGGATTGACCGCCATGGCCGAACCGTCGCCCCTGTCCACGGTTTCTCCCACCGTTCTCATCGTCGACGACGAGAAGAACATCCGGCGCACCGTGGAGATGGTGCTCTCGGGCGAAGGCTACCGGGTGCTCGAGGCGGGCAGCGCCGAAGAGGCCCTCGAGAAGCTGAACAACCCAGCTCAGCCCGTGGACCTCGCCATCCTCGACCTCAAGCTCCCGGGCATGAGCGGACTCGAGGCCCTCGAGAAGCTGCGCCAAGACGACGCCACGCGAGACCTGCCGGTCATCGTCATCAGCGGGCACGCCACCGTCCACGACGCGGTCAACGCCATCAAGCTCGGTGCCAGCGACTTCTTCGAGAAGCCGCTGAACCGCGAGCGCGTGCTGGTCAGCGTCGAAAACTGCATCAAGACCGCCCGGCTCTCGCGCACGGTGGAGCAGATGCGGAGCGAGCTCGAGGCTCGCTACGAGATGATCGGCACGAGCGTGCCGATGCAGGAGCTCTACGGCAAGATCGACAAGGTCGCGCCGACCAAGGCCAGCGTGCTCATCACCGGCGAGAGCGGCACCGGCAAGGAGCTCGTGAGCCGCGCCATCCACCGGCTCTCGCCGCGCAAGGACGCGCCTTTCATCAAAGTGAACTGCGCCGCCATCCCCCGCGAGCTCATCGAGAGCGAGCTCTTCGGCCACGAACGGGGTTCGTTCACGGGCGCCCAGGCGAGAAAGCGCGGCTTTTTCGAGCAGGCCCACGGCGGCACGCTGTTCCTCGACGAGATCGGCGACATGGATCTCACCGCCCAGGCCAAGGTGCTGCGCGCCCTGCAGAACGGTGAAGTCGTCCGCGTCGGCAGCGAGCACGTGATCCAGGTCGACGTGCGGGTGCTGGCCGCCACCAACAAGGACCTCTCCAAAGAGGTGGCGGCGGGAGCCTTCCGCGAAGACCTCTTCTTCCGGCTCGACGTGTTCCCGATTCGCGTTCCGGCGCTGCGCGAGCGACCGGGCGACATCCAGTTGCTCGCTCAGGCGTTTTCGGCCTCGTTCTGCAAGGAAAACGGCCTCCGCCTCAAGACCATGGACGCGGTGGCGCTCGAGGCGCTGTCCCGGCGCAAGTGGCCGGGCAACGTGCGTGAGCTGAAGAACGTGGTCGAGCGCGCGGCCATCCTTTCGGCAGACGTCATCACCATCGCCGATCTGCCCGAAGACCCCCACGCGAGCCCCTTCGAAGACGACGCCGACGACGGGCCGCCGAGCGAAGCCGGCGCCGTGGCGTTGGCGCTGCCCTCGGGTCTCCAAAAAGAGGGCGGCGAACGCCTGACGCTGCGCGAGTACCGCGATGCGTCCGAGCGCGCCTACATCGTGGACACCCTCAAAGCGTTCGACTGGAACATCTCCAAAGCGTCGGTGGTGCTCGGCGTGGAGCGGACCAACCTGCACAAGAAGATCCGCGCCTATGGCATCAAGCGCGGAGAAGGCTGACAAGAGTCGAGGCGCGCTCCGCGGCGAAGGAGACCCCTCCGCACGTGACCTCGACGGCCGCGATCCGGCGCTGCTCGGGATCCACGGTTTCGGCGGCACTCCGCTGGAGGTGGAGCTCGTGCTGGACGTCGCCCGGGCTCTCGGTCGCCGGGCCCACCTCCCGCTCTTGCCCGGCCACGGCACCCACGCCGACGATCTCGCCCGAACGGGCTTCTCCGACTGGCTCGGGGCGGCCGAACGCGGCCTCCTCGGCGTGGCCAGCGAGCGGGCGCCCGCCGTCGTCGTGGGCCTTTCGCTCGGCTCGCTGCTCGCGACCAAGCTCGCCCTCGACCACCCCCAACGCGTCCGCGGTCTCGTGCTCCTCGCCAACGCTTTCTGGCTCGCTCGCCCGTTCCCCGCTTGGCCCCTCACGCTGGCGTCGGCGCTGAGATTGCCCGACTTCCGCGTGCCCAAGGTGGCTGCCGACATCGCCGATCCGGCCGCACGACGCACTCACCTCACCTACGGCGAGCAACCCGTCCACGCGGCCAGCGCGGTTCAGGAGGCCGGCGCCCGCCTCCGCGGTGAGCTCGGCCGCGTGCGTGTCCCCACCCTGATCTTGCACGGTGCGCGCGATCGCGTTTGCCCCGTCGCAAACGCCGAACGCGTGCGCGCGCGCCTCGGCTCGCCGAACGTGCGCGTGGTCCTCTTCCCGCGCTCGCGCCACATCCTCACGCGCGACGTGGAGCGCCGCGAGGTTGCCCGGGAGCTCCGCCGTTTCGTCGAAGAGCTCGGCGGGTAGAGCCGCCTTCCTGCGGTCTACTTCGGCACCAGTTTCATCTTGCACTTGGGGCAGCGCCCCGGCTTCGTGTCGGTGACTTCGGGGTGCATCGGACAGGTGTAGACGTCGACGGCTTCTGCCGTGGAGCGCACGGCTCGCCCACTGACCGCTGCGCCCGACAGGAGTGCTCCCGTGAGGGCGGCCCAGAGGATCGTCTTCCACATCGCAGCGCTAGTCTGGCGCCGCGTCCGCCGCCTGGCACTGATCGACGTCATCTCAGCGCCCGGTCGAGCCGAAACCGCCGCTGCCCCGCGCGGTCCCTTCCAGGCTTTCCGCGAGCTCGATCTCGACCTGTACGACGGGCGCGATCACCAGCTGCGCGATGCGGCAGAGCGGCTCGATCACGAACGGCTCGCTCCCGAGGTTCACCAGCAGCACGCCGACTTCGCCGCGGTAGTCGGCGTCTATGGTCCCCGGCGCGTTCACCATGCCGATGCCGTGACGGAGAGCCAGACCGGAGCGCGGTCGCACTTGCCCCTCGTAGCCAGGCGGGATGGCGAGGGCGAGGCCCGTGGGCACCAGCCGTCGCTCCCCGGGCGCGAGCGTCACCGGTGGCGCGAGCGCCGCGCACAGGTCGAGGCCGGCCGAGTCGCGGGTCTGGTATGCCGGCAGCGGCACTTCGACCGACCCCACACGGCGAGCGAGGACCCGAGGCTTCAAATCTGAGCGAACCTTCCGCTCTTGAGCGCGGCGTCGAGCAGCTGTCTCACGCGTTGCTCGAGGTTGCGCGCGCCCGGATCGGGGATCTGGGAGAGCGCGGTCTTGATCTCCCCGAGCGCTTTCAGCTGACTGAAGAGCTGGAGGTCGCTGGGCGGCGCGGCGCCCGTGAGGATCTGCCGAATCCGCTCGATTTCTGCCGAAAGTGCCTCGACTCCGACGCCCAGGGCGCCGACCCGCCGCCGATCCGGGTGGTCGCGGTAGAAGGCTTCGAGCACGGGCTGCACGATCTGCTCGAGGATGGGCGCCTGGTCTTCGGCGTTCCAAATGTGCTTCAGCACGAAGAGATCGCTGACGTCGGCTTCCGCACGCCCGTCGATGTAGGCGCTCGCCGCGAAGAGCTTCAGCATCTTCACGACGCGGCGGTCGCTGATGGTGATGCCCTCGGCCCGGATCTGGAAAATGAGGCCCTTGTAGCTCGAGAGAAAAGCGTCGGTGAAGTTCAAGCGCCGCGCCAAGTCGTCGGTCATGGCGTGGATGTCGGCCGCCGACAGCAGCGGTGTCACCTGGGTTCGCTTCAGACGCTTCACCTCGTGCTGCACGCCGAGCTGGAGCAGTTCGTTGAAGTGATAGGCGTCGAGGTTGTCCGAGCGGATTCTGAGCAGGAAACGGTCGAACATCGCCGAAAGCGACTCGTCCGTCGGCACTTCGTTGCTGGCGCCGAACGCGCTGATGAGCGGGCAGTCGAGCACTTGCCCACCCGAGGTGTAGCGGCGCTCGTTCAACAGGCTCAAGAGCGCGTTCAGGATGGCGCTGTTGGCCTTGAACACCTCGTCGAGGAACACGACCTCGCTCTCGGGCAGCATGCCCTCGGTCTTGCGCCGGTAGTGCCCGTCGCGGAAGGCAGCGATGTCGACCGGGCCGAAGATCTCGTTGGGCTCGGTGAAGCGCGTCAGGAGATACTCGAAGTAACGCGCCCGGATCAGCTCGGCGAGCGTGCGGATGAGCGCGCTCTTCGCGGTGCCCGGCGGGCCGATCAAGACGGCGTGCTCACGCGCGACGACGGCGATGAGCAGCAGACGAATCACCTCGCTCTTGCCCAAGAACTGAGCGTCCAGGGCTTCGGCGACTTTTCTCAGGCGCGTCGACAGATCCTCGGCCATGCCGATCGCCGTTCTACCTCAACGCCGGTGGGCCGGCGACAGATTCGTGGTCGTTCGCGCGAGGCTCAGCCACGCGCGTTCGGACGGCGGTGGCGCGCGAAGATCTCGTCGCCCATTTGCTTGAGTTTCTGCGCTTCCCGCTGGATGTCGGCGTTCTGCTTGTAGTGCTCGCTCGACATCACGTACGTGGCGAAGGCGTGGTAGCTCTTCGCGACCTCGATCTCGTTGCCGATTTCGCGCGAGAGCGCCACCGATCGCATGAAGTAGTCGATGGCCTTGCCCTCGTGACCCGCCCCCCACGCACCGGCCGCCGTGACTTCGCCCAGAGTGCGCAGCGCCACGGCGAGGTGTGACTTGCTGCGGACCTGGCCGAACAAGTCCACCGCGTGCTTGATGGCCTCTCGCGCGCGGCGTAGGTCGTCTTGCATCAAGTACGCCTTGGCGAGTCCGCGCTTGGCTTCGGCCAGGTGCAGCTTGTCGCCGAGTTCGTCGCACAGCTCTTCGGCCTGCTTCAGCACGCGGATGGCCTCGGCGCTGTCGCCCAGGCGGTAGTGGGTCTCGCCGATGTTGGTGAGCACCACGGCGAGGCGGTTTCGCTCGCCGATCTCCCGCGCGACGTCGTAGGCCTCACGGAAGAGCTTGAGGGCATCGGCGTTGTCGTTCCGATCCTGAGCGAGCTTGCCCAGATTGTTCAGGCTCTGGACGATGCCGAGCGGGTCGTTGATCTCACGGCGCAACGTCAGGGATGCCTCGAGGGCCTCCGCCGCGCTCTCGGGTTTGCCGTGGTCCATCCAGACCAAGCCGATGTTGTTGAACGAGAGCGCGATGCTGCGGCGGTCTTGGAGCTCCTTGCGGATCTCGAGGCCGACCTTCAGCTGCTCGAGGGCCTCGTCGTATTCCCCCTTCATCCACAGGCACTTGCCGATGTCATCGTGGCAAGCGGCGATCCCGCGTCTGTCCGCAGCGAGCTCGAACAGCGCGAGCGCGGTCTCGAGGTGCTTCTGGGCTTGGCCGAGCATGCCCGTGTCGCGGTAGAGCCGGCCGATGCGGTTGTGAGCGGCGCCGCCCTTGGCGCGGAGCGCGAGGCGGAACGCGAGCCCGAGCATCTCCTTGAAGCTCGCGAGGGCCTCGTCGGTCTTGCCGAGCAGCGAGAGCACGTCGCCGTAGTCGTGGAGCGCGTCGATGCGCCGCCGGGCGTCCGAGTCACCGAGGAGCTCGAGCCCCTTGCTGTAGTACTCGTGGGCCTTCTTGGCGGCATAGGCCTGACGGGCGAGATCGCCGGCTTCGAGGTAGGTGAGCCCTGCGCGCCCGAGGGCGCCGCCGCGCTCGAGGTGTTGGGCCAACATGGCGCAGTACTCCTCTTGGGAGCGCACGCCTTCCTTCTGCGCGAGCCAGTCGGCGATGGTCTGGTGGTATCGCCGGGCGCGTGCGCCGCTCGTGAGCTCGCGGACGCGCTCGCGCTCCAGGTTGTGCTTGAAGACGTACTCCGTCTCACCCGAGAACGACGAATCCGGTAGCCGGAGCACGTAGTCGCGCGTGACGAGCGAATCGAGCAGAGCGCGAAGCTCGTCCCAATCCTTCATGTCTTCGCGGGTCCAGAGCTCCGGCGCGGGCTTGTCCATGCGCCCGAGCGCCACCAGTGCACCGAGCCAGAACACGCTGCCCACGGCGGCTGCGTGCTCGAGCAGCTCGCGCTCCGGTGGGGCGAGCGCGCCGATCCTCGCGGCCACGGCGTCGGCAGCCGTGAGCGGCAAGCGCGCGCTCGCCAGCTTGTCGAGGTTCACCCGCCAGACCGGTTCCCGCGCGAGGGCATCGCGCTCGTCGAGCACGCCGGCGTCGTGGAAGATGCGCACCATCTGTTCGAGCAGGCCCGGATTGCCGCCCGCCGTGCCGATGGCGGCGTCCACCAGGGCTTCGGGCACGCCTCCCTGGCAAGGAGCGAGGAGCGTGCGGGCCAGCGCCAGCGCCTGATCCGGCAGCAGCGGCCCGAGGTCGATGCGCTCGTGACGGGCCTTGCCGAACGAGAACCAGTCTTCGTGGCGAGCGAGGAGCTCCGGGCGAGCAGCGCACACGATCAGGATGGGCCCGGAGAGGTTTTCCATCATGTACCGCAAGAGCTCCACCGAATCTTCGTCGGCCAGGTGGAGGTCCTCGAACACGAGGCACATGGGACCTTGCGCAGCGTCCCCTTCGAAGAAAGCCTTCACGATGGAACGCCGCAGCAGGCGCGCTTGCAGCGGATCGTCTTCGACAGCCTTGGTGAGCGGGCTGCCCAAGAACTGGAGATCCATGAGCTGGCCGAGGAAGTAGCAGACGTCGCCGACCTTTCGATCTTCGAGCACCGTGGCCACTTGAGAGCGGACCTGGGCCTTGGCCGCCTCCGCGTCCATGCCTTCCACGAGACCGAAGCGCGTGCGCAGGAGGCGCGCGAAGACGCCGTACGAGAGCTGCAGGCTCCGCGCGCTGCCGCGGTAGACCCGCGGCACTCGCCCGCCCGCCTCGCGGAGGTGGGTCAGGAAGCTGTGCACGAGCCGGCTCTTGCCGATGCCGCCGGCGCCGATCAGGCTGACGATGTGCGTTTGTTTCTCGCTGCGGGCCGTATCCGCTCGAGCCACGAGGAGCTCGAGTTCGCGATCGCGACCGACGAGCGGCGCGCGCGGATCGTGGGCGAAAAGGGCGCTGTCGAGGGGCGGCGAGTCGCTCATCGCCGCGTAGTTTCGCGCTCTTTCTTCGGCTTCACAAGAGCACGTGGCGGGATGGGGCGGCGCAGGGATGCCGGCGCCGTCTCGGCCTCGTGTCGTTCGGGCGCAGCAACGCACACGCGCCGCTGACCCGGAGGACATGCGATGCGCACGTGGTAGTGATCATCGTGGGCCTGGCCAGCGCTCGGCTGCTTCATGGCCATTGCCGCGCGGTGGAGTACCGGCAAGTACGTGCCTTTTGCGCGGGCGTGGGCCAGCAGCCGCGCCCGCAAGCGGTCGGCGATGAAGATGTGCTCGACGCGAACGCCCGGGTCGGTGACCCACGCTTCGACGAGCGCCCAATTGCGAGCGTCGTCGAAGCGGTAGCTGCGGTTTTCGACGGCAAAGCCCTTGTCGTCCACGCTCAGGAACTCGCTCGGCGCGACGCTCTCGCCGTCGGGGCCCACGAACAGGAACGCGACGTCGGCATCCCGGCCGCTCTCGTGGCTCTTGTGGCCGGCGATCTCGCCGCCCTCTTTCCGCGAGAGATCACCGACGTGGAGGCTCGAGCCCTTGAAGTGCGCAGCCAGGCGCTTGCTCGAGCGTTCGAGCAAGCCGATGAGGCCGGGCAGGCCGAAGTGCGCCCCATTGGCGTGGCGGAGTCGGATGGCACTCGAAGGTTCGAGCTCCACCGCCCCTTCGAGTTTGCCCGACGTGGGCGATCCGATGCTCAGGGACGCCGGCACGGTCGCGCGGGCCTTGGGCCCCGCGCGGCCCGGGACCGCGCTGCGCTTCGGGGCCGGCGCCATGGCGCTCTCGTTGGCTGCGCTCGAGCCCGCGATCCCGAGGATCGCGAGCAGTGCGAAGGATGGCCAGCCCCGACGCATGTCAGGTCGACTGCTAGTCAGCGCCGGCGGATTGGGCCAAAATTCCGCCTTCGCCAGGCATTTCCCCAGGGGATTTCCCTAGCCTCGCCGAGAGCCGTTGCACGCCGGCCGTCCCCGTACGAGGCTCGCCGGGAGTTCACCAAGCCTTTCGGCCCTTTCCCCAACGCTCTGATAGATTACCGCCCACACCTTGGCGACTCTCCCCGACAAGACCCCTGCCCAGAGCCTCTCGAACGGCAAACGTTCGCTGGGCCAGGGCGTGTTCAAGAAATGCGGGGGATGCGGGGCCGTCCTAACCGCCGAGGCCCTCGCGGACTCGTGGCAGGTTTGTTCCGGCTGTGGCTATCACCATCCCATGACGCCGCCGGACTGGCGACGTCTCCTGCTGGACGGCGGCGAGCTCGAACGGTGGGACGATCACGTCGCTCCGGCCGACCCGCTGCGCTTCGACGATGGCAAACCCTACCGGGAGCGGCTCGAACGAGCGAAGAAGACCGGCTTCAGCGAAGCTGTCGAAGTCGGACGAGCCAAGATCATGGGAAGGCCCGTCGCCTACGGGTGCTACGTCTTCTCGTTCATGGGCGGCTCCATGGGCTCGGTCGTGGGCGAACGGGTGACTCGCCTGTTCGAGCGAGCCACGGCGGAGCGCTTGCCCGTGGTGCTGTTGCACGCATCGGGAGGCGCCCGGATGCAGGAGGGCATTTTGAGCTTGATGCAGATGGCGAAGACCGTCGCCGCTCTCTCCCGCTTTCGTACCGTGAGAAAGCCCTTCATCAGCCTGTGTTTGCACCCCACGACCGGCGGCGTGGCCGCCAGCACCGCGCTGCTCGGTGACGTCAATTTGGTGGAGCCCAACGCATTGATCGGGTTTGCGGGGCCGCGGGTCATCGAAAGCACCTTGCGCACCACGCTTCCCGAAGGCTTTCAGCGCTCCGAGTTCTTGCAGAGCCACGGCATGGTGGATCGCATCGTGCCCCGCTCGGAGATGAAGTCGACGCTCGGGCTGCTGCTCGGGCACCTCGGGGGAGGTCGGGCATGAGCGATCTCAAATCGAGTCTCGAACGCCTCTACGGCCTGATCCCGCGGGGCAAGGAGCTCGGGCTCGAGCGCATGCAGGCCGCCTGCGACGCGTTCGAGAACCCGGAGCGCGCCTTCGACGTCGTGCACGTCGCCGGCACCAACGGCAAAGGTACCGTTGCGTCGTTCGTGGCGAGCATGGCGCGTGCTCAGGGCAAACGCGTCGGCCTCTACACCTCGCCGCACCTGATCCGGTTCGCCGAACGCATCCAGATCGACGGTGCGCCCGTCGAAGACGACGTCTTGGTTCGCCTGCTGAACGAGGTGCTCGACCGCGCACCCGACCTCACGTTCTTCGAGGCCACCACGCTGACCGCCTTCCTGGCGTTCCGCGAAGCGCAGGTGGAGCTCGCCGTGTTCGAAGTCGGTCTCGGCGGGCGGCTCGACGCCACCAACGTCGTGCCCCCTCCCCGCGTGGCCATCGTGACCCGAGTCGCGTTCGACCACATGGACGAGCTCGGCGATAGCCTGGCGAAGATCGCCACCGAAAAGGCCGGAATCATCAAGAAGGGCTCGACGGTGGTGGTGGGCAAGCTGCACCCGGACGCGCGAGACGTGGTCGAGCGCACGGTCGCCCAGGTCGGCGCGCATCTGGTCGCGCTCGGGAGTCCGGAGCCCATTCCCGGCGCGGCGCTCGCCTACCCGCGCTTCGCCATGTTCGGCTCGAACCTGGCCGTGGCCGTCACGGCCGCGCAAGAGCTCGGGATCCCGCCGCGTACCATCGCAGACGGCATCGAGGCCGCGCAGTGGCCCGGCCGGAACGAACTCCTGCACCGCAGCGGGCAGGAGCTGACGCTGCTCGATTGCGCGCACAACCCCGACGGGACGGTGGCGCTGTCCCACGTGCTCGACCCGTCGATCCTGGGGGAGATCGAGAGTCGGCGCGACGTCGCGCTGGTCTTCGGAGCGCTCAAGCGCAAGAGCTGGCGCGCCATGGTGCGGCGGCTGGACCAGGTTGCTGCGCACAAGATCTTCGTCGCTCCGCCGCTCTCCTCCGACAAGGTGGTGGACCCGGCCGAGATGGCGGCCGCCTTCAACGGGACCGTGGCCGACAGCGTCGCCGACGCGCTCTCCCAAGCGCGGGCGCGCGTGGGGCAGTCCGGCCTCGTGGTGGTGACGGGCTCGATCTACTTGGTGGGCGCGGCTCGCGCGTTGCTCTTGAACCTCCCCGCGGATCCCCCCGTCGATCTGTGAGGTTTGCCGAGGAGGCGCGTGCGCTCATGCCGTCGTTCGACATCGTTTCCAAAGTGGAATGGGCCGAGGTGAAAAACGCCCTCGATCAGGCGTCGCGTGAGGTCGCGCAGCGCTTCGATTTCAAGGACACCGAGACCACGCTCGAGAAGACCGAAGAGGGCATCGTGGTGCGCGCGAACAGCGAAGAGCGCGCCAAGGCCGCGGTCAACGTGCTCCAAGAGAAGTTCGTTCGCCGCAAGGTGAGCCTGAAGCACACCGAGGTCGGCGAGCCACAGCCCGGGCCCAAGGGCGGGGCGCGCGTCGTGGTGAAGATCAAAGAAGGCATCGAGCAAGAGAAGTCGAAGCAGATCATCAAGCTCCTCAAGGACCAGAAGTCCAAGGTCCAGGCGTCGATCCAGGGCGACAGCGTGCGCGTCACCGGGAAGAAGAAGGACGAGCTGCAGGAGGTCATCGCGCTCCTCCGCGCCCAGGATCTCGGCATCGAGCTCCAGTTCATCAACTTCCGCGACTGAGCTCCCGGGCGCGTTTCGTCATGAGCACGAGAAAACTGTTCGGTACCGACGGAATTCGGGGCAAAGCCAACGTCCCGCCCATGACCCCGGAGCTCGTCGTGCGCCTCGGCCGAGCCATCGCGCTGGTCGCGCGGCGCGACGCTGGGCACGCGCCGCGCATCGTGATCGGAAAAGACACGCGGCTCTCGGGCTACATGCTGGAGACGGCTCTGGAAGCCGGGATCTGCGCCATGGGCGGACGCGTGCTCCTGACCGGGCCGATGCCGACTCCGGCCGTCGCGAACCTCACCCAGAGCATGCGGGCCGACGCGGGAGTGGTGATCAGCGCCAGCCACAACCCCTACGAAGACAACGGCATCAAGATTTTCGGCCCCGACGGCTTCAAACTCGCCGACGAGCGTGAGCTCGAGATCGAGCGCTTGCTCGACGATCCAGCGCTGGATCAACGGCCGGTGGTCGGCGAGCGTGTGGGCCGAGCCGAGCGCATCGACGACGCCACGGGACGCTACATCGTGTACGCCAAGGCCACCTTCCCCAAAGAGCTCACTTTGAACGGGATGAAGGTGGTGGTGGATGCGGCGCACGGCGCCGCCTACAAGGTCGCGCCGCTGGTCTTCAGCGAACTCGGCGCCGACGTGTCGGCCATTGGCGTCTTGCCCAACGGCAAGAACATCAACAAGGCGTGCGGCGCCCTGCACACCGGAGCCATGGTGCGCGAGGTGGCGAAGCGCGGAGCCCAGATCGGCATCGCGCTCGACGGCGACGCCGACCGCGTGATCATCGCGGACGAACACGGCGAGATCGTGGACGGCGACGCCATCATGGCGCTTTGCGCCACGCGCCTCCTACGCGCCGGACGGCTCCGCGAAAACACCGTGGTCGCCACGGTGATGAGCAACATGGGCCTCGAGCGGGCGCTGGACGCTTTCGGCGGCCGCCTGGAACGCACGCAAGTCGGTGACCGCTACGTGGTCGAAGCGATGCGCAGGGGCGGCTACAACTTCGGCGGCGAGCAGAGCGGGCACCTGGTCTTCCTCGACCACGCGACCACGGGTGACGGCGTCGTGGGTGCGCTGCAGGTACTCGCGATCATGGTGGCCGAAGGCAAGCCGCTCTCGGAGCTCGCCCACGTGATGGAGCGCGTGCCCCAGCTCCTCGAAAACGTGGTGCTGCCGGAGCGGCGTCCCATCGAACAGATGCCCGGGCTGACGCGGGCGATTCGCGAAACCGAGGCCGAGCTCGGTCGGAGTGGGCGCGTACTCGTGCGCTGGAGCGGTACCGAACCGAAGCTGCGCCTCATGGTCGAAGGGCCCGACGAGGGCGTGCTCGGCAGCGTGGTCCGCAACATGGCCGACGCCGCTCGGGCCGACATGGGCGTCACGGGGTAGCTCGGACGGTGGCGGACGACGAGCCTCGCCCCACCCGCGACCCACTGATCGTGGCCCGCGGCCTCAGCCGCACCTTCGGCGCGGGTGATGCCTCGCGCCGCGCGGTGGACGGCGTCTCGTTCCAGGTCGAGCGCGGCGAAGTGGTCCTGATTTTCGGACCGAGCGGCTGCGGCAAGAGCACGCTGCTCGCGCTGCTGGGCGGTCTCGACCGGAACTACCAGGGCGGCCTCCGGCTCTTCGGTCGCGACCTGGGCCAGCTCTCGGACCGCGAGCTCAGCGAGCTCCGCGGCGCGCGCATCGGCTTCGTCTTCCAAGCGTTCCACCTGCTCGGCCACCTCACGGTCATCGAGAACGTGATGGCGCCCGCCCTCTTCAGCCCGAAGCCGTCCACCGCCGCGGAGGTGAACGCGCGGGCGCTGCGGGTGCTCGAACGTGTCGGCCTCGCCGATCGCGCGGAATCGCGTCCCCAGGAGCTGTCGGGCGGGCAACGCCAGCGCGTCGCCATCGCTCGGGCGCTCCTGTGTGAACCCGATCTGCTCCTGTGCGACGAACCCACAGGAAACCTCGACCGCAAGACCGGAGAGCAGATCATCGACCTGTTCGCGGAGCTGCAGGCCGAAAGCCGGGCCACGATGGTGATCGTGACCCACGAAGATCGCCTGGGGCGCCTCGCGGATCGCACGTTGAACATGCTGGACGGCCGCCTCGTCGACGGCGTCGAGAGCCAGCGACAAGTGGAGGACGCATGAGAGCCGCCGCCCTCGCCCGCATGGTGAAGAGCGAGCTAGTCCGCACGCGCGGCCCCCTCGTGACGGCGGGCTTCGGCATCTTGGTCGGCGTCGCCGCGCTGGTGTTCTTCCTGGCGCTGGGCCTCGGCGCGCGGCGCGTCCTTCTGGGCGACGTGTTTCCCATCGACCAGGTGGAGCTCGAGCCCAAGAAGACCAGCGCGGGCCTCTTGTCCTTGCTCGGCGGCAGCCACGAGCCCGCTGGCATCGATGCGGCGAGCGTCGAGAAGCTCCGAACCGAGCGCGGCGTGAAGGAGGTCTTCCCCAAGCTTCGCTTCCGCTTCCCGAGCATGGCCCGGGGTGGAAAGGAGATCCTCGGCACCGAGATCGGCACCCACGAGATGGTGGGCGACGGCATCGATCCGGCCTTGGTCCAGGGCTCGACCCCACCCCTCGCGGAATTCCGAGACCCATTGGAGAAGCCGGGCGCCGAGTGCAGCACGGACCAGGATTGCGCCGGGCGGCAATACTGCGAGCGGCCGAGTGGCGTGCCGCGCGGCCAGTGTTCGGATCCGGTGCCCGCCCTCGTGAGCCGCTACCTGGTCGAGCTCTTCGATCACGGCGTCGCTCCGGCCCACGGCCTACCCCCGGTGGCTGAATCGCTCATCGGTCGAGCGCAAGGCGTGGCCTTCGAGATGACCCTCGGGAATTCACTGCTCGGCGTCGCGCGTTCGGGGCAGCCGCGCAAGGTTCGGGTGCAGGTCATCGGCATTTCGCCGAAGGCCATCGATCTCGGCGTGACCTTGCCCATCGAGGTCGTGCGCCGCTGGAACCGCGAGTACGCGGGCGAGAGCGCCGCCACACGCTATTCGAGCCTGGTCGTGCGGGCCGAGAGCGCGGGCGTGACTGGACGCATCATCGACACCGGCGCCACGCTCGGTCTCGTCCCCCACGACACCCGCGCCCGCGACGTGAGCGTGCTCATCAGCGGTGTGCTCGCCTTGCTCGTCCTGGTGGCGTCGGTGATCCTGGCCGTGGCCGCGCTCAACATCGCTCACACGTTCCGCATGCTGGTGGCCGAGCGACAACACGAGATCGGCCTGTACCGGGCCCTCGGCGCGAGCTCGGCGGACATGCGGAGCTGGCTCCTCTGGTTGGCGCTGGCGGTGGGATCGATGGCCGGTCTCGGGGGCGCGTTCCTAGCGCGCGCGGGCGCGGTGGTGGCCGACTGGCGCGCCGGGAAGGACCTGCCCGATTTCCCCTTCAAGCCCGAGTCGTTCTTCGTGTTCCCGCCCTGGCTCTGGCTTCTTGCGGTGGTGTTCGCTGCGGCGTTCGCTCTGCTCGGCGCCATCGGCCCTGCGCGTCGCGCCGCGCGCACCGATCCCGCCGAGGCCCTGACCCGCGACCGATGAAGGTTGGGCCGAACCGGCTCGCCTGGCCTATATCCGACGGTCGATGCGCGCCGAAGATCTCGAGCTCCGTCAGCTCACGGGCCAGCTCTTGGTGGTCGGCTTTCACGGCACGACGGTGCCCGAAGGCCTTTCCGAAGCCTTCGAACGCGGAGAGCGCGGCGGCGCCATCGTGTTCAAGCGAAACCTTCCGAGCCTGGAAGCCGCGCTCGAGCAGAACCGGGCGCTGGTCGCGGCCGCACCTTCGGAGCTCCCTCCCCTGCTGTCCGTCGACCAGGAGGGCGGCCGCGTCGCGCGGCTGCCGCCACCGTTCCTGAAGCTACCGCCGATGCGGCGGCTGGGAGCCCTCGACGATGCGGCGTTCATCGAGCGCGTTGGCAGCGTGCTCGGCGCCGAGCTCGCTGCTCTCGGCTACAACCTCGACTTCGCGCCGGTCCTCGACGTGGACTCGAACCCGGAAAACCCGGTGATCGGCGACCGGGCGTTCGGCAGCGATCCGGAGCGGGTCGCGCGCCTTTCGTGCGCGTTCGGCAAGGGCCTCGAAGGCGCGGGCGTCATGGCTTGCGGGAAGCACTTTCCCGGGCATGGCGACACCCACACCGACAGTCACCTCGAGCTGCCCGTGGTGAGCCACGACGCGCGCCGGCTCGCGGATGTGGAGCTCGTCCCGTTCCGCGCCGCCGCGGCCATGGGCATCTCGACCCTGATGACGGCGCACGTGGTGTACGAGGCACTGGATCCCGGGACGCCGGCGACCTTGAGCGAACGCATCGCCACCGAGCTTTTGCGCCACGAGCTCGGCTTCCGTGGACTCTTGTTCAGCGACGATCTCGAGATGAAGGCCTTGGCCGATCGCATGAGCGTGGAAGAGAGCGCCGTCCGGGCCATCCGCGCGGGCTGCGATGCGCTGCTCGTTTGCAGCAGCTTCGAGCTCGCCGAACGCGCTCACCGAGCGCTCCTCCGCGAGGCCGAGCAAGACGACGCCTTCCGCCAGTGCTGCGTCCAGGCTGTCGACCGGGGACTCGAGCTCCGCCGGCGGTTCGCGCCGCGCCCCGTTCCTGACGCGTCGGGCGTCGGCGGCGCCCGAGTGCGCGGGCTCGAGGCCGAGATCGCGACACTCATCGGCCCCGGCTGAGCGTCGGGCTCCGCCCGTCCCCGTCGAGGAGTGCACCGAAACCGCCAGGGCAGGCGCGCGGCAAGTAGCGCTAGGTCGAGTGCAACGCGCCCGGCGACCAGACAAACGGCACGCGGTAGACGACCCGCCAGTGCTCGGCGGACGGAGTGAACGGCAAGTCCTCGGAGCGCGACGACCTGCGGCCCTCTGGCGGAGCGACCGAAGACAAGGAGCAGCTTGGAATCGTGAGCTGCTCCATTGGTGTCGAAGATGCTCTAGGGTGCTCCTCGCATGCCGACCGAACCCGTCGACGTCTGCATCGTGGGCGCGGGGCCGGCCGGGGCCGTGTTGGCCTCGCGGCTCGTAGCGCTTGGACGATCGGTGTGCATCGTCGAGCACGGTCGACGCTTCAGCGCGGAAGAGCGCGCCACGCTCCTCGCGAACCGGCGCAGAGGTGCAGAACCCGGGAATTTCAACCACGCCCTCGGGCCGGAAGCCCAGCTCCCGTATGGGTCGGTCGAGGTAGACGGGTTCAGCTACTTCCAGGCGCGCGTGCCTGCGGTCGGGGGCTCGTCGCTGCACTGGTCGGCGCACTGCCCGAGACCGCTGCCCAGCGAGCTCGCCGGCTTTCCTTTCGACTACGCATCGCTCGAGCCGTGGCTCGGGCGTGCCGAGGTCGAGCTCGGTGTGGCGGGGAGCCCGGATGATCCCGAGGCGCCGGCACGCAGCACGCCCTTCCCCATGCCGGCGCACCCCCGTTCCTACTTCGAGCGCGAGCTCCTCGAGCCTGCCTGCAAGAAACTCGGCTGGCCGCTGGTCTCCAACGCCGTCGCCATCGCGTCGGAGCCGTACGCGGGGCGTGCCGCCTGCCAGGCGTGCCGGCTGTGCGAGCTGTGTCCGAGCGGGGCGCGCTACTTCGCCGACCAGACCCATCTCGCCCGAGTTCTCGACAGCCCACGCGCCGAGCTCCGCGTCGAGACGCACGTGCGTCGAATCGAGAGTGCCCGCGATCGGCCCCGCGAGCTGCTCGTCGTCGACCGCCGCACTGGAAAGGAGTCGCGACTTCGAGCCAAGACCTTCGTCATCGCCGCCGGCGGCGTCGAGAGCGCGCGGCTCTTGCTGCTGTCGCGCGGCCTCGCGGCGAGCCGCCTCGTCGGCCAGGGCTTTGCCGACAACCTGCTGGTGGCGGGCCAGCTCCTGCTCCAGCGCGACGTCGGCCTCGCCCTCGGTTTCACCACGACCAGCATCCATCACCACCGGCACCACCCGAAGTTCGGGAGCATCAAGCTCCAGGCCTACCCGCGGCTCGTCGATCGCAACACGCTCGTGCGCTTTCTCGCCCGGGACGGCGCGCTCTCGCCGGAAGCCTTCGGACGAGCGGTTCGGCACGCGGTGACGCTGATCGCACTGACCGAGAAGGAGCGCGTGGGTCGGCTCGAGCTCGATCCCGAGAACAAGGATGCCCACGGGGATCCCCAGGCGCGCATCGTCGTGCCGCTCTCGAAGCGCGACCGAATGACCTTGGACACCGCGGCCGGCGTGATCGACGAGCTCGGCAGAGCGCTCGGCGGGGAGCTGCTGTCGAACGGCTGGCGCGAGGGCCAGCTCATCTGGGGCGCGCACCCGTTCGGCGCCGCCGTCATGGCCAGCACCCCGAAGGACGGCGTGTGCGACGCGAATGGTCGCGTGTTCGGCACCGACGACGTCTTCGTCCTGAGCAGTGCGCTCTTTCCCGGCCTGGGGTCGGCCAACCCGACGCTCACGCTGGTGGCGCTCGCCTTGCGCATGGCCGAGCATCTCCACAAGCAGGCGGGAGCGCCAGCCCCGGCGGGCCTCTCGCGCAGGCGAAACCGGCGGCTGCGCTCGCCACGCCGCCTGCCGGAAGAAGCCCGTGACCGGCGACTCCGCCCGCGCCGAAAGAGCCCTTCGTCCGGCTCGTCTACGCGCTCGGTCCGTGGCCGCTCGACGCGGCGTCCGGCCGAGAAATCGCCGAGAGCTTCCAGCGGGGGCAGCCGCCGTCGGCACCGAGCGGGCTCGACTTCGACGACCTCGCGACGCGCTGCTTCGAGGACCGCCGAACGACCGGTAGCGTGAACCTCGGACGCATGGACGAGAAGGCGAAGAACTTCGTCCTCGACTTCGCGGCGGCTCTCTACCGGATCCCCGACGTGCACGCCGCGCTCACGAACGCCCCGCCCGAAGGCGAGTGCCCCGCCGACCGGCTATTGCACACGCGCGCGCCGATCTGAGCTCCGCACGCCCGAAAGCCCACAAAAGCCGAAGGCCCCGCGTTTCCGCGAGGCCTTCGTCCTCATTCGAGCGGGGCTCGAATCAGCCGGCGCCAGCCGAGCCGCTTGCCGAAGCGCTCGCCTTGACCGACACGTTCAGGCTGACCGAAGCGTCCGCCTGAGCCTTGAGCGACGCCACGAGGCAGCCGCCGACCTTGAGCGCAGCCTGGCCACCGCCCTTGACGGCCGCCTGCACGCCTTCGATCGAGGCCTTCACGTTGGCGATGGCGCCCTCGATGCGGGCCTTCATGCCGAGCGTGACCTTGAGAAGAGCCGGGAGGTTCTTCTCGAGCGCGCCCTTGAGCTTGGCGCTCGCTTCCGCGTCCGCCGCACCCGAGAAGTTCACGCTGACGGAAGCCGGCTTGCACTCGAGCTTCGCGCTGATCTCCGCGTCGCAGTTGGCCTTGCACTCGGCGCTCATCTTCGGCGGAACGACCTCACCGGAGCACTTCGGCTCCTTGATCTCCACCGAGCAGCCACCGGAGCAGGAGCCCTCGCACTTGGCCTGGCCCTTGACCTCACAGGAGGCCGAGCACTTGCCCGAGCACTTGCCCTTGCACTCGCCCTTGGCCTGAGCCGAGCACTTGCCTTCGCACTTGCCCTTGCACGCGCCCTTGTTCTTGTCACCAGCGCTCGAGGCCTGGCCGTCGCACTTGCCGTCGCAGGCGCCGCCGCAGGTACCGCTGAAGTCAGCTTCGCAGCTGCCCTCGCAGGAGCCGCCGCAGGTGCCTTCGCACTTGGCGCCGGCTTCGACGGTACAACCGCCCTTGCACTCGCCTTCGCACTTGCCGCTGATCTCGCCGCCTTCGCACTTCACCTCGGCCTTGCCGCCCGAGACGGATGCGTCGCAGGAGCCCGCGCACTCGGCCATGGCGTTCATCGAAGCAGAGCACTTCGGGGGAACGACCTTGACGTCGAGCTTGCCGCTGATCTTCGCCTTGGCCTTCACCTCGCCGAGGATCTTCACCGCAGCCTGGCACGCAGCCTCGGCCTTCTTGCCCGGGCCCTCTTCCTTGGCCGCGACGTCTTCGTCCTTCGCGCCGAGGTCCTTGGCGAGCGCGCCGCAAGCTGCGGTCACGTCACCCTCGACCTGGGCGGCGAGGTTCTTCAGGTTCGCGCCGGCAGCCAGCGCGCCCTTGATCTTGCCTTCCATCTCCGCCTGGAGGCCGAAGTTGGCCTTCATCACCGCGCTCGGATCGCTGATGTCCGCCGGGCACGAGCCGGGCACGCCCGGAAGACCTGGCATCCCACCGCAGTTCATGAGCAGCGGAGCTGCAATCAGGGCCGCGGTGCCGAGCACCGGACCACCCACCATCCGCCAACGATTTCCGACCATCTTCAAATCCTCCTCGGAAGCTGTATCCAAAAGCCGCGGGGACCCTACACCCGGAATGCCGCGCTTTGGAAGCCCTCGCGCGGCCCCGGGCCTCGACTGCCCGCATCGTCTGTCCACTGTTTGGCCGGAACCCGGCCAGAGTCCTGTCCTCAGACGCTCGTCGGGCCAATCCCGGCTCACGTCGCGGGCCGTATCGCGCCTTTTCCGCGATTTGTAAACTCTTTTGTTCAGTGCCGCGGCCCCCGCTCAGCGCGAGCGTTGTCCGCTATTTCCCCGACCCCTCCGGCCCGCCGCCGGGAGGGTGACCGGCGCGGCGTCCGAGAACGGAAGCTCGACCTGGGATGGGTTTCTCGAGCCGATGGCCTTGGCGCCGCTCCGTTCGAGCATTTGTCGCTCCTGCTCGAGATCGGCCTCGATGACCTCGATGTTGTCGAGGGCGAAAGCCAGGGCATCGAAGACCTTGGCGGGCTCGAGCTGAGGGTAGCGCTTCAGGAGCGTCTCGACCCGAGCACCATTCTTGTAGAAGGCGTAGAGCCGTCGCACCGGGATGCGCGTGTCGGCGACGTGGGGGCTCCCGCCCAAAACTTTCGCATCCACCCGCACGTGGGGGTGCGGCACCAACACGATCGGTAGACTCATCGATGCCACCCCGGGCCGCACTCCCATACCGCGGCGCGAGCCGCGCGGCGACTCGGATCCGATGTTCAGCCCGCGAAGCGCGCGCGAATCCGGGCAGCGACTCGGGCCGCGGTGAGACCGAACTCGTCGGCGAGCCGTTCGGCGGGGGCCGACGCGCCGAAGCGATCGAGGCCGATCGCGAGCCCCGTGTCGAGCGCGACGCCCTGCCAGAGGCTCGTGCGCCCGGCTTCGAGGGTCACGCGCGGAATGCCGCGGCCGAGGACGCGTTCTTGCTCGCTGGCGGGCTGGCGCAGAAACGCTTCCCAACAGGGGGCGCTCACGACGCGCACCCGGAACTCGCTCGAGAGCAGCTTCTTCGCTTCCACGGCCACGCCCACCTCGCTGCCCGTTGCCACGAACACGAGCTCCGGATCGGCGACGTCATCGAGGATGTAGGCCCCTTTCAAGATCTCGCGCGCGTCGAACGCGGCCGACCGCGCCAGCAGCGCGGTCTTCTGGCGCGTCAGGATCAGCGCCGTCGGCCCGTCGACGCGGCTCACCGCGTGGAACCAAGCGGCAGCGCACTCCAGACCGTCGGCGGGACGCACGACGTCCAGGTTCGGGATGAGGCGGAGCGCCGCCACGTGCTCGATGGGCTGGTGCGTGGGTCCGTCCTCGCCGAGCAGCACCGAGTCGTGGGTGTAGATCCAAAGCGTGCGCTGCTGCATCAAGGCCGACAGCCGCACGCTCGGCCGCATGTAGTCGCTGAAGACGAGGAACGTCGAGCCGAAGGGCACGAAGAAGCCGGAGAGCGCGAGGCCGTTCACGATGGCCCCCATGCCGTGCTCGCGGATCCCGAAGTTCAGGTTGCGGCCCGACCAAGCGCCGTGCTGCACGTCGCCGCCGTCCTTGATGTGGGTCTTGCAGCTCTCGGCCAGATCCGCCGAGCCCCCGATCAGGCTCGGGATTCGGCTCGCGACCTTGTGCTCGAGCTTGGCGGAGATGGCTTGCGCCGTGGCGTCGGCCTTGCCGTCCAGACTCTGGACGAGCTCGTCGAAAGCGCGGCGGGAACCGCGCGAGCGGCGAAGGCGCGCGATAGAGCTCGGCGCGCGGACCGTCGAGGCCAGCGACTCGCGCTTTCCAGTCTGCGAGCAGCTTCTCGTTTTCGGCGACGTGCGCGCGGAAGAGCTCCCGAGCGGCGGGTGGTACGTGGAACGGCTCTTCGGGCCAACCGGCAGCCTTCTTCGCCCCGGCTGCCTCTTCCTTTCCGAGCGGAGCGCCGTGGGCCGACGACGAGTCCTGCTTGGTGGGGGCTCCGATGGCGATGTGCGTGCGGGCCACGATCAGGCTCGGGCGCTTCGCCTCGGCGACGGCCCGGTCGAGGGCGGTCCGCACCGCATCGGGATCGTGCCCGTCGATGCGCTGCACGAACCACCCGTAGGCCTCGAAGCGCTTGCCCACGTCTTCGGTGAACGTGATGGCGGTGGAGCCGTCGATGGTGATGCGATTGTCGTCGTAGACGAGCACCAAGTTGTCGAGGCCGAGGTGCCCGGCGAGGCTCGCCGCCTCGCTGGCGACGCCCTCCATCAAGTCGCCGTCACCAGCGATGCCGAACACGCGGTAGTCGATGACGGCGCTCTCGCTGGCGTTGACCCGCGCCCCCATCAACTTGCCGGCGAGGGCGAGGCCCACGGCGTTGCCGACGCCTTGCCCGAGGGGGCCCGTGGTGGTTTCGACGCCCGCCGTGTGCCCGACCTCGGGGTGGCCAGGGGTCCTGCTCCCCCACTGCCGGAAGGCCTTCAAGTCGTCGAGGGTGACGTCGTAGCCCGCGAGGTGGAGCAACGAGTAGAGCAGCATCGAGGCGTGACCTGCCGAGAGCACGAAGCGATCGCGGTTCGGCCAGCCGGGCTCGCTCGGCACGTAGCGCAGGTGGCGCGTGAAGAGCTCCACCCCGATCCCCGCGAGGCCCATGGGCGCGCCGGGGTGACCCGAGTTGGCCTTCTCGATGGCGTCCACGGACAGGAAGCGAACGGTTTTGACGGCGGTCTCGAAGGCGCTCGACATGCGGCCGTCCGTAGTCCGGGCGCGAGGGCCCGCCAAGGGGGCGGCGGCGGTCGCGAGAAAATTCCCCGCTCAGCGCCGCTCGCCGATGGCGCGGTTGTGCTCCGCGAGCGAGCGGCTGAAGCGGTGGCGGCCGCCGCCGGCCGCGACGAAGTAGAGGAAGTCGGCGTCGGACGGCGCGAGCACGGCCGCCAGGGACTTCTCGCCGGGGCTCGCGATGGGGCCCGGAGGGAGCCCCGGGTGCTTGTACGTGTTGTAGCGATTGTCCGGATCGCGGAGCAGCGCGGGGGTCACTTTGCCGTCGAAGGTCGTGCAGCTCGACGCCCGCTCGGGCTCGACCACGCAGCCGTAGGCCGCCGTGGGATCGGCTTGCAGCATCTTCTCGGGCCGGTGCTCCGGGTCGTCGAGGCGGTTCAGGTAGACGCGCGCGATGATCGGTCGTTCGTCGTCCACCACGGCCTCCTTCTCCACGATGGACGCCAGCGTGGTCACTTCGAGCTCGCCCCAACCGCGTTTCGCTCGGAGCGCTTCGAGGGATCCCGGGTTCGCGGCACCGAGCGCGTTCATGCGGTTCCGGAACTCGCGCACCATGAGGCGCACCACCTGGGCCGGGCTCGTGTCGACGCCGAGCGCGTACGTGGCGGGGAAGAGAAAGCCCTCTGCGCTCTCACCGCTGAGCCCGAGCTCGGCGAGGAGTGCGCGATCGCGCACCGCCTTGCGCAGGCCTTCTTCCGAGCAGACTTCACTCTCTTCGAGTCGCCGCGCGAGCTGCACGTGATTCCAGCCTTCGGGCACGGTGACCTTGCGTTCGGGCCGGCGTCGCGATCGCTCGAGGCGCTGGACGAGCTCGCGGGCGCTCAGCCGATCGTTCAGGAGGTGGGGACCCGGCTCGAACTCGCCCACGTCGGCGAAGACGCGGAGGTACCAGGCGAAGAGCCGCGGGCTCGTGACGATGCCGGCGCGAGCGAGCCGTTCCGCGGCGCCGCGCTCGTCGACGGCGCGCGGCCAATCCATGAGGAAACGCTTCCCCTGCCCGGCGCCGCCTAGGCGCGCCCAGGCGGCGAGTGCGAGGAATGGAGCCAGCACGAGGGCTGCGCCCAGGCTCACCGCGAGCACGACGTTGCGCCGCCGACTGGCCGCGCGAGGGCGCCGGGGCTTCTTGCTTGCGGGGCGCTTCTTCGCCGCGTTCACCCGCGCGGCCTTCCGTCGAGCCAACTCTGGAGCAAGATGGCGGCCGCCTCACTGTCGACCAGCGCACGTGCCTCCTTGGCTTTCACACCGCGCTCCCGCAGGCGCAGGGTGGCCTCTTTGGTGCTGAGCCACTCGTCGACGAGCTCGACCGCGACGCCGGTCCGGGTTTCGAGCTCGCGAGCAAAGCGGCGCGCACGCCGCGCCTCGGGACCCTCCCGGCCATCGAGCCGCCGAGGCAACCCCACGAGAAAGCGATCGATGCCTTCGGTCCGCGCCAGCTCTCCGAGCCGGGCCACCAGCGCGCGCGGGTCGCGGGCATCGAGGAACGGCCGGGGGTGCGCGAGGACACCGAGGTCATCGGCCACCGCGAGGCCCACGCGAACGCTTCCGAGATCCAGGGCTGCAGCACGCATTTCAGCGCAGTCTCTCGTCTCGTCGAATGACCGCCAGCCGCATGGGATTCCCGCCACGGGAGATAGCACCAATCGGCGCGCTACAGGCGGCCGCCGTCGCGGGCATGTGCCCGATTTCGCTGAGAGTCCTTGACCGTACCCCCACGTCCGAGCATAAGCGCGGAGCCCATTCGTCCGGGTCCAGCCCAAAGCCACGCCATGAGCTACCGCGCCGTCAAGGGGATGAACGACATCCTGCCGGATGAAGTCGCCCAGTGGCACGTGCTCGAGCGTGCGTTCCGGGAGACCGCGGAACTCCACGGCTACGCCGAGGTTCGTACGCCCATCGTCGAGGGCACCGAGCTCTTCGTGCGCTCCATCGGTGAGACCACCGACGTCGTCGAGAAGGAGATGTACACGTTCTCCCGTCACGACGAGTCGCTCACGCTCCGTCCCGAGGGCACGGCAGGAGCCGCCCGCGCTTACGTCGAGCACAAGCAGCACGCGAAGGAGCCGGTCTCGCGCTGGTACTACCTCGGACCGATGTTCCGCGCCGAACGCCCCCAACGCGGGCGCTATCGGCAATTCTATCAGGCGGGCTGCGAGATCTTCGGCGACCCCGGCCCCGCATGTGACGCCGAGATGATCGACATGCTGGTCGGGCTGTTCCGGAAGCTCGGCATTGCCGACGTGAGCGCGAACCTCGGCTGCATCGGCGGGCCGGGGACTCGGGAGCGCTATCGCGCCGCCCTGCGCGACTTCTTGAAGCCCAAGCTCGAGAGCCTGAGCGAGCACGCCCGGGCGCGCGTCGAGGCGAATCCGCTCCGCATCCTGGACTCCAAAGATCCGCGCGATCGGGCAGCCTGCGAGGGCGCGCCCGGCGTCACGGACCTCCTGGACGACGCCGACCGCGCCCACTGGGACGGCCTCCGCCGTCACCTGGATCGCCTGGGAACGCCCTACGTGGTCGATCCGCGGCTCGTGCGCGGTCTCGACTACTACACGCGGACGCTGTTCGAGCTGACGAGCCGCTCCGGTGAGCTCGGAGCGCAGAACACGCTCTGCGGCGGTGGGCGCTACGATCACATGATCGAAGAGCTCGGCGGCCCCAACGTGCCGGCCATCGGCTTTGCCATGGGGCTCGAGCGCATCCTGCTCGCCCTCGGCCAGGTCGCGGTCGAAAAGCGCCCGCGCTGCTTCCTCGCGCCCCTCGGCGAGAGCGCGCTCGGCGCCGCCCTCGAGCTCGCACGCTCGCTCCGAGACGCGGGCGTGGCAGCCGATCTGGATGCTCGCGGCGGCTCGCTGAAGAGCATGCTCCGGCGCGCCGACGCGCTCGGAGCTCGTCATTGCATCGTCATCGGCGATGCCGAGCTCGCCCGGGGCGTGGTTCAGCTAAAAGACCTCGCCCAGCACCAACAAGAGGAGCTCGCGCTCGCGGACGTGGTCGCGCGCCTCTCGAGACGGGAAGCAGGTGGCGGTCCGTGAAGCCGCTCCAGCTCGTCTCCGCGGCGCTGCTCGCAGCGCTGGTGGCGCTCTTGGTCGCCTCTCCCGCGCGCGCGCAAGATCCCTTCGGTCCGGGCATCGCGCCCATGGGAGGCTCTCCCGGCGGCAAAGGGCAGCAGCCCAAGGCGCCGCCGCCCGGAACGCCCGAGCTCCACGCCGCCGGCGGCGGCGACACGCTGCTCCCGCCCGGCAGTGAACCCGGCCTGCCCAAGAACCCGCTCAAGGTCCCGAAGAAAGTCCAGAAGCGCATCGGCACCAGCACCGACCTCGAGGAGGAGCCGCAGGGCAAGGCCGAGACCACCGAACGCCAGTTCCTCGGGCTCTACTACTCCGAGAAGAGCGGCGGTTACCGCTTCCGCGTCGCCTTCCCGGTCTGGGCCGAGCGCACGCAGCCTTCGCTCACGCAGCCGAAGGTGGTCGACCGCGCCTCGCTCTACGGCGGGCTCTACTACAATCGCCGAAGCGCCGAGCGCGCCGACGACGTGCTGTTCCCGCTGTTCTGGAACATGCGAGACCTGCGGGACGGCAGCCGCACCACCGTGGTCGGACCGTGGGTGAACCGGGTCGCTCCCGGCGAGCGCGACAACTGGCTCGCGCCGCTCTACTTCACCGGCAAGCGGAAACACGGCGGTTACACCATCATTCCGCCGCTCTTCACGTACACCCGCACGAACCCCGACGGCCAAGGCGGCTTCAACCTGGTCGGCCCCATGTTCTGCTCGTGGAAAGGCGGAACCTCGTGCGACCCCCGCACGGCCCACGATCTCGACTTCGGCGTCGCGCCCTTCTACTTCTACGGTCAGAACGAGCAGAGCAAGTACGAGCTCATCCCGCCCCTCGCGCACTACTACAAGTACAACGACCGCACCGAGACCTACGTGAACTTGTGGGGCCCGTACTACCGGGAACGCACCCAGGAGCGCGAGATCTTCCATCTGATGCCCCTGTACTGGAGCATCTGGGGCCCGAACGAGCGACACACCACGCTGCTGCCGTTCTTCCACTACGGGTACAAGGGCAACCAGACGCTCTTCATCAACCCTTTCTACCTCATCGCCAAGGGCGAGCAGGGTGAGAGCACGTTCGTGACCTGGGGCTACGCGCGGCACCGCGGTCGCACGAAGCTCGACATGATCACGCCGCTCTACTGGCACTACGAAGATCCCGACATCGGCCTCGACCAGAAGCTGTTCTTCCCGTTTCTCTACTCACGCGTGAGCCCACGCGAATCGAACCAGGTGTTCTTCCCGTTCTGGGGCCACTTCGAGCGCTACGGCGTGAGCGAGACCACGTGGATCACGCCCTTCTTCCAGCACACCACCGATCTTCGCGGCTGGGAGACCAACATCCACCCGATCCTCTACCTCGGGCGAAACGGCCACAGTTCCCACACGGTGGTCGCGCCCTTCTTCTGGGACTTTGCTGGGCGCGACTCCCGGGCGACCGTGGGCTTCCCGGTGTATTGGCGCTTCAGCGACCGAGATAGCGTTTCGCAGCTCGTCGGTAACGTGTACTACCACGAGAAGAAGCTCTCCAACGGCCTCGACTGGGAGATCCACATCTTCCCGGCGTTCAGCTACGGCGAGACGCCCGACGGTCACTGGTGGAACGTACTCTACGGTCTCGCCGGCTACACGCGGCGGGGCAGCCTCGTGAAGATGCGGACGCTCTGGATCCCCATTCGCCTGAGCGGCGAAGAGAAAGACTGAGCCGGCGCGGCGGCGCTGCGTGGCCGCCGGGTCAGAACCGCAAGCTGTAGGCGGCGCCCGTCGGGCCGAGCATCACGCTGTGGCTCCGGCGCACTCGCGGCGCGCGACCCGTCTTGGCGGGTTCTTTGGTCGACAGCACCACGAGCGTGACCCCCGCTGCCGCAGCCAGGCCACCGCCGATCATCAACGGGACGCCCAGGCGGTGCGAGCCGAGGTCGTCCGTCGCGAACGCGAGGTAGGCGCCCACGGCCGCGGTGCCGACGCCGGCTCCGGCCATGTACATCGCGAAGGGCAGCGGCGACTCCTTGGGGGGCTCGGCATCTTCGCTCGGCTTGTCCGCGACGGGCGCGCTCGGCTTGGGCTCGGCTTTGGCAGGCGCGGGGCCTTCGGCGCGCGCCGGAGCGGCGGCGAGAAGGCCAAGACCGAGAGCGACCGAGACGGCAAGAGCACGCATGGCGGGCGGGAGCCTACATGACGGCTCGGGGCTCGGCTACCCGCATGCGGCCCTGCCCTGCCCCGTTTCGCCCTCCCCAAGCCTCGGCCCGAGTTGTAGCTTCCGGCGCGTGAAACGCTTCAAGGCAGCCGTCATCGGCGGCTCGGGCTACGGCGGCGGAGAGATGATCCGCCGTCTCTTGCTCCACCCCGACGTGGAGCTCGTTCGGGTTTCGTCCCTCGACTTCATCGGAGAGCCGCTCGGCGCAGCTCACCCGAACCTGGAAGGATGCACCGATCTCCGCTTCGAGAGCATGCCTCCCGAAGACGCCGCAGCGGGCGTCGACGTCGTGCTCCTCGGCTTGCCCCACAAGGTGAGCGCCGAGGTCGTGCCCAAGCTGATGCCGACCGGCGTCCGCATCGTAGACATGAGCGGCGACTTTCGGCTGAAGAACCCCGACGCCTACGAGAAGCACTATGGCAAGCGTCACCCGTGCCCCGAACTGCTCTCGAAATTCGTCTACGGCTTGCCGGAGTCCAATCGCGAAGCGATCCGTGCCGCACGCTACGTGGCATCGCCGGGTTGCTTCGCCACCACCATCGAGCTGGCGCTCCTGCCGCTGGCCCAGGCGGGGCTCCTCTCGGGGTCGGTCGAGGTGGTCGGCATCACCGGCTCGAGCGGCAGCGGGATCGTGCCGAGCGCCGGCACGCACCACCCCGTGCGCTCGGGCAACCTGCGCACGTACAAGCCGCTCTCCCACCAACATGTGCCCGAGATCGAAGAGACGTTGATCGCCGCCGGCGGCAAGGGCGTCCAGCTGCGGTTCGTGCCGGTGTCGGCGCCGCTCTCGCGAGGGATCTTCGCGACCTGCTTCGCGCGCGTGGACGCATCCGCGTCCAAAACCGACCTGGAGGCGCTGGCTCAGAAAGCGTTCGGTTCGGAGCCGTTCGTTCGGGTCCCTCGCGGTCGCTTGCCCGAGGTCGTCGCGGTCGCAGGTTCGAACTACGCCGAGGTCGCTCTGGTGCCGGGTCCCGTCGAAGAGGGACTGCGTCTCGTCACCTGCTTCAGCGTCACCGACAACCTGATCAAGGGCGGCGCCGGCCAGGCCATCCAGAACATGAACCTCGTGCTCGGCCTCGACGAGCGCGCCTCGCTCGAAGATCCCGGCGGCTACCCATGAGCGCGCCCATCGTGGTGAAGCTCGGCGGCGAGGTGATCCGAGGCGCCGAGCTCGGAACGGTCGCCGACGAGCTCGCTGCGCTGGCCCGCCTCCGTCGGGTGGTGGTCGTGCACGGCGGGGGGCCGCAGACGACCGAGCTCCAGAAGGCTCTGGGGCAGACGCCCAAGATCGTCGGCGGCCGCCGCATCACCGACGCTGCCGCCCTCGACGCCATCAAGATGGCGGTGGCGGGGCGCGCCAACGTCGACCTCTGCGCCGCACTGACGCGCGCCGGCGCCAAGCCCGTCGGGCTCCACGGCGCTTCGAGCGCGGTCATTCGGGCGGAGCGCCGACCGCCGCGGGTGTACGCCGGGGCTGGGCCCGATCCCATCGACCTCGGCCACGTGGGCGACGTCACCGGCTTCGATCAGGCACTGCTCGAGCTGCTTTCGGGCGCGGGGTACCTGCCCGTGCTTTCGTGCGTCGGCGCAGACGCCGAGGGCAACGTCTACAACATCAACGCGGACATCGTAGCTACCCGCGTGGCGGCCGCGCTCGGCGCGAGCGACCTGATGGCGTTGATGGACGTGCCAGGAGTGCTGGCGAACCGCGATGAGCCGAGCTCGCGCTTCGCCAAGCTCACGCTGGCCGAAGCCAAGGACCTGATCGCGCGCGGCGTGGTCTCGGGCGGCATGATCCCGAAGCTCGAGGAGTCGTTCGTCGCCCTCGCGGCCGGCGTGCCCCGAGTGCACCTGCTCGATCGCGGGCTGGCGGCCGCGGCCGAAAACCCCGGCAGCGTCGGTACTCTGCTCGTCACTGCTGACCGGGTCGGGTAAGCTCGCTCCCGCGCTGCTCCAAACGAGCGCCCCGGAGGGAACATGACCACCGTTTCGAAGTGCCTGCTCTTCACCGCTTTTTTCGCGTTCGTCGGCTGCTCGAAGCAGGACGATTCGGTGGACAAGTCCACGACCACCACGGCGACGGCCACGGTGGAAGCGCCGAAGCCAGTGAACGACAACGCGGGCGCTCCCGCGCCTCAGGACAACTCCGGTGCGCCCAAGGCGCAAGCCGACGAAGGCAGCGGCGCGGCGAAAGTCGGCAACGTCGAGGCCTCCAAAGACGGGTTGAAAACCGGCGAGACGACGGCCACCAAAGACGGGGTCACGACGGGAGGCACCAAGGTCGACGGCAAGGGCGTGAAGACGGGCTCGGGGCCCGGCGTCACGACCACTGGCAAGGAGACCACGGTCGGCGGAGGCACCGGCGTGAAAGTGGACTCGAAGAAGGTGAAGGTCGGCGGGCTCGAGATCGCCCGCTGACTCGCCCGCTCACTCGGCGTCTTTGCAGCAGCGGAACCCGGTTTCGGTGCCGTGGTAGAACGCGTCGTGGGCGGTCTGCGCCGCGCGGCAGAAGTTCCGACTCGGCTGCCAGTACGCGCCCTTCATGGCGGGGCGCACCGGGTTCGAGCCGTCGATGCTCACGAACTCTTCGAGGTTCCCCGCCAGGTGTTTGATGCCGAACGGGCTCTCACAACGCGGGTACTCGTCGGCGGTCACGCGCATGTCGCGGAGCTTGCCCTCCGGCGTCACCACGTCGGTGTGATCTGCATTGCAGGCAGAGGCGTCACGCTTGAAGCCGTACGGATACGGGCGCATCTCCTCGCCCTCGCACGCGAAGTTGTACTCGCTCTCCATGCACATGCGCTTGCCGAGCGAGCGGCACGTGCGATCGCCGTCGGTCCAGCTCTGGTCGTTGGCCGGCAAACGCTCGCCCGGCTTGACGTACTCCGAGCGGTCCATGCAAAAGCGCATCTTCTTTCGCGGCGCCAGGCAGCGAGCAGGCTCGGCGTATTCCGCGCAGCGGAAGAACTCGAAGCGCCCCGGGGGATCCATGTACTTCAGGCAGCGCTGCTCCACCTCGGGGCAGTAGTTGCCTTCGACCAGCACCATCCCGTCCGGGCAGGACTTGGGCTCCGCCGGCGGCGCCCGCGCGACCAGAATCACCGTGGCTGGAACCAGGGCGGCCAGGGTCGGTGACTGGGCCAGCTTCGGCGTGGTCGACTCCTCTCCGACGGCTTGCGGCGGCACCGCATCGCGTCGGTTGCAGGAGACGAGGAACAGCAGAGCTGCGCTCATCACGGCGGCGTTGGGCAGGCGTCGCACGCAGCCCAGGCATCACCGCGTCTCGCCGATGCGTCAAGCGCTTATTTTTCAGCCCATCCGTTGGGCAGGTCTACGGACAGGGCCTGATTTGTGTGATTTCAGTGATTTCGACTCGTTCTCTCTGGGAAATCGTGCGCGATTCGTGGGGTTCGGCCGGTCACCCGCTTGCGCCGCTCGCGCTGCCCGGGGCGTCCGAGCAGCAGCGCACGCCCACCTGGATATCGTGATAGTGGTCGTCGTGCTTCGTGGTCGCGGGCCGGCAGCGGTTCCGCGCGGGCATCCACCAGCCACCCTTCAGGCCGTTCCGGTAGGGGTAGGCGTAGCGCTGGCTCTCCCGAAGCACCGGCTCGTCCAGGTTTCCGACCATGTCGTAGACACCGAAGGGGCTGACGCACTCGGGGTTCGCGCCGTTCGGCATCCGGTGGTCGGCAAGCACCTGGTACTGCTTGTTGTTGGGGTCGTAGAGCTCTTCCTTGGGACGGTCCTGGTTGCACTTGGCCTCGCGCTTCCAGCCGTAGGGATAGGGCCGCATTTCCTCGCCTTCGCAGGCGAAATTCCACTCGTCTTCGGTGCAGATGCGCTTGCCGAGGCCCTTGCAGGTGTCGCTCGCGACCACGAAGCTCGCGTGGTTCATGGGGACCTGCTCGCCGGGCTTCGTGTACTCGTAGCGATCGATGCAGAAGCTCATCTTCCGCCGCTCACCCACGCAAGTGGCCTTGGGCTCGTATTCTCCGCAGCGGGCGTAGGGCAGCGTGGAGTCGTCGAGCCACTTCACGCAGTTGTGCCGGACCTCCGTGCAGTACTCGCCTTCGACCTCGACCATCTCGGGGGGACAGGCCCCACTGGTGTTGGCTACGGCCCCCGCCGGGATCCCCGTGACGGCCTTGTCAGGGGTGGATACGGCGTTCACATGCGCTGCGTCGCTGGTGACGCTGTTACGCAGGGAGTTACGCTCCGGGATACGCTCCTCGACGGCGCCCTGGGACGGGGACGCGGTGCCAGCAAGGGACGCTCGAGCTACGGAGATGCCGAGAGCAGCGTCATTACCCGCGCTCGAATCAACAATGATTCCCGTGCCCTTGGTAAGAAAGCCCGCTGCCACCAACAAGAACCCCGTCATCCAACGCCGAGTCATGCGACCTCCACCTACATGGTCGCAGCGCTCGATGAACTGCACCAAATTCCCGGCCATGCTTCAGCCTTCTGCATCCCGCGTGCCCACGGGTTTTGGAGGTCTCGCCCGCCTTCGACGCCGTGCATCCGACCTGAGCTAGCGCCCACCGTCTCCTAGAAACGGCACGAATCGAACGTCCAAGAGCGCCTCGCGCGTGAAGGCTCCACGGCTTCGACCGGGACCGGTGCGCACCCAACGTTCGAGCTTCTGGTGATCCGTTTGGGGACCCACGGGAACGATGAGGCGCCCCCCCACTGCCAGCTGATCGAGGAGCGGCTCGGGGACCTTCTCGGGCGCCGCCGTCACCAGGATCACGTCGAACGGCGCGGCTTCCGGCATGCCCGCGTAGCCATCCCCGGTGCGAAGCTCGACGCGCTTTTCGTACCCCAGTTCGAGAAGCGTGCGCTTAGCGTTCTCGGCGAGCTCCGGCAAGTACTCGATGGACCACGTGCGCTGACAGAGCTCGGCGAGGACGGCCGCTTGGTAGCCGCTCCCAGTGCCGATCTCGAGGCACTTGTCGCTCGCGCGCGCTTGGGCGGCTTCGCTCATGAACGCCACCACGAACGGCTGGCTGATGGTCTGACCACTGCCGATGGGGAGCGCGCGGTCGGAGTACGCCAGGTCGCGGACGGCCTCGGCGACGAAAGCGTGACGCGGCACCCGGCCGAGGGCCGCGAGCACTCGCGGGTCGCGAATCCCTTCGCGCTCGAGCTGGCGAACCATGGACCGTCGTTCGGCCGTCCGCTCCTGGAACGGATCGGGACGCGTCTTCGCGCTCGGTTCGGCGCGAGGCGCGCTGCTCGGAGCGGAACGAGACGTGTCGAGCGGGGTCGGCTCGGCCGGCTTGCGCGCGCAGCCGAGCATCGGCAGGGCGAGCAGCGCCGCTCGGAAGACGCTACCGGGCCGGCTCCGGGTCGCCATCGCCTTCGCCTCGTCGTCGCGAGAGCTCACGGACTTTCGCCGCGAGCTCCGGGCGCCCCGCGGCGTCGGCCTCGTCGGCGATCCTAGCGAGGTCTTCGTCGGGCACGGCGTCGGCGATCTCGATCACGAGCTCGACGGCGCCCGCGAAGTCGCCGAGCCCGAGGCGCAGGCGCACGAGCGCAGCCGCTACCGCGACGCGCTGGTCGCCGCTGCTCCGGAGCGCCCCGAGGAGCGCTGCGGCATGCGCCCGATCGCCGTCAGCCTCCGCCACCGCGGCTTCGACATACGGGTCGAGGCCTCCGCGAGCCCCGCGCAAGAGGTCTCGCGCACGGGCGACGTCTCCCTCGCCCAAAGCCGACCAAACCAAGGTCTCGAACGCGAGCTTGCGTTCGGCGAGGTCGCTGCTCGCGTCGAGCACGGCCGAAGCGAGCTCCCGAGCTCGACGCAGGTCGCCCGCCTCGAGGGCCGCCTGGGCCTCGACCAAGAGCCGGCGCACGGCGGCTTCCGGTACGCGCGGGGCCGGAGCTTCCTGCATCGCCGCGAAGAAGTTCGAGACGCCTCCCATGGCAAAGAGGAGGGCGCCCAGGAGCGAACCGAGGCGGAACAGCACGAGCGCGGTGACGATGCCGAAGACGAGCGACACCGTTGCCGACAGCTTGCGGCGCTCCGGTCCGAGCGCGGTGGCCAGCACCTGTCCGCCGTCGAACGGCAACACTGGCAGAAGGTTGATGACGCTCCAGAAGACATTCGCGAAGGCGAGCACCTCGAGGGCGCTCAGCCAGGATGGCAGCGTGGCGTCGGGTCCGAAGCGGCTCAGTCCCACCCGATAGCCGACGTAGGCCAGGACCGCCAAACCGAAGCCGGCGCCCGGTCCCGCCAACGTCACGAGGATTCGCCTCAGCTTCCCGATGTCACGCGTGGCCGACCAGCTCGTCACCCCGCCGAGCATGTGCAAGACGATGCTGGGCGACTGACCGAACGCGCGCGCGGCGAAAGCGTGCCCTAGCTCATGGACCAGGATCGACACGAAGATGATGCCGAGCCAGAAGAGGGCTTGGGAGTAGTGGCGGCCCGGCCGAAGTCCGATGACCAGCGCGAGCACCCAGAAGCCGAGCTGGATCTCGATGGGGAAGCCGAAAAGCCGGAAGCGGACCGCGCCCATGGGTGAGACGCGTGATAGCGCAGGCCGGGCGCGCGGGCGAGCC
>JAXLYN010000060.1:0-53865 GCA_046351435.1 Polyangiaceae bacterium
TAGGCCCACTTCCCGCCTTTGCTCCGCCAGTAGGCCACCGTGTCGTTCTCGACACCGCACGGGCTCACCGAGCGAGTCACCATTATGTTCTCGCCGCTGCCCGCCAGCGCATCCATCAGCGGTTGGGAAGGGATGCCCGCGTAGTGCACGAAGATCGGCCCCGAGCCCACGGGCTGGATCGGATAGCTACACGCCGTCGCACCACCGGTTCCCGTCGCACCACCGGTTCCCGTCGCACCACCGGTTCCCGCCGCCCCTGCGATTCCTCCTGAACCTGCCGCGCCCGCTGCGCCCGCTGCGCCCGCTGCTCCGGCGGCGCCCGCCGCCCCCGCCGCGCCTGCACCACCACCTGCGCCGATGCCGCCCGTGCCCGCGCTGCCGCCGGTTCCACGGGCTCCTGCGGGTTCATCGTCCGAGCCTCCGCAGGCGACCACAGCCAGAGCCAGAGCGACGACGAGAGGGGGAGTCTTGCGCATGCGGCTCGACGAGTGCACGGCTCGTGCCGCCGCGAGATCGCGCTGAAATCACGCGAGCCGAGCCGCGCGAGTCAACCTCACGTTTACGCCTGCCAACTACGAGGCAGCTCGGCTCAGCGAACCGAATACGGGTCCCCCCGTGATTTCCGTTCTTGGGGCGTCGTAACCGGACTCGGGTTGGGCTTGCGCGGATCGGCGTCCCGAGCGGCTGCGCTCCGGGCGGGCTCCACGACCTTCTCCGCGGGCGGCCCCGCAAGTGCCTCCGGCGATGGCGTGGGCGGTGGTTGGGCGACGGGCGCGGCGGGGGGCGGCGTTGCCGCCTGCATCGCTGCCGGTTCGGCTCGGCGCGCGGCCTCGCGGCGAAGGACGGAAATGCCGAAGCCCACCAGCGCGAGCAGCGCTGCAGCGACTACGAGCGTGATCACGGCGGCGAGCAGGGCGGGTGAACGTCGCGGCGCGGCCGCACCGACTCGTCCCGGCTCCGCAGTGGAGTCTCGAGTGATCGTGGTCGACCTCGATTCAGTCGGGGTTGGCCTCGACCCTTCGTGGGTCGGATCCAGCTGGGTCGGAGCAGACGGTGGATCCCAGCGCGGGCTCGCTGAGGCTTCGGGCGGGGCGGTGTCCCGTGGTGCGTTCGGCGGTTCGACTGGCTCCGTGCCCGGCTCCGGCAACGGACCGAGGCTCGCGAGTGGATCGGAGCCGAGCACCAGCGTGGACGCGAGCGCTGCGGGGCGAGTCGCTGGTGCGTGGACCCGGACGGTCGGCTCGGCCAAGAGCAGCGGAGCGGGCGAAGCTTCGGGAGACGAGATCTCGGGCGGCGGTGCACCAACGAAGAGCGTCGCCCCGAGATCGCCGAGCCCCGCAAGGACGCTGCGCAGGCTGGTCTGCATCTCCCAGGCAGATTGCCAGCGCCCCTCCCGCTCGTGTGTCAGCGCGCGATTCACGAGCTCCACTACCGGCTGAGGCATGCCCGGCACGACGCTGGAGAGCGACCGAGCGCGCTCGGTCATGGCCGCCCGAAGCCGCTCTTGCGGTGTCGAGCCCTCGTGCACGGCGCGGCCCGACAGGAGCTGGAACAGGCCAGCGCCGAGCGACCACAGATCGGTGCGCGCGTCGACCAGATCCCAACGTCCGAGCGCTTGTTCCGGAGGCATGTAGGCCGCGGATCCGAGCATCAGACCGGTCTGCGTGGCCTCCTCGCCGCTCTCCACCTCGCACACTCGCGCGATGCCGAAGTCCAGCACCTTGGGGGTCCCGTCTCGGGTGACGAAGATGTTGCCTGGCTTGAGATCGCGATGGATGACCCCGCGCTCGTGGGCCGCGACGAGGACGTCGAGAACCTTGTCCGCATAGCGAAGCGCCGTGCGCGGATCGAGGCGGCCGCCGGCCTCGCGACGCAGCTCCGAAAGCGTCTTCCCCTCGAGCAGCTCCATGACCAGAAAGGCCAACCCGTCGTCGGTCACGTCATCGTCGAACACGCGCACGGCGCAGGGGTGATTGATGCTGTTGGCCGCGTAGCCTTCCCGTTGGAAGCGGCGGCGGATGTCGGGCAAGACCGAGAGGTGGGGCTGCAAGAGCTTGATCGCCACTCGGTTCTTGTTGCGGTGAGTCGCCGCGAAGACCCAAGCCATGCCCCCGGCTCCGAGGAGCGCGTCGAGATGCCAGCGGTCCTTCAGAACCGTTCCGACTCGAGCGCGGGCGGCTTCCAGCGAGGGGGCGGACACCGACCACACAGCATATCAGACACTTCCGGCTCTTCACACCCAGCGCACGAGATGCCGTGAGATGCCGTTCACCGAGCGGCTCTTGCCGTACCGGTAGCGGGCGAGATGGAAGCGAGCATGGCGGTGACGCTGTTGACCCGCCCTCGAGCTCGACGTCGCCGCGCTCGAGCGTGCATGCGAGCCAGGCGGACTTCGCGCTCATCGAGCCGTGCGAGGCTCAGCCGACGCATGACGTTGCCGATCCTCATCCTATCGCACCGCGCCCCGCGCGTGAGCCTCCACCGCCGTGAGCCGGACGGCACCTGGACCAGTCAGGAGGTGTCGGAAGGTGGCTCCATCGAGGTCAGGTCCGTGGGCGCGACCCTTGCGCTCGACGAGGTCCATCGAGATTTCGGCGCGGAGTGATCGCGCGGCTGCGAGCTGCTCACCGCCCCACGAACCCAATCGTGACTTCGACGTGGTCGGCGAAGATCTCGATGGCATCGGGGTAGGCCGTCAGGCCTCGGGTGCGTGCGGCGGTTCGACAGCGCTCCCACACGGGGCCGCCGCCCAGCGCGTCGACGAGCTTCGCGGTGGCGTCGGCGTTCTTCCGATACCGGCTCTCGCTGATCCAGATCGCGCTGACCACCGCGTCGCCTTCGGAGCGCATGGCCCAGAACCCTCCGGTCAAGCCGAGGGCCACGAGCTCCGCTCGCCGCGAGCACACCGGGTCGGGCAACGCGGCGTCGTCGAAGGTCGTCGGGCGCGTGATGCGGGAGCGACGGCCGTCGGTGCCGAGCGTGAGGCACATGGTCTCGGAGCGGCCTTGGGTGTGGAGGTCGTCGAGATAGAAGACGGCGCTGTCGCCGTCGGTGTCGAGCATGCGGCGAGCGGCGTTGGGTTCTTCGGCGAAGAACTCACGCACGCCCGCTTCCGGGAAGGCGCGGGTCACGCGTTCGATCCACGCCGAGGCTTCTTCGGTGGCGTCGCTCAGGGCGAGGCGATGGGGGCCAGAGGGGAGGCGGAGCACCGGGTTCAGCTTGAAGTCCTCGAGGGCCCGTGCCGAGCGTGCGGGATCGAGCACCGGCTCGAGGCGGGCGGGCAGGCCGGCGGGGAACACGGCCTTCACGACGTCGTCGACGAGCATGCGACGCGTCGAGACGTCGGCTCGCCGCTTGGCCTTGCGCAGAGCCTCTTTGTCGACGCCGAGGGAGTGGAAGATCTTGCGCTCCTGCGCGTCCTGGAAGATCCGATAGTGACGGTCCGCGGCGTATTGCCCGCTCGTCAGGTACACGAACGCGCGGAGTGGCGTCGACACCGAGTCGGCTGGGATCTCTTCGTGTGCTTCCCAGAAGAAGCCGTTCACCGAGCGGTTGTTGCCGTACCAGTAGCGGGCGAGACGGAGATACGCGCGGTACTCCTCGCGCAGGCGTGACTCGTAGCGTTCGAGGGCAGCGCCTTCTTGGCTCGCGTCGCGGAGCGCGGTGAGCACTGCGAGCGAGGCGTTGGCGGCGCCGCGCACGGCGAAGTCGACGCCTCCGGACAGGATGGGATCGACGAAGCAGGCGGCGTCGCCCACCATCACGAAGCCCGGACCCGCGAGCTTCTTGTGGGCGAAGGACCAGTCTTTCACGAAGAAGTAGTCGTTGCCGTCGGGTTGCTGCACGAGCTTGCCACTCGCGAGGGGCAGGTCCGCCTGGGCCACGAGCTCGTGGAAGCGCTCGGGCGCGATCCGCGCGCGCTCGCGAACGACCACGCCGATGCTGGTGCGATCCCGACTGATGGGGATGAACCACACCCAGCCATCGGGGATGGTCACGATGAGTTGGACGTGTCGGCCGAGCGGGCCGGGCACGCCGCCGGCGCCGTCGTAGTAGGCGTAGGTCGACGTCGCACGCATGTCCGGGACGTCGACCGTGAGGGAAAACGTTCGCCCGAAGAGGCAACGTTGTCCGCTCGCGTCCACGACGAAGCGCGCGCGACGCTCTTCGCCCGTAGCGAGCCGGACGCCGACCACGCGATCCCCCTCGACGATGGGGGCGGCGACGTTCACGCCCTCGCACACGTCCACGCCGCGTCGCGCGGCTTCCCGCAGGAGGATTTCGTCGAACCTGGAGCGTTCTACCTGCCAGGCGTGCTCGTAGTCGCGAGCCAGGAGCTCGGCCTCGCTGAGGTTCGGCAGGTCACGCGACAGCCGTTCATCGAACAGGATCGACCACGGGTCGCGGCTCTCACCCCACACGTAGAACGCGCCGTACTTGCGAGCGAAGCCGGCCTCTGCGATGGCGGGGCCGAGGCCCAGATAGTCGTCGAGCAAGTCGTTCACCGCGGGCTGCAACGACTCGCCGATATGGTGGCGGGGAAAGCGCTCGGCCTCGTAGAGCGTGACCGGGATACCCTCGCGCGCCAGGATGGCGGCCGTCGTCGAGCCCGCCGGTCCCCCGCCGACCACGATGACTTCTGGCTGCATGCCGCGCCATCATACGCCGAAGCTTCGCGGCCCCGCATCGCGCCGGTGCGGTCTCTCGTTGTAGACTTTGGTGACCCATGCCGGTGCCCCTGATGGAGGACGGCGCGTACTTCTACGTGTACGAGCCCGACGGCGGCGCGCACTGTCCGAAAGCGCAACGGATCTCGACGCGGGATGGGCGCGTCTTGAGCCGCCGGCGGCACGGCTACGCAGCGCGAGTCGAAGTCGCCGACGTGTCGGATGGGATACTCCCGATCGCCACCCTGCTCCGGGCTGCGGCCGCGGTCGGGCGGGCGGTCGAGCACGCGCCCGGTGCGCTCGACCGATCGTTCCGTGTACGCATCGGGAACGCGCCAGACTCGGCGGGCGACGACGGCGTCGCGCTCGAGGCTGCGCGAGTGCGAGAGGCGCCGGTTCACCATCCGGTGGACGCCCGCGTGCGCGAGCTCCTCGCTGCCGCGCCGACCGGAGTGCCGCTCGAGGAGCCGGAGCTCCCCCACGGGCCCGCGCGACGCGTGTTGTTCTTCGAGTCGCTCATGAACTCGGACATGCCCCACAACGACTGCGAGCTGTCTCAGGGCGTGCTCCACATGGCGAGCACGCTCTCGGGAACGCCGACCCGTGTGGCGCTGGCCGACGTCAAGATGTCCATCACGGGCACGGAGCGTCCGGTCGTGGGTCTCGACGGCCTCCGCTCCGTCCTGGCCGAAGGCCCCGTCGACCTCGTGTGCATCACGCTGCTCGAAGGCTACTTCGACGGAGTGGTCGCGCTCGTCGCCGAGCTCCGGAAGCTCGGCTGTCGCGCCCACGTCGCGGTCGGGGGCGTGATGCCGACGCTCACTCCCGAGCACGTGGCGTGTCACCTGCCGGACGTCACCTTCGTGTGTCGCGGCGCAGGCGAGTGGTTCGTGCCCCGCCTCGCGGCCATCGTCGGCGACGCGAGCTCCATCGAAGTGCCGCTCACGGCGCCGCAAGTGCAGCGCTTGCTGGCGCTCGACGGGCTCTTCTCGATCGACCGCGCGGGCCGCCGCCTGGTCGCGGCCAACCCCCAAAAGACCGTGCGCGTCGAGTCCCTCGATGCCGTGGAGCTCGACCTCGGCTTGCTCGAGCGCCGGCACCTCGAGCGCGGCATCGAAGTGTCGACGTCGCGTGGCTGCATCCACAAGTGCAGCTTCTGCTCCATCATCGGGCGTCAGAGCTACCAGGCGCGGAGCTCGACCGGCGTCCTCGGGCTCTTGGAGAAGTACGAGCAGCGCTACCGCGAGATCTTCGGGAGCGAGGTGCCGAGAAACGCCTACCGCCTGCACGTGAGCGACGACGACTTCGCTTGCGATCGCCATCGCGCTCGGGAGTTCTTGCAGGGGATCCTGGCGACGCCGTTCCGGCTTTCGTCGGTCCAGGTGTCGGTTGCGGATCTGTGCGCGCGGGTCGACAAGCAGCTCGTCGCGGTGCCCGACCCGGTGCTCTTCGACGCCATCCGCGCGAGCTGCTTCGCCGACTCGGGCGCGAGCATTCCCGAGCGCGACTTCGTGCTCGATCACAAATCGCGGGCGTGGAGCGCCTATCTCCAGATCGGGGTCGAGACCTTCAGCGATCGCGAGCTCGACCGACTGGGGAAGGGCTACGGGCGCGAGCACGTGCGAGTCGTGGTGGACGAGCTGGCGGCTCGCCGCATCCACGTCGACGCCTACTTGATCCTCGCGAACTCCGGGACCCGAGCCGAAGACCTCGTCGACTCGCTGGAAGAGCTCTGCCGGCTCAAGCTCCGGCACCCGAAGTACTTCCACGTGCGCTTCCCGGTCGTGCCCAGGTTGGTCTCGTACTTCCCGTCGGCGAGCCATCGCCGACTCGTTCGCCGTGGTCAGAGTGAAGCCCTCGCCGTGCGTCACACCGCGCGCGTCGAGAGCCATCCGGAGTTCGACTACCCCTTCGTCGAAGCCGACGTCCCGGAAGACCCGTGGGTGCGGGCCATCGACCCATCCGTGTTGAGCGACGAGGCGCTCTACACTCGCTCGCTCGAGGTCTTGGCCGAGCGCTTTCGCGAGCTCGCGGGGGCGGAGACCGAGCTCTCTCGGGAGCGCGAGCACCTGGTGCGGCGGCTCGACGACTTGCCCCGGCGCCTGGTGTTCGAAACCCTCGCGCGGCGCGTCGAATCCGCCGACAAGACTGCTGTCGAGCAGGCGAGCGAGCTCCTCGGGCCGAAGAAGCAATGGCTCCCGGCGTTCCGCCGCTGGGCGACCCAAGGGCCGTCCCGGCTCGTGGTGATCCCGACCTGGCAGTGCGAGCTCCGCTGCGTGTACTGCTACATCCCGAAGCAAGACGGACGCGTGATGGATCGACGCACGCTCGAGCGCTCCATCGAGCTCTTGCTCTCGACCGATCGGAGCGACGTGCTCTTGCAGTTCTTCGGCGGCGAAGCCCTGGTCGAATGGCAGCTCGTGCAACATGGCATCGAGTACGGCCTCGCGGCCGCGCGCCGCGCGCGGAAGAACATCTCGTTCATCGTGAGCTCCAACGGCTGGTCCCTCGACGACGAAAAGCTGGCCTGGCTCGCCGCGCGCCCGGTGAAGCTCGAGCTCTCTCTCGATGGCGCGCCGGATCTCCAGAACCTCTCGCGTCCGGCACGCCTGCCGGTGTTGGACTCCTATCAAAACGGGATCGCGCCGCGCGCCGCGGCCATCGTCGCGAGCGGTCTCCCCACCGAAGTGATCATGGTGGTGGTGCCCAAGAACGTCGGGCGCATGGCCGAGAGCTTCTTCCACATCGCCTCGCTCGGGTTCCGCCGCGTCCAGATCAACTTCGCGCTCGGGGTCACCTGGCGCGACGAGCACAAGCGCGCCTTCGCCGAGGGCCTCCACCGCATCGGGCAGGAGCTCGGGGCGCGCTGGGCTCGCGGCGAACAGCTCTCGTTCGTGAACCTCGAGGCGCCCCCGTTCCCGGTCCGCCTGAACGGTGAGGTCACCGTCGACTTCGACGGCACCATCTACGCCGGGAACGGCTTCCTCCACGAGAACGAGCACAAAGAGAAGCTCGTGGTCGGCCGGCTCGACGACCTGCGCTCTTTCGATCGCTACTTCCTGGACGGCCTGGAAAACGACCGGCTGCTCGAGCTCGGCTATCCGCCCGACGTCATGGCGAACAACTGGGCCGTAGGGAAGATCCTGGCGAGCTTCGTCCGGCACATGCAGTCGGCGCGGGAAATCCCCCGTTTTCCCGCGATGCCGTTTGCTCGCGAGGCGGGCTCGGGATACTCTTGAAGGGCCTTTGCCAGGGAGGCGGCATGCAGCGACGTGCGTTCATCGAGGGTGTGCTCGCGGGTAGTGCGACCGTAGCGGTAAGTAGCGCGGCCGTGGCGCGACCGGGAGCCAACCCGACCGAGCTCGCTCGGCCCGAAGCGCCTACTCCGTCCGAGAAGGTCACGCCCACGCCCGCCGACCCGACGAGTCTCGAAGAGGTGCTCCCGCTCCTCGCCCCGCTCGCCATCGGCGACGTCATCGGGCTCGGCTGGCGCGTGCAGGCGCTGAGCGGCGTGAGCCGAGGCGCCGCCGTGCTCACACTGCGTGACGAAAGCGAGCGCGACGTGCGCGTCCATCTCTGCCGCCGCGCGCCGGGCTCTGCTCCCATCGCGCACAGCCAGAGCATCGACCTCTTCCTCATGAACGAGGGCGACGGCGCGGCTCCCACCGACGAGACCTTGGGCCGCGTGCTCAACGTCCTCGCCATCTTGATTTCCCACAACGAAAAGCACGGCGCCAGCGCCAGCGAGGCGATGCTCCCGCACGAAGCACGCTTGCTGTTCTTCCGAGCGGAGCGTGCTCTGGTCTGAGCTTCACCATGACCCAAAATCCGAGTGCCCCCGACGAGGCGACCGCCGAGGCCGTCGACTTCACCTTCGAGCTATCGGAGCGCGAGATCGCGTTCGACATCGACGAGGACTTGTACGCGCCCGACGCCATCTACGGCGCGGCCTACCTGTTCATCGACCGCTGCTACGTCTTCTTGGCGCGCCCCGCCGATCGCAAGGTTCGCGTGCGCTTGCGCAGCAAGGGCGCTGCCAGCGCGGAGGAGCTGGAAGCGCTCGCCGGCGAGTTCGCCAACGAGCTCTTGAACAGCCAGCTCCGCTTCCGCATCGGGCGCGCGACCGCGCCGATCCGCGAGCACTACATGGCCCGAGCCTTCTTCGGCCGGGAGCAGAACGCGACCATCGCCGAGCTCTTGGCCGAGCTCGACGCCGAAGAGATGGCCGAAGAGCCCCTCGAGATCCCGGTACCGTGGGAAGCGGGCCGAGAGAAGGCGTCGGATGGCTGAGCGCATCGAGTTCAGCGGCTCGCTCTACTCCGCCGACGCCGTGAAGCAGGCCGTCGAAGCCTTCGCGCACCTCGGCAAGTTCGAGCTCGAGTCCGCTGACGACAGAGTGGCCGTGGTGCTGAGCGATCCGGATCCCGAAGTCGCCGACGTGCTGCTCGACGAGCTCGCGAATCACGTGTTGGCGCTCACCGTGCAGAGTCGAGGCTGAGCCATGGCCGAGAAGACCGTCCGCGTGGTGCGGCTGCCGCTCGCGGAGAACAAACTCTCCTTCTTCCGCTACGGCGACTTGGGCGCGAAGAAGGTCCTCACCACCGACACGGGCGCGTTTCACTTCCTCGAGCCCAAAGTGTTCGAGGACTTCTTGGCGGGTCGCATCGGCGCCGAGCATCCCGAGTACCGCGCGCTCTCGGAGAAGGGCTTCTTGCGCGAGGGGCTCGATCTCGAGCGCGTGGCGACCCAGATCCGCCGGAAGAAGCGCTTCGTGGGGCAAGGGCCGCACCTGCACATCGTGATCACCACGCTGCGCTGCAACCAGAGCTGCAAGTATTGCCACGCTTCGCGCACCAACATGGACCGCGTGGACACCGACATGTCGCTGGACACGGCCAAGAAGGTCGTCGATCACGCGATGCAGAGCTCCTCGCCTTACATCAACTTCGAGTTCCAAGGGGGCGAGCCGACGGTGAACATGGCGGCGCTGCGCTTCATCGTCGAGTACAGCCGCGAGAAGAACAAATACGAGAAGAAAGACCTCGAGCACTCCTTGGTCACGAACATGACCTACATGAACGAGGAGAACGCCGAGTGGCTCATCGACAACGACGTGATGGTGTGCACCAGCCTCGACGGGCCGGAAGAGCTGCACAACTGGAACCGTACGTGGCGACAAGACGCCAGCGCTTACGCCGACGTGCGCAAGTGGATCGCCTACTTCAATCGCCGCTACATCGAGAAGGGGCGTGACCCCGAGCGCTGGCACGTCGACGCGCTCATGACCACGTCGAGGAAGACGTTCGAGAACTGGAAAGAGGTGGTGGACCTCTACGTCGAGCTCGGGATGCGGACCATCTTCCTCCGGCCGCTGAACCCTTACGGCTTCGCCCTCGATACTTGGAAGCGCATCGGTTACACCGCCGACGAGTACCTCGAGTTCTACAAGCGGACCTTCGACTACATCCTCGAGCTCAACCTGAAAGGCGTCGAAATCTGCGAGGGAACCGCGTCGACGTTCTTGTCGAAGATGCTCACGCTCGACGATCCGAACTTCGTCGACATCCGCTCGCCCTGCGGTGCGGGCACGGGTCAAGTCGCCTACAACTACGACGGGAAGATTTTCACTTGCGACGAGGCCCGCATGACCTCAGCCATGGGCAACGACGCCTTCCAGATCGGGCAGGTCGGGGTCTCGAGCTACGAGGACGCCTACGCCCACCCGACCGTGAAGGCCCTCGCCATGGCCTCGCTCCAGGATTCCTTGCCGCACTGCGACACCTGCTGGAACAAGCCTTTCTGCGGGGTTTGCCCCATGCACAACTACATGTCGAACGGCGACATCTTCGGCCAGCGCCCGAACTCGTCGAAGTGCAAAGAACACTATACAATTGCCTCGATGCTGCTCGACCGTCTGGCCAACGACCCAGACGGGAAGCTCGAGCGGATCTTTCGACGGTGGACTTTGACCCGCCCGCGGGAACCGAGCGGGAGCTGCGCGGTGTGAGGAAGGGGTAGGTGACGCGGATGAAGAAAGACAAGCTGCCCAAAGTGAGCAAGAAGCCCAGCGACTACATGCAGCCGGACGAGCAGCGTCAGGCGAGTGAGCCGAAGAGCACCGCTGATTTGCTCTCGCGCGCCGACGCTCGCCTCGAAGGCATCGAAGGCATCGACCGCGGCTTCGCGGCCCACGCCTCCCACGCGTCCCATGGTTCGCACGGCTCGCACGGTTCCCACGGTTCCCACGGCTCCCATGGTTCGCACGGCTCCCACGGCTCGCACGGTTCCCACGGTTCCCATGGTCAGTGGTGAATCAGCTCGTTCTCACCGTCACCCGTCGTTGCAACCTCCGCTGTAGTTACTGCCCCACGGCGAAGGACGGCCATCCTTCGCTCGACGTAGAATCCGCTCTCCGCGCGCTCGAGCTATTCACTGGTCGCTACGGCGGTGGTGACGTGAAGCTCTTCGGCGGCGAACCGCTGCTCGTTCCCGACGTCGTCGACGCAGTGCTCGAAGCGGGCGAGCGCGACCCGCGCGTCCGCCGGGTCTATCTCTCCACCAACGGGCTCGGCCTCGACGGCGCGCTCCTCGCGCGTCTCGCGGATCTCCCCAAGGTCATCGTCACGCTCTCGCTCGATGGTCGCCCCGCCGACAATCGCCGCCTGCGCCGAGCCCTGCCGGGCGTGCCAGACGCCTACGACCACGTGCTCGCACTCCGTGACGAACTCACGAAAGCGCCCCGGCTAGTGGTCACGCAGACCATCGCCCCCGCCACCGCCAAGGATGCCGCTCTGAACTTCCAGCACCTGCTCGAGCTCGGGTTTTTCCGGCTGAATTTCCTGCCAGGCTACTACCTCGCTTGGCGCGACGAGCAACTCGAGGCCCTCGAGCGAAGCTTCGAAGAGATGGCCGACCGCATCGCGGAGCGTTGGCGGAGCGGCTCGCGCCTCTACGTTCGAAATCTGTTCACCTGGGCGCCGACCCCCTTCTTCAACACGGGCCTCGTGGTGGACTCGGACGGCAGCATTCACCCGAGCAATCTCGGTCTCTCGGGGGCGCTCGACGAGCTGCGGTCCGAGACGCGCATCGGGAGCCTCGACGATCCACCCGAACCCGACGCCTTGGCCCGCGCTCAGGCGCGAGTGAACGAGCTTCTCGCTGCGCGGTTGCCAAGCGAAGTATGGCGCTCCACGCTTCGTGTGGACGCCTTGCTCACGCGCTTCTGCCGCCGTCTGTATCCGGAGTACCTGGCGCATCGCGCCCGGCGGAGGGCCGCGTGACTCACCTCCCCGTCGTTCGAGCGTCGAGCCCGAAGAACGACACTCCGTGGATTGGTCCTCGAGGCGAACGCATGGCACGGCTCGAGCTCCACCTCACGTACACCTGCCCTGAACGCTGCGCGTTCTGCTCCGAAGAGCACCGGATGCGAACGTATCGCCGCTATCCAGTGACCTGGGCTCGCGTCGCCACCGTGCTCCGCACCCACGCCAGCCGGGGCGTGAAGAGCGTGCACTTGACCGGCGGCGAGCCGACCATCTTCCCCGAGTTCATCGACGTGCTTCGCCTGGCCAAGAAGCTCGGCATGCGCACCTCGGTGGGCACCATCGGGACGAAGCTCGCCGATCGCGCTTGGGCAAGCGAAGCACTGCCTTGGCTCGACGAGGCGCTGTTTTCGCTCCACGCTCCCAGCGCCGAGTTGCACGACGCGCTCACGGGTCGCGCCGGTAGCTTCGAGCAGGTGGTGGCCGCCATCGAGAACGTGCGCGCCCTGGATCCGAGCTTCGGCGCCTACGTGAACACGGTGGTGACGCGAAAAAACCTCGAGGTCCTGCCCGACACGGTGGCCCTCGCCGCCCGGCTCGGCGCAAAGCTCGTGGTGGTCTCGAACCTCACACCCGAAGGCAATGGGCTCGACAACTACTCCGAGCTCGCCGCATCGCTCGACGATCTTCGCCGCGTGCTGCCGCGCGTTCCGGAGCGCGCGGGCAACGCCATCCTGCGCTTCTTCGGCACCCCCATGTGCGTGCTCGGCGAGCACACGATGCTCTCCAACGACCTGCACTGGGACCCGCGCGTCACGGTCGAGTGGCAGTCCGCCCCAGGCAAGGTCGTGTTCGACGGTATCTACACCTGGACTCCGGATCGCAAGCGCGTACACGTCGCCGAGTGCTCGAGCTGCGAGCTCTCGCGCGTGTGCATGGGCGTCTTCGACCGCTACGCCGAGCTCTTCCCCACGACCAGTCTCAGCCCGCGGAGGGGCCCGTGAGCCAGGTCGAGAGCGCCATCCGCGACAAGCGGAAGAACGTCGAGATCAACGTCGGCAAGAGCTGCAACAACAAGTGCGTCTTCTGCCTCGATGGCATGCCCACGAAGGAAGACAAGCAGTTCATCCCGTTCGACGAGATGAAGCGCGAGCTCGACCGCTGGCGGGCGGCGGGACACGAGTCCGTGGGTTTTCTGGGCGGTGAGCCCACGACCTACTCCAAGATCGTCGAGTCCATCGCCCACGCCAAAGCCATCGGCTACACGCGCATCACCATCGCGACCAACGCCATGATGCTGCGGCGTGAAGCCTTCACCGACGAGCTCATCCGGGCCGGTCTCACCCGCGTGACCATCTCGATGCACGGTCACACCGGGCCCCTCGAAGACAAGCTGACGGCGGTACCAGGCGGCTTCGAGAAGAAGAAGCAGGCCATCCGCATCCTGAACGAACGGCGTCGCCGCGGTTTCTTGCCCGACGGCGTCAGCGTGAATCTCGTGCTGAACGGTTGGAACTACCGCCACCTGCCGAAGATGATGCGCTTCTTCTTCGAGGACCAGAAGCTCGAGGACTTCCGCGTGAACTTCGTGCGCCCCGAAGGCTATGCCGAAGGCAGCTCGGATCTGACACCGACTTTCACCGAGGTGGTCCCGATCCTGATGAAGGGGGTGCTCTTGAACGAGTACCACTTCAAGAAGATCTTCACCTTCGGCGGGATGCCGCTCTGTGTGCTCCCCGAGGAGTTCCTGAACAGCAAGAACCTGCTCCGGAAGTACCTCGGTGACATCTACCGCGACCTGTCCACCGATTGCTCGATCCGGAACGAAGGGTTCGACGTGGGAGTGGCTCAGGTCGACGAGCGACGAGCGCGCTTCAACTGGCAAGATCGGAAGCGCTTCGACCTGAAGCGTCACCTCGAACCTTGCGAACGCTGCGCGATGACGGACGTCTGCGAGGGCGTGTGGCGCGGGTATCTCGACATCTACGGCTCGAGCGAACTCTCCACGCTCGGGAACAGCCAGGGCAGGCTACGCCGCCGACTGCCGCTCGTGACGGAGCGACCGAGACCACTGGCTGAAACGCGCGGGAACAGTCACCCCGTGCGCCTCACGGTCATGCACGACGTGTGAAGCGGCGGCCCCTGCGACGCTCGGTCAGTACTTGCCGTTGGACATCTCGAGGTTGTAGGTGCTGCACGTCGGCGAGCCTGCGCTCGTGATGCGGATGAAGAAGTTCGCGCCGTTGTCGTCGCACGTGGTCTTTCCGAGCACGGGTGTGCCCGTGCAATCACCCTGGCCACAGGGGAGCGGCCCGCTCGAGCAGCCCACAGAGGTCGTGTTGAAGTCGGTCTTCCAGTCCGTCTGCTGCGTCTCACCACTGGAGAGCTGCACGCCGCCGGCCCCCGGGCAATTCCCGCGGTAGACCTCCATTCGGTACTGATTGCCCGGATTCGTGAGGAAACGGATGTCGACGTGGAATTCGTCACCGGCGGTGTCCACGTCGTCGGTCGCGTTGAAGCGGTACCAGATCTCGCGCCCCGCGTAGGGCACGTTGCCCTGGGCGGTGACGGCGCCCGCCGACACGTCGGCCAGCGTGCCCACGTCGATGGCGCTACCGCAGGCCGTGCCCGAAGTGAGCGCGGGCTGGGCCTGACACTCGCAGCCGTTGCTGAAGGTCGAGTCGAGGTCGAAGTACCCGCTCGAGCACTTGTCGACCTCGCAGCCGAGCGCGCCGTTGCAGACGCTGGCCGTCACGTGGGCGCCGTTCGGACACAGGAGATTGATGGGCGTGTCGACCTGGTCGATGGAGTTGTTGCAGTTGTTGTCCTTGCCGTCGCAAATCTCGGCGTTGCCAGGATACATCGACTTGTCGTTGTCGTTGCAGTCGAGGCAGGACGGTGAACCGTCGCCGTCCTTGTCGGTCTCGCCGCCGGTGGCAGCGGTCGCCGGATTGCAGTCGTTGTCCTTGCCGTCGCACTTCTCGGTGTTACCCGGATAGCGCTCGGGGTCGTTGTCGTCGCAATCGAGGCACGACGCCACGGGGTCGCCGTCCGCGTTGCCTTCACCACCCGGGAAGTCGGCGTTGCCGTTGCAGTCGTTGTCCTTGCCGTCGCAGATCTCGGTGTTGCCGGGGTAGTTGTTCTTGTCGTTGTCGTCGCAATCCGCGCACGAATAGCTCTTGTCCCCGTCGAGGTCGACCTCGCCCGTGCCGTAGTCGGCGCTGCCGTTGCAGTCGTTGTCCTTGCCGTCGCAGACCTCGGGGTTGCCCGGGAACATCGTGTTGTCTTTGTCGTTGCAGTCCTTGCACGCGATCGCGCCGTCGCCGTCGTTGTCGCCCTCGCCGCCGGGCGCGTCGGCCGAGCCGTCGCAATCGTCGTCCTTGCCGTCGCAGATCTCGGCGGCGCCGGGATAGATGGCCTTGTCGCCGTCGTCGCACTCCTTGCACGCAGGGAACCCGTCGCCGTCGGTGTCGGAGTATCCGGTGGCGCCGTCGCAGTTGTAGTCGTTGGGGTCGTCGCAGTTGTTTTCGAGAGCACCCGGGTGGTACGCCGGGTCGGCGTCGTTGCAGTCACCCGTCTTGTCGCCGTAGCCCGTCTGCTGCTTGCACGACTTGATGGACTTGCTCGAATGCCGTAGCCGTCGCCGTCTTTGTCTTCGTACCAAGTCTTGGCGTCGATGGAGTCTTCCTCGTCGATCTTGCCGTCGCAGTCGTTGTCCTTGCCGTCGCACTTCTCGGCCTCGGGCTTGCAGGTTCCGCCGTCGCCGCCCTTGTTGCCGGTGCCACCACCACCGTCTTGCGCGCCGGTCCCCCCGCTGCCACCAGCGTGAGTTCCCCCACCGCCGCCGCCCCCAGCCTCTTCGCCGCTGGCGCACGAAAACGCCAGCGCGGGGCACACCGCTAGCAACGCAATTGCCGACCCATAACGGAGCATCCGATCTCTCACGAAAGCACCTCGCGCAAGCGCCGCTGACCCACCACGGCCTGTTCCGAATACTATCACTTCGAGGGGCGATCGGCCCTTCTGGTGGTAGACTGCTGTCGGGTCCGCGTGCGCACTCGGCACTTCTCGAAGCGATCCGTCCTGCTTCTCTCGCGAAACCGCCGCCGTGTCGGAGGTAGGTGGCTGTGGGTACCGCTGGTCGCCTCCGCATTTTCGGCCTGCGGGACGAGCGCGGATCCGTCGCCGTCCTCCAGTGGAGGCACGTCGGGCGCCGGCACTTCCGGCGTCGGCGGCCTCGACGGTGGCGGCGGCATCACCGTCGGCGGTTCCGGCGGAACCATCGATTTCGACGCGGGCAAGTGTCCGCGTTGCTCTGACGACCTGCACCAGATCCTGAACTGCGATGGCACGGTGCAGACGGCGTGTCTCGGCGCCGAGGGCTGCGACGTGTCTTCGGTGAAGTGCATCAACGCCTGCGACGCGGCCAACAAGGTGAAGCGCTCCGTCGGCTGCGAGTACTACTCCGTGTTCATGGATCAACTGGATCCGAACGCGTGCTTCGCGGTGTTCATCGCGAACACGTGGAACCAGGCCGCGCAGATCCAGATCGAGTACGACGGACAGAAGCTGCCCGTGGACAAGTTCGGCTACCTGCCCATCGGCAAGGGCCCGTCGCTCGCGTACGTGCCGCTGGGCACCGACGGCATTTCACCGGGCAAGGTCGCGATCCTGTTTCTCGCGGGCCCCGACGGCGTTCCCGCCAAAGACAATCCGGTTTGCCCGAAGCCGAGCGCCGTACCGAACGGCGCCATGCTGTTCAACGCAACCGGGAAGGGCAAAGCGTTCCGCATCACGACGGACGTTCCGGTCGTCGCCTACCAGATGAATCCCTTCGGCGGCGGCAGCGCGGCGGTGACCGGAGCGTCGCTCCTGATCCCGACCAGCGCCTGGGACACCAACTACCTCGCGATTCACGCCTACGACGCGGGCCCGCAGCTCACCAGCATGAACATCGTGGCGAAAGAGCCCACGACGGTGAACATCCTGCCGAAGAAGCCCATCGCCGGCGGCGGCGGGCTGAACGGCGGCCCGGCGGGTCTGCCCTATTCGGTGACCCTCGGCGCCGGCGAGCACGTGCAGTTCACCCAGCTCGATTCCCTCGGCGGCAGCACCATCCAGTCCGACAAACCGGTGGGCCTCTTCGGCGGCGCACGCTGCTCTCAAATCCCCTACAACGTCTACGCCTGCGATCACCTCGAGCAGATGATCCCGCCCATCCGCGCGCTCGGACACGAATACGTCGGCGTCTCGCACAAGCCCCGCGGTGGCGAGCCGGCCTACTGGCGCATCATGGGCATCGTCGATGGTACGGTGCTGAGCTGGTCTGCCGACATCGGGGGCCCGACCACCATCGATCAGGGGCAGATCATCGAGTTCGTGACGCAGTTCCCGTTCGTCGTCACGAGTCAGGACAAGGACCATCCGTTCTTGCTCATGGCTCACATGACCGGCGGCGACACCAAGAACATGAACGGTGTCGGTGACGCGGACGCGGTGCTCTCGGTGCCGCCGTCGCAGTTCCTGAACAGCTACGTCTTCTTCACCGACCCGACCTACCCCGTGACCGATCTCGTCGTCGTGCGGGCCAAGACCGACGAGGGCAAGTTCGAAGACGTGCAGCTCGACTGCGCGTTCTATCCGGTGAAGGACTGGAAACCCGTCGGCGACTACGAATGGGCGCGCGTCGACCTCACCCAGGGCGACTTCGAGAACGTCGGCCCCTGCTCCAGCGGCGCTCGCAAGATGGAGAGCAAGGGACCCTTCGGGCTCTGGGTGTGGGGTTGGGGCTCGCCTCAAACGTCGTCGTTCACGTCCTACGTTTCCTACGGCTACCCCGCCGGCATGAACATCGAGCTCATCAACAAGGTCGTGGTCGACGTCCCGAAGTGATTCGGCAGCCGGAAATCCGACGGCGTCGAGCTGACCGGCAACGTGTCAGGTGAGGGCGCTGGGAAATCCGAGAGGCATCGGGTGACCAGAAGCGCAGCGTTACCCAGCGGCTTCGCGTGGCGACGGCGTCGAGCAGACCGGAAACGTGGACGGGTGAGGTCGTTGGGTCAGCTGGCAGGCGTGACTCGACAGGCGTGGCCGAGCACCTTGGGTCCGTCACGGAGAGCGCTCGGTGTCGGTCGCCAGCCGCGGGCGAGTCGCTCTTCGAGAAGCTCGTCGGCGCTGGGTGAGTGGTTCCACACGGCGACCGCCGTGATGCCGCCGAGTCAGGTCGCGTCGTAGACGAGCCAGACGTCGTCGGCGTAGGGCAGGACGACGTCGTGCGTGAACTCGTCTTGCACCACGACGTTCGCGACGATGCGGGCGGGATGAGCCTCGAGGCCCCAGCGGACCACGTCTTCCAGCGTGCGCTGACCGCGGACGGCGCGCGTGAGTTCGTCGCGCAGTTCGTCGCTCGCCTCAGCGTGCCAGCGGATTTCGCGGCGTTCTTCCATTCGGGGCAGTGGTCCTCTCCGATGGTACGCCCCAGAAGTAGTAGCCCTTCCCGCCGAGCGTGTAGCGGTAGATGCCGAAAACCCAGCGGTAGTCGCCTTCGCTCGGGCGAACCATGCTCCTGAGCTCGGCCTCGTCGTACACGCGCAGCGTGCTCACGAAACCATCCCAAGCGCTCAGCGTGAGCGTGAACGGCGTCGCTCCCCACGCCAGGAACGCCTTGCCCAAAGTGGGCTCCGGCGTGAGCACGGGGTTTGCCAGCAGGGCGGCGAGTCCAAAGGGCGCGAACGACAGAAACTGGAGCGGGTTGCGTTCGAAAGGTTCCGAGATCCAGACAGGTGCTCGTGCACGCACCGCGTCGTCGAGAATGCTGCGCGCGAGCTCGGGCGGGAAGTGATGGAAGGCGTTGATGATGGCGCGCGCTCGCCCTTCTCCCAGAGCGGGCGGAATGGACGCCGCGTTGACGGACGACAGCTCCGCTTGGATTGCGCGCTCCCGAGCGGCGATGCGCAGCCACGCTTGCTCGCGCGGGAAGAGGTCCGTGAGCAACAGCTCGGGTGGCGCCGCGCCCGAGCGCCGGAACTCGCTCACCAGGATCTCGGCTGGGCCGCCCGCACCGGCGCACAAGTCCAGCACTTGTCGCGTGCCGGCCGCCGACAGGAACTCCGCGAAGGGCTCGACCATGCCGTGCAACGTGCGTCCCCAACGCAAGCCTCGGCTCAGCGATTCGACGATGGTGTCGCGCACGTCGGAGCCCACCCAAGTCAGATCGTTGAACTCGAAGGCGTGTACCCGAGGCAGCGGCATGCCCCAGGCTAGCAAATGGGACTCGTTCGGTCAGGCAGGCGGGACAGCCACCGGTAGCGCCATTTGGGCTGCCGCCGCTGCGTGGGCCCGCGCGGCCTCGCGGGCGAGCCGCCGGAAGCCGGCGCGCCAGATGGCCCGAAAGCGGCGCTCGAGGAACAGCCGCTCGACGACGGGCGCGAGGAACGAGAGTCCGCTCGGACGAATGTGCTCGAAGCCCTCCACCAGCACCGTGTCGCCTTGGGGATCGAAGCGGACTTCGCCTTCGCCCTGCCAGAACCCGCGGAAGCGCCAGCGCACGAGCTGCGAAGGGCGGTCCTCGGTGATCTTGGCGACCAACGGAAACGGAAAGCCCGCGAGCTTCACTGCGCGCCATCCGTCATCGAGCACTTCGACTCGTCCGAAGCTGCCGTAGAGGCGAACCCAGTCTTCGGGGGTGCGGAAGTAGCCGTACAGCGTGCTCACGGGGAGCGCGATGCGCTCCTGGAATCGTAGGAACATGGGGGACCTCCCACTAGAGTATTACTCTAGGCGGGGCCCGGGGGAAGGCGGTCCTGGCGCCAGGGCGATCGGATGATTCGCTCGGACGACCCAAACCTAGAGTAATACTCTAGGTTTCGTGGTATGGGGTGCGGGTGGCGCCCGACCCGATTGAGCCGCGGTTCGCGAGCCTCGACGCCGTCGAGCGACCGCGCTCACCCCGCCTCGCGGTGGTCTTCGGTTCCGTCTACCCGATCACTCGAGACGATGCCGCGCGAGCGGCCATCGAAGGAGTGCGCGCATGAACGAAGCTCGGGTGGTCCAACTCGGCAGCGACGTGTACGCCGAGGTTCACCGCCTCGCGAACGGCTGGTCGTTTCGCACCATCGCCGTCGCCCTCCGGGGTGGCGGATCGGTCGTCGTTTCGCCGACGCGGACCCTCGAGCCGAGCGGGCTCGTGGGCGCTGCTGGTGAGCCGCGCTTCTTTTTGGCTCCGAATCACTTCCACTGGCTCGGGATCCCCGAGTGGTCGAAGGCCTTCCCGGATGCCGAGCCCGTGGCGACGGAACGTGCGTCGCCGCGGCTCGGCGCGAAGCTCGGCCGCCCGATTCAACAGCTCGGCGAGCTTTCGGCGTCTCTCCCGAGCGGAGTCACGCTGCTCGAACCTCAGGGAATCGGCTCCGGCGAGGTGTGGCTCGAGCTCTCCGAAGGCGCCCGGCGTACCTGGATCGTGTGCGACGCCTTCTTCAACGAACCGGCGCATCCGAGTGGGTTCTTCGGCCTCGGTTGTCGAATGACCGGGACCACCTTCGGGCTCAAGTTGGGCCAGACCTGGAAGTACTTCCAGCTCGCCGATCGCGCGCGCTATCGCGACTTCGTCCTCGAGCGCCTCGAACGAGCACCGCCAACGCGCCTCGTCATGTCCCATGGCGACACATTGGAGTCGTCCGAGCTTCCTGGCCTGTTGACGGCGCTCGTCAGGTCGCGGCTTGGAATGCGCGAGGGCGAGGCGTGAGGCCGCGCACTCCCGAGCGTCCAGGCCCCAGCACCTCACGCAGCCAAGCGCCGCACGGAATACGAACAGGAGTGCTCACCTTCGGGCGTGAGCGCCTCGCGGCTCAAGTGCGCGCGCACACCCAGCAGCGGAAACGTCATCGCGACGTATTCGCCCTGGTCGTCGTGCTGCCACCCTGGAAAGAGCTGCGAGACCTCGGCGAGAAACGTCGCTACATCGGAGCCGATTTTGGGGAACAGAGCTCGTTCGACTTCGTGACGCTCGAGCACGGCGCCGAGCACGCCGAGGAGCCACTCTGGGAATTCGCGACCGGGGTCGAGACCGTTGTCCTCGCGACACTGCTCGATGGCTCGCGTGACCTCAGGGGTCGGAGCCACGCCGGCGAGCGCTCGGTAGAGCGAAGCCAGGAGCTCGGAGGCGCGATCGTGAGGCATTGGAAACCCGTAGCCCTCACTCCATGGCGTCGAGCGCGGCCTCCACGGTCGGGGGCAGCTCGTCGCGCACGTAGACCTCGAACGGAGCCGCGGCCGCGTCCACGACCAGTATGTAGCTCGCGTAGCTCAGCGCGGCGAGCGTGTCGCTCCGCAGTTTCCTGAGCTGCGATGCTTCGCCTGCGTCCGTCACCTGTTTGCCGGTCGTCGTGTCGTAGGCAGAAGGGAGCGACGACACCGGCCAAGCCAGTGGCCAAGCCAACGGTGTCTGCCCAGGGATTGGGTTCCCGTCCGGCCTGGCAGCGACGGCCACGGGGCCCGTGAGAGCGGCGCCTTGATCGAACACGGTGTCGAGCCACGTCGAAGCCTTCTTCAGCGCGACCTCGATCCCGGGCGGGACGCCCGGATCACAGCCGCACGAGCACCAGGCCTGGTTCTTCCCATCCGAGATCGACACGGACCCGGCGTCGGGGCAGCTCTGCTGATCGGGGTACTTGCTCCAGCCGGTGATCTGATCACGCCCGACGTCTTTGGAAAGCTGCGCTGCCTGGGTCTCGGACAGCGTCAGCGTGAAGATCCCGGACATGTAGTCGTTGCCGGCGAACGCCTCGCACTTCCCGGTGACCGCCAAGAACGAGTGGCCGTGCGGATTGGTGAAGCCGTACGACTGCTCCACGTATCCGCCTGCGCTCCGATAGAGAAACCGGATCGCGTCGCTGCCGTCGCAGAGCACCTCGGTCGGGGTCGTGCCCCCGCTGCCACCGGTGGCCCCGTTGCCACCCGAAGCGCCGCTGCCGCCGCTGCCTCCACTGCCACCGCTCGCATCGCTCGTCGAGCTCCCTCCGCAGCCGAGGGTTGCGAAAGCCAAACACGAGACGACCGCGACGAGCACGGCGGGAAACCAACGCATGAACGGAGCGTTACATCTTTTCGATTCGGAGGCACGCCTCCACCGCGGACACCACTCGAGCGACGTCGGGGACACTCGCGCACTCGAGCGCCTTGTTGTACGGGACCGGGTGGTCGCCGGCACCCACGCGCACGGGCGGCGCGGCGAGCATGCCGTGAGCCGCAGCGGCAACGCGCGCCACGACCTCGGCGCCGAAGCCGCCGCGCACGGGGCTCTCTTCGACGGTGACCAGGCGCCGCGTCTTGGCGACCGATTCGAGAATGGTGCGATGATCGAGCGGCACCACGGTGCGCGGATCGATCACTTCGACGTCGATGCCGCGCGGCGCGAGCTCCTGCGCCGCTTCGAGCGCGACCTGCACCATGTACGAGAGCGCCACGATCGTCACGTCTTTGCCCGGCCGAACGACGCGCGCGACACCCAGGGGCGCGAGCTCTTCGTCGACGGGCACCGGGCCTTCGGTCAGGTAGAGCAGCTTGTGCTCGAAGAACAGCACCGGGTTGTCGGATCGGATCGCGGTCTTGAGGAGCGCGCGGCAATCCCGCGGCGTCCCCGGCGCGGCGATGATGAGACCGGGGATGTTCATGAAGAGGGTTTCCAGGCACTGCGAGTGCTGCGCCGCCATGCCGAGACCGGCACCACCCGGCGTGCGCACCACCATCGGCACGGAGTATTGCCCGCCCGACATGTAACGGAGCTTGGCTGCCTGATTCACGATGGGATCGGCGCACACCGTGAGAAAGTCGGAGAACAAGATTTCCGCCACCGGTCGCAGGCCGTTCATGGCCGCGCCCACGGCGCCGCCCAGGATGGCGTTTTCGCTGATGGGCGTGTCGCGAATGCGCTCCCGGCCGAACTCGTCGACGAGTCCCTGGGTGACCGCGAGGTATCCACCGAGGGCGATGTCCTCGCCGAGGAGCATCACGTTCGTGTCTCGCGTGAGCTCTTCACGGAGAGCGCGGTTGATGGCGGCCGACGCCGTGAGCATCTCCGTGCGTCCCGCCGTCGTGGGTTCGGGGCGCTCGGGCTCGGGCGAGAAGACGTGGGTGATGCGGCTCGAGACCGCGGGCTCGCTGGCGCTCCTGGCGAAATCGAGCGCAGCCGATACCTCGCCGCGCGCGCCTTCTTCGAGGCCGTCGGCGTCCTTGCCGAGCGCCTTTGCGAGGGCGCGACAGGGGTCCTTCGCCTTCCAGGCCTCCACTTCGGCTTGGCTGCGATAGCTACCCGGATCTCCCTCCATGTGACCGTGCCAGCGGTAGGTCACGCACTCCAGGAGCGCGGGCCCTCCGCCCGACCGAGCCTTCCTCACGAGCTCCTGCGCAGTGCGATGCACCGCGCCGACGTCGTTGCCGTCCACGCGCACACCCGGGATGCCGTAGGCGGCCGCACGCGTCGCGAGTTGCTCGATGCGCGTCGACCCGCTCTGGGGCGTGAATTCACCGTAGCCGTTGTTTTCGACGACGAACAACACCGGGAGCTGCCACACCGATGCCAGGTTCAGAGCTTCGTGGAACATGCCCTGATTCGTGGCGCCGTCCCCCATGAAGGCCACGGCCACGCGCGGCTCCTTGCGCTGCTGGAAAGCCAGCGCCGCGCCGAGCGCGAGGAGCGGCGAGGCTCCGACGATGCCGTTGGCGCCGATGGCACCGATGCTGGCGTCGGTGACGTGCATGCTGCCGCCCTTGCCGGCGCAGAGTCCGGGTTCCTTGCCGAAGATCTCCGCCATCATGCGATCGGCGGGCGCGCCTTTGGCGAGCATGTGGCCGTGCCCGCGATGCGTAGTCGCGATGACATCGTCGTTCTCGAGCGCGAAGCAGACGCCGACCGCGACAGCCTCTTGGCCCGAACTCAAATGAATGGCCGCGGTCGGCAGCCCACCGCTCTGCCATTCGGCGCCGAGCTGCTCTTCGAACTCGCGGATGAGCCACATGCGGCGGAGCATCTCGAGGCGAAGCTCCTTCTCTTCCACCGGGAGCGCTCGGGCTTCCGTCCGCGGTACGCTCGGCTCGGGCGCGCGGGGTGGGCGCGCATCGTCCGCCACGCGCCGGAGATCGAGCGTGTGACGTTTGCGGAGCCAGCGCCGGAAATCGAAGCTGAACCTCCGGCGTTTCTCTGCGCTCTCCGCGCTGCGCGCGAGGCCGAGCTCGGTGAGCACCTCGGGGTAGATGCCGAACGCGGGGCGAATCGCCGGCAAGAGCTTGAGGGCGCCGGCCACGTCACCGCGCGCTCGCACGCGGCCCGTCGCGATGGCGCGCACCGGGTTCAGTTTTCCGCGCCAGAACTCGTGGGCGGTGTCGGAAGACTGCACCATCTCGACGTCGGCGTTCCCGCTCGGGTCGGTGCGAAACTCGGGCGGCTGGTGCTTCAGATCGAAAGTGAGCACCGAATCCAGGTCGGGGTAGCGGAAGCGCACCACGAGACCGGTGCGAGTGAGGGCCCGGCGATGTCGGCGGTTCGCATCAAACGCTCGAACAGGCGAGCCATCACGCGTTCGAGCTCGGCGCGATCACGATAGAAGCCCATGACTCAGCTCCATGCAGCTCGCGGCGCGAGAGGCAGTCGCCGCGCGCTCCGCAACATGCGCCAGGAACGCAATGGCTCGAGGTTTCCCGAGCCCACTTCCGAGATCTCGATGCGATGGATCGAGACGCACTTGTGACAAGCTTCGCCCGTCGCCCCCGAGAGCTCGCGGAGGCGCGGGTGCCGGAGTACGTCTTCGAACTTCGCGTGCTTCAGGTTGGCGATGGGTCGCGTGCCCCAGTGCATGCAATCGACCACGTCGCCATTGGCCTCGACGGGCAGCATGAACTTGGGCCAGTGGCAGCGATACACGGGTGGGCCCGCGGCGAGCATGTCGAGGTGAGTGAACGAGTTCAAGATCGGGTAGCCCTCGCGCTTCAGCTTCGCGAGTAGGGCCATGGCGCCGGCGAGCTCCGCCTCCGAGGGCGCGTACTCCGAGAGCCCGGCATCGCCGCCGGGCGTCGCCGCCTCTTCGCGGAGCCCGTTGTAGACGCCGACCGCACCGAGCTCGCGCGTGAGCTCCACGAGCTGGCGCAGCGTTTCCGTCGCGACGTTGGCTTTCTGGAGCGTACACACGAACACGACGCGCTTGTCGGGCGCGGCCCGCGTGAGTGCCCGCGTTCCGGAAACGATGGCGGCGAAGAGCCCCGGGATCTTCCGGAGCTCGTCGTGTTTCGGAGAGGGCAGGTCCAGTGAGATGCTCACACGATCGATGTAGCGCGCGACCGGGGCAAGCTTCTTTTCCAAGAGAAACCCGTTGGTCACCAGGTTCGTGTGCAAGCCGAGCTCGTGGGCGTGGCGCACGATTTCCTCGAAATCCGGGTGGAGCAGCGGTTCACCGCCCCAGAGCGAGAGCCCGACGAAGCCCGCACGCCGCGCGTCGGCGTGGAGCTTCAGGATGGCCGGCGTCGAGAGCTGCTCGCGCGGATCGTAGAACTCCGGGTTCCACGCGCAGAACCCGCAGCGTGCGTTGCAGCGTGCCGTCAACGCGTGCACGAGGTAGACCGGGTGTCCGTGCCCGAAGCGGGCCCGCGCGACCCGACGCGCGACTTCGATGACGCTGGCTTTCCCATTCATGACTCTCTCCTCTCGATCCAGCGAGTGAGTTCTTCGATGTGCCGGCGCCTGGCCTGCAACATCTCGGGCGCGAGGGGATCGTCCCCGAGCAGCGCGCCCAACACGGGCTCGTAGACGAAGTAGCCCGAGATCGCCCCGAACACGCTGGTGGCGTATTGGTGCGCGACCTCGCGGTCTCCGAAGTAGCGCTCGAGCAAGACGCGGAGCGGCCCCACGATCTCGCTGGCGCGTTCGCGCAGGTGATCGCTGCGATCGAGCATCTGCCGGAGGAGCAGGCGCTGGAGCTCTCGCTCTTCGACCAGGAAGTCGAAGTAGGCGAGGGCGAGCCGCACCGGGAGCCCGTCTCTCTCTCCGCCTGCGGCAGCCGCATTCAGTCGCGCGAAGAGGCGGCCTTGCGCTTCGGCGACGACGCTGTCGTGGAGCGCCTGCTTGCCGCCGAAGTAGTAGTTGATCATCGCGGCGGTGGTGCCGGCCCGCTCGGCGATGGTCCGGACCGAGGCGGCGCCGAAGCCGCGAGCCGCGAACTCGGAGCGAGCCGCGCCCAGGATGCGATCGCGGACCCCAACCGAATCTACGGGCCCGGCTCCCCGCTCATTCCTGGCAAAAGCAGCTGAATCAACCATTGAACGACCGTTCTAAACAATCGTTTAACAGGCTCGTCCGGGTGCGTCAAGCCTTCGCAGTGGGCTCGAACGAGGGGAGCGCGCCGAAACGGAATCCCAGCCCCGCGGCAGGTGGCGATGGTGCGCTCGCTTTCGAGCTCTGGCCCGTGCGCACGTTCGGACGAGCCGAAATCGGAGGAACGTTCGGTCGTGCGCAGGCTGGGTTCGTCCCACGTAGTTCCTCAAGCTTCGCCGCAGCCTTGGCTCATGCCCCGAGAGCAGTTCAGGCTCGCGAAGCGGCGCGTGGCGCGGAGGTCGTTTCGCCGTGTGAGATCCCCGCCACGAGCCCGAGGCTCGCCAACAGTCCCACTACCGCCGAGCCGCTGTAGCTGAGGAGTGGCAGCGCGAGGCCGAGCGACGGGAGCGCGTGGAGCGCCGCGCCGAAGTAGGCGAACATCTGCACGAACAGCGCGGCTGAAAACGCTCGCGCCATGGGTCGAGAGCTCGCCCGCACGGGAGCGAGGGCGACGCCGACGAGCGCGCCGACCGGGAGCACGAGGGCGTTCGGTCCGCTCCTCGCAGCCAGGATCGAGAGCAGCCCGTCGGTGTGCGCGGGCGGAGAAGAGCCGAGGTACACGAGTCCCCACTCGGGAACCGCGAAGAGCATCGCCGCGAGCCCGAGCGCAGCGCACGCGATGGAGGCCGCCCGTGTTCCCGGTGCGCGACGACCGGCGAGCGCGGCACATGCGGCCGCTCCGTAGACGAGCGGCACCGAAGGATCCGACGTGCGAACGCCTGCGGCGTACCAGACCGAGGCGATCAGGGGCACACCCAACGCCCGCTCGAGTACGCGACCTCGCTGCGGTGCTTCGAGCAAGAGCCCGACGCAAAGCAAGAAAACGGGTCGCGCGAGCTCGCTCCAAACGACCCAGGTGTGACCCAAGCGGAGCCAGCGTTCGCCGGCGATCCAGGCGGGCAGCACTGCGAGGACTGCCAGGACGAAGGCGCCTTTGGGCGGTACTTCGAGCCACCGTCTTCCCAGCGCACGCGTTCCCGCGAAGACCAGGGCGCCGATGACGAGCCACGTCGCTTGCGCACGTGCCATCACTGGCTCGATGGAGCCGAGCACGAAGAGGGAGCACGCCCCGGCGATCAGCGCCGGCACTCCCCACCGCGCTGCACCTCTCGGTTGCGTTCGAACGACCACGTGGGGCAGCGTGAAGAGGAACGCGACGCAAGCGCGGCGTCGGGCCTGAGCCGCTCGGGCAGCGTCACCTTGGGCGGCCAGTGCCGAGGCCTCGGCTTCGGCATCGGCCACGAGCGGGACGAGGAAGCGTTCCACGGGCTCGTCTCCGAAGAGCCAGGCCGCCACGCGCAGCGCTCGGGCTCCCGCGGACCTCATGTCGTGCCTCGTACTCCGAGCAGCCGAAGGACGTTCTCTTCCCAGGCAGCGACGGCGCGTCGTCCGAGGGCAGTCAGTCGATAGCGCCGACGCGGGAGGCCACCTTCGTGGGCAGCGCGCTCTTCGCTCCGCGAAGCGACCAACCCGCGCTCTTCCAAGCGACCGAGCAGCACGTACACCGAACCGCGCTTGATGCGGCCACCCGAGCCCTCCACCAGCTCGAGGCCGAACTTCTCGCCCTGTCGGAGGAGCGCCAAGACCTCGGCCTCGGCGCGGGAGCAGTGGGACGCGTCTCGGGGCACCCGAGCACTCTTACAAAACATTACTGGCGGGTCAAATCGACGGAGCGGCGGCAGCAGCGCGCCAGCGTGAGTCCAAAATTAGACTGTTCCATGTCTCATCGAGAAATAAGGAGCCAATTTTGGACCATTCCTGAAGACTTCTTCAACGGCGCTGCAGTGAAGTCGGACTAATTTTGAGCTGTTATCTGTAATTTCGGGCGACAACGGTCTATTTTTAGTCATGCCCTGGAGCCACCTCAGCGATCGGGAAGTTGCCCTGGAGCTCGCGCGCCGGCTGCGGGCCTTTCGCGTGGATCCCGGCGGCGCCGGCATCAGCCAGCAGGAGCTCGCGCGCCGCAGCGGCGTCGGTCTCACGCCGCTCAAGCGCTTCGAGCGCACCGGAGGCATCACGTTGAACAGCCTCGTCGGCATCTTGCGGGCGATGGACCTCCTCGAGCGCCTCGAAGGGCTCGTGCCCGAGCCCGCGTCTCCGAGCCCGATGGAGCTCTTGCGTGCGTCGCAGAAGAAGGCCGCGCGTCGCCGCGCGCCACGCCGAAAGCCGAGCGCTGGAGCTCCGCGCGGCAAATCCAATGGCTGAGCCCCTCGCCATCGAGGTGCGCCTCTGGGACCGCACCGCCGGCGCCATCGCGCCTCTCGCCGGCCGGCCCGGCTTCTTCGAGTTCCAATACGACCCGGAGTTCGCCGGTTCGGGCGTCGAGCTCGCTCCCCTCACCATGCCGCTCCATCCGCGGCGTCGCTACTCGTTTCCGTCCCTCGATCCGAACACGTACCACGGTCTCCCGGGCGCGCTCGCCGACGCGCTCCCCGACAAGTTCGGCAACTCGTTGATCGACGAGTACATGGCGCGCCGCGGGATGCGCAGAGAGCAAGTGACCACGCTCCAGCGGCTTCTGTACATGGGGCGGCGCGGCATGGGCGCGCTCGAGTTCGAGCCCGCGCTGCGCGCGAAAGACCTGCCCGACGGCGTGGCTCCCCTCGAGATGTCACGGCTCGTGGAGGACGCTCGCCGCGCGCTCCGAGGGAGGCGAAGCGCGTCACGCAGGAAATCATCGACGTCGGCAGCTCAGCGGGCGGCGCGCGCGCCAAGGCGGTGATCGGCTGGAATCCGCGGCGGCGAGAGCTCGTCTCCGGCCAGTTCGAGCTGCCGGACGGCTTCGAGCACTGGCTGCTCAAGTTCGACGTCGGGGAAGACAAGCGCCTCGGGACCAGCCGCGGCTTCGGGCGCATCGAATACGCCCATCACGTGATGGCGCTCGAAGCGGGCATCGAGATGTCTCCGTGCCGTCTGCTCGAAGAGAACGGGCGCGCCCATTTCATGACGAAGCGCTTCGACCGCCTCGGAAACGAGAAGCTCCACGTGCAGTCGCTCTGCGCCCTCGCGCACCTCGATTTCAATACGCCGTTCGTGCACGGCTACGAGCAGTACTTGCGCGCCATCCTGCAGCTCAAGCTGGGCGCCGACGCCGTCACCCAGGCCTGGCTCCGCTGTGCGTACAACGTGGCGTTCACCAACTGCGACGACCACACCAAGAACCTCGCTTTCCTGCTGGACCGCACCGGCAAGTGGCGACTCGCACCCGCCTTCGACGCTTGCTTCGCGCACAACCCCGGAGTCGACCGCTGGACCCGCCAGCATCAGATGCTGGTGAACGGCAAGGCGTGGGACATCACGCGCGACGATCTGATCGCGCTCGCCGAAAAATTCGGCGTCCACCGCCCCGACGAGCTGCTCGACCGCTTGCTCGACGTGCGAAAGAACTGGCTGAAGTTCGCCTCCGATGCGGGCGTGCCCAAGACACGCGCCGCGGAGATCGCTGCCTTCCATCCGCCGCTCGCCGTGAAGAAGAAGATCGCGAGGCGGCGGGCGAAGGCTCGCTGAGGTCCCCGACCAGGAGCGTCTCGACTTTCCGCCACGTCGCCCGCTCGTCGCGATCGCAGTGGGTCATGAAGGACTTGAACCTTCAGCCAACGGATTAAGAGAGCTCGACGGTGAAATCGCGAATTGAGCGTGATTCCAGCCAGTTCAGCGCGAATTCGTCCGACGGCCTGTGGGACAGGGATGGACACAGGTGGACAGGGATGGACATCGAATTGTCCCACGGGGCGTGCGACACTTGGAGGGCCATGAAGACCGCGGCCACCATCGACGTCACGGTGCCCGAGAACCGGAAGCTCGAGCTCGAGCTGCCGCCGGAGGTGCCGGCGGGGAAGGCGAAGCTGCTGGTGATGGTGGAGGAGCAGGCCGAAGGGCGCGAGCTACCCGAGGCCACGGTCCAGTCGATCGATGGGCGACTGCGACTCGTGCTTCCGGAGGGCGCAGACATCGATTGGGAGCAGGTCAGCGTGAAGCGTTCCCGGGATGAACGCACCAAGAAGTTCCTGGGGATGGGGTGAACGTTCGGGTCGCGTTCGATACGTCGAGCCTACTGCCGCTCGTCCTGCCCGCGCACCCGCGTTACCAGTGGGTGAAGCCGTGGGATGAAGCGGTGCGAGCCGGCCGCATCGCCGGCTTGGTTCTGGCGCATGCGCGTGCAGAGCTGTTCGCGACCGCGACCGCGATCCCTGGTATTCGCATCACCCCGAAGGCTGCGCTCCAAGTGATCGAGGAGCTGCTCCAGGGCCTCGAGGTCATCCCGGGGTCAGACGAAGTGTATCGGGCCGCCGTCGCACGCTGCGCGCTGGTCGGGGTCACTTCCGGCGGGGTGTACGATGCCCTGCACGTGATCGCTGCCGAGCTGGCCGGCGCGACCGCGATCGTGACGCTCGATGTCGGCGACTTCGAGCGGTTCCGCATCGAGACGAGCCCGCGCATCATCGTGCCGCCGGATGGCGGAGGGTTGCTGTAGACCGCCGTTCGACCGCATCGCAGTCGAGCACGCTGACAGCAGGACAACCGCATCGTCGGCGCTGTCCCACTGTCCCACCAGCGCGCGCCAACTACTCGACTTTGTGGGTCATGAAGGACTTGAACCTTCAGCCAACGGATTAAGAGTTCTCACTATCGAAATCGCGAAAGCAGCATGATTTCAGGTGGTTCATGGGGAATTCTGGCGCGCGTCGTGGGGACAGGGATGGTCAGGGGTGGACAGGGATGGACACCGAATTGTCCCACTGCACCACCGGCCCGATCGTGCGACACTTGGATCGCGATGAAGACCGCCGCCACCATCGACGTGACCGTCCCGGAGAACCGGAAGCTCGAGGTCGAGCTGCCGCCGGAGGTGCCGGCAGGCAAGGCCAAGCTATTGGTGATGGTCGAGGAGCCGGTCGAAGGCTCGGACGACCAGGGCTTCGATGAGGTCGAGCTGGTCGAAAAGGACGGCTTTCTGGTCGCACGTTCCACGAAGCCCAGGGCGTGGCCGCTGGAAGCGTTCGACCATCGCCCGCTCCGAGAGGAACGCATCCGCCGGCTCGCGGGGCGATAGTGCTCGTCGCGTTCGACACTTCGGTGCTCGTCGCCGGGCTCCGGGAACCGCACCCGCACCACCTCCGTGCCGAGCCGTGGCTAGCCGCGGCGATGGCAGGTCGGGTTCGCGCCATTCTACCCGGCTTGGTTCTGGCGCATGCGCGTGCAGAGCTGTTCGCGACCGCGACCGCGATCCCTGGTATTCGCATCACCCCGAAGGCTGCGCTCCAGTGATCGAGGAGCTGCTCAGGGCCTCGAGGTCATCCCGGGGTCAGACGAAGTGTATCGGGCCGCCGTCGCACGCTGCGCGCTGGTCGGGGTCACTTCCGGCGGGGTGTACGATGCCCTGCACGTGATCCTGCCGAGCTGGCCGGCGCGACCGCGATCGTGACGCTCGATGTCGGCGACTTCGAGCGGTTCCGCATCGAGACGAGCCCGCGCATCATCGTGCCGCCGGATGGCGGGGTTGCTGTAGACCGCCGTTCGACCGCATCGCAGTCGAGCACGCTGACAGCAGGACAACCGCATCGTCGGCGCTGTCCCACTGTCCCACCAGCGCGCGCCAACTACTCGACTTTGTGGGTCATGAAGGACTTGAACCTTCAGCCAACGGATTAAGAGTTCTCACTATCGAAATCGCGAAAGCAGCATGATTTCAGGTGGTTCATGGGGAATTCTGGCGCGCGTCGTGGGGACAGGGATGGTCAGGGGTGGACAGGGATGGACACCGAATTGTCCCACTGCACCACCGGCCCGATCGTGCGACACTTGGATCGCGATGAAGACCGCCGCCACCATCGACGTGACCGTCCCGGAGAACCGGAAGCTCGAGGTCGAGCTGCCGCCGGAGGTGCCGGCAGGCAAGGCCAAGCTATTGGTGATGGTCGAGGAGCCGGTCGAAGGCTCGGACGACCAGGGCTTCGATGAGGTCGAGCTGGTCGAAAAGGACGGCTTTCTGGTCGCACGTTCCACGAAGCCCAGGGCGTGGCCGCTGGAAGCGTTCGACCATCGCCCGCTCCGAGAGGAACGCATCCGCCGGCTCGCGGGGCGATAGTGCTCGTCGCGTTCGACACTTCGGTGCTCGTCGCCGGGCTCGGGAACCGCACCCGCACCACCTCCGTGCCGAGCCGTGGCTAGCCGCGGCGATGGCAGGTCGAGTTCGCGCCATTCTACCCGCGCAGGTGCTGTCCGAGGCGTACTCGACGCTCACGGCGGTGCCGGGGCTGCGCATCAGGCCGAGCGCCGCCAACTCTCTACTCGCGAGACTGCTGGACCATTTGGAGTACGCGCCCGTATCGCTCGCCGCGCAGAGGCGTGCACTCGGGAGCTGCACGCGACTCGGTCTGGTGTCAGGGGCGATCTTCGACGCCGTCATCATGGCGACCGCCGAAGAGGCAGGCGCCGAAGCCATGGTCACGTTCAACGGTGGCGACTTCGAGCGGTTTCGATCCGCAGAAGGGCCACGTGTCATCGTCCCGCCGGACCCGCCGGCCGTGACCGTGTAGACGCTTCCACTTCCGTGCCAGCCGGTGTAGCGGGGGTCATGGTCCTCGTCGTCGACCCCAACCACTGGCTCGACCAGCACGGCGATTTGTCAGAAGATCCTCGCCTTCGTCGCCGGATGCTGCGCGTCGCCCGCTTCATCGAGTACGGCGGTCCGCTACCCGCGCGATCGTTTCGCGAGACGCTCGTGGAATGCAGCCGAAAGCCTCAGCGCAAGGCTTGCCCCGGGCTGATTTGGGTCCGGAAGGAACCCGACGAATCCATCATCGCCTTCTGCATGATTTGCAAGCGGGACGAGATGGTCATCCACTCCTGGCAGGAGACGCTGTGGGCCGAGGGCATGATGGCGCCGGTGCACGAAAACGAACTCCCGGCGTTGCACTGACGAGGACGAGATGCCTTCGTCCAAAGGTCCTCCGATCCCGATATTGTCCGTCGAGCTGCCAGGAATTGGGTCGGACTCGCCGCTGCTCGTCACGACCACGCGCGAGCCGTTTCAGCCAGTCCGGCTGTACTACGACATCCCCAGCCGGCCATTCGTGACGCAGCGATTGTCAGGGCTGGGATGCGTCGTCACGGACCGAACGAGCAACCGCCTGCAGTGGCTCTACGACGGTGAGGCCAGTGCGCTGCCGCTCGAAGTTGCAAGCGATCAAGTGCCCGCGGCAGTCCGACCCGTGATCTTGGGGTGGCTCCGCTTCCCGAAGTCCGGGGGCCTGACGATCGAGCTCGGCTCCTTTCGTCGCGCCATCGCTGCGGCGAGGTTCTTTGGACCGATTCTGGGCCCTCGCGTAGTGCTCGTGCGGGCGAGAGTCATCAACACCTGCTTCGGCGCAGGCGATGGCCACCCCGAAGCGCTGCTTCGCCGGCTCGATCAGGACGTCACCGTGATCGACCCAGTCGTCGCCGAGCGCCAGCTCGAAAAGGACTTCGAGGGCGTGCGCACGCCCGAGGAGGCAGAGCGAGTGATGCAGGCTCGGATGCAAAGCCGGCTCAAGAGCAAGCGGGACGTCCCGCTGGTCGAGGACTTCCCTCTCGCTCCCGAGGAGGAGACTCCCAACTTCGACCACCTAGCTACGACTCTGGACCTCCGAACCGTTCGGGCTGTCCGCCGGTGGAGCGGCGAGAAGGACCTAACGCTGACCATGGTCATCTTGGAGCTGGCTCAGCGCATGCACGAAGCAGGACTCACCGACCTCGAGTGAAACTCGTGCCGTCCGTGAGCTCCAGAGCCGCGCCCGGTGAAAGGCGCCTGGCTGCAAGATGCGGAAGTGGCAACCTCAAATGAAGGCTACCCCTTCGCCTGACCCAAGCCCTTGTAAGTTGTGTTTTCGTGGTATATAAGACACAACATGGCCTACGTTAGAACTCGCGGAAAGCAGCTGCTGATCGTTCAGGGGCAGCGCGACCCGAGCACCAAGAAGGTCGAACAGCGCATCCTCTTCACGCTGTACTCGAGGGGTGAGGCTCTCGAAGCTATCGGCAAGCGCGCCGACAGCGACGGCGACGGCGCCTGGCGGTTCCGGAATCAGCTCGAGCACGCGAACCCGGACGTGCGCTTCGACTGGCCGCGCATCCGTCAGGAGGTCGAGCGCAACATGGACGTGCTCCCCGACGTCTACGACTACAAAGGCGTCCGCTTGCGCGGGGGCTTCCGGCCGGCGCTGCTCGAGTTCACCAAGGTGCTGCTCAACGCCGATCCACAGCTACTGGTATCGTCGGCCGAGCTGATCGGCGAGCACCGCCACGAGCTCGAGTTCATCCGCGAGACGATCGAGTGGCGGCTGAAGCTCTGCGACAAGCAGGAGCAGAACCAGTTCAACACCGACAACCCGTTCTACTGGCGGTTTGCCATGCAAGGACGATCCATCCCCCCGGAAGCCGAGGAGATCGCCGCCGGCTACTGGGAGCGGCGCGAGCTCGACCGCGCCCGCTCGGTCTTCCGAATGCTGACCGAGACCTTCCATCCCTACGCGGAGGGCCACAACTACCTCGGGCTGATCGCGCTCGACAACGAGGAGCTCGAAGAAGCTGCCTCTCGGTTTCAAGAGACCGCGGAGCTCGGGCGGCGTCTATTCCCGAAGCGCATCGCCAAAAAGAACTATTGGCGCCTCCACGAGACTCGACCCTACATGCGAGGCCTTCGGAACCTGACGCTCACGTACAACCTCTTGGGAAGGTACGACGAAGCCCTCGCGATCTGTGACCGCCTCGAGCAGGAGTGCGGAGACACCGAGCATGCCGACGCCTTCCGCGCGTCGATATACCTCAACACGGCCGAGTGGGAGCTCGCGGCGACGAAGGCCCGCCGCTTGCACCGCCTCTGGCCGCAGGAGGGATTCATCGCGGGCCTCGCCCTGGCCGAGCAGGGTCGCCTGAACGAAGCCACGCCTTACCTGATTCACGCCATCCTGAACGGGCCCCGCGAAGCCGCCATGATCGCGCGCACCAACCGGCGCGACGAACCGCGAGGCTACTGGGCGGTGGAGGACCACAACTCCGGTGTCTCGTTCCTGAGGAGCCAGGCGCGATATCTGGCGAGCCAGGGCGTGAGAGCCAAGCGCTGCCTCCGCGATCTGCTTCGAGACGCAAGGCTCGTCGCGCTCATCAAGGAGGTCGAAGAGGCCGAACACCGCTGGTCGACCAGCCGGGGCGCTGACCGGAAAGACTTCGATCGGCCGAGAGAGGTCAAGGACTGGGCGTTCGCGCAACGGCTGGCGCGCGAAATGGGCACCTTGCCGACCGTAAGCGAGATGCTCCATTGAGGCGACTCCGCAGCTGGCCTCGAGGCTTCCAGGTTGCGCGCGATCTGCAAGAAAGATCAGCTGTTCACCCACTGCCGGCAGGACGTGCTTTCGACCGTTTCCGTTGAGTCCCCGACTCGATTACGCAAGGCTCCAGCCGTTGGCACCCGCGTCGAACCTGGGCACCCCTCTCTCCGACGACGACTACGCGGCCCTCGACGAGTTCCTCGAAAGGCACGGTCGCGTGGATCTCGATGGTCTGCTCGGTCTGCTGAGCGCGGTCGCGGTTGCGCCGGGACTCGTCCCTCCGTCGGCCTGGATACCGGAGGCGCTGTCAGATTCTCCCCCGGAGAGCGAGGCCGGCGCGCGGCTTGGAGTGGGCCTGCTCCTGCGTCTGTACAACGACGTGCTGACCGCGCTCGATGAAGGCGCGGTCTTCATGCCCGAGGCGGATGAGACGGAAGAGCTAGAGCGGTTCGCGAGAGGATACGTGACCGGAGCCCAGATCGATCCGGAATGGACGGCTAGCGACGATCGATGGTCCTTCGCCGGGCCATTCGCCTATCTGGCGGGTAGGCGCGACCTCGTTCCCCCCGAGATGCTAACCGTGCTCGACACCTCCGAGGAAACTCGCGAGGTCACGCGGAAGCAGGCGGGCACCCTCGTCCTGGAAGCTCACCGATCGTTCAAGGCATACCGGGCCAACATGATCGCGAGCGCAACCAAGCCTCGCTCTGCGCCACGGATCGGGCGAAATGATCCGTGCCCTTGTGGAAGCGGGAAGAAGCACAAGAAATGCTGCGGGAGGGCAGACGCTCGTGGATAAGCGACGGCGCCGTACGCCTTCCTTCCGCTCGCCGATGCTGACGCGCCCGAGCGTGCTCTGCTCGCAAGATGCTCAGCCGCTCGCGCCGCACCTACGACCACCGCATCAAAGAGCAGATCGCCCGCACCGGAAATCCTGACCTTTTTCCGGAGCTGGAGATCCCCCGCTTGTGCTCTGCGCTGGAGCCGCGGGCCGCAGGTAACGTCCAAGGATGAGGTCTATCAGGCCGCCGTCGCCCGCTGCGCGTGGACCGGCGCCACTTCCGGTGCCCTGTACGACGATCACGATCACTCCCCAGCGTCCGCGCTTGCGGTGGTCCGCGGTTTGTTCCAATCCGGCGACTTCCACGCTCGGTCAGGGAGCGGCGCGAACGGCTCCGCGCCCGGCTCCGGTTCGAAACTCACGGCAAGGCACTTGTAGAATTCCGGCGAGTAGTACTCGAAGTTGTCTGCGCAATAGTCGAAGCGTCTCTCGCAGTTCACATAGCAAGTGGACGTGCTGTCGGGACACCTTGCGCCGCAGAATTTCGCCTGCCGCTTCTCGTGATCAGGGGAGCGCCCACCAGGCTTGCCGCCGTCGACCTCGGCATCACGCACGCCGGCATCTTCCGCGCCGAAGTGCTTGTCGAGACGATCCTCGAGCCTATCGATTCGTTGGTCCAGGCGCGCGATCTCGCCTTTGAAATCAAGATCAAGCTTCTTGGCGCGATTGTCCGTTGCTTCTGTTCGAGCCTTGATTTCTGCCACGTCCGACTTCACGCCGCCGAGCAAAGTGAACACGGCGACGAGGACGGCTACTGCGCTGACAACAACTCCGCCTATCGCCTTGTACACGAACGCCTGTGTTGCGTAGTGATCACTTGTTGGCGACGGTGGTGAATTCTTCGGCTCCGACCGGGCAGGTACCGCCGGTCGCGGCTCATTGGGCGCCGATGCTGGTGCCGGTTGTGTCGGAGAACGCCTCCGGCTTCGTCGATTCGTCGCCACCGCGCGAAGCTTCGATGATCATCGGACCGTTGCCAAGGTCGTTGGACGAAGCCGCTTGCGCGGCGGGGGTCGTGACCTGCGGCGCTTCGCATAGCTGAGTGCGCCCGGACGTTGCAGTCATGCCTGATCTCCGCGTGATTCAGGCGATCGAGGGCGGGGTTCGCAGTGAAAGCGCAGCCTCCTTGGTCTGCGGTGTCGCAAGCACCGAAAACCAAGGAGACCACTATGACCAAACTGCGAGCACAGATGATGCAGGATCTCGAGCTGGGAGGCTACGCCGAGACGACCCGCGGCCACTACCTCCGCTCGATCGCACAGTTCGCGAAGTTTCATGGCCGTTCGCCGGACGTGCTGCACCAGCCGGAGGTCCGCGAGTGGGTCCGACACCTGATGGGCCAAGGCTTGAGCACGCAGCGGCTCCGACAACACTTCGCTGCGCTGCGCTTCCTCTACGGCAAGACGCTTGGCCGTCCCGCTGAGACGGCATTCCTGTCGTGGCCGCAGGACGTCGAAAAGCTGCCCGTCGTGCTGAGCGAGCAGGAAGTTCACCGGCTGCTCGATGCGCTGGAGAAACCCCGGTTCCGCGTGTTCTTCACCACGATGTACGCCGCCGGCTTGCGCATCAGCGAGACGTGTCGCATGCAGACCGCCGACATCGACGCCGCGCGCGGAGTGATCCACGTGCGCAAGGGCAAGGGCGGCAAGGAGCGGCTGGTGATGCTCAGCCCGCGCCTCCTGGTGATCCTGCGCGCATATTGGAAGCTGGCTCGGCCGCCTGCGCCCTGGCTGTTCACGGGTCGCACCGGGCGCCCGATCGCGGCTGAGGTGGCGCGCAACGCGCTGGCGCGAGCCACCGCGGCGGCGAAGCTCGACAAGAAAGTCACGCCGCACGTCCTGCGTCATTCCTTCGCGACCCATCTGCTCGAGGCGGGGACCGACCTGCGCGTCATCCAGGTCTTGCTCGGCCACAGCAGCATCCGAGCGACCACCCGTTACACGCGCGTTTCGGCTGCCATGATCACCAAGACCAAGAGCCCGCTGGAGCGGCTGCCCAAGACGGGCTGACGCTCGATGACTCACCGTCCGGCATCCGCCGGGCGGACACCGTTCGACATCGCGGACATCGTGCGCGCCCATCGCGGTGCGCTCGAAGCCGAAACGTGCTTGTCGCCCGCACAGCAACACGTGCTCTCGGCCATCGAGCGCTGCCGGACCGCCGTGCTCGGTGGCCATCTCGACGTGTGCCGCTCGTGCGGGCACGAGCATCCCGCCTACAACTCCTGCCGCAACCGGCACTGCCCCAAGTGCCAGGCTCTGCGGCAGGAGGAGTGGATCGCTGCGCGCGCCGAGCGCTTGCTCCCTGTGCGGCATTTCCACGTGGTTCTTACCCTGCCGCGCGAGCTGCGCGCCCTCGCCAAGGCCCTGCCTCGCCCGATTCTCGACGCGCTCTTCTCCGCCGCCAGCGGCACGCTGTCCGACCTCGCAGCGTCCCGTCTTGGAGCCACCCTCGGCGTCACGATGGTGCTCCATACCTGGACCCGCGACCTCCGCTTCCACCCACACGCCCATGCGCTCGTCACCGCCGGCGGTCTCGCGCACGACCGCAAAGAATGGGTCCGCACCGACTCCGCCTACCTCTTCCCCGTCGCGATGATGGGCACCGTGTTCCGCGCCAAGATGCTCGCGTGCTTGCATCGCCTCCACACGCAAGGGGCCTTGGCTTCCTTCGACGAGCTCGGCGACCCGGAAGCCTTCGACTGCCTCATGGCTCGTCTCGCTCGCGTATCCTGGGTCGTCTACGCGAAGAAGCCGTTCCGACGCCCCGATCACGTTCTGCGCTACCTGGGCCGCTACACTCATCGCGTCGGCATCTCCAACAGCCGTTTCACCTCGGTCACCAACGACGCCGTGACCTTCCGCACCAAACACGGCAAGTCCGCCACCCTGCACCCGGTAGAATTCTTGCGACGCTTCGTGCAGCACGTCTTGCCCGATGGCTTCCACAAGATCCGGCACTACGGTCTCTTCGCCAGCGCGGCCGTCACCGACGCCTTGCACGCGGCGCGCGCGTTGCTCACTCCGAACACCACGCCGCAGTCGCCGACCGCGATGCCCACGTGGCGCGACCGCCTCCGGGCGTTGACGGGACGCGACGTCGATCGCTGCCGCGTCTGCGGCGGCCTCGTGGATCACCTGCCCCTCGCGCCGCTCGACCTCCGTTCCAGAGCACCACCACTGAGGTGCGCCGCATGATCGCACCGATCGACCTGTTCTTCCCGCACGCGCTGCGTGAGCTCCATCTATTCCTTCGACCGCCACGCCTCGCGCTCGTCGCTGCTCCCCTTCGCCGCCTGCAGATCGTGATGACCCGACCGCGCCATCGCCCCCAACCGCGCCCCCGTCGCCCCTTCCCGTGCCCGCCGGCCTCCTCCGGTCACGTCGCCCGGCCCCGACCAACCCCGAATTGTGCATAGCGCCACCGGTCCCGCCCCGCGCCCCGCCGCGCCGGGCTTGTCCAACGCCGCGCTTCACCACCGGACCGTCACGTCCAGCCGTGGACTGCTTCGCTCACGCGAGCGTCGGCGGTGAAGCGCTCAGAGTTAAGCGGTTCCGGGGCGAGGGAAAACCGCACGGCGGCGTGGAACCGCCGGTGATGTTGACCCCCAAGCCTGGTAAAGGACCGGGGTCTCCACCAAAGGTTCCACGCAAGCCGCGGCCGGACGAGCTGCCTCCGGGGTACTGATGAGCGACGATGAAATCTTAGGCCTGATTTCCAAGGTATTCCCGCGAAGGAGTGCCTCGGGCTTCAATGTGTTCGACTACGTTCATGCCGAAGGCTCTCCGGCAATCGCGCTGCTCTACGCTCGTCTGTGCTGGCCCGAATTTGCGGAGTTCGAGGACATGGTCTTCTTGAAGGAAAGCGTTGAAGACGACGATGATCGAGCGCGCATTCGACAAGCGTTGGATAAGAATGAAGGTGATCGCACGAAGACAGAACAGGCCTTTAATTGCCTGGATTTCGAGGAGATATTCGGCTCACGCGTCGGTGACACGACTGTCCGTGAGAGCCTGCTGCTCGCGCAAAGACTTCGCGAAATGTGGCAGGCAAAGCTCGAAAGGACGTGGCCTTCGACCCAGTTCAAAGTCGAAATTGTCCAGTCTGAACCAAACGAAGAGAGCATCGCCTTACAGTTTTGGCGTGAGCGCACGCCGCAATGACATGCGTACGAGATTTGAGGGGCTGCGGCGCGCGAAGTTTGCTCACGCGCCCGCGTCGTGACGCTGAGCGACATGGTCGTAGGCGCGGTCGAAACGGTACGTTCCCGCTTGGCTGACGGGGCTGCGCTCCGGCGCACGATGAACCACTGGCTGCAGACAAGCAAAGTACAGTGCTCTCCGGCGGGTCGCAAGAGCTCTGCCCGTCCCGTCCCGTCCCGTCCCGTCCCGGCGGGGGCTTTGAGCCGCGATTTTGCTGCGCCGTATCAAGCAGCATGCGTGAGCAGCGGCACAACGAAATAGATGAGGCAAAACGCAGCTGCGGCATCCGGCGCGAATCCGAGATCGCGCAGCAGGGCACCCTGGAATCCCGCTGAGTTGACGCGGAGTCCCTTGCGCGACGCGAGCGCGCAATCGACCTCCGCGGCCAACTTCATGCTCGGCCCATCAGCGCGCCCATGGCGGCGCGCCATCTCGAGCTTCGGCCCAACACGCTCGTCCCCTCTGAGCACCGGTCGCCCAATGCCCGGCACCCTCTCACCTTCTCCCAGGGTCTCGGCCACGGCCTGGTCCACGGTCTGCCCACCGCGCACCATCGCTCCGATGCGGTCAAGGAACCGCATGAAGCCCGCTACAGGCATTACCGTCATCTGCTCGGTGCAGAGCGTCGCGAGTCCGGCGATAACGGATTCGGTCAAGCTCCCTCCGTTCCCGGCGATTCGCTTCGTGACCGTCAGCGGCCAGATGCGTGGATCAGCGAGCTGGGTCAAAACGCCCTCGTGGTCGAGCAGCTCCGCGTCGGAGTCCGACAGCTCGACTCCGGCAATGGCCAGCGCTGCGACTTGGATGAACGACTTCTTCCCGAGCAGCTCCTTGAACACGAGCCGCCCTCGGAGCTCGTGATCTCCGACGTCGAGGCGCATCCTCGCAACGGGCGGATCCTCCACCAGCTCGGGCTCGAGCTCAGCGAGGGTCGCGTGCGGCCGAGCTGTTTCCTTGTCGAGCCTGACGATCTCGTCCCGGAGGCGGCCCAGCCGCTCCAGTGCCTCGTCGATGCTGTGCGCCCCCATCGACGCGAGGGCCACGGTCAGGAGCATGGTCGGGCTCGAGCCACACCCGGCGGCTAGCTGGACGTTCTCGAGAACCTTGTCGTCGGTGAGCATCACGACACCTCCGCACAGAAGTGGCGGATGCTCGCCGCGCGAGTCCCGGGCGTGAGCGACTCTCGGGCGTCAATCCGGATGTCGAGCACGACTGGGCGACGAAGCGTTGCGGCGTCGCGGAGCGTTGTCGGGTCCAGATCGGCAGGCCTGGACAATCGTATCCCGATTGCTCCGACGGCCTTGGCCGCCGCCGCGTAGTCCGCGACGGCGCTCACAAACCCGTTCGGCACGGCACCGTACACGGTGCGGAACCCGTGCTCGACCATGTTCCAGCGCCCATCGTTCATCACCGCGAAAACCACCGGCAGGCGTTGCTCAACGCACGTAAGGATCTCCCCGAGCATCATTGCGAAGCCACCGTCTCCGCAGACGCAAACAACTTGGCGTTCTGGACTGGCGACCTGGATGCCGATGGTCGCGCCGATTCCGCTACCCATTGATCCAAAGCCAAGGAAGTTGTGGAAGTCGTCCGGTCGATCGACCTGGAGGTAGTGCAGCGCGTAGGCGAGGTGCTCGCCAATGTCGGAGCACCAAACCGCGTCTGGAAAGGCCTCCGCCAGGGCGCGAAGGACTCGTGGAGGCTTGAGCGGAACGGCATCGTCATGCTGAGACTCGGGGCTCAGCTTCGCGAAGCGTGGTTGCGCTCGAATGGGGCGCGCCACGTCCGTCGGTAAGAAGCGTGCGACAGCTTCGAGCAGGTGTGCCGCGTCACCTGCGATCAAGTGGGTGAACGCCATGCTTCGCCCCAAGGAGTGCACTTCTCGGTCGACCTGGAAGCTCGACTCCGATCCGAGGAGCGGAAGGGACCAGCCGTTGGTAGCGAGGTCGTCCAGACCGCTTCCGATGATGACGGATACGTCGGGTCGGACCTGCAGGTACTCGTCCACGCTGGGGTGTTGCCCAAGTCCGAGCACGCCGAGGTAGAGCGGGTGTCTTTCCGGAAAGACTCCCTTCGCGTGCGCCGTTACCGCGACGGGGATGGCTAGTCGCTCCGCGACATCGCGCGCGTGTGTGCCAGCCCGTCTCGCACCGTTGCCGAGTACCATCAAGGGTCGCGACGCGCGGGCTAGCTCGCGAGCAAGATGGCGGCACGCTGACTCGCTGGGCGGCTCTGGTCCGACCCGCGAGCTCAGATGAATCTCGGTTCGCGGAGCGACCGAAGAACCCACATCCAATGGCACTGACACGAACACCGGTCCCGGCCTCTCGCCAGTGCTGGCCAAGAGTGACTTGGCAGCCGTGGAAGTAGCTGCGCTGCTCGCGCTCAAGGTTGCGCACCAGCGGGTAACCGGGCGCATTACCTCGTGCGAACGCCACCCGGCGGAGGTCCCGTCTTGGAGGGAGCCTCGGCCGTACGCCCGGAGCGGCACCTCGCCGCTCAAGACGATCATGGGGACTTCTTCCGCGTAGGCAGACGCGACCGCCGTGAGCGTGTTCGTGACGCCGGGACCCGAGGTCGTAAGGACGAGCGCGGGAATGCCGGTGGCTCGCCCATAGCCGAGCGCCGCGAACGCAGCCCCCGCCTCATGGCGCGTTGCCACGTAACGCATGCCGCGCACGCTCCTCAGGGCGTCGAAGAGCGGACTCGCCGTGCCGCCGGGTATGCCAAACGCGAGGCATACACCGGCGTCCGCGAGGGTCTGCAGAAAGACGTGCGCGCTCGTCGCCTGCTGGATCGCGTCCACGACGGCGGGCGCACTGCCCAAGATGGCGGACACACTGGTCGATTGGCAGTCCATTGGGAGCTCCTCCCCCGGTCCCAAACTCACCGGAGGCGGCGCGCTAGCATGCGAGTTGCGACGGCGAATCTCCCGCGCCGCGTCAACTCCATCGGATCAACAACTTGCCCCGGTAAGGTGTGTCGAGCTCTGCAGTTATGACTGGTGAAACTCCGCACCGTCGAAGCGTCCCTTCCACTCCGCCGACGTGGCAGTGCTCGATCCAGGTGTACTCGTCCTGGTAGTGAAACGTGGCGCTGTTCGTGCCCCCCGGAACGACCCACCAGTCGCCGTAGTCGCACATCATCGAGCGGTTCCCCCCGAGCCAGGTCAGGGCCTGCATGGGCTCACTCCCGGTCATGTACCTCATGAAACCCTCGGCGCGGATGAGAGGGGAAAGTCTCGGTGTGGTGGCCCACATCCTGCGCAGGGCACCGCAGGGATCAGCGGGATCGAGCAGCACGGCGGCCACCGCCTGCTCGCGGACGAAGTCCCGGGTCGGGTACATGAGGAACGGCCAGCGCGAGCGAGCCCCGGAAGCGGCGCGCCAGACCTTCACCAGCTCCTTCGAGCGGCCCGCCAGGGCCTGCTCGGCCAGCCTGAAGAACAGCCCTCGGGTGTGGGCGTTCGTGGGGGTGTCGGATAGCCGCTTTTCGAGCTCCAGAGCCGCGAAACCCCGCTCGAGGTCAACTGTCAGGACGGAACTCTTCATCGCACGCGTCGGCACTCCGGCGCCACTCCTCAGCCGGCGCCGATCACTCCAATCCACGTAGACGGTCCTGCGTGCAGAAGCTTAAGCGCGGCCGACATCCTACCACTTGCGGATCTCGAGAGGCCCTGCTGTCCTTTGGACGTGGCGGCGGGCAAGCGACGCGGCGGGGGGAAGGCGGTTCGAGCGGGCGGCCGTCAGAACCGCACGCTGTCGGACGACGTGATCGAACGCACGGTCGCGGAGATTCGCCACGTCGCACGCGTCGGGACGCTCGAATTGGCGCTCAATATCGGCGAGATCGTGTTCCGCCGCATTTTCAACAGTGACGTCGAGTTGGTGCGCCTGAACGGGCCCAAGCATGTCTCGTTCTCTCAGCTCGTTGAGCGCGATGATCTTGGGATCAGCAAGGCAAACCTCTGGCGCTCGGTGGCAATCTACGAGCTGTCGCTCCGGTTGCCCCAGCTCAGAGAGAGCAAGCACCTGGGGATCTCGCACGTCCGGGCCGTGCTTGGCCTGCCGGCTCGGACGCAGGAGCGGCTGCTTTCGCGAGCCGAGCGGGAGCGCCTCGACGTGTCGGCCCTCGAGACGGAGGCATCATCAACGCGCAAGGGGCACGGCGGGCGACCGCGGAAGCTCGAGGTGGTCAGGGCGTTGGACGCCCTGTACCGCGTCACGAAGATGCCCGTCGACGTCTTCTCCGACCGGCGCGCCGTCGGGAAGATAACCGCCGGGGAGATCGAGTTCTACGTCGCCATGCTCGAGGACCTCAACGAGCGGCTAGGCGTACTGCGCGCGCTCCTGCACGAGGCCGGCAGCGGCTCTTGACCGTCACGCGGCGGGCAAGCTGAGCTCGAACTCCGCACCCGGGCCGTGGTCCGAGAGCCTCACGTCCCCGCCGTACGAGCGCATGAGACCGCGGGTCACCGCCAGGCCAACACCGTTGCCGTGGTCGGCCTTCGTTGTGAAGAAAGGCTCGAAGATCCTCTCGCCCAGCTCTTCGGGCACGCCGGGGCCCTCATCGCGAACCCGCAGCACGACCCCTCCGTCACTGCGGGTGAGCGCGATGGAAATTAGTCCTGCATGCTGATTGGCATCGATGGCGTTGAGCAGCAGATTCAGGACGGCACACTCGAGCTCCTGTCTTCGCGCGAGTACGACGCAGTCGCCGTCAACGGTGCTCTTGAACTCGCACCGGTGGTTTCGGATGAACAGCGTCGTGAGTCGAACACAGTCTTCCACGACTCTTGCCAGGTCGACGGCCGAAGGTGGGAACGTCGATGCGCTCTTCCCGGCGCGCTCCAGGAGCTCACTGGTGAACGCAGACAGGCGGTCGAGGGACACTCGGATGTCGCCAAGTGCCTCCTCCGCCTCGTCGTCCACGCGCGCCGACGGCGCCACGAACTCGAGGTTCGCAATGGCGGCCGCGAGGAGGTTGCGCATGTCGTGCGCGATGGCACCTGTGACGATCGAAAGTGACGCCGCGTTGTGGGCGCGGGCGAGCGCCGTTGCGGACGCGGTGAGTCTGGCCTTCGCGTCCAGGATTTGCGCGTAGTCGCGCTGAAGCACCACGCCGAGGGCGGCAGCCGTCACGAGGACGAAGGCGGCACCTTTGAGCACCTCCACCGTAGCGTGGCCGCCGCGCCCAACGGGAAGCGCGCCGAGGAGCAGGCTCGACCCAACCACGTACGCGCCTGCGAGCAGCGCGTACTTGATGGCCACTTTCAAAGCCTGGCGGCGTGCAATCCGCCCAATCTCAACCATGAGGAGCTCCTCCCTGAACTGGTGGCCGCGGCGGTTTCGGTGACGTAGGTATTTGCCAAGTCGATCACGGTTACCGCGGAAAAAATGCCGAACCAGCCGTTTCCAGTGGAAACGGTCCCCTGGCGGCGGTCAGTTCGAGGGCGGCGTGTCAGGTGTACCGCCGACCAGCGGAAGGAAGGCCCGCACCGTCGTCCCGACCCCCTTGTCGGACTCGATGACGAGGGCACCACCAACTCTCCGCAGCCGAGCCGTGACCAGTGTCAGACCGAGGCCGAGGCGGCCCTTTCCCTGCGTGGTGAAGAACGGGTCGGCCGCGTAGGCGCGGTCGTCTTCGCCCATGCCGACCCCGTCATCTGCGACTTCGAGCACGGCCGCGCCTTCCTGGACGGAGACGCGGACCGACACCTTGCGTCCCGCCCCGCCGCGCGCGGCCACAGACTCCACGGCGTTCTCGAGGAGGCTCGCGACCATCAGGGCCGCCTGCCAGCGGGGCATGCCCACTCGGCATGCACGCTCGACGATACGGACCTCGAGCTCGGCCACCGGTCGGACGCCAGGCCCCAGCGTTCTCGCTACTTCACGAGTGACCTCAGCAAGGTCGACCACCTCGTCGGTGGGCTGCGTGTTGACGAGGTCACGCATCCGCTCCACCACGTTCGCAACGCCTCTTATTGTCTCGGCGATCGCGTTGGCGCGCCTCGCGGGTTCGGCACCAGAGATCTGCTCAGAGAGCTCCTTGCTCTCCGCGGTCACGCGCGCGAGCGGATCGACGATCTCCTCGCCGAGCGCAGCCGCGAGTAACTCCAGGGCCGCGGTGTCATCCCTTCGAACTAGATCAATGAGGAACATGTCTCGCTGGACTCGCGCGCGCGCCCGCGCGGTGGTGCGCTCGACCACCTTCTCAAAGGATTCGCCGGCGGCTTCGGACGCAAGGATCACCTCGTCGGCTCCGTAGGCGATCGCTCGTTGGCCCTCTTCGTCGGTGCGCACGACAGCGAGGACTGCGCCCTCAGCGAGTAGACCAGTGATGGTCGCGCCCGGCAGAGACGGGTCGCCGACGACGTGCCGGAAGCGCCCATCACGCTTCGGCGGGACGTCCTGCTCGTCGACGAGCCACAGCACGGTGATTGGGCCGCTCATGGACACTTCATCATACCTGGCATGCTCGATGGCAACCAGCTCGCGCGGCCGACTTCGCCGGGCTGTTTGAGACCCGGAACCGGACCGCGCGAAGTGCTGCCGCAGGAAATGCAGGCCGTCCGAGACGAGCTGGTGGGCTGCAGCCGCGTTTGAGAGGCTCGCGAACAGCGCTCTCAGCCCGTATCGGGATAGAGCGGGGGGGCCCAATCATGACCTACTGCATTGCACGTCCGAACGGCCTGGTCGCAGCAGGCCGTGTCTTGCGCACTGCCGGAGATGCTCGCCTGCACGGAAGGCGGCCAGCATGAGCGGCGGCCGCGGAGTCAAATATGCACTCGGGCGCTTTCTCCGAGCCTTTGGCATCATCTACATCGCGCTAATTGGTGTTTTTGCGATAGAAGAGCTCCAGCGGCGCGAAAAAGTCCTCGCGACCATCAATGCGCGCGAGCGAGAGCTAGGAGCAGATCTCGCGACGCTCGGCAGTGCGCAAGGCGATCAAGCGATCGGCAAGCGCGCGAGCCTCGAGAGCGAAGCCCGAATCTTGCGAGCGCTCCGCGTACGCACGACAGCGCTAATCCTCGGAGGCGCCGTACACACGGCGAACGGGATTCCTGGCACGGTCAAGGCGATCCTGTGTGAGTACTCCGCGACGGCCAGTGCGGAAATCAGGTGCGGCGGTTCTGATGCGAAGTGGTGGTCCGCCCGCGAACTCGCCGCAACTGCAGTCCTGAAGCGTGCAGCCGAGCAGCGTTCCAGCGGGGATGTCTTCGCGGTGCTGATAATCGTCGCTGCGGTGGGTGGAGCGCTGATTCGTTTCTACTTGCCGGGCGAAGAGGAGTCCGACTGGTTCCGGAAAGTGTTCAGGGCGATTGGCGGTGGCACCGTCTGCTACTTGGCACTCGCGGGCGGGAGTGTCCCCTTCGAAGGAACGGACATGCACACCTTCACGAGTCCTCCGACGGCCGCGTTGCTCGGTCTGCTTTCGGGGATGTTCTCGACCAAGGTGTTCAAGTTGCTGTCCGATCTGGTCGACTCGTGGATGGACAGGGTGACCCCCGCGAGGAGCAAGCCCTCGGGAGCCAAAGCCGCAACGCCGGCTGGGCCTGGCTCCGAAGGCAGCTCCAAGCCGAGCGAGTCAGCTGATGCTTGAGCGAGTCGCTGCCGACGACGCGAAGTGGTGACCCAGTGTGCTTTTCCGCGCAGGCGAGTTTCGGCGCCGCCCTACTGCTCGCGGGAATCGGCGTTACATCGGTTCGGAGCGCACCGTCGAGAGCTCATGTGCCGCTCGCGGCGACCCCGCTGTTGTTCGCGGCCCAGCAGGCATGTGAGGGCGCCGTTTGGCTCGTGCTTGAGCGCTCCCCGTTCGGCAGGAGTGACACAGGTCTGCTGCGCGCATTCTTGTTCTTCGCTCTCTTGGTCTGGCCGGCGTACTTGCCGCCTGCCCTCCTCGTCCTCGAGAAGGTGAAGCGCCGGCGTGCAGCTCTTGCTCTGGCGTGGGCCCTAGGCATCTTCGTCGGCGGGTACCTCGTTGCATGCGCTTCGCTGCGAGCCTCAGAAGCGTGCATCGCGTTTGGAAACCTCTACTACTGGGTCCAGATCGACGCGCCTCTAAAGACCGTCGCACCCTATGCGTACCTCGCATGCATAGTCACTCCGCTGCTCGTCTCATCGGTGCCGGGCACGTCACTACTGGCAATCGCTGCCGCAGTTTCCTTCGCTGTCACCGGGTACTTGTATCGTGCTGGATTCATCTCGGTCTGGTGCTTCTTCGCCGCAGTGCTGGCGGGGCTGGTCGTGTGGCTCATGCGATGCCGCGCAAACCCAAGAGAAGCGCGCCCGGATCTGATCTGGTGATAGAAACCCGGTTGTGTCTCGCGGAAGCTATTTGGCTTCGCTTCCCGCTTGGATCGCTCGTCTGCCAACGCATCGTGCTCGAGCCGGTTTGACTGAGCATGCCCTTTCCATAGCGTCCACGAACGCATCGCAGTGAGTGGGCATGGAGCTCACCAGATCGGCGATCGTGGCGCAGGGTGAGTCGCGGTCACGTCCCTGCGCCGAGCACGCGACCGCATGGGCAAGAGAGAGGGAAGGACACATGACGACGAGATTCCAGCTGGGGTGGCTGCGAGACCTGCCTGACATCCGGGACTTCGAGGCAGACAGCACCAAGGTCGGTATCCAGCTTCCTCAGACCAAGCAGGATGTAGCGACGTGGTTCCAGAAGTCGAAGGCGACGACCGTCCAGGCAGTGCCGAGCGAGGTGAACCTGATCAAGTGGTTCTCGCCCGTCGAGAACCAACTGAATCTAGGCTCCTGCACCGCGAACGCCGGCGTTGGTCTGCTCGAGTACTTCGAAAACCGCGCTTTCGGGACCTTCGTCGATGCCTCGCGCCTCTTCCTCTACAAGGTCACGCGAAACTTGCTCGGCTGGACCGGTGACACGGGTGCCTATCTGCGCACGACGATGAAGGCGATGGCTGCGTTCGGCGTGGTGCCGGAAGCGCATCTGCCCTACGACGTCTCCAAGTTCGACCAGGAGCCCTCTGCGTTCGCCTATGCGTACGCGCAGGACTTCAAGAGCATGTCGTACTTCCGCTTGGATCAGGCTGGCCTGCAACCGGCCCAGGTGCTCCAGCGGATCAAGGCCTTCATCGCAGCCGGGTACCCGTCGATGTTCGGTTTCACGGTCTACAGCTTCGGCAACTCGAAGGGTGAGTTCCCGTTCCCGTCACCCACCGACAAGGTGCTTGGCGGCCACGCGGTCGTCGCGATGGGATACGATGACTCGCGAGTCATCGGGACGTGCAAGGGTGCGCTGAAGATCCGCAACTCGTGGGGAACTGGCTGGGGCGACGTGGGCTACGGCTGGTTGCCATACGACTACGTACTCAAGGGTCTGGCCGTCGACTTCTGGTCGCTGTTCCGGGCTGAGTACCTGGACACGAAGAAGTTCGACTGAACGAGAGGCCACGCGAGACGCCGCGGCCGGATTGGACGTTCCGGCCGCGGCAAGTCCGCGAGCACCCGGCGACGGGCCTACTTTGAGCCGGAGTAGCGGCACGTCGATGGCGACCGCACCCTGACTTGAGCGCGCGCCGCGCCAGCATGGTTTCCGTCCCCCGAGGTCTCGCAGTCATCCGGCGAGCGCGTGAGGGGCTGCCAGGTCACTCCGCCGAGCAGCGTGAAGGGTGACCCGCCTACGCCAACTCGGAAGTGAACGCCCGGGGTGAGTAGTGCTCCCCAGTCGAGCTCCTGAGCCTTTCCAGTGTCGTCGACCGTGCCGGCTGCGAACGGGTCGATGACTGCCGCCAGGACGCCGAAGTGCCAGTACTTCGACGACATCAAAGTGAAGTCGACTCCGAGTGGTGCACTAAGTGGGCGTGCAGCAAAGCCGGCCTTCCCATCGTCGTGGCGCCTGAATTGGGTCTGGTACCCCGCGAACGCGCCGACGAACGCGTTGACGGCGATCGTCACCTCGCTGCGGTCGTACTTGACCTTGTAGCTCCCGAGCGGCAGTGCTTCGTCCTCGATCGCCTTCTTCGCGTCGTCGCGATCTTTCGCCGTAGCGAGGCGAGCGGCGAACTCGAGCGCCCGGACGGCCGGCGCCGGCAGTTGGATGCCTGCGAGCTCCTGTTGATCGCTGGTCGACTCCAGAAGGATCGAGATGGCCTGCGCGTAGTCCCGGTCGAGTGTGGCGGCCGCCGCGTGCAACGCCATGGTGGTGACCTTCGCTGCCTTCTGAGCGGTCCCGGGAAGCAGATCCACAATTCCATCGAGCGCGGCTGCGACGTCCGGCAAGACACGGCGAGCGATTTCCGCCGGAGGCGTCCCCTCGGACGTGAGCTTGTCCACCACCTGGCGAAGCTTGATGAGCCGCTCCCCCGCCTTCGCCAGCTGAGTGAACGTGTCGCGCCACTTCTGGTACTCCGGCACCAGAAGGCAGGCGCCGTTCTCACGGTCTGCTGGGGGGCCGTACACCTTGCAGAACTTCTGCGCGGCACGCTCGATCGCCGCGGCGATCTGCTCTGGTGTCTGGGAGGGACCCTGGGCGACGTCGAGGACCGCGACGCTCAGCTCTGGTGCCAGCAGCCCGGCACACGCCGGTGCGAACTTGTCATTCTTGAGGGAGCACTGCAGGCGTTGCTGCTCGGCCAGCTTGAGATATTGCTTCTCGGTCTCTTCTGCCCATTTCCTGGGAATCTCCGGCACTGCGAGTCGGCCTAGAACAACCAGTGCGGCAACATCCGCTGCACTCCGCGCCAGCACCCAACCAGCGAGCTGCTCTGGCGACAGACTCTTGTTCAGCGCCTTCCACTCGTCGAGGAGCCTTCCCGGCATCAGCGTTAGATCGGCGACGAGCGCTTTGCGCAGCCGAAGGAGCGAGCTTTCAGTGAGCTCGAATCCCTTGGCCTGGAGAACGCCGCAGCTCGTGGGAAACAGCGAGCGCAGGAAGTTCTCCTGTGCGCTGTTCTTCTTCGTGTCCTCCTTGGCGCAAAGTCGCGCACCCAGCTCCTCAACGGCGTAGGTCGTCGCCTCTGACTTCGCGCGGTCAACCAAGAAGTCCTGCAGTCCAGCAAGCGCGTTCAAAGCTAGGGTCGCCCCAGCCGTTTCCTTGGCTGCCCCGCACGCGAGAGCTAGGTCTTCAGCGCTCTCGCCCTTCAGCGCATTCGGCTCGTACGCACACGGGTCGACGCCCTGTCGCAGATAGAATGAGCGATAGCATGCCGACGTCGGATCTTTGCAGTCTCGGTTTGCGCTTCGGACCCTAACCACCTTGGCAAGGGGTTTGCAGTACTCGGCGTGTGCAGGGGGACACTTCTGTGCGTCAGCGGCGTCGCAAGGTTTGCAGACCTCCGTCGTGAGACGCGCGAAGTCAGCTTTCGTCTCAGCCCCTACCCGGGTTCCGTGACCGATGGGCGGAGCTGGGGCAGCGGGTGCGGGCGGCGCGGTTGGGGCAAGCGCAGGCTGCGTTGCCGGAGATGGCAGCGGCGGCGCTGGTGCTGGCGCTGGCGCCGGCTGAGGTGGCCTTCCCGGTCCCCGCGGCTTCGGCGGCCCACCTGGTTGGGCGAAACCCACACTCGAGATCGTCCAAGTGGCCACGAGCATGGCGCACACCAACTTGATGCCCTTCATTCTGCTTCCTTTCGTTTGCGTTTGCCCATCGGGCTACGGCGGCAGCAGCGCCCGCACGCGACCCAAACTGACGTCGAGGAGGGGTAGGCCCACCAGTCCGGTCGTTGAGATCCGAGTCATCAGACCAACGACCACGACGCCGCCAGTACTGGTGTAGAGCGGTCCGCCGCTGAGCCCTGGTGTCGGCGCCAGGTCGTCGGAGCGTAGGAGATTGAAGCCGTCCGTCCCGCTCTCGCAAAGCACCGTACCGGCGGGTTGCTCGACTACGTCGGTAGCGGCTACAAACCCGATCCCCGAGACCATCACGCTTGCTCCAGGGGCAGGGACGTTCATTTGGGTCCCGAGCCCGAGGTCAGCGACCGGCTCGACTCGTAGCAACGCGATATCGGATCCGGCGCGAGCGCCGTTCGTCCAACGCGGATGAACCGCAAGTGCCCGGATAACCGCGTCTTCGCCGCGATATCGGATGATCACGCGGATATCGCTCACGGCGAAGCTCGGCCCGGTTGGAGCCACCACGTGTGCGGCCGTGAGTACCTCGGTCGGCGAAATGAAGACGCCGCTGCCCTTCCCATCGGGCGTCGAGATCTGGACGACGGACTCCCAGTACGCGGCCATCACAAGGTTTCCGGGAGCACGGTCTCGCCAGGGCCCCGTTCCGAACAAGCACCATGTGCCGCTCAATTGGACCGCGAGCAGTCAAGGTGCTGGCAAGGGTTCGGATATTTGACAGTGCTAGAGGAGCACGGCGGAGGAAGCGCGACGCCACTCCTCGAAGTTCTGGACAGGTAACTGGCACTCGCCAAAGGGCACCGTGATGAATCCCGATCCGAGAAGCCGGGCTCGGGACTCTGCGAGTGCGCTGCAAGTGTTGCGGTCAGTTACTTGAGCGTAACCTTCCCCGCTATCGCCGCGAAGCCGTGCGAACAGCGCATTGGGCACGCGACTTGAGCCTCGCGAGCGCCGTTAGATACCCTGGAAGCCAGTGAGGTATCCCGATGCAGGTGAATGTCAGCGCGGCCGCCGGGCGGGTTCGACGTTCATGATTCCGCCCCGCATCCTTGTACTCGTCTTCTTCGGGAAGATACTTGCGAGTGCACGTCTTCTTGTGCGGAGCGGTACTTGGCTCGCCATCGGAACTTGCATTCTCGTGTTGACAGTTGCCAGAACGGTTCGGGCGCAGGGTATGCCGGACGGCGGCGGCGACGGAGGCCCCGACGGAGGAGTCGATGCCCAGAGCGTACAGAACGCAGTCGCGTTGCCGCCGAAGGCGGTGTTGGATTTTCAGCTAGAGAACGCGAAAGTCGACTTCAAACGAGCGCACGACGAAGTCGAAACCCTTAGCGCCGAACTTCGCACCGCCACAACGCCTTCCGAGCTTGGTGCCGCCGTGTTGGAGGGCGACAAGTTCGCGACGAGCGTGCAGGCGCTGCGAGCGCGTGTGAGGACGCCGATAAACCCAGCCAAGGACGATTGCAGCAACGAACTGCGGGATGTTGACCGCGCGGCAGAGACCATCCGCAAGCGGTTGCACAACTTTCTTCCGTTCGTCTTCTACGGGCGGCCACCGGATGTGGTTCAACTCTGAGCGCTTCACCGCCGACGCTCGCGTGAGCGAAGCAGTCCACGGCTGGACGTGAC
>JAXLYN010000061.1:0-53602 GCA_046351435.1 Polyangiaceae bacterium
GAAACCGAGAAGTGCGACGACGGCAAGACCACCGCTTGCGGCACCTGCAACGCCAACTGCTCCGGCCCGGGCACCGGCTCCGTGTGCGGCGACGGCGTTCTCTGCCCCGACACCGAATTCTGCGACGATGGCGGCACCAACGCTTGCGGGCCCTGCAACGCCAACTGTTCGGCAGCCGGCACCGGATCGACCTGCGGCGACGGCGTCGTCTGCCCCGACACCGAGAACTGCGACGACGGCCACACCACGGCCTGCGGCGCCTGTAACGCCAACTGCCAGGCGCCCGGGACGGGTTCGTACTGCGGCGACGGGGCGACGTGCGCGGACACGGAGACGTGCGACGACGGATTCGTCGACAACTGCGGCACCTGCAACGCTACCTGCAACGGCGCCGGCACTGGTCAGTCTCACTCGGTCTGCAACAAGGGCTGCAAAGACGGCACACCGGAGAACGGCTTCACCGGTGGGATGTCCGGCTGCGGCGGCACGGTGACCTTCGCGAATCGGGCGACTTTGTGCGCAGCGGGCTACGAACCGTGCACCAGCGGCGAATGGAATCTACGGCACGGCGAAGCGGCCCCGGACTACCACTACTGGACGGACAACCTGCTCCAGTACGACAACGGGCCGAACAACGCCTGCGAGGTCAATACGCATCCCCTCGCCAACCCCTGCAGCACCGCGCCTGCGCACGTGTGCAAGAGCGTGAAGACCGGCCCGAGCACGGACCCCCTGTCCAACGTCTGCACCAACTCCGGGTGCGGTTACGGAAACACGACGGACAACGACTACATGGGCGGCTGCAACAACACCACGGCAGGCACTTTGTGCTGCCCGGTGATCACCTGCGCCGACAACACCATCGAGCAGGCCTTCGTCGACGGGATGATCGGTTGCGCCGGACAGGTGAACTACGCCAGCCGAGCCACGCTGTGCGGCGCCAACAGCCACGTCTGCACCGCGAGCGAGTGGGTCGCGAAATTCGGCGGTCAGGTTCCGCGCTACCATTACTGGACCGACGACCTCCTGAAGTGGTCCGGTATCTCCACCGCATGCAGCGCGTCGACTACGGTCGGGAACACGTGCGCCGGGAGCAGCCCGATGCGCGTCTGCGTGCCGGGCACCGGCACCTCCAACGATCCGCTGAACAACGCCTGCAACTGGTCGAATTGCGGACTCGATACCGTGACGCCCAATGAGTACTTCGGCGGTTGCGGGACGTCGAACCCGACCGCTGGCACTCTCTGCTGCCACAACTGAAGCGGGAGGCAGAGTCCCCGCGCGGCGTCCTCTCCCCGCGGGGAACGGTTTCGGGCGAGCGCGCTCGACTCCAAGAGCTGTCGAAAAATCGACAGCCCCCTGCGCGGGCCGGCTCCGGCGTGCGCCTCACTTCGACAGACCTTCAGATCCCACAGCGATGGGCGAGCTGGCTGGTGCCGCCTACCCGGGCTCCCGGTGCGAGCTCCGAGTGCCCGAGGTAGCGGCCGAGCACTTCGCGGGCGCGTGTGCGGTCGTCGAGCGCACACGCCACGACGAGCCGTAGCCGGAGGGCCTCGACCTCGACCCTGGGCAGCGCGAGCTTTCGCGCCAGCGCGCGGTCGAGCCGGCGGGCGGACTCCTCGTAGCGGCCGCCGTTGTAGAAGTTCCGCCCGAGCAGGTATTCGGGCAGGCCATTGTCGGGCTCGGTGCGCGCCCACTCGCCGAGTCGCGCTGCGGCATCTCCGAAGTCGCGCCCGAGCTTCGGATCGCCCACCAGGAGCGCGGCGATGGCGGCGTCGGCCTCTGCGGTCCTCGGCTCGGCCTTGACGTCCAGGGTTCGCAGGCGGTCTTCGTCGGAGATCGAGCCGCGGATCGTGCGGTAGCGCGCGCTCGCGTCAGCGGCTCGACCCGTCGCGAGCTCGAGATCGGCGCGGGCTTCCTCGGCCGAGAGCCGGAGGAGCTTGTGAAGCGAGGCGTCGGCGGCGATCTCGGCGTAGCGCCGCTCGGCCTGGCTCGTATCACCGGCCCGAGCCGAGCAACCCGAAAGTCCCATGCGCGCGCTGAAGTTCCCGCGGTCGAGCCCCAGCACTCGATCGAAGCGCTCGCTGGCGCCGCGCACGTCCCCCTGCCCCAAGCGGCCGTTGGCCTCGCCCAGCAAGCGGTCGACCACGTGGGGGCACTTGCGCCGGAAGATGGCGGGCCGGTCGAAGCGAGCGCGGGCGGCTTCGAGTACCTCGGGAGCCATGGGCGCGCCGGCCAGCGCCGCCCGAAACTCCGCGTCGAGGGCCTCGAGGCCCTTCCCGCCCGTGATGCTCTCCAGGCTCTCGCCTGCGTACCAACGCCGGACGGCGCCCGCACCGTGGCGGTCTCGCAGAAAAGCGATGAACGCGCCGGCGACGGTGTATGCCTTGCTGCTGTTTTCGCCGAGGAAGCCCAGGCGAAACACGTCACGGAGCGGCGGAAGCAGGCCGAGGTCGAGCATCGCCCGGGACCACTCGGCGAGCGTGAGCTCGGGATCGTCCGATGGAGTCGCGGCCGTCGCAACGCCTTCGATGCGCCCGGGATCCGGCACCAGCCCACCGAGCGGTCCGCTCACGCGGAACGGACCCCGTCCGAAGCTCCCCGCCACCACGTGCGCGAGCTCGTGGCCCCTCACCGGGTGCGGGTAGCGGGCCCATTGAATGTAGATTTCGTTCCGCCAGGGCTTGGCGATGTACGTGCTCGCGGCGCCCATCAGGCGGCCTTTCTGCGCCTCGGACTCGAAGACGAAGACCGTGATGCGTTCAGGGTGACGGTCTCGAACCAGGCTTCGAGGTCCTTACGTGAGCATCGCACTCGCGACCGAGCAGGCGAGCCTCGCGTTCGACGACGGTGGATAGAGGACCTCACAGCGGTCCGTCGTGAGTGATCGCTCGAGGACCTCTCGAATGGAGTCGGTGGTGGAGTAGTGACCGAGCTTGGGCCCGTTCGCCGTGACGAGGAACGAGCCCGCCGCAGCCAAGAGCCCCGCGAGCACTACCCCGGGGCGGCCGCGGCTCCGGAGCGTGAGACCCGTGGCTCCGCGGTCCAAGTGCAGCGCCAGGGCTGCGCCGGCCAAGAGCGAAAACAGCGACCCGAGCCGGTAGCTCTCGAGTCGCTCCAGGGGTTCGATCACGGTGTCGTAGAGCGGGCCGGCGAAGTAGCCGAAAAACGGGTCGAACGCGAAGACCATGGGGCTCGACCAGAAACGCCACAGGCTCACGCCGATGCCCGCGAGCGGGCCGCAGAGCGCGAGCACGACCGCCAGAGCGACGCGCCGGCGCGGTCGCGAGACGGTTCCGACGAAGAGCCCCGCGAACGCACCGAATGCCCCGCCGAGGACGCTCCCGACACCCGGGCCGAGCGCGAACACGCTGATCCCGTCCCAGAGGTCGCAGAACCCCACTCGCAGGCCGTGGAGCACGCTCACGCACGCGGAGAGCAGCGCGAGCACGAAGCCCGACAGCACCGCGCGCCCGAAGGCGTCGAACGGGGAGCGCTCACCCTTCGAGGCTTCGATGGCGTTGGCGACGGCGGCGGTGCTCGGCAGGAGCAGGCCGGCGAGGAGCGCCGCTTCGTATCCAGGCCCGCCAAAGAGCGGCAGGAAGCCAGAGAGCGCGCTGCCGGCGAGGGCGACGCCGAACGCGATGCGCTGCGGGCGCGCGCGAAGAAGGCCTACGGGCTCCGCGCTCAGGGCCGCGCCTCGCCACTACCCTGGGGCGGAACGCTCGAGCGATCCGACAGGGGACCGCGCTCCTCCGGTGGCGCGAGCACCAGCGGCAGGACCTCTTCCACGCGGTGGACCAGGTGGATGGAAAGGTCGCGCTTCACGTCTTCGGGCACTTCTTCGAGATCCCGTTCGTTCTTCGCCGGCAGCACCAGCGAGCGGATCTGCGCGCGGTGGGCCGCCAGCGCCGTCGCCTTGATCCCGCCTACGGGCAAAATGCTCCCGCGGAGCGTGAGCTCGCCTGCCACCGCGACGTCCGGCTTCACTGGGGCGTCGAGCAGGAGCGACGCCACCGCGACGAAGATCGGCACCCCCGCGCTGGCTGCGTCACGCACGTAGGCGCCCTTGGGGATGTGGACGTGCAGATCGATGCTCTTCAGCCACTCCGGGTCGAGGTGCAAGAGGTCGGCCTTCGAGCGCACGAAGGAGAGCGCCGTGGCCGCGGACTCTTTCATCACGTTGCGCAGGCCACCCGTGACGGTGATCTCGCCTTTGCCGGGCATGCGCGTCACCTCGACGAACAGGAGCTCGCCGCCCGACGGCGTCACGGCGAGGCCGGTTGCCGCCCCCGGAGCCAGGCGGCGCTCGGCGATTTCAGGCCGATATTTCGGCACGCCGAGCACCTCTTCGACCCAAGCCGCAGTCACCTCGACGTTCTCGACGCGCTGCCCTTCGGCCAGGCGCACCGCAGCGTCGCGACAGACCGCAGCGATCTCGCGCTCGAGGCCGCGTACGCCGGCCTCGCGCGTGTACGAATCGATGAGCATCTCGATGCCTTCGCGGGAGAACGCGAGCATCTCCGGCTTGAGCGCGTGCTCCTTGAGCTGCTTGGGCACCAGGAACTGCTCGGCGATCGCGCGTTTTTCGGCGCGGGTGTAGCCGGGAACCTCGATCACCTCCATGCGGTCGCGCAACGCCGGCGGAATGTTGTCGAAGTAGTTGGCGGTCGCCAGGAACATCACTTCCGACAGATCGAACGGCACGTCGATGTAGTGATCCTGGAACGTGTCGTTCTGCGCCGGGTCGAGCACCTCGAGCAGCGCCGCCGCGGGATCCCCGCGCATGTCGACGCCCATCTTGTCGACCTCGTCGAGCACGAGCACCGGGTTCTTGGTGCCGACTTTCTTCAACGCTTGGATGATGCGACCGGGCAATGCCCCGACGTAGGTGCGGCGGTGACCGCGGACCTCGGCCTCGTCGCGTACGCCGCCGAGGGCGATGCGCCCGTAGCGCCGGCCCATGGCGCGCGCGATGCTGCGCCCGAGGCTGGTCTTGCCGACACCGGGCGGACCGACGAAGAGCAAGATGGGGCCTTTCTTGTCGCGCCGGAGCTGGCGGATGGCGGAAAACTCCACCACCCGCTTCTTGACGCGCTCGAGGCCGAAGTGATCTTCGTCCAGGCAGCGGCGGACCTCGCGCACGTCGAAGCGATCGCTCGTGGTGCGCTTCCACGGCAGGTCGGCGAGCCACTCGACGTAGGTCTTCGTGACCTGGAACTCGGCGCTCTGGGGCTGCATTCCAGACAGGCGCGAGAGCTGCTTGCGCGCTGCTTTTTCCGCCTCGGGGGGCAACTCCGCCCGCGCCACGCGTTCGCGGAGCTCGTCGAGCTCGTCGTCGTCGCCGGCCTCGCCCAGCTCTTCGCGGATGCTGCGCATCTGCTGTCGCAGCACCAGATCGCGCTGCGAGCGGCTGAGCTCCTCCTGCACCATGGTGGTGATCTCGCCTTTGACCCGCAGCACGTCGAGCTGGCGTTCGACCACGGACAAGACGATCTCGATGCGCTTCTTGACGTCCGCGGCTTCGAGCACGCGCTGCCGGAACGCGATGTCCGCCTGCTCTTCCGGCAGATTGCTGGCGATGAGGTCCGCGAGCGCGCCGGGCTCGCGCACGTTGTCCAGGATGCCCGCGGTCTCCTTGGGCAGATTGGGCAAGAGCGCGAGCATCTTCCGCGTCGCCTCGCGCAGGCGTTTCGGCAGGTCGCCGAGGCTCGCCTCGTCGGCGTTTTCGTCGACGAGCCGCTCGATCTCGGCGCGCATGAAGGGTTCGAGGCCCAAGCTCCGCTCGACGCGGAAGCGGCCCATCCCGTTCAAGACCACGCTGTAGTTGTTGGGGCCGAGCCGGATCACCTTCACCAGGCGGGCCAACGTGCCGACTTCGTAGAGGTCGTCGAACGTCGGCTCCACCGTTTCGGCGCTGCGTTGGGTGAGGACGCCCACGAGGGCGCTCTCTTTGCCCACGAGCTCCTCGACCAAACGCACGCTCCGCGGGCGGCCCACGTTGATGGGCACCACCGACATGGGAAACAGCACCGAGTTGCGCAGCGGGACCACGGCGATGCGCTCGGAGCTCGGAGGTTTCTGAGCCGCGGGAGCCATACCCTCCGACAGTAGTACGGCTTTCCGGTGAGTCCAGCGCGCTGACGAACCGAGCCCAAGTGTGGTATCCCCGCGGCGTGCCCGCTTCGGTCTTCCCCCGCCTGGCGCTCTCCGTTTCCGCCCTTTGGCTCGCGTTCGGTTGCGCGTCCACCCAGACCACCCAGGGCCCCAAAGAGACGCTCGACGAATACGCCCGCGCGCTCCAGGCCGGGCGCACCGACACCGCGTACGCTCTGCTGAGCGACGAGGCGAAGAAGCAGCTCCCGTACGAAGCGTTCGTGCGCATGGTCAAGGACAACCCGGACGAAGTGCGCGACATCGCCACGGCGCTGGCTCGCCCCTCGGGCCCGCCGCTCGTGACCGCGACGGTGACCGCGCCCAACGGCGAGTCGCTGCTCTTGGTCTACGAGGCCGGTGCCTGGCGCGTCGACGGCTCGACCATCGACCTCTACAGCCAGGGCTCCCCCGAGGCCGCCGTCCGAGCGTTCATTCGGGCGTTCGAGAACCGTCGCTGGGACGTGCTCCTGCGCTTCGTTCCGGACGCCAAGAAGGAAGGCCTCGACGCCCCGAAGCTGAAGAAAGCTTGGGAAGGCGAGCAGAAGGACGAGATGGAGCGGCTCACCCAAGCCCTCGCTGCCGCTCTGCCCACCGCGAAGTTCGAGCGCATCGGCGAACGCGCGACGATGTCGTACGGCGCGGGCGGCACCGTCGAGCTCGTCCGCGAGCACAGCCTGTGGAAGATCGAGGAATTCCGGTGAACGGCCGCACGGCCAAGGTCGAACGCGCGACGCGTGAAACTCGCATCTCGGTCGAGGTCGGGCTCGACGGCACGGGGCAGAGCCGCATCCAGACGCCCTTGCCCTTCCTTTCCCACATGCTCGACCAGATCGCGCGCCACGGCGCCATGGACCTGACGGTGGAAGCCCAAGGCGACGTCGAGATCGACGGTCACCACACCACCGAAGATCTGGGCATCGTCTTCGGTCGGGCGCTCAGCGAGGCGCTCGGCACCCGCGCGGGGATTCAGCGCTACGGGTCGGCCACGCTGCCGATGGACGAGGCTCTGGTCACCGTCGCGCTGGACCTCTCCGGGCGCTCGTTCTTCGTGTGGAACGTGGCGCTCCCCAAAGCGAAGATCGGCGAGTTCGACAGCGAGCTCGCGGCGGTCTTCTTCGAAGCAACCGCGCGAAGCGCCGGGCTGAACCTGCACGTCCACCTGCATGCGGGCGAGAACCTCCACCACATCGTGGAGGTGTGCTTCAAGGCGTTTGCTCGAGCGTTGCGCGCTGCCGTTGCCGCGGACCCTCGTGCGCCGGGCGTACCGTCCACCAAAGGCGTGCTTTGACGAGGCGCCGTTGAAGCTGGTGGTCATCGACACCGGTCTCGGCAACCTGCGCTCCGTCGAGCGAGCGCTCGTACACGCCGCCGAGCTCGCACGTCATCCGAACCTCCAAGTCCTCCGAAGCGCCGACGCCGAGCAGGTCGGGAGCGCGGACCTCCTGGTGTTCCCGGGCCAAGGCGCCTTCCGCGACTGCATGGCGAAGCTCTCCGGCGGCCTCGGCGAGGCGTTGCTCGCGGGCATCCGGCGCGGCACCCCCTATCTCGGGATCTGCCTGGGGCTCCAAGTGCTGTTCGAGTCGAGCGACGAGGCGCCCGGGATCCCGGGCCTCGGCCTGTACGCGGGTCGAGTCACACGGCTCGATCCTACCGGCGTGAAGATCCCGCACATGGGCTGGAACCAGCTCGAGGTCCGGGGCGAAGGGCACCCCTTCGTCGCCGCGGCCGGCGGCGCCGGTGCCTGGGTCTACTTCGTCCACTCGTTCCACGCCGCGCCGACCGACCCGTCGTTGGTCGTCGCGACGGTGGAGCATGGGAAAAATCGGGTGACCGCGGCGCTGGCCCAGGACAACGTCTTTGCAGCGCAATTTCACCCAGAGAAGAGCCAAGGGGCCGGGCTTCGGCTGCTCCAGGCGTTCCTTTCGTGCTAAGGGGCGCGAGCCGGCGACGGACTGGGAGCTCCATGCTCGCGTGCCGATGAGCGGTCGCTGAGATAGGATTCGACCCTTGTACGTCATACCCGCCATCGATTTGCTCTCCGGCCGCGCCGTGCGCTTGCGGCGAGGCCGTTACGACGACGTCACCACCTACGACCACACGCCCACGTCGCTCGCCGCCGAGTGGCGACGCCACGTCTCGCACGTCCACGTGGTGGACCTCGAGGGCGCCCGCGTGGGTGCACCGGTCCAGAAGGCCGCCATCAAAGACATCGTGGCCGCTTTCGGCCCCGGCGTTCAGGTCGGCGGTGGTGTGCGCAGCCGGGCCAATGCCGAGGAGTACCTCGCCCTGGGCGTGCATCGAGTGGTCCTCGGGACCGCGGCCATCTCCGAACCCGAGCTGGTCGCCGCGCTGGCCCGCGCCTTCCCCGAGCGCATCGTGGTGGCCGTGGACGCAGAAGACGGCTGGGTGAAGACCGAGGGCTGGGAGAAGAAGACCAGTCGCCGAGTCCTCGACGTCGTGCGCGAGCTCGGCGAGCTGCCCCTCGGCGGCATCCTCTACACCGACATCGCTCGCGACGGGATGGAGGTCGGGCCCAACGTCGACGCCACCGCGCGCTTGGCGATGAGCACCACCATCCCCGTCATCGCCAGCGGCGGAGTCGGCACGCTGGAGCACCTGCGTGCCCTGCGCCGGGCGCCGGGCCCGATCCGCGCGGCCATCGTGGGCCGCGCACTCCACGAGCGCCGCTTCACGCTGAGCGAGGCCGTTCACAGCTTGCGCAAGGTCACTTCCGAGGCCATCGGGACCGACTCGGTGTAGGCTCCGAAGGGCCATGATCGAGCGTCCTCGGAGCGCGCTTCCCTCGCTCGAGGAAGCCAGTGTGCGCGCCGGAGGCGGCGAAGATGCGACCGGCGTCGAATCCGACGACCGCGAGCGCGAGTCCGAGCTCCCCGGTAGCAGTGCCTTCGCCGCAGAAGACTTCCTCTACCACCTCTACCGCGGCAGCGAGCTGCTGCAGGACAACCGGGTCGGAGAGGCCAAAGAAGAGCTCGAGCGCGCCCTGGCGTTCCAACCCGAAGACGTCGAGGGGCAGGGTCTGCTCGGGGCCGTGTACTTCCGGCTCGGGCTCTACCCGCGCGCCATCTCGATCTTCGAAGAGATCGTGCGCGTGCGACCCGATGCGGAGACGCCGCGTCTGAACCTCGGCCTCTGCTTTCTCAAGACCGGCCAGCTGCTTCGGGCCCGCGACGCGCTCGAACAACTGCTCGAGCGCAACGGGGACCACAAGCGCGCCTGGGGCTATCTCGGCCTCGTTCACCAGCGACTCGGGGATTTCGACAAGGCCGCCTACGCGTTCGAGCGCGCGGGACAAGCTCACCTCGCGCGGCGCATGCACCAGGAGACGAGCGAGCTCGAGGAGCCGCCCGCGCCCGCCGAGCTCCAAGCGGTGCGCGAGGTCGCCGCCGAGGCGGTGCACGAAATCGACACCCAGGCCGAGGCGTTCTCGCGCGCCGAGCCCGAGGCCCTCGAGCCCGCGCTGCGCAGTCGCTGGCGAGCGCTCGAGCTCGGCGGCGAGCACCTTCCCCCGCCGTCCCGCCCGCTGAGACCTCGCCCCTCGCGACCGCCGAGCGGAGACGTTCGCTCACCGCTCGACCACGAACCGCCGAGCACTGCGGCCTTCGCTTCGCCACGCCGGCTCGCCGAGAAGCTCCTGCTGGCGCGCCCGAAAGATGGCCGCGTCGAGCGGCGGAGCGACGCGGTGGCCCTGTTGGAGCTCCAGGGGGGCTTCGCCGTCCGGCTCGAGCACGTCCGGGCACTCCTGCCCGAGAGCGGCAGCTTCTCGACGCAGCCCATCCATCGTCGCGCTCGCGGGCGTGACCTCGACGAGCCACTCGGCGGCATGCGTTCGCCGATGCTGGTGCTCGAAGGTCGGGGCGCGCTGGCGCTCTCGGCGGAGCCGGGCCTGCTCGTGACGGAGCTCGAACGCGAGCTCTTCTACGTGCGGGAAGAGCGCGTGATCGGTTTCGACGTCTCGCTCCGACACGAGAGCGGTCGCCTCGGGGTGGGCGCCATGGAGCACGTGCCCATGCTTCAGCTTTCCGGCGAGGGCCTGGTTGCTCTGCGCTCGACCGCGCTCCTCTTCGCCGTCGAGGCCACACCCGAACGTCCAGCGCTCCTCCGGGGTGCCTCGGTCGTGGGTTGGATCGGCCGTCTGCTCCCCCAACCCGTCGCGACCCAAGATGCGCCCATGGCGACGTCCGGTCTGGTGCGGATGAACGGCGAAGGCGTCGTCTTCCTCGACCCGGTCTGAGCTCGCTCCGCGCACCGCCCCTCGGCGTTTCGAGTGGGCGCGAGAGCATGTATGCTCCGGCCCCCGATGACCGCCTCGGACGCGCCGCAAGAGAGCCGCCGCTCGCGCCGTCCGCGACGCAAGCAGCCGAAGCTCGATCCGCGCGTCCGAGCCGAGCGCCGCCGCTCGCTGAAAGAGGACGCGGTGAATCTGCCGAACCTCCTGACGTTCGGGCGCATCGCCATCATTCCGCTGGTGCTCTGGCTCCTCGACAGCGGCACGCCCACCGACTGCGTGTGGGCAGCCATCGTCTATGGCGCCGCCGCCATCACGGATCTGCTCGACGGCTACCTGGCTCGCAAGATGGGCGTCGTCAGCGTGCTCGGGAAGTTCCTCGATCCGCTCGCCGACAAGCTGCTCGTCATGGCGTCGCTGATTTGGATGGTCCCCATGGGCCGCATCCCCGAATGGGCGGTGGCGTTGCTCTTGGCCCGCGAAATCAGCATCACCGGCCTCCGTTCCATCGCCAGCAGCGAAGGCGTGGTGATCGCAGCCGGCGAGGGTGGGAAGAGCAAGACCGCGCTACAGATGATCGGCATCATCGCGCTGATCGTGGGCTACCCCTACCACCTGTCGCTCGGGCCGCTGGATCTCGGCGTGGTGGACCTCATCTTGGTCGGTCGCACGCTGGTCTACATCTCGCTCGTCTTCTCCATCACGAGCGCGTTCCAGTACGTCGGCCTCTTCGCCGAAGCGGTGGACGCCAAGAATCGACGAACGGGCTGAACGGCTGGTTTTTCGCCGAGCCCTGGACACGCCCCCGATGAGGCGTGCTAGGAATCGGCTCCGTCATGAAGGCTTCGTCGCGCCGCCTCCTCTGGCTCCCTGCCCTGCCACTCCTCAGCGTGCTTTGGGCACCGGGCTGCGCCAAGCAGGCCGAAGGTGATCGCTGCGACTTCAATCGGAACGGGCACCAAGATTGCGAGACTCCGCTGGTGTGCGTACCGGCCGCCGAGCTCATCGACAACTCGACGGATCGCTGCTGCCCGCCGGAAGACCAGACCCCGACCGACGATCGCTGCCTGCGTTCGACGGGCGTCGGCGGGACCGGTGGGACCGGCGGCAAAGACGGCGGCTCCGACTCCGGCACCGACGCCAAAACCGACGCGTCGGGCGGCGCAGCCGGCGGCGGCGGCACGGGTGGAGGCACCGGCGGCAGCGCCGGCGGTGGCGGCAGTGGCGGCGGCGACGCCGGGATCGCCTGCAGCTATTCGAGCCAGTGTCCCGGCAACTTGGTCTGCGGTCCGACAGGTCACTGTCAGCTCGAGTGCTTGGGTGACAAGGACTGCAAGAACGGCTCGACATGCGACCTGGCGAGCAACACCTGCGTGCCGCCGGTCAGCGAGGCGGGGACGGATTGATGCGGGCGCGGCGCTTCGCCACTCTGATGTCCCTCGGGCTCGCGTGCGCGCTCGCCGCGTGCGGAGACGCGGCCGAAGGCGAGAGCTGCGACCTCGCGAACGGCAACGACGACTGTGAAGAAGGCCTGATCTGCCGCGGCCCCTGGGAAGTGCACGCCGACGACGCCGTGTGCTGTCCCGCTCCCCCGGCGAAACCCGGCACGGCCGCGTGTGCGCCGAAGATCAAGACTTACACGCCCGATCCGAGCGTGGACGCCGGGAGCATCCCGCCGGGCACCGGCGGCAGCGGCGGGACGGGTGGCAGCGGCGGAGCCGACGGGAGCGCCGGCACGGATGGCAGCGCCGGCGCGGACGGGAGCGCGGGCGACGGAGCGGCGGGCTCCGACGCCGGCGACGCGAGTCCGGACGCGAGCGACGGCGCCAATGACGCCAGCGACGCCAACGACGGCGACGCAACGACCGACTGATGCAGCCCAACGTCACCGTCCTCGTGGGCAACGCCCAAGAAGCCCTGCTCCTCGCCGTGGCCGTGTCGTTGCCGGTGGTGGGCGCGGCCGCCATCATCGGACTCGCCGTCGCCGTGATGCAGGCTGCAACCCAAGTGCAGGACGCGACCCTCGCGCACCTCCCCCGCCTCGTGGTGGTCGCCGTGGTGCTCGCCATCGCCGGTCCCTGGATGGGCGCGCAGATCGCGTCGTTCGCGGCTCGCGTGTTGTCGGGCGGATGACCGCTCGCCGGCGTCCGGCGGTGCTCGCGCCGAGTGACGTCGCGAAGCTCGGCAAGCGAGGCGCCCCGTGGAGTTCGGCGCTCGCGGTGGGCGGACGCGTCTTGGTGGCGGAGCCCCCGTGGCTTCGCCTGGCAGACGCCTTCGGCGCGCTCGACGTCCTCGGCATCCGAGATCCGAGCCTGCGTGAAGGCGAGCTCGTGGTGGTGCGCGGGCGGCTCTCGCGCGGGAAGCTGGTCGGCGCCGAGCTCCTGGAGCGCCAGCCCGCCCGATGCCCGCGTGGAGACGGCGACGTCGCCCGCTTCCTCTGGGGAGGCGTGGGTCCGCGGCTCCGCGCGCGCGCCCACGCCTTCGGCGTGATCCGCGCTTACTTCGCCGAGCAGGGGTTTCTCGAAGTGGACGCGCCCCAACGCGTCCGTACGCCCGGGCTCGACCTGCACGTCGGTGCGCTCTGCGCCGAGGGCGGCTACCTCGTGACGAGCCCGGAGTTCCAGCTCAAGCGCTTGCTCGTCGGGGGCGTTCCCCGGTTGTATTTCTTGGGGCACTGCTTCCGTAAGGACGAGGCGGGTCCACTCCACGAGCCCGAGTTCACGATGCTCGAGTGGTACCGCGCCTTCGAGCCGCCCGACTCGATGCTGGTCGACACGGAAGCCATCGTCGAACGCGTGGTGACCGAGCTCGCCGGCAAACCCGCCGTGCGCTTCGCCGACGGCGGCAAGGTCGACGTGCGCGCGCCGTTCGAGCGCCTCGCCGTGCGCGAAGCTTTCCGGAGGTTCGCCGGTGTCTCCGACGCCGTGGATTTGGCGGAAACCGACGAAGATCGCTTCTTCCAGCTCCTGGTCGACCGAGTCGAGCCGGCGCTGGCCCGCCGGCGCCGGCCCGTGTTCCTCTGCGAGTACCCGAGCACGCAAGCGTCGCTCGCGGCGAAGAACGACGCGGACCCACGCGTCGCCGATCGCTTCGAGCTCTACGTGGGGGGCGTCGAGCTCTCCAACGGCTTCCGCGAGCTCACCGACGCGCGCGAGCAACGGGCCCGTTTCCGCGCGGATCAGCGGATGCGGCGCCGTTCCAAGAAGCCCGTCTACCAATTGGACGAGCGCTTCCTCGGCGCGCTGGAAGAAGGCCTGCCGCCGTCCACGGGCAATGCGCTCGGTGTGGATCGATTGATCGCCCTCGCGCTCGGGGAGAGCCGCATCGACGCTTCCATCGCCTTCCCCGACTCACTCCTGTGATGCGGGGCGCCAACCGGCGTTTGGCGGAGCGCCAACTCCGGCGCCCTCGCGGACGCGCGTGCGCTCAGCCGAAAGCGTTACGTCGGAACGCCGAGTTCCGCTCCGAGCACCCGCTTTCGACGTCGTCACCCGGCACGTGACGTGCACTCGACTCGGCGTGCTCTCTCGCCTCCGATTCCTCGCGGTTCTGCTCTTCCTGCTCCTCGCGCGCGAAGCTCGGGCCACCGACACCTGGAGCGATCCGTTCCCGGGCGTGAAGCGCCTTCACCGCCAAACCAGCTCCCAGAACATCAACGCCCTGGTGGTCGACCTGTGCACTCCGGGCGTCTCGCTTCGCGGCACGGCGTCAGGCGAACGAAAGAAGAAGACGAGCGCGTTCGGCGCTGCGGTCGGCGCCCAGGCAGCCATCAACGGCGACTTCTTCAGCTACCGACTACTCGACGGACGGGCCCGCCGGCCACGACGGACAGGTTTGGGGCGGCAGTGACCACGGCTACGTCGCCCCCTCGCCTTTGGCCCGAACCGCGCCGAGATCTACCCCCACGAGGCGGGCGGTGGCCCAGAGGCGTGGGCGCGCGAGCTCGTGAGCGGACACCCGACCGTGCTCTGGGGCGGCGCACCTCGGGACAACAACGGCGACTCGCTCTGCACCGCGCGCCACCCGCGAACTGCGGTGGGCCTGAGCCAAGATCGCAGAACGCTCGCGATGATCGTGGTGGACGGGCGCAAGCCGAACCGCCTCGGCTACACCTGCGACGAGCTCTCGGCGCTCCTGAAGGAGCTCGGCGCATGGGACGGCATGAACCTCGACGGCGGCGGCTCGTCCACGCTCTGGCTCGGCGGGTCGGTGGTGAGCTACCCGTCCGACGCCGGAGGCGAGCGCACGGTGGGCAACCACCTCGCGCTCTTCGCCAGCGGAGCCGGGCCCGCGACGCACTGCCCGGTGCCCGACTATCGAGCGGAGTTCGTGGGCTCGGGTTTTGCCGGAGGCACGAAGCTCACGCTGCTCGCCGGCGAAACGCTCACGGGCTACCTCGACTACAAGAACACGGGCTCGAAGCCCTGGACCGCCGGTGTCACCAAGCTCGGCACCACCGAGCCGCGCGACCGCGAATCCGCCTTCGCGGACGCGAGCTGGCAGAGCCCGAACCGCATGGCGGTTGTCGACCAAGCGGTCGCGCCGGGCGAAGTCGGACGCTTCACGTTCACGCTGCGCGCGCCGTCGACACCCGGCAACTACGTCGAGCACTTCAACCTGGTCGAAGAGATGGTCGTCTGGTTCTCTGACTCGGGCGGTCCCGCAGACTCCGTGAACTTCCTGGAGCTGGAGGTCGAGGCCCTGGGCCCTCCGCCCGCTGGCAGCGGGGGCGAAGCCGGCTCCCAAGGCATCGTGGGCAGCGACGCGGGCGGCACAGGCGGCGCCCACGGGGGTCAGACCACCAAGGTGATCCGCGCCGGTGAAGAGAGCGGCTGCCGTGTGGCAGACGGTCCTGCCCCGACCGGCTCCTGGCTGTTCTGGCTCGGCCTCGGGCTCACTGCCCGATGGCGGGCACGGCGCCTTCGGCGGCCATGCCGAGGAAGCGCGTGATGTCGGCATTGGCCGCGGGCACGTCGAACGCCACGAAGTGCCCGTCCTTGCCCGACGGTGGTCCGTACTGACGCATGCCGAGGGTCACCTTCGCGGTGCCCACCGTGACGTTTCCGCTCAAGGGCACCGCCTTCTCGGCGAGGGGCGGCGAGCCGATGTCGTCGGGCTTGGCCGCGCTCGGATCGTGGGCCACGAGCGCGAGCTCGGCGGCGAAGGTGAACGCGGCGAGCGTCGCCGGTGGGCTGTAGCTGTCGCCGAGGCCGTAGGTCGCGAAGACGTGCTTCGGCGCCTTGCCGGTCTCGGGCTCGCGGCCGATGGCACGCGCGTGGTTCAAGGGGTCCGCCGGATCGATCCAGGTCTGGAGGAGTGACAACACCGGATGCATGTCCTCCCCCTGGAGCTTTCCGGCAGAATCCATGTCGGCCAGCACGAACGGGATCGCACCTGCGATGTTCACCGGCTGCTTCTTGCCGAGCAGCGCGTGGATGAGACTCGCGCCGTTGCCGCTGAGTACGGTCGCCTTGTAGCCGTCGGTGTACGGCAGCGCGAGGCTCCCTGCCGTCGCGCCCTGGGAGTGACCGTAGAACTCGATGGCGCTCGGATCGATCTTGATCGCAGCTCCGCCCGTGGTGGCGGCATCCACGTCGAGCGCAGCGGCGAAGCGCGCCAGCGCGAGCTGATCGACGCCGCCTTGCAGCGGGTTGCCGCGGGCCGCAGCCGGGTTCTTGAAGTTGTAGAAGAGGTCGTTCGGCGACGCGCTGGACGCGCCGCGGCGCGGGCCGTGGGCGACCTGATCGATGCCGAGGACCGCGAAGCCGACGCTGCCGGTGGGGGTCGTGGCTTTGGCCAGGGCGCCGGCGATTTCGGCTCGCACGTGGCTTCGGAACGAGCCACCGGTCCCGTGCGCGAACACCACCAGGGGATAGCCAGCCGCCGGCATCGTGCCCTTCGGCACGCTAATGGCCATGCACACGTCTTCGTTTCGCTCGGGCTGATCGATGCGCACGTCGCCGCCCGTCTCGGTGTAAGGCGGCGAGCCCTTTTGGAAGATGGGGAGCGAAACCAGCGCGTGGTACTCGTCGAAATCGGGCGAGCTCCCGTCGCCGCACGCGCGCTCCCCTTCGGCCTGCGGGCATGGCGACTTCGCCGCGCCGCCGCACTTCACCCAACCCTTGGCCGTGGGCACGCCGGCGGCTCCCACGGCGGTGGCGAGCGCTCGCATCGGGTCGCGCGCCTTGCTCGCGGTGATCACCGTCGCGTTCAAGACCAACGCGGGATCGATCAGCTTGTCTTTCAGGTAGTCGCGGAAAGGTTGGAACGCGAGGTGAGCGGCCGCCAGCACCGGATCGCTCGGTGCAGCGTCGGCGAGTACGGCGCTGAGGTGCTCCGAACGCTCGATGGTCCCGCCCCCCTTGGCCTTGCCGGCGGTGGTCAAGTACGCCGCGTATTTGTGGCCCGGCACCATGGGGAAGCCGGTGGGGCGGCGCACCGACACGGTGTTCTCGCAGAGATAGTGCGTCTTGTTGGGGTTGTACGCGAAGTACAGACCCGAGCTCGAGCCGTATTCGGGCGTGCCCGTGGTGATGTCGACCCACTGGACCGGGAATTTTCCGCCCGATTCGGTCTTGAAGGTGTCGAAGTCGAGCTCGCCGGAGAAGCGGAACACCACCGTCGGGTTCGTGCCCCAGGAGTCTTCCGTCGCCTGGAGCGCGTCGACGTAGATCTTCACCGGATCGAAACCGAGGAGCTCGTCGCCGGGTGTCGGGAAGCCCGAGAGGTCGACGAAGCCGGCCTTCCTTCGGATGTCGTTCGGGAACGGCAGACGGAAGAAGTCACCCTCCTTGCCTTTCGGTGTGGCGCCGGGCACTTCGAAAAAGGCTCGCACGCTGCCCGCGCTCGAAGCCTCACAGCTCACGCCCGGCCAGGTCGAAACGCCGAAGGTGGGCGCGCCCGGAATGGGTGGCCCGCACTTCTTCTGCGTGCACGCGAGCCCGCCGTAGCAGTCCGCGCTGGTCTTGCAGTCAGCGCCGACGTCGCCGCTGCCTTCGGGCGCACACTGGGTCGAAAACCCCGAGAGCACGCAGCGCATGCCGCTCTTGCAGTCGGCGTCACTGGTACAGCCCGCGCCCGCGTCCCCCGCTCCGGCCGATGCGCACTTGCCCGCGATGCACTGGAGGCCATCCTGGCACTCGCCGGAGATGACGCAGACGGAACCAGCTGGCGTCGAGTGCCCGAGGGCGCAGGTGCCACTCTCGCACTTGAGGCCTGGCCGGCAGGGCTTGGTCGCGCCGCAGCTCTGGCCGACCCCCGCGCCGGTCACTGGCTGGGTGCCGCCGCTGCCGCCGCTGCCGCCAAGCCCGTCTTCGCCCGAATACGCCCCGTCGTCACACCCCGCGAGCACGCCCGGAACAACGCCAAAGAGCCCCCAGAGGACCCAGCCCCGCTTCGTCATGATCGGGAAGGATGCCCGAAGCCACGCTCGGTCGCAAACCCAGCGTTCGCTCGCGGGCCTCTCCTCAGTCGTAGCGCAGGAACGAGATCACCGGAGCCGGCAGGAGACGCTCGCGGCCGCCCAAGGACTCGAGCTCCACCACGAAGGCATACGCTGCGACGAATGCGCCTTGGCGGTGCACCAGCTCGCCCGCGGCCAGCGCCGTGCCTCCGGTCGCCAGGAGGTCGTCCACCACGAGGACCCGCGCGCCCTCCGAGAGCGAATCACGGTGCATCTCGAGCTCGCTCTCGCCGTATTCGAGGGAGTAGCTCACCTTGTCGGTACGGTACGGCAGCTTCCCGGGCTTGCGCACCGGAACGAAGCTCGCGTTGAGGCGCGCCGCCAGCGCGCCTCCGAAGATGAAGCCACGCGACTCGATGCCCACCACCGCGTCCACGTGCTCGCCCACGAAGCGCTCGGCGATGGCATCGAGCACGATGTGGAAGGCCTTGGGGTCGGAGAGCAGCGGCGTGATGTCCTTGAACAGGATGCCGGGCTGCGGAAAGTTCGGGATCTCTCGGATCAGCTTGCGCACGTAGGACAGCCCGTCGACGAGCTCCGGCGCGATGTGCGGTAGCGCGTGCTTCTTGGGCTTGGCGCTGGGTTTCACTGGCGTGCGGCCGCGGGGGGTGAGCCCCGTTCGCGAGGGCGCACGCGCTTTGCTGCTCGTCTTCGATCGTTTGCGGTCGGCCATCGGCGCGCTCGTTCATAGTTCATTTCGGCTCCCCACCCAACTTCGTTCTCGCGGCGAAAGTCTGGAGCACGGCTTCCGTCCGTCCGCTCTCGCTCTGCCCCCAGAGGTCGAGCACGAGGGGGGTGACACCCACGACGCCCTGATCGAACGCTTCGGTGTCGGAACCGGGTACGTGTGCGTGCGAGAGCAGCGGCCCGCCGATCCACAGGTACTCACGCTTGCGAGGATCACGTCGAAACTCGATGGTTTCCTCGTATTCGCGCCGCCCGAGCCGCGTCTGTCGCACCGACCAGCGGTCCCCGGCCGGGAAGTTCACGTTGAGCAAGAGGCCGCGGCCGCGCTCCGCGGCCAAGAGCGAAAGCACGAGCTCGGCCGAGAGGCGAGCGGCCGCCCCGAAGTCGGCGCCGGCGCCGGCGGAGACCGCGAGCGCCGGGATGCCCTTCAGCGCGCCTTCCCGGGCGGCTGCCCCGGTCCCGCTGTAGAAGACGTCATCGCCCAGGTTGAGCCCGTGGTTCAGACCACTCACCACGGCGTCGGGCTTGCGCGGCAAGACTCGCTCGCCGCCGGCGAGCGCAACGTACACGCAGTCTGCGGGTGTGCCGTCGACCGAGTACACACCCGGCTCGTGGCGGTAGAGTCGCAGCGGGCGATGCAGGCTCAGGGCGTGGCTCGTCGCGCTCTGTTCGGTCTCGGGCGCGCACACGACCACGTCCGCGATCTCCGAGAGCGCTTCGCGAAGTGCGGAGAGGCCCCGCGAGCGGTAGCCGTCGTCGTTGGCAAGGAGCAGGAGGGGGCGGTCGGTCACGGCGGGAGCCTACTTTGGGGCCGGGGCGCCTGTCCCGTCGGGCGAGCACGCCGGTCGGAGGGCTCGGAACCGAGCTGTAGTAAGCTGCCGGGCATTCCGCGCGCCAGGGCATGACCACCGAGATCCCGAAAACGATCGGCCGTTACGAGATCGTCGGTCACCTCGCCACCGGCGGCATGGCGGAGATCCTGCTCGCGCGGTTGCGTGGCCCGAGCGGCTTCGAACGCCCGGTGGTGCTGAAGCGAATCCTGCCCCACCTGGCCGAGAAGCAGAACTTCGTCGACATGTTCTTGGACGAGGCGCGGATCGCTTCGGGCATCCAACACAAGAACGTGGTGCAGGTCATCGACCTCGGGCACTCCGGCGAACACCTCTACCTGGTGATGGAATACCTGGAGGGTGAAAACGTGGGCGCGCTCATCAAGCGCAGCCTGGTGGAGCACCAGCCGATCCCGTACGCCCTCTCCGCGTTCATCCTGGCGGAGACCTGTGCAGGCCTGCACGCCGCTCACGAGCTCGAGGACGATCAGGGCCGCGCGATGGGTCTCGTACACCGTGACGTCTCTCCACAGAACGTGTTCGTCACCTACCCCGGCGCGGTGAAGGTGCTCGACTTCGGCATCGCCAAGGCGGACGCGCGCGTCGCTCAAGCCACCGAAGCCGGGCAGCTCAAGGGCAAGCTCGACTACATGTCTCCGGAGCAGGCCCTCGGGCGCCCGCTCGATCGGCGGACCGACGTCTTCGCCGCCGGGGTGGTGCTGTACGAGCTCGCGGCCCGGCGTCGCTTGTTCAATCGCGCCACCGTGCTCGAAACGCTCGAGGCCATCTGCCGTCAGCCCATCACGCCGCCGCGGCGAGTGGTGAGCGATCTACCAGTTTCCCTCGAGCGCATCATCGTGAAGGCGCTCGAACGAGACCCCGACGCGCGCTACGCGACGGCCCTCGAAATGCGTCAAGACCTGCTCGGAGTGGTGGTCGAGCAAATGGGCGCGGCCGACGCGGAGCAGCGACTGGCCAGCTTGATGAGCGAGCTCTTTTCCCAACGCATGGCGGACAAACGCGAGCTCCTCCGCCGCGTGCGTTCGGGCGACGCCGCCGCACGTTGGCCCGACCCCGAGCCCGATCCGACCTACGACATCCCCGATCTATTGGTCCCGCGTTCGGTGCGACCGCCACCGCCCGCGGCCGCACCGGCGGCTCCGCCCCCCATCGCGCTCGCCCTCGAACCCAAGTCGGATCCGGGTGCGGTTCACGTCCCGGCGGCGTCCCCTGACCACTACGATGGCAGCCACGCCGAGCTCGAGATCGCGGTGGGCGAAGCCGTGGCTCGATTTGGCATGGCGGGCACCGTGCTCGTGGAGGGCAACCGAGCGCGCCTCGTCGGCGCCGGGCCAGAGGTGGAAACGGAACTGGGTGCCGGTGTCGCGGGCTTCGAGAGGCTCGCACCGGAAGTCAAACAGCGCCGGGCCACCGAGCTCGCACGTCGCCTGGTCCAAGAGCGCCGAGCGCGCCTCGCCGGCACGGGAGGAGGTTCCGGCTTCCGGGTTCCGCGTTTCGTCGCACCCCTCGTGGTTCTCCTCCTTGGAGCGGTCGCCCTCGGGTTCGCATACCGCTGGCTGGCACCGGGGGGCTGGTCGTTCTCGAGCACGCCGGCGGCGAGCGCCAGCGCCGTCAGCGCCGACGACTACGAGCGCCAGCGCGCCGAACGAGCGCAGCGAGTGTGCGACGCTACCCGCTCGCGCATCGTGCGCGGCGCGAGCATCGGCCCGACGGACGTCGAAGGCTGGGTCGTCGAGCTCGTGCTCGCGCGACCGACGCCCGCGCCCGAGAAGGACGCGGCACTCGACGCTTTCATCGAGCGTGGCTCGGCGAGCGGCGGAAAGTTCGTGTGGAAAGAGGCGCCGGAAATCGCCTCACAAGAGGGGATCGGGAGTGAGGTCGGGGTGCGGGCCGAAGCGGTCTCGGGCAGCGCGAGCGCCCACGCGGTCCGGCTGACTTTCAACGGCAAGTACGCGACGCCTTACTTCTACGCGGGCGACCGCAAGGCGTACCTGAAGCTCGCCAATGCGCTCTCGGAGAAGCTCGGTGCGACCCACGGCGCGCTCTTCGCGCGCTGCGCGCTCGGGACCACGCATCACCTCGGTGCCTGGTTTCTCGGGCCGTCGCCGGGCGGAGCCGCGACCGCATTGCTGTACTGGATCGGCGCCAACGGTGACCCGCCGCAGATCCGCCAGAGCGTGCTCGAGATCGATGCTGGCGATCGGAGCGGCGTCTTCACCCGCATCGACGACAAGACCAAAGCCCTCGAGCGCAACAAGCTGAGAGCGGTCATCGGCGAGCACGAGGGCATGATCTCGGGCAAGGGCGACGGGCCGACTACCCTCACCTTCCCCTTCGCCGATTCGAATCGCGCAGCGCGCGCGAGCCTGGAAGTCGCGCGCGTGGCGGGCGTCGGCGTCGAGCGCTGACGCGGTCACTTCACGGGCGGCGGCACGTACTTTTCGCAGGCCTGATCGATGACCGGCAGCGTCTCGGCGAAGAACTGGTCGTAGCTTCCGGCGCAGACGTCGCCCTTGTAGGCGTTTTGCCCGAACTTGTTGGTGAAGCCGATGAGCTTCGCACCCACCGCGGCGCCGCACGAGTTCGTGCCCGTGAGCCCGATCAGGCTCAAGACGACGATGTTCTCTTTGATCCCGCCCTTGTAGCTCAGAAGCTCCTGGTACCAAGCCTGGGGGTCTCCGCCCGAGCCGCAGGTCTTGCAGCCGCACGACGTGAACGGATCGGGTTCGCCGCACTGATCGGGCACGTCGTCTTCGTCGGTGATGAGCACGACGATGAGCAGCGAGTCGAGGCGCGAGAACCCGGCGTTGCACGCGCCCGGGGCGTTGTTCTCGGGCTTGACCGCGTTCAACATGGCGCGCGCGACGCGTTCGTCGTCGTTCCCGCCCGAACCCACCTGGGCCACGCATGCGAACTTGCCGCCGATGTTCGGCTCCTTCTCGTCCAAGTAGCGTTTGCCGCTGACGAACGGGCCGCAGTTCGACTGGCTCGAGAGCGGGCCGCCGGTCTGGGTCACCAGGTCCCCGATTTTCTGACAGCCGTTCTCGTTCTCGTAGTTGTCGTCGGAGCTCACCACGCCCACGTGGTAACTGTCCGCGAAGGCGAGCTTCTGCTGGATGGCGCCGATGAAGCCCGGGAACGACTGGATCAGGCTGATCTGGTTGTCGGCCATGCTGCCCGAGCGGTCGATGACGAACAGGATGTCGACGTTGCGGCACTCGGCCGGCGCCCCGGCGGCCCCGCCGCTCCCGCCGGTGATGTTCACCCCACCCGACCCGCCCGACACCGCCCCGCCCGAGCCGCCGCCGGCCAGGCCGCCCGAGCCGCCGACCTCGCTGCCCAATGGGCGCTCGTTGGCCGCCGAGCAGCCGAGGGCCAAGCTGAGCGCCAAGGCTCCGAACACCGACTTCGCGCGACTCTCGTGGCTCATCGTCATCTCCCAGAAGTGCATGGGGGGCAGCGCGAAGAAAACCGATCACGGCCGGGTCGAAATCCCGACCGCGAACCACGGCCGCAGGCGCGGAGCGTCGAAAAGCGTGCGCTCGCTCCCGTTGTCGACCGCCACGTAGCGGGTCTCCACCAGATCGGCGTCGAGACCCGCGAGCAGGCGCAGCGCGATGCCGGACACCGGCACGCCGCCCTCGCCAGCGAGAGTGACCACGTAGGTCAGATCCCAGTGGGCGTCGCCGGGCACGCCCCGGTCCCGCAAGCGGATGGGCTCGAAGTGGGTCAGGTTCACGCCGGGGCCGATGCGACCGGAGAGCAGCACGGAACCGAGGTCGAAGCTCGCGCTCGGCAGGAGCCGGAGCGCGAAGGCCTGCAAGCGCACCCCCAAGGCCTCGTCTTCGAGCGTCATGGGGGCGCGATACGCAAGCGAAGCGAGCGCTCCGAACGCCGGCGCGCTCCCCCAGGACACCCCGAGATCGAGCCCTGGACCTTGCCAGAAGCGATCCCGCTGGAGCTCGGCTGCGTAGAACGCGCCGGGCTCGAAGCGGGCGGCGGGCGCTGGCGGGGGGTTCGGCCGCAGCGGTGGCGGTGCAGGGGGACGCGGCCGCGGAGGCGGCGCTGCCTCTGCCCTGGCGGTCTCGGGTAGAAGCTCCGCCCGCGCGTCGGCGCGCGCGATGCCGATCTCGGCGCCCGAGAGCAACGCTTCCACCGCGGACCGGACGATTTGCGCGAGCTCCTCGCGTTCCACCTCGTCGAGGCCCCGAGCGAGCGCCACCTTCCGGATCAGGATCCGTTCGTTCCGCTCGTCGGAGAAGAACAGCAGCGCCTGGTCGGGATTCGACACGTCGATGAAGACGCGGGCGAAGATGCCAGCGCCCTCGGGCGGATCGATGACGGTCTTGGGATCCACGCGCTCGACTCGGACCACGGCGACTTCGACGGGCAAGCGAGCGAGGGGGTCCCGCACGCTGAGCTCGGTCCGGCTGGCGGCCTCCTCGCCTCCCCCGAGCGTGAGGAGCACCTTCCGATCGGCGCCTCGGGCCGGGACAGCCAGGCAGAAAATCGCGAAAAATGTCGCGACCACACGACAGGATTGATCGGTTCTACCCCCGAGCAACCCCGATCCCGGAAAGGCCCCCGTGGATCTCGTGCTCCCTTTCATGCCCCGAGGCGATACTAGCACCGTGGATGGGGCCGAAGTCCGCCGCTTGGATCCGCTGGCGAGCCTCGCCCGGGCCGCCGCTGCGGGAGATCGAGGCGCCACCGAGCGTCTGCTGCGGGCGCTCGGACCCCGGCTCCTCCGGGTAGTCCGCGGGGTGCTCGGCTCGGGACATCCGGAGGTGGAAGACACGCTCCAGGACTGCCTGCTCCTCGTCGTGCGATCCCTCCCCGCCTACCGCGGCGATGGCGACGTCACCGGCTACGCCGTGCGCATCACGCTGCGCGCCGCCATCCACGCGCGGCGTCGGATCCGTGCCCGCGCTCCGGTGAGCGAAGAGCTCCCCGAGGACGACCGCGGCGAGCTCCCGCCCGACGCGGTGAGCAGCGCCCGACGTCGAGAGATCCTGCGCCGCCTGCTCTCGGAGCTGCCCGAAGCCCAAGCCGAGGCCCTCGCGCTCCGCGTGGTCCTCGGGCACTCGCTGGAAGAAGCCGCAGCCCTCGCTGGCGTGCCGGAGAACACCTGAGGAGCCGCATCCGCCTCGCCCGTGAGGCGCTCGGCCGCATCGCAGCCCAGGGCCTGCGCGATGCTTTGGAGGTCGAGCCATGAAGCCGAGTCCGTCCGATCCGTTGCTCGACCGTTTGGCGCTGGACTTCGCCGACGAGACCGCGCCCGATGAAGGCGACGACGCGCTGATCGAACGCGCGCTCCGAGGCGCGCTCGACGCCAAGCCCCCGGCACGTCCGCGGAGCCGCTGGCCGTTCCTCCTGGCAGCGGCAGCGCTCCTGGTCGGTGCCGGCGCGCTCGCGCGCACCTGGCTCGGACCCCGAACGGCCGGCAGTGCGCCGGCGCCCCAGGCGCCGGTCGAAGCTCCGGTCGTCGTACCCGCGGCCAGCGAGACCGCGACGCCGAGCCCACCTCCCGTCGAATCGGCCGCAGCCGTTCCGGCGAGCGCGCTGCCGGTGTCGAGCGCTGCGCCAAAGGCGCCGAGCGCCGCCGAGCTCTTCGCCCGCGCGAATCAGGCGCGGCGCGACCGTCACGACGACGAGGCCGTCCGGCTCTATCGAGCTCCAGCGTCGCTATCCCGAATCCCGCGAAGCGCAGGCGTCGCGCGTCACGCTCGGTCAACTCCTGCTCGACACGAAGAACGACAAGCAAGCGCTCGGGGAGTTCGACGGTTACCTGTCCGGCTCGAAGGGCAGCGTGAGCGAAGAAGCTCCAGGTCGGGCGCGCCCGCGCCCTCGGCCGGCTCGGACGCACCGCGGAAGAGGCGCGCAGCGTGGCAGGGAGCTCCTCCAGCGTTGCGAGCTCCGGTCCACGCGCCGGAAGCCCGCACGCGCTTGAAAGCCCTCGCGCAGTAGAGGGGCGCCACGCCGTGATCGACCCCTACGGCAGGTCCTTGCAGCAACGAAATCCGACGTACTCGGCGAAGGCGTCGCGCGCCAGACCTGCATAGTGTTTGCAGTCGAGACCGGTGCCCTGAGACGAATAGCCGCCACCCCTGGCGGCGCAAACTACATTGGGTGTCGGACTCGTCGTGTCCAGCGTGCACTCATCCGTCAGCTCCATGACCGAACCACTCAAGTCGACGACGCTCGCGTACGGGGCAGAGGTGCCATGGCACTCGGGATGGCTGCCAACGTCCTGTTTGCCTCCGCCTTCGTTCGCGGCATCGAGGCCTTCGCACATCTCCTTCCCGTAGGAGTCACCATACGGGTACAACGTCTTTCCACCCTGAGAGCACGTCGCGTACCACTGACTTTGTGTCGCACTCAAGGCGCTATCGTTCGGATCGAGTGCTGTGGTCGACACTGTGCCGGGGCCTCCCTCCCCACCTTTCCCGCAAAGGCGCTTGCCCGCCCACGCGCAAGAAAGCATACGCATGCCCGGCCGGAGACCAGACGATTGGCGGTGGTGGTGGCGACGCGCCCACGCCCGAGGACGGCAATCCTGGATTGCCTGCGCTTGGCGCCGGCCAGGGCGGGGTCAAGGCTGTTGGCTGTGGCTCAGGTGGAACTGGCAAGGATGGTGCTTCTGCGTCACCCGCATCGCACGCCGCCGGCGCGACAACCTCCGGGGCTCTCACGTCTGGCACATGGACACCGACGAGCGGAGCGAACGCAACGCCCGGCACACCCGGCCAGGGGGGAGGAGGCGGAGCGAGCTCAGCGTCGGGGGGAGGGGGAGGAGGAGGCTGCGGAGGTTGCGGGGGAGCGGGAGGTCCTGGAGGCGGAGGCGGCGGGGCGAGCATCGCGCTCATCGCCGTGGACTCGACGGTGAGCGTTGACGCAGGCAGTGAGCTCGTCACGAGCGACGCAGGAGATGGCGGCAGCGGTGCAGCGGGGCAAGGCGGGCAGACGGACGTGGGGTTCGGTGGTCTTCAGGGCCCCGGCGGCTGTTCTGGTGGCCAAGGCGGCCCTGGCGCATCGGGTGGAGCCGGCGGTGGCGGAGCTGGAGGGGTGAGCATCGCGGTCATGTGGAAGGGGGCTGCGGCGCCGAGCGTCGACCAAAACGCGAAAGTGACGCTCGGCAAGAAAGGCAACAAAGGCACAGGCGGCAAGCCCGGCACGAACGACGGCATCGACGGGCTCAGCCAACAGACGCTCGAAGTGAAGTGACGATGACGAAACGAGACGGCGCGGCAGCTCTGACCCCTCCCGCGGCCGCCGCGAGCGGAAGCGAGCGCGGACGTTTGGGAGGGGCAGCGCGCGCGAGCGCGCTGGGGGTGGGCATCATCAAAACCCGAATGCCTCTGCCAAGCCCTGCCTCCCAGCCACGCAATCGCGAAGCGCTGGGCGATCTGCGATCGCGTCAGCCGCAGTTGCCGTTCGGCAGGCAGCGCATCCCGACGTTGCAGGTCACCGTGCCGCACACGCACGCGCCGCTCCCCGCCTGGCAGGTGCCTGGGCTACCTGCATTGCAGTCCGTGCTCGTCTGACACTTGCAGCCGCCGCCCTGGCAGGCGAAGCCAGCGGGGCAGGCTCGGCCGCAGGCGCCGCAATTGTTGGCATCGATCGACGGATTGACGCAGCCGGCAGGGCTCTGGCAGCAGAGGCTCCCGGGCGCGCAGGCGTTGCCGCCGTTGCACGCGCACTTGTCGCTGCCGCCGGTCTTCTTGCAGGCTTCGCCCGGTGCGCACTGCTTCACGCCGCAGACGCAGCGACCGGCTCCGTCGCAGGTGCCGCCCGAGCCGCCGGTCTGACAGCGGGCGTCGAGCCCCCCGCAGCCGCACTGGTTCGGCTGCGCCTGCCCGCACACGAGCCCGCCACCGCCGCCCTGGAGCGCGCAGCTGTTCCCGCAGCCCCCGCAGTGCTGGGCGTCGGCGGCCGTCACCCTCTCGCAGCCGTCGTCCGCGGCCGGCGAAAGGGGCTGGCTGCAATTGCCACGACCGAGCACACACGTCGAAGTGCAGCGCCCGAGCGCGCACTCGACGGAAGAGACGCCATCCGCGCTGCACGCCCGCCCGCACGCTCCGCAGTGGAGCGGATTGGACGCGAGCGCGACTTCGCAGCCGTCGTTCGGCTGGGCGTTGCAGTCCTCGAAGCCGGCGCTGCACGCAAAGCCGCACGTCCCCGTGGAGCAGGTGGGCACTGCATTCGGCCGCGCCGGACAGGCGTTGGTGCAGCTGCCGCAGTGGGCCGGGTTGGTGGCGGTGTCCACGCACTGTCCGTCACAAGACACCTGCCCGCCCGGACATCCGCTCACGCACTGGCCGCTGCTGCACACCTCGCTCTGTGCACACTTCTTCGGGCATGATCCGCAGTGGCCCGGATCGCTCTGGATGTCGACACACTCGTTGCCGCACTTGGCGAAGCCCGTGTTGCAGGAGATCCCGCAGCTCCCGGCTTGGCACCACGCCACACCGTTGGCAGGCACGGGACAGACGTGCCCGCAGGAGCCGCAATCCGTGGCGCTGGTCGTGGTGTCGACGCACTGCCCGTTGCAGTTCGTGTAGCCGGGATCGCAGGTGAAATCGCAAACGCCTGCCGAGCACAGGGGCGTCGCGTGGGCGGGGGCGGGACAGGCGTTGTTGCACGCGCCGCAGTGCAGCACGTCGGTCTTGGTGGAAACGCACTGCCCTCCGCAGTCCGTCTGGGTCCCGCTGCAACTCGCGGCGCACACGCCGCTCGAACAAACCTGCCCGCTCGGGCACGCGTTGCCGCAAGCCCCGCAGTTCGCGGTGCTGGTCTGGAGGTTCACGCACTGGCCGGCGCACTCGGCGAACCCGGGGTCGCAACTCACTTTGCAGGCCCCGGCAGCGCATGCCGCGGCGCCGTTGGGCGGCGCGGGGCACACGTTGGCGCAGCTGCCACAGTGGGCGGGGTCGGTCTGGAGGTTCAGGCAAGTCGACGCGCAGTCCGAATACCCCGTGTCACACGAAACGCCGCACGCGCCGGCCGCACACGCGGCGCTGCCGTTCGCGGGCTTCGTGCAGGCGCTCCCACAGCCTCCGCAGTGCGTCGCGTCCGTTTTCAGGTCGACGCAGGCGCCATCGCACGCCACCGCGCTGCCCGTGCACGCCGTCGCGCACTTGCCGGCCGAGCAGACCTCGCCCGTGCCACAGGCGTTGCCGCAGGCGCCGCAGTTCGCTGCGTTCGCGTTGGTGTCAACGCACGCTGCGCCGCAGCGCACGAAGCCGGCGTCACAAGTGAAGTCGCACTGCCCGGACTTGCACACGGCCGTGCCGTTCGCGGGCACGTCGCAGGCGGTGGCGCAGTTTCCACAGTGGAGCGGGTCGGTCTGGAGGTCCGCGCACGTCGCGCCGCACTTCTCGAGCGGCACGTTGCAGGTGAACGCGCACGCCGGCTTGCAGGTTGCGACGAGGCCGGGCGGCTTCGGGCAAGCGTTGCCGCAGTCGCCGCAATGGCTCGAGTTGGTCTGCGTGTTGACACACGAAGCGCCGCACGCGACGAGCCCGGACTGACAGGTCGTGTCGCAGATCCCGATGCCATTGCACACGCGACCGGTCTGGCACTTGGTCCCGCAGCCGCCGCAGTTTCCTGGATCTGACTGAGTATCGACGCAGCTCGTGCCGCAAGCACCAAAGCCCGTGTCGCAGCTCGCGCCGCAGGTCCCGTTTTCGCACTTGGGCGTGCCGTTCTTCACCGCCGGGCACTCGGCGCCGCAAGAGCCGCAGTCGGTGGCGCTGGTCTGGGTGTCGACGCAGGCCGAGCCACAGGGCGTTTTGGCCGGGCACGCGAAAGCGCAGATGCCATTTGCGCACACTGCCGTGCCCCCCGGCGGCGCTGTGCACGCGGCGCCGCAGCCATTGCAGTTCGCCGGGTCCTTCTTCAGTTCGGCGCAAACTCCGTTGCAGTTCGTCTCGCCGTTCCCGCAGGCGACCGGCCCGTCGCTGCCGCCGGTACCTCCCGTGCCGCCGGTGGCCCCGGTGCCGCCCACGCCGCCCGTTCCGCCACCGCCGTCGGCGGTGCCGTTCGGTACGCACACGTTTCGCGAGGTGTCGCATTCATAGCCGGGACCGCAGTCGCCGTCCGGAGCGCACTCGCCCCCTTCGAGGTAGCTCGACAGATCCGCGGCGCACGCTCCACCGATCAGGCCGAGCGCGACGAGCGCGACGACGAGCGCGACTCGTCGCATCAGAACGCCCCCCGGTAACTCGCGCTGCAGCCGCTCGCGTGGCAGCCGAGCCCGAAGCCGGTTTGAGTCGGGGCGCTGCCTCCGCTGCGAGTGAGATCGAAGTACAGGAGCACGCCGCCGGCGAGCACGGCGACACCGCCGACCCCCGCCAAGACTCGCGCGGTCGTCTGCCGGCTCTCCATCTGATCGTTGGCGTCGAGCCGAGCGACGCGGGTGCGCTCGGTCTTCACGTCTTCTTCGGAGCGGGCGCGGAGCACCTCGAACACGCCCGCTCCAGCGAGCGCAGCTGCGCCGACACCGAACGCCGTCCAGGTCGCGATGCCAATTCGCGGACCGCCCGCGGAATCCCGCTTTGGCTCGGGCGTCTTGGGCCGAGGGGGGGGCGTCGCGGGAGCGCGTAGAGCCGAAGGCCGCGCTTCCGCTTGCTTCACCAGCGAGAGCTTCACGTCGATGGCGCGGTGCGCGGGCAGGTCGAAGTGCTGATTCTGGTCTTCATGCCCCTCCAAGCGCAAGCGCACGTCGTGCTCCCCGGGCAAGAGCTCGCCCGTCCACGGGGTGACCCCGACCGGTTGTTCGTCGACGATCACGGTCGCTCCACGCGGTTCCGAGAGCACGGTCACCTGCTGCACGCCCCGGGCCTGGAGCTTCGCCTCGAGCTCGGTGATGCGAGCCGCAACCTTCTCGCGGTCCTCGGCGTTGGGTGACTGCCGCAGGTAGGCGCGGAAGAAGCGGAGCGCGCCGGAGTTGTCGCCGAGCTTTTCGTAGGCGAGCGCTGCGTTGAACGAGAGCCCCGGACTCGGCACGGCCCGGTCGGCGTCGAGGAACGCGTCGACGGCGTCTTTGAAGCGCCCTTCCTTGAACGCCTGCTGTCCCCGAGCGAACAGCACCTTCGCGCGCTCTTTGGCGGCCTGGCTCGGAGCCGGTTCGGAAGCCGGGACATCGGCCCGAGCGCCGGGCGCACGCGTGAGCGCCACGAGTAGCAACGCTCCCCATGTGCTTCGGGAGGCCCAGCGCGTCTTCGCCGTGATCGAGGTCAACAGTCGAAAGGTACCGCCGAAATCCAGCTCTGCGAAAGCCCTATCCCTAGCCAGGTCGTCAATACGGAGTCTTCAGCTCGAAACCGTCGCCCGCAGGTTTCTTCGTGTCCGGCTTCGGCGCAGCGGCGCTCGGACCCGGAAGTGCCTTGCCGACCGGTTTGTTCGGCGCGCGTACGGCGCTCGAGCTCGCCGAGGCGCTCGGCAAAGTCGAGGGCACCGGCTCGACTCGCTCCGGGGTCGGCGCCACGGCTACGACCGGTGCTGCCCCGGCCGATGGCGACGGGCCGGCGCTCCCGCTCGGCGCAGGCTCCTTTCCGCCTCGCATCGTGAGCACGAAGACGAGCCCCGTCAGGAGCACTGCGCCCACGCCGAGGCCGACCACGAGCCGCGTCCTCGACGCAGGTTCGGCGGGAAGCGTGGCGGGAGCGGCGACCGTGGCGTTCGAGCTGGAGTGAGCCAGGCCCGTTCTCGGCGGACTCAGCGTTGCGCCGGGGCCGCCCTCGTCCGTGGTTCGCTGGACCCACGTCGCTTGGAGGGACGCCCCCGCCACGTCTTCGCTCACGCCCTGATTCTGGAGCCACCCCGCCAGCGCGCTGCCGAGAGCTCGCATGCTCTGCCAACGCAGGTCCGGGTCCTTGTTGAAGCCGCGCTCGAGGATCGCCCAGAGGGCGTCGTCACCCGCGGCAAAGTTGCGGATGGGTGGAGGCGTGTCTTCGATGATGGAACGCAGAAGTGCGTTGTACGACTTCGCGTCGAACGGCAGGCGTCCGGTGATGAGCTCGTAGAGCAGCACGCAGAACGACCAGACGTCGGTTCGAAGGTCGACGTCGTGGCCACGGGCCTGCTCCGGCGACATGTAGCCGGGGCTCCCGAGCGCGGACCCTGCGCGCGTGATGCGCGCCTCGGCGCGCTCGAGCTTGGCGATCCCGAAGTCGAGGAGCTTCGGTTGGATCAACCCGTCGCCCGGGGTCAGGATGATGTTCTCGGGCTTGAGGTCGCGGTGCACGATGCCCTTGTCGTGGGCGGTGGCGAGCGCGTGGGCGATGGGCAGGAGCGTACGAACCGCGCGCACGGCGGGCAGGCGCCCGCGCCGCTCGATGACCAGCGCCAACGACTCGCCGGCCAGGAGCTCCATGGCGATGAACGGGTCGCCCATGTCGGTCTTGCCGTAGTCGTGGACGCGGACGATGGCGGGGTGACCGAGGCGCGCCGCTGCCCGAGCTTCCTGGAGCAATCGGTCGTCGAGCTGCGGGTGCTCGAGATCCGCGCGGATGAACTTGATGGCGACGTCGACCTCGAGCGTCTCGTCCCGCGCCACCCAGACCTCGGCCATGCCGCCTTCGCCGAGGCGTCGCACCAGAAGATACTTTCCGACCCGCTCCCCGTCCGCGATGCTGGCGCGGCTCTTGCGACCCCCTTCCACCCCGTCGGGGTCGATGGGGTGCAGCCCCGACTGGGTGGTGACGCGCGGGTCGGCCATCGTCGAAAGTCAGGCTAACGACCGGTCGGTCTCGGGGCAAGCCAGCCCCGGTTCGGAGCCGAAACTCAGGCCTTGGCGACGAGATCTTTGAGCTCGCCCGCCTGATGAAGCTCGCTCACGATGTCACAGCCGCCGACCAGCTTCCCGTCGACGTAGAGCTGCGGGAACGTCGGCCAGTTCGAGTACTCCTTGAGGCCCTCGCGCAGATCCGCATCCTGGAGGATGTTCACGTCGCGGAACTCGACCGATAGGTCCTTCAGGATGGCGACGACCTTGGCCGAGAAGCCACACTGAGGGAACACGCGGCTCCCTTTCATGAACAGCACGACCTTCTGGGAGTCGATGGTCTCGCGGATCCGGCTCTTGAGTGATTCGTCCATGTTCATCCTTTGAGCTTCGCCCACGCCTCGGGCGTGTAGGTCTTGAGTGCCAACGCGTGAATGGGGCCCTTCATGGCGTCACCCAGGGCGGCGTACACGAGCTGGTGTTGCTCGAGCCGCGACTTCCCCACGAACGCTTCGCTCACGATCCGTGCGTCGAAGTGGTCGCGCGTGCCGGTCATGTCCTCGACCTGGATCTCCCCGTCGGGAAACGCTTTTCTCAAAAGCGCGGTGACGACCTCGGGCTCCATCATGGGCGGTTCAAATGATACGTAACGGCACTTTTGTCAACCCGCCACTCAGTCTTTGGGCGGCGGGGCCACGAGCAGCTTCACCTCGCGCACGGCGTCGCGGAAGCGCACCTCCTGCTCGTTCATCGCCATCTTCACTTCGATGAGGCGTTTGGTGATCTGCTCCATGCGTTTCGTGACCTCGTCCAGCCGCTTGGTGAGCTTGACGCGGAGGTCGCCGGCCTGGGTGTTCTTCTCGATGGCCTGCAGGGAGAGGCGGGTCTCCCGCGCCGCCTTCTCGAGCTCGGCCTGCTCGTCCACGAGCTTTCGCTCCTCGTCGACGCTCTTCTTCCAGACCTCGCGGACCGCCCACACGTTCCGGAGCTGATCCTGTACGTTCTTGGGTGCGCGACTGTCGGCCAGGAACGCCTTCACCGCCTCGTCCGCCAGCGGCGAGAGCCAGCTCACGACCTGCTGCTGTGCGCGCCGTTCGTCGACGGTGAGCTCGCTCTTGCCGAATGCTCGCACGCTCATGGGAACGAGCGCGTGGCCGAGGCCGGCGTTGTCCTCGGTGCCCACCGGTGGCTTGAAGAGCCGCGTGCCCGCCATGCGGGGGTGCTTCACCAGGACCTTGCCGAGCTTGTCGCTGCCGTTGGTGACCGTGTAGAGCGTCTTCTGCACGCTGTCGCGTTCGATCCAGAGCTCGCCGGCTTCGATCTTGAAGATGCGAGCGCCCTGCTCGTCGTACTTGCGGTCGACCGCGACCGCGAGCCCGCGCTCGAGGGCGAAGGGCACCACGGCGGTTGCCTTGGGTGGCAGGGGGTCGAGCATGCCCTGCCCGAGGAACGAGCCCTTCTCGAAGACGGCGATGGGGCCACGCTCGAGGAGCCCGTTCGTGGCGTTGGTGAAGCGCGCGACGCGGAACGGGTGCGAGCCCGACTCGGCCACGCCGCCATCCGGCGCGAACAAGAACACGGCCTCGCCGGGAACTCGCTTGTTCAAGAGCAGCACCATGGTGGCGCTCTCGTTGGGGACCGTAATCGGAGTCGGGATCTCGTAGCGGGTGGCGCCCGCCTCCACCGCCACGGCGGCCAGCGCGCTCATGCGACGCGGCGCCGAGAGCCCCTCGCGCTTCGCCTCGTCCAACGCTGCACGCCGGCGCTCCTCACGGCTCGGCTTCGCGGCCTCGGCCGCCGGGGCCGGACGCGGTTCCGCCGGTGGCGCGGCGCCCCCGCCAGCGCGAGCGCCGGTCGTGGCCGTCGCCACGCGCTTGGGAGCTTTGGCGGACTTCTTCGCGTCGGCCTTGCCTTGGTGCGCGGCGCGGGCGGCTCTTCGTCGTCGCCGAGGTCGCCCGGCGCGGCACCACCGCCGCCTTCGCCCACACCTCGCAAGCCGAGCCCGCCCATGTCCTTGTCGGCGCTCGCAGCTTCGGCCTTTTCGCCGCCGAAGCGCTCCACCTCCGACTCCTTGCGCTGCTCGAGGCTCGTGACGCCCGTGGGGACCGCGGCGATGACCTCACCCGTGTCCGTCACGATGGGGCGATCGGGAACCACCGGATCTCCGAGCGTCGACTCGAACGCCAGAGGAGCGCCGGCCACGAGCACGAGGTCGACGCCACCCCAATCCTCACCCGACAGGTTCTGGACGATGCCCCAGGTCTGAAGGTCCGCGTTGCCCGACTCCTGAACGACCAAGCGGTAGCTGGGCCGCCAGACCGGCGTCTCGGACACGTAGCCGATGGCGAGATCGTGCTCCTTGCCGTCGAGGCGCAGGATGACTTCTCGGAGTGGGTTCTTGTCCTTCTTCTTGGGGCCGGGTCCGGGAAATGGCTTCAGCATGCTTTCGTAGCGCGGGTCGAGGTCGACGCTCTCGTCGTCCTTCTCGACCTCGAGCGGAAACGACGCGGACCGGACGGAGCTGCCGCCCCGCTCCACGATGGCGAGGGAGGCCAGAAAGTCCCCGACCATCTTCTGCCGCATCTTGAAGGTCACCGCGTCGGCGTCCACGTGGCCCGAGCGCTCGAAGTAGCCCACGCCGTTCCGGTAGATGACGACTCGCTTCAGCGGCAGCTGGTCCGTGCTGATGTTGGGCCCTCGAGCGCAGCCGAAGGCGAAAAGGGACGCGAAGCACAGGGTCGAAACGCGAAAACGCATGGGTCGCTCCGGGAAAAACTCGCGGGACGCTACTTCTTGACCAGGGAGGTCACAACTCTCGGCAGGAAAAACCCGGAAATGCCCGGAGCCCGACACCCGAGGCGCCCGCCGGCCCGAGCCACGCTTTCGTGCCGGAGCGGCGCGAGCTCCTGGTATTCTCGCTCCCAGTGACCGACGCCGACGCCAAGAGGCCACCGCCCAAGCCGCAACGCCCTCCGCCCCCGCCGCCGCGACGCGATCAGCCGGCGATGACCGAGCACCAGAAGGAGAAGCTCACCTTCCAGGCCCTCGGTCTCTTGAACGAGCAGGTGCAAGCACGCATCGTCCACTACAAAGGCGAGCTCGAGACGAGCCCCGAGCTCGACGCCATCACGGCGCAGGTCGTGGCGCAGATCAAGGGCATGCAGGCAGCGCTTGGAGCCGCCGAGAGCGGCGCGCCTCCCGAAGAGATCGAGGACGCGCAGTCGAAGACCATGGCGCGCCTGCTCGCGCGTCTGTTCTCGCAAGAGGGCAACTTCGCGACGCAGAACATGAAGACCATCGGGCGGCGTATCGCGAAGCTGTTCTTCGAGAGCGAGCTCCACGAAAAGACACGCGGCGACAAAGACCGCGTGATTCGCCACCCCGAGCAGGGCGTCTATTACGTCCTCAGCCGCTACAAGAACCGGCTCCGCGCCGAGCTCGACGGCTTCGAATACGTCTCGGCCGACGTGAAACACGCGACGCTGGAGCTGCTCGCCAAACTCGAACGCGATCTCCAAGTCGGGTTCTTGTCCCGGCGGTCGCCCGAATTGAATCGCGTGATGCACATCCACAGCGGCGTGCTCCTCGAGTTCCTGCAACATCATCTGCCCCCCCGACTCGAACCGATGTGCAAGGCGACCGTGCGGGCCGCCCACACCGGGCGCGGCGCGGGCGCCGTCAGCTACAAGGTCCTGAGCACTCAGTTCCCGGAGTTTCGCGCCCAATGGGAGCGGATCTTCATGGAGCAGATGGTCAACTTCTGCGGCGACGAACTCATGGCTCGCCTCGTGAACAGCGAGGAGGCCTTCCTGGAAGAGACCGTGCGGTTCTTCACCGATCCGCACCTCTTCAGCGACACCGCCGAAGTCGTGTGTGACGGCATCTACGACTTCTTGTGCCTCGAAGGCTTCCTCGATCTGCCCGTCGACTGGCGCGTGAAGCTCGCGAGGAACTGAGCTTGGACAAGCGCTGGCTCGGAGTCGGCGCCGTGGTGATCGGTCTCGCCATCGTCGCCTACGCGCTCTTCGCCCGGAAGACCGACGAGGAACGCATCCGCGAGCAGCTCGAACGACTCAGCCAGGTGGTGAAGGTGGAGGGCGGAGAAAACCCCGTGTTCCGCAGCCAGCGCCTCGCCAAGGAGTTCGAGACCCTGTTCGACAAGAACGTGCGCGTCGAGATCTCGGAGCTCGGTGCCACGGCGGGCGGAAAAAAGGAGCTACTCGGCGTCGCGGTGCGCGCAGCGACGATCTACCGGAGCGCGGAGGTGAACGTCTCACCCGAACGCATCCAGCTCCTCGCATCCGGGCAGGCGGCGAGCGTGGATGCGTCGGCCATGGTGATCGGCGATCGCGGCAACGGCCCCGAGAAGGACGAGCGCAAAGTGCACTTCGGGCTCACGCGCTCCGACGGCGACTGGCTCATCGATCGGCTGCTCGTGACCCCGCGCTCCGAAGCCGAGTGACCGCGCACGCATCAGAACGTGATGCCGAGCTCGGCGGCCACGTCGGCGCTCACCACCGCGCGCTCGTGGGTGACCCAAGTCGTGAGGTTCAGGAGCTCGGTCGAGAGTTCGAGGTCCTGGCCGAGCGGCAGCGACACGCCGGCGGCCACTTTCACCACTGGACCGTTCTTCGGGAGATATCCGCTCGCGAACCGGAGCGGCACCGCCCAGTCGGCACCGAGATCGATCCGGTATTCGAAGAGCGCCCAGGGGAGCACGTTGTGGGCACGACCGTCTTTGCCCTTCAAGTTCGCGTAGTAGACACCGAGCCCCATGGACACGTCGTCGCGAAAGCGGCGATCGAAGCGCGCACCGGCCAGGTAGTTTCGGAACGGTCCGGGCGAAAACCCGAACGCGGCCTCGCCGCCGAGGGCGAGTCGGAATCGGCCTTCCGGAAAGGGCTCCTCGGGAGCCGCCGGCGGGGGACCGGGAGCCGTGGGGCTCGGCGCGGTCGGCGGAGGCACGACGGCGGCGGGCGCGCTGGCAAGGGGCAAGAGCGACCGAACCGCGGCGTCCACGCTGGCGTAGAGGTCCGACGAGACCCCCGAGGCGCTCCCGACGCGCGGAGCACCGCTCCGTGGCGTGAGTTGGATCGAAACCCGATAGCTGCCCCCTTCGGCCCAGACGCTGGCGAAGAGCCCGTGGACGGCGCCGGTCTGACGCACGAGCTCTCCCGCTCGTTCGGGCGTGAGTGCCCCCGAGCTGCCGCTCGCGGCGCGGGCAGTGACCAAAGCGTCGACCAAAGAGTAGCCGAGGGCGCGCGCGCTCTGCCCGAGCTTCCGGCCCACGAGCTCGGCGAGGCTCGGATCGAGCCCCGCCGCGACGTGCACCGGAAACACTGCGACGCTCGGGGAAGCGCTCGATGGTGCGAGCACGGCGGGGGGCGGAGCCGGAGCAGCGCTGGGCAGCGGCGCGACGGGCGACGGCGTCGAGGGCGGGACCGGCTCCGGCGCAGGCACCTGGGCGCGTCCGACCGAGCTCGCGAAGGCGAGCGCCAGCGCGATGCGAGCTCTCACCTGCCGCCTCTCCGGAAGAAGAGCAACGCTGCTCCGAGCGCGGCGACCCAAGCCGCCGCTCCTCGCGACTCCGTCGGCGCGGACGCGAGCGCACAACCGTTGAAGAACGGCGGCGCGACCGTCGTGGTGCAGACTTCTTCGGCGCCGCTCGCGCTGACTTTGCCCGTGAGATCTCGCGTCACCGCGGCGAAGCACACGTCGCCTTCGCCGTCGTCGAGCGTGCGCGTGACGCGTACGCGATTGCCCTCCGGCATCCGCTGCACGCTGATGGGTTCGGGCGCGCTGGACTTCACGTGGGGCCCGCGCGTCTGGAACACGACGACCATCAGCGACTCGCGTCCGCCGTCGTCCGAGGCGTCGGCGAGATCGAAATCGAAGACGTAACGATCTTCCAGGCTGTCGGTGCAGTCGTCGCGCTCGCGGTCGACGTCCCAGGACAGGCCCGTGAGGCCGGCGAATGCTGGCGGATCTGCATCCGGCGCGCTGCCGACGCTGAACTCCGCGGTCCCGCCCTTGCCGAGGTTCGCCGAGTTGATGCCGCGCAGGCGCGGCCAAGTGACCGTGTAGGTCCCGCCCGACTCCAGCGCCGGCGCGACGCTGAGCAGCGTCTCCGCCGAGTTCCAGTCCGCGGTCAGGCTCTCGCTCGAACCCGCCGAGCTCTCGAGCGTGACGTCTTCGCCGTCGTATTCGGCGTTCAGCCGATAGCGAGCGAAGAGCTTGGCGTTGGGCGGCACACCGGTCGCACCGGGCGGCGGAACGGAGAAGATCAGGTCGGGGCGGTTGCACGCGGCGTCGACTCGCTCCGAGAGAGTGAGAATCGAGAGCGCCAGTACGAAACCCGTCGCGCGCCTCAGGGCTTGCACAGAACTTCCTCGCACTCGCCGAGCATGTCGCCGGTGTCACCGTCGCCGTCCAGATCGAACGTGTCACGGCAACAGTAGCCAGCGTCGAGGCAGCATTGCTCGACCTCCTTCGAGTACTTCTCGTCTTCGGCGACGGCAGCACACTCGGGCGGAGGGTCTTCCTCCTTGCACTTGCCGAAGCTCTTGCCGTCGGCTGTGCAGGTCTGCACTCCCCAGTGCTTGCAGAACGAAACGAAGCAGATGCGCTCGCTGCCCGGCATGCAGGCCTCGCAACGCTCGGGGCACGCGCTCATGGCACCACCCACGCAATATTGCTCTCCACCACCCGGACAAGCGACCGGCGGCACCTCGTCCACGTCGCCGTCGCAGTCGTCGTCGACGCCGTTGCAGATCTCCTCCGATGGCACGCAGGCAGCTCCGTCCGGCTTGGCGTGGGTGCCTCCCACGCCGGCTTCGGGCAAGGCGGATTGACCCTCGAGCCACTCGAAGTCGCCAGAGTCCAGGCCGCTGCGCCCGCAGGCGACGGCAACGCCGAGGGCGCTCGAGAACAGGAGGAAGCGGCGGAGGGAGGTTGGCTTCACGGACGCTCTCTTTGGAACACGACGTGAATGCAAGGCGGGAACCAGTCCACACCGGGCCCGACATGAGCGAAAGTAGCAGCTCGCGAAGGCCTTGACCACGGAGCCCGAGCCGCGTGAAGACGAGCAATAGATCCGAGAAACTCCACTGGTTGCCGTGGCTCGTCCTCGGATTTTTCATCGCGGAACCCGCCGCTGCACAGGCCCCCGGTCCCGGGGCGGCCGAGCCACCCCGAGAACCGCCGGCTTCACCCTCGAGCGAACCCGCGTTCACTACCCCGCCTGCGGCGCCTCCGAGCGCGACAGCTCCCGGCCCCGCCCCCTACCCTGGCCCACCAGCGGTCGCTCCCGCTCACGCACCCGGCGGCTACGCGCCCGGCGGCTACGCGCCCGGAGGCTACGCACCCGGCGGCTACGCACCCGGCGGCTATGCGCCCGGCGGCTACCGCGCCCCGGCCTACGCGCCGCGGACGCTGAGCCAGGACAAGCCGCCCGACAGCCCGCGCATCGGCAACGCCAACGCCGACCACGTCGTGCTCCTGCCGACGGCTTACACGCACCCGGAGGGCACGCTCTACCTGAGCAGCCATGAGCTCGTGATCCTGCAACTCGGCTACGCGCTCAGCGACAGCACGCAGGTCACGCTCACCGGTCTTCCTCCCATCACGGAGGGCGAAGACACGGTGTACTTCTTCGACCTGAGCTTGAAGAACGCCTTCGTGCGGAGCGGCCCGCTACGCCTCGCGGGCATCGGCTCGGTCACGGGTGTGGTCGGCATCGAGCAAGGCAACCTCGTCTTGGGACGCGCCGGCGCCGTGGCCGAGCTCTGCTTCGACCGCGCGTGCGACTCGAGCGCGAGTCTCTCCAGCAACGTGATGCTCGCCGGGCCCGGCACCGTGATGTTCAACGGTGCCGGCGTGATCTTCCGCGCGGCGCGCTGGGCGGCGCTCTTGCTCGAGGTCGAAACCGTGGTGCCGCTCGGCGCAGAGGTCGGCGAGTTCAGCGGTGTCGCCGTCGCACCCGGACTGCGCTTTCCCTATCGCACGTGGGCACTCGACGTCTCGGCCATCCGGCCGCTCGACGCCGAAGATCCGGCCGTCGAGTGGCTGCCGTGGCTGTCGTTCACCTACCGCTTCTTGCCCTGAGCAGCGGCAGGACGCTGCCCTCGGCGCGTCAGAACTCGTCGTCCTCGTCACCGACTTCAGCGGCGTACGAGACCACGGCGGCGGCGCCGCCCACCACGGCCAGCGGGTTCCACGGCGGTGACACCTGGCCCACCGCCGCGGAGTTGTCGACGACCAGGTAGTATTGGCCGACCGGGACCGGGACGCGCCGCTTCACCTCCGCGCCGGGCGAGATGGGAAAGCCCATGATGGGCGGTCCGGGCGGCGCGCCGAGGGCCGCGCCTTTCTGCAGCCCCTCGCGCCAGAGATCGCCCGTTCCGCGCGGGAAGAGCAGGGCTTCGACCGCGGGCCCGTCCACCCGCACCCGGAAGAAGAGCGCCTGCTCTTTGTCGGCCACTTCGAACGGACCGAGGAAGTCGATCTGGTTCGAACGGATCTCGGTGGTCTCGTTGGCGAACACGAAGCGATCGCCCTTCGACGTGTCGAACGGGTGCTTCGGCTTGGCCGGCGGCTGCAAGATCCCGAGCGTGAAGTCGTCTCCCGCGTCGCCGTGCAGTACGGTGAAGCCGCTCGCGAGTTGGCTCGACACGATCTGCGAGCCGAACTGATCGACCATCCAGCCCGCGGGAGTCTTCAGGCCCCAGTTGACGACCTTGTTCTCGACGTAGCCGACTTGGACGTCCGGGCCACGGAGGATGCGCGGATCCTTCGCCCACACGTAGACGTCGTCGTCCCCCATGAAGAAGTCGAAGCGGTACTCCACCGACGTCTCGGCCGAAAAACCCACCCTCCCCGCAACCGGCGTCCAGGCGTAGCCGGTGCCGCCGAAGTGCAGGGTCATGCTCTTGGTCTCGTCGTGGATCTCGTGCTGGCAGCGCGTCGGAAAGAAGCGCCCGATGGTGTTCCCGGTGGGCGTCAGCTTGAGGGGCGCGCCGCGCTTCAGCATCTCCGGGCACACTTTCTGCGCCCCGAAGTTGGAGAACAGCCACCAGCGGAGCCCCGGGCTCGCGTTCACCGGTCCCTTCACGCACGGGCAGCCCACGCCCAGGAAGAGCACCAGCGTGAGCCCCAGGATCCGGAGTCGCAACGGGACCACTTTGCCCCTCGACTTCGCACGCAGGCGTACGCCCGTCTCCGTCATGCCCGCTTTCTACTCCGTCTCTCCGCCGCTTTCGATCACTCGATGTGGGCCCTTGGAGGGGCTCTTCGAAGGATGGTACGCGGCTCGAGAGCCGGATTTCCCCAGAGCTTCGGGGAAATCAGCCGGCCCGCTCGGCGGACGGAGGCGGGAGCAGCGACTCCGGGATCGCGTCGTCGGCGTGGTCCGGAACCAGCTGCGCGACGAGCCGCGTCAGCTCGTGCTTGAGCCCGCCGAGCTTGACCCGGGAGCGATCCGCCGTCGCCACCAGATAGGCTTCGGGGCAAGGGGTCGTGCAGAGTACGTAGGTACGCTCGGCGGAGCTCGCGACGACTTCGTCGGCCTGCCCTTCCTCGCTCAGGATGTTCATGATGCGCACCTGCGAGCGCACCATGTCGGAGTCCACCGTGGAGCCGGCGCTCGCCAGAAGCTCACCCGTCCGCCCGTGGACGAGCGCGATGCCGTCGGCGCCGGTCTTCGTGAGCTCGCGGGACAGCGTCGGCGCGAAGCGTGAGCAGCTTCCGCAACTGTTGGCGAAGCGGCAGCGCACCACGCGATCCGGTGCGGCGACGTTGAGTCGTACCGCCGGCAGCTCGCGGCTCGTTTCCCGCGGCACCACTTCGCCGATGTCGAACCGTGGTCCCGTCCAGTGGTCGCCCCCGGCGAACGGAGCGAACACCGCCTGCTGCCGTTCGAGAACCAGCATCGCGCGGATCGTCTGACGCAGATGGCGGACGAGGGCAGCCTCGAGCTCGGGTCGAGGCACGAGTCCCCACTCGGTGAGCACCTCGACCTCGTGGCGACCGGAGCGTCGGGCCTCGCGCTCGAGCTCGGCGAGATCGTCGGCTTCGAGCACGGCCGTGCCCGCGAGGATCTCTTTGAACGTCGCCGGGCGATCCGACAGATTCGCCCACACGATCTTGCCACCGTGGAACACGATGCGCCCGACGGTGTCGCCCTGCCCGATGACCACCTCGCCGCCCGGCGAGCGCCGAGCCGTGAGCATTGCGCTGCGCAGGTCCGCCGATGGCGAGGGGATCGCAGCCAACATGCGCCGCGCCCAGTTGGCGCGCGCCACCAGTTCCTCCGAAGAAAACGGCTTCGACAGGTGCTCGTCGGCACCCCCTTCGAGCGTGCGCACGACGTCCGCTTGCCGGGTGCGTGCCGTCATGGCGATGACGTAGATCGCGCCGCGGGCTTGGCGGATTTCCGGCACCGAAGCGGTGGCGGCCGCCCACAGATCCCAGGACACCACGAAGATTGCCGGGCCGCTCTTCAACTTGCCGATGGCAACGGCGGTCGCCGCATCTTCCGCGACGATGGGCTGGAAGCCGGCCTGCTTGAGCGTGCGAGCCGCGAGGCTCGCGGCCACCGGATCGGAGTCGGCGACGAGAATCGGCGTGGCGGATTCGAGGGGAACGGACATCTCAGGAGCGGGCACGAGGGTGCCACGGAGCCATGGCGTTGGACATGGGGTCCGTCAGCAAGCTCCGCGCCAGACCGCGGGGATCGGAATTCTGCACGTTCGGGCAGTAACCGCTCGCGGATGGGTGCAGGCAGGCGACTTCAATCGCAGCCGCGAGGCGACAACGTCCAGGCGCTCAAAGGCGCGCGAGCGCCCGGCGGGTGACGGCCTCGAGCGCGTCGATGAGGCTCGGATCGTCGTTCAGCGCCGGCACGCGAACCCACTCGAGTCCGAGGGCTTCGGCCTGCTGCCGCGCCTCGATGTCCAGGTCAAACAGGGTCTCCACGTGCTCGGCCGGAAAGCCGATGGGCGAGACGACCACGCGTTCGATCCCGCGCGCGCGCTCGCTTTCCAGGACCGCGCCGAGCTCCGGGCCGAGCCAGTCTCCGCCGTCCGCGCCTTGGCTCTGGAACGCAACGACAGCCTGGCGGCCGAGACGCGCGGCCACGGCCTCTGCCGTCGCGCGAAACTCGGTTTCGTAGCGGTCGCCTGCGCGAATGGCCTGGGTCGGCAAGCTGTGGGCGGTCAGAATCACGCTGGTCGGCCGTTCGTCCGCGGGCAGAGCCGCGGCGATCTTTTCGGCCATGCCCGCGATGAGTCTCGGTTCGGTCCCCCAAGGCTCCACCGGGACCAGCTCCGGCAACCCGGGCCCGAGCTCTTCGCGCACCCGCTCCACGGCGCGCATGGCGGCATCTACGTACACCGCGACTGAGAACGGCGCGAGCGGCACGAGAGCCAGGCGTCGGAGTCGGAGACCGGAGATGCCCCGGAGCACGTCCTCGACGCTCGGTCGCCAGAGTCGCATCCCGACCAGAGCCGGGACGTCGAGCCGCTTGGAGAGCGCCGCGGCCTGGCGCTTGGTGATGTCGAGCAGCGGCGAGCCCCCGATGGCCTCGTAGCGCCGGCGGATCTCCGCGGCGAGCTCGGCGGAGGCGGGCCGGCCCCGACGGATCTGCTTCAGGAACTCGGGCAGGTCTTCGAGGTCGGTGACCGTGCCGTGCGCAATGAGGAGGACTCCGTCGTGGGATCCGACTGCCATGTCGGCGCAGCATAGGCCGGAGGCGCCCGGCTCCAAAGTGGTTGCGCGTATCGGGCGCATGCGGCTGCGTGTGTCGCGGGCGACGGAACGGTGTTTAAGTCTCGGCCATGAGCGCATTCACCCTTCGAGACAAGGTGGCCATCGTGGCGGGCGCCAGCCGCGGCATCGGCGAAGCCATCGCCCTCGCCTTCGCCGACGCCGGAGCCAAGCTCACCGTCGCCTCTCGCAAGCTCGACGGCGTGCACGAGGTTCGAGACAAGATCCGCGCGCGCGGTGGTGAGGTCCACGCGATGGCGGCGCACGTGGGCAAGATCGAAGATTGCCACGCCCTGGTCCACGAGACGGTGAAGGCTTTCGGGAAGGCCGACGTCCTCGTGAACTGCGCCGGGACGAACCCGTACTTCGGGCCCATGGTCGGCATCGACCCCGGCGCTTACGAAAAGACGTTCGAAGTCAACCTGCGCGGCGCGTTCGAGACGAGTCGAGCGTTCGCGGAGCACGTCATCGCAAGAAACGCCAGCGGTTCCATCGTGACCATCACCAGCGTGGCCGGACTGCGAGCCGCGCCGCTCCAAGGCGTCTACGGCATGACGAAAGCCGCGCTCGTCAGCATGACGCAAACCTTGGCGTTCGAGCTCGGCGGCAGTGGGATCCGCGTGAACGCCATCGCCCCCGGGCTCGTCGAGACGCGGCTCGCCCAAGCCATCTTGGCGAGCCCGGAAATGCTCGAGCACGCCAACCGTCACACGGCCCTCGGGCGTGTCGGCCGGCCCGAAGAGATCGCGAACGCCACGCTCTTCTTGGCCAGCGACGCGGCGAGTTTCGTGACGGGCCAGACGCTGTGCGTCGACGGCGGATTCACGGCGTTCTGAGCCGCGCCCTGGGGCTACCCAGCGTTCCAGCTCCGGGAGTAGGCTCGCGGCCATGTCGAACGCCCGCGTCGTGGTGCCCGCCCCCGTGAACGAGCCCGTGCTCTCCTACGCGCCAGGGAGCCCGGAGCGCGCCGAGCTCAAGCGCACGCTCGACCACCTGGCGAAGAGCGAGCTCGAGCTCCCCCTGTTCGTCGGCGGTCACCGGGTTCGCACGGAGAAGCTGGGCGCTACCGTGATGCCCCACGCCCACTCCCACGTGCTCGGGCGCTATCACCAGGCCGGCCCCAAGGAAGTGGAAGCTGCCATTCGCGCCGCCCTCGACGCCCGTCACGACTGGGCCCGCCTGCCGCAGTCCGCGCGCTCGGCGGTGTTCCTCAAGGCGGCGGAGCTCTTGGCCACGAAGCACCGTCAGATGCTCAACGCCGCGACCATGCTCGGTCAGAGCAAGACCGCGCACCAGGCGGAGATCGATGCGGCCTGCGAGCTCGTCGACTTCTTCCGCTTCAACGTCCACTTCGCCGAGCGCATCCTGGAGGAACAGCCGCTCTCCGGGCCGGGCATGTGGAACCAAGTCGACGCGCGCCCGCTCGAGGGCTTCGTGTTCGCGGTCACGCCGTTCAACTTCACCTCCATCGCCGGGAACCTGCCGACCGCGCCGGCGATCCTGGGCAACACCGTGTTGTGGAAGCCCGCCTCGACGGCGGTCTACTCCGCCCAGTTCATCATGGAGCTCCTGCTCGAAGCGGGCTTGCCTCCGGGCGTCATCAATCTGGTGTACGGCTCGGGCTCTCAGATCGGCAACGCAGTGCTCGAGAGCCCCGACCTCGCGGGCGTACACTTCACGGGCTCGACCGGCGTCTTCCAAGGCATGTGGAAGACCATCGGCGGTCGCATCGATCGCTATCGCACCTACCCGAGGCTGGTCGGCGAAACCGGCGGCAAGGATTTCATCTTCGCCCACGAGAGCGCCGACCGTCAGGCCCTCGCCGTCGCCATCGTGCGAGGAGCATTCGAGTTCCAGGGCCAGAAGTGCAGCGCGGCGTCCCGGGTCTACCTGCCGAGCACCGTCGCCGGTGACGTGCGGGAGCGCGTGCGCGCCATGGTGGCCGAGCTCCGCGTGGGCGACATCCGGGATTTTACCAACTTCATGGGCGCCGTCATCGACCAGAGCGCCTACCGCGACCACGTGGGCTACATCGAGCACGCGCGCCAAGACGGCTCGAAGATCCTGGCCGGCGGCACCTACGACGACCGGGTCGGTTGGTTCATCCAGCCGACCGTGGTCGAGGCGCGAGACCCGAAGTCCAAGCTCATGTGCGAAGAGATCTTCGGTCCCGTGCTCACGCTCTACGTCTACGACGCCAACCGAGTGGACGACGCCCTCACGCTCTGCGACGAGACGTCTCCTTATGCGCTGACGGGCGCCGTGTTCGCGCAAGACCGAGCTTTCGTGGAAAAAGCGAGCGAGAAGCTCCGTCATGCCGCCGGGAACTTCTACGTGAACGACAAGCCGACCGGCGCCGTGGTCGGGCAGCAGCCCTTCGGCGGCGCCCGCGCCAGCGGCACCAACGACAAGGCCGGCTCGCTGTGGAACCTGATCCGCTGGGTCTCCCCGCGGACGATCAAGGAGACCTTCTCTCCGCCGACGTCCTACCGCTACCCGTTCCTGTCCGAGAGCTGAGCGCGCCGGATCAGACCCGCAAGATGTAGTGGATCTGGGTCTTGACCACTGGCTCGCCGAGTCGGAGGTCGAGCATGCGCTGACGCACCTCGTCGCCGCGGTAACCGTAGGCCGCGCTGCGCACGTCGCTCACGCGATCCAGGCTGCCGTCGGGCTTCTCGAGCTCGAACGCGCGCGCGTGGTTCTCGACCACGACGCCGCGGACTCGCCGATACTGCGAGTAGGCGTAGCCGCCGCCGTGGGGCAAGAGGTTCGCGCTGCGCAGCCGCTCGACCAGGCCGAACCGCTGCGCGCGCTCGCGGAAACCCGCTTCGTCGAGGGCTCGGTCGTCGAAGTTCGGGCGCGGCCGCACGAGATAAGCCGGAAGATCGGGCGAGAGCGTGAGGGGAAACAGCTGCCCCTTCGCCAGGTCTTCGGCGTCGAAGGCGTAGCAGCCGAGGATCGCGTCGTTCATCGCGAGTTGGCCCTGATGGGTTCGGTTCACGATCACGCGAACCGGGCCGAGCAAGGCGCGGGCGATGGCCTCGCGGCGCCGCAGGCTGAAATCCTCGCACCAGCGGTAGGCAGCGTAGAACTCTTCGGCCTTCCCACCGGTGAGCACGTGCAAGGGGCCCCACGGCGTCTCGCGCGTCTCCATCATCTTGCGGAGCTCTGCGCTCTCGTCCCAGTAGATGCCGGGGCCTTTGGGAGAACGCTCTCGGTGTTCGTGCCCCGACGAGTGGATGATGGCGATTTGGTCGCCGTGGAAGGCTGCGGTCTCCGTCCGCTCCTCGACGCGACAGAGGTCGAGGAAGTGATTGCCTTCGGTCAAGTCGAACTCGACCTCGACGCCATCGACGACCAGCGGTTCCTTCTCGAGCTTGCGCGCGCGCGCTTCGATTTCGGCCTGGGGCGGCAGCTCGTCGACCGCCACTGCGATCATGCCGCAGTGGTTGCTCTTGATGTCGAGCACGGCAAAGTCGCCGGTCCATTGGATGCGCCCGCCGTAGCCGAAGCCCTGCCCCCAGCGCCCGACGTTGCGTGTGACCGTCGCGTCGGGAGCGCCGATGAACGAAGCATCCTGTGGGAAGCCGAGCTCGGCTTGCACGTGCTGGATCTTCGCGATGCCGAACGGCATGTTCGCGCCGCACAGCTGTTCGCCCACGTCTCCGACCCCGGAGAGGAAACAGTGCTGTCTCGCGCGCTCGAGGGCGGCGGCTTCATCCATGGCGGCGACCATCGTCCGAGGCGTAGTACACGCGGGCCGTTCCGTCAGCCCTCGGCGCTCCACTCGGTGTGGAAGCTGCCCTCGCGGTCGATCCGCTCGTAGGTGTGGGCGCCGAAGAAGTCGCGCTGCGCCTGGAGGAGGTTCGCCGGCAGCCGCGCGCGCCGATAGCCGTCGAAATAGCTCAAGCTGCCCGCCAAGGTCGGCACCGGAACCCCGGCGCGGACCGCCAGCGACACCACCCGCCGCCAGGCCGGCTGGCGCTCGGCGAGCTCCGCCGCAAACTCGGGGTCGACGAGCAAGCTCGAGAGCCCAGGGTTCCGGTCGTAGGCATGCTTGATGCGGTCGAGGAAGCGAGCTCGGATGATGCAACCGCCCTTCCAGATGCGCGCGATGCTGCCGAGTCGGAGACCCCAATCGTGGGCCGCCGACGCCGTGCGCAGCAAGTTCATGCCCTGCGCGTAGCTCTGGACCTTGGCCGCGTAGAGCGCGTGCCGCACGTCGCGCGCGAGCTCCGCCTTGTCCACGGCTTCGATGGGCAGGAGCTTCTCGGGGATGACCTTCGACGCGGCCACGCGATCGCCCTTCAACGCCGAGATCATGCGGGCCTCCACCGAGCTGGCGATGGTGGGGATGGGCGCGCCGAGCTCGGCGGCCTGCTGCACCGTCCACTTGCCCGTGCCCTTCATGCCCGTCTTGTCGAGGATCTGGTCCACCAGGTAGCCCGGACCGAGGTCGTCCCTCTTCCGGAAGATGCGGCTCGTGATCTCGATCAGGAACGACTCGAGCTCCCCGCGGTTCCATTCGACGAAGAGCTCCGCGAGCTCGTCGTTCTGGAAGCCACCCAAGTTCCTCAGCACGTCGTAGGCCTCGGCGATGAGCTGCATGTCGCCGTACTCGATGCCGTTGTGGACCATCTTCACGTAGTGCCCCGCGCCGCCGGGGCCCATCCAGTCGACGCACGGACCGTCAGCGACCTGAGCCGCGATCTTGGTCAGGATGGGCGCGAGCTCTCGGTAAGCGCTCTCGGGCCCCCCCGGCATGAGCGAGGGCCCGTGGCGCGCGCCTTCTTCACCGCCCGAGACGCCCATGCCGACGAAGCGAAAGCCCTTGGCCTCGAGCTCGCGGCTCCGCCGCTCGGTGTTCTCGAAGTACTCGTTGCCACCGTCGATGAGCATGTCGCCCGGCTCGAGGTGCGGCAGAAGGCTCGCGATGGTGTCGTCGACGGGCTTGCCCGCCTTCACCATCATGACGATCTTGCGCGGCCGCTCGACGAGCGCTGCGAGCTCGGCCGGCGAACGCGCCGGAGCCAGCTGCTTGCCCGGATGCTGGGCCACGAACGCGTCGACCTTGTCGACGCTGCGGTTGTAGACCGCGATGGGAAAGCCCTTCTCTTCGATGTTGAGCGCCAGGTTCTCGCCCATCACCGCCAGCCCCACGAGTCCGATCTGCTGCATCCGCGGCATGCTAGACCAAATCGGCGAGCGGGGATCTGCCCCGAGTGGGTGGGCGGCCACGAAACGGCCGAGGCCTGCGCGCGGGTGAGCCGCGGCGCAGGCCTCGTTTCGAGCGGAGCGGAGCGGGCGCTCAGGGCGCCGGAGCGCTGGAGAACGCGCACAGCGCAGCGTCGCCCTCGCTGGGTTCCCACGCCAGCGAGTCGTCGTAGTACACGCGATAGAAGTCCGAACCCCAACACTCGACCGCCGTCACCTTGCCCGGGTCGGCCGGCACGTCGCCGCCCGTGATGGAGATGTCGGCACGCCCCGCGCCGGTGCCGTTCCACTGGCTCAGGATCGAGATGTCCTCTTTCTTCGTCGCGTCGCTCTCGTCCGCATCGACGTAGGCGTCGACCTTCAGCGTGCCCGTTCCATCCGCGTTGCTCTTGCTCGTGGCAGTGAACCACGCATCGGTGTGGCTCGGCGTGAACTCGGCGGTCACGCTGCGCGGCTGAGAGAAGAGGTTGGTCGTGATGTCGGGCGGCAAATCGTGGGTGAACTTGATCTTGCCGGTCTCGCCGGGGTCCTGGTTGAACGGATCGAGCTCGAAGGCCGTGTCGAGGTCGATGGTGAAGGTCCCGTCGCCGTGGCTCGGGTGACCCTTGCCGAAGCCCTTGCCCAGTAGGATGGCGCGGTACTCGCCGTCGTTCTGCGACGCCTTGGGGCGCCCTTCGAGGGTGTAGTCGTACTCATCTTCGCCCACCTCGGTGACGCGGAATCGATAGGTCACCGGCTCGAGCGAGTCCGTCCATGGGCCCCACACCGCTTCCTTGGAGTCGAGGCTCGTCGGCTGGGTGTGGACGATGATCCAGACGCTGCCGAGCACGGTCGCCGCGACGCCGTTCACGCCCTGGCGCACGTGACGGGTGAAACCGTAGTACTTCGCCCAGGGGCCGTTGGCCCACGGCTCGTCGCTCTGGATGCTCTGACCCTGCGAGCCGCCGCCGTTCTGGGTGTCTTCGGGCCCGCTCACTTTCACGTGGTCGGCCTGGGGGATGGCTTCTTGGAACTTGGAGACGTCGTCCTTCTCCTTCAGCACGCAGCCCGGCACGAGCGCCGCTACCACCGCCACCACACCCGCCTTGGTCATCCACTTGGTCATCTGTTCTTGCTCCCGGCTTGTCCCACTTCTCTTTTCAAGGACCGGGCCAACTCGCGACGCTGAAAATCCAGCCGTTTCCTGGGTACCCGTGGACTCGCGGCTCCAATGGCCGGCGTGAACCGCAGTTCTCGGTGGCGTTTTTCCCCCGGTCGAGTGGGTACGCTAGGCTGCTCACGCCCCGATGCGCGGCCGCGTCCACCCCGCCAACGCCCTGCTCGCGCTCGGCCGCCTGGAGGACGCGGCCGAACGCGCTCAGAGCTTCCGCCAGGCGGTAGCTGCGCTCGGCCAGCAGATGCGCGTGACGGGACCGCCGCCCCTCGACGGCGTCGACCCCGACGCGCTGGGGCGAGCCTGCCGCGTCGCCCTCGAGGCCCATCTGCCCGACGAGCTCGATTGGATCGCACCGGGCCCGGGAACGGTGGCGCTCTACGAGATCATGATGGCGCTGCCACCGAGCGCCGAGCGCCGCGAGATCGGCCGCCGTGTCCTCACGCGGCTCTACGAGGGCACCGCCGCGACGTTCGCCGCCGTGGCGACTCGCATGGCCCTCGGCACGGGCAAGGCCCTCGACCCGGCCACCATGCGCGCGCGCGTGAGCCTCGTGATCGACGCTCCCATCGGCTCCGACGTGGATGGCGACGCGCTCGCGCTCACGCTCGTGACCCGTCGTGAGCTGGCAGAGCGCTGGGTCGTGCGTCCGAGTTTCGCTGCGCTGCCGGCGCGGCGGCTGGCCGCCCGCATCTTGGAGCGCGCGGCACGCGAGGCCGTGCTCCGCTCCCAGCAGGGCGACCTATTGCCACGAGAGCTGATGGCCGGCGAGATCGTGCGACCGGCGCGGCGGCGCCTGCTCGCCGACCGCGAGCCGCTCGTGTGGCGCCACGCCGCCATCTCGCGCGGGCTCCTCGCGACCGTGGACGAACAGCTTCGCGAGCAGATCGATCTGGCGCTGGACCCCAAGCTCTCACCCACGGAGTGGCGACGCGCCGCCGTCTCGCTCACGGCCACGCTGAGCGCGGATCCGAGCGGCGGGCTGCGCGCCGTGACCCGGCTCTTGAAGAGCGAAATCGCGCGCAAAGACCCGGGCATCGCCGCCACCATGATCTGGGGGCTTTCACCCGTCATCGAAAGCGAGCCCGACGCGGCGGAACAGGTTCTCGATCTGCTGGCGGCGTCGCGCCGCCCGGAGGTGGCAGAGGCCGTGGCGCAGCTCTTCGCCGAGCTCGGGCCGTCGAACTTCGGACGCCGCGCGGCGGATCTCCTGCGCTCGGTGCTGGCGTCGAAGCTCGATCAGGATCCACCCGCCCTCCGCGGCATCACCGAACGCACGCTCGCCGCCCTCGACCGCGAGAAGAGCGACGAGAGCATCGGCGAATCACTGCGAAGAGCCCTCGTCGCCTTCGAGACCCAGGGCGCGCGGGCCGCCTACGAACATGCGCAGGGCGCCCTCGCCCAGGCTCAGGCCTCCATCGGCAAGCTGTGTGCCCTCGATGCCCACGACACGACTCGCCTCCCCGAGTCTCTCACGCTGCTCACGAGCCTCGACACCTTGGCGCTCGAGTCGAATCGCCTGAGCGACCTCCTACTCTTGGGACGCCGGCCGGGTGAGAGCGACGCCAGCCTGCCCGAGATGGATCGCGTCTACGACCGCCTGGGGAGCTGGTTGCTCGACGCCGAGGCGCGGGAAGTCGACGCCGAGTGGTCGCGCCTCGGGTCCCTAGGCAATCAGCGCCGCTTGCGTGCGCTGCTCCACTTGGTCGACACCGAGACTGCCCACGGTGAGCTCGACGACGCGGGAAGCCGCCTGCGCGCCCGCATGCGCCGTTCCCTCGACGTGCTGCTGAGACGCCTCGCCGCCGGCCCCGACGCTGCGGTCCACCGTATCGTCTGCGCGACCCTGGCCCGGGCCTCCGACGCGGCGGTGCGCGAAGGCGTGGCCGAACCGAGCGACGTCTTCCTGCTCGTCGCCGAACGCCTCGCCGACCGCCACTCGGTGGTCACGCTGTGCGAAGCGAGCACCAACGAAGACGTCTCTGCCGTGCTGGGCGCCTACGCGAGCTTCCTCGAGCCCGGAGCGCCGGCGAGCACGGCCGCGGAGAGCACCAACGATACGGAGACGGCGAACCTGAGCGGACAGGAAGCGTTCGCCACGGCTGCCCGCCGCGTGCTCCGGCTCTCGGTGGGGATTGCCGCGGGCGGCTCCCACCGCGCCGAAGCGCTACGCGGCACCGTGCTGCAACTCGGCCGAGCGCTGGAAACCATCGTTGCTGCGCGCGGGCTCTCGGACATCGTGGAATCGAGCTCGGGGAACTCCGCTATCGTCGAGCTCGAAGCTTCGCTCGATGCGCTCCGCACGTTGCTCGCAGGGGCGCGGCGGCGCGTTCTCGGTCACGAGCCCGACGTGGCCGAGGTCTACGCGGACGTGCCCGAGCTCTCCAGCCTGCTCGAACGCGCCGTGCGCGCGCTGGTGCCGCCGACGCGCGAGCAGCGCGAAGCCGCCGAGCGCGAGCTCTTGCGCGATCTGCCCAAGCCCATCGCGCTGGTGGTCGCGACGGTGCTCGGTCGGGTCGGTGAGCTGCCAGCCGTGGCGCCCGCCGATGTGGTGGCGATTCCCCTTGGCCGGCGCCGGGCCGAGCTCCCGGATTGGCTCCTGCCCCGGCGTACCATCGGAGCCTTCTACGTGGTTCGCCCGCTCGGCGCCGGTGGCGTGAGCTCCGTCTTCGTCGCGCGCCGGCTCGAAGAACGCCACGATGCCAAGGCCGAGAGCTTCGCGCTGAAGGTCCCGCAATACGACCCCTCGACCGCCCGCAGCCTGTCGGAGCGCGAGTTCTTACAGCTCTTCCGCGACGAAGCCGGCGCACTGCTCTCGCTCCCCCACCACGAGAACCTCTCGCGCTTCGTGACCTTCGACATGGCGGCGAGGCCCAAACCCATCCTGGTCATGGAGCTCATCCGCGGCGTCGGCCTCGACCGCTTGATCCGCAGCCGTTCGCTGACCACCGAGCGCGCGTTCGACTATCTCGACGGCATCTTGGCCGGCCTCGATGCCATGCACGGCGCCGGCGTCGGTCACCTGGATCTCAAACCGTCCAACGTGATCATGCGCGACGGAGACACGCCGGTGCTGGTGGACTTCGGGCTCAGCGGTCGCAAGCTGCGCCCCGGCTGCGGCACGGTCGAATACTGCTCGCCCGAGGTCATCGGCATCGTGCCGGAAGACCACCAGGCTCCGAGCCCGCTTGCCGCGGACGTGTATGCGTTCGCTTGCATGGCGTTCGAAGTGCTCACCGGGCAGATCCTGTTCACCGCGCCCGATGAGACCGGCATCCTGGGCCAACACCTGTCGCACGACGGCTGGCCGCCGAGGCTCGCCGCCCTCGCCCAACAGCCTGGTTTG
>JAXLYN010000062.1:0-53061 GCA_046351435.1 Polyangiaceae bacterium
GCTACCGATGCTTGGGAGGCGTCGATCCGTTCGACGGCGACACACTCGTCCCGGTGGCCGGATCGTATGCTACATTCCGGCAGCGTTCTCATGACATTTCGACGACTTCCGCTCGGGCTTGCGACGCTCACTCTAGTGTTTTCGGCGTGCTCATCCGACGACGGGGGCGGAGGCGGGGGCGGCCAGCCCGAGGCGTGCCCGAAGGAGGGCGAAGGGTTTCCGGCCGGCGACCCGACGGGCCACACAGATCCGTTCGGAGCGCGGGCAGCTCAGCAGGCGCGCGCCGGCCGAGTGACGAGCGACGCTCAGATCGTGCAGCCGGCCCACGGGCGCCAGCGGGTGCGCGTGGGGGACTTCGTGCTCGCCAACGAGCACGTGGCGGCGTACGTGGAGGACAAGGGACTCTCGGACGGATACGCGCGCTTCGGCGGAGAGCTCCTGGCCGTCGACCGCGTCGGCGACGACGGCCGCCCGCTGGGCAAGAGCTACTACGTCGAGACGCTGATGGCTCTCAGCATCGAGATGATCGAGCCCGAGAGCGTGAGCGTGGTGAACGACGGCTCCGACGGCAAGGCGGCGGTCGTGCGCGTCGCGGGCCCACTCAAGCCGATACCGTTCTTGGATGGTTCCCTCGGCGCACTCTTTCCGCGGCGCTACGGCCTGATGGCGGCCTACGACTACGTCCTCGAACCGGGCGCGAAGAAGCTCTTGATTCGCTTCGGGATCAAGAACCCGACCGAGGAGGTCGTGGACTTTTCGGTAGGCAAGACCAGCGACGAGATGCACGGGTTTTTCCAGCTGAATCGCAACCAGTTCGCGAGCCCGGAGACCGGCCTCGGGCCACCCAAAGGCAAGGTGAGCTACGCAGGTTTCGTCACCGAGGACTCTTCGTTCGCTTGGCGGCTCGCGGGCGGCGAGCCGCTCGAAATCGGGCTCGAGGTGAGTGGCTTCATCTATTCGTTGGGGCCGGGCTTCAGCGCCGACGCGTGCAAGTCGACTTGGACCGATCACGTCGAGGTGATCCCGGGCGGTGCCGACTTCGACGGCCTGCGACAGGCCGTGCGCGAAGCCGACGGCGCACCGAGTCGCAGCGTGACGGGCGTCGTGAAGGACTCGGGTGGGGCGGGTGCTCCCCTCCCCGATGCCATCGTGCATGCGGTGAGCGAGACCGGGGCCTACTTGAGTCGAACTCGGACCGACGCGAGCGGTAAGTACACGCTCCACCTCGAGCCCGGCCAGGCGGCGAAGCTCGTCGCGCAGAAGACGGGCTATGCCTTGGGGAAAGAGGTCAGCGTGGCCGGAGACGCCACGAGCGCCGATCTCACGCTGGCCGCCCATGGCACCCTGCACGTCAGCATCAAGGAGAAGGGCTCGGGGAAGGCCCTGCCCGCGCGGGTTCAAATCGTTCCGAAGGACGCCGTCGCGGGCGCCCCGGAAGTGTACGGAGTCGCGGGCGAAAACGACGGGCGACTCTGGGTCGATCGCGCCATCACGGGCGACACGACGCTGGCGGTGCCGCCGGGCGAACATCGTGTGATCGTGACACGTGGCTGGGAGTACGAACTCTTCGACACCAGCGTGACCGTGGCCGCGGGGCAAAGCGTGGACGTGCCGGTCGACCTCGAGCGGAGCGTCGACTCGACGGGCTGGATGTGCGCCGACTTCCACATCCACTCCTGGTTTTCCGCCGACTCGAACGATCCGGTGAACGACAAGGTGAAGAGCGCGGTGACTGACGGGCTCGAAATCCCGGTGTCGAGCGAGCACGAGTGGGTCATCGACTTTCAACCCATCGTGGAGCAGCTCGGACTCGCGGACTGGGCGTTCGGCATGCCGAGTGAAGAGCTCACCACGTTCACCTGGGGTCACTTCGGAGTCGTGCCGCTCTTCCCCAAGCCCGATGAGGTGAACAACGGCGCCGTCGAGTGGGTGGGCAAGCAACCACCAGCGATGTTCGCGGACGTCCAGTCCCGCCCTGAAAACCCGGTGTTCATCGTGAATCACCCGAGCAACAAGAGCTTCACGGCCTACTTCGACCAGGCCAACTTCGACCCAGCCACGGGAGCCGGGAAGAAGAAGGAGCTCTGGAGCACCGACTTCGACGCCGTCGAGGTTTGGAGTGGGGACAGCTATGAGGAGAGCCGCAACACGTCGGTGAAAGACTGGTTCGCGCTCTTGAACGCCGGTCACACCATGTGGGGCGTCGGCTCGAGCGACACACACCACATCCGCTCGAAGGCCCCGGGATACCCGCGAACTTGCCTCTATTTCGGACACGATGACCCGAAGAAGCTGACCGCGAACAGCGTGCGCGACGTGCTCGCCAAGGGAGTCGCGACCGTGAGCGGCGGCCTCTTCATGACGGTCGAAGGTCCGGGCGGAGTGAAGCCGGGCTCTAGCGTGTCCGGGAAGCCCGCCAGCGCAGACTTCACCGTCACGGTGCAGACCGCGAGCTTCGTCGACGCCACGAGCCTCGAGGTCATCGTCAATGGCGCGACGGTCGAAACTCAGCCGCTGGCGCCGATGGGCGCAGGCCCGGCCAAGCGATTCGTGAACGCCGTAACCGTCCCCCTCGACCCGGCACGCCCGCGGAACTGGGTCGTGTTCCACGCGAAGGGCGAAAAGGTCATGGATCCGCTGACGGGGCGCATGCCCTTCGCGGCGTCGAACCCGATCTTCTTCGAGTGAGATCCGAGTCGGGGTGAGCCGGTCCGGGCCAGGCGCAGCGAATGCCAGGACCCGTCCTGGAAACGAACCAAAAACCCACGTATGGTTCGCGCCCCCATGACCTCCCTCGCCGAAAAGATCGCCCAGAAATCCGCCCATGTCGTCGTAGTTGGCATCGGCTACGTCGGGCTTCCCCTGGTCGCGGAGTTCGTGCGCTCCGGCTTCCGCGTGACGGGCCTGGACTACGACAAGGAGAAGGTCCGACTCCTGAATGCGGGCGAGTCCTACATCCAGGACGTGCCCACGTCGGACATCGCGCCCCACGTCGCCTCACGGCGGCTCTCGGCCACTGCGGATCCCAAGATCCTGGCCGAAGCCGACGCGGTCATCGTGTGCGTACCGACGCCGCTCAACAAGACCAAGGACCCGGACATGCGCTTCATCCTGGAAGCCACCGGGGAAATCGCCAAGCACCAGCACCCGGGTATGTTGATCGTGCTCGAGAGCACCACGTACCCCGGCACGACGGACGAGGTGGTGGTGCCGAGGCTTACCGAAAAAGGCGCGGTGCTCGGCAAGGACGTGTTCGTCGCGTTTTCGCCCGAGCGCGTCGACCCGGGGAACCAGGTGTACAAGACCCGGAACACGCCCAAGGTGGTGGGCGGAGCGACGCCCGAGTGTCTGAAGATGGTGACGGCGCTCTACGAGAACATCATCGACACCTTGGTCCCCGTCTCGAGCACGCAGGCCGCGGAGATGGTGAAGCTCCTCGAAAACACGTTCCGGGCGGTGAACATCGGCCTCGTGAACGAGGTGGCGATGATGAGCCGGCGCCTCGGGCTCAACCCGTTCGAGGTGATCCGCGCCGCCGCTAGTAAGCCTTTCGGCTTCATGCCGTTCTTCCCAGGGCCGGGTCTCGGCGGGCACTGCATCCCCATCGACCCCCTCTACCTTTCCTGGAAGCTTCGTACTCTCAAGTACCAAGCTCGGTTCATCGAGCTCGCCGACACCATCAACAGCGCGATGCCCGAATACGTGGTCGAGCGAGTCACCGACGCGCTGAACGACCGGAAGAAGTCCGTGCGTGGTTCGAAGATCCTGGTCTACGGCGTGGCCTACAAGCGCGACGTGGACGACATGCGGGAGAGCCCCGCGTTCCATGTGATCCACGACCTGATCACGCGCGGCGCCGAGGTTTCCTACATGGACCCTCACGTGCCGAGCTTCGACGAAGAGGGCATGCAGATGAGCAGCGTCGACCCGGCTTCGAGCTTTGCGCCCTACGACTGCGTGGTGGTGGTGACGGATCACCAGCGCCTCGACCGCGCGCGGCTCCTCAGCGAAGCGTCGCTGGTGGTCGACACGCGCGACGCGCTGAACGGTGTCCCGGGGGACCGCTCGAAGGTCTACGGGCTCTGAGCCCAGGGTGGCGACGCGCGGCGAAGGGGCGCTACGGGCGCCGCTGCCAGGGTTGATTTTTTGAGCCATTGGCTAGAAATTCCGACCCATCCGCAGGCGAGTCCCTGACCGGGCGCGTGGCCCTGCTCGAGCTGACGCCGTTTCTGGCCGCGGAGCTGGCAGGAACCCGCGCCGAAAAGGACCGCTGGTTCTGGGGCGGGTTTCCGCCGGTGCACGCGCTACGTGGTGCGCGCGCCCGGGTCGAATGGCTGGACGACTACCTCACCGTGGTGCTCGAACGCGACCTCCCAGCGCTCGGGATTGGCTTGCCGCCGACGCGTCTGCGAACGCTGGTCGAGATGCTCGTCCACGTGCATGGCAACCTGCTCAACGCGTCCGACCTCGCGCGCTCCCTCGGCGTGTCGGTCCCCACGGTGATCCGCGACCTGGACGTGCTCGAAAGCATGTTCGTCACACGCCGGCTGCAACCGTCCCCCAGCGAACATCCAGAAGCGCCTGACGAAGTCACCCAAGCTCTACGTGCGGGACACCGGGCTGTTGCACGTCCTCGCTGGGCTCCGCGCCCCGAGCGAGCTCGAAACCTGGAGCCGGCGCGGCGCGTCGTTCGAAGGTTTGGTCATCGAGGAGATCGCCGCGCTGGCGCGTGAGCGCTCGGTACGCCCCGGCGTGTTCTTCTGGCGCACCGAAGCCGGCGGCGAGGTCGACCTGATCCTCACGGATGGGCGCCGCATCGTCCCCATCGAGATCAAGCTCGCTTCGACCCTCGATTCGCACGCGCTGCGCGGTCTGCGCCAGTGCATGGCAGATCTCGGCGTGGCGCGGGGTTGGGTGGTCACCGCCCTCGGCGAGCGCACGCGCCTCGGCAAAGACGTCGAGCTCGTGCCATTCGCCGACGTAGTCGCGCGGCGCTGCGACTTCGGGCTCGGCCGGTAGGTTGGCGGCGCCCAGTGCGCCGTCGATGCCATGGCTCGGCCCCGACGGTGATATACCGGTCCCCACATGCGCCCGCGCCTCGATTGGGCCCTCTCGCTCGCGCTTTCGCTCGTCGGGTGTGATGCGGGTGGGCCGAGCGCGAGTCGGGCGGCGGGCACCGCCGCGGCGCCGTTTCCGAGCCCGGGCGTTCCTCCGTCACCCGCGGTGAGCGCGTTTCCAAGCCCACCCGGAGAGGCCCTTCGGAAGGCGCCCCGGGATCTGAACGTCGTCTTGATCACCGTAGACGCGCTCCGCGCCGACATGCCGTGGACCGGATACCCGCGGCCCATCGCGCCGAACCTGACGAGGCTCGCGGCGGGGAGCGTGGTGTTCAACCACGCCTATGCTCTCTCGAGCTACACGTCCATGTCGCTCGGCGGACTGATGACCGGGCGTTACCCGTCGGAGCTACCGCGCAACGGGCTGGCGACGAGCCACTTCGGAGCCGAGGCGGAGACGCTCGCTGAAGTGCTGAAGGCCGCGGGCGTCGCCACCTTTGCCGTCCACGGCCACGTCTATTTCCAGGGGGACACCGGCATTCAGCAAGGCTTCGACGACTGGCGCGTCGTGCCGAAGATCACGACCATGCCCGCGCGCGAGGGCCACGTCGTGGACGCCTTGCTCGCCGATCTCTTCCTGGAGGCCCTCGAACGCCACGGGGAGAAGCGCTTCTTCGGCTGGGTCCACTTCATGGATCCCCACGCGAGCTACGCGCGCCACGAGGATGGACCGCGCTACACGGGCTCGGCCTACGCCGACGGCGGCGCGGTGGCGCCCCCGGGAACGGCGCTGGGCGAAACCGGGCAGTCGCTCAAGAACCTGTACGACGGCGAGGTCACGTTCACCGACCGACAGATCGGGCGCGTCCTCGATTTCATCGATCGGCAGCCGTGGGCGGCGCGCACCGCAGTGGTCGTGACGGCCGACCATGGCGAAGCCTTCGGCGAGCACAAAAGCACTTTCGAGCACGGCTACACGCTGTGGGAGGTGCTGACGCGCGTGCCGCTATTGGTCCGAGTGCCCGGCGTTCCCGCGGCGCGCGTCGAGGCACGCCGGAGCCACATCGATCTCGCGCGCACGCTCGGCGAGCTCGCGGGGGTGAAGCTGCCGGACTCGTTTCGCGGGACGAGCCTCGTTCCGGAGCTCGTCGGCGCGCGGCCTCCGGAGCGCGACATCGTCATCGACATGCCCTACACCGACCAGGCGCCTCGCCGGCGCGCGCTGATCCGCGGCGACAAGAAGATCGTCGTGACCGAGACCGAAGAGGTGCCGCAGGTCTTCGACCTCGCACGCGACCCGGCCGAACAGCAGGATCTCGGGAAGACCCCGCTCGCCAAGGAGCTCTTCGCGGAGTGGCAGAAGGTGGACCGCGCGCTCCCGGACTTCCCCGCCCCTCGCCGCGGAAAACGCGCCTATTGAAGCGCCTGAGACCATCGTGGTCTCTGCGTCGCGCTAGGATGCGGGCAACTCCGTGAAAGGCATCCTCCTCGCTGGCGGCGCCGGTAGCCGCCTCTACCCGCTCACGCAGGTCGTCTGCAAGCAGCTCGTGCCGGTCTACGACAAGCCGATGGTCTACTACCCGCTCACGACGCTGATCGAAAACGGCGTGAGTGAGATCTGCTTGATCTCGACGCCCACGGACCTGCCACGCTTCGAGCGCCTGTTCGGCAGCGGCAAGGCGCTCGGACTCGACATCGTGTATCGCGAACAACTCGCCCCGCGAGGCATCGCCGAGGCGCTGCTCATCGCCGAGCGCTTCGTGGGCTCAGACACGGTCGCGTTGATCTTGGGCGACAACATCTTCTACGCCGGCGATGCTTTCGCCAGCGCGTTCGCCCGCCACCGAGCGGGCGCCACCGTCTTCGGGTACCAGGTACGCGATCCCGAGCGCTACGGCGTCGTGGCGCTCGACGAGCGGGGGCGCGTCGTCGGAATCGAAGAGAAGCCCTCACACCCGAAGAGCAACTACGCGGTGCCGGGGCTCTACCTCTTCGACGGGCACGCCGCCGAGCTCGTGCGCACGCTCTCGCCGAGCGCTCGCGGCGAGCTCGAAATCACCGACCTCATCCGCAAGTACCTCGAGCGCGGGCAGATCTAATTTCAGGCCCTGGCCCGGGGCACGGCTTGGCTCCACGCTGGGACCAGCTCGAGCCTCCACGACGCCTCGGCGTTCGTGCAGACCCTGGAGAAACGCCAAGGGATAAAGCTTGGCTGTCCCGAAGAGGCCGCGTTCCGGCGCGGTTTCGTCGACGCCCAAGGGCTCGAGCAGCTGGTGCGCGGGATGCCGCGCTCGGAATACCGAGACTATCTTTCCGGCGTGCTCGACGAAGCCAAGAAGGACGGGCGGCCATGACCGAGAGACCGGTCCTCTTGCTCGGAGCCTCCGGCTGGGTCGGCGGCATGTTCGCTCGCGCGCTGGAACGCCGCGGCATCGAGACCGTGCCAGCGTCGCGCAAGAGTCAGCGCTACGACGAATTCGGTGCGCTCCTCGAGCTCTTGAGGCGCGTCGGACCGCGCTTCCTGATCAACGCCGCCGGCTTCACCGGCAAGCCCAACGTGGATGCCTGCGAGGATGCGCGGGGGGAGACCTTGCGCGGCAACGTGCTCTTGCCCGTGACCATCGCCCACGCCTGCGCGGTCACCCAGACGCCGTGGGCTCACGTGAGCTCGGGCTGCTTGTACTCGGGGGCGAAGCTCGCGCTCGACGGGACGACGCGGGTCGAGAAAGACCTGCTCGGGGAAGCAGCCCGGAGCGCTCTCGCGCGAGGGGCTCGGATCGAGGGATTCAGCGAGGATGACGCTCCGAACTTCAGCTTCGACGCGCCGCCATCGAGCTTCTACAGCGGCAGCAAGGCGCTGGCCGAACGCGCGCTCGCGAATGCACCGGGCCTCTACGTCTTTCGCATGCGCCTGCCGTTCGACGAGCACCACGGGCCGCGGAATCTGCTCACCAAGCTGCTCACGTACCCGAAGCTCTACGAAAACCTGAACTCGCTCACGCACCTCGGACATTACGTCGAAGCGTGCCTCGATCTCTGGCAACGGGGCGCGCCGTTCGGGACGTACAACCTCACGAACCCGGGATTCGTTTCGACACGCGAAATCGCCGAGCGCATGCAGCGGCACATCGCGCCCCATCGGGAGTTCGAATTCTGGGAAAGCGACGCCGCGTTCTACGCCAAGGCGGTGCGCGCTCTGCGTTCGAACTGCGTACTCGACGCCTCCAAGGCAGTGGCCGCCGGCGCGCGCTTGCCGCCCGTACGCGAGGCGCTGGAAGAGGCGCTCAGCCGCTGGGACGGCCCGCGATGAGACTGCTGGTGACCGGCGGCGCCGGGTTCATCGGTTCGAATCTCGTGCACTACGTCCTCGCCCACACGGAGGTCGAGCAGCTCGTGAACCTCGACTGCCTCACCTACGCCGGCAGCCTGGAGAATCTCGCGGGGGTGACTGCGGACCGCCGCTACCGTTTCGAACACGTGGACCTCCGCCAACGCGAGGAGGTGCTCGGCGTTTTCGACCGCCACCGCATCACCCACGTGATGCATCTCGCAGCCGAATCCCACGTCGATCGCTCCATCGCGGCGCCCGCGGATTTCATCCACACGAACCTCGTGGGCACTTTTCATCTGCTCGAAGCCGCGCGGGCGGTGGGGGTCGAGCGGCTGCTCCACGTCTCGACGGATGAAGTCTATGGAAGCCTCGATGCCCACGGCGCGTTCACGGAGACCACTCCCTACGCGCCGCGTTCCCCCTACTCCGCCAGCAAGGCCGGCGCAGACATGTTGGTTCGGGCGTACCACCACACCTATGGCGTCCCGGTGCTCGTGACGAACTGCTCGAACAACTACGGACCCCGGCAGCACCCCGAGAAGCTCATCCCCACGGTGATCCGCGCGGCGCTCGAAGGGCGCCCGATCCCGGTCTACGGCGACGGTCAGAACGTGCGCGACTGGCTCCACGTGGAAGATCACTGTCGAGCGCTCTGGCGGGTGCTCGAGAAGGGCGCCGTCGGCGAGACCTACAACATCGGCGCGGGCAACGAGTGGAAGAACCTCGATCTCGTGGAGCACATCGCCGACGACGTCGATCGCGAGCTCGGGCGCCCGCTGGGCACGAGCCGGCGGCTGGTCTCGTTCGTGCCCGATCGCCTCGGTCACGATCGCCGCTACGCCATCGACGCCACGAAGCTCCGCGCGACCCTCGGCTGGTCGCCCGAAGTGGAGTTCCTGGCCGGACTGTCCGCGACGGTGGGCTGGTACGCGGGAAGGCGTGGATGAAGCGTCCTCTTCACGCCGTGGCGCTCGTCGCGTTTTCCGGCCGCGGGCTTGCAGGCCGCGCCCGGAGCCGGCGCGACCGCTGGCCGCGAGCGGCGCGCCGGATCCCGTGCCGCCGCCGACCTCGGTCGCGGAAGATGCACAGTCGGTAGAGGCCGACGCCGGGTGGCCGACGCCGTGTCCCCCGACGCTCGCGCCGGCGATCCCGAGGACGCTGCCGGGCCTCGGTCGGGCTCCAACACGGTCCGAAGCCGAGACGGCACGCTGGTCGTGACCGGACGCGATCGCCACGCGCGCCACACCTACGGCGGAGCGCCCGCGCGCATCGCAACGTGACCTTCACGGTGGCGAACGACAGGGACAGGCCGCGAAAACTCACCGGCAAGAGCGTCGACTTCCTGCGCGACCACGGCTGCGAAGCGCCCGCGTCGACCATCGCCTCGCACCCGAAGCTCAGCGGTCTCGCGTTCGAACGCGACGACGACCTTCGGACGACGACGAGCCTCGAGCTTCCGGCGAAGAGCAGCCTCGACGTGCGGGCCTTCTTCGGCCCGTCGAGGCGTACTACACCTGTACGATCTTCGCGATCCGCGTGCCTCGGCCTCGGCGGCGGCGAATCGCTGGCACCGACTGCGGAACTGCTGGTCATGCGGATGGGGCCGGTCCCGAGAGGTAGCGCTACTCACTACCCCCCGACCTTCGAACCGAGAGCGAGCTCCAGTTCCCGGCCATCTTCGCGACTGAGCGAAGTCGTCGCCGATGTAGGCTTCTCGATGCCTTCACCGAGCTGGAAGCGAGCGAACTCTTTCACGACCACGTCGCCACCGAGTGACTTGCCGAGCTCGACGCGGAGCTGATCGACGGTCTTGCCGCTCTCGATCGCGCTCTCTTGCTCGAGCAGGCGCACTTCCTTCATCACTTGGCGAGCTTGCCGTCGATGATCTTCGGGCGTGCTGCCTCGGGCTTGCCCTCTTCGGCGAGCTGCGCGTCGAGATCTCGCGCTGCTTCTGCTTCGCGTCCTCGGGCATCGCTCTTCGCCAGCCAGAGCGGGGACATGGCGGCCGCCTGCATCGCGAGGTCGTCGATGTACTTGGTGAACTCGGGTTTCGCCACCGCCCCCGCGGCCTGCGTGTACAGGCTGCGACCAGCACGCCGACCTTGCCGCCCATGTGGACGTAGGAGTGGACCTTGCCACCGTCGACGGTGAGGCGCTGCCAGCGCCGCACGATGATGTTCTCACCGAGCTTGCCCACCAGCGCCTGACGCGCTTCCTCGACGCTGCCGCCACCGGGGAAAGGCTCCTGTGCAAGATCGGCGCCCGTCTTGGCGCGGCTGGCGATCTCGAGGATCTGCCGCACGAAAGCCTTGAAGTCGTCGTTGCGAGCAGCGAAGTCGGTCTGGATGTTCACCTCGACCATGACGCCGCTCTGACCGTCGGCAGCCACCCACGCGGCGACCTCGCCTTCGGTGGCGACGGCGCCGGCGCGCTTGGCGCTCTTGGCGAGGCCCTTCTTCAGGATGATCTCGACGGCCTTCTCCATGTCACCGGACGCTTCCATGAGCGCGCTTCGACAGTCGTTGAGACCCGCCGAGGTGCGATCGCGCAGCTCCTTGACCTGTTGCATGCTGATTTGGCTCATTGTCACTTCTCCTCGAATCAGCTCTCGGCGCCACGGCGCTGATAGACGACCTCGGCGGACGGCGCTGCGGAGCTGCCGCCCTCGCGCTCGCGCGGCGGGGCGTGCTCGCGACGGCGCGCGGAGCCATAGATGCAAGCGTCCGCGACCGCGCCAGTGATCAGGCGCACCGAACGGATCGCGTCGTCGTTGCCCGGGATCAGGTAGTCGACCGCGTCGGGATCGCAGTTGGTGTCGGTGATGGCGACGATGGGGATGTGGAGACGGCGCGCCTCGCTGACGGCGATGAGCTCCTGGGCCGGATCGATGACGAAGACCGCGCTCGGCAAGGAACCCATGCCTTTCAACCCGCCGATGTACTTCTCGAGGCGGAGGCGCTCCTTCTCGAGCTTCACGGTCTCCTTCTTGGGAAGCTGCTCGTAGGTGCCGTCTTCCTTCATGCGCTCGAGGGTGCGCAGGCGCTCGAGACCACCCTTGATGGTGCGGAAGTTGGTGAGGCTGCCACCGAGCCAACGATTGGTGACGTAGAACTGACCGGCGCGCTGGGCCTCTTCGGCCACGATGTCCGCAGCCTGGCGCTTCGTGCCCACGAACAGCACGTGACCGCCGCGCGACACCGTATCGGCGAGGAAGTCGAACGCCCGCTTGAAGAGGCGGGACGTCTGATCGAGATCGATGATGTGGATGCCGCTGCGCGCGCCGTAGATGTACGGGCGCATCTTCGGATTCCAGCGCTTGGTCTGGTGACCGAAGTGCGTGCCGGCCTCGAACAGGTCGCGCACGCTGAGAGGGTTCGCCGGATCGCGAGGCTCGCGCTTCTCGTTCTGAGCGCGCTCGGCGGCGATGACGGCAGTGAGCGGCGGAGCCGCAGTGGACACTTCGGACGTGGTTTCGGTGGTCTCGGACATGTTGCGCTTCCTTTCCGGTTGGGCCTCCGTCCCGCGCCGGGGAGCCCGGTGAAGCGACGTGCTCACCGAACACCGTTCCCGGTCGTTCGCGCTCGGGACGTGAGGTCTCCTTCCGACCGAGGGTCCCGGCGGAAGGGGCGCGGACTGCTTACGGCATCGATGGCGCTTCGTCCGGGTGGAGCTTCGGGGGCCGGCGGCGGCGCTGGGAAACCCCTCTCAGTCCGACGCCGGTAGCTTGGTGGTGGCCTTCGGCCGCTCGCCCGCGGGCTTTTCCCGCGGTTTTTCCCCGGGACGCGCCGCTTCGCCCCGGGACTTCGGAGCTTCGGCAACGGTCGGAGCGCGCGGAGTTGGCGCCGCCGAGGGGTCCGGGGGCGGCTCCGCGCTCGCCTCGGGGGCCGGCGCCTCGGTCGGAGCCGGAGCTGCTACCACCGTCACGGGCAACGGAGCCTCGACCGCAGCGGCGGCGGGTCGCGGGCGCGAGCTCGCACGCAAGCCGAAAAAGGCGCCCACGCCCCCGACCAAGATTGCGAGAGCCGCGAGTCCGAGGAAGATGGGGGCCCGGCTCGGGGTGGGTGCACGCTGCGACGGCGCAGGCGTCACGGCCAGGAACGGCGGAGGGGTTTCACCGTAATGAGCCGGCAGCGGGGGCACGTCGGGCATCGAACGAGTGACGGGGAGGGGCGGCGAGAGCTCCGCCATGGGAACACTCGTGCGAGTCGGTACCTCGTTGGGCGGCGGACTCGGGCCCTCTTCCAAACGGAGCGTGTGATCACCTCGGCGGAAGGGCGCCGATTGTGCAGCCGACGGAGGTCCAGACGCCAACAGCGTGTCGTCCACGAGCTGCGCCGACACGCTGCCGGGAGCCGCGAAGGTCTCGAATCCGTCCTTCGCCCATTCCATGCCGGCTTTGGTATCCGCTGCCGCCGATAGGGTGGTGCCCCCGGGAGCTTCGAGGATGGTCGTCGTGGTCGCCGACGTGAGGTTTGCGACCAAGGGAGCACGCACGGTGGGCTGGGGGCGGCCGGCGACACCATCCGGACGGGTGGAGGGCAGCGCGGTCATCTGGCCGAACGTCGGCGCGTCGTAGCGAGCGTCGGGGGTGGCCGAACCCGTCGACGGCACCGGCGCAGCGCGGCGCAAGAGCGCGCGCAGCGAGGCGGCAACCGCTTTCGCGTTGGCGGGTCGGGCGTTCGGATCCTTGGCCAGGAGACTCGCGACGATGTCGTCGAGCTCGGGCGTCACGCCTCGATGAAACGCCGACAGCCTCGGCGGCGGCTTGCTGAGGTGACAGAGCAGCAGCTCGTTGGCGTCCCGCGCGTCGTCGAAGGGCCCGGTTCCGGCGATGGTCTCGAACAACACTCGCCCGACCGCGTAGAGATCCGCTCGCGCGTCCACCGCTTGACCCTTGGCTTGCTCGGGCGACATGTAGCGCGGCGTGCCAATGGCGATCCCGCGCGCCGTGATCACCTCGGCGGACTGATCGGCGAGCTTCGCAATGCCGAAGTCGAGGAGCTTCACGCTGCCGCCAGCGACCACGAAGATGTTCGGCGGCTTCACGTCGCGGTGGACGATGCCGATCTCGTGGGCAGCGCTCAGCCCTTCCAGGACCGCCGCGCACAGGCTCACCGCTCGCGGAATGCCGAGCGCGTGCTCGCGGCGTAGGAGGTCGGAGAGCGTCTCGCCCTCGACGCGCTCCATCACGTAGAACGGAACGCCGTTGTCGCTCGTGCCCGCGTCGGTGACGTTGACGATGTTGGGGTGATTCAAGCGCGCGAGCGCGCGCCACTCTTGGCGCAGGCGTCCAACCAAGTCTTTGCGACCCGCGAGCTCGCGAAACAACGCCTTCAGCACGAACTGCTTGCCGAGCTCCGTGTGCTCGACGAGGTAGACGGAACCCATGCCGCCGGAGCCCAGATGCCCGAGCACGCTGTAGCGCGTGCCAGGAACCACCTGTCCGTCGGAGAACTCTCGAGTCATGCGCCGCGCCGCCGCCGGCCTCCCTGGCCGAGCCGCGGGCAGCGTCGAGACTATCGCCCGGGCTCGGGAGCGTCGAGGGTGCGAGCCATCCACGCGCCGCACTTCGGGCGCCGCCGCCCTCGAGTTGCGCGGAGTTTCAGCTCAATACCGCTGCCAAGACCGCCAGCACGATGTACACCCCCCAGCCGAGCAGATTCACGATGCCGAGGATGATGCCGGCGATGGCGAGCCCGCCACCGCCTACGTTGGCCGGATCTTGCTTGGCGGCCTTTCGCCCGATGAATCCGGCAATGATGGCGGGGATCCCCGTGAGAGGACCGAGACACAGCAAGAGGCCACACACCAACGCGAGCACGGCGGCGGTGCTGGCGGGTGGTTTCTCGCCCTTGGGCATGCCCGTGGTCGGATCGATGGTCATGGCGTGGAGCGCCATGGTCTGCTTGCCGCCCGTGATGGGCTTCGCGCCTCCACCCGGTGGCACGAAGCCGCCCGGCGGCGCGGGTTGGAAGCCGCCGGGACCTCCCGGCGGACCGTAGCCTCCCGGTGGCCCACCGTAGCCACCCGGCGGTCCTCCCGGCGGGCCATAGCCACCGGGCGGACCCCATCCACCGCCTTGCGCGTCCACGCACGGGAGCTCGCTCTGCATGTATCCCTTCTACCTCAGCCGGCGCGGGCTCGCGAGCATCCCGCACGCTGGCCTCGGCCCGAGCCCTGTTTTACGGTCCCGCCTCCATGGCGGTCACCCTCGACGAGGTTCGGCGCATCGCCCGGCTCGCGCACCTCGAGGTCACGGAAGAAGAGCTCCCGCGGTGGGCAGCGGAGCTCGGCAAGATCATCGACTACGTGAACGAGCTCGCCGAGGTCGACACGGCCAACGTGCGCCCGTCGACCGATCCGGCCTCCCCACGTGTGCCTCTGCGAACCGACGCGGCAGAGGTCGGCTTCGATCGCGATGCTGCGCTCTCGGCCGCGCCGCGCACCCGCGACGGGGCCTTCGCAGTGCCGGCCTTCGTGGACGAGTCATGAGCGTCCTCGATCTCGACCTGCACGAGCTCGCGGGGCGCGTCCGGCGCGGCGAGCTCAGCGCGGAAGAGGTGGCCGAGCAGAGCCTCGAACGGATCCGCGAAGCGAGCGCCCTGAACGCATTCCTCCACGTGAGCGAAGACGCCGTGCGCGTCCGCGCCCGGGAGCTCGACGCGCGGCGCGCGCGGGGCGAGACCTTGGGCGCGCTCGCGGGCGTGCCCATCGCGGTGAAGGACTCCCTGTGTACGGCGGATGCGCCTACCACTTGCGCATCGAAGATCCTGACCCGCGACGGCACGAAGGAGTCGGGCTATCGACCGCCGTACGACGCGACCGTGGTGGACAGGCTCCGCCGCGCCGATGCATTGCTCGTCGGCAAGACCAATCAGGACGAGTTTGCCATGGGCTCGTCGAGCGAAAAATGGCGCATTCGGCCCGGTGTTGAACCCTGGGACATTACGCGGACGCCCGGCGGGTCGAGCGGCGGCAGCGCGGTGAGCGTTGCTTCCGGCCTTGCGCTCGCAGCGCTCGGCAGCGACACGGGCGGTTCGATCCGACAGCCGGCTGCCTTCACCGGCACCGTCGGCATCAAGCCGAGCTACGGGCGCGTGTCGCGCTACGGTCTCGTGGCCTTCGCCTCGAGCCTGGATCAGGTCGGCCCGTTCGCGCGCGACGTTCGCAGCGCCGCGCGCGTGCTCGAGGTCATCGCTGGACACGATCCCCGCGACTCGACGTCTCGCGAGACGCCCGTCGGCGACTACGTCGCGGCCTGCGATCGCGAACCAAAAGGGCTGCGAATCGGGGTTCCGGAGGACTATTTCGGTCCCGGCCTCGACGCTGAGATCGCGGTAGCCGTGCGCGCTGCACTGGATCGCCTTACGGCGGACGGTTGCCGCGTCGTTCCGCTCTCGATGCCGACCACGGCCCACGGGGTCGCGACCTACTACGTGCTGGCGACCGCCGAAGCGTCGAGCAACCTCGCACGCTTCGACGGCGTACGCTACGGAATGCGCGTCGAGCGCGCAGGAGCCGATCTCGCTTCGCTCTACCGGGCCAGTCGAGGGGCGGGCTTCGGGGCCGAAGTGAAGCGCCGGATCCTGCTCGGAACGTACGTGCTGAGTGCGGGCTACTACGACGCCTACTATCGCAAAGCCCAGGCCGTGCGCGAGCTCGTCCGCGCCGACTTCGCGCGCGCGTTCGAAGAGGTGGACGTGATCGTCACGCCGACGAGCCCGACGCCTGCGTTCTTGCTGGGAGAACGCCTCGACGATCCGCTGGCGATGTACCTGGCCGACGTCTACACCCTACCCGCGAGCCTCGCTGGGCTGGCCGCGCTCTCGCTGCCGGTCGGGCTCACCGAGGCGAAGGCGGGCCAGGCAACCCTGCCGATCGGGCTTCAAGTCATGGCGCCGGCGTTCGCTGAGGACACGTTGGTTCGCGCCGCCGCCGCCATCGAACGCTCGAGCCCTTTCGCCGGAAGGAGACCACCCGCATGAGCTTCGAGGTCGTACCCGCCGGTCCGAGCCATGGCCCCGGACTCCTCGCGCTTTTTCAGCGGACCGGCTCGCCCTGCCATTGCCGCTGGTGGCACTTCGACGGCGACAAGAACGCTTGGCTCGATCGCTGCGCCAATCGCGCGAGCGAGAGCCGGGCGGAGCTCGCCGCTCGTGTGGCCGAGGGGCACGCCGAAGCGCGGGGTGTGGTCGCCGTCGACGCGGACCAGGCCGTGGTCGGTTGGATGAAAGTGTGTGAAGCACTCACGGTACCCAAGTTGTTCGAGCAGCGACTCTACAAGGGCCTCGCGTGTTTCGACGGGGACCGCAGCTCGACCTGGGTCATCGGTTGCTTCCTGATCGACGAGCCCTGGCGCAGGCGCGGCGTCGCGCGGGCGCTGCTCGCCGGCGGCATCGAGCTCGCGAGGAACTCGGGCGCGACACACGTCGAAGCGTTTCCGCGGCGCGCGGAGGACGTGCCAGCCGAGCAGCTCTGGACCGGCCCGAGCGCGATCTTCGACGCCCTGGGCTTCACCACCGTCCACGACTTCGCCCCCTACCCCGTGCTGCGCCTCACGCTTCGCTCGGGGAGCGCTGGGTGAAGACGAAGCTCGCGGCCATCGCGCTTTCCCTCGCCGGGCTCGCCGGCTGTGAGCGCTGTTCGGGTTCTGCAGCGGTGCCAAGCGATGCAGGTACCAAAGCGGCCGAGAGCGAGAACGTAGGCTCACCCCCGCTCCTACCACGCCCTGCGTTCGTCGCCGCCGAATCCTATCGAGGCTACGGCATTCCTACCGGCTGTCGCTTCGAGGGTGCGATCGAGGAGAGCGTCCTCGGAACGGGCAAGGTCCGCTTCGCGAGTCCGCGCCACGTGCTCGACTCGTTGGCGCTGGCGCGGGGCGGGGCGGAGCGGCCGGAAGCCGAAGCCGCGGGCGCCTTCGAGCTCGATGGCGGTGCGGTCCGCTTGCCTTGGGGCGAGCTCGAAGCGCCCCCTCTGCTCGAGCGCACCGACGTGGGTTGGGTGGCGGTGTGGGCCGAGAAGCGCAGCGCCGCCTCCGAGCTCCTCCTGTGGCGCGGAGGCGACCGCGCCGAGAAGCTCGCCGAAGGCGACCAGCTCGCCGTCGCGGATTTCGGCTGCGCGCTCGCGGGTTGCGCGGCGTTGACCACGCTGCTCCGTTCGGCGGCCGCCCCGGGAGCCAGCTGGTTTTTCGGCTTCCCCCAACGGGGCGCGGCGAGCTTCCGACGCGTCGACATCGAACTCGGTGGCGACGAGCCTTGGCAACCGCTGGCGGTCGCACGCATTTCAGCGCCGGGGGACGGCGTCGCGGCCCTCTCGAGCGGCAAGCACGTTGCGTTCGCCCACGTCGAAGGTGGACGCATGACTTCGACGAAGATCGTCGAGGCGCGTTTCGGCGCCTACGATGCGTCGTTCGCAGACATGCCTCTGGCGCTGGTGCCGGGCGACCGCGTCGATCGCCCGTGCGGCGCGGAGGAGTTTCCGCTGCTCGTGCTCGACGCCGAGGGTGGAACGCACGAGATCCGCACGCCGGCGCCGCCCGAGAGCGTGGTGCTGCGGCCGCTCGACCACGCCGCGCTCGCCGCGTGGGTCGCCCCGGTGAGTTGTCAGCACCTCGAACGACGCGTGGTGCATCTCACGCTGCTCGACCGCCGTGGGATCCCGCGTTCGAGTCCGATGGCCGTGGCAGATGCCACGGGGTTCGCGCTGTCGACCCGCGGCGACGAGTTGTCGCTCTGGCTCAGGCGACCGGACTCCCTCGTTCGCCTCCGCGCCCGTTGCCCGAGCGACACACCGAACCCTCCGCTCAGCTCTTCCGCCGGAAGCCCGGCGCCACCAGGCACCCCGCCGACAGACCGATGAACACCGCGCGCCGCAAGGTTTCGGCGGGCAGACCGGTGGCTGCGAGACGCTGCCCGAGCTCACCGAGTGAACGCGTGCCGGGCGCGGCGCGCAGGCATGCCAGCTCGTCGGGCTCGAGCCCGAGCGTTTCCGGATCGATGGGCGGCGCCGGACTCGCGGCCAGCGGCAACGATGCCGCCGCCAGCACCGCGCGCTCGATGAAGAGCGGCGGCATGCCCTCGCGGATCATCCGCGTGACCCACACCGCGCGGGCACGTGCCGGCGGCACCACTTCATGACGCGGACGTTCGCCCGGAACGAACACCACCTCGCTCTTCGACCAGCTGCCAAGCTCCGCGACGCGCGCGTCGAGCTGTGCGTGAAGCGCGCGTAGCAGGCCCGCGGGACGCAGATAGCCGCGGTCCACCAGCGCACTGCCGACAAGACCCGCTCCATCGAGCGCGTCTTGCATGGCCACGGAGAGCTGCTCGGCGCTCAGCTTCCCTTCGGCGACCAGACGTTGGCCGAGGAGCTCGTTGGCTGAGGTACTCGCCACCAGGATCGGCGCGCCGAGCCGTAGGTACACGCGTTTCTCCCGTGCACCCTCTCGGAGCACGATGAGCCCGGTCGCGCGAGCCTCCGCCAGCGAATAGAGGAACGCGGGCAGCGTGCCGTAGTCGAAAGCGCTGGTCGGCAGTGCAGCGGGCACGCTGCCGAACGCGTACACGCGTTGGCGAGTGAAGCGCGACAGAGCAGCGACGCGCCCCACGGGCGTGCGATTGCCATCGGGCTCGATCATCACCGCCCTCTGCGGCAGTTTGCCGGTGACGAGGCGTTCGACGATGGCGGGCAGATCCAGTCCGCGCTCGCGACGACCGCCCGGCAACTCGAGCTCGAGCGTCGCCTTCGGATCGGCGTGGTGCGCAGGCTCGGTGGGGAAGTCGCTGGGCACGCTGCGGAGCTTGGGCGTCGCGGCTGCCGCTTCGGGCGCGGCATCGGAGTACGCAGGGCGGAGCCCGCTCTGCATCGGCATGATGCCGAGGGTGCTGAGCCATCCGCTGAGTTCGCTGTCGTTCAAAGCGACGCGGGCGGTCCGCGCGACCCCGCGCAGCGCTTCCGCGAACTCGTCGGCGGACTCGAAACGTCTGCGCGGCTGCCTTGCCAGCGCGCGACGCAGCATCTTCACGAGGTCGGGGGGGAGCTTTCCTCCGTGGCGGTCGAGCACGCCGAGGTCGGCGTCGTGGATGCGCGACAGGATCTCGAGCTCGTTCTTCCCCGGGAACAGCGGGCGCGCCAGCAACATCTCCGCGAGCAGAATCGCCACCGTGAACAGGTCGCTGCGCCGGTCGAGCTCGTGTCCGAGGGCTTGCTCGGGTGACATGTAGCCGATCTTGCCTTTGAGCTCGCCCGGATTCGTGCGCCGATCGATGAACTCGCTCCGCACGATTCCGAAGTCCGTGAGCTTCACCTCGCCGGCGCGCCCGAGCAGGACGTTGCCCGGTGACACATCGCGGTGGACGATCCCGAGCGGTCGGCCGCGGTCGTCGCGCGCGAGGTGAGCGTAGGATAGAGCGCGCAGCACTTCGTGCGTGATGAAGAGGGCGGCGCCGAGGGGCACCCGTTCCCCGCGCGCCGCCACGGCGCGTAGCAGGCGCGCGCAGGAAATCCCCTCCACGTACTCCATCGCCATGAAGAGCTCGCCGTCGTGCTCCCCGAAGTCGACGACCTGGACGATGTTGGGGTGGGACAAGGCAGCGCAGATGCGAGCCTCGTCGCAGAACATCGAGACGAAGTGCGGGTCCCGCGCGAGCTGCGGCAAGATGCGCTTGATGGCGAAGCGCTTGCTGAAACCGTGGGGCCCGGCGCGGCGCGCGACGTAGACCTCGGCCATGCCGCCGCTCCCGAGCCGCTCTCCCAGCTCGTACGGCCCCAGGCGATGGGCTCGGCTCTCGCGCACCTCCGCCATATCCGGAAAACGTAACAGACCCCGGCGCCTCGCGACAGGGAAGCCAAGATCGTGCCGGCGCACGCGGTGGGTCCCACTTTGCCGCAGGTTCGATTACGGTGTCGGACGATGGTGCGGAAGCGGCGCAACAATTCGCGGAAAAAGCCCGAGGCGGCTCGGGAGCCGGCCCCGCTCGGGACCTCCGTGGACGGACGAGTGATGCGGGTGAGCCCGGCCCCCCTCGCCGTCGCGGTCACCGGCGCGTGCTCCTTCTTGGGCAAGAACCTGATCGGCCTCCTGGAAGAAGACGAGCGGGTCGGGCGCATCGTCACCCTCGACGTCGAGCGCCCGAGCACCGCTGGCCGGAAGACGCGCGTCTACGACGTGGACCTCACCCAGCCGAGCGCCGAGGAGCGTGCTTCGGAGATCTTCGAGGCCGAGCGTGTGAGCACTCTTGTCCACCTGGCGTTCCTGGCTTCGCCCACCCATGCGACGGCCTGGGCGCACGAATTCGAGAGTGTCGGAACCATGCACGTGCTCAACGCTTGTCGCCGTGCTCACGTGGACAAGCTCGTCTTGTGGAGCCAAACGCTGCTCTACGGCGCACACCCGACCAACCCGAACTTTCTCTCGGAGCGTCATCCCTTGCGAGCGCGACGCGAAGACCCGTTCTTCGCCGACAAGATCGAAGCGGAAAACGAGGCGCTCCGCTTCGGTCGCCCGGGCAAAGGTCGGACCGTGACGGTGCTGCGCACCGCGCCCATCTTGGGGCCCACCGTTAGCAACTACGTCACGCAGTATCTGAGCCGCCGCGTGGTCACAACGATTCTCGGCTTCGACCCCCTCATGCAGTTCGTACACGAGGCCGACGCCGTCGCCGCCTTCAAGCTCGCGGTGGTGCACGACGTGCCCGGAGTCTTCAACATCGTCGCGGACGGAGTGCTGCCGCTCTCGACCGTGGTGAAACTGGCGGGACGCATCGCCGTTCCGCTGCCCCGGCCCCTGGCCAATCCGCTGGTGAGCGCGCTGTGGATGGCGCACCTCTCCGAGGCCCCGCCTGCGCTCCTCGACTACCTCCAGTATCTGTGCGTCGCCGATGGCCGTCTGGCCGGCGACGTGCTGGGCTTTTCGCCGGTCTACACCACGCGCGAAGCGGTGATCGACTACGCCAGCGCCCAGCATCTCCGCGATGTGAAATTGCTGGCGGAAAACCCTGCTTGAGAGCCATCCGGTTCGCCAACGAAGCCATGAGCAAGAAGTCCCCGAAGAAGAAGGTTCGAACTCGTGCACGCGCGACGCCGCGGCCTGTGTCGCCGGCGAAGCACGCGCCGCGCCGACCGACGCGGCGAAGCGCGCGAGACCAGGAACCCGAGGCGGAGCCCGAATCCGTCGACGAGAGCGAGCTCGGGATCGGCTCGCGCATGGTGCCCCCCGAGGCGGACTACCAGGAGCCGAGCGGGCCGGGCTCGGATCACCCGCCGGGTGCCGCTGACGAGGGGGACGTCGAGGCCCAGATCCGCGCCCTCGAGGCGCGGCTCGATGGCTTGATGCAGGGCGCGGGAAAGTCGCTGCGCGACGATCCGGTGCCACGTCAGACCACACCGGTCGTGCCTCCAGAACAACGTGCGAGCGATGACGCCGCCGGCGATGCGCTGCGCGAGCTCATGGCGAGCGACTACTACGTGAAGCAATGGGGGCGCCTCGGCATGCGCAACCGCTCCGAAGAGGTCGACGAATTCGGACTCGATCCGAGCTACGAAGCGCGCCTCCTGCCGCTCCTCGATTTTCTCTATCGCCGCTACTTCCGGGTCGAGACCATCGGGCTAGAACACGTGCCCAGCGAAGGGCGCTGCCTGGTCGTGGCCAACCACTCCGGCGTCTTGCCCCTCGACGGAATGATGCTGCGCACCGCGGTTCGCCTCGAACATCCCGCCCGACGCGAGCTGCGTTGGCTCGCCGAGGATTTCATCTACTACCTGCCGTTCGTCGGCGCGGCCATGAACCGCGTAGGGGCCGTGCGCGCATGCCAGGAAAACGCCGAGCGCTTGCTGGAGAAAGGGAGCCTCGTGGCGGTGTTCCCCGAAGGCGTGAAGGGCATCGGCAAGCTCTACCGCGAGCGCTACAAACTCCAGCGGTTCGGCCGCGGAGGCTTCATCCGACTCGCCCTCCGCACGCAGACGCCCGTCCTGCCGTGCGCCATCATCGGCGCCGAAGAGGCCAACCCGATGCTGCACCGGATCGAGGCGTTCTCGAAGCTCCTCGGAGTTCCCTACTTGCCCATCACGCCCACCTTCCCGGCGCTCGGGCCGCTGGGTCTCGTCCCTGCGCCGACGAAGTGGCGGATCGAGCTCGGCGAGCCTCTGCACTTCGAGGGCTACGGCCCCGAGGCCGCCGAGGACCACGTGCTCGTTGGCCGACTCGCAGAGCGCGTGCGAGCCGGCATCCAGCGCCTGGTGGACGCAGGCGTCGCTCGGCGGCAGAGCGTGTGGCTGGGCTGATCTCGAGCGAAACGCATGGAGTGCTGGTCGTCGACAAGCCGTCGGGACCGACCAGCCACGACATCGTGGCTCGTGTACGCAAGCACTACGGGACGCGTCACGTGGGGCACGCGGGCACGCTAGATCCCATGGCGAGTGGGGTGCTCGTCGTGCTCGTGGGCGAAGCCTGCAAGCTTGCCTCGTATCTGACGCTCGCAAACAAACTCTACCGGGCCAGCGTGAGCTTCGGCGTCGCGACGGACAGCCTCGATGCGGACGGCGAACGCGTGGCTGAAGCCGTGCTTGCGCCCGGTTGGCTCGACGCCGCGCGCCTCGAGGCGGCCCTCGCGCACGAACGGGCTCGTAGCGAGCAAGTCCCACCCGCGGTCAGCGCGATACAGATCGGCGGCGTTCGAGCCCACCGGAGTGCCCGGAGCGGAGCCCCGCTCTGCCTCCCGCCCCGACCCGTGAAGGTCCACGGGCTTTCGGTGCTCCGCTGGAGCGACTCCGAGCTCCAACTCGAGCTCGGCGTGTCCAAGGGTTATTACGTCCGCGCGCTCGCGCGCGACCTCGGAGAGGCGCTGGGAGTGCCGGCCCACCTGAACGCGCTCCGGCGTCTGGCGAGCGGGCCGTTCTCCCTCGCCGAATCCACGGCCTGGCCCCTCGACGCTTCCCCGCACCTGCTCGACCTCGCAGCGGCGGCGCGACGCTCGCTGCCATCGACGCACCTCACGGCCGAAGGCGAGCGTCGCGCCCGCTTGGGTCAGCGGTTGGCGCCTTCCGACTTCACCGAGCCGGTCGAACCAGAGGGCGTCAGCGCCTGGCTGTCGGTGGACGAGCGGCTCGTCGCGCTGGGAGCGCCGGCGGACGGCGCCTCGTACCGGGTCGTTCGCGGGTTTCGCGCCTGAGCTCATCCAATCTCGACGTCTCGAACCACGATCCCTCGCCCGCCGAGGCGCGACGTCAATTGGGCAGCCCATGCTGCGGCTTGGTCTCCGTTGGCTCCCTCCACGCGAACCACGACCTCATCGCCTTCCGCGTGCAACGTCAGCGTCGCTCCGGCCAGCGGCCCGACTCCCAGCTCGAGTCGGGCGGTCCCTCGTCGCCCGTTTCCGCCCCACGCGAAGCGCCGGACCACGCGCTCGATCCATTCGTCGGGGATCGAATGGGTCGAGAGTGCGGACGTCGGAACCTGGCCGAGCGCTGGCTCAGGCGGGCTGAGTCGTGTCGGGGGGACGGCGAGCGCTCGGGTCAGCGGGTCGACGGGGTCAGGTCGTTCGGCGAGCTCGACCGAGGGCGCCGGCGCCTCACGCGAGGGCGAACGAGCCGGCCGATCGGGGGTGGGGAGCGGCACGGCCGCGCTCGAGACAGCTGCCGGTGACTCGGGCCCGACGCGGCGCCGTGGCTCGACGTGCGCCGCGAACGGGCACGCCGCCGCGCTCCGTTTCTCTTTTGACATCAACGGTTTGACGGGTCGTCCGGGGACGGGGTGGGAACGAGCAGCTCGGGCAGTCACGTGCCCTTTTCGGCCGCGGACCGCCGCGGGTTGCGCGTGCGACGGGGCCGACGCTAAGGTTCTGAACGGAGGGGGTGCCGATGGGCGCCCCGGCGTTTCCCACTTGAGCTCACCACCTACTGTCGTCGGCCTGGCCATCGCTGCCATGCCGGCCGCCGCGGTCTCCGTGGTCGGCGCGGCGAGCGCCGCCTGGGCGATGCTTTCAGGGCCGCGGAAGGCGGCGCTTCGCGAGACACTGGAAGGACGCGAGCGCGCGGCCCTCGACCGCTACATCGAAGATGGGCAGCAGATCGAATCCCGCTGGCTGGTCCTTCGCGTGGTCGGTATCGCCGCAAGCGCCGCTCTGCTGATCCAGCAGGTGGGCCACGTCTTCGGGGCGTGGGCGCCCTTGGTCGCGGCCCTGGCTGCGGTCCTCGGTTACGGGCTCCCGGCCGAAGTCCTGAAGGGAGTGGCCTTGCGCGCCCCCGAGCGCTCGGGGCTGATTCTGCTCCGGGTCCTCAGCCCCATCGAGCTGCTCGCGGCGCCCCTCGCCGCACCCATGTGGCTCCTTGGACGACTCGTCGGACGCAAGGTCGTGACCAAGGCCCAAACCCTCCCGCCGCCGCGCGTCACCGAAACGGAGATGGAGATCCTGGTGAGCGAAGGGGAGCGAGCCGGCGCCATCGACCCCGACCAGGCGGAGATGGTGCGCAACGTGCTCGACTTCCGTGACCTCACGGCGGGCGAAGCCATGATCCCGCGCACCCGCGTGACCGCATTCGACATCGAGACCCCGCCCGAGGAGCTCTTGCGACGTGTGGGCGAGAGCGGGCACTCGCGCTACCCGATCTACAAGGAACGCATCGACAACGTGGTCGGCATTCTCCACGCGAAGGACCTCCTCACCTATGCCGCCCATCACGATCGGCTGGAGACCCTGAGCGTCGACAGCATCCTGAGGCGCCCCGTCGCGTTCGTGCCGGAGACGCAAGAGGCGAGCAAGGTGTTGAAGGACATGCGGGCGGGTCGCCACCACCTGGCCGTCGTGATCGACGAGTTCGGCGGCATGAGTGGCATCGTGACCCTCGAGGACTTGATCGAAGAGATCGTGGGGGACATCCAGGACGAACACGACGTCGACGAGCAGAACGTGGTGGACCTCGGCAACGGGCGCTTCCTCGTCGATGCGAGTCTCTCCATCGCCGACTTGAATCGGGCCCTCACCGCGGAGCTCCCCGAGGACACCGACTACAACACGATAGGCGGGCTGCTGCTCGAACGACTCGGCCGCGTGCCCCACATCGGCGCGAAGGTGACCGAGAGCGGCTTTGCCTTCCTCGTCCGCGAAGCTGACGATCGGCGCGTGATCAAAGTCGAGGTCGTGCGTCGAAGCGAATCCACGACAGAGACGCCGAAGAGTTCTCGGGTCAGCGCTGCTTGAGCGCCAGCCCGATCAGGGACGCCCGACGCCCTTCAGCCTGTCGACCAAGACGTTGCCAGTGTCGATCAGGCCGTCCTTCTCGGCGCCCGGCGTCTTGTCACCGCGAAGCACTTCCTCCAACCCGCGGAGCTCGCGCACCAGCCGAGTCTGGATGTCCGACGGACAGACGGAGTTCTGCGTGCCGGGGTTCACCGGAATCATGTACGGCTCACCGGCCTTGGCCTTGGTCGGATCTCCGCTCGAGTAGCGCTTGAGGGTGAAGGTCTTCCCCCCTTGCGGGATCTTGAAATCGTCGGGCCACTTGTAGGTCTTGTCCTTCTCTTTCGAGACCAGGAAGGCCTCGGGAAGGAGCTGCATGCTCATCCACGGCCCACCCGGGCCCGTCTCGACGTAGGTCGCCCAGCGCACCTTCGGCGTGGTCTGCTGCGCGAGCAGGTCCTCGATGGCGGGCTTGGCGCCGGTGAGGAGGCTGCGGATGCGGTCTTTCCCCTCGTTGGCCTCGTGTGCCCCGCTCGCGAAGCTGATGAGCATGGTCACGATGTCGGCCTTGAAGCGGCCGATGCCTTTGCCCGTGAGGTTCGCGCCTTTGAACGGGATGTCGATGGCGCCGAGCTTCTGCACTTCCTCTTCGGGATACTTGCTGTCCTTCAGCTTGCCCTGGGCGTTCTTCAGCACCTCGGCGAGCTCGTCGATCTTGCTCGAGGCATCTTGCACCTCCTTTGCCAGCTCTTCGGCGCCAGTGACCGCGGCCTCCGCGCCCTTGTTGCGTTCGACGCTGCCACCGAACGCATAGCCGACGAGCCCGCCGACCACGGCAGTGATCGCCGCGAGAACCACGACCTTCGCGCGGCCCTTCTTCTGCGCCGCGACGACCTCTTCGGTCATCTCGATCTTGATGGCCGCGGGTTCCGCGCGCGCCGGCGCCTGATCGGCAGAGATCGCCGAATAGGGGTTCGACGCATCGACCGCTGGGCGAGCCGGCTGGGAGGGAGACGAGCCGAAAGGCGGTGCCGGAATGGCTGGCTTCGGGAGCCCGACGGGCGGCGGGATGGTCGGTCCGGTCGGGGCGCTGACGGTCTTCTTCCCGAGGCGGGACTTGAGGTCGATCTTGGGCTTCTTTTCTTCGGCCATTGAAGGTGCTCTTGGGCCTTGCGCTCGCAGAAAGCAGCCGCGCGGAAGGTCGGCGGCACACTATCCGGCTCGTTTGACGCCGGCAAGATTGAACTTGGAGCCCGCGCGGCGACGGGTTTCCGACCGCCACGGAAGACACGTGAGACCGCCGTCCGCTTTGGGGGGTTTACGCCCGAGCACGAGCCGGCGATATAGGCCCGAGCGTGCGCCCGGAGGTCAATACACAGCGCGTCGGCGCGAGCGACGGCGTCGAGATCGCGTACCACGACACCCGCGGCCCGGGCAGACCGCTGGTCCTGGCCAACGGCCTCGGCGGGCCGTTCGCGTCCTGGCGTCACCAGGTGGACTACCTGGGCGATCGCTACCGCATAGTCAGCTGGGACTATCGGGGTCTCTACGGCTCATCGCCCCCGACCGGGAACCCACCGCGGCTCGGGGTGGATGCCCACGTCGACGACTTGGAGCGGGTGCTCGAGACCCTGAACATCGAACGGGCAGCGTTCGTGGGCTGGAGCATGGGCGTGCAGGTCATCCTCGAGCTCTACGAACGGCGGCCGGAGCTCGTGAGCCACCTCGTACTCGTCAACGGGACCTTCGGGCGGCCGCTGGACACCGTCGGCGTGCCGCTCTCGCGCCGCGTCGTTCCCGGACTCGTCGAACAGGTCCAACGCTTCCACTCCGCGGCGTCGTCGGTGCTCAAGCGGGCCACACGCTGGCCCGAGACGGTCATGTGGTTGAAGCGCCTGGGCGCCGTGGGCAACACCATCGACGAAGAGCTGTTCCGCGAGATCGCCTCCGAGTTCGGCGCGGTGAACCTCGACCTCTACCTCCAGATCCTGCGCGAGCTAGGAGAGCACGACGCCTCGCACGTCCTCGACTCCATCGTGGTACCGACGCTGGTGATCACGGGCGACCGCGATGCGTTCACCCCCAGGCAGCTCGCCCAACAGATGGCTCGCCGCATCCCGGGTGGCGAGATCCTGGTCGTGCGCGGCGCGACGCACTACGCGGCCATCGAGTATCCAGAGCTCGTGAACCTCCGCATCGAGAAGTTCCTGCGCGAGCACGATTACTGAGAATGGGGCGGCCTTGCGGCCGTGCCCCCCGCGGCTCGCTGGTGCGACCGCTCCCCCCGCCGCCTTCGGCGCGCTCGCTTCGAGTATTGGGGGGCCTTTCCCCACGCGGCTCGCTGGTGCGACCGCTCCCCCCGCCGCCTTCGGCGCGCTCGCTTCGAATATTGGGGGGCCTTTCCCCCCGCGGCTCGCTGGTGCGACCGCTCCCCCCGCCGCCTTCGGCGCGCTCGCTTCGCTCGCGTGCCTGCCCGCGAGATGGGCAAGCACAAATATTGGGGGGCCTCCCGGCAGATGGGCAAGCACCAGCGTCTCGCCGACGCCGCCCCTGCGGCTCGAAGTCGCTCGGCGCCGAGAGGTCAGCTCGCCAGGTAGCGTGCCAGGCGGTGGCGGTCTTCCGCGCTCGCGTGCAAGAACTCGTAGCGCTCGCGGCGCCCCACGCGTGCGACGCGGCGGGCCCAGAGCCACACCGTGTGGGGGTCGCCTGGCAAGCGGAGCTCGAGGGAGAACGACGGCATGTAGCTGTCGGGCTGGCCCAGGCACTCGAGCTCCATGCCGCCGGCGGACACGTCGATGGCGCGGCACGCGTGCGGGTAGCCACGGATGAACTTGTTCACGAACACGTCGAAGGGCTGACGCGGAGAGCTGCGGCGTTCGTGCATGGAGGAATCGTACGGAAAGGCGCGCGAGGCGGCGAAATTTGGTGCGTCGAACGGTTTGACCGACCCCGCGAAGAGTGACACCTTCTCGGCCGTGTACGGACGGGTGCTGGTCGTGGACAACTACGACTCGTTCACCTACAACCTGGTGCAATACCTCGAGACCTTGGGCGCGAGCTGCGACGTGCGCTTCAACGATCGCGTCGAGGTCGCGGACGTCAGGGCGCTCGCACCCGCCGGCATCCTGCTGTCTCCGGGGCCCGGGACACCCGACGACGCCGGGGTCACCTTGGAGCTCATCGCGCAGCTCGGCGGCGAGCTCCCGATGCTGGGCGTTTGCCTCGGACACCAGAGCATCACCCAGGCCTTCGGCGGCCGCGTGGTGCGGGCAAGCCGGCTGATGCACGGCAAGACCTCCCCGATCGTGCACGACGGGCGGACGCTGTTCCGCGGCCTCCCCTCGCCCTTCCTGGCCACCCGCTACCACTCGCTCATCGCGGAAAACTCCAGCTTCCCAACGTGCCTCGAAGTGAGCGCCACCACCGCCGAGGGCGAGATCATGGCGCTCCGGCATCGTAGCCTTCGCATCGAAGGCGTGCAGTTCCACCCCGAGTCCATCCTGACCGAGCATGGCCTCGCGCTGCTCGAGAACTGGCTCGAGTCGCTATGAGTCACGCTCCGCGGTTCCCCGAGGTCTTCGCCGAGCTCACGAGCGCGGGCGGCATCAGCCGAACCACCGTCCGACGCGTGTTCGAGGCCATCCTGGCCGGCGAGTGGACACCGGTGCAGGTCGCCGGCTTCGCCGTCGCGCTCCGCCTCCGGGGCGAGACGGCACCCATCATCGAAGCGGCGGCGATGGCCCTGCGAAGCTCCATGCTGGCCGTGGAGCATCGCAGCCCGAAGGTGCTCGACACGTGCGGCACCGGCGGCGACGCGTCTGGCACCCTGAACCTGTCGACGGGGGCCGCGCTCCTGGCGGCTGCCGCGGGGGTGGTCGTGGCCAAACACGGCAACCGTGCCGTCTCGAGCCGGGCCGGCAGCGCCGACGTGCTCGAGGCCCTGGGCGTGCCGCTCGACCTGCCTCCCGCCGCAGCGACGCGCTTGCTCGACGAAGTTGGCATCGCATTTCTCATGGCCCCGACCCACCATCCGGCCATGCGCCATGGCGGAGTCGCCCGCCGCGAGCTCGGCATCCGCACGATCTTCAACTGCCTGGGCCCACTGGCGAACCCGGCGCGCGCCACTCACCAGCTCCTCGGTGCGTACGACGACGCGCTCCGGCCCATCTTGGCCGAGACGTTGCGGGGGCTCGGTGTGGTGCGCGCCTGGGTGGTGCGCGGTGAAGACGGGCTCGACGAGGTCAGCCCGCTCGGCCCCACGCGCGTCAGCGAGCTCGACGGCGGCCATATCGTCGAGCGCTTGATCCACCCGGCCGACTTCGGACTCCCGTCGACACCCCACGAGGCGATCCGCGGGGGCGACGCCGAAGAAAACGCGCGCGCGGTCCTGTCGGTGCTCTCGGGCGAAGACCATCCGGCAACGCCCGCCTTCTTGCTCAACGCAGCGGCGGCGCTCGTGGTGGCGGACGGCTGCGCGCCGAAAGAGGGCGTGGAGCGCGCGCGCCACGCCATCACGAGCGGCCACGCGCTGGCGCTGCTCGATCGCTGGCGGGAGCGAGCGCTGGCGCTGGCGGAACTCGGTGATGGGCGTACTGGCTGAAATCCTCGAGGAGAAGCGCCGCGAGATCCAGGCGCTCCGATCCCGACCTCTGCCCCGGGGCTTCGAGCCGCGCCCGGTGGACCTCGCGCGCACTTCGGGCGCTCCGCTGCGGCTCATCGCCGAGATCAAGCGGCGCTCGCCTTCGGCGGGGGAGCTCTCGACCCGGCTCGGCGCCGACGAGCGCGCCGCAGCGTACGCCGAAGCGGGCGCCAGCATGGTGAGCGTGCTCACGGACGCACGCTTCTTCGGGGGGAGCTTCGACGATCTTCGCGCCTGCCGCGAGCGCGTGAGCGTGCCTTTGCTCTGCAAGGAATTCGTGCTCGACGAGCTCCAGCTCGATTGGGCGCGCGCGTCGGGCGCCGACGCGGTGCTGCTCATCGTGCGCTGTCTCGAACCGAGCCTGCTCGAGCGCCTGGTCAGGGCAGCCCGAGACCGCGGGCTCTCGCCGCTCGTGGAAGTGGTGAGCGAAGCCGAGGCCCGAACGGCCATCTCCGCTGGCGCCGACTGGATCGGCGTCAACGCCCGGGATCTCGACACCCTCACCCTGGACCCGTCGCGCGCCACCCGGGTGCTCGAATGCGTGCCGTCGGAGATGTGCCGAGTCCACCTCTCGGGGCTCGCCACCGAAGCCGACGTCGCGGCGGTGCGTGATCGAGCGGTCGACGCGGCGCTGATCGGCCAGGCCCTCATGGAACGGGACGACCCCGGTCCGTTCCTCCGGGCGCTGGTCCGGGCCGCCGCGGGTGGATGAAGACCGATTTTTTCCCCGGGACCGTGCTCGCGCTACCTTGAACGGGCATGCGCGTCGACGCAGCGGTGGACCTCTACCTCGCGCACCTTCGGGTGGAGCGGGCGCTCTCGCCGAACACGGTCGCGGGGTATGCCCGGGACCTGGCCAAGCTCTCGGGGTTCCTCGACGAGGCCGGGGTGAAGGACCCGAAGCAGATCGATCTGGCGAAGCTCGCGGCCTGGCAATCCTCCCTCGCCCGCTCTGGCCTCGGCCCGAGGAGCGCAGCCCGCCACCTCTCGAGCATGCGTGGCTTCCTGCGCTTCCTGCTCCGGGAAGGCGTGCTCGACCACGATCCCAGCAGCCTCACCGCCCGCCCGCGTTTCGGTCGCAAGCTTCCCCACGCGTTCGGGGAAGCCGAGGTCCTGCGCTTGATCGAGGCTCCGGACGTGCGTCGAGAGCGCGGGCTCAGGGATCGCGCCATGCTGAGCGTGGCGTACGCGGCGGGGCTGCGGGTCAGCGAACTCTGCAACCTCACGCTCGGCGACGTGGACCTCTCCCGTGGCATCGTCGCAGCCCTCGGCAAGGGCGGAAAACGCCGGCTCGTGCCCTTGGGCGAGGTCACACTCGAACACTTGAGCGAGTACCTGGGCCGTCGAGCGGAGGCGGCCGCCGGCGCCGCCCGAGCGCCGAGCGCCTTCCTGTTCCCAGGCCCGAGTGGCAGGGCGCTCACACGCCAGGCCTTCTGGAAAATCGTAGGGCGCTACGCCCGCGCAGCCGGCGTGCGCGGCCGTGCCTACCCCCATCAGCTGCGCCACTCGTTCGCCACCCACCTTTTGGCCGGCGGCGCGGATCTTCGCAGCGTCCAGACGTTGCTCGGCCACAGCGACGTCTCGACCACCGAGATTTACACTCACGTCAGCCTGGACCACGTGAAGAACGCACATCGCCGCGCGCATCCACGGGGCTAGCGTCCGCCGACCGGACTGGTCGCCCACGAGATTCCACGGTAAGCCCGAAGAAGTGTATTTCAGCGTTCGAGAGCCCAGCGCACGCGAAACGCCCGTGGTCGTCGAGGTGCCCCACGCCGGTCTGCACGTCGATCCCACCGCACTGGCGACGCTGATCGCGCCCGCCCGCTCCATCGGCCAGGACGCCGACCTCTACACCGACGACCTGTACGCGGACGCTCCGCTGGAGGGCGCCACGCTCGTTGTTTCCCACCTCAGCCGCTATGTCTGCGACTTGAATCGGGCACCAGACGACGTCGATGCGCTCACGGTGGAGGGCGGGGCCGCCCGTTCGTCACCCCACGGCCTCGTCTGGCGCTCGACCACCGAAAACCTCCCCGCACTGGCGGGCCCGCTCACTCGAGCCGAACTGGAGCGGCGGCTCCGGGACGTGTACCGCCCCTACCACTCGACGCTCCGGCGCGCGCTCGAGCGAAAGCGGGAGAAGTTCGGCTTTGCCATTCTGCTTTGCGGCCACTCGATGCCTTCGCGTGGGCGACTCGGGCACAGGGACCCCGGTCGCCCGCGCGCCGACGTCGTGCCCGGAAGTCGAGGTCGCACCAGCGCGGCCGCGGAGGTCATCGCCGTGCCCGACGTGCTGGCCCGCGAGCGCGGCTGGAGCGTCGCCCACGACGACCCCTACCGGGGCGGCTACTCGACGGCGCACTACGGGCGGCCGAGCGAGGCCATCCACGCCGTTCAGGTAGAAATCAGCCGTCGTCTCTACATGGTGGAGCCGACGCTCCAGAAAAAAGACAACGAGTTCGAGGTCGCACGCGCATACTGCCGGGCAGTTGTGGCGCGGCTCGGGGAGCTGGCGCTAGCATGAGCGCCAGCTGATCTCGATGCCAGACCCATCTACCGCGCCCCTTCAGCGCGGACCGACGTCAGGAATCCACCGCGCGGTCAGCGAACCGAAGCCCCCGCTCCTCGCCTCCGAGGTCCTGAGGGAGGAGCTCGCCCCGCTGCAGCCGTCCCGGAACGAGTGCCGGGTCTGGCTCGTGTTGGTTGCGCTGACCTTGACCCTGCTCGGCCTCGCGATGCGCTTCGGGGTGGGCGTGCCCGATGATCGCGTCGAGGGTGCGACCATCGCCTTCTCGGCCGCGGGCGCCCTGAGCGCAGTAGCGCTTCTACCGTTCCCGTACGCTCTTCGGGCCGTGGTGGCCTTGGTCGTTGGGCTCACGCTGATGGCGCTCGGGATGAAGAGTGGAGGCCCCCTCGGAGGCCTCACGGTGGACGGCAACGTCGCGCGCGGCGTCGCGCGGCTGGTCACGCTGACGACGCTGCCAGCGGCGCTTTTCTTCCGCGCTCGGTACACGGCGTTCGGACGTGCGCGAGGCGTCCTCGCGGGTGCGCTGGTGCTCTCCCTCCCCTTCGTCGGGATGGAGGTTGCGCTGGTGGCGGACGGAGCGGCCCCTTGGGTGCCCCGGCTCGGCGCCGGCCTCAGCATCGCGTTCGTGCTCTGCTCGCTCTTTGGGTTCACAGGCCAGGGCACCACCGGCTGGGGGGCGCTCTGGGCGGCGCTGGTCCTCGGGGGAATCCCGCTCGAAGTGGCGCTCCGACACTTCGTGCTCGCGGACGCCACGACCGGCTACCTGACCTACCCGGCGACCGCGGTCGGGCTGGTCTGTGCAGCGACCGTCGCGAGCCTCGGATTGTTCCAGCTTCTCGCCACCTTCTGGGCCCCCGAGGCACGTAGGCTTTCGCTCGTGGGCGCCCGAGTCGAGGGGGTTCCGAAGAGCGGAACCGCTTGATGGAGTGGCTGGGCTGGGCTAGATAGCCGCCCCCCATGGCCCGAAGCGAAATCACCGGCCGGCGTCGCATGCGCGCCAAGAACGTCTCTCACTCGAACATCAAGACGCCGCGTTGGCAGCAGGTCAACGTGCAGAAGCGCCGTCTGTTCGTGCCCGAGCTCGGACACTACGTGACCCTCAAGGTCACCACGTCCGACCTCCGCACCATCGACAAGATCGGGCTGCTCGCGTTCGCGAAGAAGCACGGCGTCCACGTCGCCTGACCAGCGCGACGTGGATCAACCGGCGACGATTTCGACTTCGCCGCTCGAGAGCTGACAGCGAATGCGCAGCGTCGTCTGGGCGAGGGCATCGATGTACGGGAGCGCGGGTGCGGCGACCACCTCGGAGATGGCGCCCGATGCATCGGCGACCAGCGCGAGCGGTGCGGGCACGGCGAGACGCGCGCCCGGCTGAACGCGGGTGACGCCGCGGCGTACCGGCACCGCCGCGAGCGGCGCCTCGAGGTCGAGCTCGTCGAGCGCGAACCCATGAGCGAGCCGGCGGAACGAGAGCGCGGCGAAAACGCGTCGCACGTCGACGGCGCAAATGGCCGCTCCGGTCCCCCAATCGGTCGCCTCTGGTGGCTCGATCTCCCGCGCCCAGGGCGCTTCGAAGAGCTTCCTACCGTCGAGACTGCGCTCGAAAGCGTCCGCGTCCACCCGGGGCACGTCCGAGAAGTCCGCGGGCGAGAGCTGTCCCCCTTGGCTCGGCCCGGCGACGCGGAGGAGCGCGCGCACGAAACCGGTGTCGTTGAAAGCGGCCGCCCCGGCGCCCCGCACCAAGCGCAGGACGCCCGCGCGGTGCTCCGCTCCGCCACGCACCGCCCGCTGAATGCCGGGCTTCAAGAGCTGCGTCAGGCTCTTCCCGCCGTCGTACGCGAGCGCCACGGCCACGGCGGACACGGCCGTCGGAACCGCCACCCGGGCTGCATCGGGGATCGGGTCGTCGGACGTCGCGCCCCGAGGGCGCTTCACGCCGAGGCCCGGCTGGCGCAGGCGCCCGTCGAACGCTCGCGCTCCGATGCCGACACCGCCGACCAACACGCTGACCGGGCCGAGCAGCACACCGGCGTGGGCTCCGGCGGCCGCGAAGAACCCGGCGAGCACCGCGCTCACGGCAGAGCCGCCGGCCGCGAGCTGCTCCCGCGCAGCCTCCACCGCGACGGGATTGTTCGACACCGCCTGTGATCTGCGCTTCATGCCGAGTCGTCCTCGTCTTCGTCTGCTGCTTCGTCTGCTGCTTCGTCTTCGCCCTCGGCCGCATCCGCCGAGTCGTCTTCGTCTTCTTCGTCGTCGTCCTGGTCCGCGTCGTCGTCCTCGGCGAACGCCTCTTTCAGCGTCTCACGCAACGTTGCGGCGGCGCGCACTGCTCCTTCGCCCTCGATGATGACGAAGGCCTCGTCGGCTCCGGCCAGGGCGAGGGCCGTGCGATCGAGGCCGTCGACGGACACGCCGCTTCGCCCGAGCGCCCGCAGCCGCGTGTAGAGGATGGACGATTCCGGGGCCGCTTCGCGGCTGAGGTCGCGGACCAACACCGCCCCCATCTGCTCGGCGGTCTCCGCGGCGTCGTCGTCTTGCCAGAGGCCGTGGGGCTCCCACGCGAGCTCGTAGTCTCCGTCGAGCTCTTGGGCGAGCTCGACCAGCCGGCGGCGCACGCGAGCGGTGGGCATCACGGTGTGCGGCGTCTGCAGAACCAAGAAGCGAGCCCCGAGCGCAGCCGCGACTTCGAGCGCGTAGCTCTTCGCTTGCTCCGTCTCTGCCCCGACCTCGAGCGTCGCGAGGCGGCGGCCCACGCGCACGCTGAACACGAACTCGTCGGTGACCGCGCCGCGCATCTCGCGCAGGCGCTCGATCCGCGGCAGGCGCCCCTTCTCGGCAAAGAGCTCGAGCAAGTCGAAGCGCCGCGCGTAGGCTCGGATGTCACCGCGGAGCGAGTCGGTCCCGACTTGAAGACGCATGGGCCCCCTTATTGCCAAACCCCCGCTCCGAGCGCCACTCCGGAGATGAGCACCCGGGTTCGGCGCCCTGCGCGCGGCCCGGGCGGAGCCGCGCGGGGCGCGCTCGGGGAGCTCCATCCGCGCTCGTGCCCGAACCCCGTGGGGGCTGACGCTCAAACGCCGAACTCGAACCACTGCGTCGGACAGGCGCGGACGGCGCGCTCGATTTCCTGCGCCGCCTCGGCAGCCCGCGCCAAGAGCAACTCGTCGGTTGGCCGAGGAGGCACCCGGAGCGGTGGACCTGCGCTGAGCTCGTAGTCGAAGAACCCGACCCGCCGGACGAACAGTGGAACCAGGGGCACGCGTGCGAGCGCGGCCAGGAGGAACGGGCCCACCGGCATCTCCAGCTTCGAGTCGAGGAACGGGACCGTGACGGAGCGGCCGCCGGCCGAGGGTCGGTCGAGCTGCACGGCCACCACGCCGCCATCCTTCAAGTGGTGGAGCAAGGGCAATGCGTCCAGCGGGTGGGATCCGACATGGACCACGCGCACGCCCGCGCGCTCCCGCACCCCGTCGTGGAGCGCGCGAGCGCCGCGGTCCGCCTCGGCTTCCATCGCCACGATCACCGGGCGAGCGAAGTCGCGAGCGAGCAGGGGCGCCGCGGCATCCCAAGCTCCGAAGTGCGCCGTCGCGACGATCAAACCGCCCTGCCCCGCGAGCAAGTCCTTCTGGCGCAAGTCGCGAAAGTGGCAGGCGCGTTCAGCGGCGTCCGGACGCTCGGCACCGAGCGCTTCGGCGAGGCACCCCGCGTAGCTCATGAACGTGCGGCAGACGTCGAGGCCTTCCGGAATGCGCGCTCGCGGTCCGACCGAGCGGCGCAGGTTCTGCCGCACACGTTCCCGGGCTCGCGGAAGCGCGAGCGCGAACGCCAGACCGAAAACCGGCGGACTCAGGCGCAGCCAAGCCTTGGGACCGTGGCGCGCGCCGGCGTAGGCCAAGCGCCGCCAGAACTCGCTGCCTGGCGCCAGGGCCCCCGAGCGGGCGGCGTTCGAGCTCACTTGAGTGCCGCGAGCTTCTTCTTCACCGCTGCCTTGTCGACGTTGCCCTTGGGCGCGGTGAGCGCCTTCTGGTAGGCGTTCTTGGCGGCAGACTTGTCTTTGCCGGCGACGGCCACGTCACCGAGCGCCAGCCACGCGGGCGCGAACTCGGGGAACGATTGCACCGCGCGGTCGGCGAACGCTCGCGCGGTCGTGGGGCGATTGCCGCCGAGGCACGCACGCGCCGCGTTCACCAGCGGCCAGGGGTTCTCGCGGGAGAAGCTCGCCGCTTTCTCGTACGCTTCGATGGCGAGATCGATGTCGCCTTTGCCTGCGATGGCGTCGGCCTCGGCGAGCTTCGCCAGCGCGTGGTTGCTGACGAGCTTCAGCGCCACGCTGGCCACCTTCAAGGCTTCGTCGAACGTGCCTTTGGCCACGAGCGCGCGGGCGAGGCCGGCCTGCCAATCCGCCATCTTCGCGTCGGTCGCCACCGCGGCGCGATACGCGGCTTCGGCTTCGGCCACCTTGCCTTGTTCCAGCAAGAGCTCGCCCTTTCGCGCCAGCGCGGCGCCGAACTTCGGCCGAATCTTCAGCGCCTTTTCCAGAAGGTCCGATGCTTCGGCGGACGCCGGGAGCGCCTCGGCAAGCACCAGCATGGGAGTCGGTTCGTCGGGATCTGCTGCGACGGCTTTGCGCAGCGCAGCGACCGCGTCGCTCTGCTTGCCGAGTCCCGAGTAGAGCTCGGCGAGGTAGAGATGAGCCTGGAAGCGGCCAGCGGATTTGGCGATGGCGCTCTGGAAGGCGGCTTCGGATTCCGCGCTCTTGCCCATCATGCGCAGCGCACGCCCCTTGGCGACCAGCGCATCGTAGTCGCCGGCCGCCGCTTCCAGCGCACGCTCGGCGGCAGGCAACGCGAGCGAGGCGCGCTTCCAAAGCAAGTGCGACTCGGCCACGCATACGTCCCACTTGACGGCATCCAGCGGCTTGATGCCTTGGCACTCCCGTAGCGCGTCTTTCTGGCGATTCGCGCTGATCAGGGTTCGCGCCGCCTCGAGCCGGGCGCGAACCGCGAGCTCGCCCTTGGCCTTGAGTGCCGCCCCGCGCAGCACGCGCAGCGCATCGTCGAACTCACCGGCGCGCCGGAGCGAGCGGCCGAGCTCGAACGCGGCCTCGGGATCTTTCGGTGGTTTCTTGGCGGCTTCGCGCAGCTCTTCGCCACCCAAGGCATTCGTCGCGATGAGGCAAACCGCCAGTGCTGCCCAGCTACCCAACGTGCGTCGCTTTCCGGTCATGTTCCCACTCACCCCCGCGGGGCCCCCGCCGAACGCTCGGCGGAGAGGCGGCGGAATCTGCCATCTTCTTCGGGCGCGCTCCAACCCGGGCCAGGCGAAATTGCGACAAAGCCTGCAAATTGCATGCGGATGGCCGGACAATTCGCTAAGTTCTCGGGGCCCTTCACCACGCGTTTCGACGGGGGTGCGGGGGTTTTTCTTCACCCGGGCCCCGGGCCAGAGAGGTCTTCCATGCGTAGTCTGCACCGTTCCTTCGCCGTCGGTGGGGCGTCTTTGCTCCTCCTCGCCTCCGCTTGCTCCGACGAAAAGAACCCTGCGAAGTCCGGCTCCGGTGGCAACACGAGCTACGAGAACAACGGCAAGGGGATCTGTGACGGTTCGACCCGCCCCGCCAACGACGAGTTCTGCCAGAACACGTGCATGGGGACGAAGAACTGCGGTCGGCCCATCGACAGCTGCTGCGTGATGGTGGGCGAGCCGGGCAACTCCGCCTCGAACAAGTTCCTCACGCGCACGACGGACACCGTCGAGTACGCCGACCCGAGCGGGGCGCCTCCCAACTTGAAGTGCTTCGATCCCGACGGCTACCCCGCGAAGCCGGCCACGAGCAGCAAGACCGCGAAGCTCACCGGCATCCTGCGCCCGTTCGCCAACGGCGGTTGCGCCGAGTTCGACCTCGTGAACACGGAAGGCTCGAGCTGGTGCGCTGCCGGCAGCAGTTGCCCGCAGACGTCGCCGCACGGCGGCGTGAAGATCGAGGTCTACACGGTCAAGCGTACCGGCGACCCGGCCACCGACGGCGCCCTGGACCAGCTCGTCGGAGCTCCGGTCGAGGCCAAGGACTCGATGAAGCTCGTGCAGACTCCGGTGAAGGACTCGTGCACGGACGAAGTGCGCTTCGACCGCGAATACGAGTACCCCGACGTGCCCATGAACCAGGAGCTCGTCATCAAGACCTACGGCGACGGCTGGGCGCCGCTCTACACGTACAACATCTACGTGCACGAGGGCGATCCGGACTACGACGCCAGCGCCGGCACCTACACGTACAAGATCCGCGCGCTGGCCGAGGACGATTTCGGGACGATTCCCACGGTGGCCATCGGCAAGACGATCCCGGACGGCAACGCCGTCATCGGCGGCGAGGTCCACGACTGTGACAACTACCGGCTGCAGTTCGCCCGCGTCGACGTCTCGGGGAATCGCCTCGCGCTCGAGTACTTCAACGACAGCGAAGACGACCCCCTGCCCGACGGTAGCCGGCGGGACATCGGGACGGGGCGCACCGCTCTCTACGCTGCGTTCGACATCAAGGCGGGCGGCGCCGAAGGCGCGTACACCCGAGTCGCCGGCACGGGCCTCGTGCCCGACGGCGACAAAGCCAAGTTGGTCTCGCTCGGATACTTCGACGTGCGCGTGTTCCCGAACAGCGTCACCAGTGTGACTTTGCGCGGGCTCCGGCCGTTCCAGGTGCCGTGATCCGTCCGTGACCCCAGGCGACACCACGACCGACACCTTGTTCGGCGGACTGCTCCGCCTCACGCAGCCTCGCCGCGGTTACCGCTTCAACGTGGATGCCTTGTGGCTCGCTGAGTTCGCGACGCGGCAAGGAAGAGCGCGGCGCGTCCTGGACCTCGGGGCAGGCATCGGAGCGCTCGGTCTCGGCGCGAGCTGCATGACCCGCATCGAGTGCCTGACGTGCGTGGAGCAGGATCAGCAACTCGCCGAGCTCTGCCGGCAGAACCTCGAACGCGCCGCCCAAGCGGGCCGCGTGCTCGAGCACGACCTCGCGCGCGGGCTGCCCCGCGCGCTCCATGCGGCCTTCGACCTGGTGCTGGTCAATCCGCCCTACTTCGAGCGTGGTGAGCGGCGCGCCGCTCGCCCCGAACGCGAGACCGCCCGCGCTGGCAGCCTGGAGCCGTTCCTCCGCGCCGCGGCCGTGGCGCTCGCGGGTCCGCGTGCACGCGCGGCCTTCGTCTATCCGGCGCGCAGTCTGGCGCGCTTCTTCGCCGGTGCAGAGCGCCACGGGCTCGTGCCAAAACGCATGGCGCTGCTCCATCCCTTTCGGGACCAACCGGCGCGGCTCGGCCTCGTCGAGCTGCGCCGAGCTCGACCCGGCGGCCTCGTGGTCGAGCCGGCCCTCGCGGAGTGGGAGCGGCCCGGCGTACCCAGCGCAGAGAGCGCTCGACTCACTGCACGCCGAGCAACCGCTCGAACGTGATGGCAGCGGCGGCGCGCACGCTCAGGTGATTGAACCCATCGGCGCGAGGCGAGCGGATGGGCTCGAGCCGGAGCGCCGCGCGCGCGAGGACCTCGGGACCGAGGCCCCAGCCGGTTCCGAACGTGAGGAGCACGTTCCGGCCAGGCTCGGCGAGCTGCTCGCGCGCGCGCCGATAGCTCGTCGCGCCGGCTCCGTCTTGGGCGCTCGTCACCCAGAGCTCGGCCGGCGCCAACGCGTCGAGCGCATGCTCCACCGACTCCACGATGGTGAGGCGCTCCATCGGTGGCTTGCGATCGGGGATCCGCTTGGCACCGCTCCCGTTCGTCCAGTGTTCGCGCACGCGGAGGGCGAGCTCGCGTTGCGCGGCCACCGGATGCGACACGAAGAAGTCACCGAGCCCGAAGGTGTACGCGCTCCGCGCGATGTCGTGCAGATCCAGGTTCGTGATGGCCGTCGTCACGATGGCGGCCTGGCGATCGAGCACCGGGTGGTGCACGAGGAGCGCAGCGACGCGCCTCATCGCGGCTTCTCCGCCGCCGGATTGTCCACCACCAGGTCGGGGCGACGCACACGCGTGCGTTCGAGCGCGCGCTCGCGACGCCAGGCGGCGATCTTGGCGTGGTCGCCGCTCTTCAGGATCTCCGGCACGCCTTCGCCGCGGAACTCTGCAGGTCGGGTGTACTGGGGGTACTCGAGCAGGCCGTCCCAGGCCGGGCTGAACGACTCCTCGCGCGGCGAGTCCTCGTTGCCGAGCACGCCGGGCAAGAGCCTCGCAGTACCCTCGATGACGGCCATGGCTGCCACTTCGCCACCGGTGAGCACGAAATCGCCGAGCGAGAGCTCCTGGTCGACGTAGCCGAGCACGCGTTCGTCGAATCCCTCGTAGCGCCCCGCGATCATCAAGACCGCCGAGCGCGCGCCGAGCTCCACCAAGTGACCCTGACGGAGGGGTTCGCCTTGGGGCGTGAGCAAGATGCGATGCGCGCGCCCGCCGAGCTTGAGCTCGGCAGCCTCGATGGCGCTCACCAGACAGTCGACGCGCATGACCATGCCCGAACCGCCACCGTAGGGGGTGTCGTCCACCGACAGGTGCTTGCCGAGTCCATGTGGCCGCAGGTCCTCGAGCACGACCTCCAAGCTTCCATTCGCGATGGCACGCGCCACGAAGCTCGTCGCCACGAACGGCGTGAAGAGCTCGGGGAAGAGCGTAACGACGCCAATCTTCACCCTACACCATGCCTTCGCTCGAGCTCAGCACGATGCGGCGAGCTTCGAGATCGACCTCGTCGAGCCAGGGCGCGCTGAGAGGTTGCTCGAGTACGCGACCATCGAGCAAGCGCACGGCGATGGAGTCCACGCTCGGATGCGTGCGCACCTCGACGACCTCGCCCAACTTGCCGTCGGGCCCATGGACCTCCGTGCCCAACAAATCCGAAAGGTAGAACTCCCCCGGAGCGAGCGGCGGCAAGGCGTCGCGTTCCACCGCAACGAGAGCGCCGCGACAGGCGAAGGCAGCGTCCCGGTCGTCGATGCCCGCGAGCTTCAAGAGCACGCCGCGCGGCGTCACGCGCACCGACTCGACGGCGCAGGGGCGTCCGGCGACGAGCACGCGCTTGGCTTGGTCGAGGGTCGTGCTGCCGCGCCAGTGCAGACGCACCTTCAGCTCGCCGCCCAACCCATGGGGGCCGAGGACTCGGCCGATCTCGACCGCGCTCAATCGACGATGTCGAGGTGAGCCCTGCGGCCGAGCTTGGTCGAAGCAGCCGTCAGGATGGTCCGCATCGACTGGGCGGTTCGCCCGTCCTTGCCGATGACCTTGCCGATGTCGCCCTTGGCCACCTTGAGCTCGATGAGGGAATTGTGGTCCCCCTCGATCTCGGTGACCTCGACCGCGTCCGGCTCGTCGACGAGGGCGCGCGCAATGGTGGTGATGAGTTCCTTGAGAGCCATGTCCGTGAATGCTCCGGGGTCGCTGGCGCGCCTGCTTTGCGAGGAGCGCCCGAATGGGTGCTGGGAGGATGTGGTGTGTCCGGAGGGAGGTGCGACCCAGAGCTTCAGCTGGCGGCCGGCGCGGGGTGACGCTTGATCAAGCGCTCCACCGTGTCGGACGGGCGCGCACCGCGCTCTTTCCAGTACGACAGCCGCTGGCGGTCGATCTCGAAACGCACCGGAGACTTGCGAGGATCGTAGGTCCCGATGTTCTCGATGTGACGGCCGTCCCGCGGATGGCGATGGTCGGTGACGACGATGCGATAGAACGGCGCCTTGTTGGTGCCGTGTCGGGCAAGACGGATGGTGACCATTTTCTTCCTCTACAAACTCTCAGCTCTCGGGTCGCCCGGACCCAGGAAACGTAGCACTCGGGGCTTCACGCGCCAGCTCGAGCGCCGCCCTCCGATCGGGCGCCGACCGGCTGCGGGGGCGGGAACGTAGAGTAAGGGTAGGAGCGAGGTCAAGCGCCGTGGTAGCTTCGCCTTCCTCGATGGGCGGTCACGACGAAATCCTGCGGGTCCTGCGGGAGGTGCTCGACCCCTTGGTTCGCGCGGACGGGGGCGTGCTCTACCTCGTCAGCCTGGACGACGAGACGGTGTCGCTCCACCTCGGCGGGCGCTTCGCCGGCTGCCCCGGCAACGCCCTCGCCCGGCGACAGATCATCGAGCCGGCCATCCGCACCGTCGCGCCCAAGGCGCAGATCACAATCTCGTCGGGCGCGCTCTTGCCGGCGGGCGCTCGACCCGTTGGCGAGTGACGCGAGGTTGCCCCGAAGCAACCGGCAGCGAGAACACTCGCGCGCTCCGCCCTTCCGCCTACGCGGGATGGACCTCGGGTGCTGGCGCGCGCCCGCAGAACATGTCCCGGAGCCGAGACGTGATCGCCGACGAGTCCCTGCGAAACTACTTGTTGCCTTTGGCCCTGGGCTTCTGCTTGGGCGGCTCGGGCGCCTTCTTCTCTTCGGGCGGCGGCTTGGCCGTGACCGCCTGCACGTCCTTGTCGATGGCGTGCGGGTTCTTCGGCTTGTTCGGCCGGTACCTCGGCAGATTGAAGTACACCGTGGCGTCCTGGTAGACCATCGCGATGACCGGCGCGCGGTTGATCGCGCGGATCACCGTCGTGCCGTCCTGCCACTGGAGCTCCTCGAAGCTGCGGCCTTTGGCGAAATCCGCCTCGACTTTGAAGGGTGCCGCGCCAAAGCGCTTGGTCAGGATCTCGGTGGCCTCTTCCCAGGTCTCGCCGTATTGCCCGCCCTTGCGGAGCTTGTGCTCGTCGTACACCTTCCAGAGCTTGTCTTCGAAGAAGAAGAAGTTTCGCGTGACGCCCGTGCGGAGCGTCAGCTTGGTCATGCTCTCTTTGTTGGCGTAGCTGTACTCGCCCTTGAGCGCGCTGTAGTCGACGCCCGTCGGGAGCTCGCCGAACAGGATCTTGTTACGGCGGAGCAGCTGCTTTCGGTCCGCCACCTCGGCGTCGAGCGACTCCATGGCGGGACCGGGTTGGACCTTGCGGTAGAGCGCGGCGAACTCCTCGTCGACGACCTTGTCGTAGATCTTGGCGAGGCCTTCGAGGGACACGCCCCACGCCACACCTTTCGGGCTCAGCCCGAGCTTGCCCTTCATCTTGGAGGGACCGGTCGGCGCGGCCTCCTCCGTCTTTTTCTCCTTGGCGGCCGGCTTCTTGGCCTCGGCGTGGGCAGGCTCGGTCGCGAAGGCGACGCTGAGGGCGCTGATCGTGGCGAGCATCCCGAAGTCCCGGAGCTTCATTGGCTATCCTCCCGAAATCCTTGGTGGCTAGAGGCTCTCTGCGACTCAGGCGTACACCGAAAACCCGAACCGCTCAAGCTGGCGCTCTGCTTAGACGTTGGACGGGCACAAACGATGGAGCAAGCTCCGCTTTCCAGAATCGGTTCCCGACCATGCCAGCACCTCTCCGCGGCCTGACCGCGGGTCTCTTGATTGGCTTGTCCGCCTGCACCGTCAACCGGAATCCGGTCCGCGATGCCGCCGCGGACGGGCTTCCGGCCTACACGGTACGCGATGCCGGGCTGCTGGACGATCGCTTCAGCCCGGAGCTCTTCGGGGCCATCGCCGATTCGTCGGAGCCCACCGCTGAGCGGGCGAAGCTCGCCGAAGGCATCGCGCGGGGCCGCGTGGTGACCGTCACGCTCGACAGCACGGGGGAGACCGAGCACTTCGTCGTGGACCTCGCGCTGGTTTCTCCAGCGGTGAAGGGAGCTCTGCCCGACGAGAAGGTGTCGCTGAGCGTAGGGGCCGAGAGCCCGAGCTTCGCGTTCCTGAAGAGCGTCGAATCCGGACTGGTTGGCACTCCGGTCGTTCTGCTCTACAAACGCTACAATCAGGGCGGCCAAGCCACTCTGCGCTGGTACGTCGAGGCCGAGAACCAACGTGTGGTAGGAGCCATCGAGCGGGCCCGCCTCATGGGAGAGCTCACGCATTGAAGTTCATGGGATTTCGCACTGGCACCGTGGAGATCAAAGGGCCCCGAGAGATCGAGGCGATGCGCGAGGTGTGTCGCCTCGCCGCCGGCACTCTGTGTCGAGTCGGTGAGATGCTGCGCGCGGGCATCACGACGGCGGACATCGATCGCTTCGTGCACGAAGACACTTTGCGGCTCGGAGCACGCCCGGCGCCTCTGAACTACAAGGGCTTCCCCAAGAGCGTCTGTACCAGCGTGAACGAGGTCGTCTGCCACGGCATCCCCTCCGCGCGCACGCTCGTCGAGGGCGACATCATCAACGTCGACGTGACGCACATCTACAAGGGCTTCCACGGCGACACGTCTGCGACCTTCTACATCGGGGAGCCCAGCGCCGAAGCCAAGAAGGTCACCGAAGTCGCGCGGCGTTGTCTCGAGCTCGGCATCGCGCAAGTGAAGCCGGGTGGGCGTCTGGGCGACATCGGTGCGGCCATCCAGGAGTTCGCCGAGGCCCGCGGCTGCTCGGTGGTACGCGACTTCGTCGGCCACGGCATCGGGCGCCAATTCCACGACGAGCCCAAGGTGAATCACTACGGCACCTGGGGGCGAGGTATCCGCCTCAAGGCGGGGATGACCTTCACCATCGAACCCATGATCAACTTGGGTGGCTGGGAGGTCAGCGTGCTCGACGACGATTGGACGGCGGTCACGCAGGATGGCTCGCTTTCGGCCCAGTTCGAGCACACCGTCCTGGTCACCGATGGCGGCGTCGAGATTCTGACCTGCCGGGACGGTCGCTTGGCAGCAAGCGAGCTCTTCCCGGACTACTTCGCCGAGAAATGACAACGAAAATCGGCTCGCGCCCTGGCGATGCTTGTTGACGGGACGCGCGCTCGGCGACTAGTTTGCGGGCCGACTTTTCCGCCTGGTGCTCGTTCTGCGCCGCGCGGTCGAGGCTTACGCGATGGCGGCCCGCGCCAAGAAAAAACCCAATAAGTCCGTGAAGAAGCCGCACTCGGTGCCCAAGCGGGGGACGAAGCGGAAGGCCGCGGCTCGTCCGCCGAAGCCCAAGGCTCGCCCGAAGAAACCTGCGAAGTCCAAAGCTTCCAAGGCCAAGCCGGCCAAAGCGAAGGCGTCGAAGGGCAAGCCTCTCAGCCGCGAGGCAGAGCGGCGTGCGCGGGAGAAAGCGCGCGTCGCCACCCAGAAGGAGCGCGAGAAGGCTCGCCTTTCCGCTCAGAAAGAGCGGGAACGCGCCCAGAAAGAACGCGAAAAAGAGCGCCTCACCGCCAAGAAGGAGCGGTAAAAGGCCCGCCTTTCCGCCCAAATGGAGGGGGACCGCGCCCAGAAAGAGCGCGAGCGCGAGCGCGCGCTGGCCCTGAAGGAGCGCGAAAAGGAGCGCAAGGCTCAGGAAAAGGAGCGGGCTCGGCTCCAGAAAGAACGACTCGCCGAGCGGGAGGCCGAGAAGAAAGCCCGCGAAGCCGAACGCTTGCGATTGCGCGACGAGGCCCGAAGGCAAAGGAAGCCGAGCGGCCGCGCGCGACGCCGAAACGCGAGCGCTGCGCGAAGAGGCGCGCCGCATCAAGGAAGAAGAGCGGGCGCGAAGGCGACGCCGAACGCGAGGCCTATCGCAAGGCCAAGGAAGCCGAGCGAGGGCGCCTGGCGCGCCGAGCGGGAAGCGGCGCGGCGAGCCCTGAGTGGTCGCGTCGCTCGTGCCACCAAGCGGCCCAGCGCGCTGGCGGGGGTCGCAATGTCGACGACCTGGGTCTATCGGCCAGATGCCATCCCGAATCAGGCGGGCACGACCCGGCGCATCGATCTGCCGATGCTGCGCCCTTCAGCGCCGCGCGGCCCTGCCTCCCCCACCGCTCCCCCTCCGCCGGCACCGCCCGCGGAGCCGCCGCCGCAGACCATCGAAGAGCGCTTTTCGCTGGTGCAGAAGCGCCTGGGAGAGCCGACGAGTCGCTCCGCAACGAATACGCCGAGAGCTTCGAGATGTCGTGGGTGTACCACGACAGCGCGCTCGAAGGCGTGGTGTACACCTACCCGGAGCTACGCACCGCCATCGACCCAGGCGTGACCGTGGTGGCCGATTCGAGCTTGCAGCCGGTGGTAGACGAAATCCGCAGGCACCGCCAGGCGCTCGCATTGGTGCGCGACCTCGGCGAGAAAAAGCGTGCGCCCATCAGCGTCGACACGGTGAAGAAGATCTACCTGACGCTGCATCCCGAAGAGGGCGATCTCAAGAACCTGAAGTACCGGAAGGACATCCCGCAGCACCGCCTGTACTTCCACGAATACGCGCCCCCCGACAAGATCGCGTACAAGGTTCGTCAGGTCGTCGATTGGCTGAACGGCCCCGAGCCGAAGAAGATCAAACACGCGATCCGCATTGCTGCGCGCGTGCACTACGACCTCCTGCGCGTGTTCCCGTTCGCCAACGACAGCGGGAAGGTCGCGCGCATGTTGATGAACGTGATCCTGCTGCGCTCGGGCCACCCGCCCGCGATCATCCACTCGACGGAGCGCCAGCGGTACTACGAGGCGCTGAAGAGCAGCCTGCCGACGCTGATTCAGATGATCACCGAGTCGATCAACAACGGCCTGGCGAGCATCGAAAAGCGCCTCGACGAGCACGAGACGCGCGTCCGCTCCTTCGGCGCCTGAGCCCACGACTCGCCGCCAGCCGCCGGCGGTCGCGGCCGCCGTCCGTCACTCGGTCGGAGCGATGGCGTCCCAGCCGGTAGCCTGGGAGAGCTTCGCGAGTGCCATGTTGTATTCGAAGACCGCGCTCATCTGGGCGAAGCGCTTGAGCGCGTACTCCTTGGCGGGCGACACGATGTCTTCGTCGTCGAAGGTGCCGACGTCGATGCCCTGCTGAACCTTGATGAGCCACTGGCGCGCGTACGATTGGGCGCGCGTGTAGGCGTCGACGCGCTTGCCTGCGTCCGTGGCCTCGGCGAATGCCTGCTCCACCTCCACCCCCACGCCCCCGAGGGCATAGCGCTCGGTGGCGCGGATCTCCTCGAGCTGCGCGCGCGCCTGGGCCACCCGAGCGCTTTGCGGCAAGAAATCCAGCTTCCACTTGAGCGCGAGGGCGGCGCCGTACACGAAGCGGTTCGCCGGGTCGTTCACGTAGGGGTTGATCTGGTTCGTGACCTCGGGTGCCCGCGCGTAGCGCGCGCTGAGCGCGAGCCCCAGGTCGGGGAAATAGCGCGACTGTTCCAGCCGCACCTGGGCGGTGCGGGCGAGCACGCCGGCGCGCGCCATGTTCACTTCCGGCCGGAACAAGCGCGCGGCCTCGAGATAGCGGCCGAGGGGCGCCAACGTGTGCGGGACGCGTTTCAGTGGGACGTCCGGGATGTCGAGCGGGCCCTTCACTCCGGTCAAGAAGCGCAGGCCGGCTAGGGCGATGCGCTCCTGCTTTTCCGCTTCGCTCTGCCGCGCTTCGAGCTCGGCGCGGTACATCTTGAGCTTCAGCAGCTCGATGTCGTCTCCGTCGCCGCTGGCCACCCGCTCTTCGAGCCGCCCGAGGTGCTTGTCGATCTGCTTCGCGGCGTCTTTCACCAAAGCCAGCGAGTCACGAGCGAGCTGCGCGCCGTAGAATGCCCGGCGCACCGAGAGCATGACTTCGTTCTGCTCCTTCTTGACCTCGTGCTCCCCCACCCGCACCTGCGCTTCGGCGGCGTCCCACAGGTTCGTGATCTTGCCGAACGTCCAGAGCGGCACCGCGCCTTCGATCCCCACCTGCCACGCGAGGGCCATGTTGCTGGTGAGCGCGACGTCGGTGTTGGGGCTGTAGACGCTGGTGCCGCGCACGGTGGGCGCCGGACCGATCCCGCCGGTCAGCGTCCATTCGCTGTAGGGCGCGGTGTACGCCTGGGAGAGCTGAGCCTCTTTCTGTCGAAGCCGCGCCTTGGCTTCGTGGACTTTCGGGTAATTCTGGCGCGCGAGATCGAGGCAACGGCGCAGGCTGTAGACCGGCCCGGCGTTGGACGCGGGTTTGTCGGCGACGCGAGGCGTGCTCGGCGGCGTCTCCGCCGCCGCGGGCAGCGCGTCGAGGATCGCGCTGGCGAGCACGATTCCAAAGGGCCGCCGCATGGGAGCCGAGCCTAAAACAGAGTTCGCGAATCACAAATTCGGTTCGAAACGTGGTCGGGGTCCGAGCTCGCTCGGCGAGGGCCACGTTGGGGGGCGGCCGGGAGGTTCTCGGCGTCAGGGACGGCGTCGACCGGGCGGGCTCGACGGCGTGCGCGAGGACGCCGGCGGCGGGCGGCTCGAAGGGGCGAGGAGCCTCGGCGGTCGCGGCGTCCGCTCGTCGCTCGGGGTGGGACCGACGACCGGTGTGTAGAGGTAGCCGTGCTGCTGGAACACGCAAATGCGGTTGCCGCCGTCCCGCTTCGCCTGGTGCAGCGCCGCGTCGGCGGCGCGCAAGAGGGAGTCCTTCGAGCGCACGTCGCGAGACGGGTAGAGCGATACCCCCATCGAGAGCGTGACGCGCACCGGGCCCGTGCCCTCGCCGAAGACCGGGCGCTCGACCACCTCGCGCCAGATGCGCTCGGCGACCGTGACCGAGCCCGCGAAATGCGTGCTCGGCAAGACGAGCAAGAACTCGTCGCCGCCGAAGCGGGCCACCACGTCCACTTCGCGCACGCTGCGCCGGATCACGTCCGCGACACCGCGCACCACGTTGTCGCCCAGCGCGCGGCCGCCGAATTCGTTGTGGCCTTGCAAGCGGTCGACGTCGATGACCACGCACGCGAGCGGGTCGTGGTAGCGCTCCGCGCGTTTGAACTCTTCGCCCAGGCGCGTGTGCAGGTACCGGTAGTTGTAGAGCCCCGTGAGCTCGTCGTGAACGCTGAGCTGCTCGAGCTTCTGTCGAGCCTTCTGCACGTGGTCGTGCAGCTTCTTGATGCGCAACATGGCTTCGACTCGCGCCAAGAGCTCGCGCTCGTCGAAGGGTTTTCCGACGTAGTCGTCGGCGCCGATGCGAAGCCCGTCGACGCGGCTCTGGGTGTCGGAGCGCACGGTCAGGAGCACGACGGGCAAGAACGTCTCTTGGCTCATGCTCTTCAAGATGCGACAGGCCTCGAGACCGGAGAGCCGCGGCATCAGCACGTCCAGCAGCACGAGATCGACGCCTCCCTTGCCGACGCGTTCGATGACCGTCTGCCCGTCTTCGAACGCCTCAACGACGTAACCTGCCGCGCGCAGCAGCGTCACCAAGTGCTCGCGCGTCAGCCGCTCGTCGTCGGCGACCACGACGGTCGAACCAAGCACGTTGCGGGGGCCGACCGACGCAGGCGGTTCACTCGGGGACCGGTCGGCGTCGTCCACGGCAGTCAGAGTAGTCGCGACAGGGCCGCCCCGGCAGACAATTCGCGCTTGCGCTCAGGGCATGAGGTCGAGCGTGACTTCGGCGTCGACGCCGTCGCGACCAAGGCGCTGGCCCACGCGCCCGAGAGCCGCGATGCAACCGCAGGGATGGCGATAGCCGAGCGCCGTCCGCCAGGCGAGCAGACGCTCGCGGTTCACGTCGTACTCCGCGCCGACCTCGCTCGCGAGCTCGCGAAACCAGGGAACCCCGAGGCTGGCGCCCAGGGACCAACCCGGGCGGTCGAGCACGGAGCGTGCGGGCCGGCTCCAGAGTGGAGCCGACCACACTCGGGGCGCCAGCGGCTCGCTCTCGGCTCGACCTTCGGCCCTGAGCCCCGCGTGGAGCTGGTCGGCGCGACCGACGCGTAGACGCGCCGCAGCCGTGGCGCTCTCTGGCCCCTCGGGATCGATGGCCCCGTCGGCGCCGAGCCCGAGCCACTCCGAGTCGGCGGCGCCGAGGGCGCCGAGGGCGAGCGTCGCCCGTGTGTCGGGCTCCGGCGTGAGCCCCCCGGCGCGCAGGTCGAGCTCGAACGCCTCGCGCGCGCCGTAGCGCCCGAGCTCGGAGCGCAACGACGCGTAGCCGAGCAGTGCGCGCTCGCGCGTGAGTTCGTCGAGATCTCGCGGCTCGAGCTCGTTTTCGCTGCGCAAGCGCGCGAGCCGGGCGCCAGCGACGACGCGAGGCTCGAGCCGGTGCAGCCAGGGGTCCGGACCCGCACCAAAGCGCCGTTCCAGCGGCAGCCCGATGCCGAGACGCCCTGCGCCAGCGAGCTCGCCGGCGCTGCCTCGCGAGCGACTGTCGAGCTCGGCGGCTTCTTCGGTGGTGAAGTCGAGTGCCACCGGACCGAGCGCGTGCGCGCTCTTCAATCTCGCGTGCTCGACCACCCGGCTCGACAGCCCTTCACCCTCGCGCCGAAGGGTCGCCGCGCCGACGGCGGCGTCCACGCTGGCGCCGTGACCCAAGGCCGTGCCGTACCCGAGCTCCAGGACCGGTCCAAGCGCGCCCCAGCGCGCGAGGTCCGTTCCTCGATCGAGGGTCGCTTCGGCACCGAACGCCCCGACGACCCCGGCTTCGCTCGCTGCAGAGACGCTGGCGCGGGCGCTGTCGAAGCGACGCGCCGCGGGCTCGAGCTCGATGCTGGCGCGGCGCCCGCGCGCACCGCGCACCGCGTCGACGCGAAAGGCGCCGCTCACGCCGAGGCGGTTCGTCGACGAGCCGTGGGAGTCGACGTCGAGGGCGCTGTCGCGCAAATGATCGAATCGCACGAAGGTAGTGGACGCCGGCGTCACGAGCCGTGTCTCGACCGCGCCGCCACCTTGCAGGTAGCCGCCGAGGAAGAGGTCCACGCTCGACAACGTCGGTCCCCGCCGCCCGCCGAGTGGCACGTGGACGCCGCTGCCAGCGAACAAGCCGTCCTCGGCGCGCCACGCGATCCGCGGTGCAGTGAGCCCCAAGCGGTCGGGCGATCGCAGCCAGAGCACGGGCGAGTAGAGCACCGGCACGTCGCCGATGCGAAACGTTGCGCCTTGGACGAAGAGGTCCGTCGGCGGCGCGACGATGGCGCGCTTGAAGCCGAACGAAATGGGGGCCCTCGCACACGGACAGAAGGCGACACGCCCTTCGCCTTCGACCTCGACGCCGCGGGCCGTGCGCGTGAGGACCAAGCGCTCCGAGCTCAAGCGATAGCGGTCGACGCGGATCATGACCCGGTCCTGGAGCTCGAGGCGCATGGATTCCGGATCGAGCTCGACGCGTCCAGCTTCGAAGTCCACCCAATAGGTGGGGCGCGGAGGGGGTTCTTCCGCGCGCGCACCTGGGCTCACCAGCCACAGCGCGACGGCCAGAACTCCGGCTTTCCTCGCCCGACTCAACTCGCGCTTTCGACGCTCAGGGGCTCGGACCGCGCTTCGGGCTCGACTTCGCGTTCGTCTTGCCCGCAGGCGCGGGCATGAGCACGCGTCCGGTGCGCGGTCGTGCCCCGAACTCGATGTCGTCCCGGAGCGCGTAGGACTTCTGGGACTTCGGCAAATCGATGAAGAGCGTCATCGTGCCGCCGGGACCATCCACCACGCGGTGCTTCGCCGCGGCCTGCTCACGCATCTCGAGTACCAACTGCGCGCCTGCGGCGTCGGGCTTGAGGCGCGCCCGCGCCAGAGGCGTATCGAAAAACTCGGTCACGAGCGCGTTGGTGTTGTTGTGCACGGACACATGTGCGCCCACGAGGACGAAGGTCGGCAAGCCGCCTGTGGTGGCTGCAGTGACGTTCACCTTGCGCGATACGTGCACCCAAACTTGGCTCGAGCCGTCGCCCAACATGCGAAACCCTGGGTAGGTGGCGAGAGGCGCGTTCGGATCCACCTTCTTGCGCGGCTTCCACTTCCCTGGCTTCGCGGGCTTGTCGGTCCACGAGTAGCCCGGGACGATGCTCGGCTTCTTCTCCTTTTCGTCGGTTGGCGTCGCCTCGCCGGACTTCCCGGCATCCGCCTTGGCGGCGGCTTTGGCGTCTTCTTTGCCCGCCGCAGCCGTCGGGGCGGGCGGTGGGCTCGCGCCTGCCGATGCGGCAGGCTGGGCGCTGCCACTCGAATTCGTGACGAGCACCGCGACCAGGAGGCCAAGGCCTTTGAGCGATCCACGCATGGCACGCATTTTCGCACGCTGGTTCCGAGCGGGCTACTTCATGTGAACGCGGCGCCGCAGCCTCGATCTGTGGCAAGAGTGGCCCACCCAGCGTAAACGGCCGGCTTCGACCCACGACTCGATTGGCGTGGCTCCGGCCCCCGAACCGGGGGGGGCGGGAAGCCAACTCCGCGAGAGCACACGAGTTCGGTCGTGCGAAGCGCGCACGGCACGCCGCGTGCAGAGGCTTCCGCTCGTGAACGCCAGGCTTTACGAAACCGGGAAGGGTGTTCATGCTGGAAGCAATTGGGCTTTCCAGACGTACGACGCGAGGACGACCACGTCCTCTGAGGAGAGCTGAGATGAAGACGCGACGGACTCTGTTGGTGGTGATGGCAACGCTTGGGCTCGGCCTTTTGGCACCGAGTGCGAGCGCCCAGCCCAGCGAAGAGGCGAAGCGCCTGA
>JAXLYN010000063.1:0-53052 GCA_046351435.1 Polyangiaceae bacterium
ACCGAGAGCTCGAAGCTCGTGCTCCGCGCGACAGTGGGCACGACCACGCCGTTCCAGCGGAACACGGGCGCTTCGGCCTGGGCCGTGAGCTCGACGCGGGCGACGAGCCGTCCGCTGCGGTTCAGCGGCACGAAGAGCTCGCCCTGGCCGCCGGCCGCCTCGGCGCCATCGCTGCGGAGCTCGAACCCGCGGCCGAGAAACGCCAGGGAGCCGGGCTCCATGAAGCTCACGCGGTCGTGCTTTTTGGGCGGCAACAGCGGATTCGTGGTGGGCAAGCGCTCGTCGAGCAAGTAGGGACCGACGCTCCGGTCGTAGCGCGAGGCGGGAACGCCGTGCCGGAGCGCGAACCAGGCGTTGGCCGGAAACGAGAACGGGCTCGCGCGGCCTTCGAACAGGCGAAGCCCCGTGGCGATCCGCACCCGCTCGCCGAAGGGCACCGTGGTCTCCCACGAGAAGGCGTGGGCCTTGTGCGCGCGAAGGACTCCGATCTGGAGGGCGAGGGCGGCGAACGCGAGTCCGAGGGCGAGGCCGAGCCCGGGACGCCGGAAGCGCCGGCTACGCGCCAGCGTCTCGAGCAGGAGCGCGAGCGAGAGGGCCCACACGGGATAGGTCGCCAGGAAACGCCGACCGCCGAAGGCGCCTCCGCCCCACCAATCCCAGACCGCGCCGTTCACGAACGCGGTCGTGAAAAAGAGGCCGGCGAGCACGGCTCCGAGAACCCGGTCGCGCCGGAAAGCGAGGACGAGCCCGGGAAGCACGAACCACAGCAGCGGCGTGCTGGTGAAGAGCCCGTTGCGCGAGGAGAACAGCGTCTCGCTCGCGAGCGACGCCCCGAAACGCAAGAAGCCGCTGCCCTGTGGCACGACCCAAGCGCTGCCGTACATCCGCTTCCACAGCCAGAGTTGCGGCGAGAACACCAAGAGCGCGACGCCCGCGAGGACCGCGAAGCTCCGGACCACGCGCCATCGCGTTGCCGTGTCGCCGCGCCAGAGCTCGACCACCACTTGCAGCGCGGGCACGGCGAGGAAGACAGCGTGTTGCGGTCGCACCAGCGCGAGGGCGCCAGCGGTCGCGCCGAGCCAGGCCGACTGCTTCACGCTTCGCTCGCGTGGAGGCTCGACTTGCAGCAGCAATGCCGACGCCAAGCACGCCTCCAAGGCGTGGGGCATGGCCGGCGAGTAGAGCGCGTACCAGACGAGAGGGCTGCCGAAGAATGCCAGCAGACTGGCCGCGAACGCCCAATGCTCCGCTACGTAGCGTGCGCACCAGCGGAACGCGAACCAGAACGCCAAGAGCGCTGCGACGAAGCTGGTGAACAGCGTGGCACCTTGCTCCGCGCGCGTCGCGCCTTCGAGGTAGGTCGAGCCGCGCTCGCTCGGCCATACCTTCTCGATGGCGTGGCCGACCAGGAAGCCCGGCGTCCAGAACAAGGCCGGTCCGATCCCGAACGGGTTGTGGCGTGCTCCCGTGGCGGTGTAGCCGAAGCCGTACCAGTTGCCGAGCTCGCGGTAGTCGTCGTCGAGTTCGAGATCACCGTCGAGCACGGCCGAGCGAAGGTAGTGGTAGTAGTACCAGCCGTCCTCGCTGAGATGGGGCCCACGCCAGGGCCGCTCGCGAGCTCGATGGGTTCTTGGGTGAAAACACCGCGGCGAGCAACGAAAACAGCGCCAGCGTCGGAGATCGGGAAGCGCCGGCGCGAGAGCTGTCGCGCGCCAGGTCACGGTGTCCTGGCCCCGAGCGCTGCGACGCGCGCCCGCTCCTCGATGGCGAGCTCCTTTGGGCCGTAGCGCTCGTAGAGCTCGGCCAACGCGGAGTGCGCGGCGAGATCGTCGGTGATGTCGTAGACGTGGATCGAGTGGCCGAGCACCGCCACGGGGGTCCGCGCTTCGAGCCAGGCATAGGGCGCCGCGCTGCCGAAGAAGACTCCTTGCAGGTTCATCACGCTCACCGCCAGGAGCTCCCGGCCGCTCGCCCGCTCCGCTGGTCTTTGCCACGGCGCCGGGTGCGGACACGACGTCGGCGCGAGAAGATACTCCACTCCGTACGCACGGGGCTCGGCCGTGCCGAAGTACGACAGATAGAGCCGGCGGGGCGGTTCACGCTCGCGGAGCCAACGGCCGAGGGTCCCGATGTCTTGTCCCCAGTCGAGGTTCGAATCGGCGAGATATCGCCGGAGGCGGCTCGGCCCTCCGGCGAGATCGCTCGCGAACGCGAGATGGTGGGGCGAAATCCGAATCGCCGCGAGCACGTGCAGCGCCGCGACGAAAGCGAAGCCCCAGACTCGCGCTCTGTGAGCCGGCAAGGTGGCCAGCCGCGAAGCCAGCAAGATGAACAGCGGCCAAAGCGGCAATGCGTAGCGAACACCGATGTTGATGCGTGCGAAAAAGAGCGTAGCGAGCACGAGCACGAGCGGGACGAGCACGAAGAACACGGCGCGACCGAAGGGCGTACCGCGACGGAGCGCCACGACCGAGAGCAGACCGGCGAGCAGCGTCAGCGGAGGCATTTTGAGCGCCAGCGCGACCGGGAAATAGAGCGGGAACCCATCGCTCGCGATCCTGCCCATGAAGAACGCAGGGTGGCCGTGGCTCTGGTGCGCGAGCTGCGCGCGTACGCCCGCGAAGTACGCCCCCCAGCCCGCGCTGCCGAGCGCGACCCTCACCACGAAGAGCGCGAGCCCGGCGACGAGGAGCGCATTGCCGAGGGCGTGCCCGACCGCCCGCAGGCGGGACGGCGCAGCACGGTCGCTCTCCCACCAGACGCCTTGATCGCCGCTGATCGCCGCGTGCGCGACCAATCCAGCGAGTGCGGCGCCGAGGTACACCGGGCCGGAGTGTTTGGTGGCGAGCGCGAAACCTCCGAGCAGCCCGGCGGCCAGGAGGAACGACGCGCGCCGGGTCCGCGCGTATTCGTGGAGCACGAAGAACATGCCGGTCACGAACAGCGTGAGCGGCAGGTCGAGACCCATCAGCGAGCCGTGCGCCACGAGATTCGGGTCGAACGCCGCGAGCCCGACAGCCACCACGGCCGCACGCGGCCCGAACAGGCGCCAGGCAAAGGCGCCGATGGAGAACACCAGCGCGAGGGCGAGCAGCATCACTGGCGCGCGGCCGAGCCAGAGCAAGGTTTCGTGGGAGACACCGCTCGAATAGAACACGTCGCGCCCGAGCCCGAAGGCGCTCTCGCGCCGAGCCGCCCAGGCATCCAGGTCGACGTGCGGCTTCGCGAACGCCGCGACCGGGAGCGCCACCAAGACCTTGGCGAGAGGTGGGTGTTCGAGGTTCACGTCATCGCGACCGGTCTCGAGAATGCGAAGGCCCGCCGCGAGGTTCACTCCCTCGTCATAGGTTTGAGCGTTGGCTCGGGCGAAAGCCAGGCATTGGACCGCATAGGCCACGAGCAACGAGAGCACGGCGAGCCACACGGAGCGCCGCACACGTGGTTCGGGTGCGTCCACCTTCACCGCCATCGGTGCCGCAAGAGTACGCCCATCGCGACGAACCCGTCGTGCCACCTGACTTTCTTGCCGCTCGCCCGATCGCGCGCCCGGTAGCGCACGGGAGCCTCGACGATGGGCACGCCCATCCGACCGAGCTTGGCCGTGACTTCGGGACAGAACTCGAAGCGCTCGCACGTGAGCTTCATCTCGCGCAAGAGACGCGCGTCCACGAGCTTCGAGCAGGTGGCCTCGTCGCTGATCTCGAGACCGTAGAGCAGATTGGCCGTATGGGTGAGCACGCGGTTCGCGACGTAGTGGGATAGGCGCATGCCCTCGGGGACGCGCCGCGCGAGGAAGCGCGAGCCGTACACGGCAGGGTGCCCGGCCAGGAAGAGTCGGACCAACTCGACCGAATCGGCGACGTCGTATTCGAGGTCGGCATCCTGGATCAGCACGGCGTCACCGGTCGCGTGCTCTAGCAGGGTGCGAATGGCGTGCCCCTTGCCGCGGTTCGTCGCGTGCGAGAAGACTCGAAGCTCGGGTTCGCGCAGCGAGAGCTCGGCCAGCACTTGGGCCGTGTGGTCCTTCGAACCATCGTCACAGACCAGGATCTCGCGCTCGCACCCGAGCTCCGAAAAACTCGACGCGAGCAGCTTGCGAAGCAGCTCGCCCACCGTCGCCTCCTCCTCAAAAACCGGCACGAGGATGGAGACACGCATGGGCTACCACGAGCGAAGGCGGGCCATTGTATGCTCGGCGCCAGCGATGAACAGGTCTTTGTCGGCGAGCGGACGCGCGACGGTCCAATTCCTCCGGCGTCACTTCGTGCTCTTCGCCATCGCCGCTTGCTACCTGTACTGCTTTCCCTACTTCGCGAAGCTGCGCCACGCCAACGAGCTTCCGCGTATCTTGACGACCCTGGAGCTGGCCGAGCACGGCAGCTTCCGGCTCGACTCGCGGCTCGACGAGCTCGGCAGCCGAGCCGACATCTCCACGACCCCGTCCGGAGCCCACTATCAAAACAAGGCACCCGGACTCTCGCTCTTGGCGCTGCCGGTCTACTACCCGCTTCATCTCGCCTACCGCGCCGCGGGCCTGCGCCCGCCGATGATGCTCTCGACGTGGATCTTCCGCAGCTTGGTCATCACAGTGCCGGCCCTGGCCTTCTTGGGCGCGTTTCGGCGCGTCGCCGCGCGCTTCACCAGCGACGAGACGGCGCAAAACGCAGCGCTGGTGGCCTATGCGCTCGGCTCGATGGTGTTGCCCTTCGGCATTCTCTTCATGTCCCACGTGCTCGCCACCGTGCTCGTCGGCTTCGCTTTCGCCGTGGCCTTCTCGGCCACCCGCGAGCAGAGATATCGGGAGCCGCGTGCAGCGCTGGGAGTCGGCGCGCTTCTCGGCCTGTCGATGTTGGTCGAATACCAAGCGCTCTTCGCGGCGCTGTTGATCGCCGGGTATTTCGTGTGGGGCGCGGAGCGCCGCCTGCGCACGCTGCTCCTGATCTCGGTCGCGGTTCTGCCCTTCATCGGCGGGCTCGCCGCGTACCACGCGGCTGCCTTCGGCTCGCCGCTCCGCACCGGCTACGCCTACTCCGTGGATCCCACGAATCGCGTGGGCATCCTCGGCATCGTCGGCCCTTCCCAAGAGTCGCTGGCCCAGCTGTTCGTGCGCGTCTCCAATGGCTTGCTCCTGCTCTCGCCCTGGGTGGTGCTGTCGCTGGCGGGCCTGGTCCGCATCGCCCGCGACTCCGAGGCGCGCGCTCGGGTGGGTCGTGAGGCCGTCCTCGCCGGGCTCGTGATGCTGGTCTACGTCGGCTTCGTGGCATCACTGCACCCATCCTTCGGGCGCGCCGGTTGGTCCGTCGGGCCACGCTACGTCATGATCGCCATGCCGTTCGTGGCGTGGCTCTCCGCTGCGGGGCTCGATCTCTGTCTGAGATACACGCCGCTCCGCGTCCCCGCGCTGGCCTTCGTGCTCACCGGTGTCGCGATCCACGTCCTCGCGACGACGACCTACCCGCACTGGCCTTCGGAGTTCGAAAACCCCCTCTACGAAATCTCCCTCCGCCTGCTGAAAGAAGGACACGCACCCCACTCCCTCGGCACGCTGGTCGGACTCAGAGGTACGCTCTCGCTCCTGCCGCTCTACCTCGGAGTGAGCGCGCTCGTGCTGTATCTGCTCGCGAGCACGCGCAAATACCTGCTCGAGCTCGGACTCGCCGTACTGCTCGCGGGGTTCGCAGTCGCCCGCTACGATCGCCTCGGCGTGACGCCCCCGCACGCGGGCAACGCAACACGCGACTTCGTGCTGAGCACGCTGGAGCCGTGACGCGGGAGCGCGCTGTCAGGCGTCGATCGCCGCATCGATGGGCGCGTCGATGGGCGGCGGCGGCGCGTCGATGGGCGGAGCATCCACCAGCGCCGCGTCCACCGGGGGAGCGTCCACGAGCGCTGCGTCCACCGGGGGAGCGTCCACCAGGGTCGCGTCCACCGGGGGGCCGTCGGCCAGCGCATCCACCAGCGGCGCGTCCGTCGGCTCCGCATCGCTCTCTGCGTCGGCCAAGAGCCCATCGGTCTCGACGTCAGCCGGGGCGTCCGTGGCTTGGGCGTCGCTGGGTGCGTCCAGCGCAGCGTCGCTCCCGCTGTCGATCGGGCTGCCGCTGTCGACAGCCACGCACTTCCCGTTGTCACAGACCCGATCGCCCTTGCAGTCCGTGTCGCGGGAGCAGGCGGCGCCCTCTTCGTTGGACGAGCAGGCCACCGTGGCGGTCAGCACGTCGACGTAGACGATGGACAAGAGGAACGACACGACGATGGTGACCACTCGTGCACGACGAACGCGGAGAGCGCGGGCGGAGTCGTTCGGAGCCATCGACGCACACGAAGGCTAGACCCGCGGCCCCGCGGACGCAAGAAGGGCGCTGGGCGCAAGTTCTTCGCGACGGGTCCTCGGACGACGATTCAGCGTCTTGGCAACCAGAGCCACGCCGGCCGAACTCGGACTCCCGTCTTCATCGTCGGGCCATCGAGCGCCTCGGTCGGGACGTAGTTTTCCCGAATCACCGCAGGGACGTCGAGGCCGTCGCCCTCGTCGGTGACCACGGCCGCGTAGAAGTGCGCTCTCACGCGCTCGTCGAAACTGGACACTCCTCCCATGCTCGCGACGTCCGAGAGTCCCATTTGGTGCAAGTGGATGCTCCCATCGTGCTGGTGGGCAGAGTGCGGATGGGCGAGGACCAGTACTCGCCCGGGGATCCGCGCGAGGCGCAATCTGATCGCCAGCGCGCGCTCGTGATCCGCGGCACTCGGGACGCGAGAGCTCGGAGCATCGAACGCGGCCACGAGCCCGACCAGGACGGCGAAGCCGAGGGCGCGTTCGGCAGCACGGCCTCGACGCGCCAGGGACGCTGCGCCGAGGCTGGCGAAAAGCGCAGAGAACAAGGCGAACGGCAGGAACGCGTTCTTGTATGCCCACTGGGTCGAATGTCCGACGGCGCTCGCCAAGACCGCCGCGAGAAGGTGCACGCCGAAGTATCCGATGGCGGGCGCAGCGGGAGCTCCCAGCGCGCGGAGCCAGCTGGGAGACGCGTGGCGAAAACGCAAGAGTGCCAGTGCAGTGAGCGCGGGAGGGACGAGAAGCAGAACGCGCGGCGACTCGTAGGCGAGCTCGCGGAAGTACATGTGGGCGGGGTAGTCGAGGGTCAACGCGAGCACGACCCAGCAGCCCAGCACGTGCAACAGAGCGAGCACGACCAGCGGACCGCGTGACAGGTCGACCCAGGTGAACGCCAGGGGCAGGAGCAGGGAGAGCGGCGCGAGCACCAGCGCGTCGCGATAGAAGTAGAAGAAGAAGTTCTGCCAAAAGAACGCGTGGTGTTGGTGACCCGAGAGCACGTAGAACGAGAACCAGCCGCCGCTCCGCTGCTCGAGGAGCCAAGCGCCGAGTCCACCCCCGAGCAACGTCGTCGCGGCGTAGACGCGAGCGCGCGGGCGGTCCCAGAGGAGGAGGGAAAGGAGCGTGCCGGCCCCGACGAGCACCATGGTCTGCTTGGCGAAGACGGCGAGAACCGCCAGTCCGCCCGCCAGCGCCGCGCTGGTTCGCGAGGCTCCGTAGCGCGCGAGCACCACCGCACCGAACGCGAGGGCGAGAGCCAAGGCGTCGGCACGCGCTACGCTGGAGAACGTGCCGGTGAAGCGGTCGAACGAAGCGTATAGTCCGACGCCGAGCAGCGCGTAGCGCAACCCGACCTCGCGCCGCACCACCCAGAAGAGAAGGCTGAGCGTCGCGACGCTGGCACAGACGGAGAGGCCGCGACCGGTGAGGTGACTCACTCCGAGCCCGAGTTTGCCCAAGAGCGCCAGGAGGGCTGGATAGAGCGGCGTGTAGAAGAACGCAGTGAAGTCGGCACTTGGCCGCGCGTAGATGGGCTGCCCGGCCAGCAGGCGAAGTGCGTGGCCGAGCTGCCCACCTTCCATCCATTCCACGTCGAATGGGTAGTGGAACCGCGTGAACGCGACCCAACACCAGAGCGCGAAGTGGAGCCCGCCGACCAGGATGCAGGCTTCGATGACGAAGCTCCGCGTATCGCGCGTCATCCCGGGCGCCTCAGGCGGTACACCAGGCGCTTTCGGCCGAGCTCTTCGGCGCGGCTCTTCTCCAAGAGCATCGTCACCCTCTGGTGCCCACCCCCGCGGGTCGGCGCATCGGCGACGACGCACTCGTAACCGGATGCGATCCAGTCCCAGCCGGCCCACGGCCCCGGCAGGGCGCACTCGTCCAAGAGGATGAACGTGGGCTTGCGCGACAACACGTAGTCGAGCCGAGCGAAGCGCTGATGACCTGGACGCACTCCGTTGTCGTGACCGTTTCGCGCGACCTCACGGTCAGCGAGCCCGAACAGGTCGACGTTGGGTAGCTCGGCGTAATAGGGCGCTGCTCCCGCGGCAGGCGATGCCATCACGTCACCCGGCCGCGAGTGCGTCTTCACGAAGTGCCCGACCTCCGCCCAAAGGTAGCCGTAGCGCTTGGTCCAGCCCATGGGTTCGATGAAGCTCAGCTTGCGCGCCGGCTCTTCCACGGAGAGAGCACGGCGACGCAACGTCCATTGGCCCAGACCGAAAGCCGGGGCCGCGAGCAAGACGCCGACGATCCAGGCGCGAGACGGCAGTTCGAAGCGCTGAACCAGCTCGATGGCGGAAGAAACCAGCGCCACGTAGAAGAGCGGCAGAAGCGGCACGAAGAAACGGAACAGATCGAGAAAGTCTCCGCCCGCCCAGATCACGTAGAGCACGAAGGGAACGCACACGAAGCGCGCAACTCGAACCACCGCGGGAGCTCCGGGCACGCACATGCCGGCGACGAGAGCGAGCGAGACCCCGAGCCCCATTTCGCTCACGAAGAACGACGCATAGCCCGCGCCGTTGGCGAGGCGCGCCGCCAAGCTCGCAGACACCTTCGCCGCGTACGTATTGGGCAGCAGCGCGCCGTAATATGCGTAGCGCCAGCCTTCGAACAGGGCGAGCGGCAAGAGCGCGGAGGCGGCGAATGGCAAGAGCAACCGGCGTCGCTCGCGCGCGAAGGCCGCCCAGAGCCCGAGCGATAGTCCCACCAAGACGCCTTCGGGCCGGGTCAGCGTCGCCAGGGCGACCAAAGCGCCGGCCCACGCAGCTCGGCGCCGACTCCCGTCCTCGCCGGCCTTGGCAAACTCGGCCACCACCCCGGCGACGAGCGCAGCGAACAGCGAGGTTTCGAGCCCGCTCGAGGTCCAGGCGGCGATCGGCGTCGAACCGACCAGCAGAGCGAGGACCAAGATGCCGTGCGCGTAGTGGCGCGGCCGGGCGCGATTCCACAGGTGCCATGCGGCGATCACCAGCCAGATGGCGCTGATGTCCCCCATGAGCGAGAGAGCCTCCCGGCCCCGCATTCCAAAGCGGACCAAGACCGCGGACAGGAGCACCCAGCTCGGGTTGGTGTAACCCTCGACGCGTTCACCGAGGTTATAGACGGGCGCAGCATGGAGCGCGAGGTTCTGAGCGTGGCGCAACGCGATGTACGCGTCGTCGCATACCGCGTGGATGGATTGCGCGTGCACCACCAACGCCGCGACGAACACGGCCACGATGCCCACCCGCACTTTGCGCGGCCACTCACTGGGCTCCAAGATCGGGATCGCGAAGCGTGAGAGCCCGCCGAGGTCGTCGCCGTCCTGCATCGTGACCGTGATCGCCCGTCGTATAGCACGCACGCTCGAGCCTCCCCAGCTCTCGTCCGAGCCAACGCTCACGCCCGAGCCCACGCTCACGCCCGAGCCCACGCTCACGCCCGAGCCCACGCTCACGCCCGAGCCCACGCTCACGCCCGAGCCAACACTCACGCCCGAGCCCACGCTCACGCCCGAGCCCACGCTCACGCCCGAGCCCACGCTCACGAAATCCCATCCCCCGGAGCTGACCGATTTCGCGACACCCGAAGCCTCTGGCCCTACCCACAGGCCCCATGTGTCGCCATTCCAGTCAGCCAGCGCGTCTGGCTTTTCGGACCAGCTTCACCATCGCCGCCCCTTCGCGCACACGACGTGACAGCGAGGTGCCGCGCCGAGCCGCCGCGGCCGCGGCCGCAACCGCAGCCGTGCCGACCGCAGCCGACGACACACGCTCGCGACAGACGCCGCTGGAAAACCCTCGCGCTCGTCATTCGGAGTCGCCGAAGATGGAACGGCGGCTCAGTACGACTTCGGATGCGGAGACGCATCCTCCAACTCGAGCCGCACGATCTCCACGGCTCCCGGCACCTCGGAGCCGAAAGTCACTTCCATGAGCCCCGAATCGAAACATCCCTCGGGGATGCGGAACTCGAGCTGGTTCTCTCCACTCGAGAGCTCTCGCGTGCCGAGCGCGCAGCGGCGTGTGAAGGTCCCGAGCGCGAGCGAGAGCCGGGTACTCGCCATCGCCTGGGCCACGAGCACGAGATCGGTGGCGTAGGGCCAACCCGCGGCGAAGACGAGACCGCCCGTGCTTTGAGAGAGCCGCATGCCTCTCTCGCTCGCCGCGAAGCCGCGCGACGCGGTGCGCAGGTTCGCGTCACGGAAGTCGAGCATTCGAGGCTCCCATTCGAGCGTGTGATACGACCGCCGGTAGTACCGATCGGTGGTGGCCGCTCGGAAGCTCCGCGGCGGCAAGCCATAGCGCAGCGAGAATACCCATTCGGCCGGGAGGATCGCGACGTCTCCAACTCGATCGTCGAGAAGCGCGAAGAGCGCGCGCACGCCATTGCCGTATTGAATCGCTTGCGGCGATCCACGATCGATGGCCAGCTCGCCGCGTTCGACGGCGAACAGCCCGCCGATCACCGGCACGCCGAACAGCAACGCGAGAGCGGCGAGGCCGAGCCCTCGCGCGTGACGCAAAGCCAGGGGTGCTAGCCGTTCGAGCGCGATGGCGGATAGCAGGATGCAGAGCGGCAGGAGCACGACGAGTCGCCGGGCGCCGAACGTGCCCTTGCCGTGCCAATCCAGTGCGGACGCGGAGATCCACAGCGACGACGCCGCCGCCAGCAGAATCGCCACTGCGAGCTTGCGACGCCTGGCATCCCGCAGCGCCAGGTAGGCGCCGATCACGGCCAGATACGCGATGGGGGTCGTGTAGAAGAGGCCGCCGTGGGGCGCGAACAAGGCCAGAAGCGGATGCGAGTGTGCGAGGTGCAGGTAGTTTCTTCCTTGGGGCAACGTGAACGGGCTGCCGTACAGCGCACGATAGATGGAGAGCACCGGCAGCGCGCCGAGCGCGAGCCCAGCCGCGACCGCGGCGAACGCGAGACCCCTCGCTCGCCGCGGCTTGCCGATGGCGAGCAGCGCGAGCGGAATCAGAGCAAGGACGCCGTCCGAGAGGCGCTGGAACGTCGCCAGCGCGACGGCCAGCGCAACCCCCAGGAGCGCCGTTCGGCTTTCCGACTCACTCGCCCGAAGCGTTGTCCAGAGCAAGAGCGCGCACGCGAAGCACTGATAGACGTGGGCTTGGGCCGGAAACAGCGCGACGTAGGCTGGGAGGTTCGAGGCGACGACGAACAGCACCGTCGCCATCGCGGCGTGTGGGCGCGCGACCAGTCGGCGCGCGGCAAGGTACGAGAAGGTCGCTGCCAGACAAGCGACCACCACGGAAGACGAGAGCGCCACGACGACCCACGGGCCAGAGCAGCCCGCCGATACCCCTGGCGCGGCGTCGGCCGGCAGCGAGACCACGTGCCGCGCAAGCGCCAGGAGTGGGGCCCAGAACAGCGAGGGGCCGACGTAGGACGGATTGTCGGGAAGGCCGGTCCCGCGATCTCGACCGGTCGCCCACGGATCCCCGCACAGCGCGTAGTCGTTCCGAAAGTCGATGTCGTGGTCGAAGGCCAGCGAGCGAGCGAAGAGATATGCGTAGTGCCCGTCGGCTCCGCCTTGGGTCGGCCGGAAGCGAGCAAACAGCGCGGCGTACAGCACCAGCGTGCCCAACGACAGCGTCAGAAGGTAGGGGTCTTCGAGCGCGCGCCGGACCACCTCGCGAAGCTTCGCTCGGAACATCGACACGGGACGCGTGCCAGGAAACAGGCGCACGCGCGGGGGGTCAAGGAGCAGCGCGGGTGAGCCTCGACGGACTCAGGCCGACGACGCTTCCGCTCGGGCCGGGCTCGGTGCGGGCTCGCTGACGTAGTCGGGCGCCTTGGCCAGCTCCGCGCGGTTGCGGCCGGCGGCTTTGGCGCGGTAGAGCGCCACGTCCGCGGCCCGCACGAGAGTCGCGGCCGAAGCGCCGCGCATGTACCGCGTGGAGGCAATGCCCACGCTGGCCGTGACCTGCATCGGTCCCACGCTGGTGTCGACGGGGTCGCCGCCGAGAACGCTCCCGAGGCGAGCGCTGAGCGCCAGACCGCCCGAAACCTCCGCCTCCGGGAGGACGATGACGAACTCTTCGCCCCCGAAGCGGCCCACCGCGTCGTATACCCGCACCGCGGAACGCATGCGCGCGGCCACACCTTTCAACACTTCGTCGCCCACGCAATGACCGTACGTGTCGTTGATGCGCTTGAAGTGGTCGAGGTCGAGCAGGGCCAAAGTGACGGGCGCTCCGTTCCGACCCGCGCGCGAGAGCTCCTCGTCCAGGCGAGCCAAGACGGCCCGGCGGTTCAGGAGTCCGGTGAGAGCATCGTGGGTTGCTTCGAAGCGCAGCGACTCGCGGGCAGAGGTGAGCTCGCGCGAGAGCTCCACGATTCGCCTCCCCGCGCGCAGACGAACCTCGAGCTCGAGAGGGTTGCAGGGCTTCACGATGTAGTCGTCGGCCCCCGCTTCGAGACCTTTCACCACGTCGTCTTTGTCGGAGTGCGCCGTGAGGAGAATCAAATAGGTGTACGGCTCCGCCGCGAGGGCCCGAACGCGTCGGCAGACTTCGAGGCCATCGACACCCGGCATTTCCCAGTCGATGACGGCCAGCGAGAGCGCAGTGTCGGCGGCCAGCGCGGCGAGCGCCGCTGCTCCGTCGGTGACCGCAACTACGTCGTACCCCCAGCCACGCAGCCACTGAGTGACGATGGTCCGAGCTAGCCGCTGGTCGTCTGCGAGCAGGACTTTCATGTGCTCCCTGAGTCGTAGAAGACGGCCTCGGCGCGCGTTTCTTGAGGCGTTCGAACCACGAACGTGGGCGGATGTGCGATGGCTGCTCCTCGCGCAGCCGCCGCTGCGGAGGGACGGAAATTCACTCGCCAAATTCCCGCGTCGACGAGTCCGCGAACCCGATCCCGTCGGGCGGAGGCACGTGCGTCCGCGACTCGCGGGTGGACGCCGGCCCGAGCCACTGCAAGGATCGCCGGACCATGTGGGCTCGGATTTCTGCTGGGTCAGTGAAGCTCTTTCTCTTGGCGCTCGCGACGGGGCTCCTCGCTCTCGCGTGCAGTGATTCCTCGTCTTCGGGCTCCAACGCGGCCTGGGACGACTACGGGATCCCGGGGCCGTTTGGCCTCGAAGGTCCCATCGGGAAAGCCGACAATGCCGGCGTTCCCTCCATCGGCACCGAGTTCGACAACTCCGAGACTCAGGTCTGGGCGGTGACGAACCAGTGGGAAGACCGCACGACAACGGCCGCCAAGAAAGCCGGCGTCGCGTGGGGCGAGAACAGCGGCTTGAACTGGGACGAGAAGTACGTCGCCTGGATCACCGCCATGAAGAAGATCCCCGCGAAGAGCTACGGAGACACCTTCGAGCTCATGACGCCCTGGGGCAAGACGTTGCCCGCGCCGAGCCTGGAGTGCGCGGAGGTCGCCATCTTCATGCGCTTCGCGTTCGCCTCTTGGTACGGGCTGCCGTTCTACATGACGACGACCGACGAGGAGGGCACGCGGGTCTATTTCGGACACTTCGGAGCGCGTACCGCCACGGGCCGCTACAAGAACACCCCACTCTACAAGTCGCAGTACAAGGACTACTCGAACATGCCTGCGTCGCAGTACCAGGCGGCCTGGCCGAAGGACGAGAAGCTGCGCCAGAAGATCCTGCACGGCGGCGACGACACCTCGGACGTGCTCGCGCCCGGCGGCACTTCGGGGCTCTATTTCGACGAGATCTTCTTGAACAAGCGCGTCGGCCACTGGGGGCTCTTGCTGCTCGACTACTTCGGCTCCGCCAACGTCGCCAACACCCGCAACACCTACAACGTGAAGCCCGACGCGGTGCGGACCGGCGACGTTCTGGTCGAGCGCTGGCAGGCGAGCGGCATCGGGCACACGTTGCTCGTGAAGTCGGTGACCGCGCTCGCGGAGGGCAAGTTCGACGCCCAGCTCGCGTCGGGATCCATGCCTCGGCGCCAGCCCAAGTGGGAAGATGCCATCGCGTCGAAGCAGACGTTCACCAACGAATACACCGGCGGCGAAGGCTACGTGCAGTTCGGCGGCGGGCTGAAGCGCTGGCGCGTGGCCAAGAACTGGAGCGGCAAGTGGACCAACACTTGGATGAAGGCCGACGAAGCGTCCTGGATCAACGACGTCGACACCGAGAAGCTCAAGGCGCGCCCGAAGCAGTTCGAGAGCCTCTTGGGCGAGGTGCCGCCCGAGCAGCTGCGCGACGCCTTGGTTTCCATCATCGCCGACGCTCGTAACCACCTCAGCAACTACCCGGCCTCGTGCTCGGCGCGCGAGCGGCGTGAGAGTGCTTTCCGCCAGCTCTATCAGCTGAACCAGGACAAGTTCAGCCTGAGCAACGCCCAAACGGACGCGCAATATCGCAAGATCGAAGACTACGCGTTCGCGGAGCTCGTGTACGACAAGAGCAAGACCTGCTGCTGGAACAGCACGACCGCCGACATGTACAAGATCATCATGGACTACCAGCAGAGCTTGCAGCAGAACGCGTGCACTCCGCCGGTGGTCTTCAAGGCGTCGGGCGGCGGCGCCTACAAGGTGTTCGCCGACTATGCCAAAGCAACGGGCCGCGCCGACAAGTGGAAGGCCTGGAGCGAAGACGAGCCCTGTGCGCAAAAGGACGTGGCGGAAGACACCGTCGCCGCCTCCAGCGCGACCCCCTTCTGCGAGCTCACGGGCGGCGGTGGCAGCGGTGGCACCGGCGGTGCCGGAGGCGCCGGCGGCTCGGGCAACACGGGTGGCTCGGGCAACACGGGTGGCTCGGGCACCGGTGGGACGGGCAACACGGGCGGCTCGAGCGGCTCTGCCGGGAGCTGTGTCGGCCACTGCGGCGATTCCGCCGCCGTGCCCGGCTCGAACCCCGCGTGCTACTGCGACTCGTATTGCACGCAGAACGGCGATTGCTGCTCGGACAAGGTCAGCGTCTGCGGCTGACGTCCGATCAGCCGCTGCGCAGTTTCTGAACGGCCGTGGTGACGTCCTTCCCGTTCACCACGGCCCCGAGCGACTTCAGGTGCTTCATGGCGACGCCCGTCGCCTGACCGTCGTTGCCCGCGGCCAGCACCGCGTCGCGTACGGCGCCGATGGCCGCGATGATCTCGTCCACCCCGAGCGCCTTGGGGAGGAGCGCTTCCAGCACCTCGATTTCCCGTTGGAGCTCCGCCTTCTGCGCTGCGTCGGACGAGGCAGCCAGCGACTCTTGGTTGCTCTTGACGATCTTGCGCAAGATGGCGGCTTGCTCTTCGTCGGACAGCGTCTTGGCGGCGCGGGCCTCCTGCGTCTGGATCTCACCCAGAGCCACGCCGAGGATCTGCTTGTCCAGCGTCGCGCCGGACTTCATGGCGAGCAACATTCGCTTCTTGATTTCTTCGCTGAGCACGTAAACCTCGCAGCCGAACGATAGCAGAGCCCGAATGACGAGTGGGCCGCTCGTCCGCTGGACGGAACGCCCGGTCTCGGGCACCCTTGTCTCAATGGCGCGCTCTCTTTGGGTGCTGCTGCTGTCGGGTCTCGGCGCCTGCGCATCGCCGGAGGATCTCGAACCCGGGCAGGGCGGGCTCGGCGATCCCTGCTACCCGAATGGCACCTGCAATTCGGGTCTCGCCTGCGTGGGCAACCAGTGCCTGTCGCCCGACGCGAGCGCGGGTGGCAGCGGCGGCGCGAGTGGTACGGGCGGTGCAACTGGAGGCAGCGGCGGTGCGGTGGGCGGCAGCGGCGGCGCGAGCGGGACCGGTGGCGCGAGCGGCAGCGGTTCGACGGGCGGCACCGGCGGCAGCTCCGCCAGCGGTGGCAGCGGCGGTGCCAGCGGCGGCAGTGGAGGCAGCTCCGCGACGGGCGGCACCGGCGGCAGCTCCGCCAGCGGCGGCAGCGGCGGTGCCAGCGGCGGCAGTGGAGGCAGCTCCGCGACGGGCGGCACCGGCGGCAGCTCCGCCAGCGGCGGAGCGGGTGGAAGTGGCGGCGCCACGGGTGCGCCACCGCCGCCGAGCACGGTGGCGGGGTGTACGAGCTGCGGCTGCTGTGATCCGTGGCTCGTCCAATGGGGCGCTTCGGCGGGAGCCACCTATTACAACGTGATTTGGAAGTGCTCGATCTTTCCGCAGCACACCATCAACGTGGGCAACGTGGTCTCGGTGGATCTCTGCAGCGGCACGGTCGGAATGTGCTCGGTCTCGGAGTGCGCCAACGGTGTCGGCATCCTTCAGGTGCAGGCGTGCAATCCAAGCGGCTGTTCGGCTGCGGTCGCCGTCCCTGCGGCAGGCGTTCCCATCGCGTGCGGCGGCGGTTGCTGTTGCTGACGGTTGGCTCACGGCTCGACGTCGGGAGCGCGGGCCGACGCGACTTCGGTGACGGCTTCGTGCACGACCGCTGAACGGCGATCCGGGAGCTCGAGGGCGCTGAGCACGAGCGCGCCCAGCGCATCGGCACCCGCTCGCCCGAGCGGCGCTTCGATCGCGTCGAGGGCCTTGGCCATGTCACTCGCGCTGGCAAAGCGTTCCTCGAGCTCCCGGCCCAGTGCCCTTTCCAGGAAACCGTCCCACGCCGTCGCGACGTCGGGGCGCAATGCCGTGATGGGAGGAACGGCGTCCTTCAGCATCGCGAGCAACGTCACGCTCTCGTTCTCTCGGACGAAGAGGCGCCGACCCGCCAGCATTTCCCACAGGACGACGCCGAGACCGAACAAATCGCAGCGCGGATCCAGCGGTTGGCCGAGCGCCTGTTCGGGGGCCATGTAGCCGACGTGCCCCGCAACCGTCTTGGTACGCGCCGACTCCGCATCGTAGAGCGCGCGGGCGAGCCCGAAGTCGCTGATCTTCACTTCGCCCGTCCGAGACAGGAGCACGTTCGACGGACTCAGATCACGATGGATGATCCGCAGCGGCGTGCCGTCGGGTGCGCGCGCACCCTCGTGGGAGTGGATCAGGCCTGCCAGCACCTCTTGGCCCACGCGCGCGACGATGGCCGGGCTGAGCGGGACACCCGCTGCGAACATCCGGCGCAGGAATGCGCCGAGCGTCAGACCGTCGACGTACTCCATGGCCAGGAAGTACGTGCTCTCGACCCGACCGAAGTCGAAGACCTGCACGATGTTCGGGTGGGCAAGGCGCGCCGAGAGCTCGGCCTCCATGCGAAAGGCCTGGACGAACTCGGCTTGCTCGGCCAGGTGAGGATGGACGCGCTTGATGGCGACGCGTCGCTCGAAGCCACCTTCGGGGCAATACAGAGCCTCGTGGACCGTGCCCATGCCACCGGAAGCGATCTGGCGCGTGATGCGATACTTGCCGAACAGATCTTGGGCCCGGGCGCCGCTCTCGGCCCGAACGATGGTGGCGCGGAGCCCGCGGCACAGGAGCGCCGCGAGAAGGCCGGCCAACGCCAGCGAGATCGCCCGGGTGACCTGGGTCGCCGGCGCGAAGAGCGGTGCGGCACGCTCGGCGGCCGGGAGCCCGGCGCGGACGACGGAGAAGTAGAGGACGAGGAAGGCGACTGCGCTCGAAACACCGACCAAGAGCGGCGCCACGGGCCGCAGACGCGCAACCGAGGCAACGATCAGGGCTGCGAAGAGCAACGGGGGAAGCCACGAGCCCAAAGCGTACGCCGGTCCTTGAACGTGCACGAGCAAGAGCAAGGTGGCCCAAGGTAGGCTGCTCTCGACCAACGTCGAAACCCACACGATGCGGGCGTCGTGGAGGCCGCCGTCGATGCGCCGCTTCACCCAACTGGCCCAGCCGAGGAGCGCCACCGCCACGACGCCAGTGCCGACGCCGAGCGGAAACGACAGGACGATCGCCGCGACGACGGCGCCAGCGAGGCCGAGCAGCGCGAGCAGCTGCCAGACGCGAATCACCGCGAGCTCGACTCGCTGGAGCTCATGCTCCAGGGCCTGCTCCATGGGCTCGCGCAACTTCGGGGTCGCCACGAGCCATTCTAAATCAGAGAGAAGGCTGCTGACGAACGACCGCGGCGCCCCGCCTTCGTCGCGGCTAGACGAGCTGCGCTATGCTCCGCCCATGCTTCGAGCCGTCCTGTTGGCCGTTTGCCTGTGTGCGGGATGTTCGTCGGACGAGGGGTGCAAGACCGACAACGACTGCAAAGGGGACCGCGTTTGCAGCGGTGGAGAGTGTGTGAGCCCGAGCAGCGGCGGCTCGAGCTCGGGTGGCGGCGGCTCGAGCGGCGACGCCAGCGTCACCACGGGCGGGGCGGCGGGCTGTGCCGCCCAATGCCGGACGGAAGCCGGCACTTGCTGTGCCGGACCCGGGGTATGTCAGGCCGTTCCGCCCTGCGCAGGCAACCCCTGTTGCTCCAATTGAAGCCTCACGCGGGGGCGTAGCCGTTCGTGCTGGGGCGACCGCGGCCGTTGGGCCAGAGGCCCGCGGCCCGTGTGCCAATCACCGCGCCGAAGCCAGTTGCTCCCACTGCAAAGCACACGAGATCGCCGATCCAGGGGACGAAACCCACCACCAAGAGGAGTAGGCAACCGAGCGCCAAGTGCAGGTAGTGGTTCTGCGTTCGATGACCGATCAGCGCGGCCCCGATGGTGCGAAGCACGGCGACCACCCCCGCGTACGCAGCGAACACCGCCAGCAGAGCGCCCACCACGGCAAACGGGATGCCGATGATGGTGACGCACAACGCGACGGCAATGGCGCCTGCCGCGAAGATGCCGAGCAACCCCAACGCGAACGCGCGAGCCGGCCGGGCTGCCACCTCGCCTTCGAGCCGCTCCATGCGAGCGCCAGCGAGCGCGATCAGGACGAGGCCCAGGAGGAACAGCAGCATCGACCCGGAAACCGCGTCCGATACCCCCGATGCCCAGCGTTCTGCCCATGAAGTCGCGGTGTCCACGTGGTCGATCAGGATTCGCATCATCGCCTCCGCTCGTGAGTTCGCCGGGGGGCAGCGGATTATTTCGGGCACCTGGGACCCCGGCGAGCGGATGGACAACTCACCCCGCTTCTGCTGAAAATGCCGCTCGGCAGTGGGTCCTAGCTAGGAGGCATCCAATGAAGCGAGCGGCGTGCGCGGGAAGTTTTCTGCTGGGTTTGGCCTTGGCGAACCCGGCCGTGGCTCAAGAACGATTCGGGAGCGCTGGCCAGATGGCCATCGGAATCGAACGGGCGTTCGGCTACGCCTCCACCACCACCAAGATCGAGACCGAGCTGCAGCCGGGCAACGTCGACTACGAAAGCAAGACCACCCACACGCAGTTCGACTTCTTGGCTCGTGGCGACGTGAGCACGCCCTTCGTCGCACCGCGTCTCCACTTCGACTACTTCGTGATCCAGTCGCTGAGTGTCGGTGGCTCCCTCGCATATTCGAGCGACGAGGAAGATGGCGACCAGACCGTCGGCAACAACAATACAGACTTCGACAAGGTCGAGAGCACCTCGTTCCTCATCGCGCCGCGGGTGGGCTACGCGTTCATGTTCACCGACAACATCGGGCTTTGGCCGCGCGGGGGCCTCAGCTACGCCTCGGGAAAGCGCGAAGTGAACCCGGCCGGCAATGGACCGAACACCGGCTTCGAGGCTTCCGTCTTCGATCTGACGCTGGAGGCCATGCTGGTGATCACGCCGTTCCAATACGCCGGCTTCGCGGTGGGTCCGACCTTGGACCTACCGCTCGCGGGTTCGGGCGAGCAGGACAACGGCAACACCACCCAAGACCTCGACAAGGTTCGGGTGACCACTCTGGCGCTGAACGCCGGCGTGTTCGTCTGGTTCTGAGCGCCCCCAGGCTCAGCCGAGCTGGCCCAGCAAGGTCGCGGCGTCACTCACCTCGAACTGCCCCGGCGCTTCGACGTTGAGCTGCTTCACGACGCCGTCATCGACGAGCATCGAGAAACGCTGCATGCGGATGCCGAGGCCGAACTTGGCGAGATCGACTTCGAGACCGAGCTTCTTGGTGAACTCGCCCGACCCATCGCCCAGCATTCGAATCTTGCCGAGCGCGTTCTGCTCCTTGCCCCAGGCGGCCATCACGTAGCCGTCGTTGAGCGCCACGCACCAGACCTCGTCGACCCCCTTGGCCTTGAGTGCGTCGAGCTTTTCGACGTACCCCGGCACGTGTTTGGCAGAGCAGGTGGGCGTGTAGGCGCCAGGGAGTCCGAACACCGCGATGCGCTTGCCGCGCGTCGCCTCCGCCACCGACACCGGCTTGGGCGGCACTGGGCAAGCGTCGCCGAACTCGGTCGACTCGTAGAGGTTCGCGTCAGGGATGCGGTCGCCGATTTGGATCGTCATGGGGCGGCGACCGTAGTTCAACGCCGGAGGCACGGAAAGACCCGGCAGCCCCGGATAGAGTCACCGGACGGGCTTCCCGCCAGGCGCGGCTCGGGACGCGGGTTGGACGATTGAGCGAGCTCGCCGGGCGCGGTGTGCGAAAGCCACCCACATCGAGAGCTCGACTTGGCCGTCGCTCGGGGAAACCGCATACAAGACTGGCCCCGCACGGTATAGTGCGAAACGCTTTGGAAACTGTTTCCGCAGAAGAGCGGATGATGCCTCCCGGCACGGTAGTGGGGGGCAAGTTCGTGATCGATACGCTCGTGGGCTCGGGTGCCATGAGCCTCGTCTACCGGGCGCGACACAGCGAGCTCGACGAATACGTCGCACTGAAGTTCCTGCGCAGGGGCTGGCAAGACAACGGCGAGATCCGAGCGCGCTTCACGCGCGAGGCGAAGGCCGTCGCCACGCTGACGAGCGAACATGCCGCGCGAGTCCTGGACGTGGCGCGGACCGACGACGGCGTGCCGTTCCTGGTCATGGAATACCTCGAGGGCGAGGACCTCGGGGCAACCCTGAACCGCGGTCGCGTCGCGGTTCGCGATGGCGTGGACTGGACCATCGAGGCTTGTGACGCCTTGGCCGAGGCACACGTACACGGGATCGTGCACCGCGACGTGAAACCGGAGAACTTGTTCCTGGTTCGCCGTCACGGTCGCCTCCAGGTGAAGCTCCTCGACTTCGGGGTGTCCAAGATGGCACTGACGGGCGCCGTGGATTCGCGCGTGGACGTCTCGAAGACGACTTCGCTCATCGGCACGCCGCTCTACATGGCGCCCGAGCAGGTGCGCACCAGCGCATCGTCGGACGCACGCTCCGACATCTGGGCACTGGGCGCCGTGCTCTACGAGCTGCTCGCCGGTCGTCCGCCCTTCTTGGCGGACACCTTGCCCGAAGTCTGCGCGCTGATCTTGGAAGGCGGATACGTTCCCTTGGCCGCACTCCGTCCGGACGTGAGCGAAGATCTCAGCGCCATCGTCGATCGTTGCCTGACCAAGAACGCCGACCAACGCTTCCAGAGCGTCGCCGATCTCGCCCTCGCCCTCCTGCCGTTCGCACACCCACGCAAACACGCGGACGTGGAACGCCTCACGCGCATCCAGCGCCTGGCCGGGCTGTCCAGCGCGCAAGTCGCCTCCATTCCACCGAGCCCGGACGGTTCGCTCCTGCCCGAGATCCCGCGCCAAAGCGCGGTGCCCGTCCTAGAGCCCGAGCCGCGCCGCGCACCGAGCCCCGCGCTCAGCTCGTCTTCGGCGCCGGTCTCCACGACGTCGTCGCATCCCACCAAGCCCAGCCGACGCTGGCTCGTCGCCGTGTTGATTCTCTTGGGGGTGGCCGCGGGCACGCTGCTCGCAGTGTTCCGCGGGCACGCTACTGCCACCGCCGGCCCTCCGGCGGGCAGCGCCACGCCGCCGGCTCCGGCCAAAGCGACCACGGCCGCCGAGACTCCAGCACCGGCTGCAACTCCCTCGACCGAACAGGGAGACGTGGCTCCCGAACCGAGTGCGAGCGCGCCGTCCAAGGGTACGACCGAGCGGCCGAGTGCGCGCAAGTACGAGCCCAGACGTGAGCCGCTTCCGGCGAAGCCTGCCAAGCCCGCCGAGCCGGCCGAAGCCCCGCCCCCTACGAAACCGAAGCTCGAAATCCGACTCGAACGCTGAAATTCCCCATGACGAACAGGCGACGCTGGTCCGTGGCCCTTCTGGGTCTCGCCCTTCTCTACTCTCCGTCACCGGCGCGCGCCGATGACGTGGCCGACGAAGCCGATCTGCACTTCCAGCTCGGCGCGCAGCGCTACCAAGCCGGTGACTTCACGGGTGCCCTCGAGCACTTCATGCACAGCAATCGGCTCGTGCCCAACAAGAACGTGCTGTTCAACATCGCGCGCTGCTACGAGTCGCTCGGTCAATTCCCGAACGCTTGGCGGAGCTACAGCGCCGCGCTCGACGGCGAGGCCGACCCCAAGGCCAAGACGCGCATCCAAGAGTCGCTGGAGCGCATCGGCCCTCAGGTGGCCGTCATCCAGGTGGAAACCGACCCGCCGGGAGCCGTCATCTACCTGGACCGCAAAGACTTGGGACCACGCGGCGAGGCGCCACGGGCGCTCGGGCTCGCGCCGGGCGAATACGTAGTGATCGTCGAACGGCCTGGCCACGAAGCGGCACAATCCCAGAAGCTCAAGGTGGGCGCAGGCAGCAAGACCAGCGTGAAGCTGAAGCTCAAGCCGCTGCTCGGGACCTTGCGCATCGAGGGTGAGGCGGGTGCCGAGGTGCGCATCGACACCGATCAGGGCCCGCCAGCAGCGCGGGTGCCGGCACAGCTCAAGCTGGAGCCCGGCGCCCATCGCTTGTTCCTGCGCAAACCTGGGACGCGCCCCACGGACCTCGAGGTGGAGGTCACCGCGAATCGCACCACTTTCGTCCGACCGAAGCTCCAGGTCGAGACGGGAACGGTGGTCGTCGCGAGCGACCTCCGAGAGGCCCTCATCGAGGTCGACGGCGAACCCAAGGGCTTCACACCCGCGGTGCTCACCTTGCCCGTCGGTGCTCACAAGGTCTCCGTGTCGCTCTCGGGCTTCCGGCCAGTGACCCGTCCCATCGCGGTGAAAGCCAACGCCCAGACGCGGGTGGACGTCGAGCTCGCCCGCGAGCAGCAGGTGACGGCCGTGTCGCGCAACAAGGAGCTCGTCGAGGAGGCTCCTTCGTCCGTGTCCATCATCCCCGGCGCAGAGCTTCGCGCCATGGGCTACCCGACCATCGCTGAAGCCGTGCGCGGCGTGCGGGGCGTCTATTTGAGCGACGACCGGAGCTACACCACCCTCGGCTTCCGCGGCTTCTCGCGACCAGGCGACTACGGCAACAAGGTGCTCGTGCTCTACGACGGGCACCCGTTCAACGACAACATCCTCTACCAGTCTTTCCCAGGTTTCGAAGGCCGCACCGACATCGAAGACGTCGAGCGCATCGAGGTGGTGCGCGGCCCCGGTTCGGCCCTCTACGGTACCGGCGCCGTGTTCGGCGTCGTCAACGTAGTGACTCACGAACGCGACAAGCGGACCAAGGTCGAGGCAGGCGCATCGGCGGTCGAGTACTCCATGACGCGCGGACGCGTTCACGCCTACTACAACGCAGGCCACGACGCTGGGGCCTGGGTGAGTGCGTCCGCCGGCCGCGGCGCGGGGCGCGACTTCTTCTTCCCCGAATATCTGAACGACTCGAGTGGACTGCGCGGCGAAGCCAGGAACCTCGACGACTCACGCCTGCACACCCTGCAAGGTCGCGTGTGGTGGAAGGACCTCACGCTGCAGGCCATGTGGAACCACCGCAACAAGACCATCCCGAGCGCCGAATACGAGACGACCTTCGGCGACTCGCGGAATCGTTTCATCGACGACCGGGCGTTCGTCGAGGCGCGCTTCGAGCCGAAGCTCGGCGAGAGCGTGCAGTCGCTCACGCGAGCGCACTACAACCTATACGACTTCTACTCGGGCGCGCCCTACGACCCCGCTGACGGCGGCTTGGCCGAGGAGTCGTACAAGGGACGTTGGGCGGGACTCGAGCAACGCTTCCTGCTCAAACCGGTTTCGATGCTCTCGTTGACCTTGGGCGGAGAGGTGCAGCGCCACTTCCGCGCCTTCATGTCGGGCAAAGACGAGACCGGCGACTACTTGCCCGCCAACGACAACCCCTTCACGGTGTTGGCCGCGTACGCCGTGGGAGACGTGGAGCTCGACCCGCGCTTTCGGATGAGCCTCGGCGTGCGCTACGACCGGTTCGCGTTCGAGTTCGCAGAGCCGCTCGGCAACGTCACGCGAGACTCGGTGAACCCGCGTCTGGCCATCGTGGCCAAACCCTACTCGAACGGCATCACGAAGCTGATCGCCGGTCGCGCGTTTCGCGCGCCGACGGTGTACGAGATCTTCTACCAGAGCGCGGTGCAAGACCCGAGCCCCGATCTGAAGCCCGAGCAACTCTGGTCGGGCGAGCTCGAGCACACGCATCTGTTCGGCTCCGCGGTCTCGGGCACGGTCGCGGCGTACGGCAACTACGTCGACGACCTCATCGTGGGCCGCGGCAGCGGCACCACCACCGACCACACGTTTCTCGAGAACTCGAGCTCTCCGGTGCTGGTGCTGGGCGGGGAAGCCGAGGTGCGGCGCGATTGGCGCAGCGGCTGGATGGTGGCTGCGCAGTATTCGTTCTCGCGTGCGCGCTATCTCAACAACACCGAGGATCTGCGCAAGGTCCCCAACTCCCCGCAACACCTCGCGGCGATCAAGGGAGCGGTCCCCATCCTCGGCCGCACCATGATGGCCATGAGCCGCGTGACTCTGGAGGGCGGGCGCTACGATCGGCTGGAGACGCCGGGAGATCCGGCGCAAGGCCACACCGACGCCGGCCTCATCTGGGATCTCGTCCTGAGTGGCGAGCTCATGAACACCAAGGTCCGGTACAACCTCGGCGCATACAACATCGCCGACTGGCACTACTCGGTGCCGGTCAGCAGCGAGTTCAGGATGCTCACCATGCCGCAAGCCGGAAGGACCCTGCTCGCCAACCTGAACGTGGAACTATGAGAATGCCTCAGCGGAATCTCTGCTCTACCGTGGTAGCGACCGCGCTCTTGGGATTGGCACTCGGAGCGCCCACGGTCGCGTTGGCAGCGGATGGGGGAAGCGACGCCGGCGCGGACGCCAGCGCAGGCGCGGGGGGAAGCGGCGGAGCATCGGGCGGCGGTGGCAGCTCGACGGGCGGAACGGGAGGCAACGCCGGCGCCGCTGGCGCTTCGGGCGCGGCAGGCGCGGCCGGAGCCGCCGGAGCGGCCGCGAGCCCCCCTCCGCTGTCGTCGTACGACAAAGGCCTCGATTGCAGTGCTCGCCCGCGGCATTCGAGCCCGAGCGTCCCGGCGCTCGTCGTCATGCTCGGTCTCCCGCTCGTCTGCTTGCGGAGCTCGCGATCTCGGCGGACGAAGCGCGGCTAGTGCGGCGTCGCGGCGTCTTCCGAGAGGGCGCTCCGGACGCAGCGCTGCTTCGCGGCTCCAGCATTCATTTCCGCTGGGGTTCCTGTGCTCTCCGCCGCGCACGACTCGCAGCAGACGCGGAGGGGAGTCGCGGCTCGTGCTAGTCTCGATCTGAATTGTCTCGCCTTGGGCCAGCCCTCACGCTCCTTGGCTTGGCGTTGACGGCCTGCGGCCTGGAACGCCAGGGTGGCGCCGAGGCCACGGAGGTGGACGCCGCTTCGGGAGGAACGGGTGGCGGGCTGGTCGATGCTTCGTTCGGCGGCGGCGCGTCCGGAGGCGGGGCGTCCGGAACGGGCGGCAGCTCGGGAGCCGGCGGGTCGGGCTCGAGCGGGGGCTCAGGAGGCTCCCTCGGCGGTAGCGGCGGAGCGAGCGGCGGCCAGTCCGGTGCGTCGGGCAGCGGGGGTACGGGAACGGATGGCGGAGGTGGAGTCGGTGGATGCCCGAATCCAGCTCCCGATCCCGGCTCGGTGTGCAAGGAACCAGGCCTCGCTTGCCCGCACGCCGGCGGACAATGCACCTGCTACGGCGGCACCTGGCAATGCAACCCTTGCCCCGCGACCCAGCCATTCGGTGGCTGCAAAGACAACGGCGCGAACTGCAACTACGGCACCACTCTCTGCGCCTGCGGCGGCGGCGACTGGGATTGCCTCACCTGTCCCAGCACCAAGCCGAACACCAATTCGTACTGCTCGGCAAGCGAAGCCGTCTGCATCTATGGCGCGGCGGTTTGCAGATGCGAGAACCTCGGTTGGAAATGCGGGTGACCGAAGCGAGACCGCTGGACTGAAGCGCAGAACGACTACGCAATCCCTGCGCCAGAACCAGCGACGCCCGTGCCTGCGGTAGAACGCCGGCAGTGCTAGACGAGGGCCGATGGCAAACGGTTCTTCGCTCGGCAGCGCTTCCTCTCCCGTTCGCGTCGCGATCGTAGGCGCCGGCCCTGCCGGCTTCTTCACGGCCGACGCTCTGCTTCGCAGCGAGTCGCCGGTGTTCGACGTGGACGTCTTCGAACGCCTTCCAACACCGTTCGGGCTGGTTCGCGCAGGCGTCGCTCCCGACCACCAGAAGATCAAGGGCGTGACCAAGACCTTCGAACGCACGGCCAAACACCACCGTTTTCGCTTCTTCGGCAACGTCGAGGTCGGGAAAGACCTCTCCGCGGCCGAGCTTCGCGAACGCTACGACCAAGTCGTGTATGCCGTCGGCAGCGCCAGTGACCGGCGGCTCGGAATCCCCGGCGAGGAGCTCAGAGGCTGCCACGCTGCGACGGCCTTCGTCGGCTGGTACAACGCCCACCCCGACTTCCGAGACTTCCCCTTCGATCTCGGCACCGAGCGCGCGGTGGTGGTGGGTGCAGGCAACGTTGCGATGGACATCACGCGCGTCTTGCTCAAGAGCCCGGATGAATTGGCCAAGACCGACATCGCCCGCCACGCAGTGGAAGCTCTCAGGAATGGCCGCGTGCGCGAGGTCGCATTGTTGGTGCGTCGCGGACCGGCCCAGGCTGCGTTCGACCCGCGCGAGCTCGAGGACATCGCGTCGCTCCCGGGCGTTCGGGTCGAAGTGAACGCGGGACAGCTCGTGGTGGAACCCACCGAGAAACTGGACGCACGGCAGGAACGCAACGTCGCCCTGCTCGGCGAGCTCGCGGCGCGCCCGAAGGTTCCAGCGGAGCGCTCGCTTCGGATCGAATTCCTGGCCTCACCCGTCGAGCTGACGGGCGATGAGCGCGGCCGCGTCAGCCGCGTTCGCGTGGAGCGAAACGCCGTCAGCCGCGACGCGACGGGGCGCGCGGTCGCGCGAGGGACCGGCCAGTTCTTCGACGTCGAAGCGGGACTCGTATTCCGCTCCATTGGCTATCTCGGACTCCCGCTGCCCGGGGTCCCTTACGATCCCAAGGGGGGCGTGATCCCGAACCAGGAGGGAAGAGTGTGCAGCGAGCCCGGCGGCCCGGTCCTCCCCGGGGTGTACGCCGTTGGCTGGATCGCGCGCGGTCCGTTGGGCGTGATCGGGACCAACAAGTCCGACGCACAAGCCGTGGCCGAGCGCATGGTCGCCGACGTCGCCACGCTCCGGCCCGCCGGCGAAAGCCTTCGGGGGCACGAAACGGTGGCGGCTCTGCTGACCGAGCGAGGTGTCTCCCCGACGAGCTACGACGACTGGAGTCTCCTCGACCGCATCGAGGTCGACGAAGGGCGGTCGAGCGGCAAGATCCGCGAGAAATTCGCCAGCGTCGAACAGATGATGAACCAGCTCCTGAGGGCTCGGCAGCGGAAGGACGATTGATCGCGATCGGAACCGGCGGACTCGGCGGGCGATCGCGATCACGCGATTCGACGCGCAAGTAGCAGAGATCACTCGGCAAGGTCCGAGGCACGCGGGCTGCAATACGGGGTCTCGGAAAGGATCCGAAGCCGCCCATGTCGAACACCGAGACCTCCATCGCCCTGTCCCTGGCCGATCTCACGCGCATCGAAGAGAGTCGCCTCGAAGAAGAGCGCGCGCGAACCGCCCGCGAGGAGGCCGCTCGCAAGCGCGCGGCTCGCGAGGCGGAGCTCGCTCGGAGAGCGGAAGAAGACGCTCGCGCCCGAGCCGAGGAGGCCCAGAAAAGCGAACGGGCAGCGGCCGAGGCCATCGCTCGAGTGAAGGCCGAAGCGCGCGAGCGAGCCGCCGCCGAAGTGCAGCGGATCGAAGCCGAGTCGCGAGCACGACTCGCAGCCGACAATGCCCGGCGCGCGCATGAGCTCGCCGAGCTCGAGGCGCGCCGGAAGACCGGCCGCCGGCGGCGAGAGCTCGTCCTCGGCGCAGCGCTGGCCACAGCCCTCGCACTTCTGGGGCTCACCGGCAGCCACGCACGGGCCCTCGCGCAGCGCGAAACCGAGAGCGCCGCGGAGCTCAAGGAGCACGAGCGCACGGCGAGCCGCGATCGGGAGGAAGCGCGCAGACTCGAGCTGCGCACACTGGAACGCCGATACGAACGTCTACTCACGCGCGCCGGTGCCGACCAGGCGAAATCGGAGAAGGCGACGGCGAGCGCCGCCCTGGGCGCGGTCGATCCCAAGGCGCCGGTGAGCGAGCGCCTGCGTGCGCTCGAAGAAGCCGTGGATGCATTCGAAGCCCGCATCGAGCGGGCCGAAAAGCTCGCCGAGCTCGACCGCCGTGAGGCCGATCTCGGCGCTTGGGCAACGTCGCTCCGCGACACGAAGCGCCGCGCGGAGCTCTCGAACGCGCGAGCGGCAGCACACCGCTCGGAGGTCGGTGCTCGCGAGCTCGAGCAATACGCGGCCGCCCTCGACGGCGCGAGCCTCGCGCTCCGCTCGAAGAGCGGAGGCGGGCGCGGGGGCAGCGAAGGTGCCGTGGAAGGCCACACGCGCGTTTGCGCTGAGGGCGACCCCGGCTGCGGGCTCGACGGCAAGCCGGTGTTTTGATGGGCCTCTGGGGATCGGCATGGCACTCTGGGGAGCGACATGGCTGCCGACGCCCCGAGCACCGTGGAGCATCGGGCGCCCTCTCCCCCGCGCAAGGGTTCGAGGCGTCCGGCCCTCGTGTGCGCCTACCCGAGATCCATCGCGGTCAGCGTGCCCGATTCGGGGACCACCGTGGGGCGCAAGTGGCTCGAAGAGCACGGCCTCGCGGACACCGAGGTCTCGACGGCGCACCTTCAGATCGATCGCGCGGGAGGCGTCTTGCGCGTGACCGACGCGGGCTCGCGCAACGGAACGTGGGTGAACGGACAGCGGCTGGCGCCCCGAGACCGGACGCCGCTCGACGATGGGAGTGTCCTGCGCATCGGCCGCACGCTCTTCGTCTACCGTGAGAAGCTGGCAGGCGCGCTGGATCCGGCCGCGCCCCTCGGCGATCTGGTCGGCCCCTTCGGCTTGCGCGGCGTGAGCGAAAGCGTCGGCGCGCTGGATGCGAAGCGCACCACCAACGTGCTCATCCGCGGCGAGACCGGCAGCGGGAAGGAGCTCGTCGCCTGGGCCGTCGCGAATGCGCTCGGCCGTGCGCATTCGCTCGGAGCCGTCAACGTCGCGAGCATCGCGCGCGGTGTGTTCGAGTCGCAGCTCTTCGGACACGTCGCCGGCGCGTTCTCGGACGCCCGCGCGAGCGCACCCGGGATCGTGGTGGCTCACGACGGCGGAGCCGTCTTCTTGGACGAGATCGGCGAACTCGACCTCCCGCTGCAGGCCAAGCTCCTACGCTTGCTCGAGAACCGCGAGGTCCTCCCGGTGGGAGCCCAGCGACCGCTGAAGGTCGACGTGCTGTTCCTGGCCGCCACCCACCGCGATCTCGACGAGATGGTGGAAAAGGACGAGTTCCGGCGCGACCTCTTGGCTCGACTCTCGCAGACGTGCATCGACGTGCCGGCGCTGCGCGAGCGCAGCGAAGACCTCTTCAGCATCGTGCTCTCGCTCTGGAGGCGAGCCAACCTGCGCCAGGTGCCTCTCGACTCGGTGGAGGTCGAAGCCGTCGAACGGTTGATGCTCGAGCCTTGGCCCAGCAACGTGCGCGAGCTCGAGAGCGTGCTCGCTCGGGTTCGCACCGTCGACACGGAACCCGGCCTCCGGCTATGGGCGCTCGAAGAAGTACTCGGCGAGCGCAGCGACACGAAGAGTGCGCTGACGCGGGAGCAGGTGGATCGCGCGCTGGAGCAAGAGGGCGGAAACGCGACACGGGCAGCGGCCCGGCTCGGAGTGTCCCGCGGGCGACTGCTCCGGCTCCTCAAGAAGAGCTGACGCCCGCAACTTCACAGCGCCCCGAAGCAGTCGAAACGCGTGAGCTCGATCTGGCTGAACGGCCCGACGGCGGAGTTGTTCTGCCACGCCACCACGACCCCCGACTGCGTTCCTTCGACCGCGAGCGGTCCGAAGAAGCCGGGTTCGAACGACGTCTGCGTCACCAAGCCGAAAGAACCGAACACGCTCAGCGTGAGGTCGGGAGGGTTGTTCGCCGGATCGTTCCCCCAAGCGACGACCAGGTCGTCGCCGATGCTGGAAGCATCGAAGCCGTCGAGCGGCAGATCCCCGGGTTGACTCACGTCGAACGGGCCCAGGAGCTCACCGCTGGAAGCATCGAGCCGGAGCGCCTGGATGGGCGCGACCACCCCGCCGCTGGCGACGCGCCACACCACCCACGCGCCCTTCGAGTAGGGCGCGACACGAATGCTGGAAATGGGGACCCCGAGCTCCAGGTTCGTGAGCAGGGTGGGCGTGGCATCGAGCCCGACGCGCAGCAGATCGAGTCGACTGGTGCCATTGGCCGCTGCCGAGCAGCCCGTGGTCGGGGCCGTCGGCTCGTTGGCGAGGGCCACGATCCAGCCGTTCTCGAAGGGGGTTGCGTCCGCCACGTTGACGCCGAGACCACAGGCCAAGGTGAAGTCGGCGACACCGAGGCCCGCGTTCACCACGTGGCCCATCAGCGTCATGCCGCTCGAGTTGGCGACGAGGTGCGCGCTTTGGGAGTAGGAGACGAAGATGGCGCTGCCGGTGTTGGACAGCGTGACGTTCGGCCCCGGATTCGACGCATTTGCCGTGACGGTGGCAGCAAAGCTCGCGACCAAGTCGTGGGAAACCAAGAGCCCGAGGTGGTCGTCGGTGCTCGGGCCGCTGGCGAACGCCGGGTCGAGCTCCGGGCTCTTGAAGCTCGAGAACGTGGGTTGCAGCGGATCGAGCGGCCAGCTCATCCACGGCAGGAAGCTCGCGTGGAGGATTTCGCGCCACCCGGTCGCGGTGTCCGTGCGCATGAGACCGAGTGTGAGCTGACTCCCGTCGCTCATGGAGCGCGTGAGCTTCGGGAACGTGTCGCTCGCGCCCGAGCTCTCCACGTGGATCACCGGAACCAGGTTGGCGAGGCTCGAGCAGGACGAACCACCCACGCCGCCGAAACCCCCGACTGAGCCTCCGGCGCCGCCGAAGCCACCGCCGCCGAAGCCACCGCCACCGAAGCCGCCGCCGAAGCCGCCGGCTCCACCTCCGCCCGAGGCTCCGGTACCGGCCGCGCCCGTCCCTTGCGGGGGCTCGAGCAGACGAGAGCGCGAACCGCAGGCGATCAGAAGGAGACAAGACGCGAGGCCCGGCAGAAGGGAGGATCGGAGCGCCATGGGACGCGGAGGTTTCAGCATCGACCGGCCAGGCGCGCCAGTGCTTTTTTCGCGCGACGTGACGCGCGATCACAAGGACTTGGCACAGCGAAAGCCGACGCTCCAGCTGCGTGCACCCGGAGCGCTCGGCAGCCGGCGCGCGGCGCGCACGTCTTGGCTCTCGACCGTGTCCCAACCGCCGCCGCGGATCACGCGCCGCGAATCCCCGCAGTCCGGCGCGTCGTAGCGGCAATAGTGGCCGCTCGTCCACTCCCAGACGTTGCCCGCGAGATCCAGGACACCGAGCGGAGTCGCCCCAGCGCGCCGTGTTCCCACCGGGGTCGTGCTGGGTGCCCCGTCTTCGTCCGCGTACATGCGAGGCCAAGCGCCTCGCCCGGTACGCTCGAGACGTTCGCTCAACATGCGACTGCACTCGGCTCCGCAAGCGTTGAGGAGCGTGCCGTTCGGGCTGGTCTCGCCCCAGGGGTAGGTGCGCGCCTCGCTGCCGCGTGCGGCGAGCTCCCACTCGGCCTCGGTCGGCAGCCGCTTGCCCATCGCTTCGCAGTAAGCGTTGGCCCGGTCCCAATCGACGCAGTTTGCGGGGTGCTCGCTGGCCTCGGGTCGATTGCAGAATTGACTCCAGAACCCGACCGCGTTGGGCGTGAGCCCTTCACCCTGTACGCTGAGCGGGAGCCGCTCGCAGCTCGTGCACTTGGCATACGCGGCCACGCTGACCTCCGTGACGTCGATGCAGAAGGCGCGGACATTTTCGCGATGCGCCGGGGTCTCGTCACTCGGCGTTTCGCCTTCGGCGGCAGACCCCATGCGAAATTCGGCACCGGCGATGCGCTGCATGCCGGCGGGACAGCTCGCGGGTCCGCGAGCCCGCAGCACGAAGAACGCGCCGATCACGCTGGCAGCAGCGCCGAGCGGCACGAGCACTCGGAGGCGCGAGCGCGTGACGTGCTTCTCCACGGCGAGCGGCGCGTGGCTCCGCGTCGCGGGCTGGGGCGCGGGGGCCTCGAGGGTCTCGGCCAGTGCCGCGTCCTCTAGCTCGGCGGCCGGGAGGGTCGGGAGGGCGTGAACTTCGTCCGCGGCGATCTTCTGGAACTCGAGCACCATCTCCTTCGCGGACTGGAAACGCCCCTCGAGATCCACGGACAGGGCCTTGGACAGGAAGTCGTCCACGGCCCGCGGCAAGCCGGGGCGGAGCTCCGTCGCGGGGACGTACTTGCCGTCGAGCACCGCGGCGCCGACCGCCACGAACGAGCTTCCACGGAACGGCAGCTGCCCGGTGAGCGCTTCGTACGCGATGACCCCGAGAGACCAGAGGTCTGCCCGTAGATCGATGTCCTTGCGGCCTTCGATCTGCTCGGGGCTCATGTAGGGTGGTGAGCCGACGATGGTGCCGGTCTCGGTCAACGCCGAGCCCGCCCCGGGCAAGGCGTCTTCGCCCAAGAGCTTCGCGATCCCGAAGTCGAGCACCTTCACCGAGAGCGCGTCGTCGAGCGCTCCGGCCACGATGAAGACGTTGTGCGGCTTGATGTCGCGATGCACGATGCCGCGCTCGTGCGCCGAGGCCAAGGCGCCGCCCACCTGCTCGACCAAGAGCCGCGCGCTCTCGAGGCTCAGACGCCCGCCGCTCGCGAGCAGCTCCGCGAGCGAGAAGCCCTGCAGGAGCTCCATCACGATGTACGGGACGCTGCCTTCCACCGTGCCGTAGTCCATCACCTTGACCACGTTCGGATGGGCGATGCGCGCCGTCGCCTTGGCCTCGAGCTCGAAGCGACCGAGTACCTGAGGGTCGCGCGCGATGCGTTCCGGCCGGATGAGCTTCACCGCGACCTCGGTGTCGAGCGCTTCGTGGCGCGCCACCCAGACGACGCCCATCCCGCCTTGGCCGAGCGGGCGGAGCAGCCGCAGCTTGCCCGCGATGAGCTCACCTTCGCGGATCTCGAAGCTCACGCTCAGGACCTTCTCCTCGACCGCTCAGCCTACGATGCGGAACTTCACCTGGGCCAACAGATGCCGTGCCGTGGCGTCGAGCACCTGGATCTCGAAGTCGCCGCGCTTCTGGATGCTCCAGGTCTTCTCGAGCACGTTCGACTCGGGCTTCACCCGACTGGTCGAAGCGGTCAAGAGCTCGGGCTCTCCCCGGGTGGTGAAGAACAAGCGCACGAGCAAGGCGTCGATCCCGAATTCGCCTTCGATGGCCACGATCTTCATGGCGACGGGGCCCGGCGGGATCACGTTCGTCTCGCGCGCGATGACCGTGTCGCCGTCCTTGCCTTGCCCGACGCGGATCTTCCAGTGCCGCCCGAGGACGAAACGCACGTCGCTGGCGAGAGCGCTCGGGGCCACGAACGGGCGCCCGCAGAAGCCGCAGGCCGCGCCGCCCGGCGCGCGCGGCGCACCGCAATCGTCGCAGGTCGGGGGCGCGTCGGGCGTGCCCGTCGTGCTGCGCCAGCGAGCGATGGCCTGGTCCACTTTCGTCGGATCGACCCAGCCGCCACCCGACAGCAGCTGCTCGAAGTGAGACAGTGAACCGAGCAGGTAGCACACGGAGTACGCGCGGGTCTCGACCGTCGGCGACGCGAGCGCGTCGCGCATCAAGAGCTCGATGCGAGCCGAGGTTTGGTCCATCAAGAGCGCCACGAAGAGATCCTTGGCGTCCCAGGGCAGAGACGCCCGCCAGCTGTCGAGGATGGCGTCGAGGTGCTCGGGGCGGATCGCGCTACGCAGCCCCTCGACGGAGTCGTGGTCCCGTTGGTCGATGGCGCGGAGGGCACGGTCGACGACGTCCTCGTTCACGGGGGAACATGGTGCGGAGCTTGGCCCCCGCTCGCAAGCAGGAACGACCGACGTGCTCGTGCACCTCAGGGCGTGATGGGGACCGCCGGCGTGAGCGCGATTTCTTTTCGGAGCATTCTGCTGCCCGCTCCCGCGAGCTTCAGGTACCAGTCGCTCGGCAGGTTCTGGCCGTCCGCGTCCAGGGTGACGAAGCTCGCTCCATCCGGCGCGTCGGATGCCTTGGCGGCGAGCTTGTACATGGCCGTGCCCTCGTCGACCTCGTCGAACATGGCGCCGTACACCATGGTGCTGCCCGCGTTCAGGGCGTTGTAGAGCTGGCGCCACCAGAAGCTGCCGCCTTTCCGCGGGATCTGGTTCAACGCGCCGCCGTTCAGATTCTTCCAAGAGAAGCCCGGGAAGACCACGGGCATGTAGTCGACGCCTTTGCCGTTCGCCCAAGCGAGATCGGGCGCGATCAGGTTCTTCGCGAAGTTGTCGGCGCCCGCGGCATCGGCGAAGCGGCCCACGGACCAGGGTGAAACCACGTCGAACGACGCGTAGACCTGCGCCCAAGCCGGATCCGTCTTGGAGTCGTTGTTCAGTGTACGGAAGTAGGTGGGGACGCCGCCCATCAGCGTCACCTGCTGGTTCGCGGGCGCGCCGTTCTTGAACCACGTGATGATCTGATTGGCCTCGGCCGGCGTTCCCGGGCGGTCGGTGAACCCGAGACCCCAGACGGCCAGCAGGGGCTTCCCGTCGTGCTTCAGGTAGCGCGGGCTCGTGGTGACTTGCAGGTCGTTCACCAGGTGCTTCCAGTCGTTCTGGAGATCGGCGACCCAGCTCGCCGGCTTCGCGCCCGAAATGTCGTACATGATGACGAACGTGCGGCCCTGGGCTTCGGCGCCGGCGCGTACGTTCTGGGTCACTTGGTCGCGAAACGCCAGGAACGCCGGGTCCGAGAGCTCCGAGAGGAAACGCTGGAGGAACACGCCGTCAATGCCAGCGTCCTTCATCCATTGGAAGTGACGCGCGACCGTCTTGGCGTTGTACGCCGAGTAGAGCTGGGCCTTCTTGCCGCCGATGACGAGATTCGTGTCGAAGAGCTCGTCTGCGCCGAGCTCGCTCGTGTCGGGCCACATGTCGACGCTGAGCTCGCTCGCTGCCGGGTTCTGTGACTTGAACCAGTGAACCCAGCGGTTTGGCGCTGAGCCATCGCCCGGACAGAGGAACCAGCCTTGGTAACCGAACATCAGCTTGTTCGTGAGCGTGGTGGCATCGATCACCGCTGCGGTTCCGCCGGTGCCGCCGCCACCGGTTCCGGCGGCGCCGCCGGTGCCCGCACCGCCGCCCCCACTCGGAAGCCCGCCGCTGCCCGCCTGTCCGCCGAGTGCGCCACTGCCACCGGCGCCTCCACTCGCACCGCTGCCCGTGCCGCCGCTCGTGCTCCCGCTCGCTCCACCCGCACCGCTCGCTCCACCGCCGCTGGGCGCGCCGCCGCTCGATGCGCCCGCGCCGCCCCCTCCTCCACTCGACGAGTCGTCGGAACACGCGACGCTCGCGAGGGCCACCAGCGTCAAGGCGGATGCGAGGCGCTTTCGAGAACGGCGGAGTCCGAAGGCGAACACCGACGCCGCGACGAAGGCGGCGAGGTCCCCGGGCGCCTCGTGCGTTGTGCGGCACCCGCAGCCCGAGTCGTCGCCGCTCGCCGGAGCAGCACCGGAGCCCTTCCCGCCGGAAGCCGTGCCGGTACCGCCGTTGGTCGCGCCGCCGGAACCCGCGCTCGCGCCGCCTCCACCGCCGCTGCCTCCCGAGCTCGCGCCGCCGCTTCCCGGCGGTGGATCGGGCGGCACCGTGCCGGAGTGGGTGAGCACGAGGAGATCTCCGCTGTTGCCCTCGATCACCATGTGGTTCCGGCTCACGTAGCTGTATCGAGGCAGGATGCCTTCGCTGTAGGCGTCGCGCTTGGGGGTCGGTGGATCGAGCACGCCGTAATAGGAGTAGAAGCCGGGTGCGCCCAAATAACGGCCGGAGCAACCGGAGCCACCGTGATCGTATTGCAGCGCACAGCTCGTCGAGTAGTGCGTCTTCGGGTCGAAGTCGCCGCAGTCGCAGGTGTTGGCGCGCAGGATGGGCGGCAGCTTCTCGGTCGCGATGGGGCTCGCGCGCGTCAGGCCCAGCGTCGGGCCGCGATCGGTGACGCGGTAGGCGCTTGTCGCCGCCCAGTGCGAGAAGAAGAGCACGTCACCCGCGGCCGTGAGCGGGCAGTTCTCGTCGGTGATGTGCAGAAAGCCGCCGTCGAACGCCACGAAGCGCAAGTCTCCAGCCGCGAGCCCGGGCACCGTCGTGTCGTCGAGCACCATCTCGCCCAAGTGCGAGTCCCAACGCGCATCCCAGCTCGGATCCTTGGTGTCGCCGTTGCGGAAGGTCTGGTACGCGACCTCCTTGCCGTCCGGGAGCACGCGCACGACGGGGAACGAGTGCACCCTCAGGTTCGGCTTGTCGCCGAAGTCTTCGACGCCTTGCGGCCCGACGGCGGGCACGAATTTTTCGTCGCCGCTCTCGAGATCCAGCGCGAACAGGTTCTTCCACTGGGGCTCGGTCACGAGCTTCTGCCGGATCTGGGCGTTGGTCGTCGGCCAGTCGCCGGGCCCGAAGATCAGATCGATGCCGAGGTTCATGCGCACGAACACGATCCCGTGCTGCTCGGCGATGACCGGCCACCCGCCTTCGAACTCGAAGGGGTAGCCCGGCGTGCGCGGGGAAGGCTTCTTCTTCCAGGCGAGCTTGCCATCTGCCGCGCCCACGGCGTGCACTTGGAGGTCGGCGGTGCAGAAGACCACACGCTCCTTGGCCGCGGAGTAGGCGGCGGGGGTCTGCCCTGCCGAGCCTGCCGCATAGGACCAGATCTTGGTGAGCTTCACCGGGTCGATCTTGTGGAGCTCCCCCGCGCTCGTGACCACGAAGGCGGCACCAGCAGCCAAAAGCACGCTCTTCCGAATGGGAGCGCCCGCGGCGTAGCTTCCGAGTTCGTTGCCGGTCTTGGCGTCGAAGGCGTGGAGCTTGCCGTCTTCGCCGCCGGCGAACACGCGCCCTGTCGTCGGATCGTAAGCCGGAGTCGCGTGGAACGCCGTTGGCTTCGCGTTCCACAGGACCTTGCCGTCAGCGGCCGCGAGCGCGTAGAGCCCCAGGTCGCCGGCGGGCACGTAGACCGCGTCGCCCCCCATGACGGTGCGCGCCTCCCACGGAGAGTAGCTCTTCGGCTGATGGTACTTGTGGCCGCTGACGCTGCCAGCGCTGTCGCCCGAGCCGTTCCAGGTCCAGGCGAACTGCCACGGCGCATCGGGCGGAACGGGCGAATGGCCGCTCCGCTGCGCGTCGTGGCCGTCTTGGGTCCATTCCGACTGGGCGTGCGCGGTGCTCGGGAGGGCGAGGGCGAAGCAGAGGAAGAGGGCGCTGGTTCGCATGGCTTCTCACTTGGGATCGGCGAGCGTCACGTCGAGGCGTGGGCGCTGGTTGGGGTCGCCCCAGTCGGGGAAGTCGGACGAGTTCACGAACTGCTTGCCCGTGTGGTACTCGCCGTCGGCGGAATAGAGGGCGAAGCTCGCGCTCGCGTCACCCGCAGCGTAGATGCGCGCGAAGGCTCGCGACACGTCGAAGGACCACTCGGGCAGCTTGTCCCATCCCGTCTGAACGTTGCCCGTGCGATCGCCCCAAGCGCCAGCCGCATTCTCGAACGGAAACGGCGCGTCGTTCCAGGTGATGTTCTGCTCCGTCCAAGGCGCGCCGCTCCGGAGGAGATTGGCAACCGGGAACGCCTGGATCAGCGAGCGCTCGCCTTCGGGTCCGCCGCTCGTGGGCTCCTTGTGGTGCATGACGAGCGTGGCCTTCACGACCACTTTGCCGGTCGCCAGCTGTCCGAGCGGGAACTTCAGGTAGATCTTCGAAAAACAGGGCCAGTCCGCGTAGTCTTCCTGGTTTTGGACGTGGAAGTAGTTGCGTTCTGTGTTGCCACCGTAGCTCGCTGCGCCGTCGCCGAAGTTGTAGCCGTCGTTGCCGGAACAGAGCGTGCCAGAGGCGCCCACCGATGCGTTTTCCACCACTGCGCCGGCGAGCCCGTGCCGGATGCTGGTCGTGGCCTCCGTCCCCGTCGCGAACGCTTCGGGAGCGTAGCCGATGGCGTAGGCGGGCTTGCCCGCGCCCGTCGCGCTTCCGCTTTCTGCCCAAGACGCATAGTGCGTCGGCAAGAGTTCGACCATGCCCCAGGTCTTGGGCTGATCGAGCGCCACGGACTGTGAAGGCCAGCGCTCGGTCTCACCGTGCACGCTTCCACCGGCGTCGTCTCGGTCGTAGCTCACGACGGCGAGGCGGAGGCTCCGCGCAGCGTCGGAATCGAGAGGCGGCGCTGAGAGACCGAGCGCCTTCCAGCCCACGAAGAACGTGACGTGCCAGCCTCGGCTCTTGTCGGCGGCTTCACCGCGATACCCCTTCTCGAGCACGATTCCGTCGGCGTCGGCGCTCGGGTCGGTGCCGGTGCTGGCGGAGTCTTTGGTCCAAGCGCCGGCGCCACCGCGATAGACGACGCTGCGTTCGGCACCCTGGCGCTTGGCCTGGGCGTCGATGCGGAGCGAACGCGCGTCGAGCGCCTTGTCGCTCTTCGCGCCATCGAGATCCAAAAGCAGCGTGAGGCTGTCCCAGTTCTCGAGCGCGTCGTCCGTCGCAGCGTCGTAGATCTTCTGATCGAAGACCGCGCAGCGCACCATCAAGCGGTGCGCGTCGTAGCCCGCACGACAGTCGGTGTAGTTGTTCTTCGAGTCGACCTTGCCGAACCAGAACGGTGTGGACTTCTGTCGGTAGTTCCAAATCTTCTGCGAACCGTCGTCGGCGACGATCTCGGGAACGAAGAGGCGCTCGCCCGCGCCCGGCGCAGGCACGACGCCGCCCCCCGTCCCGCCGGAGCCGCCGCTCGAGCTGCCGCCGCTCCCGCTCGTCCCGCCGCCACCGCTGCCTGCCCCGCCGGTGCTGCTCGCCCCACTGCCGCCGCTGCCGCCCGAAGAGTCGTCGGAGCCGCACGCGACGAGCTGACAGCACGAGAGCAGCGAGAGAACGTACGCAAGGCTTCGCATCTTGCCGAAGATACCATTCGCGACGACGGGTTTGACGCTGGGCGAGTGCACGCAGAAAATCCTGTGCCATGCGCCGGAAATCCGTTCCCCTCTTCCTGGTCGTGACCGGAGCCCTCGCGCTCCTCGGCTCGTGTTCGAGCGACGAAGGCGGCAGCGGCAAGCCCGCGAGCGGGGGCAGCGCGGGCGACGCCTCCACGACGGGCGGCGCCGGCGGAACGAGCGGGGCGGGCGGCACCAGCGCCGGCGGCACGGGCGCCAGCGCAACCGGCGGCGTCGGCGGAGGCATCGTTCCGAGCCAAGGCGACTGGACCATGCTCGCGGGCAACGCGCAGCACACCGGTTACACCGCCGAGTACGTCGCGACGCCCTGGAAATATGCGTGGCAGTGGAACGGCGCCGACGCGACGGGCAAACACGCGCCGGGGCACTTGGCCGTCCCGACCACCGTACAGCCAGTGACCGGCGGCGGCCGCGTGTACATGGTGGCCGGCGATCAAGTCCACGCCATCGATCAGAAGAGCGGAAGCGTGATCTACAGCGTCGCGCCCGGCGGCAAGCTCGCGGCGACGCCCGTCTACGACGCGCAGGACGCTCGGCTCTACGTACCCTCGAGCGACGGCCACCTCTACGCGCTCGATGCAGCCGACGGCAAGAAGGGCGAGAGCTTCGCGGCCGACGCTGCGCTCGAGACCTCTCCATTTTGGCGGACAGCCACCTCTACTTCGGTGTCCAAGGCCGGCACGCTCTACGCCGTGGACACGAACACCCTCGGCAAGGCTGTCTGGTCCTACGCCGCCGGCGCAGCGGCCGCCCAACCCCCAGCCCACTCGCCGTCGCGCCACAGCGTGGTGTTCGTGACGACGGATCTCTTCGTCCACGCCGTCGACACCACCAACGGCAAGCAGCTCTGGAAGAAGAAGCCCACCGTTCGCACCAGCGCCTCGACGGACACCGACGCTGGACGGCTGGGCCCGTCATCGCCGACGGCCACGGCGTGGTGTTCATCCGCTACAAGCTCGACTGGAACACGCCTGGGGCCAGAGCCCCTTCCCCAAGACCAGCTCCGCGATCCGTAGCTACCTCCAGGCGAACCCGGATCAACAGGCCCTCTTCGCGCTGAGTCTCGACACGGGGGACGCCGCGTTCGTTCCGGCCGCGGGCAACGGCGGGTTCGGAGACGGCGGCTACTTGCCCATGGGGCCGATGCCGGTGATTCGCACGACGCCCCAGGGCGAGCTCGGCTACGTCATCTGGCGCAACGGTGACACCTGCGCGGCGAGCTCCAACTGCGACGGACGCGAGGACGCCACGATGGGCGAGATGGTGCTCGATGCCACGAGTGTCCCAGGCTACGCAGCCGGCGACTTCCGCTTCATCGCCTTCGAAGACATCCAGACCGACGAGATGGGCTACGTGTCCATGGCCGGCGATCACCTGTTCCACAGCCACTGGCTCGTGATGGAGGGCGTGCACCTCGACGATCGCAGCGACGCCAAGGGCGCCGCGTTCACTTCCCCCATCACCACCACCAAGACGCCCTACGTGATCTGGCGCCAGGACACTCCAGGGCTGCACGTTCGACGCGGCGACGCACTACTGCAAGAGCCTCTACTCGTTCGGCGACACGCGCGCCTACGGCGAGGGCTTCTACGAATACTACGGCATCGCCACCCAGCAGCTCCTCACCATGCCGTACACGGTGGTCGCCGGCGGCATGGTCCTCCGCGAAGAGCGAAGACGGCGGCCCGTGGCCCTGGTCGCCGGCACACCCGCGGGAGGAAATGCCGTCGACGTGCCGAAGCTCCCGAGCGAGCCCAAAGGCCCCGCGGGCGTCATCGCACCCGAACAGGCGTCGAAGTACCTGGGCCGCAATGGCATCGTGGAAGGAACGGTGAAGTCCGCCGTCGATCACCTGCCGAAGGCGCTCTACCTGGGCTTCCAGGATCCCCACGGACGGCGCGCTACTGATCCGCATTTTTCGCCAAGGATCCGCCCAAGTTCACGCAGTCGCCCCTCGGCGCCCTGGGCAAGAAGGCGTGCGCGGCCGAGTCACGCTCTACTGGCCCGAGTCCCGCGACCCCGAGATCGTCGTGCGCGATCCGTCGGACCTCGAGTTCTGAGCGCTCACCATACCTTGAAATTTTCATCATGGAATGTTGAATTTTCAAGGTAAGCTCCGACGTGAACCGCGACTTTCACGTGGCCGCCCTGAGCCAAAAGCTGCGGCGTGACATCCCGTGGTCGCCTTTGCTGGTGCGCGGCAGGTCGGCAAGACGACCCTGGCGCGCGAAGTGGCTCGGAGCGAGCGCGCACCGGTAACGTTCTTTCTCGATCTGGAGCGCCCCGGAGGACCTGCGGCGCCTGGAAGACCCGATGCTCGCGCTCGAATCCGCTGCGCGGCCTCGTGATCGTCGATGAAGTGCAGCGACGCTCGGATCTATTCTCGGTACTGCGGGTGCTCGCCGACTGCGCGCCGCGACGCGCGCGCTTCCTCATCTTGGGCAGCGCGGCGCCAGAGCTCCTGCGCCAGAGCTCCGAGTCTCTGCGGGCCGCATCTACCACTACGAGCTCGAACTCCATCGGGCTCGACGAAGATCCCGGCAGCTCGGCTCTCCCGCCTCTGGCTGAGGGGGGCTTTCCTCGGCGCGTTCCTGGCCTGCTCGGACCCGGACCAGCCTGGAGTGGCGGCAAGAGTCTTCGTGAGGGCCTTCGTCGAGCGAGATCTCCCGCTACTCGGCGCGCCCATGGCACCGATGACGGCTCACCGGTTCTGGACGATGCTGGCTCACTATCACGGCCAAGTCGTCAACTTCTCCGAGCTCGCGCGAGCGTTTGGCGTGAGCGACATGACCGTCCGGCGCTGGGTCGATCGGAAAAGCTGGTCGGCACGTTCATGGTGCGCCTCCTCCCGCCCTTTCACGAAGAACCTCGGCAAGCGCCTGGTCAAATCGCCGAAGCTCTACCTGACCGACAGCGGCATCTTGCACGCCCTCCTCGGAATCGAACGGAAAGAGGACCCTCGAACGCCACCCCAAGATCGGAGCATCGTGGGAGGGCTTTGCGCTGGGCGCGGTGGGACGCGCGCTCGTCGCTCGGCGCGGCGAGGCCTACTTCTGGGCCACGCACGCAGGGGCCGAGCTGGACCTCTTGATCGTACGCGGTGGAAAGCGCCTGGGTTTCGAGATCAAGCGCACGACGGCGCCGCAGATCACCGTCGATGCGCACGCCCTCGAAGATCTCGGACTTGATCGGCTGGACGTGATCCACGCCGGTCGCGAGACCTTTGCGATGGCTCCGAAGATCCGCGCGGTGGCGCTCCACCGGATGGAACAGGACCTCGCCGGCTGAAGGTCTGCGGACCGGTACCTGGCTCACCCATCGCCGCACTCCCGAGCATAGCACTTTGTCGATGGCGCCCGCGCGCGCGTAGTCTGTGCGAGGTCATGCGCGTGTTTTTCACGTTCCCGCGTTCGTGGGTCTCTCCCCGGTTATTGCGTGCTCGAGCTCGAGTCGACGGGCGGCGGAGGCGGCAGCTCCACCGGCGGCAGCGTTCCACCGGCGGCGGCAGCGGCAGCGGAGGCAGCAGCTCCACCGGAGGTGCGAGCGGAAGCGGCGGCAGCTCCACGGGCGGCGCGTCGGGAAGTTCAGGCGCGGGCGGCACGGCGAGCTGCCAGAGCCTCGAGGCTCGTGTCAGTGTGCAGGAGCTGCAATGCCGGCTTCCATTCGGCGGGAGTGCTCGATTGCCCGCAGCCGTGTGAGGGGAAGCGGCGCATGCAGCACGTGGTGTTGCGTGCCGGATCCGATGGATAGCGGAGCGACTGACGGCGCGTGGAACGCTATACTGACCCCCGATGGGCGACCCCGCACCGCGCCAGGCCACGTACGAGGACGCTCGCCGCGCCGGCTCATCAGGTCGCGGGAGATCGTCGCTGGCGAGCTCCGTCTGAGCCTCGCGACCGTCGGGCCCACACGCCGCCGCAGCCAGCGTCGGCGAGGAGCTCGGCCCCCCTTCAAACGCGGACGCAATGGTCCCGGCGGCTGGATCATCCTGTTCGAGCCCGAGGTGCACCTTGGGTGGTGGACATCGTGGTGCTGGTGACCTGGGCGGCTGGCGTCGCACGCGGTTGCCCGCGGTGCCCAACGCGCCGTTCTTCACGCTCGCGCCCGACTGGGTATGCGAGGTGTTGTCGCCGGGCGGCGCCAAGACCGACCGCGCCGACAAGCTGCCCATCTACGCGAGGGAGGGCGTCGTTCACGTCTGGCTGGTGCACCCGCTGGAGCACGCTGGAGTGTTTGCGGCCAGAGGGTTCGCGCTACACCATCCTCGGCGTCTGGCGCGATGCCGCCCGCTTGCGCGCCGAGCCGTTCGAGGCCATCGAGCTCGATCTGGCGCTGCTGTGGGCTGATGTCGAACGCGAGCCCGGGCGTTGTGGAACGGCCGTTCCAGCATGGACGCCGCGGTTCCGGAGCGGAACCCGAGCACGGGGAGTCACCGGCTGGGTGGTCGGCACGGCCGCGGCTGGGGCTGCGGCTGCGGTTCTCGGCTACGGATTTCCGCTGCGGTCCTCTGCGTCCGAACGCAGCCGAAACCGTGGCGGTCTTCGCGCACACGTCGCTCGATGCTCACCGCATCGCGCTCGAGGCTCTCACGCGCGGGACGCCATCGCTCGGGCCAGCTGCGGTCGGCATCGGTTGCGGCCGGGGGCTGCGGCTGCGGCGCCCGGCTGGCGGATTCGGCCGCGGGTCACGTCCTCTCGCGCTCCGCCCGGCGCGGCTGCGTCGCTGAACGCGCAAAGGCCGCGCCAGCTCAGTCCCTATGAGGCTCGATGCGTCACTTCGCTGTCACGCCCTTTGCGCGACGGGTCGGCGAAGCCGCGCCGGAGCGCGGCTCGAGGAGGTCCTCATGCGTCCGAAATCCGAGTCTTCGAAACCCGCTGCCACTGCCGCAGTCGAAGCCGCAGCCGAAACCGTGGCGGTCTTCGCGCACACGTCGCTCGATGCTCATCGCATCGCGCTCGAAGCTCTCACGCGCGGGGACGCCATCGCGCGGCGGCTGCCGCGGGGCTACGGCCCGCTGCGCGACCAGCTCAGCCGCGCGCTTCAGAGCGCCTACCTGCAAACCGGTGAGGGCGCCGCCAAGAGTGGCGGCGAGCGTCGGGTGCGGCTCACCTCGGCCCGAGCCGAGGCCGGCGAGGCCGCCGCCGCCCTCGAGGCCATCGTCGCGCTCGGGCTCGGCTCACGCAGCGAGGCGCAGGCGGTCATCGTCCTGCTCAGCCGCTTGTGCGCCACCCTCACCGGCCTGTGCAAGAAGGCGGGCGGGTGAGCCCGGCCAGGCGGGTCGCTCGAGCTTCGGCTCGGCGACCCGCTTGGATGGCGAGCTTCGTCCTCGTGGGCCGCAACTTCGTCCGCAGGCAACGCGGCGGGGAGTGCCTGGTCGCGACGGCTGTCGCCGATGCGCGGGCGGCGACCTAGAACCGCCGGTGGAACGCCACGTCCGCCTGGTAACCGATGCGATACCAGAGGTCGCGGTCCTCGAAGCGTTGCGCGTTGAACTTCGGCGCGCGCGTGTCCGTGAGCGCGGAGAACGGATTCGCGGTGAGCTCGAACTGCACGGCGGTGTGCCGGGTAAGGACGAACTCGATTCCGCCAAAGAGACCGAACAGGAGAGCGTCGAGCTCGGGGCTCCGGCGCTCGGGATCCGAGACCTCGGTGGCCTCGGGATCGGGGATCCAGAGGACCGCAGAGCCGGCCAAGCCAACGTACGCCGTGCCACGACCGGTCTTGGACGGCGCGGCGAAGGTGAGTCGCAGCGTCTGCACCCAGGCGTCGTCGATGGCGCGGCAGAGATCGGGGCACTGAGACTCGCTGCCGAGCAAGTGCAAGTACGAGCTCTGAACACCGAGGAACGTCGTGTCGCTGAGCCCAACCCGAGAGGTCACGCCGAGGTTCGCGTGCGCCAATCCCAGGGCACCGAACGCGCCCACCTCGAACCTCGGGAGCACTCCGTGGTGGGCAGCGAGCGCCAGATCGGAATCCGGAAACCAGAGATACTTCGGCACGCGGTGCACCATGGTCACCGAGGTATCGCCCGGCGGGAGCAGGCGCGGCGACTCGGCGAGGGAGGTCGAGAAGCAACCGGTCGCGCCGAGCGCGAGCGCGGCGGCGGGAGGAATCAATCGGCGCAACAACGGAAGCCGAGGAGGGGATCGCTGTAGGGGAGTTCGTCATAGAGACCGCCGACGCACCTCGCGCCCACGCTCTGAGCACCTCCACCCATGGTCAGGCAGTATCGCACGCCTTCTTCGACGAAGCAGTCGTCGACCCACTCCGCAGCATTGCCGATCATGTCGTGGAGCGAGCTCAGCGGTGGGGCGTCGCCCGCGCAGTCCCCACTCCCGGCCGCGTGCAGCTTCCCTCCGCTCGTATTGCACACCGTTGGGCTTTCGGAGCCGAGCGCCGCCAGGCACGCCTCCTCCCAGCGCCCGGGCTGCTGTGGCTGCTCCATCCCGGTGCAGAGCTTCTTCCCAGCCCACTTGCAGTACGCGGCGGCGTCACAGAAGTCGACGCAGACCGCCGGGAGGGACGGATCTGAGCTCGGCGCTCCACCGACGGGGCAACTCGGGGCGAAGCTCTTGTTGAACGCGCAGCCTTCGGGCTGACCCTCGGTCGACGGCGCGGCCGCAACGAACGCATCGTAAGCGCCGCGGGTCACCTCGGTCGCATCGATGCAGTACGAGCCGCACTCGAGCTCGACCAACACCATGTCGCTCGGGCACGAAGAGGCGTGCCCGCAGGGCTTGTCGTCCTCGGAGGCGCTGCTGCACGAGAGGAGCGCGATAGCAGCGGCTGCCAACGCACCCGAAATGACCGCAGGATCCGACCCCACGACGGAGACCGTATCACGGACCGCCGGCGCGACTTCGAGCGAGGCCGCCGAGGCGCGCCGAAATTCGGCTACGCTCCCCCACATGGGAGATCGGATCCGGCGAGCGCTCGAGGGGTTCTACGCATTTCTCGAGCAGCCGCTCTTCCTTTGGACGCGGCCCATCCTGCTCGTGCTGCTGGTGCCGCTCGTCCTCGGACTCACGAAGCCGCTCTGGCACCTCGAGATGGAGGCACCGCAATATCGGAACGGCCTCTCGCTCGACGTGTACGCCCACACGGTGGTCGGCGGCCACGACGGCAAGGACATCGCCGAGATCAACATCCTGAACCACTACATCGGCATGAAGAAGCTCGACCGCGCGGCCTTCACCGAGCTCGACTGGCTGCCATTCGGGTTCGGTGTGTTGGCGCTCTTGCTCGTGCGCGTGGCGGTGCTCGGCAACGTGAGAGCGCTCGTGGATCTAGCGGCGCTCGTGGGCTACTTCGCGGGTTTCGGACTGTTCCGCTTCGTGTTCAAGCTGCGCTCGTATGGCTATGACCTAGCGTCGGACGCGCCCATCAAAGTCGAGCCGTTCATGCCGGTGATTTGGGGAACGAAGCAGATCGGCAACTTCACCACTCACGCGCGGCCGGCGCTGGGCGCCTACTTGATCGCCGCGTTCGCGCTGGGCGTGATCCTGCTGACGCTCTTTCACCTGATCGAAGGTCGGCGGCGCGCTCGTCGCGCGCAAGCGACGCCGGAGAAAGCGGAGGCGTGACGTGCAGCGCTGCGCTCTTGCTCTGGCTCTGCTGACGAGCCTCGCCGGTTGCGACAAGAAGCCCGCGCCGCCGAGCTCGGAGGGCGCGTCGCCCGCCTCGACGAGCGGAGCGCCGTGCACGCCTCGGGTGGGCGAGCGCCTCGGCATCCCGTTCGTGAAAGTGTGCCCCGAAGATCTCAAGGGGATCGACGCGAAGTTCGAACCGTTCTTCATCGCCGCTCAGCAACTCGGCTGCTCCGCCGGTGAGCACGACACGTTGCGCTGCCCGACGGTCACCGCGCTCCAGCACCCGGCACCGGGCGAGACGCGCGCTCCGCCGGCGCCGCGCCGCAGCTTGGCCGCGGTGGTCGAGGCGCGGATCGCCCAGAACGTCTGCTACATGCGCTTTGGCGGCCGGTTGCCCACTCGGGTAGAGCGCGCGCGAGCGGAGGAAGCTCTGGGCATCGCCAGCGTGATGGTGGTGACGTCGGAGGGCGATCCGAAGCACTTCGACTTCCTGCGCCTGCGCGAATGGGTGAGCGAAGAGCCGCTGACCACCCCCAACGTGAGCGGCTCGGGCGTGGGCGAGTTCCCGAGCGGAGAGCGCGGCCTCATTCCGTGGGCGCGGCTCGCGCGTTGCGAGGGCGCACCGCTGGCGGGCGACGCCGGCGTACCTCTGCTCGGGGTCGGCGAGAGCTGTCCCGCGCCGGGCTTCGCTTTCGGCGAGGCCGCTGCGCTGCTGCCGTGCGGAGTGAAGAGCCCGGCAGCGCGGCCGAGCGTCGTCGGGTTCTCGCTTGCGTGTCTGCCTCCAACGCCCGATGCACGCCACCCGGACGACGACGCGGAAAAGACCGCCGCCTTCCGCTGCGTCCTGCCCCCTTCGGCGAACATCCCCCTCTCGGACCCCGAGCGCTGACGCTGGCGCGCTCGAAGCGCAAGCGGCGCTTGCACATCGAGTGCAAACGTAAGGCGAAATGCGGGAAATCCGCAGCGGCGCCCTTCTTGCTTGGTGGGCGGACATGAAGTCGATTCACGCCGCATGCGCCGCGCTCGCCGTCTGGTCCCTAGTCGCTTGCAGTCAGAGCTCCGACCCGGAGCCGGGCAAGAGCTCCCTCGAGCCGGAGCACGTCGAGTTCGACGTGAAGTGGGCGGACAACGCCCGCGTCATCGAAGAGGCGGATGGGAAGGCCCACCTCACAGGCGATCCGCCCGACGCCTCCACCCTCACCTACACCTTCGACCACGGTGCCAGCGCCATCGCGGCCCTCGTCCCCGGCGACATCGCAGTGCTCTCCGGCATCGCCTACCGCAAGGTCGTGAGCGTGACCGACACTGGCAGCGGCTACGAGCTCGTCACCGAGCGCACCACGCTGCCCGAGGCGATGAAGAACGGCACGCTCGATTGGGCGAAGAACGTCGACTTCGGTGCGCTCGGCTCTGGCACGCAGGCCTACGCTTTCGGCGAGCCCCTCGGCAAGAGCAAGCAGGGGCTCGGCCCCTTGAGCTACGACGGCGAGATCAACGGCTACAAGGTGAGCGTGACGCTCACGCCGAGCGCCGGCCGCCTCGACCTGTCGACCGAGGTTTCGCTGGAAGTGCTGGGCGAGAAGCGCTTCGCCGTCGAAGGCACTGGACACATCGAGACCTTCCAGACGCGCGGCCGCGCGGTGGTCGGCGACGGTCAGCTCCTCGAGTTCCAGGCGGGCCAGAACCAAGTGCGCGGCGAGCTTCGCGTGAAGGCGGCGGCGTTCAACACCGGGCTCTCCGACGAGCTGCTCGACGTTCCGCTCGGCATCGACATCCCGGTCCAGGTCGGACCGGTGCCGTTGATCCTCAAGATCAAGGCCAACATCAACGTGCGCCTCATCTTGAGCATCGCGGACAGCTCGGCGGAAGCCGAGGTCACGTTCCGCTTCAGCAGCGACCAGGGCATCGCGGTCTCGGGTCCGAGTCTCTCGGCCACCGGCGCCCTCGGCACTGGCGATCTCACCGGCTTCCTCGGGGGCAGCGCCGACTCGGTGGCAGCGGGCATGAGCGCGTGCCTCGAGTTCCCGCGCTTCGAGCTCACCATGCTCGGCGAGTTCGCGTCGGTCGGGATCACGCAGAACAACTGCGCTTCGACCGACTTCACCTTCGACCCGGCGTGCAACGAGGTGAACGGCACCATCACTGGCCTCGCGCTGGCGAATCTCGGCTTCTTCGGCGTCACCTTGGCCTCGGGCCAGGTCGAGCTCTACCGCCGAACCGACGGACGGCACGCTGGTCAGTGTCAGTGACCCGGAAGGGCAGCTCCCGTATACTCGGCTCATGCTCGTGAGCCCGTTCTCTTCGTCGTTCCGCCGGAGCTCGGCCTTCCTGTTGTGCGTGGCGTTGCCCCTCACCTGGGCTGCTTGTGGAGGCAGTGACGGCTCGGGCGGCGGACCCGGAGGAAGCGGAGGAAGCGGCGGCGTGGGCGGCGGCGTGGGCGGGAGCGACGCCGGGCCCGACGCACCAGAAGGGAAGATCCTCTCCTACGTCGACATCCACCCCCTCGACATCTGGGGTCAAGTGTTGCCGGAAGCCGAGCGCACGCTCGAGGTCACCATCGACGGCGCGCCGGCCTACACCACCGGGAGCGAGCCCGTGCGCGTGCCGCTGGTGAAGGCCGGCGGCGTGAAGATCGTGCTCTCGGCGCCCGAGCACCGTTCGGTCGAAGTCAGTGTGATCTACGACGGCTCGAACGGGCTCACGAGCGCGGCACTCAGCAAGGCCCCGAGCAGCGATGGTTCCGGAGTTTCGTTCGCTCACGAGCTCCGCGACGAGGGCGGCTCCACGATCCCCGTACACAGCGTCTATCTCGGCCTCCGTCACCTCTGGTTCAGTGCCGAGGGCAGACCGGCACGCCGCGGCAACCAGATCGATTTCTTGATGGACGGCGAAGAGGCCTGGAGTCACGTGGCTCAAGACTTGAAAGGAGCCAAGAAGTCGGTGGTCATCGCCACCTGGTGGTGGCAGTCGGACTTCGAGCTCTTGCGCGATCCGGTCACGAGTCTCAGCGCGACGCCCGCCGAACGGAGACCGAACACCATCCTCGGCCTGCTCGAGGGCATCGGCGCCGAGAAGCGTGTGTTGGTCGGGCAGTTCTGGGGCCAAGACAGCCTACTGTCGTTCCTCACCACCGATTCGGAGCTCAAGGCCCACGCCGACGCCACCGGCGACGGGTTCGAGTTCATGGGCATGGGCAACCCCACCGAAGGCAAGTTCCCGTTCGAAGCCAAATCCGTCGACTTCGACGCGCGGGTGAAGTCCTCGTTCTCGGCTTCGGCGAGCCAGACATTCGAGCCATCGGCGCCCATCGCCACCAGCATCCCGACCAGCAACGTCGACCTCACCCAATGGCCGGTGGGCGTGCAAGTCGAACACGCTTCGTACCACCAGAAGTTCATGGTCATCGACCACGAGCTTGCCTACATCGGCGGGATGAACCTGAAGGAGGTGGATTGGGACACTTCCAAACACCTCGTGTTCGAGCCGCGCCGCATGTTGTTCGACGCGACCAGCACCGATCGCCAGGCCGTGAAGAACAAGACCAAGCTCCCCGACAACGGGCCGCGCAAGGACTACATGGTGCGCATCGAAGGCCCGGCGGCCCAAGATGCGGCCGACGTGTTCCACGAGCGCTGGCAGCACCAATTGGACAGCGCCGTCGAGTATGCCGACAAGAGCACGCCGTTCACCGTGGAGCGCAACATCGCCGAACGCCCGAACGGCAAGCAGATCCAGGTCACACCCACGTTGCCGCAGCCATTTTGGGAGCACGCCATCGCCGAGACCTGGCTCAACGCGGTCTCCCAGGCAAATCAGTTCATCTACATCGAAGACCAGTATTTCCGCGCACCCATGCTGAACGAAGCCATCGTCGCGCGCATGAAGCAGGTGCCAGGGCTCAAGCTCGTCGTGATCACCAAGCCCATCGCGGAGTGGACGGATCCAGGCTGCCCGTGGACGTACAAGAGCCATGCGCAGATGAAGACGGAGTTCCCCACGCGCTACATGCTGCTCCAACTCCGCTCGTTCGACACGGTGGTGACGTTCGGCATCGACGAGACGGAGTCGCGCTACGCCAACATGGATGTCCACTCGAAGATGCTGATCGTGGACGACAAGTTCATGAGCGTGGGCTCCTGCAACAAGAACAACCGCGGCATGATTTACGAGGGTGAGATGAACGTGGCGGTGGTCGATCCGGCGTGGGTTCGTGACGCGCGTCGCAAGATCTTCGCCAACATGCTGCCCGACGGCACCGCTCCGAGCGACGACGTCGCCGTGTGGTGGGATCAGTTCGCCCAGGCGGCCGCGCAGAACGATGCCGTCTATGCCGCTTGGGAAGCGGAGGGCGGCGACATCAACCTGAACGGCGCGCCGTTGCCGGCGAAGTACACGCCGAAGGGCTTCGTGCACGGCATGGACTTCCCCGACGTGTCGAACTGCTTGTTCGAGAGCGTCGGCCCCGACATGACGTTCTGGTGAGCCGGCACGTGCGAACTCTATGGGCTCTGGTCGCGCTTTCGGGCGGGTGCGCAGGCGGGAATCCGCCGCCGAACGCCCAGACCGAACCGGTGGTGAGCATCCCGAGCGGCAGCGCGAACACGGTCGAACCCCCGGCGCCCGGCGCAGAACGCGAGGGCCCGGGAGCAAACGCGAGCCCAGCGGTCGAAACCTGCGAGGACTACCTGCGCGAATACGAGCGCTGCGAACCGAAGCTCGCCCCATCCATCGCGGCGGGCGAACGGCGAAGGCCCGCCGCCGAGCGCGCTTGGCTCGACTATCTCGAGCGCGAGGGCACACCTCGGAAAGAGCTCGACGAGTCGTGCCGGGGCGCCTATCGGAGCATCGAAGCGCTCTGCCGCTGACGCTCACGAGCGCAGGGTGCGGACGCGCACGCTGCCGTCGGCCTCGCTCTCGAAGCTGAACTCGACCCCCGAGATGGCGCGGATCACCTCGGCGTTGGTCGTGGTGTGGAGGGTCGGCGTCAGCGTGCGAAACTCGCCCGCCCCCGCCAGAGCGAATGGCACGAGGAGCTGATCTGCGAGGTGCGCGCCCACGACCGCGTGCGAGTCGAGATAGCCGAGGGCCGCGTTCGCTGCGGCGTCGGCGACTCGTTCGGCGGGGAGCCCCCGTCGCCCGAGCTCGGTCACGTGCTCGGTCAGGTTCTCGAAGCCGAGCGAGACTTCGAGGGCGTTGCCCGGACTCGCGACGTCGTCGCGCTGGACGAGCTCGAGCGAGCTCCGGGGAAAGCTCAAGCGCTCGGCGATCACGTCGAGCTCGCGCTCGGCCACGTGACGCGGGAGCTTGGCCACGAGCGCGCATGCTCTCTGGCCCGTGGGCGCGCCGCGCTCGAGCAAGGTGAGCGGTGTGAGACGCGGAGCGGGCTCGATTTCGAAGACCACCTCGCCGCCCCCGGCGGGGAAGAATCCCGGGCGCGTGAGACGCGCGGTGATCCGCGGCCCCATGCGCGAGACCAGTGGCAGGAACGCTCGCTCCAAGAAGTCGTAGGTCGGCGCCAGCGGATTGTGCGTGCCTCCCCGGATCTGGATGCGGGAAGGAGAGTCCGCCAGCATCAAGGCCGGCAGCAGAGTCTGTAGGACGAGGCTCGTGCTGCCTGCCGTACCGATGTCGAAGTGATGCTCGCCGGGATAGATGCCGCTCGGCTCGAAGCGGAGACTCGTCGAACCCACCCGGTTGCCATCGACGCGCGCGCCGCCGATCCGGGCAGCGGCGCTGACTGCGGTGCAGTGCTGCGGACGGAGCCCCGGCTTGGGCCGGCGCGCTCGAATGT
>JAXLYN010000064.1:0-52573 GCA_046351435.1 Polyangiaceae bacterium
TGGGGCGGCCAGCGAGGGCGGCCGTCCTGTCGAGCGAGCAATCGCCTGCCGGTGCGGAGCTGAACACCGCGCTCGGCAGCGTGAGCGCGCACTTCCAGCTCCGCCGCGACCAAACCCGACAAAAGGTTGGTGAAGATCAGCGGGTGCCGATCAGGCCGCGCAGGACTTCGATGACTTCGCCCATCTCGAAGGGCTTGCGAACCCAGCCGTCGACGTGATCTTGGACCGCGTCGGGGAGCCCCGCGGCGGAGCCGCTGATGATCACGACGGGCAGGGTGCCGGCGCTCTGGCGCAGGGTGTCGAGGGCGGCGCGGGGGTCATCGGCGATGGGGGAGAGATCGAGCAGCGCGGCGCCGAAACCGCTTCCGGTGACGAGCTCGAGCTCGGCGCGGGAAGTGACGCTCACCACCTTTGCGCCGCGGGCGGCGAGGGCGACCTCGATCAGACCGAGCACGGCCGGGTCGTCCTCGAGCACGAGGATTTCGGTGCCTTCGAGGCGGGTGGCGGGGACGGAGGAGACGCGGGCGCCGCTGCGCAGCTCGGCGCGGGGCCAGCTCAGCACGAAGCACGCACCGGGGCCCGGACGCGCCAGGTGGAGCTCGCCGCCTTTGGAGCGTGCCGCGGCGCGCGAGTGGCGGAGTCCGATGCCGGCGCCGCCGTCGCGGGTGGAGTCGCCGCCGTCGAGCAAGGTCTCGACGCGGTCGGGAGCGATGCCGGGGCCTTCGTCGGTGACGCTGAAGCGCAGGGTCTCGTCGGCTTCGGCGACGGCGAGGCTCACGCTGGTGCCGTCGGGGGAGAACGCAACGGCGTTGAGCAGCAGATTGAGCAGGATCTGCGCGACGAGCTCGGCGTCGTCGACCACGTCGTCCACGCCGGTGTTGGTCTCGAGGCGCAGCGTGACCCGACGCTTCTGGGCTTCGGGGGTGACGCCGAGCAAGGCCGCGCGGGCGACCTCGGCGGCGCTGCGCTCGACTCCGGCGCCCGGCGACGAGCCGCCGATCGCGCGCCGGGCCATGCCGTGGCCGAGCCGGGCGTGACTCTGGGCCACGTCGATGGCGTCCCGCACGGCGCCGTCGTCCGCGCGATCCCGGGCGATTTCCAGCCAGCCGAGCACGACGGTGAGGGCGTTGCTCACTTCGTGCAGCGCGTTCTCCAGCTCGGAGGACCGCGGATCGCGGGGCTCCGAGCCGGATGCCGGATCGGAAGGCGAGGGCTTCACGCTCTTCGGAGTCTACCGCGAGGAGCACCCGGCGGGCCACCGAGCGGCGATTTTCCGGCGAGTAGTGCCGTGTCTCAGAATTCGCGGTTCGAATTCTGAGAGGGCGCTGGGCACCCTGCGCTGCTGCCATCCTCTTCCCTCCTGCCCCGGCACACTCGCGCTGCCCGTTGCGCCTTGCACTCGCCCAGGTCGGGTCGGAGCGCGTGCAAGGCGCAGTGCGCAACGTGAACGGGACGCGCGTGGGGAGGCGGAGGGTGGGGGCTGGGCGGGTGGGCCGCGACGGGCAGATGCGGGATCGAGTCGAGGCTCAGTTGAGCTGCGACGGCAGGAACAGATCGAAGGAGCCGTCGCCGCGGCGCGGGTCTCGGCGATCTGGACCACGGACTTCGCGCCGGCGCGATCGTTGGTGTAGCCGGTCTCGTTCAGTGCAGATGAAGGCGCGGATCAACGAGCCGGGCACCGTGGTGGTGAGCTCGGCCGCGCTCGAAGTCGGGGTTCGGCACCGTGACGGAGCCCTGGTAGACGACGGGCAACGGCAGCGTCATGGCGCCCAGATCGTGCTGGCCGCTCTGCACGTCGACGTTCGGCCGCACCAACCAGGCGAAGCGCGAGCCCCTCGGCCGGGCGCACCGAGAAATCGAAGGTGCCGATCTCGCCTCCGCAGGAATCCCGCCGTTCTTGCCCACGAGCCCCGAGGTTGCTTGCGGCGCGGAACAGCACCGCTGCCACCGCGATGTCCTCCGGGGATGGCGCGACGGAGACGCCGCCGTTGACGTTCGCGGCCGACGACGGCGGAGCTACCGCTGGGGATGAGCACGCTGCCGCCGAGGCTCGAGACCACGTCCACCGTGACGGCCTTGCCGCCCTGCACGCCGTTCTGGTCGATGCTCAGCGTGGACAGCGTCGACGCAGTTGACCCCGGCGAGCGCGGAGCGACGAGCACGTTGTACTGCCCCGGCAAGAGCGCGACGTCCTTGGCCACGCCGTCGGTGGCATCCACCGTGGTCTCGTAGAACGCGAACGTGCCTTCGGTCGCCGTGAGCTCGAGCTTCGATACCAGGGCGCATGTTGGCCGGGATGGTCAGCGGCTGGCTGTCGGCGCGGCGAGGCTGAGCTGCCTTGAGTACTCACCTTCTGCGGCAGCTGCTTCAGCGCGTTGATCTTGGCCTGGCCGGGGTCGAGCAACTCCAGCACAAGACGCTCGATGGCCAGAGTCGGCGCCACCACGCCCTTGGGCGGCTTGACGCACGATCTCTTTGCCTGGCCTCGCCTGGAGGCCACCTCGTCGCCTCGGTGTAGACGAGATCGGCGACGTAGTGCTGGTTGTCGAGGTCCGTGAGGTCGGCGGTGTAGGAGAGCTCGACCGGTACCGAGAGAATGCGCCCTTGATCGGGGTCCACCACCTCCACCGACCAGCCATCGAGGCGGGCTGCTTCCCGGTCACGCCGCCCTTGGGCCAGACCACGTCGACGTGGAGCTGTTTCGGCGTTTGGAGCGGGATCGAGAGTGGAGGCGGCAGATCCTCGTCGACAATTACGCCGTGCAAGAGCTGGGGAACGATGCCGCAGCTCGCCACCGTCACGTCCGGCGAGTCCGGATGGACTCGATGTAGACGTCGTACTCGTCGGGAGGCACCGAGAGCGAGAACTCGAACTGCCCCGTCTTCTTGTTGAAGCTGGTGGTGGTGACGTACTCCTGGGAGCCGAGGCCCAGGATGCGGGTGGAAGAGCTGAAGGTGACCTTGACCGGCGCCGTGAGGCTGCCCTCGTTGTTGGCACCGTACACGCACTGGCCCTGGTAGCCCGACGGGCTGACGCTGCCGGTCACCTTGGAGACCGCGCCGAGGGAGAGGTCGAGCGCGCCGCCGCTCGGAGAAACGTCCATCGGCAAGATGAACCCGAGGTTGCTCCAGGACTTCGCGTTGGTGGGCGGAGTGATCTCGAACAGCACCTTGGCGAACTGTCCCTCGTTGGCTTTGCAGATGCCCAGGGACGTGTCGCAGCTTCCGTCGCCGCACTGCGAGTCGGAGTTGCAATGATTCTTGGCGGCCTCGAAGCTGTCCTCGTCGAGCGGGGCGACACTGCAGCCGAAGGAGAGGAGGACGACGGGGAGCCACGCGAGGCGCATCAGTTGGTCCCCCCGAATTGCGGGCAGCCCGGCTTCTGGTCGGTCGGCGTCATCACGTTGGGGTCACTGGGGTCGTCGTCGTAGTTCAGCCACCAGGTGAGAATGGCCGTGTCGTCGACGGCCGTGGGCTCGTTGTCGGGACCGAGGTTGCTCTTGTGCGTGACGATCAAGGACACCGCGTGGCAGCCCGCCTTCACGGTGTAGTTCCAGTTGATGGTCACGAAGCGCGCGGCGTCTTCGAAGGTGCTGGGCGGGATCTCGCGGAACGTGAGCAGCTGCTGCTTCGGAATGCCGGCTTCCTTGATGCCGTAGTCGAGCCAGAACACGGCGAAGAGCGGGTCACCCAGGTCCTCGGAGCGGACGGGGACGTTGAACTGCTTGGTCTGGCCGGCGACCAAGTCCAAGCGGCCGAAGATGCTGGGGGTGGCGCTGATGGCGTCCAGGAAGGGCGGGGTCTGCTTGGTCACGCCATAGGTGGGCGGGTCCGAGACCACACAGCCAGCCGCCAGCGAGAGCATTGCTCCCAGTCCAAGCGACAGCCGTGCCAAGGGCCAGAAACCCCTGAACCTCTTGGGCTTGCGGGGTCTCGGGTGTGACAACGGTGTCACTACAGGGGTCACGCGGCGCGGCATCGGGGACCCGGCAAGCCTAGCCTAACCCGGGGCTCCGGGCCGGTTTCCGCGGGCCGGCTGCCAGCGGATGGAGGCGTACTCGGAGCCGGTGGCCAGCCGCACCAGGTCGGCGATGGCCGGGGTGTGCCGGCATAGGGACATCAAGGACAGCGGCGTCGCGAGCTGTTCCAGGGGGATGTGCTCCTGCCGACAGGTCTGCGCAGCGCGACGGCGAGGTCTCCGGAGGCGAACAGGCCCGCGCGGCGCACCGCGCGGCGGGCGGCCTCGATGGCGGTGTCGTAGTCGATGCCGCCGGCGTCGTGACACAGCTCGCGCAGCCGGCGCTGGGAGCGAGCCGGGATCCGCTCCCACAGGACCTCCGCGAGGTTGCCTGCCGACGCGAGCCCCGCCTTCTGCTCTTCGGGCGGCCCGAACGCCAGCAGGATGCCCTTGAACAGATTGCGCGCTTGTTCTTCGCCGCTGCCGAACAAGAGCACGTGCTCGGGCAAGGTGGCGACCAGCATCGCGCCGAGGTGGTAGCGAAGATCCGGAGACTCGCGAGCCACCTCGCCACTGACGATCAACGCGGGTGGCGTGAGCAGCGCGACGCCGAGCGTGATGGGGCCGACCGAACGGCGCTGGAAGAGCGGGGTGCGGCTGAGGCCGAGCACCCGCGCCGCACCGGCGTAGGCCCGCGCCAACGGTGAAGGTGCGTTGAGCGGGACGCGCTCGACGCCGGTCACGCCGTAGGTGGCGGGCTCGCGCCGGAACACGTGAGCGGCGCCGTCCCAGACCAGGGCCAGCGCTTCGGCAGAAGAGCCGAGGGCGTCGCGGAACAAGAGCGAGCGCACGCGTTCGGGGTCCTCCGGCTGATCCGCCAAGGAAGGCGGCATCACCGGCTCGATGCTGGGATCGAAGAGCGCGAGCACGTGCTCGATGGCCCGGGCGTAGACGTGGTTCCGGTCCCCGAGGGCGGCGTCGTAGAGGCGGCGCAAGAGGTCGCGATCGCCAGGCATGATCTGGACCAAGCGCCGGCAAATCGCCACGAGATCCTGAGAGCGGCTGCGCCGATTCTCGAGCTGTTGCATCAGCTCGAGCCCGGCTTCGACCGAGCCCATCGCCAGCCGCTCGAGCAGCTCTGCCTCCACGCCGGTCGCAGCCGGGAACGTGCCCGAGATGCGCCGGAGCGACGCGGGCATCGCCACGCTCGCAGGCCCGCCGGGGGGCTTGCTGGAGATCGAGACGGGAGGCGCCGCGGCAGGACCGGGCGGTGCGGCCTGCGGCACCGAGTCGGCGACGGGCTCGCTCGCGCGAGGCGGGGGCGCGCCGGAGATCGGTCCAACCACGTCCGGGGCGGCGCCTTGAACGGTAGGTCGTGTCGGCGAGCGGCGGGCTCGATGGCACCGGAGCGGGCGCGCTGGGCTGCTGCGGCATGGCGGGTGGTCCGCCGCTCCGCCGTGTGGGCTCCGGCGCCCCACCGGCGGAGGGCGGCGAGGAGTCCTGGGCCCGGGCAGCGAGTCCGGCGAGGGCTCGACCACCCAAGGCGCGCGTTCCCGCCGCGCCGCTGCGCGCTCGCGCGACATTTCTTCGGCCAGCTTCTCGGCACGCAGCTGGCTTGCAACGCGATGGCCGCGTCTCGCGTCGGAGGATCGGCGGCGGCGATCTCGACGTAGCCGAGCGCGCGGTCCAAATCCCCGCGTCGTGCGGAGTCCGCGGCCATGATGGCGACGCGGCCGCGCTGGCGCACCTCGTGCAAATCACCCGAGAGCGCGATGTCGAACAGCGGAAGCGCGCGCGCGTGCTCCCCGCCTTCGAACAGGCGCTCCGCGATGCCGAGTGCGATCAGCGGCGCCGCGCCGAGCTCGGCGTGGATTCTGGTGAGCTCGCGCATCCCCGCGCCTGTTCCGACCGCGCTGTCCAGCGCTTCAGCGATCAGGAACGAGCGGAGCTCGGCTTGGGCCGGAGTGAGATCGCCCTCGATCCCGCGCAACGCGGCCACCACGAAGCGTGCGTGCTCTCGGAGGTCGGGCCGCGCACTCGGTACTCGGCCAGCGGGCCATGAGCTGGGGCTCCGGACCGGCCGGAGCCAGCTCCGCGGCGCGCTCGGCGGCGGCCAGCGCGTCCTGGTGGTCGCCCGCCAGATCGTGGGCGCGCGCCGCTTCGATCAAGAGCGCCAGGTAGCGCTTGGGATGTTGGGCGACCCGGCAGCGAGGTTCGAGCGCCGTGGCCAAGGCCCGCGGGTCACCGCTCTTGCGCTCGATGTCGACGCGTAGCTCGAGCATGCGCGTCGAGTGGGCCCAGGCTTCCATACCGTCGAGCACGCGCCGGGCCGAGTCCACCTCGCCGCCGGCCACGTAGGCTTCGCAGGCGCGCCTTCCGAGGTCCGCCGCCTCCTCGCGGTCCGGGGTGACCGCGCTGGCCCGGAGCCAGAGCGGCGCAGCCCGCAGCGGAGCGCCCAGCCTCTCGTGCAAATCCGCCAGCACGCGCAGGACGCTCAGGTGATCGCCGGTCGCAGCCAGCAGCGCTTCGAGCTCGGTTCGTGCTTCGTCGGCGCGCCCCAGTCGCTCTTCGAGCAGCGTGGCGCGGCGCAGGCGCAACCTGCGCATGTCGTCGACGCGGTTGGTCAAGGTCGCGCGGCGCGCCAAGAGCACGGCTGCGCGCTCGTAGTCGCCGCGTTTCTCGGCGGCGTGCTCGAGGGCCGCGAGCGCGTAGTGGTCGTCCGGTTCGAGCTGAGACAGCTCCTGCCAGCGCGCCATCGACCCCGCGTCGTCGCCCAGCTCTTCGAGCAGGGGCGCGAGCTCGCGCAGCACCCGCGGCTTGTCGCGGTCCGGCAGGATCTCGACCAGTGAAGACAGCGCCGCAGCCCGGCGATGGACATCCCGAGCCTGTCCGGCGTGGGACGCGAGATCCTCGAGCACCGCGGTGTCGCCAGGCAGCGAGCGCGCGACGTTGGCCAGAGACTCCACCGCTTGCTCGGGCTTGCCCCGGGCGGCGTAGAGAGCGGCCAGGTCGCGCGCGGCCCGCGAGAGCGCTCCGCCGCTGAGCTCGCCGCGGCCGATCTCGCTCGACAAGAGCAGCTCGAGCGCGTCGTGGCGTCCGGTGCTGGCGTAGAGCTCCCTCAGGCGAACGCGAGCGCGGGTCTTGTCTTCCTCTTTCGCGCGCTCGTCGCCGGCGACTCGTTCGAGGGCGTCGATGGCCAGCGCCAGGTCACCGCCGCGCTCGGCCTCCAGGGCCATCTCCATCAACCCGCCCACGCGCTCTGCCGAGGGCATCGCCCCGGCGATTCGATCGAGCAGCCCCGCATCACCCGCCAGCTGCGCGGCCAGCGCGGCACGCCGCGCGAGCTCGGGGTCGTCGGGGTCGCGCTCTGCGGCGCGCACCAGGAGCCGAGCCGCGGTGGAAATGTCGTCGAGGCTGCGGGCCAGCTGCGACCCCAGCTCGCGCAGCGCGCGGCCCACGTTGGCGTACTTGTCCTCGCTCAGGCTGCCGATGCGCGCGACGAGCTCGGTCGCAGCCGCGCGATCGCGCCCGAGCTCGAGCGCGCGTGGCTGGAGCAGGACGTACTCGTCGACGTCAGCGTCGCACTCCATCGCGCGGTCGAGCGCGCGGCGCGCGGTGTCCGGAAGCTCGAGATCGAGCGCGGCGCGCACCGCAGAGATACCGACGCGCGCGCCTTCGGGACCTTCGATGTGCTCCAGCAGCGCCTCGATGGAATGCTCGAAGCGCAGGGCGCCGATCTCGCGGTATTCCGGGGACATCGCGCCGAGCTCGCGCATCGCCGCGCTCAGCGCGTCGATCAGCGAAGCGTCGGGGCGCACGGCCAGCGCACGCAAGAGGACGTCGATGCGCAGGCGTGTGCTGTCTTCGTCGCCGCCGCCCAGAATCGAGGCGCGTTCCAGCCAGCGCGCGCGGCGCTCGGGCTCGCCGGTGGCGTCGGCCACGCGCTCCAGCGCGCGCACGACCTGGCCGAGCCGCTTCGCTCCGCCAGCCGACTCATCAAGACGAAGGTGATGCCCTCGGCCGGCACCACTTCGAAGGCGCGCACCGCGCGATCGAGGGTCTGCTCGAGCTCGCCGCGCCGGGCTCGAACTGCCGCGCGGCGCGGTAGTGCACCGCGCGCTCGCCGTAGCAGCCCATGGCCGCGTCGGCGAGGCGATCGTAGACGAGCCTGCCGTCCATGTCCGACGGCGACGCGGCGCGCTCGGCGACTGCCAAGACGTCGGTGTGCGTCGGGTCGAGATCCAACGCGCGGCGCGCAATGCGGAGCGCCTCATGTTTCCTCGCCGGCGCCGAGCGTACACCGACGCCGCGACGCCGAGCAAACGCGCGGCGTCCAGCTCGTTGGTCTGGCCCACCGCGAACGCTTCCAGGCGCCGCAGCGCTTCGGAATAGCCGGCGAAGGGAGACCAGGTCTCGAGCCAGACGCGGCACACCGCGCTCGGCGTCGAGCAGGCCGCACGCTCCCACGCCGACACGGCGCCCTCGGTATCACCGGCCAGTCCCAGCGCGCCGCTCCGAGCTCGCGGAACGCGCGGCCGCGGCCTCCGCGGGAGTGTCGGGCAATGCCGCGAGGGCCTCGGCTCGGGCTTCGAGCAGGGAGAGCTCGCCGTCGGAGCTGCGGGCGGGCGTCCGAAAGCTCGTCCAGCACGCGCTTGGCCGGTGCTTGCTCCCGGGACGGCTCTCGCCAGCGCGCGTGCAGCGCCGTCGGCGTCGCCGGCGACCCCGCGCCGCGCGGCGATCTCGGCAGGTGGTCCACCCGGTCGTGGGGATCGGAGAGCGTGGCGAGAGCGCGCTCGAGCACCGCGATGGCCAGGCTGCTCGCCGGCGGCATCGGCGATGAGCATTTGTCCGGCGGAGCTTCCGCGCCTCCGGGCCCAACACCTCCAGGGCGCGCCGCGCCATCGCGACGCCGCGCGCCGGCTCCAGCTCCGAGGCGCAACAGCGCCGCACACCGAGGCCCGGCGAGATCGCCCATCGGTTGCGGTTGCGCCAAGAGCCAAGACAAGGCGTCGCCCAAGCGCTGCGCGTCGCCGGTCTCCGTCACCCGGCCGAGCAGAGTGCGCACTGCGCTCGGGTCGCCCGGACGAAGCGTGAGCCAGCGCTGCGTCCAGAGCAGAGCGAGGACCGGATCACCGAGCGACTCGTGAGCAACCGCCAAGGCTTCGCACAGCGCCGCGCGCGGAACGATGAAGCCCATGGCCTGCTCGAGGGCCTCGGCGACGCGCGATCCGGCTCGGCGCGCGAGGGCGACGGCAGCCAGGACTTGTGCGGTCGCGCTTGGGACGGGTCGCTGCGATGCGCCTGCTCGGCGGCAGTCAGCGCTTCTTCTTCGATTCGCCCGCGGACAGCATCGACCTGGCCGCAACGCTCATCAGCGCCGCGCGGACGGAGGGCGAAAGCGACGCCGACAGGCGCAACAGAGCCTGTGCACGGACCTGCTCGTCGCCGCGCCGGGCCGCCAAAATCAGCGCAAAGCTCCAGGCCGCGGCGTGGGACGCCGACGCCTCCAGGAGCGGCAACAGCACCTCCAGAGCGCCGGTGTAGTCGCCCCCCCGCCGGCGCAGCTCCGACACGCCCAGGCGGAGCCTCTCCTGCTCGGCGGGATCTTCTCGGGCCAACGCGCGAAGCAAAGCTCGCTCGAGCTCGTCCCAGCGCTCCTCGCGCGCGAGCACGCGTTCCAAGCTGCGCTGCGCCGCGCGATCGTGGGGCTCGAGCGCGACCCATTCCTCCAGCACGGCCACGTGCTCGTCGACTCGATCCAAGCGGCCGCGCAAGATCGCCGCGATCTCTCGCAGCGCGGCGCTGCGATCACTGCGCGCACGCAGCGCATCGAGCTCTTCCGCTCGCGCGGCTGCCACCGGCTCCAGACGAGCCAGCAGAGCATCGAGCGCCGGATCGGGTCCGAGGGCGAGCGCCGCTCGCGCGGCCCAACACCCGAGCCCCGGATCCCGCAAGCGCTCTTCGGCGAGGACCGCGAGCTCGGAGAGCGCCGAGCGGGCCGGAGCGCCGCCGCGGCGCGCGATGCGCAAGAGCGCGCTCACCAGCGCCGCCGGATCTCCGGTGGATACCAGCTCACCCGAGAGGGCATCACGAGCGTCGTGAGAGCCAGGGTCCGCCACCAGCGCCTCGACCCAGGCCTCGAGGGCCCGCTCCGGGCTGGCCAAGGCGCCCGCGTAGAGGCTCGCCAAGCTCCGGCGCAGGGCCGCTCTTTCGCTGCCCTCGAGCTCCTCCGAGTGCAGTTCGAGCTGAGCGGCGACGAGCTCGTGAAGCCCGGCACGCTCGAGCAGCTCGTCGAACGGCCGGCTCTTCCCCGAGCCTCGTTCACCAGCGGCGTCGGCGTCCATGCGTGCGTCGAAGGCCGCGCCGAGCGCTCGCGGCAAATCCGAGGCTGCAAGCGCCTCCCGCAACCGCCGCAGATGCACGCCGTGCCCGCGATCGCCGCTGGCGCGGGCGTGCTCGCGCAGCACTTCGTCGGCAGCGCCCACGCGTCCACGCATGGCCAGTGAGCCCGCCAAGCGCTCCGCGGGGTGCGGCTCTCCCGGCGCCATTTCGAACGCGCGCAACAGATCCTCGAATGCCGCCGGGCGATCTCCGAGCGCCTCGCGCGAAAACCTTCCAGATAACCTTCGGCCGCGCGCTCCGCGCTGGCGGCGCTCGGTGCCCACGCGCCGATGGCCGCCTGAAGCTCGGGTGCGACGGGATCCGATGGGTCTTCGCGCGCTGCGTCGAAGGCGCGTCCGCGGCTCCGGTCGCGTCACCGGCGCGCCCCAGCAAGACCCCGATGCGAGTCGGGACGCGCGCCGCGGAGGCACGGACAGCTCGGCGACGAGCGGACGCAAGGTCGCGGCGGCGATGGTGGGCTCGCCCAACGCGGCGAACCAAGTGGAGAGCTCCTCGCGCAGCGCCGCGTCGTGTCCCAGGATCAGCGCGCGGCGCGCGAGCTTCGCCGCCGTGTCCAGCTCCGTACCGCGAGTGACCAACGCGCGGGCGAAGGCCGTGGCCGCGACGCGCTCGCCCTCCGCGTCACCCGAGGCCGAGCACGCGATCACTCGCGCTTGGTGATAGGCGAGCTCGGCGCGGGGGCCGGTGCGTCGAGACACCGGAGGCTCGGAGGTCTGGAGCTCCAGCGTGAGGGAGGCCGCGGACTTGGGCCCCTCCCGCGCCCCCCACTCTGGCGGGCGCAGCGTGGTCTTCGGCCGCGGCGCGCCATCCCCGCCCGGGTTTCCGCTGCCTGATGAGGAACCGTTGTCTGAAGAGGACGTCATTGCGAGGCCCGCCGGGAAACCCCACGCCGACGACACTATAGCCAAACCGGGCTTGTCCCCGGAGGACCGATGGGACTAGCCTCATTTCATCCGCGAGGCGCCCGGCCCGCGGCGGAGGCTCCCCATGGCAAGCTCGAATTCCTCACGGTTTTCCAAGGTTCTGGCGCTGGTGGTGGCAGGGTCGCTCGCGAGCACGAGCGCGCTGCCCTTGGCCTTTGCCCAGGGCAAGCCGGCCGCAGGGGCCAAAAAGGGCCCCGACCAGAAGACCCGAGACGCCGCCCGCAAGGCCTACGGCGAGGGTGAGAAGGCGTACGGCGCCGGCGACTACGCCAAAGCCATCGACAGCTTCAAGAAGGCCAACGAGATCCTGCCGTCCCCCCACGCCGAGTACTGGATCGCGATGTCGCTCGACAAGCAAGGCAAGAGCGAGGACGCCGCGGCTGCATTCGAAAAGCTCGTCGCCAGCCCCGACGCGAGCAAGCTCGGCGACGAGAAGCTCGGTCAGGTGAAGGCGCGCTTGGCCGAGCTGAAGGGCAAGCAGACCGGCGAGCTGAACCTGGTCACCGAGCCCCAAGGTGCGTCGGTCACCATCGACGGGCAGCCGCAGCCCGGCGAGACCCCGATGATCCTCAAGCTCACCCCCGGCAAGCACACCATCGGCATTTCGAGCACCGGCTACGAGAAGCAAGATCAGCGTCGACGTCACCGCCGGGCAGCGCTCGGACAAGACCGTCGAGCTCAAGTCCAGCGACGTGGCTCCGGTACCGGCGGCGGTTCCACCGCCGGCCGAGCCCGCGAGCCCGCCGCCGGCAGAGCCCGCGCAACCGGCCGAGCCGCGCAGCAAGGTTCCGGCATACGTCACTCTGGGCATCGCCGGCGCCGGCGCGCTGGTCGGCACTTGGTTCGGAATTCAGGCGCTCGGTGCCAAGAAGGACTTCAACGACGACCCGACCACAGACAACGCCGACAAGGTCGAGCGCAACGCGCTGATCGCCGACATGGCGTTCGGTGTGGCGATCACCCTGGGCGTCACCGGCGTGGTGCTGCTCACCTCGAGTGACGCTCCGGAAGCCAGCAAAGAGAAGGCTTCCCGGCGCAAGGCGCCCGGCGCGGCCTTCCGGGTCGCTCCCTTCATGAGCCCGACCGGTGGCGGCGCCGCGGCCCGCCTGACCTTCTGAGCATCACCCGCCAGCACTTCGCGTATCCTTCGAGGATGCGCGGCCTAGTCGTCTCCGTCGCGGCCCTGGTCATCGGTTGCGGTGGCGGTGACGACGGCGTCGCATCGAACGGCGGCAGCTCCCACTCGGGCGGAACCGGCGCGAGCGGTGGAGCGGGCGGCAGCGGCGGCAGCGGCGGGAGCGGCGGGACCGGCGCGGGTGCAAGTGGTGGAAGCGCGGGCTCGGGCGGCGAGAGCTGCTCGGCGCCGAGCGTCGGTGCGTATGCGGCCAAGACCTTGGGTCAACCTTTGGCCCAAGGCAGCCTGCGCGCCTCCGTGTTGCTCTGGGATCCGCCGAGTCAGCGCTACGTGGTGCTGTTCGGCTCGGTGAACGGGAGCGGTGGGTTTCGCACTCGGGCCATGACGGTGCGCTGGAACGGAAGCGCGCTCGAGACGACCCCCGAGCTCGAGCTGGCGGACCCGGCATTGCCCACCGTGGACTCCCTCGAGCGCGAGATCGTGCGCTCGGACGGCGCGAGCCCCCGCATCTTGGCGCTGCTCGAGGACACGCGTCAGACCGGCGATGCCACCCGCGAGGTCATGGGTCAGTTCCTGAAGGTCGGGAGCGTAGGTCAAATCGAGCAGGACGGCGCGAGCTTCTCCATCACCCAGTTGCCGGGCAAGCACGAGTACACGCCGAGCGGCGCGTGGGATGCCGGCGCCGGCGAGTTCTTCGTGAGCTGGTCCGACGATCGCGAAGAGAAGACCACCCCCGACGGCAGGTTGGTCTACGGACGCAGCGTGAAGCTCGACGGCAGCACGGGGCCCGAGCTCCGGATCGGCGGCTCGAGCTTGTGGCAGGTCGGCGCGACGACGGCGGATTCCGGAGGTCAGGGTCGCTTCTTGGTCGCTTGGGGCGACTACGATCTCACACCGAACCTCGACGCCGGATATCGAGCGCGCATCGTCGACGGCTCGGCGACGGTCGGTGCCGTGATCGAGCTCGCGCGCTATGGCGACCACGTGTACGACCCTGTCGCCGTCGCCTGGCAGCCCTGCAAAAAAGCGTGGTTCGTGGCCTGGATGCGCGAAGAGAAGATTTTCGGCAGCTGGGTCGGCTTCGACGGCGCCGTCGAGCAGAACAGTCTTGCTCGCGGACCCGGCGGAGGGCGCCGGCGCGCCGCGACTGGCGGTCCCCGCCACTCCGGACCTTCGCCCTCACCTTCCACGCTTGGAAGACCGAGGGCGCGTTCCTCCAGCTCCTGGACGCCGACGGCCAGCGCGTCGGCAGCGCCCTGAACATCAACCCGAGCATGCCCAAGCTGGGCACGTTCTGGCAGCCGGTAGCGGCCCGCCCGGATCAGCCCGAGCTCTTGGTGCTGCCCAGCATCAACTTCACGGACGTGACGGGCGGCGTATTTCTCGCGGGTGAGGACACGGTTAGAGTGCCGGCCATGCCCCCCGCGCTGCCCTTCGAGCCCGAGGCCGTGGCTCGGTCGAACGGCCCGCTGGTGCACGTGGCCCTCGGCTCCGACGGGCACCCGGTCTCCGCCCGCGCGGCGGTACGCGTGGACGCCAGCCCGGAGCGCGTATGGTCCGAGGTCATCGATCTGCCGAAGTACGCCGATCGAGTGCCGATGATCGATCGCTCGCGCGTGGACGGCGAAGAAGTCCGGATCGATCTGCGCTTCCGCATCTCGCTGTTCTCGGTGGGCTTCGCGTTCAAAGCCAGCCCGCTGAGGACGGTCAGTGGATCGAGCTCGTCCACACCGCCGGCGAGCCCGAGACCTGCGCATCCGCTTCGACGTCGCGCCGCTCGAGGGCTCGGGCTCCACGCTCGCGTGTCGAGCATCGGTTTCGACATTTTTCGCTCGGTTGGCTGGTGAAGCTGTTCCTCAAGCATCACCCGAGATTCGCTATGGCGTCTATCCCGGCTGCGCGCTGGCGCTGCTCGACGCGATGAAGAGCGCCGCGGAAGGCGGGTAGGCTATGCTGCGCGGCGGCCGGCTGGCCCTGTTCGCCTCGTCTGTCGCGCTCGTTGCGCGCGTCCGGCCCGCAGGCTTCAACGCCGCCCCCGTCGCCGCGAGCTCCCCGACCACGACGGCCGACGATCCCTCGTCCGCCGCCCACCCCAGCGGAGGACGCCGCGGCGCCGAAGCCATCGCGGGCATCGAGCTGCGACGTGTACCTCGAAGCCTACCGCGCGTGCGAGCCGGACCTAGCCGGCGAGATCGCGAGGCGGGAACCGGCGCTCGTACGCGGCAGGAAGGCTTGGCTCGAGTACATGAAGACGAGCAACGAAGCGCCGGGCCTTCCGGACGCCTGCTCGAGCCACCTCGAGCTTCGAAAAGCGTGTCCCCGCGCTGCGCACTGACCCTCGTCGCCCTGCTCGGCGCGGCCGCCTGCGCGGGCCCACCGCCCCCGTGTCCCGCGTCGACGGCAAGGTCGCGCCGCCGCCCGCAACGAGCGCGTCGGCCGCGCCTGCGCCCGCGCTCCGCCCATCGCCCCGAACAGTGCGGGCTCGAGCGCGAGGTCTTGGCCAAGCACCAGCCCGCGCTCCGAGCCGCGCCGCGTTGCCTGGCGCTGCTCGCGCGCGAAGATCTCCTTTGATCAAGCGAGTGGAGCTGACCAGCTACGATCCCGCCGAGCCCATCGACGTCACGCCGCTGGCAGGCTGACCCCTCACGGACTTGACCTTCGCCGTGCCGGCGTTGCCTTCCCCTGGAGCCCTTGGCCGATCTGCCGGCGCTCACCCGGGTTCGCATCCTCACGCCGGTGACGAGCCTCGCTGCCTCGCTCCCTCACGCGGCTCCGCGGCATCTCGCTCGACTCGCCGGCGAGGGGCGGAGCTTCGCGACGTGGGCGCCCTCGCCAAGCTTCCCGCGCTCGAATCCCTCAGCCTGACGGGCACGGTGGATCTGGCCGCCCTTGCCGGCGTGGCAGCGCAGCTCCGGTCGCTCTCGGCACCCGGTGCGACGGGCTGGGGCGCCCTCGACCGGTTTGCGGCGCTCGAGTCGCTGGTCGTAAGGCTGCTTCGAGGGGCCGGCCCAGCGCTTTCCCGCGCCGCCGCGGCTCAGCCGGCTCGAGGTGCGCTGCGCCCTCGCCCCCACGCCCCTCGATCCGGTGACGTCGTTCCCCGCCCTCACCGAGCTGGTGGTCGCCGGCGCGGACCTCGGCTCCATCGGGCCGGTGGGCAATTTGGCGAAGCTCGAGCGCTTCGATGCGCACGACACTCGCGTCTCCGACATCTCCGCGCTCTCGAAATGCGCGCTGCTCCAATGGCTCGACCTGCACTCGACGCGCGTCCAGAGCCTGACGGCCATCGCGCGACTGCCGCACCTCGACTACGTGGACGTCGGTGACACGCCCGTCGCGAGCGTCGCGCCCCTCGCCCAATCGCCGTCGCTACGCTCGCTGTGGCTGCCCGGCTCCAAGGTCAAGAGCGTGGCTCCCCTCGCCTCGCTGCGTTCGCTGCGCGAGCTGATGGTGCCCGGCGGCTGCGATCGCAGTGACGTCACCGCGTTGCACCGGGCGCGGCCGGACGTGCGCATCATGGCTTGGGTCGAGAAGTCGGAGTCGGAAGACCCAGCTTGTTTTTGAGCTGTTTCGGCTTCGGACCGTCGGCTGCGCAGCGGAAGCCCACGTGGTGGTAGGGGTCGTTGTCGGGTGTGTGGCGGCGCCGGTGATAGCCGGTGGCGTGCCCACTCGGCCAAAACCACGAGCCGCCGCGCAACACCTTGAACTGATGGTCGGGGCAGTTGCCGGAGGCGGGACAGCGTCCGGGGCCGCGCGGGTTCGGGCCGGCGCAGTCCGCGCCGCACTCCGCGTAGCCCGGCGTCCACCAATCCTCTACCCACTCCTCGACGTTCCCCACCAGATCGTAGATGCCGTAGCGCCCCGCCGGCAGCGAGCCCACCGGCCACACCAGGCCCTTGTCCGCCCACGGCGAGGGTTGGACCCGGCCGCAGCTTCGCCCCAAGTGTGGATCCTGGATCACCGCGACCGCACAGCTGGCCGGCGCGTCGCCCCAGGGCGCGGCCTCGCCGTCGGCGCCTCGGGCCGCCTTCTCCCACTCCGCTTCGGTGGGCAAGCGCTTGCCGTTGGCGCGACAGAACGCGTCCGCTTGATACCAAGAGACGCCGGTGACCGGGAGCTCCGGCGCGTCGAACCCCGGATAGCGCCGGCCGAGCGCTGCGCAGCCGCCGCGAGCGACGCAGCGCTCGTAGGCGGCGTTGGTGACCTCGGTGCGATCGATGAAGAAGCCGTCCAGCCAGATCTTCGCCGCGGGCGTCGACGACGCGGTCCCTTCGGCTTGATCGGGTTGGTCGCAGCGGTGGGCGTCGTGGTCGACGCCGCGAATGAACGGGCCTTCGGGTACGCACACCGTCCCGTCCGGGGGAGTCCCGCACTCCGCGGGCACGGGTGCCTCGCTCGGGTCGGCAGGCAACGTGCTCAGCAAGCGCTCGATGGGGGCCGACTCGGGCAGCATGTCGGTGGCGACGTCCCAGAAGCGCGCGTAGGGCTCGCGCTCTTGTCGGCGCTCGAAGTCCCCGATGCGCTGGAGCACGCTGGTGCTGAGCGCGCCGTCTCGCCAGAGCGGGTGGCGCGGCCCTTGCGCCAGGTAGACGCGCAAGAACAAGCTCCGCTCGTCGATGGGCATCGCGCTCACGTTGTCCACCCAGGCGTCCCAATGTCCGGCGTCGAACAGGTACTGCTCGACGTTGGAGACGTAGAGCACCGACACCGCTTGCCCGCGGCCGCGAAGCCGGCGAGCGATGGCGGCGAGGGCGTGCTTGCCCGCGAAGTCCCCGACCACGGGCACGACGCGGTTCTTGCAGCTGCAGGCGCTGCAAGAAGCGAAAGTCCTCGTCCCGCGCCAGGAAGCTCCCCACCGTACCGGAGGCGTCCCGCATCTGGAGCAGCTCGCGCAGGCTGGGGTAGCGTTTCACGGCGCGCTCGTCCGCGTCGAACTGGGTGTCGAGGCCGTGAACGAAGAAGAGCAGGTGGATGCGCCGGAGGGCCTCGCGATCCGCAGGGCTGAGCGCGATGCCGTACCCGGTCTCGATGCGCTCCTGGATCCGCGCGTGGATGCGCTCGACCTCGGCGCGATCGGCGGGCTCCTTCTCCGCCCGCGCCAGCACGGCCTGGAGCGAGGCGTCCGCGGGCAAAGGCGGGGACGCTTCGAAGCGCCGGCCGGTGAGCAGGGCGAGAAACTCCGCGCGGCTGCCCGCGAGATCGAACGCGGCCTTGTAGAGCAGGTGCAAGAGCAGGTTGTCGCGACGAATGTCGACGATGAACGCATCGCTCGGACGGGTGAGCGCGATGTACGTGAAGTTCTGCTCGGGGCCGACGCCCAGGTACACCCCGCCGGGCCGCACGCGCCGGAGCAGCCCCGGGACGACCTGCAGGAACGAGGTCTCGTTCGAGACGGCGTTGTCCTCGAAGAACTCCCCGGCCGGCTCCGAGAGCTCGCCGATCAGGGCCGCGAAGTCCGCCGCGCTGCGCGGCGGCAGCACCTCGGGGCGATCCGCGGTTCAGGCGCACTGCTGGTCGACCCGGACGGAGCGAGCGCCGCCGCGGGCTGCGTCGAGTCCGCGGCCCCGTCGCGACAGGCGCCGAGCGCGAGGAGCGCGAGAAGCGCGGTTCGGCCCGGTGCTCTCACGGCACCAACCGCGCACGAAGCGCCGCGACGCTCGCCCTGAGCCGTTCCACCTCGGCCATTCGACCCATGCCTCTCGAAGTGCCCCAAGCCGGACCGGTGCACGACGCCAGCGCTCAGTCCTTGGCCAGGAACGGATAGCGCCACGAGGTCGGCGGCGCGAAGGTCTCTTTGATCGAACGCGGCGAGACCCAGCGGATCAGGTTCCAGAGCGAGCCGGCCTTGTCGTTGGTGCCCGACGCCCGCGCACCGCCGAAGGGCTGCTGCCCGACCACCGCGCCGGTGGGCTTGTCGTTGATGTAGAAGTTGCCTGCGGCGTGGCGCAGCTTCGCCGACGCGCGCTCGATGAACGCGCGGTCCTGCGCGAACACGGCGCCGGTGAGGGCGTAGGGCGAGGTCTCGTCACACAGTGAGAGGGCGCCGTCCACGTCCTTCGCGTCGTAGACGTACCAGGTCAAGACCGGCCCAAAGATCTCTTCGCGCATGAGCTTGCTCTTGGGATCCGGCGTCTCGACGAGGGTGGGCTGGATGAAGTAGCCGACCTTGTCGTCGTAGCTGCCGCCGGCGAGGATCTTCGAACCGTCGGTCTTGGCGTGCTCGATGTAGCCGACGTGATCTTTGAAGGCGCTCTTGTCGATCACCGCGCCCATGAAGTTCGAAAAATCACGGATGTCGCCGACGCCGAGCTCGCCGATCATCGCCACCACGCGCTCGCGCACCTTGCCCGCGATGGTGCTGGGCAGGTAGACGCGGGAGGCCGCGCTGCACTTCTGGCCCTGGAACTCGAAGGCGCCGCGCACGATGGCGACGGCGAGGGCGTCGAGATCCGCGCTCTCGTGCACGAAGATGAAGTCCTTGCCGCCGGTCTCGCCGACCAGGCGCGGGTAGGTCCGATACTGATCGATGCGGCCGCCGATGGTCTTCCACATGCCGTGGAAGACGCCGGTGGAGCCGGTGAAGTGCACGCCGGCCAGGTGCGGGCTCTCGAGCACCGGGTTGCCCACCTGTCCGCCGGAGCCGTAGAGCACGTTGATGACTCCAGGAGGCAACCCGGCCTCCATCAGGAGCTGCATGATGAAGTGCCCGGAGTAGACCGCGGTGGACGCGGGCTTCCACACCACGGTGTTGCCCAGGATGACCGGCGCCGTCGGCAGGTTGCCGGCGATGGAAGTGAAGTTGAAGGGCGTGACCGCGAACACGAAGCCCTCCAGGGGCCGCGAGTCGACCTGGTTCCAAATGCCGGGGCTCGAGATGGGTTGCTCGGCCAGGATGCGCTCGGCGAAGTGCACGTTGAAGCGATAGAAGTCGATCAGCTCGCAGGCCGAGTCGATCTCCGCTTGGTGCACGGTCTTGCTCTGACCGAGCATGGTGGCGGCGTTGAGGATGGGCCGGTACTTGGTCGCGAGCAGCTCCGCGGCCTTGAGGAAGATCGCGGCGCGGGTCGCTTGGGGCATTCGGGCCCAGTCGTGCTGCGCCTCGACCGCCGCGTCGATGGCGGCTTTGACCTCGGCGGCGCCGGCCATGTGGTAACGCGCCAGGACGTGCTCGTGGGCGTGGGGCATCACGGCGTTCGACTGCTTGCCGGTGCGCACCTCTTTGCCGCCGATGATCAGCGGGATGTCGAGCGTGCTCGAAGCCATGGCGTCGAGCTGCTTCTTGATCTGAGCCCGCTCGGGGGTTCCGGGCGCGTAGCTCAGCACGGGCTCGTTGACGGGGGGCGGCACGTTGGAGAGCGCGTTCAACATGCGCGGGAGCGTAAACAGCTCCCGCCGGACGCGGCAACGGCGAAAAAATCGTCAGCCGGGAAAGCGGTGGTTGATGGCGTCCATCACTTGGCCGTAGTTCGGCGGCAGCATCTGGGGCGGGTTCGCCAGGCTCGAGCTGACGCCGGAGATCTGCCCTTCGTGATAGCGCACCTTGAACTCGGTGAACTTGAGGCCGTTCGCCGTTGAGATGCAGACCACGCGATCGGTGGCCTTGATCACGCCGCGCCGGACCAGCTTCTCGAGGGCGGCCAGGGCGACCGCGGTGTGCGGACAGGTGTACATCCCGGTGCGGTCGGCGCGGGCCGCGGCGTCGCACAGCTCCTCTTCACTGGCCTGCTCCACGATGCCGTTCATGGCCTCGAGCGCCCGCATGGCCCGCGGTGCGCTGACCGGGTTGCCGATTTGGATGGCCGTCGCTTGAGTGCTCTGGGCGACGATGGGCTCCACCTCGCGCTTGCCGGCGACGAACGCGCGGTAGAGCGGGTTGGCGTTCTCGGCTTGGGCCATCACCAGCCGCGGGTAGCGTTGAATGACGCCGAGGTCCTTCATCAACTTCAAGCCGGCGTAGAGCGCCGAGGCGTTGCCCAGGTTGCCGCTGGGCAAGATGATCCAGTCGGGGACCTCCCACTCGAACTGCTGCACGATCTCGATGCCGACGGTCTTCTGCCCTTCGAGGCGCAGGGCGTTCATGCTGTTGGCCAGGTAGACCACGCCCTCTTCGGCCAAGCGCTGCACGATGGCCATGCAACCGTCGAAGTCCGTGTCGAGCCCGAGCACCAGCGCGCCGTGGGCCAGGGGCTGCACCAGTTGACCGGTGGAGATCTTGCCCCGCGGCAGCAGCACGACGACAGCAAGCCCGCGGCGGCACCGTAGGCGGCCAAGGCCGCGCTGGTGTCACCGGTGGACGCGCAAGCGATGGCCTTGACGTCGAGACCCTTCTGCATCGCCAGGCGGACCACGCTCACCAGCACGGTCATGCCGAGATCCTGAAGCTGCCGCTGTGGCTGTTGCCGCAGAGCTTCACCCACAGCTCGTCGAGGCCCAGGCTCTTGCCGTAGCGGTCGGCCCAGAACAGGTTGCTCCCGCCCTCGTACATGCTGACGACCAGGTCGTCGGGCACGACGGGCATCACCCATTCTCGCTTGCCCCAAACGCCCGAGCCGTACGGCCACTGGCTGCGCATGTAGCGCTCGTCGAAGAGCTTCATCCACGCGGCACCGCTCCGGTGGGCGAGGCCTCCAGATCGTGCGCGACCTCGAGCAGCCCGTGACATTTCGGGCAGCGGTAGATCGGCTGGGTGACGTCCCACGCGCCGTCGCAACCGGCGATGCAGCGAAACTCGCAATGGTAGCTCACGCCGGCACGATAGCGCGCTCCCCGTTGACGGGCGACGCTTGTCGTGACAAGCCGAAGCCATGCTTTCCCGGCGTTTGTCGGCCGCGCTCGCGCTCGCGCTCTCCCTGGTTGCCTGCTCGGCGGACGACGGCGGCGGTGGCGGCGGTGGCGCGAGCGGCACCGGGCTTCGTCGAGCGGCGGCAGCGCGGGCTCGGGCGGTGGCTCGGGCGGTGGCTCGGGCGGGCAGCGGCGGCGCGGCCGGCACGGGCGCGACGGGTGGCGCGGCCGGCACGGTGGCCACCGGCGGCGCAGCCGGAAGCGGCGGCAGCGGCGCGCTCACCGGCACGTGCTTGGAGAAGCTCGATCAACTCGGCGTGGGCTACACCAACACCACGGCCAAGGGCGTGGTGGACGCGATTCACCTGACCGGCAAGCTCAACGACGTGACCTTCGCTGCCACGGACACCGACAAGGTCATGGGGGACCCCATCGCGTGCGAGTTCGTGCTCCACCTGTGGAAGCTGGCCGACGTGCTCAAGGCCCACGGCATCCACAAGATCGGCACCCTGGGCTCCTACTGCTACCGCTGCTGCTGCTACTGGTCGGCGGAGAACTTCTGCCGCGGACCCAACGATCCGGAACCGGACTGCACACAGGCGCCCTGGAACGGGTACTCGAACCACTCCTGGGGCCGGGCCCTCGACATCCGCTGGTTCTACAAGGACACCGGCGAGGTCTACGACGTGAACGATCCGGCTGAATTCGTGCAGTGGTCCAACAGTAGCGAGACCTGCACCAGCGCTTTGGCGGCCCAGACCGGCATCAGCAAAGAGCTCTACTCGATCGCCTGCGACCTGAGCGTGCAGCAGGTGTTCGGCACCATCCTCACGCCGAACTACAACTCCGCCCACCGCAACCACTTCCACTGCGACATCGGCCAGAGCGGCGAGCCGAGCACGTTCATCGTGAAGTCGAGCCAAGCTTCCGTCGACGTCGGGCCGGGCGACGACTGAAGGCGCGTGACGCGGCTTTGGACACCGAGACCGATCCGATCCGCTGCGGCTGCCCCGGAGCGCCGCTCTGGCGCCCGCTGCTCATCGAGCGCGGCATCGCTCGCGCGTGCATGACCTGCGGCGCGATCCGCTTGGCCGTCACCGAGTGGTCGTACCCGGACAACCCCCACGCTGAACCTCAGCTGGTCGCCACCCGGGTGCTCGAGCTCGATGCCGAGGCCGAGGCGTGGCTCGCGGCGTTCCCTCGCGTCGCGGCGCTGCCCGGCCCCGACCCTTGCTTCTTCTCCGCGACCACTCGCGCGCCGGACGAAGCCGCGCTGGTCGGCATGGAGGCCGAGCTGGCGCGCGCAGCGCAGGCGGCCGGAATGGGCGCCCGATTGCGCCTCGCCGGCATCCCCGGCCCGCCCCCACGCCCTGATCTTCGCATGGCGCTCGAGCCGTTCGTCCAAGTGCGCGCTGCGCTCGACCTCACACCGGAGTCTCCGCTCGGCGACGCCCTCGCGCTCGCGGCGTGCAGCACGGCGCTGGCAGCTCGCATCGCGAACGAAGCCCTCGCGGCGCGTCCCGCTCTCTTGGCAGAGCTCGCGGCCGCCCTCGCGGCGGGCGCTCCGCCGCGTCCGTTGGTCTTGGACGCGCTGTCGCGAGCCGCGCCGGCGGCACCGGACGCGGAGGCCCGCGCCCTGGCCTCGAGCCTGAACGACCGCCTCACGGCCCTGTGCGCCGACTCGTTCGAGCACGAGATCGAACTCGACGCCATCGTTCGACTGCTCCAAGCGCTCGGCGCGCGGGCCGCACCGGCCCGCGGCGCGGTGTCGCTCTTGGCAGAGAGCGAGCTCGCGAGCCGGCGCAGCGTGCTTCGCGACGCGATCGCTCGTCTGTTCGCAGCGCTCGGGCCAGCGGCGGGCTCCGTTTTCTGATAGCTTGCGGGGATCACAGCTCGGCCGACCCGTCCCGAGATGACGCTCCCCAAACAGCCCTCGCTCTCCGGCTCCGACCTCGGGTCCCAGTCCGATCCCTCGGGCTCCGGCGGCGAAGGCGGCGCCGCCGACCTCGCCGCTCGAGGTGGGCGACGTCGTGGCGGAGAAGTACCGGGTCGAGGAGCTCTTGGCCGTCGGCGGCATGGGGAGCGTGCTCCGGGCACGCCACCTCACCTTGGGCCACGACGTGGCGCTCAAGGTGCTGCGGCCGGAGAAGGCCGATGTGGCCCAAGCGGTTCCCCGCTTCTTGCGCGAGGCCCGAGCCGCGGCCGCGATCCGCAGCGACCACGTCGTGCGCATCCATGACGTGGGCACGCTGGACTCGGGCCTGCCGTTCATGGTGCTCGAGCTGCTCGACGGGAGTGACGTGCGCCCCTGTTGAAGGAACGCGGAACCTTCAGCGTGGCCGAAGCCGCCGACTGCGTCTACCAAGCCGCCGATGGTCTGGCGGAAGCCCACCGCCTCGGGGTCGTGCACCGGGACCTCAAGCCTTCGAACCTGTTCGCCGTACCGCGCCGCAGCGGGCGCCCCTTGATCAAGGTGCTGGATTTCGGCGTGTCGAAGATCGAACGCACCGGCGTGGATGACGAGCCGGACCTCACCACGACGCGCACCCTGGTGGGCTCGCCGTCGTACATGTCGCCGGAGCAGGTGAAAGATTCCCGGAGCGTGGACCCGACCAGCGACATCTGGTCTCTGGGCGTGATCTTGCAGCAGCTCCTGACGGGCAAGACGCCGTTCCGCCGTGCCAGCGCCGGCGAGACCTATGCGGCGATCCTGAGCGCGCCGCACCCGCGGCTGCACCACTTCCGCAAGACGTGCCGATGGAGCTGCAGGCGGTGGTCGACCGCTGCTTGGAGAAGGACCCCGCCCAGCGCTATCCGAGCATGGAGGCGCTGCTCGCGGCCCTGGAGCCGTTCGTGTCCGACGCCGAACCCGGGGCCGAGTGTCCGGCGAGCAGCCGGCTGCTCCGCGCGCTCCCGCGCCGTCGCGACCCGAGCCGAGCGAGGCGCCGCCGCCGCCCTCCATCCCACCCGCGCCGCCCCGAGTCAGTCAGGCGCGGCGGATCCCGAAATCGAGGGCCGCCATCCTCACCAGCATCGCGCGCGATCTGGCCAAGCAAGGCATCCCCGGCGAAGTGCGTCTGAGCGGGGACGAAGCGCGCCTGCTCGGCTCGGGGTCCCGCATCGCCGCACCCCTCGGCTTGCTTGCCCGGGGTGGCAGAGTCTCGCTCGAGGTCCGCGAGCGCACCGCCGCCGTCGCACAGCGCTTGGCGTCGGAGTACCGGGTCAAGTCCAAGCGCGCCAAACCGCCGAGCGCCCTCGCTCAAGCCCTCACGGTCTTGGCCGTGCTCGCGTTGGCGGGGCTCGCCGTGTGGGCCGCGTGGCAGTACTTGGGCCCGGCGGTCCTGCGCTGACTCAGGGCGGCGGCACGTTGCCGTTCGGCGTGTCGAAGATGTTCCGCACGAAGCCGGTCGCTTGCAGCATCGCCGGCTTGATGTCGTAGATCACGAAGTGCCCGTCGCTGGCGTCCTTGGCTTCCCACTGGGCCAAGACGCCGCTGGCTTTGCCGCCGGCGAGGTTGCCGCTCAGGCCGCCACTCGGGATCGTCACCGGCGACAAGTCGCTCCACGCCAGCTCCTCGACCGGGTGAATCACCGGGTTCTGCGTCGGCAATCCCAGTGCAACGGACTGGACCTCGATGCCGTGGGGCGGCGCGTAGCTGTCTCCGGTGCCGTCGGCGCTCACGCCTTCGGTCATCATCGCGCTCTTGGGAGCGAAACCCGGGCGCGGCCGAGTCGCGATCATCGGCACGTAATGGATGGGGTCGGTCGGATCGACGATGGTCTGCGCCAGGCTCATCGCCGGGTGCAGCGGTCCGAGCTCGGCGTACTCGTCGGGGGTCAGGCCGAGGAACACCGTGCGAACCAGCCCGGCCACGTCCACCGGCTCGGTCTTCTCCAAGAGGGCGATCACGATCATGCTGCCGGAGCCGCTGAGCATGCCGCCCTTGGCCTGGTCATCGACCGCCAGGAACAGCGGCCCATTGAGCCCGCCCTGGGAGTGACCGAAGAAGGCGAGCTGGTTGGGGTCGAAGCGGATTTCGGCGCCCGAGTGCGAGACCGTCGCCGGGATGGTGATCTTCGTGTCGGTGAAGAGCCGCGCTTGCTGCACCACGTCGATGGCCGATTGGGGCCCATTGGCCCGGGCTGCGACCGGGTTTTCGACGTTGAAGAACAGGAGCTCCGGCGTGCCCTGGTTCGCACCGGGGCGCGTGCCGTGGAAGATCTGATCGATGCCCATGGTGGCGATGCATCGCGCTGCGAGGGCGTTGCCTTCGCGCTTGGTGCCGATGAAGCTCCGGTAGTTCCCGCCCGTCCCGTGGGCGTAGACCACGATGGGATAGCCCGCGGCCGGCATGGGACACGCTGTGGCATCTGGCACCGTCAGCGCGAAGCGCAAGTCGAAGTCGTTCTGGACCTGGGGGTTGCCCTGGTCGTCGAAGCCGAGCTCTCCGCCATCGCCGTAGGAGATGAACGGGATCTTCCCTTTCTGGAAGTTCGGCGAGGGACCGTAGTTGCCTTCGTAGACGTCCATCAGCCCGGCGACCTGCTCTTGGCCACGATGTCGCCGACCAGCTTCGGGGCCGGGTAGGTCTTGCGGACGTAGTCGGCGATGGCGGCGGTCTGGGCCGTGGGGTCGTCGGTGGTGAACGCGGCCAGGTGCACGATGTCCTTCTTGGCCACTCCGGCGCCGACCACCTCGGTCACGGCGTCGGCCAGCGCGTCGTAGCCGTCGCCGTGGGCCCGGTGGCGCGTCGAGGCCGAGCACCCGGCGCAGATCCACCGAAGGCCCGATGCGCCCGCCGTTCTCCGCCCGCACCGCGCGGGTCACGACCAGCGCGTAGCGCGTGTTCGGCAAGAGCGGGAAGCCCATGGTCGGCATGAAGGCCAGCGTGTTCGGCTGGTAGTAGGCCCCCTCGTCGCGGCGGAAGAGCAGCGTGATGCGCTTGCGCTCGCCGTGCTCGGGCGACGCGGGATCGATGTCGATGAGCTGCACGCTCGAGGTCGGGTCCAGCGCGGCCAGCGGCGTCGCGGGCAGCGTCGCCGGGTCGAGGGCACGGTGAAGCGCGCGTAGCCGGCGGCGACCGGAGAAAACCCGGTGAGCACGCCCTTCATCGACTCGATGTACTCGCTCAAGATCGGCTTCTTGTGTGGGTTCGGGAAGCCGTCGAAGCGCACGCTGCCGTCGCCCTCCTTGCGCAAATCGCTGGGCCACGGGTGATCGAAGAACGACTCCTCGGCCAGCTGATCGATGCTGGCAGGCACCACGTAGATGCCTGGCCAGTCTCCCGGGTCCCGTTCGTCGTCCTCGGCTCCCGAGCAGCCGGCACAGAGCGACACCAACAGAGCGGCGGTCCACCAGGCGCGCATGACCGGGGTATTAGCACCGATCGCCCGGCTGGCGGCTGACAGCCGTCGCCCTGCCGGGCAATTCCGAATAAGAATCCGGGCGGCCGAACCATGAAACCCTGGGTGCTGGTGCTCGACCCCCGAACGGCGACGCCACGCGCCGCGTGGCCGGGCTCACCCTCGCCCTGCGGCTGGCGCTGGACGCCAGGCCGCCGTGCAACCGCCATCGTCGCGGGCCCGGAGCTGTCCCGTTCGTTGTTCGACGACCCGCGGCTGCGCATCCCAGTTCTCGATGCAGCGCCCGCCGACGTGCAGCGCGTCCGGGTGCCGGCGAGCTACGTGGTGCACCGGCAGCTGTTCAAGACGCTGGCCGCGGTCAACGACGCCAACGAGCGCGATCTCGCGCGCGAGCCGTTTCCATCGACCTGCCGTGGTCCTTCTCGAGCCCATCGACGTGGTCGACGCACCGAGCGCGCGGCGCGCCGAGGGGCGCGCTGTTCCGGGCGCTGCGCAAGCCCCAGGACGGCTGGACCAGTCGCTGGCCCAATCGCTACGTGTCCCTCGCGATCTCGCGCCTCTTGATCAAGACGCCGCTCAGGCCGAACGAAGTCTCGGTCGGGATTTGGCGGTCGGCCTGTTCGGTGCATGGCTCGCGTCCCGCGGCACCTATTCCCGCGATGGCGCTGGGCGCGTTCCTGTTCCAGATGCAGAGCATCCTCGACGGCTGCGACGGCGAGATGAGCCGAGTCTCGTACCGCGGCTCGCTCACCGGCGAGTGGCTCGACACCGTCGGCGACGATCTGACCAACTACGGCTTCTTCGCCGGCGCCGCCTGGGGCCTGCACGCCGCGACCGGCCAGACCCTCTACCTCGCCGCCGGCGCAGTCACCGTCGCCTGCGGCCTCTTGGCCAGCGGCATCGAGTACCGGTACCTGATTCGCATCGGCTCCGGCGACCTGTTGAAGTACCCCATCTCGGCCCAAACCGAGGCCTCCGAGGGGCTCTTCGCCAAGGTTCAGCCGCTGTTCAAGCGCGACACGTTCGTGTTCGTGACGTTCCTCGCCGCGCTCGCCCACGCCCTGGGGCCGATGCTGATCGTGTTCAGCCTGGGCGGGATTGGTATCGTGATCGGCGTGCTCAAGGCCGAGCTTCGAATGGCGCGGGAGCGCGAGGGTGAGCCCGCAATGACGCTGGCGCGCAGCGGCGCCTGGTGGCGGGCTCTGCTCACCGTCGCGGCCCTCGGGTCGTGGGCGTCGAACGCCCGGGCGGCCGGGCCCCTGGGGCCCGACGGCAGCCCCATCGCCACCAGCAACTATCGCGTCGACCTCAGCCAGGGCGTGGTGCTCGGGGGCAACCGAGTGCTCGGCTGGCCGGCGCCTACGTGGCCATCGCCGAGGGCATCGACGGCAACTCGCAGAACGCGGCGGCCTGCGGTGCGCAGGCCTATCTCCTTCGACCACCTGGACTACGATCTCGGCTTCGGGCTCACGTTCCCCGCGGCCGTGCGTGGCAACGACTTGTTCAACAGCGGCGACAAGACCACTCTGAGCCGCAACCAGAAGTCAGCGCTCTTCATCGACATCGGCGGCAACCTGCAGATCGGGCGCTGGGGCGTCGGGCCTACCGCCAGCTACATGCAGTTTCAGCTCGCGCCCCAAGGACAGAACCTGGGCCTGACGTCGCGCTTCGGCGGGCTCCGCCTGCAGATCGCGCGGGCTTTCGCCGACGGCCAGCTCGTGCTCGGAGTGGGCAGCCGCGGCACGGGGTTGGTGGTCGAGAGGGAGAATCCCTCCGGCGGCTCCACGCAGCTCTTCAACATCGAAGGTGCCGACGCCGAGTTCGGCACGCTCTGGCGTCCCAACGACCAGCCGTTCCGGATCGGCGCCGCGGTGCGCTCGGCGGTGATCACCAACGACTTGACCACGGACGTCCCCAAGGACGCGCTCGGCGACCGCGTGCTCAAGGTCGGCAGCACGAACATCTTCCTGCCGAACGCCGTCGCGCTGCCCTGGGAGATCAGCGTCGGCCTCGCGCTCCAAGTCGGCCGCCCCTTCAACCCGCGCTGGGTCGATCCGGACGAAGCCCTGGCGCGGCTCGACCGCTACCTGCGCTGGCGCGAGCTCGGCGCGCGCGCCGGCGCAAGCACCTGCTCGCCGAGGCGAAGCGCGCCGGCCGAAACGTGGACGCGGCTCAGCCGCCATCGACGCCGATCAAGCGACCGAGGCCGCCATCGACGAGCAGCGCCTCGAGCAGAGCGAGCGCGCCGAGCGCGCCGAGCTCCGCCGCCGCTACCGCGAGATGAAGCGCTTCTACGTGCTGGCGAGCAGCTCGCTGACCATCGTCGGCCCGGTGCACGAAGCGGTCGGCGTCGAGTCCTTCATCGAAGGACAGGTGCAGCGCTCGGGACGCAAGGCCACCTTCTCGCCGCACCTGGGCCTGGAGAGCGAGGTCGTCCCGGGCTGGCTCAAGATCCGCGGCGGCACCTACGGCGAGCCCACTCGCTTCGAGTCCCGGAAGGCCAAAGCCCGCTTGCACGGCACGACGGGCTTCGACGTCAAGCTGTTCCCCTGGACGGTGTTCGGCCTGTTCGACGACGACACCGAGTGGCGTGCCGGCGCGGCCCTGGACGCGGCGCGCAGCTACTTCTCCTGGAGCGCGAGCGTCGGGGTCTGGCACTGAGGACCGGGTGAAGCAGCCACGCCGTTTGGCGCTATCCTGAGCGACATGCGCGGCAACCTCTTCGATGGACCCGCTCCGCCCCTCGGCCAGGAGCGCTTCGAGACCCTGGCGACCATCGGCGGCTCGCGCGTCGAGCGCATCCGTAGCGGCGGCGCGCTGGAATCGATGCGTTACTCGCAAGAGCACGACGAGTGGGTCGTGCTCGTCGCCGGACACGCGGACGTGGAAGTGGACGGCGAGCGCTGCTCGCTCGGCCCCGGCGACTGGCTGTTGCTCCCGGCGCACACGCCCCACGCCCTGCTCGAGACCAGCCCGGACGCGGTGTGGGTCGCCGTCCACGCCGAGACACCGAGCTCGGTCTTTCCAGTCGGAGAGTGAGGTCGGTCTCGAGCTGCCGCGACGCGTTTCGGCAGCCCGCCGATTGGCGCCGGCCCGTCAGGGCACCCGCTTGCTCTTCGAGACACACTGGGCGCCGTTGCCGAGCTGGATCCCGCCGGAGCTGAACGTCACCGGCTGGCACGCACCGCTCTCTGCGCAGAGCGCGGGCGGATCGCATTGCAGCCTCCGGGGCGTCGGATCGAAGCCCATGGTCGCCGTGCATCCCGCGTCGAGCATCTTCTCGATGGCCAGCGTCGAGGACTCCACTCCCGGAGCGAAGCAAGTGTAGGAGTACGCGTTGCACGCCTCGCACGGGATGACCAACGTCGCGCCCGCATCGCTGTTCTCCTTCGACTCGGACGACGAGGAACCGCAACCCAACGCGACGCACGCTGCGACCCAAGCGGCCGAGCGCGCGGCCCCGGAGAGCCGAGGGGCAAACGAGCGCGAGCGAAGCATCCCCGAAGCCTACGGCGCTCAAGCCCACGCGCTACGCCCGCACTTTGGCTCGGTTCTCGGCAGTCCGCGGCCGCAATGCTTTGACACCTAGCGACGAGTTCTGTCGCAGCACGGCGTCCCAGCGCCGGCTACACTGTACGCCTACGACGTGGACCAGCAGCAGCCAGACGGGGCGTCCCAACGGCCTCCTCATCGGCCGCGCCTACGACGCGGCGGGCAAGCTCGAAACGAGCCTGCGAAGCGGCACGGCGGACTGGCAGTGGTCTGCCTTCGCGCGTTCGAAGTGACGAACGTCATCCTGGGAATTTCCGTCGTGGCGATCGCGATGCTTGCCGTTGCGTGTGGGTTGGCGGTCTGGGGGAAATGACCAAAGACCAAACGAAACAACCGCAAGGCAGCAAGTTGAAAAACCACAACAACGAGCGATTGCGATTGGGGACAGGCGTCGTCGCGCCACTGTTCGTGGACCATGACGACCACCACGTCGCACCGCGCAGGGCCGTCGCGGGAGCGAGACCATCACCTCACGTCCAACGCCCGCGTTGAGCAGCGGCGGTGATCACGGTGACGGGATGTGGAGCACCGAGACGACAGCGCGCACGATCATGACGACCCCACCGCCGTCTGCTCCAACGCGCTGTTGGACCCAGTGCATCCAGCGCTCGATGTCTACCGATGGATCCGAACGCGGGTTTCCTCGACTATCCAGAGCTGACCATCCAGTACCGCGGAGCGCAACGGAGGCGGTAACCCTATGACGTCGACCACGTGATCGCGGTCTTGTCGGAACAAGCGAAGGACAATGATCCCGGGGTACATCGCAGGTGGAAACGCAAGTGTGTTCGCGAAATCTAGATCAAAAGTGAATAGCGCGCGCCCTTCGCGACGGCATGCATCCGCGATGCCGGCATCACCGAAGCCCCGCAGACCCTCGTCGAGGACGCTGTGCACATCGTGCCCGTCGGCGGCAAGGAGGGGCTCCGAGCTCGACCGGCAGATTCTCGTCGATCTTGAATCTGGTCACGAGCCGGTGTCGTCGAACGGCAGAACACGTTCTCGAGCCAAGTTGGCAGCGTAAGCGACAGCGGCGCGGACGTCGTCAACAGCAATTGAGGGATAGCTCTTGACGACATCGTCGGGCGAAAGACCCGCAGCCAGGTTGTCGAGAACCACCGTGACAAGCACGCGTGCCACGAATGCACGCTTGGCCTCCGCAGATCGCGGGGTCGCTGACGATACGTTCACGCCACGTCATGGTGCTGGGAGCATACCACCGGGTGCTAGCGAGTCGAGATCGCATGCTTGAATGCTCGAGCGCGGCGCACGCGAGACGACTGAGCACGACGCGGCGTTCAGGTCGCCGGTCGGTCACCAGCACGGCAGGACGCGTGGGCAAGGCAAGACGTTGGTCCCCCCATTTCAGATCGCGCGCTGCGCGCGATCTGAAGATAAGGGGGGACCGACGCGCAACGCCGGCGAGGCGGGGCACCAAAAACCAGCGTGACCCCTCCGGCCAACCCCGCACGGCCAGGCCTTCACCCCGGTAGATCTCCTCTCGAGCTACACGCCCCCCGCAGTGCCCGGCGTCCCCGCGCCGGGGACCCAGCGCGTTTCACGACCCAATTGTCGACGCGGCTATCGTGACCTCCACCGAAAGCTGGTAGAATCACCTGCGAGGCCGAAAAAGCGGGGAAGGCTCCACGTAAAGGCGCCTTGACGTGTCTAGTTTGACGTCAAACGAACTTCGCCGCGTGCGCGAAGTCACCTCCGTCGGCCCGCGCGGCGCATCAACCTCGGCACCACGTCACCGGTCGCGACGCTGCGTGGGCACTTTCTCCCCGGCGCCGTGACGAGCACGGCGCCGGGCATCGCGTTCAGTGCGTCAGCTTCCACAGCGCACCGAGCAACCGATCAACTTGGCCGCGACCGGTTCGAGCTCTTCGGCGCTGAGGTAACCCCAGCCGATGCCGGCGCGCAGCCCGACCAGCACCTCACTCGCGCTGCCAGCTGCGTTTTGGTAGCGACTGCGCCGGGTGCCCAGATCCGAATGCGCGCCCTCCCCAAGTTGAGCAGGAAACTGTTGGTGGCATCACGCAGCTGCTGCGCCAGCTTTCGATCGTGACGCTGCACCCGTTTGATCAAGGGCGCCACGGCCAGCTGAGTTTCGAGGGCGAGGTCGAGAGTGGTAAATCGCATCGTCGACTCCTTTCGTCCGCCCGGCGGCGGGTCGTCGACCCGCCCGCCGCCGGGCGAAAGGAACGGACGCGAGCTCGGGCTCGCTCCTGGTATGCGGGCGCGTGCAGAGTGCAGGGGGCAGGGTGAGGGCGGTGAGTGGAGGGTGGGGGTGCAGTGCCAGGACATCGCTGACACATTTCGTGCCAGGACATCGCTGACAGGTGCGCTCAGGGCGCATGCCCTGGAAGGAGCATCGGGTCATGAGTCTGAAGATGGAGTTCGTCCGTCGTGCGGTAGCGCCGGACGCCAACATTTCCGCATTGTGCCGCGAGTACGGAATCACGCGGCAGACAGGGCACAAGTGGCTGCGTCGCTTCCAGCAGCAGGGGCCTGACGGTCTCGAGGAGAGTAGCCGTCGTCCTCAGTCCACGCCGCTCGCGACAGCGGAGGACATGGTCGTGGCCATCGTCGAAGCTCGGGAAGCCCACCCTCGCTGGGGCGCGCACAAGCTGCGGCTACTGCTGGTACGGCGCTACAGGGAGCAGACGCCCAGCGAGCGGACGATCGCGCGAGTGCTCGACCGGTTCGACATGGTGCGGAAGCGCAAGCGCATGCCTCACGTCAACGTCGTACTCGAAGCACCGTGCGTCACCGCCACCGCGCCGAACGACGTCTGGACGGTCGACTTCAAGGGATGGTGGCGTGCACGCAACAAGGAGCGCTGCGAGCCGCTCACGGTCCGCGATGCATTCATCCGAAAAGTCCTAGCGATCGTCGTCCTAGAAGGCACGAAGGGCGCTGCGGTGCGCGAGGTGTTCGAGCGGCTCTTCAGTCGTTACGGCGTGCCTCGCGCCATCCAGTGCGACAACGGCACGCCCTTCGTCTGCGTCCGCGCTCGCGGCGGTCTTTCAGCGCTTTCCGCGTGGTGGGTGTCACTCGGAATCGAACTCGTGCGTAGCCGCGCCGGATGCCCGCAGGACAACGGAGGCCACGAACGCATGCACCGAGACATGGCCGCCGACCTTGAGCTCGCGCCAGCCGCATCACGGCGCGAGCAACAACTGGCGTGCGACAAGTGGCGTCAGGAGTTCAACCACGTGCGCCCCCACGATGCCCTCGGGGGCAAGACACCCGCCTAGGTCTACACCAAGTCGAACCGCGAGATGTGCCCACGGGTTGCGCTTCACCCGCACGGCTGGAGCACGCGCACCGTCAATCGCAACGGCTGCATCAAGGTTGGGAAAGTCGACTACTTTGTCTCGCAGTCTCTCTCGGGTCATCGCCTTACATTCGAGCCCATCGGCGGGTTCCAGCACCGCCTCTGGTTCTACGAGCTCGACCTCGGCGTCATCGAGATCGCCCCTCAGGAACTGCCGAGCTCTCTGCTCCAGGGGCCTTCGCGCCACACGGGTCGCTCAGACACGAACACGGCCTCGAGCGCGAACACGGCAACGACCTACAGTCCCAAGAAGAAGGGCGGACGGCTGTCGCCTACAACGAAGAAGGCCGCAGCAACGTCGATGAGAAAACTGAAAAGGGACGGCGCCTAGAACCGGCTACAGTGTCAGCAAAGGGAGCCTGCCAACCCCGGGAGAACCTGTCAGCGACACTCACCCCAACTGTCAGCGATGTCTTGTCCGGTACCCTGTCCGGTACCCACCCCTCGACCCTCGACCCTTCACCCCCTCCACACTCACCCTGCCCCCTGCACGCTGCACCCGCCCTCGTCCTTGCCCCCTGCACTCGCCCACCGCACCGGCCGCAGTCGCCGCCGCGGCCACCGCCACCGACGCCGCCACCGTCACCGTCCCTGAGCCGCCGCGCGCGCCGCAACAAGCCGTGACAGCTCATCACCAACATAAAGCGCACGAGGCGCTCACGGGAGACTTGGCCTCCCCAGACTCGATTTGTCAAAGTCGGCCCGTGCGCTTCCCGATCTGGCCAGCCTTCGCGATCGTGCTCGCGGCGTGCTCGAAGAAAGAGCCCGCCGAGTCCGAGCGCAAGGAGCCCTGGTTGGCCCAGGCGCCTAGCGCCACGCCCGCCGTCGTCGCGCACTACGTGGTGGCCGAGCGCTGCAGCGCGGAGCTCGAGCTCAAGGCGAAGGAAGCCACGCCGCGCGGGACGTTTCGCGTGTGCAAGGGCGACATCGGCGTGGACCTGACCGATCTCTCCCGCACCAAGGGCACGCTGGCGGTGGATCTCGGCTCGGTGGAGATGTTGGGTGAAGGCGACGCGGGCCGCAGCGACGAGCTGACGCAGGAAGCGCAGAACTGGCTCGACATCGGCGCGAGCCGCCCCGAAGCCGAGCGAGAGCGCCTGCGCTGGGCGACGTTCCGCTTGAGCGAAATCGATGGGCTGAGCGCCGAGAGCGCGCACGCGGGCAAGCTGGAGCGCGGCGGGCCGGCCGCCGACGACGCGCCGGCTCCGAGCGACGGCGACGCCGAAGCGCCGGTGAAGAGCGAACGAAGAGCGGTGACCTTCAACGCACGGGGGTCGCTCTTGATCCACAACGTGCAGATCGATGCGAAGCTGCCACTTCGGGTCGTGTTCCACTATGCCGGCGCGGCCACGCCCGACGCCAAGCCGGCGCGACTGACGATCGAATCACGTCACCCGCTCGGGGTCGTGCTCAGGACCCACGACATCAAGCCGCGAGACGCGAGCGGCGTCTTCCAGTCCCAGAGCATGAAGCTGATTGGCTCCAGGGTAGGTGCGGAGGCCCGGGTGAGCCTGGCGATTTCCGCCATCATCCAGGCGCCTTGAGGCAGCGGCCGGGCCGGCCGGGGTCGATCCGAAACCCTTCTGCGGCCCGTACGTATGCATTGCTGGGACTTGGCTGAACCCGCCGGGGGCAATACCCTTGGATCGAGGCCAAGAACGCAAACGGGAATCTACTGGCCCGCGGGGCCGCCGAAGGAGTCCGATCCGATGTCTCACAAGCTCACCCTCACCGCCATTGCCGCAACCCTCGCCGCGCTCGGCGCCGTCGCCTGCGGCGGCTCGGAAAAGCCCGCGGAAAGCCCAGTGAGCGCCAAGGAAGTGCCCGCGACTGCGGAGTCGGAGCCCGAAGGGGCGGCGAGCGAGCAGGAGCAGGCTCCGGCGGCCACCGACCAGGCCCCGGCCGAGTCCAAGATGGAAGACGGCACCCCGGCACCCGAAGCGGGTGCACCCGCTGGGAGCACTCCGGCCCCGGCCACCCCGGCCGTCGCCAAGAAGCCCGCGGTCAAGAAGTCGGCGGTCAAGAAGACCGGCCACAAGAAGGCAGCCGGCGCCAAGGGCGGCTGCGGCGCGGGCACCTGCGGCTGAGGAGGGCTCGGCGTGGCGTCCGGCATCGAGCCGCTCACCGGCGTGGGGCTGGGACTGCGCTGGGAGTTTCTCGACGAGGTGCTGGAAGGCCCGCCCCTCGACGTCGCCTTCTTCGAGGTCTGCCCAGAGAATTACATGCGGCGGGGGGGTTGGTTCCCCGCCGCTCTGGAGCGCATCGCCGCCACGCGGCCCATCGTGACCCACGGCCTGACGATGTCCCTGGGCGCGAGCGAGCCGCCGCCCGAGAGCTACCTGCGAGAGCTGCGCACGGAGATCGGGCGGCTCGGAACGCCCTGGCACAGCGACCACCTGTGCTTCAGTACCGCCGGCGATCGCGTGCTGCACGACCTCTTGCCGGTGAAGCACAGCGCCGAGAGCGCGCGTCGCGTCGCTGATCGCCTGCGCGCCGCCGAGGACTTCCTCGGCACGCCGATGCTGGTCGAGAACATCACCTACTACGCGCACCTGGGTGCGCGCGAGATGCTCGGAAGAGGAGCTGATCGCGGAGGTGCTGCGCCTGTCGGGCTCGGGCCTCTTGCTCGACGTGAACAACGTCTGGGTCAACGCGCAGAACCACGGCTTCGACCCGCGGGCCTTCATCCAGGCACTACCCTCGACCGCGTGCGGCAGATCCACGTCGCCGGACACACCCGCACCGCATCGGGCTTGATTCTCGACACCCACGGAGCCCCGGTGATCGACCCGGTGATCGAGCTGTTCGAGTTCACCATCGAGCGCACCTGGCCGGTCGCCGTGCTGCTCGAGCGCGACAACGCCGTGCCGCCGCTGGCGGAGCTGATGGACGAGGTCAGGAAGCTCGACGCCGCCTACCAGCGCGCGCTCTCGCGACGGGAGGGTCTCCTTTGCACGCAGCGCTTGAGCGCGCGATGGCGGAGCTGTGCTCGGCCCGGCCCTCGACCCCGCGGATCATCGGGCCGTGGATGCCTGGCTCGAGCGCTGCGAGGTGCCGGCCGACGATCGCGCGGCGATCCGCGCCTCGGGTCTCGGGCGGCTGTTGGTCTATCGCGACCTGGTCCGCTCGAACCTGCGCGAAGCGCTGGAAGCGGCCATGCCGCGCACCATCGCCCGGCTCGGCGTGCTGTTCGACGAGTACTTCGATCGCTGGCTCGCCGCGGTGGGACCGCGGACCCACTACCTGCGCGACGTCACCGAGGAGCTCTTGGCGTTCGTCGAACCGCTCTGGCGCGAGGATCCGCGCGTGCCGGCCTGGGCCATCGATCTGGGCCGACACGAAGCGGTGTGGGTACGGGTGGCCGCCAAAGCCGCGCGCTCCGATCACGCCGAGCCCGAGGCCCTCGCCCTGGATCGACCCCTGCGCTTCATCGAGGCGGTCAGCCTCGTGCGCTACGCCCACGCGGTCCACGAGCTCGTGGACGACGTGGCCGACCGCACGGCTCCCGCTTCCCGCCCCACGGCGCTCTTCGTGTACCGAAGCCTGGCGCACGAAGTGCGCTTCCTGGAGCTCTCCCCGCTGGCCCACGCCATCTTGGCCCGGCTCCTGGACCGAACCCCGCTGGGCGAGGCCGTGCGCGCCGCTTGTGCGGAGCAAGGCGTCCCGCTCGAAGAAAGTGTGATAGCAGGGACATCCGAGCTCTTGCATGACTTGAGCGAGCGGGGGGCGCTCCTCGGCGCCTCCCCCGAAGGCTGCGAAAATGGCGGATAAGGATCCCCTCAAGATCATCGGACAAGTCGTCGCGGACAAGTACCGGATCGAGCGCGCCGTGGGCGAAGGGGGCTTCGCCGTCGTGTATCGCGCCGAGCACACGATTTGGAAGAAGCCGGTCGCCATCAAGTTCTTCAGTGAGCTGTCGAGCGTGGCCGTGGACCAGCGCGACGAGATGCAGCAGGCCTTCATCAACGAGGGCGCCCTCTTGACCGAGCTCTCGAGCCAGACCGCGGCCATCGTCCAAGCCCGCGACGTGGGCACCTACACCACGCCCGAAGGCCGTTGGATGCCGTTCATGGTGCTCGAGTGGCTCGAAGGTCGCTCCCTCGAGGCGCTCTTGGCCGACGAGGCCGCGGCCGGGCGCCCGCAGTTCTCACTGCAAGAGGTGATGAAGCTGCTCTCTCCGGTCGCGGGCGCGCTCGATGTCGCTCACGGCCGCGGCATCGCCCATCGCGACGTGAAGCCGCCGAACATTTTCGTCCTCGGCGACGACCCCCGGGGCGGCGCGGCCACGGTGAAGATCTTGGATTTCGGCGTCGCCAAGATGATCACCGACAACACCCAGATGAAGGCGGCCCTGGCCAAGACGGGCACCAACATCACTTCCTTCACGCCACAGTACGGCGCGCCGGAGCAGTTCAGCCGCAGCTACGGCGCGACGGGGCCGTGGACCGACGTGTTCTCGCTGGCGCTGGTCGCCATCGAGATGCTCACCGGTCGACCGGCTCTCGACGGGGAAGATCTGGTCCAGCTGGCCTTCTCCGCCGGTAACCCCGAAGTGAGGCCCACGCCGCGCCGGCTCGGCATCGGCGTCCCGGACGCGGTAGAAGCGGTGTTCGAGCGCGCGCTGTCGGTCCAGCCGGCCAACCGCTACGCGCGCCTCGAGTTCTGGGCTGCGCTCGCGGCGGCGGCCAGCGGCGAGGCGGGAAACCCTCGCGCTGTCCCAGACCGTCGCCATGCCGCCTCCGGCCCGCCGGCGGCCTCGAGCTTCGGCGCCCGGACCGAGCCGGCACTGAGTCGCATCGCCGACGCCACCACGACCACGCCGTCCACGGTGGAAGCCCGCGAAGCGCCGGTGCCCCAGAGCAAGCTGCCGTTCCTGGTCGGGGGCGCTCTCGCGCTGGCTCTGGTCGGCGGAGGCGCGGCCTACTTCATGTCGAAGGGCGCCGCGCAGACCCCGACCCTTACCCCCTCCGCAGCCAGCAGCGTCGCCGTGGTGCCGGCCCCCAGCGCCAGCGCATCCGCCGCGGGCAACGGCGCGAAATGCCCGGATGGCATGTTCAAGATCCCCGCCGGTCAGTTCTACATGGGGACGGACGATCCCAAGGCCAAGGACAACCAGAAGCCCGCTCACAACGTGACCTTGGATGCATTCTGTCTCGACGCCTACGAGGTCACGGTGGACCTCTACCAGAAGTGCACCAAGGGCGGCGCCTGCCGTCGCCTGAAGCCGGCCGTGGAGTACAAGGACATGGAGCCGCACGACCAGAAGGCGCTCCTGCCGCTCTGCAACATCGACGCGCCGGGTCGCGAGCAGCACCCGATGAACTGCATTACCTGGAAGGACTCGGAGACGTTCTGCCGCAAGAACGGCAAGCGGCTGCCGACCGAGGCGGAGTGGGAATACGCCACGCGCGGCCCCGACGGTCGCGTCTATCCCTGGGGCGACGACAGCCCGACGGTCGCGCACTTGAACGCCTGCGACGCGGACTGCGCCAAGTGGTCCAAGGAAGCCGGCATCGGCGTGCTGGTGTTGTTCGACAAGGACAGCGACGGGTACGCGGCCACGGCGCCGGTCGGCAAGTTCCCCAAAGGGCGCTCGCGTTTCGGGCCGTGGGACGTGGTGGGCAACGTCTGGGAGTGGGTCGCCGACTGGGAGCAGACCTACAGCGCCGACGAGGCGAAGAACCCCACCGGTCCGGCGAGCGGCGAGAAGAAGATCATCCGCGGCGGAGCGTGGAACGGCGCCCAGGAAGATTGGCTGCACCCGAGCTTCCGCTACGCGGCCGAGCCCGAGCGCAGCCACCCGGCGATCGGATTCCGCTGCGCCAGCGGCATTTGACACGACCCGCTCGCGAGTGTCGGCGAGGTCGCGATAGACTCGGCGTGATCTCGAATGGCGAAGGGCCCGCTGGATCATCCTCGACTGCTCGCCGTGGAGCGCAAGCTCGACGCGGGACAGCTCGACGAAGCCCAGCACCTGTTGGCCCAGCTGGGCGAGAGCACGGTGTTCCGCCACGCGATCAGCTACTTGGCGACGCGCTTGCTCTATCAACGCGGCACGCTCGACGAGGCCGGGGTGATCCAACGCCTGGAGACGATCCTGGCCGAGGCCGGAGATTTCCCCGAGGCTCACGGCATGCTCGACGCAGCCCGGGCGGGAACGCTGGACCGCGCTCCCGGCGCGATCCTGAGCTCGCGTCCGCCGCCGCAAATGGCGAGCTCCCGACCGCCGCCCGGCGCGCTCGGCTCGCGACCGCCGCCGCGCGCGCCGAGCTCGCGCCCACCGAACAGCGCCGAACCCGACATTCGCATCGCGGTCTCGCGTCCGCTCGAATCCGAGCGGCCCGCAGTGATGCCGGTGATCCCCCGCGGCGGTCGCGTCCCCGACGTGGGGGCGCCGCGAGCGCGCGCGACACCGGATCCGTCGCGACCTCCCTCGATCCCCGATCTCGACGTGCCGGGCGGCACGCGACCCCCGCCGGGGTTCTCCGAAGAGATTAGGGATCATCGACCGCGCCCACCGCTGGACTCCGGTCCGGTGATCGAGGTCACGCGACCCGACCCCGTCGAGCGCCGCGCGCCCGAGGCCGCCGAGCCTCCCAGCCGCTACTCGACCGCGACGTCGGACGCCGAGGTGATCGCGATTCCACGCCGAGCGCCGAGCGTGCCGCCCGTCTCTGCCGATCCCGCTCCGCGACCGCGGCCGTCGCGCCCTCCGCCGCCAGTGCCCGAGGCCATCGTCTCCGAAGTGCCGCCCCCGGTCGGCGCGACCAGCCTCTCCTTGTTCGAGATTGCGGAGCTGCTCGACCTGGGCCAGGCCGATCGCGCGTTGGAAGAGCTCGCGCGCAGCAAGTCGCAGCACGAGCCCGATCACGTCCTGATGGCGGCCCGGGTCTTGGCGCGCATCGGACGCTTCGACGAGGCTCGCGAGCATCTCCACCGGCTGGCGAAAGCCCCGCTGGTGGAGCCCGAGGTCCGTGCCGGCGTGGCCCGGCTCGCGATCGAGCTCGGGGAGCTCGAGCTGGCGCTCTCCCAGGCGCGGCAGGCCTTGGACGAGGATCCGCGCCAACCGATGATCCGCCTGTCCTTCGCCTGGGCCGGCGTGCGCTATGCCCGGCGTGAAGCCGACGCCGAGGTGTTGCGCGAGGCCGCGCACGCGCTCGGCGAAATCGTGGCCGAGCGATCGCCGCACGAAGGCCTGCTCGCGGGACTGAGAGTGCGTGGAAGCCTTACGCAGGAGACGCAGCGCCGAGCGCGCGCTCTGCTCGCGAACCGCGCGCTCGAGCTCGAACCGTCGGTGGACGCGCTGGCCGCCAGCGCGATCGCGGCGGCCCGGCTCGTTCGCGTGGACGAGGCTTCGCTCCGCGAGCGCACGCTTGCGTGCGGTCAGCCCGGGCGAAGCTCAGGCGCTGGAAGCCGCACTCGCCAGACACGGCGACAAGCTCTTCGATCTGGGAGCCGAGGCCGAGAGCTCCCGGCAAGTGGCGGAGAAAGTCGCGGCCGAGGCCGAGAACGTCTGGGGCCCCTTGAGCTGGCCATCGTAGCGGGGCGCAACGCCGACGCTTGGCTCCGCTTCAGTCAGCTCGCCGAAGACACCCTGTCGCAGGTCACGCGACCGGCGCGCCACGAGGTCCCCGCGCTCTCCGCGGTGGCCGCGAGCTTCTTCACGGTGGCGCCGGTGTCACGCGACTTCGCGCCGTACGACGAAACGCCGGCGAGCCTGGCCCGAGTGGACGCCCTGCTCGACCTACTCTCCCGAAGGGGCGCAGCAAGCCTCGCGACTGACGCCGCCGTGACCTTGGCGGGCGCGTACATCGGCGAGATCTTGCGCCAGCATCTCGGGCTGCGTTGGCACGCACCCCACGCGAGCCCGCCGACGCCCGGCTGGAGGGCAGCGTGGGCGCGTTTCAACCGTTCGTGATCGCCCAACAGCGCTTGGCGCGAAAGCGGCCGTTCGACTTGGCGCGGATGCTCTCGCTCTGCGCGGACCGGCCCGATCGCGCCGCGGATGATCGCCGTCGCGCCTCCCTGCCCTTGGGACCCCGCGCCGTGGCCCGCACCGGCCCGGCTCCTGCACTATGCGCCTCGCGCTTCGGCGTTCGGTGTCGGCACCTGGTGCGCTCGGACCAAGGGTGCGCTGCTCGACGGCAGCATCGCGAGCCTCCGAGCGTTCGATGCTTGGCTCGATCTGATCGCGCCGAACGGTGCCCGGCCGGATCCGCCGGAGCGCGCCGGGCCGTGGTCCTGTCCGGCGCCTACCTGGGTGAAGTGCTGCGGGACGCGAGCCGGGGAAAGTGGCTGGCGGCGGACCAAGCTCACCTCGAGCCGGCGAGCTACGCCTTGGCGATCGGGCCGGGCGTATTGGCGCGACCCATCGATCACGCGCTCGCCCGCATCACCGCGAGCGGGCTCTCGTTCCACGAATACGCCGAGCGCATGCTCGACCGCACACGCTGAGGGCGCGCGTCAGGGCTGGCAGCAGCCGAGACACGCCGACGGGTAGCAGTACTGGTTCTGCAGCACGAGGTGCCCGCAGCGCAGGTCACGTTGCCACACTTGGTTCCGGTGCCGCTGTCGAGCCCGACGCCGGAGTCGAGCTTCTGGCAGCAGTTGGTGCACGTCGGGGTAGCAGTACTTGATCGCGCCGGACTCACAGCACGATTGGCCTTGGGTGCAGCCGAACGCACCGCAGGGTGTTCCGGTTCTCGCTGTCGGTCGTGCCGCCGTCGCCGATGGCCGGACAGCATCCCAGGCAGGCCTTCGGGTAGCAGTAGTTGAGCCCGGGACAGCAGGTCTGGTTGGCCCCGCAGGTCACGAGCCCGCACGCTCCTCCGTCGCCCGTCGCACCGCCGGTGTTTCCGCCGTCGGTCGCGCCGCCGGTGCCGCCCGCGCCGTCTACGCCGCCGGCGCCCTGCCGCGCCCACCGAGCCGCCGGCGCCCGCCGCGCCTCCCACCGAGCCGCCGGCGCCCGCTGCGCCACCCACCGAGCCGCCGGCGCCCGCTGCGCCGCCCACCGAGCCGCCGCTGCCGCCCGTCGCGCCGGTGCCGCCGCCGGTGTTTCCGCTGCCGCCGGTGTTGCTGCCACCCGTGTTGCTGCCGCCGACCCCTCCGTCCTTGCCGCCCCCGTTCATTCCCGAATCGTCCGAGGACCCGCAGGCAAAAGCCAGGTAGCACGACCCAACCAAGAGACACCCGAGCGCAAGCGTCCGTCGCATTCCGACCTCCACCGGCGAGTGTACACCCGCGAGCAGCCGAACGACAGCGTCAGCCTGCGGGGGGGCGCGCCGTGGCACGCCGCGCCTCGATGCCGATGCCTTTGCGCAGCGCAGCGCAACGCTCCGAAACGGAGAATGGAATCAGGTTGCGGATGCGATCGGCAGCGTGCAGGCCCGCGACGACCCGGCCATCCACGGCCAGCATGCGGGCCGCGGCAGTGATGTCACCGCACACCACCAGCCCGGCGCGACACGACTCCATCTCGATCGCACGAATCCACCCGTTCAAGTCCAGGCGACCGTCACGAGCCTGCAGGGCCTCGACGGCTTTCTCGAGCTCGGCACGCCGCGCCGGATCGATCTTCGCGCGCAGCGCTTCGCGGATCGACAAGGCATCGGAGGGCAAGCTGGACGGCAGCACTTGAGCCACCGCGGCGACCAATACCGCTTTGAGGTCCGCCAGCGTCGGGTAGAAGGTGACCAGACGCGCGGTGAGCTCCTGGCAAGCAAGCTCCCGCGCCGTCGCGAACGCCAGCTCCGGCACCGAGCGGCCGGCGAGCATGGATTTTCCGAGCAAGAGCGTCGGCGTGGGGAGCGGCAGGTGCGCGATGCCGCCCTGGAGATCCTCGTTCTTGGCGTAGATCTCGGGGACCTCGAGGCCGAGCACCGCGCAGGCCCAAGCGACGGTGCGCACGGCCATGGCCGTGGACTTCTCCGGATCTTGGCGGTCCCGGCGCGACGGCTCCGGCAGGCGCTTCGCGGCTTGCAGCTGCTCGATGCGGAGCTGGATCGCCGCCGGCGCGATCGCGTGGACGATACGGCTCACCACGTCGTCGTGCTCGGCCGCGCGCAGTGCCTCCCAACCCTTTCGATCCAGCGGCGCGCGAGGGCGCGGCGTCGTCTCCGGAGCGAACTCTTGGTAGACGTGCTGCTCGTCGAGCTCGGCCTCACCGAAGTGAACGAGCACCGCGCAGGAACAATAGGCGCGATCCACGTCACCGAGCCGCGAGCAGATCCGGTAGAGGTCGCGGAACGTCGCCGGCCGCGTCGGTGCGCACACGGCGGCGCTCTCCAGGCAGCGCGCGGCCAGCTCGAGCTGGTCCGTCTGCTCGAGCAGCGCCGCGAGATTCGCGCGGGCGTCCACGTCGTCGGGGCGCAGGACCACCAACTGATCGAGCGCCACGATGGCGCCGTGCACGTCGCCGAGGCGCTCGGTGCGCAGGTGGGCGAGCTTCTGCAAGAGGGCCACCTCTGCTGCGCCCTCGGCACGCCCGGCGAGCCGTTCGAGTTGGCGCTCGTAGGCTTGCTCGACGCTCTTGAAGTCGCCGTTTTTGACCAGAACGGCCTCGATCGCCTCGAAAGCGCCGGGGGTCGAAGGGTCGTCGGCGATGGCCGCTTCGTAGAGCGCGACGGCCCGGGGCACGTCTCCCGTCCGGCGCACATGCCGGCCGCCGCGGTGAGCGCCTCGCGCGCGATCCCGAGGGCTTCGACCAGCTCGCTCAACGCGGTCTTTCGCATCAACCGCCTCGCGCCAGCGTCCGGCCGCTTCCAGGGTCGCCTGCAGCCGCTCGGCGCGCGCATCCCGCGGAGAGATAGCCAGCGCTTGCTCGAGCCTCGGTGGTCGCGAGCAACGTCTCGTCGGCGATCGACGACAGGAGCTCGGCGCGCTCCGCATCGGTCTGCGCGGTGCGCAGCAAGCGCCGACGCAGCGCCGCCGCCGTCGCTGCGTCCGACGAAGCCCGGGCTACTCGATGCGCTGGCGCAGCGCGGCCTGATGGTCCGGGAAGATGGCCAGCGCGCGGTCGAGCAGCACCGCCGCACCGGGTCTTGTCACCGCGGGTGGCCTCCTGGATGCTGGCGAGACACCAAGACCTCGGCGCGGCGCGGCGAGTGGTCCCAACCGAGGAGCGCGTCCGCCAGACCGTAGGCTTGGCGCGCGCGCTCCCAGTCGCCTCGCTCTCGAAATGCGCGGAGCCTTCGGCGATGGCTTGGTCGGCTCCCGTGTCCTCGATGTCGGGCTCGAAAGCCGACGCACCCGTTGCCCAGGCCGAGCGCCCCCCACTCGGCGTCGGAAATGCCCCGCTTCCCGCGCGGGAGCAGCACGAAGCCGGCGTCGTCCGCCGCGCCGCCGAGCGCGTGTCCGAGCGCGCGAGCCAGAGGGTCGACCGAAGGCAGCGTCACCACGCTGACCGAGCTTCGAGCGAGCGCCGCCTGCGCAGCCACTCCCCGACGCCGCCGGGCTCGCCGGCGGGTCCACAACCACAGCGATTCGCATCACCGATCTCACCCGCTCGGGGGCGAGCGCGTAGGATTTTCGCCGGCTCAGGGGTGGACGTAGACCAGGGTGCCCTCGTGGAGGCTCAATGCGCCGTGCCAGCCCTGGGGAACCGGAGGATCCGTCCAGTGGAAGAGCCAACGCGTCGAGCGGCGACAGGTTCACGCAGCCGTGGCTGCGGGGGCGCCCGAAGGAGTCGTGCCAATAGGCCGCGCGGAGGGCGTAGCCTTCTGGAAGTACTGCACGTACGGCACGTCGCGTAGAACTCGTCGCCGAGCTCGTCACCGCTCATCGTGGCGGTCACGTGCTTGGTGTGAATCAAGAATTGCCCGCGCACGGTGGAGTGCGTCTCTTTCGGGTCACCCAGACCGTCGGCGCCGGTCGAGACCAGAGTGACGTAGACCGGCTTGGTGCCCTCGTAGGCGATCAGCGCCTGCTTGAGGATGGACACGTCGACCCAGGTCCGCCCGGCGTGGCCCAGCCGGGCTTGTTCTTGATCGGATCGACGCGCACCAGATCGCCGTCCTTGACCCAATCGCCGGTCTTGGTCTGGTACCAACCGCTCCCGGCGACCATCAGCTTCTTGCCGCTGATGGGCACCGCCTCGCGGAAGCCGAGGGGCGCAGCGGCCGTGTCCTGCCCTTGCGCGGGTCGCCGCTCATCAGCTGCTTGTACTTGCTCATCACGAACACCACCGGCAGGGTGGTCTCGTCGTCCAGCGTGACGCCGTGAAAGTCGCTCGGGCGCACGCGCTTCATCCGGTCCAACGGCACCACGTCCAGATCGACGCTGAGCCCGAACTTGCGCCCTTCGGACTCGAAGAAGTCGATGAACGCGAAGCCGCTCTTCGGCAGCGCGCGGCCGGTGTACAGCGAGCTCGGCGAGTGACGGCTTCGCCACCCCAGGCCATCACTTGCTGGCCCGCGCTGATCAGATCCGGCACGGCTTCGTAGTTCACGTCGAGCCAACCGGGATCCAGCTTCTCCCGCAGGTGCCCGGTCAGGTCCTGCTCGACCATGGCCTGCTCCCGCGGGCTCGGCACCTTGGTGTAGAACGGCGGCGTCGGAAACGCCGACATGCCGTAGGCGTAGGGCAGCGCGGCGAGCTGATCCGGGCGGCGCACCGCGGCGGTGACCAGCGGGTGCTTCACGTCCAGGGTTTTGCCCGAGAGCCGACGCGAGACGAAGCCCTGGGGCGCCGATCCGATACCAGCCGCCTCGGCAGCCGCGATCCGTCGGCTCCGGCGAACGCTTCACGATGGCGCCGCCCCGGAGGTAGCCGATCTTCTTCTCGTGCCGTAGCCCGGGCCCGCGTACACGAAGGTCTCTTCTTCGCGATGGCGGCCAGCGCCATTCAAAATCCGTCGGCAGCTCGGCGGTCAGGCTCTGGGCGGAGGGATCTCGATCCGGCGCCGTTCGTTCTTCGGCCTCGGCGTCGTCCGAGAGCACGTCGTCCGAAGGCTCGCGGGGCGAACTGCCTGTTCGTCGGCGGCCAACGCCGCAATCTCTTGGGCGCTCGGCTCGGGCCACTTGCCGGTGTCGCCCACGACCTCGTCGCGCCGTGCGCGCGGCGTGCCGCGGCGCGTAGCACGTGGTGCGAGCGAGCGCAGGTCCTCGAAGCCAGCTTGTCGTCCGAGGCGCCGATGGACAGATCCACGACGCAGCTCGCGAAGGACGAGGCGATCAGGGCGGCCGAAAGCACGCGGAGGCGCGACGTCGGAGACATCACCCTGGGTCGGGTAGCGGAGCCGGGGCGAATTGGCCCAGTTTCGCGAGCGTGGGCTCCGTGATAGACGGCCGCACCATGGCCCGCGAGCCGCTCTCCCTCGAAACCCTGTCTGGCATCGAGCCACTCCTCAGCGACGAGGAGCGCCGGGTGCGAGACAGCGTCCGGCGTTTCGTGCGGGAGCGCTATCTGCCGCGAGCCGGCGAGCTGTTCGAAGCCGGCGAGTTCCCCAGCGACTTGGTCCCGGAGCTCGCCGAGCTCGGCGTGCTCGGCGCGGGGCTCAGCGGCTACGGTTGCGCGGGCATTGTCCTGGTCGCCCACGGGCTGGTGCTGCAGGAGATCGAGTACGGCGACAGCGGGCTCCGCAGCTTCGTCAGCGTGCAGGGGTCCCTGGCCATGTACGCGATCTGGGCGTACGGCGACGAGCAGCAGAAACAGAAGTACGCCTTTACCGAAGATGGCCCGCGGCGAGCTGATCGGCTGCTTTGGCCTGACCGGCCGGGCAGCGCCTGGACCCGGCTTCGCTCTCCGACGCGGGCGCGCCGGGACGGCGACCACTGGCCCGAGCGGCCACAAGATGTGGGATCACCAACTGCCGCTCGCTCACCTGGCCATCGTCTGGGCCATGGTGGAGGACGGCGGCCCGGAGACCATCCGTGGCTTCATCGCTTACGCGGGATGGCCGGCTTCGAGACGCCGAAGATCACCGGCAAGCTGGTCGAGGGCCAGCGAGACGGGCGAGATCGTGCTGCAGGAGTGCCGCGTCCCCGCGTCCAACGTGCTGCCCGACGCGCTCGGGCTGCGGGCGCCGCTCAGCTGCTTGTCCCAGGTCCGCTTCGGTCTGGCGTGGGGCGCCATTGGCGCCGCCAAGGCCTGCTTCGAGTCGACCGTGAGCTACACCGTCGGCCGCCTGCAGTTCGGCAAGCCGGGCCGGCGCAAAAGCAGCTGGTCCAGGCCCAGCTGGCCGACATGGCGAGCGAGATCATCAAGGGCGACGTGCTGTGTCTGCACTTTGGCCGCATGAAGGAGCGGCAGGGCAAGCTCTTGCCGGAGCAAGTGTCGCTCTGCAAGCGCAACAACGTGCTGTCGCTCTCGACGTGCTCGCAAGTGCCGTTCCCTGCTCGGCGCCAACGGGATCTTGCTCGACTACCCCGCCATGCGTCACATGCAGAACCTGGAGAGCGTCTACACCTACGAAGGGACCCACGAGGTCCACACGCTGGTGCTCGGCATGGCGGTGACCGGGCTCAACGCTTTTTGAGCCGAAGGCTCCGCCCAGGAACACCTCGGAGCTCACCTTGCGGGTTCCTCCGGGCGCATGGTCTGCTTCTTGTCGTACAGCCTCGCACCCGCGCGGCGCGCGGCTTCGAAGTCCTCGCCTGCGAAGAGCTTGCCCACGAACGAGCCGCCGGGCTTGCCCAGCGCGGCCGCGACCTGAAGCGCCCGCATGAAGAGCTCGAACGACAGCGCGTGATCGCGGACCTTGCTGCCGCTGGTGCTGGGCGCCATGTCGCTCAAGACCACGTCGTAGGGCGCGAACTCTGCCAAGGCCTCGTTGTCCAGGGCCAGGGCGTCGCCCCGCACCACCACGACCTGGGGTGGGAATTCCTGCTCGATGGCCGAAAGATCCACGGCCAATACGCGCCCGCGAGCCCCCACGCGCTCGGCCGCGTAGAGCGCCCAGCTGCCCGGCGCCGCGCCGAGATCGAGCACGATCGCCCTTGCGCGAGCAGGTGAACGCGCCGGTCGATCTCTTCCAGCTTGAACACGCTGCGCTGCAGCCCTTGGCCTTCGCCGCGAGGGTCCGGGCGTCGGGCTTGGCATAGGGGTTCTGGCGCCCGCGTCACGGAGCGGTCCAGACGTAGCCCGCGATGCCTTCGTCGATGTACCTGGGAGGGCGGCGACGGCGTTGTTCTTCTCGCCAGGCTGGTCGTGTAGAAGTGGTTTCCTGGTCGGGTGGCTCGCGGATACAGGGCACCGCGCCAGGTCGCGCTCGGCGCGATGTAGCCCATGATGCCCTCCATGATGCTGCCGGGCGTGCCCGCAGCTGCTGGATGCCGTGTAGAAGTGATAGCCGGTGCTGAGCACGCAGCGGTAGAACGCCGTGAGCGACCCGACGCTCGACTTGTACAGGTAGTAGAAGTTCTGGGTTCGAGCGTGAACTCGCACCGCTTCGCCTGCCGGTGGTGAAGTGCTCGTTGGCCTTGGCCGAGCGGTGGACGCCTGGGCGGCAGCCGGCGGACTCGTCGCAGCTGCCGTCGCAGTCGTCGTCGGCGAGGTTGCACTGGACGCCCGCAGGCGCCAGCAAGTCGCCGCGCAGCTCGAGGCGTTCTGACAAGTCGAGTAGTCGAGGTACTGCTTGGGTTGAGGCGCCGTGCAGGCCCCACACGCCGGCGCTGCAGGTCTCGCTGCCGTTGCCGCAACTGGTGCTGCAGGGCTGGGACAGACCGTCGTCGATCTTGCCGTTGCAGTCGTCGTCCTTGGTTGTTGCAGATCTTGCCGCAGGACCCGCCGCTCGCGCCGCTGCCGCCGCCACCGCTCGCGCCGCTGCCACCGCTCGCGCCGCTGCCGCTGCTGCCGTCTGCGCCGCTGCCTGTTGCAGTTGCCGCCCGACGTCGTGCCGCTGCTCGCGCCGCTGCTCTCCGGCTCCGCTGCCACCGCCGCTTCGCGCTGCCGTCGGGCCACTGGCCACTGTCGGGATCGTAGATGCCGGTGCCGCCGCTGCCGCCGGCGTTGCCGCCGCCGCCCGCGCCTTGTGCCCGGACGCGGTCGAGCCGTCGTCCGAGGTCGCCCCCGAGCACGCGAGTCGAGAGCGCGAAGAGCGCGATTCGGCGCGGGTCATACCGGCGAGTTCAGCAACTTCGTCGATGGCTTGACTGCTTGCCGAATGGAGCGTCGCGACGCGCTGGGCGCGGCAGCTCCAGACCGACATCATCCTTCTGCTGGAATGACCGCGGCGATAGGGCGTCGGTCACGCGACGCTGACCAGCATCGCTCTTCGTCGTCGCGCCCAGCGGTCCCTCGGGACAATCGAGGGGCGACTTGAGGTCCTTCATCTGGAGGACGCGGCGGCCGGCGTCGCGCGCGGCTTCGTGCAGCATCTTCTGCAGGCGGGCCTGGCTGGTCTTGCGGTGGTTGGTGACGGCCAGAGCTTGCCCTTCGGGTCGAGCAACCCGCGCCATGTCGGCGGCCACCGCCGCGTAGTCGCTCGACACGTCGAAGGTCGAGCGCTGCCGCGCGTGCCGAAGCTCGGTGGGTCGAGCACCACCAGCGCGAAGCGCTCGGGCTTCTTGCGCGCGCGGCGCAGCCACGATGGCGTCGGCCCGCACGAAGGCGCCGGCGCGGGTCGAGGCCGTTCAGCTCGAGCAGTTGCCTTCGCCGCGGGCGAGGGCCGGCTGCGACAGATCCACGCTCACCACCCTGCTGGCTCCCCCCGACGCCGCGGCCACGCTGAACGAGCAGGTGTAGGCGAACAGGATTGAGCACTCGCCGTCCTTCGGCGAGCCGAGTCACCAGCGCGCGATTGTCTCGCTGGTCGACGAAGAGCCCGGTGGAGAGCCCTCGCCCAGGCGAACTCGAAGCGCAACCCACCCTCGGTGACGACCAGGCTGGCGGGCGCCGCTTCGCCGGCGATGGGCTCCGGCGGCGCGAGCTCGGCGCTGTCCATGCGCCGGAGGTCGGCGCGCTCGAAGCTTCAGGTACACACCGCGGGCGCCCTGCTCGAGCAGCGCCTGCGCGATCGCGGCGCGCTCGGACTGGGCGGCTTCGTCGGCCAGCGCGAGCACCGCGAAGTCGCCGTAACGATCGATCACGATGCCGGGCAAGCCGTCGCCGTCGGCGTTGACCAAGCGGAACGTGCTCGCGCCGGCGAAGAGCGACCAGCGCAAACACAGGGCGTCGGCGAGCGCGTCGGCATCGAAGCGCGGCTCCACGCCGTCGAGCCAGGCGGCGAGCAACGAAGGCGTCGGCGCTTCGAAGCTGCGCCCGAGCGACGGCAGCTCCAGCGAGCGCGCGTGCAGCATCATGCGCAACCGCCGGCGGCCCGCCGTACAGACGATCCCCGGCGATGGGACAACCGACGGCGGCCAGCTGCACCTGCAGTTGATGAGTCCCTGCCCTGTCCTCCGGCGACAGCTCGACCAGGGCACGCTCGCCCGAGCGGGCGACCACCCGATACTTCGCGACCGCGTGCTGTCCGCCGCGCTTCACGACCCGCGTGACGCCGCCGGCGTGCTCCAGCTGGTGCTCGAGCACGCCTTGGTCCGCAAGCCCCCGAGCCACCACGCCGGCCAGATACTTGCGCCGCACCGCGTGGCCTCCATGTCGCGGGCGACGGCGGCGTTCAGCTCGCGCCGGCGGGTGAAGAACAAGACCCCGGAGGCGTCCTTGTCCAAGCGCTGGTGCACGCCGAGATAGCCGTCCTCGCCGCGACCCTCGAGCCACGCGCGCAGGCGGCCGACGACGTCGTCGCCCAGGGCTTCGTCTCCGCCATGCACGACGATGCCCGGCGGTTTGTCCACGACCAAGACGTCGTGGTCGTGCTCGAGCACTCGCGTGGCCCGCCAGGGGACGGCAGCGAAGGCCACGCGCTTTAGGCTGCTCCGGCTCGAAGCGCTTAGGACTTCTTGCCGCCCGACTTCTTGACCGCGCCGCGCACGAACACCAGCGTGTTCCGCGAACCGGGGATGCCACCCTCGACGAACAAGAGGTTGTCGTCGGCGGAGACCTTCACCACGCGCTGATTGTGCACGGTGACCTTCTCGTTGCCGTAGTGGCCGGGCATCTTGTACCCGGGCATCACGCGGCCGGGCGTCATGTTCGTACCGATGGATCCGCCGTGGCGCTTGTACTCGTGAGTACCGTGGGTCTGCACCTGCCCGGCCATGTTCCAGCGACGCATCACGCCGGTGAAACCGCGACCGCGCGTCATCCCTTGCACGTCGACCATCTGGCCCTCTTGGAACACCTTGTCCAAGCTGACCTCCGAGCCGACCTCGAACTCCGCAGCGAAGTCCGCCGCGCAGCGCAGCTCGCGCAGGAAGCGCTTCGGCGAGACGCTCGCCTTCTTGTAGAAGCCGGCGACGGGCTTCGTCGCGTGCTTCTCTTTGCGCTCGAGGAGCCCGAGCACCAACGCGTCGTAGCCGTCCTTTTCCTTGGTGCGCTTGGCGACGACCACGGGACGCGACTCGACGACCGTGCAGGGAATCACGGAGCCGTCCTCGGTGAAGATCTGAGTCATTCCGAGCTTTCGCCCGATGACACCGGGGTGCGTGTTCATGGCGTCTCTCTTTCGTCTTCGGCTGCGCCCAACTCTCGGGCGCGGAAAAGGGGCTCGCGGAATTAGCCCCAAGGCGATATTCCGTCAAGCACCCCCTCACATCGGGCCCGAGCCCGGCATTGACGAGCCGCCCCACGCGTGCATAATCCCCGCTCCCCACCCCTGGCTGGAGCCCGGCCCATGTCGATGACCAACCCGAAAATCGCGGCTTTCGAGAAGACCAACCTGCGTGAGGATTTGCCGCAGTTTCGCGTGGGAGACACGGTGGCCGTCCACTACCGAATCGTCGAGGGCGACAAGCTGCGGACCCAGGTGTTCAAGGGCACCGTCATCAAGCGCCACCGGGCCGGCGCGCGCAGCACTTTCACCGTCCGCAAGGTGAGCTTCAGCGTGGGCGTGGAGCGCATTTTCATGCTGCATTCGCCGCGTATCGAGCAGATCGACGTGGTCAGCCGCGGCGTCGTCCGCCAGGCCCGCCTCGGCTACATTCGCTCGCTGCAGGGCAAGGCCGCCCGCATCCGCGACGAAAAAGACATCTGAGCCGCTGACGGACGGAGCCGAAAAAGGCGCTCCGCCAGACGCTCCGAGCACTACTCCACGACAAGCGCCTCGGCTATGCTGGCGCCCGCGTCG
>JAXLYN010000065.1:0-52374 GCA_046351435.1 Polyangiaceae bacterium
ACAGCACCCGGTCGCCGGCCTTGACGTCGAGCTTCCGCACCGAACCGTCATCGGCCACCTTGCCGTTGCCCACCGCGATGACCTCGCCCTCGATGGGCTTCTCTTTCGCGGTGTCGGGGATGATGATCCCGCCCTTGGTCTTTTCCTCTTCCTTCACGCGCTTGACGATCACGCGGTCCTGCAGCGGTCGGATCTTCATGGTCGGTCTCTCCTGTTTCCGTTTTGTTGGGTCGTTGCCCGGGAAGGCCGAGTCGGATATCGAGCCGGCGCCTGGCCGGCGGCCGGGCCCCGGTCTCCCCAGGTATCGGAGGGCCTGGGACGCGATTCGCGCCGTTCAAGCCCTCGAGATGATTGAGATAATGTCGTTAGCACTCACCGTAGGCAAGTGCTAACAGGGCCGGAATCTAGTCACAGCTCGGATGGAGTCAAGGGGAAGCGGATGTGGGCAACCGCTGGCAGCCTCGAATTCCGAGTGCTGAAGGATTCGGGGCCGTTGGCACTTCAACTTGGCCAGCATCGAGCCGTTCCCTCATATTGAGGAAAGCTAGTGGGAGAAGGCACCGAAGGTCCCCGAAAACACGACGCATTGTCGGCCACACCCGGAACCAACACAGACCCGGGCGGGCCTCGTCGCCCCCACCTCTGCCCCTTCGGCTGTACCCGAGCCGCACAGGAGTGATCCGTGATGAGCGACCCCAAGACGCCCACCATCGACCTGGCCTCCAACGTGACCGACTTCTTCGGCAGCGCCGTCTCCGACGCCATCCGCGCTCGGGGATACGAGACCACCGACGCCGCCGAAGCCTACATGGTGGCGCTTCTGAGCGACTACACGAAGCCGGGCCAGCTCGGCGAGGAGACGCTCTCGCGCCCGCACACTCTCCTCCTCTACGAGGCGATGCAGGCCTCGGGGCCCGAGCGCTTCGAGCGACTCCGCGTTCTCGGCGACGGCGTGCTCTACGTCTCGGGCTTCTTCGGTGAACACCTCGAGACTCGCGGTGTGGAGCGTGGCTACATGAGCACGCTCGGTGCGTGCGCCTACGAGAACGCGTCGGCCATGTTGCGCCATCGAGACAAGGACCGCTCCGCGCCGGACCTGTTCAGCGAGCTCGCCGAAAAGTTCAGGATGTTCGTGAGCCTCTTGGCCGACGTGGCCGAATCGCTCCGAGCGCGCTCGGCTCGCACCGACGGCGCCGTCGTGAAGCTCTACGAGCGCTGGCTCCGCACCGGGTCCTCCACTCTCGAAGACGCACTCCTGTCGCGGGGCATGGTCCCGGTGCGCGGAAACGGGCTGGTGCATTGAGCGACCCGCAGCACCGAGCCCTGCGCAACGTGCAGCTCGCGCTCGAGCAAGTCTACGGACTGGAGCGCACCGCGGACGTCATCGATTTCGTGCGGACGGGAGCCGAGAATTCCCGTGAGACGCTGGTGCTTCGGCAGCGTGAAGACGAGCTCGAGATCGCGCTGGTGCTGCCGCCGGTGAACGACCCCACCGACCTCACAGCGCCCCACTACGGGCCGAGCGACGCCTGGCTCCAGCTGGTCGAGGGCGTGAGCCACTTCGTCTACGTCGCCGAACGCGCGCGAACGCACCTGCCGACGACGCGCCTCGAGCTCGAGCTCCAAGCCGAGGTCGACAAATTCGTGCTGCTGGCGTTCACGGGCGAGCCGCTCGAACCCCACGAGAGCACCGAGCTTCGCGACCGGCTCTACGAGCGCGTCCAATATCTGCACGCGGCCGACAGCGAAGACGGCGTTCGCTATCGGATGGCCAACGATCTGGCTGCGCGCTTCGTGGCGCGCCTGGCGCGTTCGTACGACCCGCCCGCTGCGCTCCGCGAGCTCCGACGCTTCTATCGCGCAGGGCAGACGGAGAAGATCCGGCTCGCGCGCGCGGCGTGACGGTCAAAGCCCGCAGGTGCCCAGCGCGGCGTCGCCCATCACGCACTTGCCGGAGCAGCAGTCGGTGGGCTGGGCGCAGTCCGCTCCGGCCTTCGAGCAGCACGTCTGGTTCTGGGGGTGACATGCCGAGCCACCGCAGCAGTCCTTGTCGGCCTCGCAATGGTCACCAGGTGGCACGCACGCGGAACCGAGGCATGCCGCCGCCAGCGTTGGGGTCTTTGCCACGCACGAGAGCAGCTGCCGCGCGGGACCACCCGGCAGTCCGGGTGGCGAACACTTCTCGGAACCGCTGCACACGCACAACACGTAGGCGAGCAGCACCACCTGGCATCCGCTCGCCGCCTTGCAGTTCTGCCATTCGGTCGAGCAACCCGACGCCCCGGAATCGAGCTCGCCCTTGCACGTGAGCTCGGTGCAGGCGGAAACCCCACCCACTCCACCTCCAGAGCCCGTTCCACCCGTGCCCGCCCCGCCGGTGCCGCCCATTCCCCCCGTGGCGGCCCCGCCCGTACCACCGCCGCCCGAACCGCTTGCGCCGCCGCCGCCCGCACTCTCGTTCGTGGAGGTGGACGAGCACGCGGCGAGCACGCATGAAAGGAGTGGACACGCCCAGCGCAACATGGCGCCAAGATAGCGTGCGCGTCCCGACACCACCAGCACGCACGTTGACCGCATGCCAGTGGGGATCTCAAACTCGACGTCGTGCACGTGGTCTACGTCGCTCGCGACCTCTGGGAGGCCCAGCTCTTGCTCGATCAGCTGGCGGAGCTGTGGATCCCTGCGCGCATCGACAACGTGCTCGGCCTCTCGGCGTATGGTGAGCTGCCGTATCTGGCGTCACGACCCAGGGTCGTGGTGGAGCGCGAGGCCGACGTAGAACGTGCTCGCGCTGCCGTCGCAGAATTCGAGTCGCGGAACCGCGAGCCCCTCGAGGGCGTGCGCCGGTGCCCGAGCTGCGGCGAAGAGAGCCCAGAGAACTTCGAGCTGTGTTGGCAGTGCGGCGCCGACTTGGGGGCGCCCGAGCAGCGCCCCGTGTGAGTCGAACGCCTCACAGGCCCATGAGCTTCGCGACGTAATACGTCATGGTCTCGCTGGTGCCGCCGCCGATCTTGAGCAGGCGTGCGTCGCGCCAGGCGCGCGCGATGGGGTACTCCTCGATGTAGCCCCAACCGCCGTGGAACTGCAGGCAGGTGTCCATCACCTCGGCCACCAGATCACCGGCGACGATCTTGGCCATGCTGATGAGCCGCACCGTCTCCATCGAGACGTTCTCTTTCTTCTCGTACTTGTCGGTGTTGTAGGCATCCACGCAGCGATCGATGAAGGCCTGCGCCATCTCGACCTTCGTGTACATGTTCACGAACTTGTGCTGCCAGACCTCGCGCTTGATGATGGGCTTGCCGAACGCGACGCGTTGCTCGCCGTATTGGCGCGAGAAATCCAGAGCGAATCGCGCCCCGGCGAGGCCGCTGACCGCGCCGATCAGGCGTTCCGCCTGGAAGTTCTGCATCAAGTACATGAAGCCCATGTTCTCTTCACCGAGCCGATAGCGCTCGGGGATGCGCACGTCTTCGAGCCAGAGCTCCGCCGTGTCGGAGGCATGGTTGCCGATCTTCTCGAGCTTCTTGCCGACCTTGAAGCCTTTGGTGTCGGTGGGAACCAGGAAGAACGTGCAGCCGTGCGCACCCGAATCGGGGTTCGTCTTGGCCAAGAGCGTCACGAAGCTCGCGCGCGCGCCGTTGGTGATGAAAGTCTTCTGACCGTTGATGACGTAATCGCCGCCGTCCTTCCGCGCGACCGTGCGGATGCCCGCGACGTCACTGCCGGCGCCGGGTTCGCTCACGCCGATGCTGGCGATGCGGTCGCCCGACAGCGCAGGCTTCAGGAACTCGTCGATTTGCTCGGGCGTGCCCAGGTCGGCGATGACCGGAGTCGCCATGTCGGTCTGGACGAGCAGCGCCATCGTCACGCCCGCGCAGCGCCCGCGGGGCAGCTCCTGGGCCTTGGCCACGCTGAACCAGTAGTCACCACCCGAACCACCACACGCTTCCGAGTAGTGCGCGCCCAAGATGCCGAGGTCGCCTGCCTTCTTGAACAGCGAGTTCGGGAAGTCTTTCGCGTGCTCCCACTCGTCCGCGTAGGGGGCGATCTCTTGTTCGGCGAACTTTCGGCAGGTCAGCCGGAAATGCTCGTGCTCTTCGCTGTACGGATTCCACATGGCACTACCCTCGTTGCGCTGGTGCGTTGGGGGCCTGAGCGCCCCGCGGCGACCCGCGGCGAATTGATTCGTACACGAAATTTCTCCGGCCGCAACGACCGGATTGCGCAGTTTTCGCGGCCTTTTGGACATCTCCCGGCCCACTTCGTAGCGTTGGGGCATGCCGGCACGCCGGATCTGGCCGTCCGTTCCCCTCGCGTTTCCTGTCTTCGGGTGGCCGGTGGCGCTCTGCCTCCTCGGGTGCCCGAGCAAGGAGGCCGAAGACCCGCGGGCCATCCTGGGTGACTGGACCGAGCACGGCGGAGTCGACGGGACTCGCGGCGCTCGCGGCGTCACCGAGCCGCGCTCCGCCCAGGGACAGGGCGCGAGCGACGGGCTCGCGACGCGAGCAGACTGCACAGCCGCCGCGCGGCGGATCGAGGAGCTAGCACTCGAGCTCGCGGTGAAAGACGTCGACGATCCGGAAGCGCGCGCCAAGTTGGACGCGCAGCGCAAGGCCGAGCTCGCGGGCCCTGCGTTTCGCCAACGGGTCAAGGAGGGCTCGGAAGAATGCCTCTCGCGCGACACCAGCCGAGAAGAGGCGCGCTGCATCTCTCGCGCCAGGAGCGAGATGGACGTCGACCGTTGTAGCTCTCGCTGAGGTCGGTGAAGCCGTTACCGCGCTCAGCGCTTGCGGATCTCGTCGATGGCGCGCACGAAGCGTTCGAGCTCTTCGTCGGTCGTGTAGAAGTGCGGGCTCGCGCGGATGCCGCAGCGTGGGCGATAGTCGTGCAGCATGTCGCGAGCGAGCAGCGCCTTACTGACGGCTTCGGCGCCGTCGAAGTCGAAGCAGATGGTGCCGCCGCGTTCGTGATCGGCCTCGGGCGTGTTCACTTGGAAGCCGCGCTCGCGAACCATGGCCCGGAGCAACGTGGTCTGGCGCAGTGACTTCTTGCGGATGGCGTCGACACCCGCTTCGAGGATGACCTCCCAACCCGCCTGGGCGGTGTAGAGCGCGGGGATGGCGGGCGTTCCGCCGATCATGCGCCAGCGGCTCTCGGAGTAGCGGATGGGACCGGGCTCGAAGGCGAAGGGCTTTTCGTGACCGAACCAGCCCGTCGCGGCGGGCCGCAGGCGCTCTCGATGTATCGGGTTCACGTAGAGATACGCGCAGCCGGGACCGCCGCACGCCCACTTCACGCTGCCGCCGCAGGCGAGATCGACTCCCCAGTCGCCGAGCGCGAGCGGCAAAGTGCCGGCGCTCTGGTAGGTGTCCAGCATCACCAGGGCACCTACGGAGTGCGCCTTCTGCACGATGGCGCGCACGTCTTTCACGCCGCTCGAGCGGAACAGCACGTGGCTGACCGGGACGAGCAGCGTTCGCTCGTCGATGGCGGCGAGGAGCTTCTCCATCGGCGCGTGGATGCCGTCGCTCTCGACGACCACCACGTCGGCCCCACGGCGGCGTTGCTCTTGCCACACGTAGTCGACTGTGGAGAAGTTCATGTCCGAGTAGACGACCTTGTTCCGGGGCGGAGCGAAGTCGAAACACGACGCCACCATCGCCTGCACGGTCGACACGTTCTGATTCACCACGACCGTGCCGGGCTCGACGCCGAGCACGCGGGCGATCAGATCGCCCACGCGCTCCACCTGCGGCAGCCAATGTCGGCTCCAGGCCTCGATGGAGTCGTCTTCCCATTGGTCGAGGAACCGCCTGGCCTCTTCGCGCGCGCGCTGCGGCATCGCACCGAGCGAGTGGCTGATGAGGTGCGTCTTCTTCTCGACGGTCGGGAATTGGCTGCGGTACGCGAGCAGGCGCGCTTCGTCGCTCATGGCGGCGAGAGCTTAGAGCAGATCGCTTTTCGGCGTCAGACCCGACAGCGCTCGAGGATGCGCGCGCGCAAATCGGGCTCGTTGCCGCTCAGCCCCTCGGTCAGGAGATCCGCCGGCGAGCGGCCCGACTCGTTCAGCGTCGCGAGCTTCTCGAGGTAGATGGTCTCGTCCCGCCCTTCCGCGTCCTTGCGCGCTCGCGCGCGGAGGCCGCTCCGGGCGATGTCGAGGAGCTCCACCGCGAGCTCCCGCGCCGAACGGCTGCCGATTTGGGCTCCGAGGCCCGCATGCACGAGCTCCGGACGCGCGCGCTCGACCTCGTCGAGGCGGAAGGTCTGGGCGAACGCCGCCGCTTTGGCCATCGCGACGTCGTCGTAGAGCAGCCCCGTGTAGAGCGCAGGGACCGCGCACGCGAGCTCACCCGAAAGCGAGTCGCACGGGCGCACCTCGAACGTGGACTTGATGCGCGCTTCGGGGAAGAGCGTGTTCACGTGGAGCTTCCAGTCGGCGAACGTGGCGTGATGGCCCTGGAAGCCGTTCTGCATGAAATCGCGGAAGGTCTGACCGGTGTTGGCCACGACTTCGTCGCCGCGCTTGACGAGGAACATCCCGGCATCGAGCGCCCACTCGACGTAGTCCCGATAGCGGAGCACCGGCTTCGACCAGAGCTGCCCGATCAGACCCGAACGGCTCGGGTCCATGTGGAGCCAGACCTCGCCGCGCACGCTCTTCTTGCCCGCGAGCTTGCCCTCCTTGAACGGCGAGTTCGCCGTCATGGCGTTGATCAACGGCGCGAGCACCAAGCAGATGCGGAGCTTGGTCATCGCGTCCTCTTCGCTGGAGAAGTCGAGGTTCGCCTGCACGGTGGCCGTGCGGCGCATCATGTCGAGCGCGCCCGGCCCGCGCGTCGGCAGATAGCGTTTCATGATGCCGTAGCGCGCCTTGGGGACCCAAGGCAGGTCTTCTTGGCGCGCGAACGGATGAAAGCCGACGCCGAGCCACGCGAGCCCCATCTCGCTGGAGATGTCCGCGAGCTCGCGCATGTGCTCGTCGAGCTCGGCACAGATCTGGTGGATGCTGTCCGAAGGCGCGCCCGAGAGCTCGAGTTGGGCGCCGGGCTCGAGGGTGATGGAGCCCATGCCGCGACCGAGGGAAATCACCGGACCGCCTTCGGTCTCACCCGAGGGCTTCCAGGCATGGGACGACACCAGGTGATCGAGAACGCGCAGCACGCCGTGTTCTCCGTCGTATTGGAGCGGGCGGCCGTCGTGAGCGACCCCGAACTTCTCGGCTTCGGCGCCCACGCGCCAGCGGTCTTTCGGCTTCTCCACGGCGCGGAAGACCTCCGCGAGCTCGTCCAGATCCCGGACGGGTCGCTCGGCGCGCGGATCGAGGTCGTTCTGGCCCATGGGTCGAACTACGTGGCTCCCGTCCGCCGAGTATCACACGCGGCCCGACCTGGCGAGACGACCAACGAATCGGGGCGCACGGCAATGCCGGCGCGAGGGCTCAAGTGGTCAGTGGTAGAGCACCGAGAGCATCAAGCCGAACGACAGGCTCGACGCGCTGAGATCGCCCGAGTCGCTCTTCTTTTGGGTGATGGCGCCGCCCGCGCGCAAGAGTCCTCCGATGGACCACTCCTCGGCGACCCACGCGTCGTAGCCGAGCCACGCTGCGCCGCCAAACCCCGTGAGCGTGTCGGTCTCGCCTTGGGTCTCGAGGCCTTTCACCGAGAGCGCGGCGAGGCCCACCGCACCACCCATGTGAAAGCCGCCCTTGTGGTCGAAGAAGCCATCCACGAAGGGACCTATCATGCTGTAGCTGACGTTGGCTTCGGCGCTGCGCCCTCCCTGTTCGACGCTGTGGGACACGCCGGCCTCGCCGAGCAGCGCGCCACCGATGGCGAGCCCTTTGCTCGGCGTGCCGCCGATGAGCAAGTCCATCGCCAGCGTCCCGCCGTGCGACTCGGCGCTTCCGGACGGCAGGTCGTAGTCGTTGCTGAGCGCGGTCACGCCCAGGTTCACGCGCAGGTAGAAGCCGTCGTGCATGTGGTAGGAGCGAGACTCGGGGGGTGGAGGCTCGGTCACGTGCAGATCGATCTTGGCTTCTGTCGGTCCAGGTGTCGCTGCCGGCGCCGGCGTGGCGGCCGGCGCAGCACTCGCGGGAGCGCTCGGCGCGGCGGGCGCCGGGGCCGATCCTGGTGGGGCAGCTGCATCTTCGTCTTGTGCACGAGCAGTGAGCGACAACGACAGCACCGAAAACCCCAACGCAACGGTCAGCGCGGTGTTCATGAGCGACGGGTGTAGCAGAACGCGAGGCCGAATCAACGCACGCGGGCGCGCTGCAGCCGCGGCAAAGGTTGCGGCGTCGGGGGCTTTTCCTCTGGCCCGGGAGGTATCAAGCTTCGGGCATGAAGCGCACTGCTTTCCCGTATCTGGTGCTCTCGGCCCTCGCACTCTTCTCCTCGCTCGCCTGCGGTGGCCCGCAAGCCGTGCGTGGCGATCAGGTGCAGGGGCTCGATGACGAGGCCATGAGCACCGGCCTCGACAAGCGCGACCTGCAGAAGATGCTGCACGAGAACATGAAGACGATGCAGGCCTCTGCCGTGATCCAGCGCTGGCAGAAGGAGAATCGCCCGACCCTCGCCATCCTGCCGCTGCGCAACGAGACCAGCGAGCACGTGGACGCCGCGCTCGAGTCGCTGCTCAGTGACATCGAGACCACGCTGGTGAACGCCGGGCACGTGCAGGTGGTGAGCCTCGAACGGCAGCCGCAGATCATCGAAGAGGTTCGGCGGCAATATTCGGGGGCCTTCGACCCGAGCGCCACGGCACGTTGGGGCAAGCAGATTGGCGCGAAGTACTTCATCACGGGCAAGGTCTTCAGCACCGACGAGCGACAAGACGAGGAGCGTCGCGTGCAGTACTTCATGTTCTTGCAGGTGCTCGACGCAGAGACCGGCGCCGTCTTGTTCCAAAACAAGAGCAGCGTGACCAAAGCCATCGTGAAGTGAGCGACTGCCACTCGACGAGCTAGCAATGACCCAGCTGCGGCCGGACCCAGGGAAACGCACGGTCGGGGTCGCCGTCGTCTTTTCCCTGGTCGTCTCGGCGTGCGCGAGCCACTCCGACCACACGCGCGAGGCTCGGAGCGCCCTCGACGCGGGGCAACCGAAGCGCGCGCTCTCGCTCTACAACCAGGCTCTCGAAGTCGATCGAGCCGAACAGCAACCGGCGGTGCTCGACGGCGAAAAGGTATTGTTCTTGCTGGACCGCTCCATCGTGCTCCAACAACTCGATCGCTACGATTTGTCGAGCAAGGACCTGGAGGCGGCCGACAAGAAGATCGAGGTCCTGGATCTGTCGGGTGGCGCTGGCGCCGACCTCGGGCGCTACCTGTTCTCGGACGCGAGCGGCCCGTACCGCGCCCCCGCCTACGAGAAGCTCATGATCAACACCATGAACCTCGTGAATTACCTTGTTCGTGGCGACCTGAACGGAGCCCGCGTGGAGGCCCGCCGGCTCAGCGTCATGCAGAAGTATCTCGCCGAGCGCAAGGACCCCACCGAGAGCTTGCTCGGCGCGGGGAGCTACCTCGCGGGCTTCACGTTCGAGAAGAGCGGGCGCGACCAAGAGGCGCTCCGCTACTACGACGAAGCCCTCAAGTACGGGAAGTATCGCTCGCTGAACGAACCCGTGAAGCGTCTCGCGGGACGCGCGACTTATCGCTCGCCGCGGATTCGCGCGATCTTGGGCGACGGCGATCCGTTGCAGCGCCCCGCGCCTTCGCCCGGGGCCGACGGCGCACCGGACGGAGGAAAAGCCGAGCCGCCGTCGACGGCGCCGGCGGAGCAGGGCGGTGACGATCCGAAACCCAAGGCGACCCCGCCCGTCGCGGCACCCACTCCCGACACCGATCAGGCGGAGCTCCTCGTGATCGTGAGCTTCGGACGCGTGCCCGCCAAGGTCGCCAAGCGAGTCCCCATCGGCCTCGCCCTCACTTGGGTGGCGCACGACATGGCGCCCCACGACCGCGATCGCGCAAGCTCACTGGCCGCCCAGGGGCTCGTCACTTGGGTCAACTATCCCGAGCTCGGAAAACCACGCGGCCAATACGACACGCCGGAGTTTGCCCTGGACGGGAAGTGGCAACAGCTCGACGGCATCGTAGCCGTGGACCGCGAAGCGTCACGCGCCTGGGAGCAAGGCAAAGGCAAGGTGGTGGCGAGCGCGATCACCCGACTGCTTTCGCGGCTCGTGGCAGGCGAAGCCGTTCGACGCGGCTCCGGAGGTGGCGCGCTCGGCATGCTTCTCAGCCTCGGCACGCAGGCATCTCTGGTGGCAGCCGACACGCCCGACACTCGCAGCTGGTCCACGCTGCCCGCGCGCATCGCCATGGGCCGAATCTGGGTCCGACCCGGAACGCACGAGGTGTGGCTCGGCGCGCGGAGCGTGGGCAAGTCCCAGCGCATCACGCTGCAAAAAGGCGGCTTCGGTGTGGTGAACCTGACGGTCCTCCACTGACAGTCGCCGTGCTTCACCGTGAAGCGGGGATCGACGGATGAAGCGCCGTGAGCTCTTCGACGAGGGCCTCGGTGTGCGCCTCGATGGTGCCGGCTCCGCCACCGATGATGCGCGCGCCCCCGGTGTCGAGCTCGAGGGCGCGGGCAGCCCAACGCGCGACATCGCTCGCTGGATCCGGGAAACCGCGCACGCTCTCGGCACCCGCCGACAAGAGAACGCCAGGCGCGAGCGGCGAATCGAGCCCTTGAACCTGGGCGAGCAGCGAGATGCCGTCGTCGACGCTCGACACCTCGAACAGCACGGCGCTGGCGCCTGCGCTCGCCAGCTCTTCGAGAAGCTCGCTCAAGCGACCGCCGTGAGCCAAGACTCCACCCGAACGGATCTCCACGATGGCCCACGTGGGCAGGTCGGTCTGCACCGCGGCGTTGACCGCAGCCAGGAGCTCGAGCCGGGAGCCTTGCCCGCGCGCGATGATGAGCTCGGCGCCAGCCGTAGCCACGCGCAACGCGTGCTCCGAGAGCTCTTCGCCCAAGCGGTGTGGTTGTAGCGGTGCGACCAGCTCGCTGCCGAGCGCACCCGCCACCGCGACCGGCTTCTCGGCGGCCGCGGCCGCCTCGAGCGCCAGCTCGATGGCGATGCCGGTGAGCCAGGCCGAGCGATGCTCCATACCGACCTCCGCCAGTGCACGCGGGGTCGTGTCCTGGGTGAGTGCGGTGACGATGGATACGTGACTCTGGACCTCGCCGCGGTGGTGCTCGAGCACGTCGCTCGGACGGCTGCGCAGGAGTTGCCCCACCGCTCCAGGCGAATCGATGGCCACCCCACGCGCGCGAAAACACGCACTCGCGTCCGCGTCGACCACGAGCGGTCGGCCCGAAGCGAGCCGCGAGCGCAGGCGAGAAAAGCCCGAGCTCACTCCCAACCGCATTTCTGGCCCTTGTTCTGCTCGTCGAGCCAGGCCGAAAGCGGCGCGTAGTAGTCGAGGATGGCCGTCGCATCCATGCGCTTCTCACCCGAGATCGTGGCCAACGCCTCGGGCCACTCCTTGCTCGCGCCGAGCTTGAGCATGGCGATCATCTTCTTGCCGGCCTCGGCGTTGCCGTAGATGGAGCACTTGTGGAGCGGGCCGGTGTGACCCGCCGCTTTGCACAGCGCTCGATGGAACTGGTACTGCAGGATGCGCGCGATGAAGTAGCGCGTGTACGGCACGTTGGACGGAATGTGGTACTTCGCGCCCGCGTCGAAATCGGCTTCGCTGCGCTCGACCGGCGGCATGATGCCCTGGTACTTCCGGCGGAGCTCCCACCAGCTCTTGTTGTACTCCGACGGCTTCGTGCGTCCGTCGAAGACGCGCCAGCGCCACTCGTCGATGAGCTTGCCGAACGGCAAGAAGGCCACGCCCTCGAGCGCGCGTGACATCAGCACGTTCAGATCCGCCTTCGGGTCGTCGCTCACCCGATCGAGTAGACCGATCTTCTTCAGATACTCGGGGGTCACGCTGAGCACGAGCGTGTCGCCGATGCCTTCGTGGAATCCGTCATTGGCCCCCGCCTGGAAGAGCGGCGGCAGGTTCCCGTACTGCTGGTAGTAGTAGTCGTGACCGAGCTCGTGATGAATCGTCACGAGATCGTCGAAGTTGACCTGGATGCACATCTTGATGCGGAGGTCACCCGAGAGCCCCACGTCCCACGCGCTGGCGTGACAGGCGACGTTCCGATCCTTCGGCTTCAAGAACAGGCTCCGCTCCCAGAACGTGTTGGGCAGGGGCTGCATGCCGAGGGAGGTGAAGAACGCTTCGCCCGTCTTCACCATCTTGATGTGATCCCACTTCTTCTGCTTCATCTGCGGGGTCACGTCGAGGGTGCCTTTGCCCTTGAATGGCTCGACCATCGGGTAGAGCGCTTGCCACTCTTGGGCCCACATGTTGCCGAGGAGGTGGGCAGGGATGAGACCCGTCGCTTGGACCTTGCCCTCGCCGTATTGCTTCGAGAGGCGCGAACGAACCAGGCAGTGGAGCTTCTCGTAGAGGGGCTTCACCTCGGTCCAAAGGCGCGCCATCTCACTCTCGAATTCGGCGGCCGACATGTCGTAGCCACCCTTCCAGATCTCGGCCATGTCACGGAACCCGAGCTCGGCGGCGCCCTCGTTGCCGAGGGTGACGAACTCCGAGTACATCGAGCGCATGGCCGGCGAAATGGCGTGCCAGCCTTTCCACACCTCGGCCAAGAGCTCGTAGTCCTTCTCTTTCCCGAGGACGTTGCCGAGCTCGTCGAGCTCGAGGCATTCGCTCTTCTTGTCTTCGCCTTTGCCCTTCAGCTTCGGTGAGCAGTACTTGCCCTTGCTGTAGATGCTCTCGAGCTGTGTGCTGATCTCCGCGAGGCGCGCGCGCTTCTTGGAGTCGCTGGGCGCGGGCAGCCCCGCCGAGAACTTCAACAGGTAGAGACCGCGGGCGGTCTCGGGCGGAAGCTTCAGTCCTTCGAAGCGGCGAGCCTCCTTCACCTTGCGCGTCAAGAACTCCATCACCCGCTCGCGTTCCTTCGACTCGAGGTACTCGGTGTCGGGCGTGATGTAGGTGGCCTTGACCCACGAGGCGCGATCCGCGTCCTTCGCCAAGGCGCGGAGCTCTTGGTTCACCTCTTCGACGAAGGTAACGGCCTCGGCCACTGTGGCGGGTGCGTTGGACTTCGCTGGCGCCTCGCTCGCCGAGTCGTCGGTGTTGACCACCGGCGCCACGGGAGCGGGCGTGTACGGCGCTCCGCCGCCGCATGCACTCGCGGCGAGGAACCCCAATGGCAACACCGACGCCCAACGCGTGAGAGAAGAGCTCATCCTGAACCCGAGTTACCGTCAGCGGCCCCATGGATCAAGGGGAGCGCGCCGGGCAGAGAACCGGGCGGCGACTCAGCGGTAGTAGCGCAGCGCTAGGAGCACCGTGAGCACGCAGCCGATGGCCACGACGACCGAGCGCACGCGCTCGGGCTTGGCGCGCCGCGCCAGGGCAGCGCCCGAGTAGCCCCCGACCGTTGCGCCGAGCGCCATGACCAGCGCCACCGTGAGCTCCACGCGACCGGTCGCGAGGAAGTAGACGGTCGCGGTGCCGTTGACGGTGGCGACGATCACGCTCTTCATGGCGTTCAGCTCGTGCACGCTCGAGCTGCCGAGCGAGCCGAGCAGTGCCAAGGTCAGCATGCCGATGCCTGCGCCGAAGTATCCGCCGTAGACGGCGACGCTGGTGAGTCCGACACCGACCCAGACGACCGCGCGGCGCGAGGGTCGAAACGCCCGCGCCTCGGTCGGCTTCTGCATCAAACGCTCCTGGAAGACCAGGAGCAACGTCGCGCCGCCGACCAGCCACGGTACGATCAGCTCGAACGCGCGGGGCGGCGTGCGGAAGAGCAGCACCGCGCCGCTGACGCCGCCCAACGCGGACACGGCGGCGAACGCGAAGCTCATGCCTGCGCGTACCCCGAGCTCACGCCGATAGGCCCAAGCCGAAGCGATGCCACCGGGAGTGAGCGCGGCAGTGTTGGTCGCGCTCGCGAAGAGCGGCGACACCCCCGAAGCGATCAACGCGGGAAAAGTGACCAAGGAACCCCCGCCCGCCACCGAGTTGATCACGCTGGCGACGGCGGCCGCCGCACCGAGCAAGAGCAGGCGGGCGGGCTCCACGCTTCGCACTATGCACCGGGCGACCGGCGCGCGTCGCAGCAGAAATCATGGCCCGGCCAGTGGACCGGGGTCCTGGCGCGGGATATTCTCAGCGTTCGAGGTGAGGATGCGACGGGCGGTCGTCCAGGCGTTGGGCATGGGTTTGTGCTTCGCCGCGTTGCCGGTGGCGTGCTCCGCGTCGAGCGGGAACGCCGGCATCACCGGTGAAGGTCCAGGCGGCTCCGGAGGCTCGTTCGGCGGCGGCGGAAGCGGCGGGACTGGGGGCAGCTCGAGCGGCGGCACCTCGGCCGGCGGCGCCGTCGGTGGAGGCGGCGTCAACATCGACGCCGGGCTCGACGACACCGGTGCGTCGGACGGCGCCTGTACGACTTACACCGAGGAAGCGAAGAAGCCCGCCGTCGACGTGGTCTGGGTGATCGACAACTCGTGTTCGATGGGGGACGAGATCGCCAAGGTACGCGACCAGATCAACAAGAGCTTCGTCCCGAGCATCTCGAAGAGCATCATCGACTGGCAAGTGATCATGATCAGCAAGCGCGGCACGTCATCGCAGGACGTGTGCGTCGACCCACCGCTCGCCGCGGCGGCGTGCGGCAACAACCCGCCCAAATTCACCCAACTCGACTGTGAGGTCGACAGCTCGGACTCGCTCTATGCCGCGGCCTTCTCCTACGGCGGCGTCGGGTTTCCCCCACTCTTCTCCTGCAACTTGACGGGTGGCCCCTGGAACAAGCTCGCTCGCTTCGACGCCACCAAGGTGTTCGTCGAGGTGACGGACGACGAGGCGGATTTTCCGGGCTGGAACGCGGCCGCGTTCGACAACTGGGCCCTCACCTTGGCCCAACCGGCGGGGATGTTCGGCACGGCCCAGAACCGGAAGTACATCTTCCACTCCATCATCGGCGCAGACGCCACGGATCCGACCAAGACCTGCAACAGCGCCGGCGACGGCGGCAACGCGGCGGTGGCGCCGGGCGTCGAGTACCAAGCGCTGAGCAAGCTCACCGGCGGCATCGTGCGCAGCATCTGCGAACCTGACTGGTCCGACATCTTCAACACAATCGCCGCTGGCATCGTCGACAAACTGAGTTGCGAGTTCGTGGTGCCGGCGCCGAAAGACGGCGGGACCATCGATCCCAACAAGGTGAACGTCAGCTTCACGCCCAAAGGCGGGAGCGCGCAGGAAGTCTTGCAGGACAACAACCAGCCGTGCGGCCAGGGGGCAGACGGCTGGCAATGGGATGCCACGAAGACCAAGGTGCTCCTCTGCGGCCCCACGTGTGACAAAGTGAAAGCCGACGACGGCGGCAAGATCGACATCGTCGTCGGGTGCGCGACGAAAGTGGCACCGCCCCCCAAGTGATCGCGGCCCCGCCGGGATTCAGGCCGGCGATTCCAGCGATTCCTCGCCGAGCTTCGTCCCTGCGAGCATGCCGCAAGCCGCGTGGCGGTCGGCGCCGCCCGAATAGCGGCGAACGATGGGCACGCGCAAGAGCTGGAGCTCGTTCATGAAGGCTTTGCGCTCGTCGTCCGGGGCGACGGCGAACCCGTCTGGACGCGCATCGTTCACGTCGATCAGGTTGATGCGAAGCGGGAGGTCGCCGAAGAGCCGCTGGACTTCGCGCACCTCCGCTGCATCGGTGTTCACCCCGGACATGAGCACCCAAGCCAAGGTGATGCGTCCGTGTTTGGCGGTGCGTGCATATTCGTGAACCGCGTCGGCCAGCTCTTCGAGCGAAGTGCGCCCCGCGACCGGGAGCAAGCGACGGCGCCGGTCCTCGATGGCGCTCGTGAGCGAGACGATCAGGCGATAGGGCTGCCGCTCGCGAGCGAAGCGACGGATCTGGGGCACGAGCCCCACCGTCGACAGGGTGATCGAGCGGCCCGAGATGCGGGCGCCGCACGGGTGGGAGAGCAACGCCGCGGCCCGCATCACGTGATCGTAGTTCTGGAGCGGCTCGCCTTGACCTTGGAACACCACTCCCGTCACGCGACCGGGCGCCTCGTCGCGAACCGTGAGGAACGCCGACAGCATCTCCCAAGCCTCGAGGTTCCGCTGGAGGCCCAAGCGACCGGTGGCGCAGAAGGCGCACTGCATGGCGCAGCCCACCTGGCTCGACAAACAGACACTGAACCGGCCTGGCTTTTCCAGCGGAATACGCACCGCCTCGGAGAGCGCTCCGTCGGGAGAGCGAAACAGGTATTTGACGAAGCGATCGGCCGGACTCTCGACGCGGTCGACCATCTCGAGTCGTGACGTCGCGTACGCTCGCGCGAGTGCGGCCGACTTCTCCTTGGAGAGGGGCTGCTTGGAGGGGCGGGCGTCGGGCGGGTCGAACGCCCGCGCCACCACTCGCCGCGCCTCGCCTTCGCTGAGCGGGAGCCCTAGCGCGGCGAACGCGTCGCGCAGGTCCTCGGGGAGTTGGGCGAGCAGGTGTGGAGCCACTCGCTCGCAGAGTAGCGCACCAGTCCAGGGACCACGAGCTTTCGTCCCTCGTTCATTCTCACGGCAAGCCCTCCCACGACGATGGACGGAAGCCCGGCTCGCGAGAGCACGTCTTGCAGCACGAGCGTCGAGTCGACCAGATTCACGGCTTCGCCAAGCGATGGGGCCTCGCCTGCAGCGCGGAGAGGTGGCGTCGCTTCTCCTCGCGGAACAGCTCGACGAGCTCTGCGACGCGCTCGAAGACGCTGGCCGGGTCATGCGTCGGTCGTGCCCTCGGCGGACGCGAATCGCGTGCGCAGCGCACGAAGCGGCTCCACCACGTGAGCGCATCATGTCTGGCGCCCCACCCGACCGGTGCCCCGGTGGCTCCGGTCCGGCCCCGGCGCAACTCTCGACTTCTCGGCTCGACAGAGCGCTATACTCCGCCAGCGAATGGCCCGAGCGGGATACGAAACCGCGCGCTTGCGTCTGGCTCGCTTTCGCGCAGAAGGAGCCCAGGCACGGCAGTTGGGAGCGAAGAACGCGCTCCAGATCAGCGCGGTCGCGCTGGGAGTCGAGCGAGTCGGCGTCTGGATGTTCGACTCGCGAGCCACGCGGATCGAGTGCGTGCAGCTGTTCGAGCTCAGCACCCGGAGCTTCCGCGCCGCGCCACCCCTGCAGGCCCGCGAGTTCCCGCGTTACTTCGCGGCTCTGCGCGAGCGCCGGGCCATCGCCGCCGACCAGGCCCAAAGCGATCCCATCACCGCCGAGCTCACCGGGAGCTACCTCGTGCCGAACGGGATCACTTCGATGCTCGACGCACCGATCATCCGCGAGGGAAACGTCGTCGGCGTCGTTTGCCACGAGCACGTCGGTGAGCCCCGCGTCTGGATGCAGAAGGACATCGACTTCGCGAGCACCGTGGCCGACATGTTGGCGCTCGTGCTCGAGCAAGCCGATCGCCTGACCCTCGAAGCTTCGTTGGGAGCTCACGCGGAAGAAGCCCTCGAGAGCCAGAAGACCGAGGCCCTTCAGCGCATGGCGCGCGCCGTCGCCCACGACATCAACAACGTGCTCACGAGCCTGTCGCTGGCGTCGGCCCAGATTTCCGAGCATCCCGACCCGAAGGTTGAGAACGCTGCGCGTGACATCGTGGAGTCGAGTCGCACCATTTCGCGGTTGTCGCGCCAGCTCGTCGAGCTCGGCAAACAGCGCGGCGCGGGGGCGACCGAGACCGATCTCATCCGCTCGTTGGAAGGCCAAAAAGCGACGCTTGGAGCGCTCTTGGCCGGGCGCGGAGAGCTGCTCGTGGAGCCGCGTATGGGCGCGGCGGTCGTGCGCATGGAGCCGAACGAGCTCGAGCAGATCTTCCTGAACCTCTGCGCCAACGCGCGCGACGCGCTGGGTGACGGCGGCGAGGTTCGCATCGTGGTCCGCGAGCCGACGAGCGAAGACTGGGTGAGCCACGACCAGCTCGTGGTCGAGGTGGTCGACAACGGTGCCGGGATGGACGAGGAGACGCGGACTCACGTGCTCGAGCCGTATTTCACCACCAAGGCCAACGGCACCGGGCTCGGGCTGGCCCTGGTCCAAAGCTCAATCTTGCGCGCAGGCGGAACGCTCCAGATCGAGAGCGAGCGCGGGCGCGGCACGCGAGTCGTTTTTTCGCTCCCGCGCGCGGCGTGACGCTCAGTGCGCGGCGTGTTTGCGCCGCTTGGGCACGAACTTGCGGTCGAAGATGCGGATGCGACGCACGAGCAGGTCGAGCAAGAACATGGCGATGGCCGCCATGATGAAACGGCTCCAGAGCTGCTCGAAGTAGACGATCTTCTCGCCCGCCGGATCGAACAGATCCTTCGCTTCGGGATCCACTTTGCCGCCACCCGCCAAGGCCGCGCGGCTGAGCCGCTCGAGGTCGGGTTCGAAGCTCGCGTACTCACGCGGGTACGGGTTCGAGACGTGGCCGTAGGAGACGCCGACGTTGCTGGTCTCGCCCTTCTTCGTGGTCTTGTTGTGCTCGGCGCGCAACAGGAACGAACCGTACTTCTCCAGCTGGAAATCGGCCTCGTAGCGTCCGGGAGCCGTCTGCTTCATCGGGAACTCTTTGCGCTCGCCCCCGGGCTCGGGACCGATCACGAAGAGCTTGCTCTCGATCTCGTTGTCGAAGCGCTCGTCGACGGTGAAGGCGTCGACGACCGCGTGCACCCGACCGCCGACGACCTCCGTCTTCATGTCGAGCTCGCGGCGGTGCTTGTGCCGCATGTGCTCGCGCACGAGCTGCCCCCAGAACTTGCCGAAGCCCGACCAGCGCAGCCAGTCCACCGCCCACAGGTTCTTGACGTCGCTGGTCCAGGCCAGCGTGTAGCCGAGGCCCACGCGCCAGCGCGCCAAGATGGGCTCCCCGTTGTCACTCGCCAGGATGAGCTGAGCCGGCGTCTCCTTCATCTGGGTTGCCACGTAGCCGTGGAGCAGCGGCGCCGAGGCCATGCTCATGCCCTTCAAGAAGTCGACGTTGGTGACGACTTGGACCGGGAACCACTCTTCGACGGCCGCCTGGCGCGCGATCATCTCGGTTTCGCGCGTGAAGATCTTGGGCAGGCTGTTGGGGTCGGGCACGGCGTGATAGCGGCCGCCGCCCGTGTCGGCCAGCATGCGCAAGAGCTCGTGGTCCGCGCCGTCACCGAGGCCCACCGTAGTGAGCGTGATGCTCTCGGCGATCATGGCCTGCACCACGTCTTTCAGACCCTGGGTGGGCGCGCGGCCGTCGGTGAGCAGGATCACGTGTTTCTTCCTGGCCTGCACCACCGAGATGTCCTGGTAGGCCATGTCGAGTGCGGGGAAGATCTCGGTGCCGCCGCCCGGCTGCACGCGCGCGATCTCGTTGTTGATGCGGCTCCGGTAGCGCGCAGGTTGGAACTTGACGTAGCGGATGGGCGTCGAGTCGAAGGCGATGATCTCGATCAGGTCGTCGCCTTCGAGGGTGGTCACCGTGGCTTTGCAGGCGCTCTTCGCCATCTCCATCGGCAGACCCGTCATGGAGCCCGAGCGGTCGATGACGAGGGCCATGGCCACGCTCGGCATCTCCTTCTTGCGCTCGGCGTCCATGCGCACGGGCAAGATGCGCTCCATGGTGGTGTGCGCCCAGCCACCGAGGCCGTAGCCCGCTTCCCCACCGGCGAATAGGAAGCCGCCACCGAGATCGCGGACGTAACGCTCGAGCAAATCTTGTGAGGCTTCGCCGAACGCTTCGCGGGGGACGTCCGAGACCACGACGAAGTCGTAGCGCTCGAGTTCCTTGACGCTGCTCGGGAAGGCGCTCGGGGTCCGCACGTCGACGTCGAACTGCTGGGCGGTGAGCGCACCCGAGAGGTAGGTCGCGCGCTGCGGCTGACCTTCGACATAGAGCACCGTGGGGCGGCCGGGCACGTCGACGGTCACGGCGTACTGGTTGTTCTCGCTGAACTTGTCGTCTTTGATGTCGCCGAGCTTGAGCGCGTACGTGACCTGCCCGCCCACGCGCACCACGCTCTTGAACTTGACCTCGTTCTCACCGGGCTTGAGCTCGAGGTCCTTCACGCCATCGAGGCCGTTCAGAGCTTCGCCCTGGTAGAGCTGGGCGCGGGCCGTGGTCTGACGGCTCGAGTAGACGTTCGCCACCACGTCGAAGGGCTGCCCGATGTCCACCTTCTCGGGCACTTGCACGCTGCGCAGGGCCACCTCGCCGGGGGGCGGCCGGCGGAAGGGCACCGTGAACACCTTCACGTCGAAGCCGCGCGCGCGGTTCGACTCTGCGAGCAGATCACCGTTGGTCTCGACACCGTCGGTGACGACGACCATGCGCTTGAGAAAGCCGGGCGGGAACACGCCGTAGGCGAGCTGCATGGCGGCTTGGACGTCGCTGCCCGCACCGGGCTTGTCGACGCCGAGCTTCTCGAGGGCCTGCTTCGTTCCGTGCCGGAGCTCGGAAATGGGGGGCACGACCGGCTTCCCGCCGGCCGCCTCCAGCGGGATGAGGCGCGGACGCTTGGCGAAGGTGATGAGCCGGACCTCGTCCTCCTTGCCCCGGGCGTCGATGGCCGACTCGACCACCTTTCGCGCGTCCTCCAGCGAAGGGTCCTCCACCGAGTCGCTGACGTCGATGACGAAGACGGTGGCGACCTTCGACGTCTCGGCGGTGCGCGCGAGCCGCGCGAGGCCGAGCGCCACGAGCCCGACGAACGCCACGCGAAACAGCACGGCCAACACGCGCTGTTGCCACGGCAGATCGGCCAGCGAGCGCCCGAGCACGAACAGCAACAGCGGCGTGACGAACAGGAGCCCGAGCGTGCGCGGCTCGAGGAGCTCGTAGTTCTTCCCTTCCCGCGCCCACTTGTATTGCGGCGCGTGGGGACCGACCACGTAGCGCTGGTAGGCCCAGACGAGCCCCAACGTGACGGCCACGATGAACAGACCCCACAGGATCTTGCGGACGCGCGGAGAGAGCAGCTCTTCTCGCGGGCTCATACCGTGATCCTCCGGTGGTAGGTGAACCACTCGATGCTCGAAACGATGAGCGCGGCGATCAGGAGGTAGAGCCAGATCTCCTTGCGCATTCCGGGATCGAAGCCCGAGGGCAGCAGCGCCGGCTTGCCGCCGAGCTCGAGGCTCTCGGCGGGCTTGATCTTGCTCTCGTCGAGGTTCGACAAGTTCGCGGCGAACATGCTGGTCGTCGGCTCCGGCTCGGTCTTGACCAAGAGCTCGTAGAAGCCCGCTTGATCTCCCAGGTAGACTGCGCGGCCTTCCTTGATGGGGACCGAGTGGATCTTGCCGTCCGGCGCCTTCAACGACGCGACCTCGGCGCCGCTCGGGGCCGGAATGTGCCAGACGTCACCCGTGAAGAACGACGAGACGTAGCTCGTGTCCTCTTCGATGAAGTCGTTGATGGTGTTCAGCACGAAGAGCGGCCACGCCACGCGCAGCACGAAGTCGCTGTCGCGCGGATCGAATCCCAGGGCCACGAACTTGCGACCCGAGCGCCGTCCGGAGACGAGGATCGGCCCGGCTTCGCTGGCGCCGACGACTTTGTCCTCCTTCTCCGGCTTGAACGAATGGCCTTTCGCGACCTGGATGTCTCCCATGCTCATCCAGCGCACGATGGGGTGTTTCTTGTCCCACACGTCGAAGCCGAACTCCTGCATCGCGCGCCCGAGCTTCACCGGCGAACCTTCTTCGGGCGGGTTCAGGTAGAGCGAGCCGCCAGTGTTGGGCGCGAGCGGAGGCGCGACGCCGTCGAAGATCGTGACGTCGAAGTTCCCCGACGGGGGGTATTTCGCCGGAGCCACGCTGGTGACGTCGAGATATTCGTCGAGCAGAAGAGTGGCTTCGAGATAGGTGTTTCCGGGCGTGACGACCAGCACGCGAGCCCGGCGCCGCTCGGGCATCAGCGCGAAGGCGTGGTCATCGGCCGGCAAGGCGTCGTTCTGACCGTCGGCCAGCTTGATCTTCGCTTCCAGGGTGCGACTCGCGCCGGCGAGATCTTTGTAGAAGCGCGGCAGCCGTTCGTTGGCTTGGAGCGAGAGCCGCGAGACGTCCACCACCTGGCCGTCGCCGATCAACGTGAGCTCGACGTCGACGGGCTCTTCGTTGGTGTTCGCGACCTCGAGCATCACCTCGTAGCGCGCCTTGTCGAGGGGGTAGCGGCGCACCGAAAAACCGGAGATGGCCACGTTCTTCCCGCTCCTGCCCACCGGGATGTAGCGGGTCTCGACGCCTTCGAAGTCGAGGCCCGCCGAGAGCTCTTTCGGATCGCCGACGGCGCCGTCGCTCACCAGCACGATTTCGGGCTTGGTAAGCCCGCGCAAGCTGTCGAGCGCGAAGCGAAGCCCGCGCTTCACGTCAGCGCGGGTGTCCGTGGCCTTGAGCTGATCCACCGCGGTCTCGAGGTCGCTGACCTCTCCCGTCATGGTCGAGAGCGGCATCACCGCCGCGTCCATCTGCGCGATCAGCATGCGATCGGTGCCGCCGAGGCCGCGCACCAGCTTCTTCACCTCGCGCTTGGCGACCTCGAGGCGAGTCGGATCGACGTCGGTGGCCTTCATGCTGGCGCTGGCGTCGACCAGGACGACCACGTTTCGACCCTGGATCAAGCTGCCGGCGATGCGCGGGTCACCGAGCGCCAGGAGCAGGAGGCTCAAGAGCGCCAGCTGGAGCAGGAGCGAGAGCAAGCGCTTCAGTCGCGACCACCAGCTCGTGGCCTCCTTGTCGCGCAGGATGCGCTCCCAGATGCGGCTGTAGGGCACCGCCACCGGACGGCGCCGGAGCTTCAGGATGTAGAACACCACCGTGAGCCCGCCGGCCACGGCGGCGATGGTCAGAAGCGTCGCGAAGGGCAGGCCGGCGAAGAGCATCAGCGCAGAAACCCTCCCCGCCGAAACACGCCGAGCACCAACTCGTCGAACGGCAAGTCCACGTCGGCCGCGAAGTATGGAACCTGGTGCGTGACGCAGAAGCGCTCGACCTCGTCACGGTATTCGTTCCACGCGCGCTCCATGCGCTCGAGCATCTTCGCGGTGACGGTCACTTCGCGCTCGTCGCCGGTCTCACAGTCGTAGATCCGCACGTCACCCTTCAGGTTCGGGTGGGCCTCTGCCGGATCCACGATGTGGAGCACGTAGGGCTCGAACTTGTTGTAGCGAAGGACGTTGATGCCCTCCTCGAAGCCCGCCGGATCGTAGAGATCGCTGATGAGCACCGCGAGCCCACGCCGCTTGTGTTGGGCGACGAAGGTCTTCAGGCTGTCTTTCAGACCGGTCTGACCGTCGCAGTGGATGCGCCTGAGGAAGTCGAAGACTTTGAAGATGCGTCCTTTGCCGCGAGTCGTGGGCATGCGGGCCACGATCTCGTCGGTAGCCGCCACGATGGTCACACGGTCGAGGTTGGCGAGACCGACGTAGGCGAGGGCAGCCGCTAGTCGTCGCGCCTGGTCGAACTTCTTGCCTTCACCGAAGCCCATGCTCGTGGAGCAGTCGACGATGAAGTAGATGCTGAGGTCTTCTTCTTCCTCGTACAGACGCACGAGCAGGCGCCCGAAGCGCTGGTAGATGTTCCAATCGACGCTGCGGAAGTCGTCGCCCGCCGTGTAGTCGCGGTGGTCGGCGAACTCGATGCCGCTGCCCTTCTTCTTCGTGCGCCGCTCTGCACGCTGGCGACCTGCGAAGACGCGCCGGCTGACGATGGCCAGGGTCTCGAGCTTCTTCTGGAAGTCGTCGTCGAAGAGATCCGCCTTCTCGGGCTTCTGGATGCCGAAGCGGCGAGACACCGGTCCCAGCCGGCGGGACACCGGCGCCGTCGCGCGCTTGAAGACGTCGAGAACTCCCATTGCCGAAGGGCTTCCCGATCAGGCTTTGGCCTCCGGGAGCTCGTCCAAGATCTCCCGGATGCAATCGTCGGTCTTCACGCCTTCGGCTTCGCCTTCGAAGTTGAGCAGCATGCGGTGGCGCAGCGCAGGCGCCGCGCTGGCTTTCACGTCGTCGATGCTGGCGGCAAAACGCCCCTCGAAGAGCGCGCGGATCTTGGCGGCCAAGAGCACGGCCTGGGCGCCGCGGGGCGAAGCCCCGACCCGGGCGTAGCGCCGGACCTTCTCGGGAGCGTCGGGGCCATCGGGATGCGTGGCCTGGAGCACCCGGACCGCGTAGTCCTGGACGTGGCGCGCCACCGGCACGGTGCGCACGAGCTTCTGCATCCCGAGGATGTCTTCGGCGCTGACCACGGGCTCGACCTTCGCGGCGTAGTCGGTGGTGGTGCGCTCGATGATCGAGTGGAGCTCGTCGCGGCTCGGAAACGGAACCTGGAGCTTGAAGAAGAAGCGATCGAGCTGGGCTTCCGGCAACGGATAAGTGCCTTCCATCTCCAGCGGGTTCTGGGTCGCGAGCACGAAGTAGGGCTCCTCGATGGTGTAGGTCGTGCGCCCCACGGTCACGCGGTGCTCCTGCATGGCCTCGAGCAACGCGCTCTGGGTCTTGGGCGTGGCGCGGTTGATTTCGTCGGCGAGCACGATGTTGGCGAACACCGGACCCTTGCGGAACTCGAACAGGTGCTTTCCACCTGCGCCCTCTTCGATCACCGTCGTGCCGATGATGTCCGCGGGCATCAGGTCGGGCGTGAACTGGATGCGGGAGAAGTTCAAGCCCACCGAGTCGGCGAGCGTGCGCACCAGCATGGTCTTGCCGAGACCCGGTACGCCTTCGAGCAGCGCGTGGGAGCCCGCCAGCATGCAGGTGAGGACACCGTCCACCACTTCGCGATGACCGACGATGACCTGCGCGATCTCTTCGCGCATGGCTCCGATCTTCTTCCGGAACTCGTCGACGTCCGCTTTCGCTTCTTCTTCCGACATCTGCCCTCTCTTGCTCCGTCTTCCGTCAAAAACGCCGACGCGAGCCGTCTCATGCTCGCGTGCGATCGCTTCTCACAACCGCAACATCAGTCTCTCGGGCGGATGAGCTGGAAGTAGCGCTGCACGTAGAAACGATACCCCGGGGGGATCTGGTCTTCGTTCATCACCCGCTCGGCCACCGTCTTGTAGTCCGTGTAGACCTTCTTGTAGCCGCGTCCCACGAAGCCGCGTTGCGCGGCACCGTAGATCACCTGGCTCGAGGCACCGCCTTGCCCAGTATCTTGAGCGGCTGCGGTCACGTCCTTCGTGCTGCCCTTGAGATTGCTCGCCTCGCCTTTCAGGTTCTCGTCGTGGCCCGTGCCCCAGCTTTCGCCGCCTTTTCCAGCGCCGTTGCCGGGTTTGTCGCCTTGGCCTTGGCCTTCGCCCTGGCCTTGGCCTTCGCCCTGGCCTTGCCCTTGGCCCTGACCCTGACCCTGCCCCTGCCCCTGTCCGGAGCCCGGCATGGGGATCGATTTACCGCCCGAACCGGGTCCGATCATCAGGTCGCCGTCGCCATCACCGGGTTTCATGCCTTGGCCCTTCTTGCCTTGGCCTTCACCCTGGTCGCCTTCGCCCTGCTGGCCACCTTTGCCGCCGCGCGCGCGCTGCCCGAACTTGAGCATGCGCTGCATGCGCTCTTTGCCGCCCTTGCCCTGTTGGCGCATGACCTCGCGCATCTCTTGGAGACGGCGCCGTAGCTCTTCCTTCTCCTGATCGGTCATCTCTTCTTGCGCCATGCGGTTGATGTCCTCCGCGGCCTTCTCGAAGTCCTCCGCCGAAGCCCCCATCTCCTTCAGCAGGTCTTCGGCGGCCTTGGCGAGCTCTCGGTCGAGCTTCGAGAGCTGGCGCTGGGCGCGCTTGGCTTGGTCCTTCTCGCGGTCGAGGCGCTCGAGCTGACGCTCCTTCTTCTTCAGTAGGTTCTTGTCGCTCTCCGACAGGCCGCCGTCGTTCTCCTGCTTCTTCTTGAGCAGGCTCTTTTGCTCTTCCTCCGCCTTGGCGCGTTCGGCCTCGAGTCGCTTGAGGTTCTCTGCGTTCTGCTCGCTCGCCTTCTTCACCGCGTCGCGGAGCTTCTCGAGCTGCTCTTTGGTCGGAGGCTTCTTCTTGTTCTTGAGCTTCTCGGCCAGCTCTTTCATGGCCTTCTCGGCGTCGGCCAGGTTCTTCTGCTTCAGAGCCTCGGCGACGGGCTTGCTGAGGTCGCTCTTCTCGAGCTCTTTCGCCAGGTTCTTCAGCCCGTCTTCCAGCGCTTGCTTGTCGGCCTCGGCGCCCTTCATCAGCTGGCGCTCGAGCTCCTCGAGCCGCTTGAACACCTCGCTGCGGTCGAGGCGGCGATCGGCGATGTCTTCGATCAGCTGGTTGAAGCGGCGGACCGCCGTCTGCACTTCGGGGTCTTGGCTCTTCTGCTCCAGCTCCTTGGCCATGTCTTTGAAGAGCTCGATGTCGTCCGGGCTCATCACCATGGGCTCGAACGTCTTGTCCGGCGGCAGGATCTTGGTGGTGCGCACTTCGAGGAGGGCGACGCCGACGAGACCCGCGATCAAGAGGCCGACGATGGGAAGCTCGCGCGGCACGTGGAACGGCGCGGCGCGACGCGGACGCAGCTCCTTCGCCGTGACCACGGCGTCGTCGATGGCGGCGCGCATCAAGCCCGAGCGCTCGCCTTCGGGCAACTCCGAGAAGGTGAGCGCGCTGGTGATGCGATCGTGGAGGCCATGGAAGCGATCCAGGGCCAGCGCGCCCACGTGCTTCGGCCGTGACCGAAGCCAAGCGTGCGCAGTGCCGACCAGGAAGAACAGCAGCGGCACGAGACCGGCGAAGCCCAGGGTCTGGATCGTGTCGGCGGCAGGTCGCGCCACCTTGACATAGGTCAACGCACCGACGGCGCAGAGCAGCGGCACGGGCACATATGGCGCCCGCGCCGAGCGCGTGTATCAATCCCGGAGTCCTTGTAGCCGCCGTCCAGCGTGCGGTGCGGGCGAGGCGGCGGATCGATGCGTCGCGGTCGGACGGGCTCATGGGCTTTTGACTCGACGGTTGTAACGCACAAAGTTCCGCCCGCTTTCGCTCGGCTCTGGGGAAGTTCCGATGGTAGCCCGAGTCGCGGCTCGCTGGGGGCGCCCTGACGATGGCCCAAGAACACGGCAATCTTGATTATTTTTCATGGCTTTGCGGGCTCACCGGGGCAGCCTGGGCGCCGTTTCCGGCGCGAGCCGGCGGCTCAACGCCGAGCCTCGACCTCGGCGGGCGCCTGGGACTTCGTCCGCCTACTCCGATGCGTGACAGCTTCCGCTTCTTTGGCGGTGAGTCGGCTTGACTTCGATGACCGCTGGTCTCACATGGGGCCCGATTCGAGCACAGGAGCGAGCGATGGCGGACGAAACGAAGACTCTGGTTCGTAGCGGACGACGAACCGAGCACGCGCAGCGCGCTGGTCGTGGACATCTCAAGCGCCGCGGCTTCAAAGTCGTCGAGGCTTCCGACGGAGACGAAGCGTGGGAGCTCGCTCACGAACATCCACCTGATCCGTGGTGGTGCTCGACGTGATGATGCCGGGCACAGCCAGGCCGGAAGTGTGCCGCAAGATCCGCGAAGCAGTCTCGCTCGCGCACACGGGCGTGGTCATGCTCACGGGCATCGGCGAACACCTGAACGAGATGATTGCGCTGCCCCATGGAGCGGACGCCTATGCGGGACAAGCCGTTCGAGTTTTCGGTGCCGGACGCGAAGGTTCAGGAGACCCCTCGCGCGACGTCGCGGCGGCACGGTGATGCGCGGAGACGCGGGAGACGAAGCGGAGTCGCCGACGCAGCCCAAGCCGGCGAAGCCCGCCAAGGCAGAGAAACCCGCCAAGGCGGCGAAGGCGAAGCCAGCGGCGTCCGAGAAGCCGGCGAAGCCCGCCAAGGCAGCGAAGGCGGCGAAGCCCGCAAAGCCGGCGAAGCCCGCCAAGGCAGAAGTTGGCGCGGCGAAGCCTTCCAAGGCTGCAAAATCCTGCTCAAGGCGGCGAAGGCCGCGAAGCCTGCCAAGGCTGCGAAGCCGGCCAAGGCTGCGGCTTCGCCATGGCCGGGTGAAGCCGGCCAAGGGCGCTCGAAGCCGTGCTGCGCTGCGAAGCCGGCCAAGGCGGCGAAGCTCGGCCAAGGCTGCGAAGCCCGCCAAGGCTGCGAAGCCTTGCCGGCTGCGAAGCCTGCCAAGGCTGGGCGAAGCCTGCCGTGCTGCGAAGCCTGCCAAAGCTGCGAAGCTCGCCAAGGCCGCGAAGCCTGCCAAGCCTGCCAAGGCGGCGAAGGCTGGAAGGCTGCGCCGAAGAAGTCGACGAAGGCTCGCGCCCGGGCTGCGCTGGCGTCCTCGGCCAGCGCTAGCCGCCTTGCGCGTGCGCTTCGCCAACCGAGCTCGCAACCCGAGGTTGGCGGGCGCACGTGGCGCGCACACGCGCTTCGCGCGGATCCACGAGCGCAACCTCGCCGGCACGTCAGTTGCAAAACTCGCGCGCCCATGGCACCGGAGAGCCGGATCCTCGTGGTGGTCGAGCCCGCGCTGATCGATCGCGTCGCGAGCTACTTGGATGAGCCGAGGAAGCGCGAGTCCATCGTGCTCTCGCTGGCCGAACCCGCCGCGGGCCCGGCTTCGATCACAGGCACCGTCGAGCGCGCGCCGCGCCTGCGGCGCGCTTGGATGGGTTGGTGCGCGCGCGGAATGCAGTGCGCAGCGGCGGCCTCGAGGCCACGCACGAATACGCTCGCCGTCTCTGGAACGACCTCGCGTGGCTCGCTGCGAGCGCAGGCCTTCGCTCGCGGCGCAGGTTGTTGCTCGCTCGCGATGCTCGCGTACCTGAACGCCACTCGATGAGCGCCGACGCGACCCGATGCGCGCGACACCTCTCGCGCGCGGTGCGCTACCTGCTCACGTCGACGGCGCGCGTCGCGCCCACGCTCGGATTGTCCGACTGCGAGCTCGCGCTGCCAGCCTGGGGCGGAAGCGGGCGAGCCAGCGGCTGCATCCCCGCCGAGTTCAGCGCGTGGCTGATCCACTCTGAGCGGCGCGCGCTTCCGGCTCGAGCCGCTGGCCAAGTCGATGTGGGGAGCGGCGGCCGCGCACGCTTGGCGGAAGCAGGCCGTCGACGCAGCAGTCGTGGCCACATGGCGCGGCGGACACCTGGTCGAAGCGGATGCGAGCGTGCTCCGGGCGCAGTGTTTCGTGACGCCGCGCGGCAGATCCAGATTCGACTGGGCGAGTCGACGCGAGTCGCGTGATAGCCGGTGCGCCGACGGCGTGCGCAAGTTGCTTCTCGGAGTTCCCCTGGCGACGCTTCGCCAATCCGCACCACGCTGACGTTGCGAGAAGCGCGCGTGGCTCTGTCCGAAGAGCTCGCCGACTGGATCGAAAAGCGGGCCAGTCGCTTCGCGTTGCGAGGCCAGCTCGCTCACGATCGCCTCACGTGCTGCGTTTCCAGGGAGCGCTCGGACTCCGTCTTCATCGACGCCGTCCTGAGCGAGGACGCCGACGGGCGCGCGCGTCTCGAAGGAACCATCGCGCCCGATCCGGGCATGGCGCTCCAGGCCGCGCTGGCGAGCGTCGGGCTCGCGCTCGCGGGCCTGCTCGTCGGTCTCATGCCGCTGCTCCTCGCCACGCTGCCATGGCTCTTGCTCTTCGTCGTGACCACTTGGAACCGCATCGGGGCGCTGAGACGGCTGCGCGCCAAGCTGCGAGGCTTCTCGGTGCCCCCCATCTCGCGCTCGCGAACGCTGAAGGCCCTTCCCGACCCGGAACCGTCAGCGCTCGAGATGTCGGGATCGCCGTATCGCGCCCGGCCCGAGCGGGCGCGAATCGCTCCGCTCCCCGGCACGGAACTCTGGGCATCGTTCCGCCACCGGAGCATCGCCAGTCGGCTGGCCATGACCTCGCTCGCGCTCTCCATCGCGCTCGGAGCTTGGGGCACCAGCAGCTGGTTCACCGGGCTCTGGGTCGGCTCCCATGCGCTCGGTGCCGTACACTTGCTCTGGCCTTGCCCCCGTTGTGGACAGTCCTTCGCGTTGTCCATGGAAAAGCCGTTGAGCCCGCTCAGCCGCGAGTGCGCGCATTGCGGAGCCAGTATCGAGCGCGACGCCCGAGACTTCACGCACCGAAGATCGGCAGACTCGAAACGGGCTCGGCGAGCCGCTGATCGACGTAGTCCGCGGGCGGCATCTCTTCGAGCAAGAACGTGATCTGACGCGTGTGAGGGTGCTCTTCGAGGGAGAGAAAGCCCTCGTCGGCCAGAGCACACAGCATCGAGAACGTGTGGCTCGGCGTCGAGATCGGATGGGAGCCCGCGCTCGGTATGAACGCATTGAGTTCGGCCGCGCGAAAAGCCCGTGAGCGCCGCTCGGCGTCGCCGAAGAAGCCGTCGCGCAGCGCCGCGAAGATGCCGCGGAAGTAGCCCTTGGCGAACTCGACCCATTCGGCGGGGCGGGTGATGGCGAGCTTGCCGTGCGGCGCGAACACGGCGCGCACGTCGTAACGACGAAAGAACTCGTCGAGCGTGCGCACGGTCGAGAGGAAGCGCTCGTACGGCATCGAGTACGATTGGCCGGCGACGGTGAAGATCGGGATCACGTAGGCGTGCGTCTCGGGCTTGTCGACGTGACCGGTGCAGATCATGGTGTCGCCGGGCACGGCGACGCCGAGCTCGGTGTCGTAGAAGAGGACGCAGTCGAGGGAATGACCCGGAGTCGCCAGGGCCAAGATGCCAGGCGGCAACTTGCCGTGGTCCACGAACGACAGCGCGCGCTTCGGCGTCTTGGCGAAGTAGCCGCTGAAGCGCTTGCGGAGCGTGTTGTTCAGCATCTCTTCGTCGCTCAGCGAGTTGAACTCGTGGAGCCCGAAGTGGGCGCGGGTCAGAAAGATCTCGTAGGTCTCGTTCAAGAACGCCGCGTCGGGGTGGGTCAAGAAGCGATAGCCCGCGGAGTGCAGAAACACCGGCGCGCGCTCGCCCACGGGTCGCCCGTGGCCGGCCACGATGCCGGCGCTGCCCGCGTGGTCGCCGTGGCAGTGGGTGACCAAGAGCGCGTCGAGCCGGCGCACGCCGAGGGCCGCGAGCCCGCGCAATGTCTCCTCCACGACGTCGGGCCGCGCGGGGCCGCACTCGAACAAGTAGGTCCGACCGGCGTGGCGGCGAAGCACCAGGTTCACGTGCTTCGGGCTCGGGTAGCCGCTCGGAACGGGGATCACGTCGTAGCAGCCCTCGAGCCCGAGTTCGCGCACGGCCTGGGCGATGGGTTTCATGCGGGCGCGAGCTCCGCCCAGAAGCGCTTCACGCGCTCGAGTTCGTCGGTGCGGCGCGCGGGCGGTAGCGCGGAGAGCACGCGTCTGCCGTAGCTCTTCTTGTGCACGCGATCGTCGAAGAGCGCGACGATTCCGTGATCCGACCGCGTGCGTATCAAGCGCCCGAAACCCTGTTTCAACGCCAGCGCCGCGGCAGGGACGAACAGTTTCATGAACGGATTTTCGCCCGCCTCCTCCAGCCGGAGCGAGCGAGCCTTCACGATGGGGTCGCTGGGCACCACGAAAGGGATCTTCTCGAGCACCACCAGGCGCAGGGCGTGGCCGGGGATGTCGACGCCTTCCCAGAAGCTCGACGTGGCGACGAGCACCGCGCGCCCGTCTTGGCGGAAGCGCTCGATCAGAGCACCTTTGGGCGCCGAACCCTGGACCAAGACCAGATGGTCACCGAGGCGCGTCGAGAGCGTCGCGTGGAGCGCGCGCATCGATCGCAGGCTGGTGGTCAGCACGAACGCGCCGCCGTCGGTGACCTCCACGAGCTCGACGATGCGCTGGGCGGCCGCCGGAATGAAGCGCGGGTCGGCGGGCTCGGGCAGATCTCGCGGCGTGTAGAAGAGCGAGTTCTTCGGGTAATCGAAGGGCGAGTCGATCACGCACTCGATGAGCTCGTGCCGCGACTCCGTGAGCCCGAGCCGCGACTCGAGATAGGCGAATGGGCTCTCGCCGCGATCGCTCTGGCCGGTGGAGAGCGTGGCGCTGGTGAGCACCACCGAAGGCACCACGTCGAAGACCATGTCGCGGAATAGACCCGAGACGTCCACCGGCGACGACGACAACACGAAGCTCTTCGCGCTCGCCTCGAGCCACGTCACGCGCCCGGGCGCGCCATCGATGGCCACCGCGAGCTGTTCGCGAAGTTGCTCCGCGCGCTGCGCTGCCAAGTCGAGCGCGTCGGAGATCGCGCGAACGTTCTGCCGCAGACCCGAGGGCGCCGAGTCTGCCAAGCGGCCGCGCGCCGAGCGAGCCAGGGCCGCCACGCCTTCGAGCGAAGAGTCGAGCTCGTGCCAGCGCACGGCGAGCTCGCCTGCGAAGACGTCGCGATCGAGGGCCACGCGGGGCTCGGAGCCCGAGGCGTCGGCCTGACGCGCGAGCCGGGCCCAGAACGCGTCCGACGTACGCCGGGCGCCCACGAGGATGGCGCCGGGGCCGAGCAGCGGGTCCCCCGAACCGGTGAGCGCCAGCGCACGCTCCAGGTCGCGGAGCACCGCTTCGATGCGAGTGCTCGAAACGCGCACGCCGAAGAAGTCCGTCGCGATGTCTTCGAGCTGGTGGGCCTCGTCGAAGATCACCGCTTCGTAGTCCGGGATGACGCGGCCGGGGTGGGGACCGCGCAGTGCCAGATCGGCGAAAAACAGGTGATGATTCACCACCACGATGCGGGCGGCCTCGGCGTTCCGGCGCATGCGCGTGACGAAGCACTCCTCGAAGTGTGCGCAGCCGGGTCCCACGCGCGTATCGCTCGAGCTCACGATGTCGGGCCAGAGCGGGTCGTCCTCGGGGAGGGCGGCGAGCTCGGCGATGTCGCCGCTCTCGGTGCGGCCACGCCAGTCTTCGACCTGGGCGAGCGCGTGCTCGCGCAGCAGCGCGTTCGGGGATCGTCGTTGTTCTTCGAAGCGACGCAGACACAAGTAGTTGCCGAGTCCCTTCATCACGGCGGCTTGCGGCTCGATCCCGAGCAAGTCGCGGATGAGCGGCAGGTCGCGCTGTTCGATCTGTTCTTGAAGCGCACGGGTCGCCGTCGACACGACGACCTTTCGGCCGCTCAGGATCGCCGGCACGAGATACGCGAGCGTCTTCCCGGTGCCGGTGCCGGCTTCACACAACAGGATGCGCGATTCACCGAGCGCGCGCTCGACGGCTGCCGCCATCTCCAATTGCCCCCGTCGCGCTTCGTAGCCGGGGAAAGCGCGCGCCAGGGGACCATCGGGCCCCAAGAGCTCGGCGGCTCGACTCACTTCGGATCCGACGGATCGGGCTCCGGAGAATCGGGGAGCATGCCGGGCGGCGGCGGTCCGGTGCTGGTGTCGAGATATTGCACGCCGCAGATCTGGCCGTCGGCTTCGTCTTGAACCCAAACCACCCGGCAGGGACGCCGGAGGTGCTCCTCGTCGCCGATGGAGATTTCGTATTCGCTACCGAGCTCGACGCGGTCCTCGACGATGATCCTCACACCCCCGCGACTGATGTTCAGCGACCAACCCTCGACCTCCCCGTCTTTGCCGTGGAGTCGCACGCGGTCGGACGACTCCCGCCGGGCCCCGCCGGATTGCCGGCGAGTTCCGTGGGTGTCCGGCGCGGGGGCCGAAGGCGGTGGCGTGAAGTTCCTGCGCGTCACGATCCGACCCAACATATCAAACCTCCTCGGATGCGTGTGGTGGTCGAAGATTCGGCAGCGCCCCATGACTTCGGAGTCCGACCCGCCTTGACGATGAGGGGCGGGTCTGCGAAGTTCCTAACGCTGGCTTTGAGGAGTGGGGGCTGACCCTAATCATCGAAGATCGTTGACCATCGGGAAAACACGGGACACGAATTCGCCCCGCTTCGATCGCACCCTTCTGCAAGCCACATGCCGAGTCCGACTCCCCAAGAGCTGAAGAAGCTGCTGATTGCAGAGGGGCTCGAGATCTACCGAACGCTCACGGATCGCGTCGTGCTCGCCGATCGGGTGCGCGACAACCTCATCATGGACAGCGGCGTGTGCGTCACGAGCGCCGAGGCGGGGCTCGGGATCCGGGTGGTGTTTCGCGCACAAGCTTGTGATTTCCAAGGCGAAACGCCGGACGGATTGTTCGGCCACGCGCGCCGATTGGGTCAACCCGGGGCGGGCCTCGGCTATTCCGAGACGGGAACCAGCGTGGTGCCCATTCACGATCCAGGGGACAAGAGCCGTGTGCTCGACACTTGGTACGAGGTCTCGTTCGAGCGCCTCATCGGGGATCCGTCGGACCTGATCCCGGAGCTCCGGACGGTCTTGAGCTGGCCGAAGGTCGCGACGCGCGGCGGAACGTAGACCAGCCCGGGGGAGCGTGGTAGTTCGGTCGCCCCTTTCGCGGCAAATCACGCCGCGAAGGAAATCGCCATGCTGAGTTTCTTTCGCAAGGGCGGGACCGGCCAGGTCGTCATCGGGGCCGTGGTCTTCGCGGTCATCGTCGTGTTCATCATGGAGTTCCGTCCTGGTCGCCAGGGCGGAGCGGGGATCTCGCGCGACTGCGCCGTGAAGATCCAGGACAGCTGCATCGACCGCAAAGAGTACTTCGCGGCCTACGGCCTCATCGTTCCCCGTGAGCTTCCCCAAAAGAAGGTGAAGTCCATGGGGCTCCGAAAGACGATCATGGAAGGCTTCGTCGAGCGCGAGCTGCTCTTGAAAGAAGCGGAGCGGCTCGGTGTGTCGGTCAGCGAAGAGGAGCTCGATGAAGAGCTCTCGGCGGGCCGAGCCCGCGTCTCCCTGCCTTACGGTCAACTCGGCTTCCTCGGCTACTCGCTCGGCATCAGCGAAGACATGGTGCGGCTCCTCCCGGTGAAGAGCACGCAGACCAGCGAGTTCGACTACAAGATCTACGAACGCGTGGTGCGCAACACCACCAACCGCAGCCCGAAAGAGTTCAAAGAGATGCAGCGGCGCGAGGTGGTCGCGCAGCGCGTCCGCGATCTCGTCCGCTCCCGGGTCCGGGTCTCCGAGAGCGAGGCTTACGGCCAGTGGGAGCGCGAGCGCTCGAAGGCGGTCGCGCGCGTCGCCAGCATCTCGAGGCTCTGGTTCGGCAAGTGGGTGGTCGACGCCAGCGACGCAACGGTCGACGCCTGGGCGGCGAAGAATGAAAAGCAGGTGGACGAAGCCTGGAAGCAGGCTCAACCGGCCTGGAAGGCCGAGTGCCCCATCGTCAGCGAGATCGTGTTCAACGTCGAGGAAGAGTCCGGCGACGTCAGCAAGACCGAAAAGCGCGAAAAGGCTCAAGCCGCCCTGGATCGGGTGAAGAAGGGCGAGGCCTTCGAGGTCGTCGCCAAGGCCGTGAGCGAAGGCGGCAACGCCGACGTCGGCGGCGAGCTCGGCTGTCTCAACGAGAACTACGGGCCCGGCGCCAAGGAGCTGCTCGACGCCGCGAAGACGTTGAAGCCCGGCCAGGTTTCCGCGGTGGTCGAGAGCAAGCGTGGCTTCCACGTGCTCAAGCTCCACTCGCTCTTGGCCGAGAAGGATCTCGAGAAGCTCGGCAAGCGCGCCACCGCCAAACGCCTCGCCGTGCCGGCTCTCGGCACCGAGCTCGCCAAGGAGTTCGCCGACAAGCTCATCGAGAAGGCGAAGGCCGGCGCGAAGCTCGAAGATGCCACCAAAGAGCTCGCGCTCGAATACGCCAAGCGCGGCGCACCCGCGAAGAAGCCCGTGGCGCTCTTGCCCGGTGTCACGCCGCCGCCGGCCGCTCCCGCCAAGGACGCAGGCGAGCCGCCGGCCATGGCCGACCCGCTGCGCCCCAAGGTCGAGATCACGGCGCCCTTCAACATCGCCGGCGCGCCGGTCGAAGGCGCCATGCCCGGCGAAGCGCCCGCCGCCAAGTTGTTCGAGCTCAAGGACGTCGACATGGTGCTCGACAAGCCCGTGAAGCTCGCCACCGGCTTCGCCGTGCTCCAGCTCAAAGAGAAGAACCTGGCCAAGAAGGAAGACTTCGCCAAGGATCGCTTCACCGTGCTCCGCGCGCTGCGCCTGTCCAAGGAGCAGGACGCCGTCGCTCGTTACATCGCGTCGCTCCGCAGCAAGGTGAAGGACAAGATCACCTACGATCAGCGGCTGCTCGAGGAAACGAACACCAGCGACGAATCCGGGGACGGTTGAGCGTCGCTTCTCTCGAGCTTCACACGCGCACGCTGGCGAGCGGTCTCACCGTGGTGGTGGTTCCCATGCGGGGCCTCCACCGCGTGGTCTTGAACGCACAGCTTCGCTCGGGCCCAGCCTACGAGCCCACACGCGACAACGGCATCAGCCACTTCCTCGAGCACATGCTCTATCGCGGCACGCCGACGCACCCGTCGGCACACGCCCAGGCGGATGCTTTCGAGAGCCTCGGGGGAACGCTGTCGGCGTCGACCTACGTCGACCACGGGTCCATGGCCATCGCCGTCCCCGAAGAGTCGTTCGGGCGCGTCCTGCCCCTGTTCGCCGAGGTGTTCCAGAGGCCGGTGTTCAGCGCCATCGATACCGAGAAGGGCATCGTGAGCGAAGAGATCCTGGAGAGCCTCGACGACGACGGTGACCCGGTCGGCGCCGACGAGCTCGTGCGCGCTCTCTCGTTCGGCGATCATCCGCTCGGCTGTCCCATCGTCGGGACCAACGAGAACCTCGAGCGCGTCGAGAAGAGCACGCTCGAGCGCTACCATCAGTCCTTCTACGTCGGCTCGAACACCGTGCTCTGCATCGCCGGCCCGGTGGATCCGGAAGCGACCCTGGACGAGGCCGCGCGCGTGTTCGCCGAGCTCCGCGCCGGTGAGCCCCCCACGACGCCCGCGCTCGCCGCGCAGACCGAGCCACGCTTCCGCTACGTGGATCACGCGGGCAGCCAAACCGAGCTTCGCGTGGCGTTCCGCGCGCCGCCGGATCTGCACCCGCTCGAACCCGCCACCGACATCCTGCTTCGTGTGCTGGACGACGGCATGTCGACTCGGCTCTATCACCGCATCTGTGACGAGAAAGGCCTCTGCTACGACGTGTCGGCTGGCTACGAAGCCTACGTGAGTGGCGGCATCTTCGACCTCGCCGCGGAAGCCACCCATGAAAATGCGGTCGAGCTCTTGGACGAGCTCTTCGGTCTCGTGCGCGATCTCCGCGAGCACGGCCCCACCGACGCCGAGCTCGCCAAGGTCCGCGCACGGCTGCGCTGGCATTTCGACGCCATGCTCGACGAACCGGGCGAGCTCGCCTCGTTCGTGGCGTCGGGCATCTTGACCCGCGTGGCTCCCGTGCCTTCGGAGCGGCTCGAAGGTCTCCTCGGTGTGGATCGGGCGGGCGTCCGCGCGGCGGCGGAGCACCTCTTCCGAAATGAGAACCTGTCGGTGCTCGCCGTGGGCTCGCTGCGAAAGCGCGAACGCAAGGCCATCGAGCGCGCGACACTGGAGTTCTCTCGCGGGTAGGCGCCCATGCGCGTGCGGATCACCAAGTGCCACTCGTGTGGCGGGATGAAGCAGCTCCCGTCCCAGACGGCCTACGTGTATTGCGACTTCTGCGGCGCGCTCGCCGACTGGGACTTCCGCACGGCGTGCAGCGCCGGAAACGCGCTGCCAGGTCCGGCCTACGAGGCACTGGCGCAAAGTCTCGCGCCCCAGCTCCGAGCCGCGAAGCTCGCGGGTAACGCGCCGCACCTGAAGTACTACTACACGCAGCTCTTCACGAAACACATCGAGCTCTGCCCGTCGTCGTACTCGCCGCGCATCGTCAGCCCCAACTACCGAACGCGCTACCTCGACTATTACACCGACATGATGGTCGTCCGCGATCTCGACCCCCGCGTGGCCGAGCTCGCGATGCTCCTGAACCAACGCATCGCCGAGCTCCGTCAAGCGCAGTTCTTGGGCGGGGGCGGCATGGCCGTCAGCTTCTTCGGGCTCGTCATCGCGTCGCAGCCCATGTCCACTCAGTTTCCGGACCGCGAGTTCTGGAACGTCTACCAGACCTTCCGCGCCCAATACCGCATGCACATGCAAGCCATGCTGGAAGCGGGTGTCATCGCCAAGTATCCGGACAGCGCCACGCCCGAGCTCCTCGAGCGCATCGGGGTGTCCGCGTTCGTACAGGGCTGGCTCACTTGGATCTCTCCCGCGATGCAAGCCCACCTCATCGCCGACGCGAAGCTCCAGGACTCGTACGTCGACGTCTCGCCGCCCGCGCTCCTCTTGCGGCGCTGCGGTCGTTGCGGCACGCGCGTCGACGCCGTGACCGGAGCCTGGCGCGTGGTCTGCTTCACGTGCGGCGAGCAGCTCGACGTGAAAGAGGCGGAGGTGACCTGCCCCGGCTGCGGCGCGCCGTCGTCCCTGGTCGCGGGTGCGCCGGCTCACGTCTGTCCGTATTGCGGAGTCCGGGCCGAGCACGTGCGCGGAGCTTTCGGCTGATTTTCCCTCAGCGCACCCGATCTTCGATGCCGATGCGCTCGATGCGCGGGAAGACCGCGTCCGCGAAGAGCGCCAAGCGTTCGCCCACGCTGGCTTCGGCGCGGCCCCCCGACGCGCGCGTCGTGAGGATCGCGGCGTAGCACTCGCCGATTGTGTGTCCGATGGCGAGCGCATAGCCCTCGATCTCGGCGGCACTGGCACGACGCACGCCCACCACGAGCTCCGTCTGATAGCCCGATGGGCTCGTGAGGGCGCGCCGCTCGACGACGCTCTCCGGGTTCTTCTTCGGGTCGGGTGCGCCAGGCCGCCAGAGCGCCACCTGCTCGGCGCAGTCTTCGCGCTTCGACAACCGCGAGGTACGCCAGGTGCGCACGCGGAGCTCGCTCGAGCTCGGCGCATGCCGCGCGATCCACCACGGCTCCTTGAGCTCCTCGATCTGCCAGGACTTCCGCTCGGGCAGCGCGACGTCGACGCCGAAGCGCGTGCTCGACACGACGCCCCAAGCGCGATCGGCGAGGTTCGGTTCGCTCTTCGGGGGCGGCGGTCCTGGCGCTGGCGTCGGCGGGTTCGCGGGCTCTACCCCGCCGGACGCGGCGCAGCCCAAGGCCAGCGCCGCGATGCCGACGAGGGTCAGACGCCCGAGTCTCAAACGCGCGTCAGCCACTCGGGGTGCGAGTCGTCGCTGCCTTTGACCACGTCGAAGTAGCGCTTCTGGAGCGTGCGCGTGATCTCACCCATGGCGCCGCGACCGATGGTGCGGTGGTTGATCTCACGAACCGGCGTGATTTCCGCGGCCGTCCCCGTGAGGAAGACCTCGTCGGCGAGATAGAGCTCGTCGCGGGTGATGAACTGTTCGCTCACCGCGAGGCCTTCTTCGCGCGCCAGCGTGATGACCGTGTCGCGTGTGATTCCGCCGAGGATGGAGGAAGCGAGAGGTGGAGTCAGGATCTTGCCCTGCTTCACGATGAAGATGTTCTCGCCCGAACCTTCACTCACGTAGCCGTTCACGTCTGTGAGAATGGCCTCGTCGAAACCGGCGAGCTTGGCCTCTTGCTTGGCCATCACGCTGTTGATGTACTGGCCGACGAGCTTGCCTTTGGCGAAGCTCACGTTGATGTGGTGCCGCGAGAACGACGACACCATGCAGCGGATGCCCTTCTCGAGAGCTTCGGGTCCGAGATAGGCGCCCCACTTCCAAACCGCGATGTAGGTCGCGACCGGGTTCTTGGGTGCGTACACGCCCATGGCGCCGTCGGCGATGAGGGCGATGGGCCTGAGGTACGCGGCCTCGAGCTTGTTCGCGCGCAAGACTTCGACGCACCCCTGGATGACCTGCTCGCGGGTCACGAGGGGCTTCATCAACACGAGCTGACACGAATCGAACAAGCGATCGATGTGCTCGCGGAGGCGGAAGATCGCGGTTTCGCCGCGCGCGCGCTGATAGGCCCGGATGCCTTCGAAGGCCCCGACGCCGTAGTGCAACGTGTGCGTGAGGAGCGACAAGTTGCCGCCCGACTTCCAATCGCTGATCTCCCCGTCTTTCCAGACCTTCTGTCCGTACTCCAGCATCGAGTCCTCCTCGGCGGGTTGCGCGGACCATAACTTCGCCCGCGCCCTCGGTCGAGGAGCAAAGGCCCTCCTCACCCCCGGGCCGTTCGCGGTGAGCCGGATGGCGGTCGGGTTGATTTTTCGAGCGCGCCGGGGAGCCTGTGCTATTGACCCAAGGTCTGGTGGGTTTGGGGGCTGCGCGACGTCAACACGTCGGTGCCGCCGGGGGATGGAGCTCATCAGGTGCTACCGGGTGCCCAGGTCGGGCCCGTAGCGGAAGGGACAGACCATGTACCAGCAGCGCCAGAAGCCCGGCGGAGGACGCCGGCGCAGGCGAAAGCAGCGTAGTTCCGAACCGCGAGCAGCCGCGGAGCCCATCTTGATCGCGGCGCGCCGCCCCAACGCACCTCTCGTCGCGCGCGCACCGGCGGCGATGTCGGCCGCACCCAAGTCGGCGCGACCCTCCGCGCTCAAGGCGCGCACCGAAGAGGCGCCCCCCCAGCGGCCCGAGCCCGAGCCCGCGCCGCGTCGCACCGCCCGCATCGTGCAGGTCACGAAGACGGACGCCGACGATCGCGAACGGCAGAGATTGCGCTTGCTCGATCGCCTGATGGCAGCGGAGACGCGCGGCGCCATCACGCGGGCTGCCGACGAGCTCAGCCGCGAAGGCTTCGAGCTGCCCGTCGAGCAGCCAGTGCACCTCCAACTGCTCGAGCACTTCGACGAAGAGCGTGCCCGCGGCGCCATCGAGGTCCTCGCGACTCTGGTCGCGAAAGAAGCACCGTACAAACGTCCGCTCCTCGAGCAGCGCTTGCGCCGGCTCGAAGAGTACGCGGAAGACACCGAAGTGAAGAACGCCGCGGCCGAGCTCCGCCGCGCGATCCGAGCCTGAAGGCATGCAGGGTTCGGCCGGCACGCTCCCCGCGGACCTGTCCGCTCACGAATTCGAGCGCCGCCTGCGCGATCTGGTGAGCGAGCACGGGCGTGCGCGCGACAACGATGGCTGCGTGCAATGCGTCGGTTGCGTCGCCTGCGTGGGCTGCACCTTCTGCAAGGAGTCCGAGCGCCTCGTACGCTGCAACTTCTGTGTGGGCTGCACCGGCTGCACCGACTCGTCGCACTGCCGCGATTCGCGGGGCCTACTCCAGTGTCAGCACTGCATCGATTGCGAGAACTGCTCGAACAGCAGCTACCTCACGCGCTCGGTATCCCTCTCGAAGTGCAGCTACTGCTTCGGCTGCGTAGGCCTGAGCGGCAAGGACTTCCACATCCTGAACGTGCCGTATTCGCGCCAGGAGTACTTCGCGATCACGCGGAGGCTCGCGCGGGAGCTCAAGCTCTGATCGAGGTGCTGGTGGCCGAGCTCTCCGATCCCGCCATCGAAGCTTTGTGGAAGAACGCGCTCGACCACTGGGACGAGGAGAAGGCCCACATCGCGTTCTTGGAAGCGTGTCGCGAACGCGGCAAGCTCGCCGAAGCCGCGACGCGCTACCGCGGCATGGCCGGGGACCGTGACCGGGGCCCCGAGGCCGAGAAGCGCCTGAAGGGCATCTTGGCCATCGCCATTGCGTCGCTGGAGATCTCGCGCACGCCCGAGCCCGTGGTGAAACGCCGCGCCTCGGCCGTCGCGATCCTGGTCGTGCTGGTGGCCGCCACGCTCGGCCTCATGGCGTACATCGTGCTCGTGCGCTGAGCGCGCGTCACGGCGTGACGACCATCGTGTACGCCGGGTACCGCACCGCGAACGCCAAGCGGACCAGGCGTGCGTAGCCAGGGCTCCCCTTCTTGGCCGATACGCTGGTGAGCGCTTCCTTGCCCCCGCTGGAGGACACGTAGCTCACGATGAGCTCGTCCTCGGTATCGAGGTTCTTCCAGAACGATTCGAGGAAGAGCGCGTTGCCCTCGCGGTTCACGAGCTCGAGCTTGGCGGGTGTCACGGTGAGATCCAGCGTGCCGACCTTCGCGCCGTCGCGACTGAACTCGAGCTTCTTGACCGAGGCCGGCGCGTTCGTGTCGGCGAAGCGCGGCATACGGTCGTCGACGTCGAAACCCTTGCGCTCGAGGTGATCTTCGATCGCATGCCGATAGAGCGGGTCCCCAGGGCCGATGGCCTGCGTGCCATAGGGACCGCGTTCGCCGGGCTTGTCGGCGGGCAGGTGCATGTGGAGCGCGATGGGCGCCGCACCGTGATCGCTCACGATCTTCTCGACCGCGCGCGCATCTTCACTCTGGCTGTGTCGCACGAAGCGCCACGGCTTGCCGGCGAGCACCTCGATGACGCCGAGGTCACGACCTGCCTTCGCGACTCGCAGCCAGACGTCGGCTTCCTGTTTCTTGGGCGGAGGAGCCTCCACGGCCGAGGCGGTCGCTCCGCTCGACGGAGCTCGTTCCGGAGCGGTCGCAGTCGACGACGCCGTCGACGCGACGGGTCCCGGTTCGGCGGAGCGCTGTTCGCAGCCTGCGACGAGCGCGGCTACCATTGCCAAGTAGGCCGGCGACGACCTGGAAGTCCGGTGCACGTGTGGATCCTACGCCCGAACTCGGCCGAAGTTCTCTCCGCCACTATTGCCCATTCAGCCATGGCCCGGCTTCGACTATGGGAGCGTCATGGTCGGTCCCCGTTCTCTCGTGCTTCTCGGCTTTTTCCTCGCCACCGCTTGCGCCATCGACGCGAGCGACCCGAGCTCCGAGCCGAAACCTCGGAGCCTTTGACCCAAGCCCAGGCCGCGCGGCTCGTTGCGCTCACCCGGGCGACGGTGGACGCGGGGCAAGGCCGCTGCTTGCTCGCGAGCCTCGAGGTCGGGCCCTACGAAAACGCTGGCGCGCGCTCTTCGGACTCGACCCTCTCGCTCACGCCGGATCAGAACCAAACCTTCGTCATCGGCGGCTGCGCAGAAACCGAGACGGCCCCCCGCGAACCCAACGCGAACCCGACGAGCTACCTCGCCGTGCTGGCCCAAACCGAGCAAACCGCTCGCGGGGTCGTGTCGGCCGCGGCTGGTCTCTACACGGCGATTCGGAATCCCCAGGATCAGCCCACGCTCGAGTTCACGTCGGCCGCGCCAATCCAGACCGACGTCACGCTTCCGTTCGACGGCTACGAGCACGGACAGGTGATCGCGGCTCGCGCAGACCTCGAGCTCGAGCGTGCGCGCGAAGCCCTGACCGCGCTCTCGCCCGCCGACTTCGCCGGCTTCGCTCCAGCCCAGAAGAACCTCGTCTACCTCGAGCTCTCGGCCATCGCACGACGCGCCGGAGAAGCCGCGAATCGCGCGAACCTCACGCGCACGACGTTGGAGGCAGGTGCGGGTCACTTCGAGCGCGTGCCGAAGCTCTGCACGTCGCTCTTCCTGCCGTACCCGTGCTTCGACGACGTCTGGGTTCCGGCGAGCTGAGCGCACGAGTCGCTCAGGTGACTTGCTCGGATGCCGGCCGCAAGATAGCTTTCCCCAAGCGGAAACCTTGCCCGCTTGCGCCGAGCTCCCTGGGTTGAGCGTGCCGGTCAGCCGCCTGTTCGTGCAGCTCGATCGCTGAGCAGGAAGCCACTTCCAGAACCGAAGCACGCGAAGCTTGCGCAAGCGCCCGCATGGAGCGACTTCGCGGTGGGGGCGGCGTGCACGCGCTCCAGTCCCTTTCCTTGGCGGGAGGCTTCCTGCTCCAGAACTACCCGCTCTTCCAGAGCGCCGTGCCCCTCGGAGCTTGTGCTCCCAACTGCGAGGCCGACACCGAAGATCCGACGTCGGACGCTGTCGCCTTCACGTCCTACGTCTGGCTGAGCTACGCGCTCGGGCGCTTCTCGGTGTCAGGCCTGGCGTTCGTGAACACCAGCACCGACGAAGACCTCGGCTCGGCGCTGCCCTTCGGCGGCACCGTGGTGCTCGGCTACCGCATGGGGCACGCGAAGCACCCCGGGATCGTGCGCGACGCGCCGTTCTGAGAATGGCGGTCTCTAGCGACCGTGCCCTGGCGCGGCCGCGCGCCGGAGTCGGGGGACGAGCACGGAGATCCACTCTCGGAGCTCCGCCGGCGAAACCTCGCCGGGTAGTCGGATGCCGTCGGGGATACGGATCTCGCTGAGCAGCCACGCGAGGGTCGCCGGGGTGCAGCCGCCGTCCTTCGCCAGCGCGCCTTCGAGCAACGATTCGACGCGGACGCCTCGCTGCTCGAGAACGAATAGATCCACGAGATCGCGTTCCTCCATGCGGCCCACCAAAGTCGTGAGCTTGTTCGTCGCAATCTCGTCGAGCGGATCGATTCTGATGCCGTCGCGCACGTGCTTCTCGGGGTGAAGCTGCGGCACTCGGTCACGCACCAGGTCGACCACCACCAGCTCGTCTTGGCGCGTGAGCGCGAAGCGCTTGAAATCGGGAGCATCCTGTCGCACTTCGAGCTTTCCGCCGAGAGCGGCGGCGGTTCCTGCGAGCGCGTGCCGTCCACGATCGAAGGATTCGTCGTCGGTAGCGAACAAGTCGAGGTCGACCGTGTGGCGGTGGTGCAGATAGAAGCCAACCAGCGCAGCACCGCCGGTAAGAAAGAAACCGCGCTCGCGTGCGAAGAACGCAGTCAACACGTCGCGCTGCAGCGGGGTGAGCTCATGCGGTTCTGTCGACACGATGATGTCCGTCGTCTACGGAGCGATGATGCCGTCTTCTCTCCAGCCATCCATCAGGAACTGCCAGAATGCGCGACGCCGACCCAGCCGCCGTCCGAGGGTGGGCAGTGCGCGTGCGACGTCTTCAGGTCTCACGAACGCCCACACGTCGATGTCTCGAGCTTCGCGCAGCATCTTCCCGAAGAGACGCGTGCGCTCTTCCGAGTCGGGCCCGTCGAGGACCGCTCGGAGCTCGTCGGAGGTGACGTCTTCGTCCCAGAGGAAGTAGGGGCGACGGTCGCCACGGGTCATGTCGGTCGTCATCGGCCTCACCCGGACGAGGGTAACATCGCTCGGTTCATCGGCTCGTCGCAGCCGTTCGGCGCCCGAGGGAGCGCGTGCGGGTCGCGCACGCCACGCCGCTCGAGGCGCTCGAGTCGGGTCCATGAACGCTTGAATTTTCGGGCAGTTGTGGCGGTAGTGGAATGCGGCTCGGCCGCCCGGGGTTTCGCGATGGCGCTCAAACCTGCTATCGAAGTCGCGCCTCGGGGTGCCCGCCGTGGCGACGATGACGCCGCGGTTCGGGTGCATTCCATGACGAAAACGCTCGAGGCAGGAGGATCGAAATGAAGACGGCCGTGCTCGTGATGATGCTCGCTGGCTTCGCCGCTCTGGCGTGTGCCGAGGACGAGAAAAAGCCCCCGACGGCTCCCACCGGTGGCACCGACGAGCCGACAACCCAAGGGAAGAAGGCCGCGAAGAGCGAGGCGCCCAGCGAGAAGGCGGGCGACAACCCCTCGCAGTCGCAGATCAACATCTCCGACGAAATCAAGAAGGCGTGTGGCATCTCCGACGTGGACGCGCACTTCGCGTTCGACTCGGCCAACGTGCAGGAGAAGGACCACAAGGTCCTCGGCCAGCTCGCCACCTGCTTCACCAGCGGGCCGCTCGCGGGGCGGGAAATGCGCCTCGTGGGCCACGCCGATCCGCGCGGGGAGCCCGAGTACAACATGGTGCTCGGCGGCAAACGCGCCGACAACGTGAAGGGCTTCATCGCCAAGAAAGGCATGAACGCCGACAAGATCGCGACCACTTCGCGAGGCGAGATGGACGCCACCGGCACCGACGAGGCGGGTTGGTCCAAAGACCGCCGCGTCGACGTGGTGTTGGGCGACTGAGCATTGGTCCGAGGGATGCCCATGCTGCTCGCTGCTCCGCCAGCCGACGTACAGCTGAACCCCATCAAGCTGATGCTGGGCTCGTCCGGCGTCGTGCTGGTCGTGCTCCTGATCTTGATGATGGCGGCGACCGGCGTCTGGGTGATCTGGCTCTTGAAGTCGATGCAGCTCAGTCGCTCCTGCGCTCGGCGCAGCATCGCTTGAGCAAGAGGCCGAGCGCATCGCGGGCTCGTCGGATCTCATCACGCTCGCGCTCAAGCATCGCGAGTCGCCGGGTGGGCGCGTGGTCATCGAGCTCGCGAAGCGCCATCACATGCCGAACCTGTCGAGCGACCTCTTGATCGCCGTGGCGAAGCGCGCCATCGCGTCGGAGCAGCAGCGCGCGAGCACGCTGATGCCGACGCTCTCGAGCATCGCGTCCGCCACGCCGTTCATCGGCTTGTTCGGCACGGTGTGGGGCATCATGAACGCCTTCATCCGCATCGGCGTCGAGAAGAGCGCTTCGCTGCCGGTGGTGGCGCCTGCCATCGGCGAAGCGCTCATCGCCACGGCCTTCGGGCTCGTCGCGGCCATCCCCGCCACCATCGGCTTCAACTACGTCGACAAGCGCATCGGCGATCTGATGGAAGAGCTCAGCGCGTCGGCCGAAGCCTGGGCCGAAACGCTGGCGGCGGATCCCGGAGGTCCGACGTCCGCGGTGCCGCTCGTGAAAGAGTCGAACCGACCGCCGGGGTACTGACATGGGCATGCAGCTCGGCTCGCGGCGTCGCGGTGGCTTTCGCGACATCAACGTCACGCCGCTCGTGGACGTGATGCTGGTGCTCTTGATCGTGTTCATGGTGACCGCGCCGCTCTTGACCACGGGCCTCCGCATCGACCTGCCCGAGGTGAAGGCTGCCGAGACGCCGGTGAAGGACGCGCGCCTCCTGGTCACCGTGACCAAAGACGAGCGCGTGCTCTTCGGTGAGAAGGACGTGACCGGCAAGATCGGCCAGGCCCTGCGCGAGAGCCAACGCGTCCAGAAGGAGCGCGAGCTCTACATCCGCGCCGACAAGGATGCCCGCTACGGCGTGGTGGCGGACGTCGTCGCCGCCGCGCGCAACAGCGGGGTCGAATCGCTGAACCTGCTCGTCCAGCCGGAGCTGGAAGAAGTGGCCGACGAGCCCGAAAAGCCCGGAAAGCCCGCGGGCGCTGGAATTCCCAAGCCTGGAGCGCCGTCTCAAAAGAAATGAGCTCGATCCGCGTCGCCACCCTACCCGCGTTCACTCCGATGGAGGTCGGCGTGTCGGTGGCCCTCGCGAGCCTGATTCAAGCGGTGTTCTTCGTGTTGCTCATCGCGGCAGGCCACACGCGAGCGGAGATCCAGGCCAAAGAGGAGGTCACGCCCAGAGAGCTTCCCATGGCCGTGAAGCCGGTGCTCGACGACGCTCCGCTCTTGAAGCTCGGCGGCAAGAAGGTGAAGCCGAAGCTTCCGGACATGTGGAAGAAAGAGGCGCCCACACCGGTGCAGCGCTTCGAAGAGAAGAGCGCGCCGAGCGAGAAGGCCAAAGACGATCCCAAGGCTGCGCCGACGAGCTCCGTCGCCTTGGGCGACGCGGCGGCCCCGCCGCCCGATGCCGAACTGGCGAAGCAAGTCGATCCCACGGCCGAGCTCGACGCGTCGGTGGCTACGAAAGAGCCCGAGGTCGAGGGCCCGGGCGCCAAAGACGGCGTGAAAGAGGGCACCGAGACCGATCCGCTCAAGGCACGGGCGGTGGATCAGTACAAGATGAAGGTGCTCGGCTGGTTCAACTCGCGCTTCAAGCCTCCGGTGGGCGAGATCCCGTGCGACGAGCTGCACAAGCTCAGCGCGTCGGTGACCGCCAACGTGAGCTCCGACGGCACGGTCACGGGCTACAGCATGGGTCGCGCGAGCGGTAACGCCACGTTCGACGGCAAGGTGAAGGCCACCATGGATGCCATCGTGGGGCAGCAGCTACCGCCGCCTCCGCCCTTGTATCCGGACATCCTCGGCTCCACGGTTCATCCGACGTTTTCAGGGAAAGGCGCCAAATGCGAGTAATCTGCCGTAGAGCCGCGCGAGCGTGGCTCGTCCTCGGGCTCTTTTCGTCCGTTGCCCGGGCGGAGGACGCCAAGCCCGACGAGAGCGCGCTCGGCGAGTTCGTGGTCACCGGCTCGGCGACGGCCAACGAGCGCGTGCCGAAGATCGCCGTCCTTCCGTCGCTGTCTCCCGACATGGAAGACGTCGTCGTGCGCGGCACGGTCCGCCGCGATCTCGAGCTCACGGGGCTCTACGATCTCATCCCCGACGCCAAAGCACCGGCGGGGCTCTACGGCTTCGACGACCCGGTGGACGTCGACGCCTGGAAGAAGCTCGGCGCCGAAGCCATCGTGAAGGCCGCCGCGCGCAAGACCGCGAGCGGCAAGGTCGAAGTGTTCGGGCTCGCCTACTTCCTGAACGTGGGCAAAGACCCGGTCTACGAGAAGAAGCTCGTGATCGACCCCAAGGACGTGCGCGTCACAGCCCACCGCGTGACCGATGCGCTCCTGGGCGCGCTCACTGGCCGGCCCGGCGGGTTCGCCAGCCACTTCGTCTACAGCGGGCGCTGGGGCACGAAGAGCTTCCGGGTCTTCAGCATGGACGCCGACGGCCACGATCTCAAGCCGTTGAGCGATCCCAACGACACCGCCATCGCCCCCGCGTGGGGACCCAACCAAGAGATCTTCTACGGGCTGTCCAAGAACTACTCGCCGTATCGATTGATGCGCTTCGACGGCACGAAGCACGAGCGCGTCAACGTGCCATTCAAGACCAGCATCTACAGCGTGGCGTTCGACAAGACCCACAGCAAGATGGCCGTCGCCGTGTCGGAGACCAACGGCAGCGCGATCTACGTCGGCAAACCCGACGGCAGCGAGATGAAGAAGGTGAGCACCACCGAGCTCGCCACCCACCCGGTCTTCAGCCCGTCGGGCAAGCTCGCCTGGATTGGCGGCGGCAAGAAGAAGGGATCGCAGCGCGTCTACCTGGACGACAAACCCATTTCACCTTCGGGCTTCACCGCCGGCGCTCCGACGTTCTGCGACACCGAAGACGGCATTCGTGTCGTGTACTCGGTGTCGGTGGGCGGAGACCGGCAAGACATCGTGATGAGCGGCGAGAAGGGCGGCGGCATCATGCGCCTCACCCAGAATCAGGGCTCGAACACCTCCCCGGCCTGTAGCCCCGACGGGCGCCTGCTCGCGTTCTTCTCCACGCGGAACAAGCCCGGCACCTACTTCATGAGCCTGAAACGCTGGAAGACCCAGCAGCTCAACTCACAGGTCGGCGAATCGCTGCGCTGGGAAGCGCTGCCACCCCCCTGACGCCGCCGGCGCGTCGCGGTCGATTCAGACGAAGACGCCCGACAGCGCCATGGGGATCTGGGCGTTGCCCACGATCTTGATTTTGCCGCTCATGGCGAGCTGCATCGGGTTCTGCTTGCCCGTTTGCATGTCCATGAAGTCGTTCATCTTGCACTCGAGGCGGCAGTCGGGCGCATCGAGCTTCGGCGCGCCGGCTCCCGGAGTGATCCCGAGCTTGTGTTGTACGCCGTCGGCCTCGACCACGAACGCGACCGTGCCGGCGATGTTCTTCACGAGCTTCACGCGCTCGGCGTCGACCGTTAGCGCCTTGAACGCCATGACCTGCTGCTCGGGTTTGATCTCCTGCCCTTCTTGCATGATCGCGCCCTGCACGAAGATGGGTTTGAAGTCGGCGGGCGAGATCGTAACTTGCAAGATCACGTCGTCTTGCATGCCGTCGGTGACCTCGAGCTCGCCGTTCTTGAGCCGCAGCGTCCACTCGCCCGAGTCCACCACGCGGAACACCATGGAGCCGTTGGACGACTTCCCTGCGAGCCCTGCCTTCATCGCTTCGAAGCGCGAGGGCAGATACACGGTGAAGAACTCTTTGGGGGACTCGGGAACGTCGCTCATGGCGAGGGAGAATCGCCACGCGCTTCGGATGCGTCAATTGCCGACTGTCGTTTGATGCCAGGCAGTCCCGAATGTTACGACTCCGAAGTGACGTCGGGAGCGCCCCCTGAGACTTCGGTCGAGACGGTCACCCCCGTGTCGCCGGCGGCGAAACCGCCCAAGCCGGGCAAAGCGTTTTGGGGGCGCTTCGTCCTCGGGCACTTCTTGGCGTACCCCGTGTGTTTCCTCACTGCCGCGGGCGCGCTCCCTTACGCCATGGTCTTCCGGCACGACCTGCTCTTGAACCCCGGGCGCACCGGGGCGCGGAGCAAGCTCGTCGCCGACGCTGCCCGGGACCTGAAGCTCTCCGGAATCGAGGCTGCCCAGGTGGAGATCGTCCTCGAGTGGGCGATGTGGGCCTGCATCGTCGTGTTCCTGCTCCTGCACATCGCCGTGCTGCCCTGGTCGTTCGCGGCGGCGCGGGCGGCCCGGAGCCCAGCCGAGGGGGCGGCGGGCCTCCGCCGAGGAATTCGAATTTTCGCAGGCACTACCGCCACTACAGTGGTGCTCGTCGCGCTCGCCGGCACCGCCGGCTGGATCTGGGTCCTCACTCGATGAATGCTGGTCGCATGAACCGCTTTGCCTGGCTCGCCCTCGTCGCCCCGATTTCGGCCTTTCTGGCCCATCTCTCCGCCTGCGGCGGCACGAACGACGATGCGAGCACTGGCGGCGCCGCCGGCACGGCCGGGAACCCCAACGTGATCTTGGATGGCGGCGGGACGATCCCCGACGCTCCGGTCGGGTCCGATTTCTGTCAAAAGGGCGAGTGCAACTACCAGAAGCAGGACTGCACGAACGCACAGACGTGCTTGCCCACGGACACGCCGCCCGCCTCGGGCGACTGGCCGCCGAAGTGCATGGCGGCGGGCACCAAGGCGATGGGCGAGACATGCTCTGCGTGGAACGACTGCGTGGCGGGAGCGTTCTGCGTCGGCATCGGTGCGGCCGCGGACGGCGGCATCGTGCCGGGTACGTGCCGCAAGCTCTGCTGCGGGGGCGACTGGACCGCGTGCGGCAGCGGGCAGAGCTGCATCCAACAGGTCTACCTCGTGCGCCCGGGCGGCGGAGACCCGCAGTACGCCAAGGCCGACGTGTGCGCCCCGGTGAACGACTGCGACGTCTTCGACGCCAACGCCTGCAAAGATCAACCCGGCCGAAGCTGTCAGCTCGCCGATCCCATCGGAAACGTCGCGTGTCTACCGATTGGGAGCGGTGGCCCGGGCGCAGCCTGCGGCGCGAACAAGGCGTGCAAGGCGGGCTTCACTTGCGTCGCCGACGAGTGTCGCCGGCTCTGCAAAGCCGTGGCCGGCGGTGGTGAGCCATATTGCCCGGCGTCCGAGGGCACCTGCGTGCACTACAAGCGCGACCCCGAGGGCGTCGGCGAGTGCACCGTGCTCTGAGCGCGACCGTCAGCTCTTGAAAAGCCCGACGATCAGGTGCGTCTCTTTGGCACCGAGCAAGCCGAACTGCACGCCGAAACCACCCGAGCGAGTCCAGCGCACGATGGCGGGCAGGACGACCTCCGTACCGCCGATGCGCGCGCGGATGCTAAGCTCGGTCCCGAAGGCTGGGCTGTGGTCGGACTGGATGAACATGCCGCCCATGCTCACGTCGCTCGCGTGACCCGACACCTCCGCCCCTCCGCCCTTGACCGCGTAGATCACGTCGAGCTCGACGTGGACACGGGGATGAATGCGCTTCTCTTGCACCTCGGGCTCCCTTGCGCGGGCGCGGCGAGCACCGTGGCCCGCGCGGAGGCGGATCCTTGAGCGCCCGGCTCCGCGGAGTCAAGCCAGAGAAACACCCGACCGAGCGCCGGGGACTTTCCCGCCATCTCGAGGGCTGGCAGCCCGCGCTCGTTTCCCTCGCCATCGCTTTCATGGGCGCGCTGCTCTTCGTCCCACGCGCGGTCGCACCCGAGTTGATCCCGTTGCCGCACGTCGACGCGCGCGAGACGCGGCGTCAGAATGGCGCCGATCGCGCGCTGGCGGAGCGAGCGTTGCACGAAGACCTACCGTTCATCGTGCGCGCCCTGGGCGAGGCAGTGCGCGGCTACGGCGCGGCCGAGCACGTCGGGCGGAGTAACGATTCGCTGAAGAAGCTCTTGGAAATCCGCGGGCTCACTCGCAACGCGCGCAAGCAACACGGCGACGACCCGCTGCACCGACTCCGTGCCGTCGAGACCGAGATGTTCTTGCGAGCACTCGACGAGTGGGAGCACGGCGTCGACCGTCGGACGGAAATCGCAGAGCTCGGCGGGGCCTTCCATGAGAAGGCGCGAGCCTCGGGCTGGCTCGAGGGCGATCGAAAGCTCGTGGCGACCGAAGCCGAGCGACGCGCGCTATTTCAGCTGCGCTGGGTCGAGATGACCGGCCTCCGCGCCGACCCCGCGTTCGCGCCGACGGCCAACCAGCTTCGCATCTACTACCGGTTCCTGCTCGAACACCCGGACAAGAGCGCTGGCAACGACGACTCGCTGCGCACCATCGCCGCGGTCGAGAAGCTCGACTTGGACTACCCCGGCAACTTCGCGCGCGGAGTCGTCTACTACCGGGCCGGCTACTTCACCAACGCGGCGCGGGCTTTCGAAGCGCACCTCGCCAAACACCCCGATGGGCCTTGGCGGCTCCGGGCCCAAAATCATCTGCTTGCCGCCGCGCAGCGTTCGCGCGAGAGCACG
>JAXLYN010000066.1:0-48223 GCA_046351435.1 Polyangiaceae bacterium
TGCCGCTACCGGTCCGCGTCAAGCTCGGTATCCCGCGCCGCGTGCCGGACACTACGCTCCGCGATGCGCTCGCTCGAGCCCGAGGACGGCCGCACCGCCTTGCACGCGGCGACTCGCGCTGCCCAGCGCCGCGGGGCTCTCGAGCCCGACGGCCTTCCCTCCGGCGTCGTCTCTCTCGACGGCGGCGCACGGAATCGCTCAGCCCAGCGAGAGCCGATCGGGGGTGCATCGCCCCGCCACGCTTACAGTTTCGGGCCGGGAGATGTGCTAAGCGTGTGATGGCCAAATGAGACTCACGCACCTGAATGCCGTGCGCTACCGCAGCCTTCGCGACATCGACGTTGACGTCGCGACCGTCAATGTCCTCATCGGCGCGAACGCCAGCGGGAAGAGCAACGTCTTGGACGCGCTCCGCTTCTTGAGCGACGGGCTCCACGAGGGCGACTTCGACTCTGCCGTTCGAGATCGCGGCGGCATGGTGCATCTCGCGTGGAAGGGTGAGTTCGCCGACGAGGTTCGTCTCGAAGCTCAGTTCGAGGACCAGGACTCCTGCTTCACATGGACAGTCGAGCTGAAAAAGAGGGCGCAAGGCGCAGATGTTCATGAACGTGTGAGCAGAACGAGAAACAACAGACCTTTGACGCTTCTCGAATCCAAGGCCGGAAGAGTCTGGTGGAGGACAGCTCAGGCCAAGGACGAGAAGTTGGAAAGCACCCACCGCTCCACCGTTTGTGCTCTCGCCGAGGCGGCGGCCGACGAGAGCTTCGAAGCCCGCTCGGTGGCTCAGTTCATTGGCCGTTGGGGCTTTTTCGATCCCAGTCCGAATAGTCTGCGGCGGGCCGCATCGTCGAACGACGAGGGGCAGCTCTGGACGTCTGGAGCCAATCTCGCGGCGAGGCTTCGGAACGTTCGGGACGTCGCGCCAGACCGCTTCGAGCGCATCCGGAAGGCAACTGAGCGCATTCTCGGCGTGCCGAGCAGCCTGACATTCCACGAGTCGGAAGACGGCCGTGTCTACTTCCTCCAAGATGAGCCGGGCTTGAAGTTCCCGGTCCACCAAGTGGGCGCGTCAAGCGGAACGCTTCGAATGCTCGCGCTGATGACCGCGCTCTACGGTGAGGACGCCGTTACGCTCGTTGGGATCGAAGAACCCGAAAACTACGTCCATCCCAGGGCCCTGCGGGCGTTTGCTGAGTACTTGCGAGACGCATCTGAGAGCGTTCAGTTGGTGATCACCACGCACTCACCGTTGCTCTTGGACGCGTTTGCGAAGTCAGGCGACGTTGTCGTGGTTCGGCGGACGGTTCAGGGGACCAAGCTGGAACGAGTCTCGGACCCAGCCCGAGTCGATCAAGCACTGGATGAGTCTGGCTTCGGCCTAGGGCAGTTCTTCGAGACGCAGGGGTTCGGTGCGTGAAGCGAGTTATCGTCGTCGCGTCTGGGCCGACCGAACAGGCTGCGCTACCAAAGCTGCTTAGTGGGCTACTGGCGGACGGGATCGAACTCGTGGCACCGGTGCGCATTCCGCCGGGTCATCGCGACATCCGCGGTGCGAGCGTCGCTCAGGTCGTCAAAGCCGCGTGGTTTGCCACATTCCCGCGTCCTGACAAGTTCGTTGTGCTCAAGGACGCCGACGGGGCAGACGCCGCGGAGGTCGCGGAGAGACTCGAGCGAGAGATCGATGCGACGGGTGTGAGAAAAACCGTGGATGCTCCGGTGCTGGTGGCCGTCGCGAAATGGCATCTCGAAGCATGGTACTTCGCGGATCCCGCCAGCCTGAGAAACTACCTCGGTCGCGACCTAGGGAGCGTGGATGCTACCGATCCCGACGCGATCGAGAATCCGAAACACCACCTCCAGCAACTGCTCAAAGCGCGACTCGATGTGTACACCGCCGAAGTAGCGGCGGAAATCGCCGCTCAACTCTCGCCGTCCGAGTGCCGCCGTAGTCGAAGCTTCGTCGGATTCGAGAACGCGGTTCGGAATGGGGACTCGTCTCGGCCTCGGTGACCTGTACTGCCCCACCAGCGCGACGACGCCCCGGGTCGCCGTCCCCACGATCGACGACCCTGGCTACGCCGCCCGATTCACGGCGCCAGCAACACCGCGCCGATGGTGCAGTGTGCGCGCGCAGCCCTTCCGAGTGTGAGCGCGGCGGAGAACACGGCCACCGTCCACGCGCCAAATGCCTCGCTCTTGACCTCCCCGAGCAATTCGACGTTGTCGTCTCGAACCCGAAGTTGGCCGCCTGCGCGGCTCGTAGCCGTCACCAACCGTGACTTGCGCTTCGCTCAGGTTTGGGTTGCCGCTGTCGCTCGTCAACCTCGCGCGTTGACCGATCGCTTTGTTTCCCGCGCTGCTCTCGGCGCTGCGAAAAGCCAGGCGTAGCACGATGCCGGTCAGCGCGAACGCGCCTTCTCCGATGAACACGTAGGTCTTGGCGTGGTCCGGCACCTCCCTGCCGCGCCCGCCGTGGATCGCGCACCGCCGCGGACAGTGCCGGCCGCTCGACGCGCGAATCCGGTCGAGCTATCGTGCTTCGAGTGAGCGCGGGGTTCGAACCGGGCACGCTGATCGGCGGGAAGTACCTGGTTGAACGCGTCCTGGGCGCCGGTGGCATGGGTGTCGTGCTGGCCGCGCGACACAGAACACTGCGTCAGGTAGTCGCGATCAAGCTGCTCTTGCCCGACGCGCGTGTGAGCACCACGGCCGTCGCGCGCTTCATCCGGGAGGCCCGAGCGGCGGCGGCACTGCGATCGGGTCACGTGGTCCGCGTGCTCGACGTCGATCAACTCTCGGACGGCATGCCGTTCATGGTGATGGAGTACTTGGATGGCTGCGATCTCGCGGCGCTGCTCAAGAAAGGCGGCCCTCTGTCGGTCGCGCGGGCGGTAGGTTACGTGCGGCAAGCCTGCGTGGCCCTCGACGAAGCGCACCGAGTCGGGGTCGTCCATCGGGATCTGAAGCCGGCCAACTTGCTGCTGACGAAGCGCTCGGACGGCGCCGACCTCATCAAGTTGGTCGATTTCGGAATCTCCAAACTCAGCGACGGCACGGACATGGAGGGTTCACTGACGCGGACATCCGCGCTCATGGGCTCTCCTCTCTACATGTCGCCAGAACAGATACGCGACGCCAAATCGGTCGACGCGCGCACCGATATCTGGTCGCTTGGCGTCATCCTGTGGGAGCTGGTCATCGGACGCACGCCCTTTGAAGCCGAAACGCTTCCGGCGCTCAGCGTGAAGATTGCCACCGAGCCGCTGCCCGATCCGAACTCCGCACGTCCGGGGTTGCCACCTGCGCTGGCCGACTGCCTGCGGCGTTGCCTCGACAAGGACCCCGACCGGCGGTACCAGAGCGCCTCGGAACTCAACGCAGCGCTCGCGCCGTTCGACGGCGACGGATCGGCCTCGGCCGCCGCAACCATCGACGATGTGCCATCGTATCCGCTGCACGCGGTGCTCCCCGCTAGCGTTGCACCGAGCCTCCCCGCCACCGCCCCCGGATGGGGAACCACGCGCAGTCCGCAGCAGAATCGCCGAAGTCGAGTCTGGGGGGCGGCGGCCCTCACGGTGGCTGCCGTCACCCTGGGCGTGGCTGGTTTGCTGCTGTCATCTCTGCCGAGAGTCGCCGTTGGGCTCAGTCGGGGCCTCGCCACGCACGCAGCAGGCCAACGCGCAACACTGCCCACGCTCACTGCATCCGAAGTCGGTGCACCGGCCTCACCCAGTGCGAGTTCGAGGACCACCAGCACCGAGAGAGCGAGGACACCGAGCGCGCGAGAACCGAAAGCACTGCTTCCAGCAAAGCCCGGCGCCAAACCCGCGGAGACCTGCAAGCCCGGACTCGTCTGGGATGGCAAACGCTGCGAGAGGCCGATGGCGGACGACATCTGAGTGTCGCCACGTCGCCCCCGGCCGTGCGACTTGTGCCAGGTCGAGTGACCGTGCGAGACTCTCCGCATCATGACGAGCTGGGCGCGCCGTCGGATGGTCGTGGGCTGGCAGTCCCTGCTGCTCCTCCTCGGCATTCTGAGCACTCCCGCTACCGCAGCAGCCGATGATCGCAGCGAGGCTCGCGCGCTCGTGCAGAAGGGCAATCAGCGCTTCAAGGCGAGCGACTTCGCGGAGGCGCTGGAGCTCTTCAGGCGCGCTGACGAGAAGTTTCACTCTGCCGCCATCAGATACAACATCGCTCAGGCACAGGAGAAACTGGGCAACGCCGAGGCAGCTCTCGAGGCCTATCGCGCCTACTTGAACGAAGACGGCGCGGCGGGGAAGTTCGCGGCAGCGGCGAAAACCGCAATAGAAGAGATCCGGGAACGATCCGCGGAGGTTGCCGTGGACAGCACGCCAGCTGGTGCGCGAATCATGGTGAACGGTGTCGAGCTCGAAGCCAAGACACCCGCCGTTGTCGCGATGTTCCCAGGGTCGCACAGCGTCGAAGTGGTCGTGGGTGACTTCCGTCAGACGAAGTCCCTCGACGTGCCGGCGCCACGTCAGCGGCTCAAGCTGGCCTTCGCGAGTGGCTCTCGCGCCGCGCCGCCGCTCGCCGAGCCAGATGCGGATCGCTCGCCGCCGAAACCAGCCAGGACAACGCCAGGCAAGCCCGACGACTTCGTCTTTGGCGGCGGGATCGCGGTGATGCCGTTCACGTTTCTAGGCGCAAAGCAACACACCGTCACCGGCCGGTATGGGAGCGTAGTCGAAGAGCCGAGCCAGCCAAGCGGCGTCATGCTCGGGCTCGCGGTCGATGTCGGGCTCACGCCCGTGCCAGGCGATCTCGTGTTCCTGTTCCGCGCTGTCGGCGGGCTTGGTGTCAGCTCGAGCGACAACGCAAGCGTTGGCGGGGACGAGGTTGGTTTCGCCTTCTTTGCCGGTCCAGGTTTCGGGTACCGGGCTGCGCGGCGGGTCCAGGTGGGAGCCTCACTCGCGATCGGCGCATCCAAATTCAACGGCCCAGCGGACGGCCGATACCGGTCGGACACGTGCACGACATGTTCGCCCGAACCGATTTCCGCCAGCGACGAGACCAACCTCGCATACGGACTCATGGGGGAGGTGTCGTATGCGTTCATCACGACGCCGTCGGGCGAGTGGTATGGCAGCGTGCTTCCAACTCTGCTGAAAGCGACAGACGAGGGAGTCGGTGGCTTCCTCGCGTTTCCGGTCACAGTTGGCTATCGGCTCTACTGATCGCCCAGATCGGTGGATGCGAGGGCTACCTGCAACCACGTCACGGGTGTCCTCAGCCGCCTCGGCCTGACTCCCGGCGAACCTGAGAGCACAGCGTGAGACTGCCCCGCCGCCGGCCGAGCAGCCGCAGGCCGGGGAGACAGGAAATACGGGGAGAGAGGAGCGTGAGCTCGACTCGAACAGCGCGCGTGACCCGCCGGGGGCTCGACACGCCCTCGCCCCCCGGGCCCGCCCGGGTTGGTTGCTGGCGTCCGGCGCGGACGCGAAGTTGACCAGCCGACGTCGGAGCTCGCCGGGGCGGCCCGCTGCAGTCTCGCCGCTCTCAGGTCACGGCGCTCACCCCCGCGACGGGCGTCGAGCCGTGCAGCGCACCGGCGAGTGGCACGCCCGGCGTCGCATCGAGCGCCTCGGCGAGCACCTCGTGCATGTCCGTTACCAACACGAGCTCGAGGGCGGAGCGTACCTCTTGCGGGACCTCCTCCCAGTCACGCCGGTTCTTCTCGGGCAAGATCACCCGACGGATGCCTGCGCGGTGGGCAGCGAGCACCTTGGCCTTGATGCCCCCGACGGGCAACACGCGCCCGCGCAGCGTGACTTCACCCGTCATCGCCGTATCTGCGCGGACGCTGCGACCCGAAAGCAACGACGCGAGTGCGGTGAAGATCGTCACGCCGGCGCTGGGGCCATCCTTGGGCACGGCCCCGGCGGGGACATGCAGGTGAAGATCGCTGTCGTCGAGCCCAGCGGTGTCGATCCCGAGCTCCCCGGCGTGACTTCGCAGATAGGTGAGAGCCGCGCGCGCCGATTCCTTCATCACCTCGCCGAGCTTGCCGGTGATCTCGAGGCGGCCTTTGCCCGGCATTCGCGAGGTCTCGATGAACAGGATGTCGCCTCCCACCGGCGTCCACGCGAGTCCGGTGGCGATCCCGACCGCCCCGCTGCGCTCGGCGACGTCGTTGGTGTAGCGCGCTCGCCCCAAGTGGCGAACGAGGGCGTCGACCTCCACGTGGAGAGGGGTGCGGAGGCCGTCCGAGGCGCGAGCGACCTCCAGCGCGTGCCCGCGCAAGAGGCGCGTGATCTCTCGGTCGAGCTGGCGCACGCCCGCTTCCCGGGTGTAGTCCCCGACGATGCCCAGAAGTGCAGCGTCGGAGAACGTGAGAGAGCCCTCGGGCAGGCCGACTTCGCGCATGCGTTTCGGGATCAAGTGGCGCTTGGCGATCCCGAGCTTCTCCGGGTCGGTGTAGCCGGTGAGCTCCACGATTTCCAAGCGATCGCGCAGTGGGGCAGACAAGGTATCGAGCGTGTTCGCCGTGCAAATGAACAGCACCTCCGACAGATCGAACGGCACCTCCAGGTAGTGGTCGGTGAAGCTCTTGTTCTGCTCTGGGTCGAGCACCTCGAGCAGCGCAGCCTCGGGCGATCCGGCCCATCCGGAGTAGAGCTTGTCGATTTCGTCCAGCAACACGACCGGGTTCTTCACCTTGGCCTTGCGTAGCGTATGGACCACGCGACCCGGTAGCGCTCCCACGTAGGTGCGCCGGTGGCCGCGGACCTCCGCCTCGTCTCGCACGCCACCGAGGGCGATGCGGACGAACGGGCGCCCGGTAGCGTCCGCCACGCTCTGGCCGAGCGAGGTCTTGCCCACTCCGGGCGGCCCCACCAAGCACAGGATGGTGCCCCGCGGGTTCCCCGAGAGCTTGTGCACCGCCATGTGCTCCAGGATGCGTTTCTTCGGGTCTTCCAGCCCAAAATGGTCGGCGTCGAGCTTCGCCTGGATGCCCGCGATGTCGTCACGGGTTTCGCTCCGGCGCGACCACGGAAGGTCGGCGAGCCACTCGAGGTAGTTGCGGATCACGTTGGCCTCGGCACCTTGACCCGCCTGGGCTTCGAGCCGTTGAAGCTCACGCTCGGCCACGGCTTGGACTTCTTCCGGAAGGCCCGCTTCGCGGAGCTTGGCGCGCAATCGTTCGACGTCGCCCCCTTCGGATTCGTCTCCGAGCTCACGTCGAATGGCCAGCTGCTCTGCAGCACGGCCTCGGTACTTCTTGCCGAACTGCTCTCGGACGTCGCGATCGATCTTGGTCTTGAGCTGGGTGAGCGTCCGCATCTCCGCCAGCAGCGCGACGACCTTGTTCGAGCCAGCGCGACGACGTCCGTGGTCGCGAGCAGCGCAGCGGCTCGCTCAGGTCAGGTACCAAGCCCGCCGCGACGCGGTCGGCGAACCGACCGGGGTCGCCCTCGATGGCAGGAACTTGATCGATGGCCCCACCGGTTTCGCCCCAGCATGCGCTCGACTTCTCCTTCGCGCCCCGGCGGCAACGCGCCTCGGGAGCGTCGGCGCGCTCGTCGGCGAGCGCACGACCGCGACCGCGCCAGAATGGCTCCGCCCGTCAATTCCTCTAGCTCGAAGCGGGCAGGCCCCTCGGTGACACGAGCGTGCGGTCGTTCTGCCGCTCGACGTCGCCCGCGGCGTTCCGGCAGGCGTGAAGGTCGGAAGCGCGGATCGCGCTCGTCGCCTGCTCGCTGACGGCGACGACCAACAGATCGCCGCGGTGGAGAGCGCGAGGGCGAGCAGGCGCGGCCGCCCGACGTGGAAGGTCTGCGTCGTGCCCGGGAACAGGGCTCCCGAGCGGGCGAAACCGAGCAAGGTCTCCAGGCTTGGGCAAGGAAAACGATGGGTTCAAGGGCCTCCGTGAGCGATGAACGGAAAGTAAATCCGTTCACGAGGCCGTCAATGGTGTCAGCAGGCCCGGAGGCCGTCGAGCAGCAGGTCATTGAGCGCTCGGCGATGAAGGCGCTCGCCTGGCGTTCCAACTCGAAGGCCACGGCAGGCTCAACGTGGCGTGCGCACGCTGCTGAGCTCGGCGCTCGGCCTTCGTTCAGCCGCGGCTCGCCGGCTCGAGCTCCTTCCCCGCAGGAGCTCGGCGACGAGCGCCAGCTCTTCCTGGACAAAGCGACCGTGCGCGGCCTTCACGGGTCGGCGTTGCAGAGCGCCAGGTCGCAAGGTGCGCCCCGCGGCGCGCGAGATCGAACAGCGCCTCGATCCGAGCTTCGAGCGCCCGCGACAGTCGCTCCGCGTACGGGCCCTCTCCCGCCGCGCCGCCATGCGCTCGAGCACGAGGTCGTGGCGCTCGAGGCGGAGGGCTTCGGCCCGCGATCTCGTCGCGCGGAGAAGCCGAACTCGAGATGGGCGCTGCCCACGCCGATGCCGGCCTCGCGCGATTTCGCCGATGGTCGTCTTGAGCGGCCCGTAGTGTCGAAAGAGCTTCTCGGCCGCTCGCAGGATGGCGCCTCTGCGCGCGGCGTCGCCGCGGCAGTCCTTCTTCTTCTCGAGTCGAGCGGCGGGCTTCGCGGACATCTCCGTGGCAGAACGTCACAGGGAGAGTATCGCGAACCGCTCCGCCGGGAAAACGCTCGCGTCGCTCAGGGCGGGTTCTTCGCCTTCGGTGCCGGCGCTGGCACGGGGGCGCGCTTCGGCGGCGCCGCCTTCGACCGCGGCTTGGACGGCGCCTTGCCGCTTCCTCGGAGGGAGCTCCCGCGGCCCAGGCCGCCGATGCCACTGCCGCCGGCCCGCGTGCCGATCCCACCGAGCCCTCCGATGCCGCCGCCTCCGGCGCCCGCCGCAGTCGAACCCCCGCCGCCTGCCCGCCCTGCGGCAGCGAGGTCCAACCCGCCGAGGCCGCCCGCCTGCGCGAGGACGTCGGCGACGGAGCCGCCGCCGGAGAGGAAGGTTTCGTCGAGCTTCGAGAGGTCGACGCGCGCGTGGACGCTGCTCGGAGAACGCGCGAGCAGCTTCGGCGCCATGGTCCTCAGACACCCGTCGAGCTCGGGTACGAGGGTCGATTGGTCGTCGATCACGACGGACCCGTCGTCTTTCACCGTCACGTCGAGCCGGACGTTGGCCGACGCCTGGCGTTTCGGGAGCTTCCAGTGAATCGGCTCGAGGCACAAGCGCAGGAGCGACGCGAGATTCCGCTTGGCGCTCGCTGGCGCCTCGGAAGAAAGAGAGTTTCTCTCCTCGTACTCGGGTTCACTCTTGCCCATCCCGAGCATCGCGAGCATCCCGAGCTGAACTTCGCTCGAGACCGAACGCGCTTTCCCTTTCCGCTCTCGCAGCTCGGCCGCGCGCGCGACATCACCCTTCTGCTCGGCCAGAGCTGCCAGCACGTCGAAAGCGTCCCCGGCCTGCTGCTCGGCAAGCTCGATGGCGGCGCTCGCCATTTCCTCGGCGCGCTTCTTGTCGTGACGGTGCAGCGCGCGGAGGGCGAGCCGAGCGGCGAGGCGCGCACGCGTCGGCGCCGAAGCGCTGGAGCTCAGAGGGTCCTTGCCGAGCCGCTCGATGCAGTCGAGGGCAACGACCAGCTCCGGCCCCGTGTCGAACGCAGCGAACAGCGCTCTTGCTGGCGGGGCATGATCGAGCTCCCGGAGCGCCAGGTCGAGCGCCGACTCGAAGCGCCCAGCTCGGTATTCAGCCAACACTCGAGCCGAGCGCAGCTCCGAGCGGCTGAACGGTTCGCCCGGGGTTTCCGGCAGCGCCAGAGCCCGTGCGAACGCAGCCGACGCCGCCACGTGGTCGCCGCGCGCGCCGATCAACAGCGCTCGACGGCCCTCGAGCTCGTAGCGCATGTCTGCTGGAGCGACGGGCAAGAGCGCCTCGACTTCCTCGAGCGCTCCTTCGGCGTCCCCGCTCTCCCAGAGATGCGTCATCAGAGAGTAGCGGACCTTCTGACCCAAGGCGCTGTCCGGACCGGCGTGCTGCTTGCCTGCACGCAGCGCCTCCACCGCCGCCGGGTTCCCCGCTGAGCCCGGTGCGAACTCGCCATACTCGAAACTGAGCTCCGCGGGATGATTCTCGGTCTCGATGTCAGCCTGCCGAGCGTCTTCTTCCTCGAGTCGCGCAACCGCCAGCGCGAGCTCTGCGCTCGGGCTCTTTTCGAGCAGCTTCGAAAGTGCGTCCGTGGTCTTGCGATGTGCGCCGCGGATCCTCGTTGCTTCGCGGTCGACGGTCTTGCGCACGAGATCGAGCTTCTTCTCGGCTTGTGCGCACTTGTCCGGCTCGCAGCTCAAGCTCTCGAAGCGCGCCGTGTAGAGCGGCTCCGCCACCTTGGCGAGGCGCTCCGTGGCCGGAGCGCCTGCTCGAACAGGGCGGCGCCGGGAGCAAGCTGGCGGCGAGCGCTTTGTCGTCGGCCTTTCGCGCGGCCACCGCACGGAATGCGCGCCCGGGCAAACGAAGAAGCCGCGGCGCCATCTCCAGCTCGACCACGGGCAGTGCGGTCGCGAGCTTGGGCTCGGGCTTCGCAGGCTCCACCGCGGGAGTCACGACCTCGGTCGCGGGCGCTCGCGCGGGCTCGGGCCTCAGGGTTCCGCGCGGCTTGACGACGCCAAGCAGAAAAGCGAGCGGCAAGCGCGCCACGGGTCACATGACCCCCATCTTACGCCGGAAGGGGAGCTCTTCCCGTTCAAGGCCACCGCGCTCATGGTGCGAGCATTCCGCGCGCCAAACGTCACCCACCCGCACGAACTCGTGGCGGTGGTAGACCAGGCGGCGTCCGAGCCCAGGCTCGGCGCCGCGGTTTCGAGGTCGTAGCCGCCCCGGTGGGGCGGTCAGGGCACGGGCGCGCTCCCGAGGCGCTCTTCCGCTGCGCGCCGTCTGCTCTCGGGCTCGTGTCTCGAGATCGGTTGGCTCTGCGGTGGATCGAGGTAGAGCTGACTCTCCCGAGGTCGCGTCGCGGTAGGCATCGGAGTCGGCGACCCCGATGCGCTGGACAGCTCCTTCGACGCGCACTTGCCACGGCGAGCAGCGGCCAGCCAGGCGCTGCAACGCGGCCTTGAGTTCGCCGAGCTCTCGGCCCTTGCGGCTCTCGTAGTGAGTGAAGAAGCGAAACCTCCCGGCGACCACCCCTTTGAGGAGCTCGCGCAACGACGGTTGCCCGTCGTCGCCACCGTCGCGAGAGCCATCGCGGCTTCCCGTTCGGGGTCCAGGCTCGCATTTTCCGCGTACCAGGCCCGAAACACCGAAATCGGATCCGACTCGGGACCAAGTTGCATCTTCAACTCCGCTCGAGCTCTGCCCGGAGCTCCTGACCCAGAACCTCCAGGGCCGAAACCAGGGCTTCTGTCTTCAAGAATGCAAAGCCGATGGGCAGGCCGTGCAGGTGCGGAGCCCCGAAGAACGCTCGCTCGCGGAGCGACAGCTCGACCTTCCGCTCGAGCGTGCGCGCCGAGAGGCGCGCGAGGTCCACGCGCTTCGGCACTTCGAGCCACAAGAGCGGACCCCCTCCCGGCGTGGTCCAGCGCACCTCCGGGGGCATGCACGCATCGAGGGTCTCGAGGCAAGCCGTGTAGCGCCGGTCGAGCTCGGCTTGCATCGTCGCGAGGTGGGTGTCGTAGTAGCCGCGCTCGAGCAGCTCACACAGCGCCGCTTCGATCAGCGTGGGGTTACCCAGCGTCGCCACGCGTTTGGCCGCCACCAGGGCGGGCACGGAGTCGCGATTGCCCGCGACGAATCCGAGGCGAAGTGAAGGCAAGAGCTTCTTCGTGAACGAATTGGCGTAGAGCACGTTGTTCCCCGCGAGGGCGCGCAGCGTCGGCCGGTATTCGCCGGCCGAGAGCATGTCCGAACCCCAATCGTCCTCGAGCAGAGCGAAACCGAACTCGTTGGCGAGCGTCACGATTTCTTCGAGCTCGTGGGTCGAATACGAGCGACCCGTCGGATTGTGGAAGCTCGTCACGCTGTAGAGGAGCTCCGGACGGGCCCGACCGAGCGCGCTCCGCCATTCGTCCCAGGGAATGTCGCCGAACGGATCGAGGCGAAGACCGGTGAGCTCGGCCCCGTGGGACTCGAAGAGCTCTTTCGCCAGGTGATATACCGGGTTCTCGCTGGCGATTCGCCGGTGCCGCAGCGCGCGACAGACGACGTCGAGCGCTTGCTGGGAACCCGTCGTGATCACGATTTCGTCTTCGGCGACATCCATGCCTCGACGCCGGAGTCGAGCCGCGATGGCCTGTCGAAGCGGCGGGTAGCCCTGCGCATCGTAGAGCGCGTGGAGGCCCGGGATGTTGAGCACGCTGCGGAAGCACTCGGAGAGCTTCTCTCGCGGCAAGAGCTCGGGATCGATGAACACCATCCCGAGGGGCGTGACGCCCGGGACGGGCAGACGCTGGCGCTCGGACGCGAGCTCGGCGAAGCGCGGAGCAGGCGCACTCAGCTGGCGATCGGGGTACCTCGCCGCCGCGCGTTCGGCGACGAACACCCCCTCGCGCTCGCGCGCCACGAGAACGCCACGCGCGCAGAGCTCGTCGTAGGCGCTCTGGACCGTATTCTTCGATATCCCGAGCTGGAGCTCGAGCGCGCGCACCGGGGGCAATCGCGCCCCGCTCGGCAGGCGCCCGGCAGACACCTCGAGACCGAGCGTGCGCACGATGTCGTCGCCGCTCACGCGGCGGCCCCGAGTGGGCTGGAAGTTCACCTGAACGTACGGAGGTCGGGCCATGTTCCGACAGCCAGCGTAGCGCTCGCGCGGGCGAAGCAAAGGGACAGACCCGAAGCCCGAGCTGGGACAGAGGGCGCCGCGGAGAGCTAGGCTTCCGCGCGATGCAGATCGAGGTTCCGGTCCGCTCCTACTTCGTCCGCTCCAGGGACGGCGTTCGCGTCCGCGTGCACGAGACCGGCAGCGGACCACATCGCTGGCTCCTCACGCCAGGTCTCGGAACTCCGCTCCTGTGCTGGAAGCACATCTTCGAAGAGTTCCACGACCGAATGACCATCGTCACCTGGGACCAGCGCGGGCTCTACGCCTCCGAGCAGCCCCAACGCCGCGCTGCTCTCGCCTTCGAGCATCACGTCGACGACGGCGTGGCCGTCGCGGAGCACCTCGGGTGGGAGCGCTTCGTCACCGGGAGCTGGAGCATGGGCGTGCAACTCGGGCTGGGGCTCTACGATCGCATGCCGGAGCGCGTGCAGGCCCTCACCTTGATCAACGGCGCCTTCGAGCACGTGCTCCGCACGGCCTACGGTCCCGCGCTGACCCGACCGCTGCTCCGCGCCTTCTTGCGCGGGAGCATCCCGAGCGCCCGGCTCACGAATCCGGTCGTTCGCCGCTTCTTGCGCACGGGTGCCGCCGGCCTCCTCATGGACCGGCTCGGCGTGTCGACGAACAACGTGGAATTCGTGACCGCCGTGACGCGCGAGCTCGCCGGGGTCGAGTTCGGGAACTACTTCTCGATCCTCCTCGAGCTCGACCGCCATTCGGCGCGCAGCGTCCTCGCGAAAGTCGACGTTCCGACCTTGGTCACCGCCGGCACCAAGGACGTCGCCACGCCGCCCCACGTGATGCGCGAGCTCTCGCGCCACATCCGCGGAGCGGACTACGTCGAGATCGAAGGGGGCACGCACTACACGCCGCTCGAATACCCCACGGAGCTGAATCGTGCCCTCCGTGGCTTCTTCACCAGGTATTCCGAGACCGCTGGTAGCGCCGTCAGGTCTTGAGAAAACAGCGTGAACACGGTGTGCGTGTCGGCGTAGTCCTCGCGCTCCGCCTGGTTTGAGGGCCCGAACGACGCGATAGGTGAGCGGCGTAGCGACCACTTCCCAGCCGACCTTGATGCAGTAGTTCGCGACCATCACCTTGAAGAGCAGATCGTTCGACCACGTCCCGTAGAACGCGAGGGGGTAGAAGACCAGCGTGTCGCACGCTTCGCCCACCACGGTCGAGCCGATGGTCCGCGTCCAGAGCAACCGCCCGCGGGTCAAGATCTTGAGCTTGGCCAACGTGTACGAGTTGGCGAACTCGCCACAGAAGTAGCCCACGAGCGAGGCCAGGGCGATGCGCCACGTGGAACCGAACGCGGCTTCGATCACGGGCTGGCCGGTCCAGCCCGTGGCAGGCGGGAGGTGCACCACCACCCAGCTCATCAACGACGCGAACGCGAGCGCGCCGAAGCCCGCCCACACGACCTTGCGGGAGCGCGCGTAACCGTAGACCTCGGTGAGGAGGTCACCGAACAAGTACGAGAGCGGAAAGAACAGGTTCCCCGCCCCGAAGGTGAAGGTCTTTCCGAACCACGTGACTTCGGTGACCTTGCTGACGCCAATCAGGTTCGCGCACAAGAGCACGCAAACGAACGCGGCCATGATGAGGTCGTAGTATCGATACGTGCGCGTGGGAGAATCGGTCACTCTGCGCTCACGACTCGACGGAGCACCTTGCCGTCTTCAGAAGCCACGAAGTGGCGCTTCTCGAGCCAACACCGCAGGCGTTCGGGCTCGGGGTGCTTGGCAGGCACCACGTTGTAGAGGTGATTCAGCCCGCGGAGCCTCGCCTCGTCTTCGAGGCGGTCCATGATGAACGAGCCGATGCCTCGCCCCGAGACCGAGCGCTCCACGCACAACAGGACCTCGGCATCCCCCCACGTGGAATCCATCCAGGCGTAGCCCGCGACCTTGCCCTGGTCCTCGACCCGCCACCAGTCCCCCGGCAAGAGCGACCCTTCGACCGAACCGGCGAAGTCGAAGACGCCGGGCGGCGCGCTGCCGAGGACGCTCGCCTTGTTTCGGTCCCACCGCGCCGGGCTCTCGTGAATCCACTTCTTGCTCATGCCCTCCCCCGTGCTCGAGGCTTCGGCCCAATCAAGGTCGTGAGGCTCGCGCGCGCGACCTCCACGTCCGCACCGTCCAAGATGCGCACCGGCACCTGGTACTCTTGGCGCTGGCTGGAGCTGGGGATCGGGCAATCCGCGACCGCGCGCAGCGTGCCCCGCGCCTTCTTCAGATATCGAATGTCGATCCCGGCCACGATGAAACGCGCGTCGTCGGGCATCGAGTAGGCGATGGCAACGTTGCCCGCGAGCTCGGCCAAGTTCACCAGGGCGACGGCGTGGACGCAGCTCAGGTGGTTCCTCACGCTGCGCCGGTCGCGGAGGCTCACCTCGGCGTGGCCCTTCGAGAGCACCTCCACCCGGGCGCCGATGGTCGCCGTGTACGGCGCCGCGAGCCCGATGGCGCGCGTGAACAAACTTCGACCACCCGGAAGGTGCCCGACGCGATCCCAAAGCTCCCGGATCGGATTGCCCGGCATCGCACTGATGCGCGAGGGGAGCGGCAATGCGGAGGCGATGCCCATGGCCGTCTCCTGCCGGAGCTCCGCCGAAACCGCAAGACCCGGTCGCCGTGCTAGGCTCGACTCGTGCGGTTCGGCCTGGCCTTTGCGCTGGTTTTTTCAGCTACTTCGTGCGCGAGCGAACCCCGGATCGTGCCCATCGTCGGCCCCGACGGGACTCCCATGTTCCACGTCTCGTGCTCCGGGAGCGAGGTGAAGTGCTACGAGCTCGCGGGCCAGCGCTGTCCCCAGGGTTACGAGCTCGGCCGCACGCCCGCCGGCAACCTGCTCGTCCGCTGCCGGGTGGCGGTGGCCGGCAGCAACTGGGCTCCCGCCCTCGAGCTCGCGCCCACGCCGTACGCCTCCGCCACGGGGAGCGCGAACTACGCGACGCCGGTTCCCATGACCACCGTGCCTCCCGGTTACCCGCCGCTCGTACCGGGCCGGCGCGACGACGTCGGATACTGAGCGCCCTAGAGCGAGCCGGCCGCGTTCTGGGGCGCACTCTTCCGTCGCGCTACCGCCAGGCCGAGCGCTGCGAGCGCGAGCACGAACGGAAGCGCCCCCGCGCCCGCGCCGATGGTCGTGCACTGACTGGCCTCGGCGTACCCCTGGATCCGAATGCGCTCCCGCTGACCCTCGTCGATGCTCACACCGCTCACTGCCTCGTCCGTCTTCTGACGCCCGAGCAGCGTCCCCCCGACGCCGGCGGCTGGAACCACGCACGCGAGCGCGAGGGCGACGACGCCGAGCACGAGCCCAGCTCGCGGCTTGGCAATGGCAACGCCGAGGGCGACCAACCCGCCGAGCACCGCCAAGATCCCCAGCGCGAGGACCAGGAACGCCGGAAAGCCGCACTCTCGGAAGGCTTCCATCCCGGGCCTGATACCATGGTCTCGTGCAGCGCCCTACCGTCCTGCTCTTCGATATCGATGGCACGCTGGTCACCACGGGAGGTGCGGGGCGGCGAGCGATGGAATCTGCATTCGAACGCGCCACGGGAAACCCGCAGGCGACCCGCTTCCCGTTTGCCGGCATGACCGATCGCGCGATCGTCCGTCGCGGTCTGGAAACGGCGGGCGAAGTGCCCGACTCGGCACGCATCGACGAGGTGATCGCGGTCTACGTCGAGCTTCTGGCCGGCTCGGTGCAAGAGGCCAAAGACTACGGCGTCTACCCCGGAGTCCTGCCGGCGCTCGCCCAGGCGGAGGCCCTGGCCCACGTCGCCATCGGGCTAGGAACGGGCAACGTGCGCCGCGGCGCCGAGCTGAAGCTCGGTCGTGTGGACCTGTTCCGGCGATTTCGCTTCGGCGGATTCGGGTGCGATCACGAAGACCGGGCCGAGCTCTTGCGCCTCGGAGCCGAGCGGGGTGCCGCGCTCCTCCACGTGGAGCGAGCCGCCTGCCGCGTGGTGGTGATCGGCGACACGGTGCGAGACGTCGACGCGGCCCTGGCCATCGGCGCCGAGTGCATCGCCGTGGGCACGGGCGGCGAGGAGCTCGCGGTGCTCAGCCGGCGGGGAGCGCGTGCTGCGTTCCGGGATCTCGCCGCCGTTGGTGCGATGGACGCGCTGCTCGGATGAGCGGCGCGCGAGCTCAGCTCATTTGCAGGCGGAGCTGACCGCCCACGTGCTCTGACCGCCGTCGAGGTTGTAGGGACACGTCATCACCGTCCAACCCGCGCCGCCTGCGGTGCTGCACGGGTAGCCGCAAAACTCCCACACACCGCCGAAACCACCGGAGTAGCAGGTGTCGCCCGGGCTCGGCAGCGTCGCGGGACACGGACTCGGAGGGTTCGTGCCCTGAGGCAAGGTCCAATTGGTTCCGCTGCAGTGGAGCTGGGTGTTGGCGCAGGAGTCGAAGGGCTTTTTCGGATCGCACGCTTGGGGAGCCAGCGTCCACTCTTTGTAGGTCGTGCCTTCGCAGGTCAGGACGAACGTGTGCTTGCCGCCTTGGCACTCGACGTCGTAGCTGCACTTCACACCGGCATCGACGGTGCAGTTCGAGGCCATGGGCATGGTGGGCGGGCAAGCGGTGCCTCCGTCCGTTCCGCCGCTGCCACCCATCGCGCCACCGCCCGCCGCGCCACCCGTGGCGCCGGTTCCGGAGCTGCCGCCCGTCGCGCCAGTGCCCCCGCTGCCGCCGGTTGCGCCACTGCCGCCCGTCGCGCCGCTGCCGCCAACCCCGCCGGTGGCAGCGGTTCCCGGCGAATCGGTCTCCCCACCACACGCGGTCGCCGCGCTTCCAACCAGAGTCGCGGTGACCACGAACGGCACTCGAAGCTTCCTCTTTTGGGACTTCATCGCACTCGAGTGTACCCGGCTCCGCCACTCTGCCAAATGGCTGCTCGGGGTGAGCTCACTGGCCGAGAGTGCGCATCACGAAGCGCGGAGCAAAGAGGAGGCCGAAAAGACCTGGGAAAACCTGCTCGACCGCACTGAAGATCACCGACGCCGCCAGCAGCGTGGGTGCGGGCGCTGTGCCCGCCAGGAGCGTTACTACCAGTGCTTCGCGGGTACCGATCCCGAACGCAAAGATCGGCAGCTTGGCGCCCGCCAAGCAGACCGGGAAGAACAGGCAGAGCTCGGAGAGCGGCACGCTTGCTCCGAGCGCCCGGAGCGCGAGAGCGAACACCGCCACTTGCCCGAGCGTCAGCGCGAGCGTCAGCGCGAGGCTCGCTGCCACGTGGGACACACGCGCTTCCTGCCGCTTCGCCCAGTAGCCGAGACCGATGAGGGCGAGGAGCGCCGCGCCGCCGAAGGCCGACGTGACGCGCAGCATGGCGCCGAGCGCAACCACCACGCCGAGGGCGGCGAGCTTCTCGGCGAAGAGCAGGGCCTCGGCGCTGGCCGCTCGAGCGAAGGGGACCTCGGCGGTACGCACCAGATACGCAGCTCGCGCCCCTTTCCCCACGACGAACGACAGCGCGTGCAGCGCGAGGTGTCCGAGCGTGGCGGAGAGACACTGCCGGTAGCTCGGGCTCGAATCGAACGCGCGGAGGCTCGCTGCCAACGCCCCAGTCGAAAGCAGCACGTTGCAGAGTAGGGCGAGCACCAGCGCAGCGGCCACCGGCGGAAGTCGGGCGGCAGAGACCGCGCGCCAAAACTCCAAGATGTCGACGCGCCAGATCAAAGCCGCGAGCAGGCCTGCCGACACGACCGTGCTCACGACGAGGACGCCGAGCCGTCGTGACCGCACTCGAGCGTCGCTCACCCGGCCATCCTCCGGAGCTCGCCCGAGCGACGGCGGAGCAGGTTCCACCAGGCGCCGGGGTCCAACGAAAAGAGCAGGTTCTTCTCCACGTTGTGCGCGCACTGGCAGACGTGGCCCGAGCAGTCGCTGCGGCGCAGCCGGCGGAATGCTTCCTCCACGCCGAGCTCGAACACGTTCGGCGCAGGCAAGGCACTCGGATCGTTCACGCTGCGAGAGCAAGCGAACATCCGCCCATCGACTTCGATGCGAGCCGAGATCCGTCCCGCGTGAGTCCTGAGCCGATGTTGCTCCGGCCAGCGACTGAGCTCCCGAAGGCCACGGGGAGAGTTCCAGATCAGCGATTGGGCGCGCCGGTCTTCCGCCAGCCTCGCGAGCACTGCGCGACAGCGCTCCGCGTCGGGCGCCTCGGGGTTCGGCCGCGTCGCGCCCAGCACGTGACTCGCCCCGGGCTGAAGCACGAGAAGCGTTGCGTGGCGGCGCGCGAACTCGAGAAAGAACGGGATCTGGTCGAGGTTTTCTCGGAACAACGTCACCGACATGAGGTACGGCCTCTGCGCGCGCCCGAGGGCCGAGAGCCCCTCTTCGAGCTTCGCGAACGCACCGCGACCGCGAAATGCGTCGTGCACGCTCGCGGGGCCGTCGAGGCTCACGAGGAACGCATCCGCAGCTTCGACGACCTCGGGGCGTTCGGTGAGCAAGAGTCCGTTGGTGTTCACGCTGGTCGTCATCCCCGCAGCGCGCGCCGCACCGAGCAACTCGCCGAGATCGTTGCGCAGCAGCGGCTCGCCCCCGGTGAAATGGACTCGCCGGCAGCCGAGCTCACCCAGCTCGCGGACGACTTGCAAGGCTCGGGGCGTGCTCACTCCCGGCGATCCGCTGTGTCGATCGCAGAAGGGGCAGCGGGCGTTGCATCGATGGGTCAAGGCCCAGCCGACCGCCAAGAGCTGCGGTCGATCGAGCAGCGAAGCCGCGGCGAAGCGCGCCGCACTCTTCATCGCTGTCGACAGGGGCATGGCGAAGGAGTGTACGCCGGTGCCGGGACGCGGACTTTTCGTTATCCTCCGGCATTCTCTCCAGCCCGAAAACCGAGACGGAATCCGTCGCACGGGCCGTCTTCCAGCATCCGCTGGCGAAGCTCTACCTCGGGGCGCTCGGCGTTCACTTCTCGCTGGTCCTGGCAGCCCCCGAGCTCTGGCTTCGGCTCGCTGCGAAGGAGGGACCGTTCGAGCACGTGGGCCACGCGGTCCTGTTCGTGGCGGTGCTGAGTTGGATTTTGGCGAGCGCTCGAACTCGCATGCGCGCGCGGCTTCTGGCCGTACTGGCGACGAGCTACTTGTCTCTGGCCTTGCTCGAGGAAATCGACTGGGGCGCCGTCTACGGCTGGGATCTCGGACACGTCACGGTGGAACGGCTCACGCACGGTTCACCGAACTTCCACAACGCGCAGCTCACCCACTCGTCGCTCCTCGGCTGGAGCGTGGTGTGGATGAGTGCGCCGATGATCGCGTTCTTCGGCGCGCCGCTCGTGCCAGTGCCTCGGTGGCAGCGACTGTGGCGCTCGCTTTCACCCGCGGCGACCACTCCCGTCGAGGGACTCGTGTTCCTCACGGCGGCCGTAGTCAGCGTGGGCGTCGACGGGCTGCCGCTGCTCGAACGTCGCCTGGGATACGTTCCCCGAGCGGGGGCTGGCGATCCCGTCGGCGCGCCGTTGGGTTTCTTCCAGATCTTCTTCTATTTGGCGTGGCTCTTCGTGGCCTGGCGCGCGTCGGCACGCCGAGCCCAAGAACCGGTGTAGCCTCGCGTGAATGGGCGGACGATCGGGCCTCACTCTGGTCCTCGGGCTCGGGCTCGGGCTCGCGAGCTGCAACAGTGACGGCGAGGCCAGCTCGAGCTCGACCGGCGGCACGGCCACGGGGGGCGCTCCCGCGGGCGGTGGCGGAGCGTCCGCGGGCGGCACCGACGCAGGCGCGACGGGCGGAAACGCCGGAACGGCCGGCTCCTCAGGGGTGCGAGCAGGGGCAACGCTGGGACCGGAGGCGTGTAGGTGGATCCCATCGCGGGCATCGGCCAGGTCGAGAAGGTCGCCGGCGGCTTCTCGTTCACGGAAGGTCCCGCGTGGTTCTCCGCCCGGGGCAAACTGCTCTTCAGCGACATCCCCGCGAACCGGATCTACGCCCTGACACCTCCATCGGCGTCGTCGTTTGCAGGAGCCGAGCAGGAGCTCAACGGCCTCGCAGTGGATCCTGCAGGCCTCGCACAGCCGCCGAGCATTCAGGCCGGCGCATCTCACGGCGACAGCCGGCAGCGTGACGAGCGTCGCCGACGCCTGGCAGGGCAAGCTGAACTCCCCGAACGACGTGATCGCGCGCAGCGATAGCGCTCTGCGCTACGGATCCCGCTATGGAGGCAATCCCAACGAGCTCGGCTTCCAGGGCGTCTTCCGCGTCTCGCCAGCCGGAGCTCTCTCACTCGTGACCGAAGACATGTTTCGGCCCAATGGCATCGCCCTCTCTCCAGACGAGAAGACCCTCGTCTGCGACTCCGAGCAGAACTTCGTGCGCAAGTACGACCTCGCGGCCGACGGCACCATCAATCCCCAGAAGTTCGCGGATACGGCGCCGACACCGGACGGCATGGCAGTGGACCTCCAGGGGATCTCTTCGTGACCACGCAAGCCGGCGTGGTCGTGTACCGCTCGGACGCGACGCTCGTCAGTACCATCGCCGTGCCCGAACAACCCGCCAACGCCACGTTCGGCGGCGGTGACGGGAAGTCGCTCTACATCACCGCACGGACGTCGCTCTATCGAGTCGACGTCGCCGTTCTCCAGGCTGCTGAGAGCCGAAATAGAAACGAGGCGCCGATTTCTCGACGCCTCGTCCCTAGTTACGGTTTCTGTGGGTTTCTTACGGGGGTGCTGTTACTTGTGAACCTGTGCGATGGCCGCGATCTTGCTCGGGCCGTGGCACATGAGGCACGACTCGGGCGTCTGGAGCGCGACGCTCCGCGGCTTGTAGAACGAGCCGTTGTTGTCCGCGAAGTGCTTCTTGGCGATGGCCGAGTCGTGGCAAGCAGAGCAGGCTGCGACGATCGGCGAGATGACCAGTGTCGTCGAGTCGGGCTGACAAGGCGACGCGATCGAGCACACGCACGGAGACGCGGTGGTGCAAGCGACACCATTGCGCGTACCCGAGGTCTGGTTCGAGGTCGCGAAACCAGCGCCGTAGTCCACCGTGTCCGGCGTGATGTACGGAGACACGAACGGTCCGATGGTCGCCGGCGCGGTCGGCGTGCTCTTGGTGATGCCCGTGGCCGCCGTGCTGTAGAGCATGTTCGGCTGGGCGTTCTTGGTCGACGTCAGGCTGAAGTCGTAGGTGTTGTCGAGGTGGCACTGCGTGCAGGTGTTCAGGACGCCCGGATAGGTGACTTCCCAAGCCTTGATTTCGCCGTGCCAGGTGAAGGGCACCGTACGCTTCCCGCCGCCGTGGATGGCGTGGATGATGTCCTTGGTGTTCACTGGCCAGCCGCTGTTCACGCGGTTCGGGTTGTGACAGAAGGAGCAGGTCGGACCATCGTTGCGCTGGCCGGTGTGGAACGTCGGGCTCACGCCGAGACCGTCGTGGCACTTGTTGCAGCGTGCGGTTTCCACGATGGGACGACGCGCGCTGTAGCCGGTCGCCGTCTTCCAGACGTTGAGCGCCGGCACGATGAGGCCGCCGATCTTGGTGTTGGCGTCGTACGGGTACTTCGCCACGTCGGTCTGGGTGAGCGGCGGTGCGCTCGACATGCTGTAGGTGTAGCCGAGACCACCGGTGAGCATCTTGGCGCTCGAGGGCAGCGCCACGTTGGTGATGGTCAACGTGTAGTAGCCGGTCGTCGTGTCCTTGGTCAGCGTGGCGTTGGTGTTGGAGCCGTTCCACACGTTCTTGATGTAGGAGCTGGCGCTCACGTTGAAGTCCGCCGGCGAGGTGATGCCGTCTTGCGTCTGCGACCAGGCGAAGTATGCGCTGGGCGATCCGACGAAGCCGTTGATGAGCTCCTTCTTGTTCGCCGCGTCGTACGTTCCGAAGTCGACGTCGGTGCCGTCCTTCAACAGCTTGAAGACGATCTTCGGGTTCTTGGTCGCGGAGTCGACGAGGACTTCCTTCACGTCGTAGGTGATCTTGGCGGCGCCTGTCGGGACGTAGCCCGTGCCGGCGAGCCAGGCGGCGTTGCTGTTGGCGCTCGGGAGACAGGGCGCTGCCAGCGTGCAGGTGCAGGGCGACGCCACCGTGCAGCTCTTGCCCGTGGCGCTGCCGTCGGCCTGCCAGCCGCTCATCACGTACTGGCCGTCGGGGGACGCCGGAAGCGTTCCGGTCGTGACGGTGTTGGGGGGCGTGACCGGAATGTGCTTCGAGTCGACGGCGTTGGCCTTGCCCGGGCCGTGGCAGTTCGCGCACTCCGTGTCGTCGGCGTAGGCGCCCAAGCTGTGGGCGACGCGGCCGAACGGCGGGGTCGCTTCGAACGAGCGCGTGTCGTGGCACGCGCCGCAAGCGCGACGGCTCGGCTGAGCCTTCCAGTTGTCGGCCTTGTCGACGGTGTTGTGACACTTCTGGCAGTTCGCGATGTTCTGCGGATAGGTCACCTCGTCGAACTGCACCGCGGCGTACTGGCCGCTGCCGTTCTTGCGGTCCGGAACCAGCCCGAGCTCTTCACCCATGTGGATCTTGTGGATGAAGACCGGGAAGTTCAGCACGGCTTCGCCGTTGATGACGCTGGCGGTGCCGGTCCACTTGACGGTTCCGGGCGCGGTGCCGGCCGACATCGTCGGCTCGGTCACGACGGCGCCCGCGCTCGAGAAGCGGCGCTGGTCGTTGTGGCAGGCCACGCAGGTGTGCGGCTCGTAGCGCGTGCCGCTGTGGAACGCTGCCGTGGCATTGGCCGGGGCGCGCCAATCGGCGTGGCAGTTCATGCAGGAAGCGCCGTTGACCTTGTCGTTCTTGCCCGACATGTCGGCGCCGGTCTGCGGGACGAGGTCCTTCCAGGCGTCCATGGGGCGCCAGGGGTTGTTCGTCTTGCTCACGACGAACACGAAGCGATGGACCTTGTCGGCTTCGTACTTGGTGCCGGCGTTGGGTTCATCGGTGATGTTCTTGGCGAACGTATAGGTGTAGGTGCCGTCGCCGTTGTCCTTGAGCGTGCCGGTGCCTGCCGCGGGCGGCTCTACGGTCTGCGCGTCTTCCGTGCCCGCCGAGGTCGTCGCGTTGGCGGCCATGTAGCTGACCCACGTGTCGTTGGCGCTCTTGTTGACGCCAGCGGAGAGCTTCCGCCCGGCTGCGCGCCAGCGCACGCCGGCGCCGGCCGTCAGGGAGTTGAACCCTTTCACCGGGTTGCCGAGGCGGTCGACGATCTTCAGCGTCACGACCGGCTTCCCGTCCGTCGGGAACTTCGTGTCGACGATGCTGAGCGTCGGATCAAAATGGCCTGGTCTGCTGCAGAGGCGCAGCCAAGTCCTTGACGTTGCTGGTCACGGTGACCGTCGTGCCGTCGGTGCACGTGATGGTCTTCGTGCCGTCGTTGTTGTCGACGATGGTGCAGGACGTGCCTGAGTCACCCGTCGGTCCCGGCGGACCGGCTTCACCCGGATCGCCTGGCTGACCTGGCGTACCAGAGTCGCCGTCTTTGCCGCCGTTTACGGTCACCGTGGTGCCGTCGGCGCACGTGATGGTTGCAGTGCCGTCGGTGTTGGCTTTGACGGTGCAGGGTTCCCCGTTCTTGCCTTTCGTTCCAGCACTACCGTCGTCCCCGCTACAAGCGGCCGTGAGCAGCAGCCCCGCACTGGCTAATGCCCACATTCGGAAACTGACCATGGGAAACTCCTCCGTACTCCCCCCAACACACCTGATGAACCGGCAGCCCCTAAGCAAGAATCGGGCTCACGTGAACGAGCGCGTTTTTGTCCCTTTTCGCGAAGCCAGTGCGTTCCATGGATCGCGCAGCGCAGCGTTCGCGCATTCTGGGAAGCCTGGGAGGAAAGATTGCGGATTCGTTGACGAGTTCGAGGTGTGGGCCAGCCGGCAAGCCCTGCGCGCTACGCTCCTCAGCAGGGGTTGCAACTCGCAAGGAATGCTGGAAGCGGCGGTCGAGCTCCCTTCTTGGACGTGGTCTGGGCGCAGCCGCCGCGCCACGAGTGCGCCTCGACGCGCGTCGATGCGTGTACTCTGAGCCTCTCGTTTTCCACGTGAAGCTCGCACTCGTCTACCCGCCCTTCTACGCGAAGCCGTTCAACGAGAACCTGCCCACCGTCGACGACGAATTCGGCTTGTTCCCGCACATCGGCTTCGGCTGGGTCGCGCGCGGTGCGAAGGCCGCCGGCTGGCAGGTGAAGCTGTGGGACGCGCCGGCGGAGAAGAAGTCGCTCGAGCGGGTGCTCCGCGAAGTGACGCGCTGGGGGCCGGACCTCGTCGGGTTTTCTGCTCACGCTTGTCAGACGATTCGTGATCTCTACGCTTGGTCGCGCCCGTTCCGAGAGAAGACTCGAATCCCTCTCTTGGTGGGTGGCTACGAGGCCAAGGTCTACCCCCACGAAATCCTGGAGCAGGGTGCCTTCGACTTTCTGTGCGGCGCCGAGGGGCACCTCTTCCTACCGGAGTTCCTGCGCGCATTCGAGCGCGGCCGCGGTTACGAAGAGGTGCCCGATCTCGTGTTTCGTCGGCGGGGCGAAGTCGCACACACCTTCCCCGGTCAGCGCCCGCGCTTCCGCGACTACCCGACGCCCGATCGCACCATCTTCGAGAACCAGCTCTACTATTCGCACATCTCCCAGCGCCGGAGCTTCACCATCGGCATGAGCGAGGTCGGCTGCCCGTACCCGTGCTCCTTCTGCTGCATGCGCCAGAGCGGCTGGGATGCGCGGAGCGCCGATCAAGTCGTGGACGAAATGGCGGAGTGCGCGGCGCTCGGCATTCGCGAGATCGACTGGTTCGATCCGCTGATGCTGCACGACCGCGAACGCGCGCTGGCCATCGCCCGCGAAGTCAAACGCCGCGAGCTCGACCTCATCTGGTCGTGCCGTTCGCGGGTGGATTCGTTGAGCTTCCACGCTTCGAGCCGTCGCCCCGACCAAGAGCTGATCGAGGCTCTGGCCGAAGGCGGGTGCCGCCGCATCTACTTCGGCATCGAGAGCGGCGACGACCAGGTCTTGAAACACATGATGAAAGGGCAGGCCGTCTCGCGCCAGCTCGAACAGACCCTCCGAGCCGTCGAAGAAGCGGGCATCTCGGCCCTCGGCTTTTTCATCCTGGGCGCGCCGGGCGACACGCTCGCGAGCGTTCGCCGCACGGTCGACTTCTCGCTCTCGCTCCCGCTCACCTACGCGCAGTATCAGATCGCCGTAATCAAACCGCACACCGAGCTCGAGCGCCGCCACGTGGTGGAAGAGCTCGGCGTCGACTATTGGCGCGAATACGTCGCTGGAAGGATCGGCGAGTACCTGTTGCCCACGCCGTGGACGAGCCTCGAGCGTTCGGAGCTCGAGGCGCTCGCGCGCCAAGCCTACCTGCGCTTCTACACGCGGCCGCGTTACGTCGCCTCGATGCTGCGCAAGCTCCAGTCACGAGAGGAGCTCCGGCGCTATTTGCGCGTCGCCGCCCAGCTCTCGCTTCGACCTCTCCGGCCTCGGAACGCGGTCTCGGTCTCCGCGCGTGCCGGCCGCGCTGCGCTGACGTTCGCCGAGGCACTGCTCACGCTCCTGAGCCCCGGCGCGCGCCACGGGGTTTTCGCTCGCGGCGGCGGGCTCCGAGGAGCCTTCGGGCTGGCACGCGACGAAGCGCGGCGGCGCGAACGAGACCCGACACTGACGCGTGAACGGGTGCGCGAGCTCGGCGCGCAAGCGACGCCACCCGCCGACATTCCGAGCCGCTACCGCACGTTCTTCGACCGACTGGCAGAGGCGAGCCCTCTCCGCATCGGCACGAGGCTCGAAGCCCCATGAAGCTCCGGCAGCGCGTCCGCGCCGCTTCGGACATGGTCAAGGTCCGTGCCGGCGCCCGGCGCATTCCCGTCGCAGTCCGCATCAACCTGAACAACCGCTGCCACTCCCGCTGTCGCTACTGTTCGTTCTGGTCGACCCCGACCCACGAGCTTTCCACGGACGAGTGGCGTCGAGTGATCACCGATCTCGCGGGGCTCGGCACCCAGCGCCTGTCGCTTTCGGGCGGGGAGCCCACCCTGCGCAAAGACCTCGCGACCTTGGTCCACGCGGCCGTCGAGGCCGGCATCGTGACCGAGCTCAATTCGAGCGGCTATCTCTTCGACGCCCGCCGCGACGCGCTACGTCCTTTGGATCTGGTCAAGCTCTCCCTCGACGGCACACCCGAAGTGCACGACCGGATCCGCGGTCGGGCGGGAGCGTTCCGCGAGCTCGAGGAGGGTATCGAGGTGCTCGACGAGCTCGGCGTGCGCTTCTCGTTCGCGTTCACCATGACCCGCGAGAACCTCGACAGCATCCCGTTTTCGCTCGACTTCGCGCGCCGTCACCGAACCTTCGTGGCGTTCCAGCCAGTGATGGCCACCGAGCACGCTGCCGAGCGCGTTCGGGAAGAGCTCTTCCCCGAACCAGCCACCTATCGACGAGCCGTCGCGGAGCTCCTCGCGGTGAAAGAGCGCGAACCCGAGCTCCTGCGCAATAGCAGAGGAGGCCTCGAGCACATGGCCGCTTGGCCCGAGATCTCGGGTCTCCGCTGCTTTGCGGGCGAAGTTTTCGCGATGGTGGAGGCCAACGGCGACGTCGTGCCTTGTGACCGGATTCGGTATGCGGGTCCGATCCCCAACGTGAAGCCGTTCGGCGTCGCGCACGCGCTCACGCGACTGCCGCCGGTTCACTGCCAGGGCTGTGGGTTCTGCGGCTCGGTGGAGCTCAACATGCTCATGGCCGGGCGCGTCGACATCGTTCCGAGCGTGCTCCGGGTGATCCGGAGCCGGTGACCAGCGGCCACGAGGACGATTTGCTATGCTCCGTCAGACATGACGGACGATGACCGGTCTCGGGTCCTCTCCCGCCGCGCGAAGTTCGTCGCGGCAGCCCTCGCCAGCGTGATGTTGGATGGCTGCAAGCCTCAGGTGTGCCTCTCGCAGCCGAACCCCAATCCGTGCCTGTCGGTGAACCCCGAGCCTTGTCTGAGCCCGCCGCCGCAGGATCCCCCGCCCGACGCCGCCGTCGAGCCGCCACGACCCGAGGTGTGCCTCTCGCAGCCGCCGCCGGATCCCCAGCCGCTCGAGCCGAAGCCGCCCGGACCTTTCGCCGAGCCACCGCCAGGCAAAACCTGACTCAGTCGGAGTCGGCGGGCTTCGCTTCCGCCGCGGGCTTCGCGTCTTCTGCGGGCTTCGCTTCCGCCGGAGGCTTCGCTTCGGCCGCGGGCTTCGCTTCGGCCGCGGGCTTCGCTTCCGCCGCAGGCTTCGCTTCGGCCGCGGGCTTCGCTTCCGCCGCCGGCTTCGCTTCGGCCGCGGGCTTCGCTTCCGCCGCAGGCTTCGCTGCCGCGGGCTTCGCTTCCGCCGCGGGCTTCGCTCCGCCGCGGGCTTCGCTTCCGCCGCAGGCTTCGCTTCGCCGCAGGCTTCTTTACCGCGGGCTTCGCTTCGGCCGGTTTCTTCTCGGGCGGAGGCCGACCCTTCTTCGGATCCTGCATCTCCATCAGGTTCGACGCCTTGCCCCAGGTGAGCGGCTTGTTCTTCGCGTTCGCGTAGAGTCGCTCCATGGTGAGCACCAAGTCTTCCCGGGCGTACGCCGGAGTCTCGGGCTCACGGGTCATCACGATGGCGTCGGTCGGGCAGACCTGGACGCAGAGCTCGCAGTAGATGCAGGCGTTCAGGTCCAATGTGAAGTCTTTGGCGTAGCCGCGACGCTTGCCGCTGACGGGCGACTCCTTCTTCTCCGCGATGACGGTGATGACTTGGCTCGGGCAAATCTTGTCGCACTGCAGACAGCCCACGCAGGCCTCGTCGCCGTCCGCGTCGTGCAGGAGGGCGAAGCTCGTGCGAAAGCGCTCGGCGCGCTGGCGCTTCTCCGCGGGGTAGTGGACGGTCACCGGAGGCCGGAACGCGCTCTTCAGCGTGAGCGCCAACGCGCGAAAGCCATCTCCCAGGTAGCCCATCAGCGCGCTCCGCTCTTCCAGTGAACCCAGCCGGCCGCGAGCATCACCAGGACCAAGCCCGCGGGAACCAGGTACTTCCAACAGAGCGCCATCAATTGATCGGCGCGGAAGCGCAGGAAGGTCCAACGCACCCAGAACACCATGAAGAACAGCAGCAGCGTCTTCAGCACCATCCACACGAGGTGCGCGGGCAATCCGAAGGGCCCCGCCCAGCCGCCGAAAAACAGGGCCGCACCGACGGCGCTCACGATCAGGGTGTGCAGGTACTCCGCGAGGTAGAACAGCCCGAACTTCATCCCGGTGTATTCCGTCGTCACGCCCGCGATGAGCTCGCTTTCGGCCTCGGGAATGTCGAACGGAATGCGGTTCGCTTCGGCCAGCGACGCCAGAAAGAAGATACCGAAGGCCAACAGGCCTGGCCCGGGCGGCCAGCCGACGATCCAGCCGTGCTGCTGTTGGTAGCGCACGATCTCGGAGAGACTCATGGAACCCGAAAGCGTGACGGGCACGAGCGCGGCGAGCACCAGCGGGATCTCGTAGGAGACGCCCTGCGCGACGGCCCGCATCCCTCCCAGGAGAGCGTACTTGTTGTTGCTGGCCCAACCGGCCATCCACACCGGAAACACGGTGAGCCCGCCCATCGCCAGGACCCACAGCACCCCGATGTCGAGATCCGCGGCGATGACGTCGGCGCTGAACGGGATCACGGCGGCGGTACCGAGGGCGAACAGCACCGTGAGCGGTGGAGCCAGGTTGAAGAGGGCTCGATCCGCCTTCTCGGGAATGATGTCTTCCTTCTGGAGCAGCTTCACGGCGTCGGCGATGGGCTGCAGCAATCCGAACGCCCCCACGAGCGTAGGACCGACCCGGCTCTGCATCCGTCCGGCAAACTTGCGTTCGAACCAGATGCTGTAAGCCGTGATGGTCATCAGCACGGTCACGATCAGAATGCCGTAGACCGCACCATGAACGAACGGGTTCTTCAGGAGCTCGGCCAAGATCCGCCTACTCGGAGGAGGGACAAAAACAGTACGTAGCGTCAGGTTTCGACGCGGGACGCCCATTTAGCAGCAAGGCCGCGAACCCCACAAGGCACCGCGCTTTTTCTGCGGACCCGCCGCGACCGGCACCGGCCCGACCGGTGTAATCTCCCAAAATCCAGTTCATGCGGGCCTACGCGCGCGGCGACAACTACGAGTTCACCTTGCGCCAGGGGCTCGCTTATCTCCGGGTCTGGTCGCGACCGGATCTGGATCGAGAGGCCGGGGCGCGGCTCGCGCGAGAAGAGGTGGACCATCACCGGCGCCTGACTCAGCTCAGTCGCCGCACCGTTCAAGGGCTGGTGTTCGACCTGAGCGAGGCGCCACCGGCATGGGGCCCGGCGACCGAAGCAGCCCTGATGGAGATGGTCGGCTTCTGGGAGCTGGCCCAGCGCAAGATCGGTTTCGTGAGCCATGATCCGCTCCAGCGAGTGCTGCTCCGGCAGGTCGTGCGCGCCGCGGCGCCCAACGTCGGACGCATCTATCAGGACAGAGAGAGCGCAGAGCTCTGGGCCAAGACCTGAGCTCGACGGGGGTCGCACCAGGTCCCAGGCGAGAAGAGGCCACGTCCAGCGCTTGGTGCTATCGTCCGCGCCTCGTTCTCATGGCGAAGAAGCTAAGAGTGGGAATCCTGGGGGCCACGGGAATGGTGGGGCAGCGCTTCGTGGCGCTGCTCGAGCGCCATCCGTCTTTCGAAGTCGTCCTGGTCGCAGCCAGCGCCCAGTCGGCCGGAAAGAAGTATCGCGAGGCCGTGGCGGGTCGCTGGGCCATGCCGACGGCCGTCCCCTCGGCCGTGGCCGAGCTCGAAGTGCGCGACGCCAGCGCCGTCGGCGAGATCGCGCCAGCGGTGGACTTCGTGTTCTGCGCCACCGACATGAGCAAGGAGGCGACGCTGGCGCTCGAAGAGGCGTACGCCAAGGCCGAGACGCCCGTCGTGAGCAACAACTCGGCGCATCGCGCGGCCCCCGACGTGCCGATGATGATCCCCGAGGTCAACCCCGAGCATTGCAGGGTGGTCGACGCGCAGCGGAAGCGCCTCGGCACCGCCCGCGGCTTCATCGCGGTGAAGCCCAACTGCTCTCTCCAGAGCTACGTCCCGGCGCTCCACCCGCTCAAGAAGTTCGGTCTCAGGCGCGTGGCCGTCGCGACGTACCAGGCCATCTCGGGGGCCGGAAAGACCTTCGAAACCTGGCCCGAGATGCTGGACAACGTGATTCCGTTCATCAAAGGCGAAGAGGAGAAGAGCGAGAGGGAGCCCATGAAGATCTGGGGTTCCCTCGACGGCGGGCGCATCGTCGACGCACGCGATCCAGTGATCAGCGCGCAGTGCATTCGCGTGCCGGCGACGGACGGTCATTTGGCGGCCGTGTTCGCGTCGTTCGACCAGCGCCCCTCGCCCGAAGAGGTGACCGAGCTCTGGAAGAGCTTCGTGGAGCGAACCGCAAACGCTCGGCCTCCCTGGCGCGCCGAAGCCCTTCCTCACCTACTTCGAAGACGAAAGCGTCCGCAGACTCGACTCGACCGCGACATCGGCGGCGGAATGGGCGTGGCCATCGGGCGCCTGCGCAGAGATGCGATCTTCGACTATCGCTTCGTGTGCCTGTCGCACAACACGGTGCGCGGAGCCGCAGGTGGCGCGGTGCTGACGGCGGAGCTCCTGGCGGCCGAGGGCTACATCAGCGGAAAGTAGGGCGGCTCCTCGACCGAGGCGCGTCCCAGCGCAGCCGGGAGTACGATGCCTCTCGATGGCACGCTCCCCTCGCCTGCTGGTGTTGCTGCTCGCGTTCTTCGCGGCGGCTTGTCCGAGCACGACTCCGCCCGTAGCGCCGGTGAAGAAAGCCGAGCCGCCACCCGCTTCCGTCGAAGAGAAGGTGGTGTGGCAGCTCTCGAAGTCGGGACTCGGCTTCCGGTTGAGCGATGCCGACCCCGAGCCGCCGGCGCGGGCCAAGCCTGCGCTGGCCAAGGCCCTCGAGGCCACCGAGGCCCAGAAGGTCTACGCGAAGCTCCCTCCGTTCAAGGCGCGAGCGGAGAAGAAGAGCTTCGCACTGCGCGAAAAGTCCATGCCCGCGCCGCGTCCGGGCGAAACCGTGAAAACGGCGTTTCCCCCGCCCGGAGGTCCGCCCCCCGCGACCCCGACGCCGAGCGGGCCGCTCAGCGTGACGCGCTACTTGCCCGAAGGTGAAGTCGGGATGGCGCCGAGCTTCAGCGTCACCTTCTCGGAGCCGATGGTCGAGCTCACGTCTCATTCGGATCTCGCGCTGCTCGCGCCACCGGTGAAGCTCTCGCCCGAGCCGCCGGGCAAGTGGCGCTGGGTCGGGACGCAGACGGTGATCTTCGAACCGACCGACGAGCGTCTCCCCATGTCCACGGAATACCGGGTGGAGATCCCGGCCGGCACCAAAGCCGCCAGCGGAAAGACTTTGGCCCAGGCCAAGAGCTGGCGTTTCGCGACCCCTCCGCTGAAGGTAGAGAGCTTCTTGCCGCGCGAATGGGACGGGCCGACGGAGCTTTCCCCGCTGCTCGTCGCCACCTTCGACCAACGAATCGATCCCCAAGCGTTGCTCGGCGCTTTCGAGCTCGTGGCGCAGGGAAAGCGCCACGCGGTACGACTGGCCAGCGAAGAAGAGCTCGAAACCTCGAAGCTCGCTCGCGCGCTCCGCGAGCGCAGCAAGAAGGGGCGGTTTCTGGCGCTCAGGCCCGAGAGCCCGCTGCCGAAGGACACCAAGTTCGACGCCGTCTTCAAGACGGGAACTCCGAGCGCGGAGGGTCGTCGCGTCACCGCTCAGGCACAGGCCTTCCATTTCCGCACGTACGGCCCGCTCCGGCCCGTCACGCTCGAATGCAGCTGGGGCGAAAGCTGCGCGCCTCTCGCGCCTTGGAGCTTCCAGTTCACCAATCCGCTCGACGAGAGCGTCTTCGACAAGAGCTGGGTGAAGGTCGACCCGCCGCTGGCCGAGATGCGCGTGCAGGTTTCCGGTTCATCTCTCGTGATCCGAGGGCGCAGCAAAGGCCGGACGAAATACAAGGTCACCGTCGGCCCCGAGCTCGCCGACAGCTTCGAACAGAAGCTCTCCCAACCCGCGAGTCTCGAGATCCAAGTGGGCTCCGCCGAGCCCTACCTGTTCTCGGAGCAGGAAGAGATGCTGGTGCAAGATCCGGCGTTCGGCGAGAAGTTCACCGTCTACAGCGTCAACCGACCGAAGCTCCGGGTGCGCCTCTACGCCGTCGAGCCGAGGCACTACGAGCAATATCGGAAATTCCGGCGCGAGTGGGATTGGGAAGGAAAGCTCATCGAGCCGCCGGGGCGGCTGATCTCGAACCGCATCGTCGACACCAAGCACAAAGCGGACGAGCTCACGGAAACCTCCATCGATCTCGGACCGGCCCTGACTGGAGGCGTGGGCCAGGTGCTCGCCATCGTGGAGCCGCCCAACCATCCGCCGCCCGATCGCTGGGGCTATCGCTCGCGCCAATGGGTGCGCGTCTGGCTCCAGGTCACGAAGATGGGTCTCACGGCGTTCTCGGATCCCGACTCCGCCCACGTGTTCGCCGCGCGCCTGTCGGATGGTGCGCCGCTGTCGGGTGTCGAGATCAGCGCCGAACCGCGCGGAGACCGGGCGACCACGGGGAGCGATGGCCTTTCGAAGCTCGGGCTCGGTCCGAGCGGTGACATCTTGGTCGGACGCATGGGGGGCGACCTGGTGTGGCTGCCCGGCAGGTCGGAGCGCGACTCGTTCGTCGCACACCCCACCCAGGATCGAATTCGCTGGTTCGTGTTCGACGATCGCAAGCTCTACAAGCCCGGCGAGCGCTTGAACGCCAAGGGCTTCGTCCGCCTGTCCGGCGCGGGCAAGACCGGCGACCTCACGCGTCTTCCTCGAGGTTCCGCCGAGCAGGTCGAGTTCACCGCGTTCGAGCCGCGTGGCAACGAGATCGCCAAAGGCGTCGTCCCCTTGGATTCGGACGGCGGATTCCACTTCGCGTTCGACGTCCCGAAAGCGGCCAACCTCGGCAGCGCGCGCGTGCGACTGGAGCTCGTCGGCAACTCGACGTACGGCGCCGACCATTCCCACCGCTACGAGATCCAGGAATTCAGGAAGCCGGAGTTCGAGGTCACGGCGAGCAGCAACGAAGGTCCGCACTTCGTGGGCAAGCACGCCCTGGTGACCGTCGCCGCCAAGTACTTCGCCGGCGGAGGACTGCCGGGCGCGGACGTGGACTGGACGGTGGACGCCGAGGACGCGAGCTACGTCCCGCCGAACCGCAGCGCGTATCAGTTCGGCAAGCCCCGTCGCTGGTCGTGGTGGCGCCGTGCTGGCGACGAACGGGAAGCCCACGAGACTTGGAAGGCCAAGACCGATGCGTCGGGCGTGCACCGCCTGCGCGTGGACTTCGACGGCCTCGAGCCCGCCTACCCGCGGCAGCTCGCGCTCCAAGCCACCGTCACCGACGTGAATCGACAAGCGTGGACCGCCAAGAGCACGTTGCTGGTGCATCCGGCCAGCGTGATGGTGGGCCTCCGCGAAGAGAGCAGCGTGCTGGCTGCGGGCAAGAACCTGAACCTCGACGTCTTGGTCACCGACGTGGACGGCAACGTGGTGACCGGACGCAAGGTGGATGTCGTCGTCGAGCGCATCGTCACCAAGTGGCGGGGCTCCACCGCCGAGGAACAGGCGGGACCGGCCGAGCGCTGCAACGTCGAGAGCGGCGCCGAGAGCGTGCGCTGCAGCCTGCCCACGCGGGCCGGAGGCCTACATCGTGTGACGGCGACGGTGGAAGACGCCCACGGTCGCAAGAGCCAGACCCGCCTCGAGCTCTGGGTGATGGGCGAAGATCCGCCCGAAAACCCCATGCTGCGCCAGGCGCGCGTCGAGATCGTGCCGAACCAGCGTGAGTATCGCTCGAGCGATACGGCCGAGCTCCTCGTCGTTTCCCCCTTCGCGCCCGCCGAAGGCGTGCTCACTGTGCGACGCGAAGGGCTCGTGCGCATCGAGCGCGTGCACATCGAGAAGCGATCGACCACGCTGCGCATACCCCTCGACTCGCATTGGCTGCCCAACGTCACCGTCGAGCTCGACCTCGTCGGCGCGACGTTGCGCGAGAACGAGGCGGGCGAGCTCGACTCTAGCCTCCCGAAGCGCCCGGCGTTCGCCTCTGGGGCGGTGAAGCTCGCGATCCCACCCAAGGAGCGAGCGCTCTCGATCCGCGTGATGCCCGCAAAGAAGGAGCTCGCTCCCGGTGGACAAACGCGCGTCGTCCTGCAAGTGACGGGACCGAATGGGGCTCCGGTGAGCGGTGCTTCACTGGCGCTCGTCGCGGTCGACGAGAGCGTACTCGCGGTAGCCGGCTACGAGCTGCCGGACCCGCTCGAGGTGTTCTATCCCGATCGCTCTCCTGGAGTCTCCGACTACGAAACTCGACTCCGCGTCGCGTTGATGCGGCCCGACCTCGGCCGCGCGACTCTGACTGCCAAGGGCAGAGGCCGACTGCGCCATGCCATGAACGGTTACGGGGATGGCATCGGTTACGGCATGGGCGGCAGCGGAACGGAGAAGGCCAGGCTCGCACCCGCCAAGCCCATGCCCAGCATGAAAGAAGAGGCCCCGGAGGCGCCCGCCGTTCGAGCGGGCAAGGCGAAGCCCGATGGCAAGAAGAACAGCGGCAAGGACTCCGGCGGCAAGCCCATCGCAGTGCGCTCCGACTTCGGCGCGCTCGCGGCTTTCGTGCCCAAGCTCGTGACGGACAGGGCGGGGCGCGCGGAAACCGTCGTCAGGCTTCCGGACAACCTGACGCGCTACCGGGTGATGGCCGTCGCCACCGAAGGCGACAGCCGCTTCGGCAAGGGCGAGGGAGCCATCACCGCCCGCCTACCGCTCATGGTGCGGCCCTCGGCTCCGCGCTTCCTGAACTTCGGCGATCGCTTCTCTTTGCCCGTGGTCCTACAGAACCAGACCTCGAACGCGCTCAGTGTCGACGTGGTGGCGAGGGCCGACAACCTGAACCTGACCGAACCGCGCGGCCTCAAGGTCAGCGTGCCCGCTCATGATCGCGTCGAGGTCCGCTTCCCGATGAGCACCGAGTCCGCGGGAACTGCTCGGATCCAAGTGGGAGCGGTGTCGGCGGCGGGCGACGACGCGAGCGAGCTCGAGCTTCCGGTCTGGACTCCAGCGACCACCGAGGCCTTCGCGACCTACGGCCAGATCGACAGCGGGGCCATCGGCCAACCGGTGAAGATGCCGAGCGGCGTGTTCAAGGAGTTCGGCAACGTCGAGATCACGACGTCGTCGACCGCGCTCCAAGGGCTCACCGACGCGCTGCTCTATCTCGTGCGCTATCCGTTCGAGTGCAACGAGCAGCTCGCGTCGCGCATCTTGTCCATCGCGGCGTTGCGCGACGTACTCGCGGCTTTCGACGCCGAAGGCCTTCCGTCCGAAAAGGCGTTGAACGCGACGGTGGCCGCCGACCTGGAAAAGCTCAAGGGCCGTCAGAATTGGAGCGGTGGCTGGGACTACTGGCGCCGCGATCGCCAGCCGGTGCCCTACGTCAGCGTGCACGTGACCCACGCTCTCGTGCGAGCGAAGCTCGCGGGCTACCCGGTCCCGCGCGAGCTCGAGGAATCCGCGTTGCGCTTCCTCGCCAACATCCGTGGCCACTTTCCCCACTGGTACCCGCCCGAAGCGCGACGGGTGATCGAGGCATACGCTTTGAACGTGCGCTGGCTCGCCAAGCACTCCGATCCGCCAGGCGCACGCCGTGTCATAGCCGAGGCCGGCGGCGTCGAGAAGCTGCCGCTCGACGCGCTGGGCTGGCTCTTGCCCATCCTGAGCAAGGACGCCGATTCGCAGAAGCAGGTGGAAGACATCCGCCGTCACCTCGACAACCGGACCGCCGAGACCGCCGGCAAGGCTCACTTCGTCACCCAGTTCGACGAGACGGCGGAGCACGTCTTGCTGGCGTCGAGCCGAAAGAGCGACGCGCTGCTGCTCGATGCCTTCATCGAGGATCGCCCGACGAGCGACCTGATCCCCAAGGTGGTCGCGGGTCTCCTTGCGCACCGGAAGAAGGGCCGTTGGCTCTCGACCCAAGAGAACGTGTTCGTGCTCTTGGCGATGCACCACTACTTCTCGACCTACGAGAAGGTGACGCCACACTTCACTGCGCGCTCCTGGCTCGGAAACCGCCTCGCCTCGGAACACCGCTTCGAAGGCCGCTCCACCGACCGAGCTCACGTCGACATCCCCTTGGCGATGCTCGCCGAGCTGCCCCAGCCGGCGAGCCTTGTGTTGGCCAAGGAGGGCGACGGTCGCCTCTACTACCGAATCGGGATGCAGTACGCACCGAACGACTTGCGGCCCCCTCCCGCCGAACACGGGTTCTCCGTGAGTCGCAGCTACGAAGGCGCCGAGAAGGCCGACGACGTGCGCCGCGACAAGGACGGAACGTGGCGCGTGAAAGCCGGTTCGCTGGTGCGCGTGCGCCTGGCCATGGTGGCTCCCGGACGCCGCTATCACGTGGCGTTGGTCGACCCGCTCCCCGCCGGGCTCGAGCCCATGAACCCGGCGCTGGCCACCACCGGGACCATCCCCGTCGACGCGCAGGCCGAGGAGAAGAAATCCAAGCTCCCCTGGTGGTGGTCTCGCCCGTGGTACGAGCACCAGAACCTGCGCGACGAACGCGTCGAGGCCTTCGCCTCGCTGCTCTACGACGGCGTCTACGACTACACCTACGTGGCCCGAGCCACGACCCCGGGCGAGTTCGTCGTCCCGCCTCCCAAAGCAGAAGAGATGTACGACCCCGAGACCTTCGGTCGAGGCGCCGGTGATCGCGTGATCGTCGAGTGAGCGTGCGTCACCTCTCCAGTCATCCAGCCACCTCACCGAGGGCAGCGACCGCGTCGAGCACGCGTTCGAGGCCGAGCTCGAATTCGCGTGGGAGCCCAGCCGTGCTGTCGCCGGCGCCGCTCATGAAGTGGGCGATCACCTCGCCGAAGTGCGGATAAGCTGCAGTCGCCTGGCCTTCGAACGCAGCGGCGGTCTCGGCCGGCGTCGCACCATCCGCCTGCCAGCTCGTCTCTTGCAGCGCGAAGCCGTAGATGTAGCTGTCCATCAAGAGCAGCGCGCGGTACGACGCCACCACCGAGAACCCGGCCCTGCGGAGGCAACCGATGGTCGCGTCGAGCAAGCCGAGCCAGGCGGGTCCGAACTCGGTCCGCGACTCGAAGAGCCGCGCGGCCCACGGGTGACGGACGAAGAGATCACGGGCCGAGACGGCGCGCTGTCGCATCGAGGCACGCCAGTCCCCGCCCACCACCGGCACGTGGATTTCCCGCGCCAAGAGCTCAGCGATCCCGTCCAAGAGCGCGCGCTTGTCCGCGACGTGGTTGTAGAGGGACATGGTTCCGGCGCCGAGGGAATCCCCGAGCGCGCGCATGGACAGGCCTTCCAGCCCCGACTCGTCCGCGAGCCCGATGGCTTGTCGCAAAATGCGCTCCCGAGTCAACGTGCGTCGGGGCTTCGGCCGCTTCTTCCGCGTGGCGCGCGCCATCGATCGTTCCTTCCTACCACGCTCGCCCCGGCGGCGGCGGCATCAGAGCTCGACGCCCACGTGAAGACCAGGCTCGAACAGGAAATACGACGGCCACCTCCGATCCTGCACGGCGAAGCCCTCAGGGACGTTCGTCTTCACCGGCCACGCAGTGAAGGCCACGTTCGGCTCGACGAACAAGCGCTCGAAGAAGCAGAAGTGATACCCCAGACGCAACGTCATGAAGAGCTGGAACCCATCGCCCAGCTTCCGATCGTTCGTGTCGTAATACTGGCGCCAGAACGAGAGCGCGCTGAGCGATACGTAGCTCCCCTTCCACAGGAAGCGCTGGTAAGCGGGTCCGCCGCCGTATTCACGAATGAACCCAGGATACTTCTTGTCGTCCGACTCCCGACCCGAGCCCCAAGGGATCCCCAGCGGCCGGTAGTACTTCCAGGTCACGAGCTCGAGCGAGAGCGAGTCGCTGGGTGTGAGCCTCCTGCCGAGGTTCAATTGGTAGAAGCCCGGCGGCTCGTCGCTCGGTACCAAGTTCGCCAGCACGAACAGGGATGTTCCGACGAAGTACGGCCGCGGCTCGTCCACTCGGGCCGCGTGCTCGGCCGCGGCGGTGCGTGCGACGAACGCTCCGGCGAGGGCGACGAAAGCAAGCCTGTGATGGAACCCCCGCCGCGGTGCGCTCGATGGTTTCATGGGGCCACCTCCAGATCACGTACACTGTACGTCTCGCGAACGTCGCAATCCACCGCACAATTTTCGCTGCGAGAAGAGAGACAACTATGGCTATAGATCCCATGCAGTACACTGTACGCATCACGAACGAGCCCCCGGGGGGCCTCACAGGTACACTCGGCCGTGATGTCGCGCGCGTCGCTCGGGCTCCTGTCGCTCCTCGTATTCCTCGGCGGTTGTGGCGGCGACGACGACGGCGGAAGCGAGTCCGCGAAGTTCCCGGAGAAGGACTGGGCGAGCGAAGCGGCAAAGCTCCAAGAAGGCCCGGACTGGTATCGGCACGCGCTCTTCTACGAGGTGTTCGTGCGGTCGTATCAGGACTCGAACGGGGACGGGATCGGCGATCTCGCGGGACTCACCTCGAAGCTCGACTACCTGAAAGAGCTCGGCATCGACGCGATCTGGCTCATGCCCATCTTCCCGACGCCCTTCAAGGACTCGGGCTACGACATCTCGGACTACCGTGGAGTGAACCCCGACTACGGGACGCTCGCGGACTTCGACGCGCTCGTCGCGGCAGCCCACGAGCGGAAGATCCGCGTCATCATGGATCTGGTCTTGAACCACACGAGCAACCAGCACGCCTGGTTCACCGAGTCGCGAAGCAGCAAGACGAACCCCAAAGCCGACTGGTACGTCTGGAGTGACACGCCTTCGGCGCCGGACAACGGCTGCGGCACCGACTCCGCGGTCTTCGGCGACTCCGCCTGGCAGCTCGATCCGACGCGGAACCAGTTCTACTTCCACCGCTTCTACCCCGAGCAGCCCGATCTCAACTACGAAAACCCCGAGGTCGTGAGCGCCACGCTCGACGTCGCGCGGTTCTGGCTCGACAAGGGCGTCGACGGCTTTCGCTGCGACGTGATCGGCTTGCTCTACGAGTCGGCGACCGAGTGCGACTTGATCCCGAAGACCCAAGCCTACATTCGCGAACTGCGTAAGGTCGTGGACGAATACCCAGGTCGCGTGCTCGTGGCGGAACCATCGAACCTCACCGACGCAACCGGCTACCTCGGGAACGGAAGCGACATGTTCCACATGGCGTTCCACTTCGGCTACGGCTACTTCTGGGGGTTTTCATTCGGCGGCCACGACGCCAGCGCCATCACCGACACGTTCCAGAAGTCGCTCAGCCAATTCCCCCCGGGCGCGCAAGATGCGCTGGTGATCGGCTCCCACGACGTGCCCCGGGCCTACAGCGCAGCTCAAGGCGACGACACGCGACATCGCCGCGCGGCGGCCATCCAGCTCAGCATGAAGGGCACGCCGTTTCTCTACTACGGAGAAGAGCTGGCGCTTCGCCCCGGCAGCGAGAAGGTGGTCGATCTCCGCGACTACGCGCGCACGCCCATGCTCTGGAACGCCGACCCAGGACATGGCTTCACGACGGGCAAGCCCTGGCTCGCCTTCGGGCAAGAAGCCGACGCCTTCAACGTCACCGCGGAGGACGCCGACCCGGCCAGCATGCTGAGCTTCTACCGGGACGCCCTGGCGCTTCGCCGCGGCCGCGCCGTGTGGGGCACGGGCGAGATGGAGCTCCTCGAGACCGGCACCAAGCGCGTGTTCGCGGTCTACCGGAGCGACGACTTCATGGCCTACGTCAGCGCCGTCAACATGAGTGAAGAAGCCGAGAGCGTCGAACTCACCCGCCCCGATCTCGGCTCTCGCGCGGCGCGCGTCCTCGGCGAAGGCAAGCTCGCGCTCCGCTCGGGCGGCGGGACGCTGAGCCTCCCCGGCCAAGGGTTCGGCATCTTCCGCGTGAAGTGACGTTCCTGCGCAGGCGCGAAGCCATGGACGAGAAGCAACGAACTCGGATCAGCAAGTTCCTGAGCTTCGTGCTGCGGCACGAGCCCGCCTCCATCGGCATCGCGCTGGACGCTGCGGGTTGGGTGGACGTGGACGCCTTGCTTCGTGCGGCTGCCGACCACGGCCAGCCCCTGACCCGGGACGAACTCTCGCTCGTCGTCGCCACCAGTCCGAAGCGTCGCTTCGCCTTTTCGGAGGACGGCTCGCGGATCCGAGCGAACCAGGGCCACACCACCCAGGTCGACCTCGGCTACGAACCCGCCGAGCCGCCCGCGGTTCTGTTCCACGGGACGGTGAAGCGCTTCCTGTCTCAGATCCGCGAGCATGGCCTGCTCCGCATGGACCGCCATCACGTGCACCTGTCCGCCGACGAAGCCACCGCGCACGCCGTCGGGAGCCGCCGAGGCAAACCGGTGATCTTGCGGGTGGACGCCCAGGCCATGCGCAACGCTGGCCATGTCTTCTTCGTGGCGCCCAACGGCGTCTGGCTCACCGAGGCCGTGCCGAGCGAGTTCCTCTCGGGGCTCGAAAGCGGCTGAACCCGGCTCAGTCCGGCCTGTAGAGCGCCGCATCCAGGAGCGGGCGCAGCGCCTCGCTCGTGAGGGGCAAGCCCTCGAGCTCGTCACGTCTCACCCAGCGGCGCTCTCGCGTCGCGGCCGGCAGCGGTCCGAAGCCGACGTCTCCCGAAGCGCGCACGACGAAGTAGCGCACGCGCTTCAAGCAATGCTGACTCCCCTCGCCCACGAAGTAGTCGAGGCTGCCGAGCTCACCCGAGACTTCCAGCGCGCTCGAGACGCCACTCTCCTCTCGGAGTTCGCGCAGGCCGGCTTCGGCCGGGAGCTCGTCCCACTCGATCCCCCCCTTGGGGAGCTCGAAACCCACGCCGCGGGTTCGGATCACGAGCAGCTCGGGCCCGAGGTGGTCCCGAGTGACCAGCGCTGCGCCCGCACAGAGCTCGCTGGGATGATCCGGCAGGTCGCACGCGAGCTCTCCGACCCATCCGCGGCGCTGCGCCTCGCTCAGAAACCAGGTCGTCGGGGCGTTGCGACGCCAGCCCCCTGGAGCGTCCACCCGATCCGCCACCATGAACAGGCAGAGCAACCGCAGGTCGACTTCGCTCGCCAGGCGTCGCCAGGCCTTCTCGGATGGCGCTTCGCCGCGGGAGGCCGCGCGGTGCCAAGGCAAGCTCGTGTCGTGCCACTTCACGAGGGCGAGCAGCTCGGGCTCGTTCACACCGCACTCCGCCAGCACCTCGAGCGACCGCTCGGGTCGAGCACTGCCGGTGATCTTGCCGATGTCGTGGACGAGGCCGAGGCGAGTGAGTAGCTCGGTCTCGCCAGGCGAGCAGCCGTTCCGGCAGGCGAGCCGGGCGGCCAGGGCGGCGACCGCTTCGGAGTGCGCCCCGGCATTCGCTGCCGTGTGTCGCCGGGGGTTCAACGAAACGCGCCCGAGCTCGGCGAAAGCCCGGGCAAAAGTGGGGTTCTTCAGCAGGTTCATGATCCCCATTCTAGCTCGCGAACTATCACTGAGAACTCGTATCTCTCTATCTACTATCGACACGAATTATACTTGGCCAGTGAACTACGACTGCCTTTTCTCGTTCGTCACCTTTGCGGAGCAGGTGAACTTCACCAAGGCCGCGCGTCTGCTTCACATCACCCAGCCGGCGCTCCACGCGCAGATCACGAAGCTCGCGGACGAGGTCGGTTTTCCGCTCTACCGGCGTGAGGGCCGCGCGCTCCAGCTCACGGAAGAGGGCCGCCGCCTCGCCGCCTACGGGCGAGAGGTCCGCGCGCGTGGCGCCGACGTGCTCGCAGAGCTCCGCAACGAGAAGGCGAGCGCGCCCCTCGTGTTGGCCTCCGGCCAGGGTGCCTTTCTCCATCTGTTGGGCGCGGTCATCCAGAAGTTTCCGAAAGAACGCTGGCCGCTCCAACTCGTTTCGCTGTCCGGGCCGGAGACCGTTCGCGCCGTGCGTGAGGCCCGCGCGGACGTCGGCGTGGCGGTGGTGACCGAGCCCATTCACGATCTCGAGAGCAAGACCCTGCGGCGAGTCGGACAACTCGTGCTCGTTCCCCGCGGCCATCGTCTCGCCAAGCGCCGCAGGCTTTCGCCTGCCGACCTCGACTCCAAGCGCCTGGTCGTCGCTCCAGAAGGAAGCCCTCACCGCCGCATGCTCGGTGAAGCCCTCGCGACGGCCGGCGCGCGCTGGTCGGTGGCCGTCGAAGCCACGGGCTGGGGGCTGATGCTGGAGTTCGCCCGCTGCGGGATCGGAATCGCCGTGGTCAACGACTTCTGTCCGGTGCCGCGCGGCCTCGTGGGGGTGAAGCTCGAAGGCGTGCCCGACGTCGAGTACCGCGTCCTGACTCGGCCCCAAGGACGCCGCGAGGCGCAGGAGGCCCTGCTGGGCCTCCTCGCACGCCTCTAGCCCCCGAACGCGCGCCAATTTTTCCCAATCGAATCCGAGATCTGAGCTCCTGGACGCCCGGGCTACGCATTCTGCAGTCGGCCTTTATTGAAAATGATATTCATTATCAATGTCCTCGCGCGGGTTGTCTTGCTGGCTGACCGTCGCTTCCTGCCTGACCGTCGCTTCCACTGCACGCGCAGTTCCGCCCTGCGACACGGAGGACAGCGCCACCATCGCTCCCCATCGCGCTGGGCTCGAGGCGAGCGGTGCGCCAGGAGACCTGACTCTCGCGGTCCACACGGGTGTCGCACGCCGGCTTCAGGCAGGCGCAAGCTTCCCAGTAGAGCCCCGTGCGTTCGCACCCGACCATGCGCTCGACTTGAAGTGGCGCCTCGTCGAGTGGAGCGACGACTCCGCACTGGCCGTGCGCGTCGCGCGCGTCGCGTCCGGCGATCGACACCGGCTCGACACCACGCTCGCTCTGAGCGCAAGCGGCACTGCCTGGAGCGCCGACGTGAATTCGGGGGTCGTCGGATCAGAAACGCCGGCCGCTTTCCATTCGAGCGCTCTGTTTACCTTGCCCGCCCAGGAAGAAACCCTGGTGGCACTCGAGCTCGTGTTCGAAGCTGCCACCGCGAACGACGTGATCCTCTCCGGAAAGGCCGCCCTGGTGCAGGCCATCGGGAACTCGAGCGCCCTCAGTCTCGACCTTGCTCCTCGTCGCCAGGTCGGCGCGGAGACGGAGGTGACCGCGACGGTCGCCATCCATGTGGGCGTCGACTTCGAGCTCGGGCGAGGCGTTGCGACTCGCATCGAACGGCGGTGAGACGCGATCGCCGGGTGGTGACAGCTGCAGCCGTCACCGCGACCGAAGCCGAAGTCGATCGCCCTTCTCACGCGCCCTGGCCCTTCGAATGGCATCTACCGCATCGAGCCGAGCGCTCGACCCGTGCGGAATGGCCATGTCAGCGCTGAAGCCCTGCGAGAAGGAGCTCGCCCAGCTCGATTGCCATCCTCTGCCGCTCCCCGAACAGGCCCACGGCTGCACGTCGACGGAGTCGCACCGCCTGGCCGACCGTATCGTCACGAACAGCATGTCGTACTCCTGCCACGTGCTCGTCGAGGCCGAGCGCAAGGACGTCCAGGTCACGGATCCCAACGCGGAGCCGCCGTCCCCCGAAGCGCGCGAGTTCACGGAGTGCACCATCCGCTGGGGGAGATAGCCGGCCGGAGCCGGGCGTGCCGGGTTATTCTTTCCGGCATGAGCCAGTGCGACCACTGCGGAGCACCCCTCGAGCGGAACTTCGAACAACAAGCGACCTGCACGTTCTGCGAGCGGGTGAACGCGCCGCTCCAGCGCGAGGTCGAGGTGCCGGTGCCGGTCCAGGTCGTGCAGAAGGTCGTGCAAGTCGTGGGGGCGCCGGCGGCGGAAGACCGCGAGCTTCGCTGTCCTCACTGTCGCAAGCGACTCGTGAGCGTCATCGCAAAACAGGTGGAGCTCGCAGGCTGCGGAGGCTGCGGAGGGATTTGGGTCGACAACGCGAGCGCGCGCAAGGTGCTGGCTCAGCCCGAAGCGATCTTCGCGGACCTCGCGCGGCGCGCTGGCACGAACGCCCGGAGCCGCGGGTCACGGGGGACGAGCCCCGCTTGCCCTGTCTGCACGGCGGTGTTGGACCGCGCGGTGACTCGTGGCATCGAGCTCGACGTGTGTAGCGACCACGGCACGTGGTTCGATCCGTTCGAGCTCGCCGTGCTCGTGGACACGCTGTCGGGCAAGACGCCAGCGAAGATCCCGCTCGGTGACACGCGCGCCGTTCATTGCGCGCGCTGTCGAGTTCCCATCAGCGCCAATCGCGCCAACATCACCGAAGACGGCCTGTGCTGCGAGAGCTGCTGGCGCGCCCAGCAAGCGGCGACCATTGCTGCGGCCGATCAGCAGGCCAACGAAGCCGGGGCCGTGGCCGTCGGTGGGGTGCTGCTCGGCGTCGCGGCCGTGATGTTGGGGGCTGCGATGGGTTCTAGCGAGAGCTGACCGTCAGCGGTCCACTTCGCCCATGATTGGGTCGAGGCTGCCGAGGATCACGATGGCGTCGCTCACCGTGTGCCCCGGTAGAACGTAGGGCAGACAGGCCGAAGCGTGCAGGCTCGGTGGACGGATCTTGAGACGATACGGACTCGTGCCCTTGTTGGCTCCACCACCGATCACCCAGGTGCCGAGCTCGCCCCGCGGACTCTCCAGCGCTGCGTACGCCTGCCCGCCTGCGCTGCGCTCCTGGAGCACGATCTTGATGGGCTTGTAGCCGCAGATCGGACCCTCGGGCACACCGTCGATCATCTCGCTGACGATACGGATGCTCTCGCGGATCTCGCGCACCCGCACCAGCGTGCGGGCCTGGCAGTCGCCGGCAGTTTCGGTCTGCACGCGGAGCTCGATTTCGTCGTACGCGTGATAGGGCGCATCGCGCCGCATGTCGTAGTCGACGCCGGCCGCACGCAAGAGAGGACCTGTGATACCGAGCTCGAGGCAGAGCTCGCCGTCGAGCACCCCGACGCCGCGCGTACGTTTGACGAAGATGCTGTTCTTCGTCATGAGCTCCTCGTACTCGTCCACGCGCGAACCGATGACGCCGAGGGCCTGCTTCACACGCGCCGTCCAGCCTTCGGGGATGTCGTGACGGTTTCCGCCGATGGTGTGCGTGTTGTAGTGGAAGCGGCAGCCCGTCAACATCTCGAAGAGGTCGAGGATGAGCTCTCGCTCTCGGAAGCAGTGGAGGAAGAGGGTGGAGCCGCCGCCCAGAGCCCCACCCAGGTCGAGCGCGAACGTGCCGAGCCAGAGCAGGTGGCTCGCGACTCGTTGGAGCTCGGCCAGGAGCGTGCGGATGTAGCGCGCGCGACGGGGGACTTCGGCGCCGAGGAGCGCTTCGAAGGCCATGTTGATGGCCTGCTCGTTCATCATCGGCGACACGTAGTCGTTCTTGTCGACGATGGGAGTGATCTGCGTGAACGCGAGCTTCTCGCACAGCTTCTCGACGCCGCGGTGCAGGTAGCCGGCGTAGGGCACGGCTTTCACGATCAACTCGCCGTCGAGGTAGAGCTTCACGCGGAAGACGCCGTGGGTGCTCGGGTGCTGCGGTCCGAGGTTCAACACCATCAGATCGGCCTCGGGATCGTACTCATCGACGTCGAGGTACGGATCTCCGCGCTCGATGGGAGCGACCGCACCGGGCAGGAAGAGGCTCCCCGCGCTGGTCTTCTCGAGCTTCTTCGCGGCCTTCTTGGCCGAGGTTTCGACGCTTGCTTCCATCGCCTACCTCCAGGGCGTGCACGCCGTGTCGATGGCGTAGTCTTTGCGAAGCGGATGGCCCTCCCAATCTTCGGGCATCATCAGCCGCCGCAAGTCCGGGTGACCTTCGAAGCGCACCCCCACCAAGTCGTATTGCTCGCGTTCTTGCCAGTCGGCGCCGGCAAAGAGCGGAACCAGGCTCGCGAGCGCTCCGCCGATCTCGACCTTGCAGCGCCAGGCGGCGACCGGAGCGCCCGGCCCCGTCTTGCGAAGGAGGGTGGCCACTTCGTAGTGCTCCGGCGTTTCGGGCCCGGTCTTGCCGGCGGGTTGCGCCAGATAGTGCGTCGCCACCACCGAGACGTACATGCGATAGCCGAGGGACTTCAGCTGCTCGGCGAGCTCGTAGTGGCGCGCCGGGTCGACGATGGCGGGCGCGTCCGCGGGGATGTCGGTCACACCGAACGAATCTTGGAGGAGCTTGTCGAGCTCCTCGTTCTTCGCGAGGCCTTTGGCTCCCACGGCTACTCCTTCTTCTCGCCCGCCTCGCGGGATTTCTTCAGCTTGTCGCGGAGCTCGGCCAGCTTCGTCTCGAGCGCGACACCGTCTTTCGAGGCGCGGAGCGCCACCAGATTGAGCTCGCTGCCGAGCCCGAGGGAGCCCGCACTTTCCGTCTGGAGCAGACTGAGCTCTTCGGGTCGATCCGGGTCGCCGATGCGCGGCAGGCTCGGGCGGCGCATGTACTCCGGCGTGGGCGGCCGCTCGGCGCGATCGCGCGGCCTGCCTTCGCGGAAATCCTTGATCTTCTGCTGCAAGCGCAGGAGCCCGTGCATCAGCTCTTCGGGGTTCGGCGGGCAGCCCGGAATGTAGACGTCGACGGGTAGGAACGTGTCGATGCCCGGCACCACCGAGTAGATCTCGCGATAGAAGTCGCCGCTGATGGCGCAAGAACCCATGGCGATGCACCACTTGGGCTCGGGCATCTGATCCCAGAGCTTCTTCACGCGCGGCGCCATCTTCACGGTGATGGTGCCGGCGACGACCATCACGTCACTCTGCCGCGGCGATGCGCGCACGATGGTGCCCATGCGATCGAGATCGACCCGGCTGGCGGCCGCCGCCATGAACTCGATGCCGCAGCAGCTGGTGGCCATGGGGAAAATCCACAGCGAGTTCGAACCACCCCACGCCATGAGCTTGTCGACCGACGTGGTCGCCACGTCGAGCCCAGGCATGCGCTCCATGTAGTCGTAGAGCGGGTGCGCGAACGGACGATCGTCTTCCTTCACTGCCACTCGAGCGCACCCTTCTTGATCGCGTACCACCAGCCGAGCATCAGGATCCCGACGAACACCAGCATGTCGATGATGGCCACCAGCCCGAGCTTCCCGACACTGAGGGCCCAGGGAAACAGAAACGCGGCCTCGACGTCGAACAGCACGAAGACCAGCGCGACCACGTAGTAGCGCGGGTGGAACTTGAGCCACGCGGGGCCGTCGGGCTCTTCACCGCACTCGTAGGTTTGGTGCTTGAGCGGAGAATGTTTGCGGGCCCGAACGCGAAGCGCCCACGAGATGACGAGCATGCTCACGCCGACGACGGCGGAGAGAGCGAGGAAAGCGAGAGCGGCGGCCCAGTGCTGCACGGCGTGCTCCAGTTGCGAAAACCTGACGCAACGTCAGGTCGTACGAAGCCCCTCCTTCTATCACGGGGGTGCTTTCCGGAACGCGCAGGGCTTGCACCTCGCCGGAAAGCGAGGGCGGCGGACTGGTCTCGAAGA